>NZ_JBITXL010000005.1:157638-645043 GCF_044544685.1 Streptomyces sp. NPDC053542
CGGCGCGCGGCCCCCCCCCCCCCCCCCCCCCCCCCCCCCGCCCCCCCCCCCCCCCCCGCCCCCCCCCGCGCCCCCCCCCCCCCCCCCCCCCCCCCGGCCGTGGGTGAGTCGGTTCAGCCGGCGTGAGCCGGAATCGTGCCGAGGCGGCCTGCCTGGAAGTCCTCGAACGCCTGGGCAAGCTCGGCGTGCGTGTTCATCACGAACGGGCCGTAGTGCATCATCGGCTCGCGGATCGGCTGCCCACCGAGCAGCACGACCTCGAAGTTCGGGCTGCGGGACTCCTGGGTCGCGTCCGCCTTGATGGTGAGCGAGTCACCGGCGCCGAAGACGACCGACTGGCCCATGCGGAACGGACGGCCCTCGGGGCCCGCCGTGCCGCGCCCGGCCAGCCCGTACGCCAGCGCGTTGAAGTCGGCGCGCCAGGGCAGCGTCAGCTCGGCGCCCGGGTTGAGCGAGACGTGCATCATCGTGATCGGCGTGTGCGTGATGCCGGGGCCCTCGTGGCCGTCGATGTCGCCCGCGATCAGCCGCAGCAGCGCACCGCCGTCGGCCGAGGTCAGCAGCTTGACCTGGCCGCCACCGATGTCCTGGTAGCGGGGGGCCATCATCTTGTCCTTCTTCGGCAGGTTCACCCACAGCTGCAGGCCGTGGAAGAGACCACCGGACATGACGAGGGACTCCGGCGGCGCCTCGATGTGCAGCAGGCCGGAACCCGCCGTCATCCACTGGGTGTCGCCGTCGTTGATCGTGCCGCCGCCACCGTGCGAGTCCTGGTGCACGAACGTGCCGTCGATCAGGTACGTGACCGTCTCGAAGCCGCGGTGCGGGTGCCAGGGCGTGCCCTTCGGCTCGCCCGGCGCGTACTCCACCTCGCCCATCTGGTCCATCATGATGAACGGGTCGAGGTGCTTGTAGTCGATGCCGGCGAAGGCGCGGCGGACAGGAAAGCCCTCGCCCTCGAATCCGGCGGGCGCGGTCGAGACGGCCAGCGCGGAGCGCTGCCGCCCCTCGGCGGGCGCCGCGACGCGCGGCAGGGTCAGCGGGTTCTCAACGGTCACTGCGGGCATGACGGCCTCCTCGGTCGTTCCACGTTCAATTTAGTTGAACACTGAACAACCCGCAAGCAGCGCTTCATTCCCGGAGGTGTTTCAGCAGGTCAGGGACGTGAACAAACCGGTGGGCCGGTCGCGTCCACACGCGACCGGCCCACCGGATCAAGTACCGGAAGTGGTCAGCCGTACATCCGCCGCATCGCGAAGTCGACCATCTGCTCCACCGCCTTGGCGTCGAACACCATGCGGTGCTCACCCTCCATGTCGAGCACGAAGCCGTACCCCGTCGGCAGCAGGTCGAGGACCTCGGCGCCGGTGATCACGAAGTACTTGGACTCCTTGCCGGCGTAGGCCCGCAGCTCCTTGAGCGAGGTGAACATCGGGATCACCGGCTGCTGGGTGTTGTGCAGCGCCAGGAACCCCGGGTTGTCGCCCCGCGGGCAGTACACCTTGGACGTCGAGAAGATGCCCTGGAAGTCCTCGGCGGACATCGAACCGGTGGTGAAGGCGCGCACCGCGTCGGCGAGGGAGGGCGGGGACGGCTCCGGGTACAACGGCTGCCCGCCGTAACCGCCAGGAGCCTGCTGCGGCGGAGGCGGCGCAGCGCCGTAACCCTGCTGACCCGCGCCCACGTTCTGGTCGTAGCCGTACATAGCTGCAAAGCGTACTGAGTCACAGATGGGCCGTTAGGGGTTGCTTCTTATTACCGACGGGTAGCATCATCGAAGCTACTACCTGGTATGTGTTTGAGGACTTCCTCACGAAGGATTACGGAGCCGTCGCCATGGGGCACTACAAGTCGAATCTCCGCGACATCGAGTTCAACCTCTTCGAGGTGCTCGGCCGCGACAGCGTGTACGGCACCGGCCCGTTCGCGGAGATGGACGTCGACACCGCCAAGAGCGTGCTGTCCGAGATCGCCCGGCTGGCCGAGAACGAGCTGGCCGCGTCGTTCGAGGACGCCGACCGGAACCCGCCGGTCTTCGACCCCGAGACCAACACCGCGCCCGTTCCCGAGAGTTTCAAGAAGAGCTACCAGGCGTACATGGACGCCGAGTGGTGGCGGCTGGGCGTCCCGGAGGAGATCGGCGGCACCACGACGCCGCGCTCCCTGCTGTGGGCCTTCGCCGAGTCCATCCTGGGCTCGAACCCGGCCGTATGGATGTACGCCTCCGGCCCGGCCTTCGCCGGCGTGCTCTTCGAGGAGGGCACCGAGCAGCAGAAGCACATCGCCAAGGTCGCCACCGAGAAGGGCTGGGGCTCCACGATGGTGCTGACCGAGCCCGACGCGGGTTCGGACGTGGGCGCCGGGCGCACCAAGGCGGTCAAGCAGGAGGACGGCTCCTGGCACATCGAGGGCGTGAAGCGCTTCATCACCTCGGGTGAGCACGACATGGCGGAGAACATCCTCCACTACGTGCTGGCGCGTCCCGAGGGCCACGGCCCGGGCACCAAGGGCCTCTCGCTCTTCCTCGTCCCGAAGTACGAGTTCGACTTCGAGACCGGTGAACTGGGCGCCCGTAACGGCGTCTACGCCACCAACGTCGAGCACAAGATGGGCCTGAAGGCGTCCAACACCTGCGAGATGACCTTCGGCGACAAGCACCCCGCCAAGGGCTGGCTCATCGGCGAGAAGCACGACGGCATCCGCCAGATGTTCCGCATCATCGAGTTCGCCCGGATGATGGTCGGCACGAAGGCCATCGCGACCCTGTCGACCGGCTACCTGAACGCGCTGGAGTACGCCAAGGAGCGCGTGCAGGGCCCGGACCTGGCCGCCTTCACCGACAAGAAGGCGCCGCGCGTCACGATCACCCACCACCCCGACGTGCGCCGCTCGCTGATGACGCAGAAGGCGTACGCGGAGGGCATGCGCGCCCTGGTGCTCTACACGGCCACCGTGCAGGACGAGATCCTGATCAAGGAGACCGCGGGCGAGGACGCCTCGGCCGAGCACGCGCTGAACGACCTGCTGCTGCCGATCGTGAAGGGCTACGGCTCGGAGAAGTCCTACGAGCAGCTGGCCCAGTCGCTGCAGACCTTCGGCGGCTCCGGCTACCTGCAGGAGTACCCGATCGAGCAGTACATCCGGGACTCCAAGATCGACACGCTCTACGAGGGCACCACCGCCATCCAGGGCCAGGACTTCTTCTTCCGGAAGATCGTCCGCAACCAGGGCGCGGCGCTGACCCAGCTCTCGGAGACCATCAAGAAGTTCCTGGCCGAGGGCGCCGGCGGCGAGGAGCTGGAGGGCGCGCGCGGCGAGCTGGCCAAGGCCGCTGCCGACCTGGAGGCGATCGTCGGCGCGATGCTGACCGACCTCGCCGCCACCGAGAAGGACGTCAAGTCCATCTACAAGGTGGGCCTGAACACCACGCGGCTGCTGATGGCCTCGGGTGACGTCGTCATCGGTTACCTGCTGCTCAAGGGCGCCGCGGTGGCCCAGGAGAAGCTGGCGACCGCGTCCACCAAGGACAAGGCGTTCTACGAGGGCAAGGTCGCGGCGGCGAAGTTCTTCGCGCACAACGTCCTGCCGGGCGTCGCCGTGCAGCGCGGGCTCGCCGAGTCCGTCGACCAGTCGCTGATGGAGCTGGACGAGGCGGCGTTCTGATCCGCCGCTGAGGCAGCTGCCTGCCTGCCGTTCATGGCCCCGTCCGGTCCGTCCGGGCGGGGCCGTCGGCGGTTCCCGGGCGGAGCCGTCGGCGATTCCTGGGCGGAGCCGTCGGCGATTCCTGGCCGGGGCCGTCGGCAGTCACTGGCCGGTCTCCTGATTCCCTTTGAACACAGGGGACACATCGGCCACACAGACGCCGGATTCCACTCATCCGTACGGCGCAACACCCACCCGGTGCAACGCGTCCTTATGCTGAATCCATGAGCACATCTGTCCGCTTCGATCGCGGCCACACCGACGACCTGATGTCCTTTCTCGCCGCGAGCCCGTCGCCGTACCACGCGGTGGCGAACGCGGCCGCGCGGCTGGAGAAGGCCGGCTTCCGGCAGGTCGTCGAGACCGATGCCTGGGACGGTGAGGCGGGCGGCAAGTACGTGCTCCGCGGTGGTGCCCTCATCGCCTGGTACGTCCCCGAGGGTGCGACCCCCGCGACGCCCTTCCGCATCGTCGGGGCGCACACCGACTCGCCGAACCTCCGCGTGAAGCCGATCCCGGACACCGGCGCGCGCGGCTGGCGGCAGATCGCGGTCGAGATCTACGGCGGCACGCTGCTCAACACCTGGCTCGACCGGGACCTGGGCCTGTCCGGCCGGGTCACGCTGCGGGACGGCAGCCACCGGCTGGTCAACGTCGACCGGCCGCTGCTGCGCGTGCCGCAGCTGGCCGTGCACCTGGACCGGTCGGTCAACGCCGAGGGCCTCAAGCTCGACAAGCAGCGGCACATGACGCCGATCTGGGGCCTGGGCGAGGTCCAGGAGGGCGGCCTGATCTCCTTCGTCGAGGAGGAGGCGGGGCTCGCCGCCGGCGACGTGCGCGGCTGGGACCTGATGGTGCACAGCGTCGAGCCGCCCGCGTACCTGGGTCGGGACCAGGAGCTGGTCGCCGGGCCGCGGATGGACAACCTGCTCTCCGTGCACGCCGGTACGGCCGCGCTCGCCGCCGCCTCCACGCAGGACGGCCTGACCTGCATCCCGGTGCTGGCCGCCTTCGACCACGAGGAGAACGGCAGCCAGTCCGACACCGGCGCCGACGGCCCGCTGCTCGGCACCGTGCTGGAGCGTTCGGTCTTCGCGCGCGGCGGCGGTTACGAGGACCGGGCGCGGGCCTTCGCCGGCACGGTCTGCCTGTCCTCCGACACCGGCCACGCCGTCCACCCGAACTACACCGAGCGGCACGAGCCGGGCCACCACCCGATGCCGAACGGCGGCCCGATCCTGAAGGTCAACGTCAACCAGCGGTACGCCACCGACGGCGGCGGCCGCGCGATCTTCGCCGACGCCTGCGAGCGGGCCGGCGTGCCGTGGCAGAACTTCGTCTCGAACAACTCCATGCCGTGCGGCACGACGATCGGCCCGATCACCGCCGCCCGGCACGGCATCACCACCGTCGACATCGGTGTCGCGATCCTCTCGATGCACTCGGCGCGCGAGCTGTGCGGCGCCGAGGACCCGCATCTGCTGGCCGCGGCCCTCACAGCCTTCCTGGAGGGCTGAGTTGGAGTTCTCCCTGCTGGGTCCGGTCAGCGTCACCACCGCCGCGGGCGAGCTGGCGCTCGGACCCGCCAAGCGGCGCAGTGTGCTCGCGCTGCTGCTCCTGCGGCCCAACACCACTGTCCCGCTGGAGCAGTTGATCGACTCCCTGTGGGAGGACGAGCCGCCCGAGCACGCCCGCACGGTCGTGCAGGGGCATGTGTCGCGGCTGCGCGCCACGCTCGCGGCGGCCGGCGCCGAGGCGTACGGCGTGGAGCTGGCCACGCACGGCTCGGCGTACCTGCTGCGGCTCCCCGAGGAGCTGATCGACGCGCACCGGTTCGGTGAACTGGTCTCGCTGGCCCGGCCCGAGGCGGCCCCGGCCGACGCCGTGCCGCTGCTGCGGGAGGCGCTCGGGCTGTGGCGCGGCCCCGCGCTGACCGGCACGGTCAGCAGCCCGCCGTTCGCCGCCGCCACGCACGCGCTGGACGAGCGGCGGCTGACGGCGGTGGAGGCGCTGGCCCGCGCGCACAGCGCGCTGGGCGAGCACGAGCAGGCCGCGTCCGTGCTCTACACCGCCGCGGTGCAGCACCCGCTGCGAGAGGGGTTGATCGCCGCCCTGATGCGGGCGCTGTTCCGCACGGGCCGCCAGTCCGACGCGCTGGACTGGTACCACCGCACCCGGCGGCTGCTGAGCGAGGAACTGGGCGTCGATCCGGGCGCGCGGCTGCGGGAGGCGTACGAGGAGATCCTGCGGGCGGAAGAGGCGGCGCCGGGCACCGGCACGGTACCGGCAGCCCGTACGGCGGGCGGGCCGGGCGCCGGGACCGGTGCGGACGGCGGTGCCGAACGGCCGGCTGCGGTGGTTTCACGTGAAACCGGGCCGACCGGCGTCGGCGCGGACGGCGGCGTGGGCACGGGCCAGGCCCCGCCCCGGCTGCTGCCCCGGCCCCCGGCCCGCTTCCTCGGCCGCGAAGCGGCGCTGGACCGGCTCACCGCCGCGCTGACCGGCGACTCCGGCCCGGAGAGCGACAGCCCGCTGGCGGTCGTGACCGGCCCGGCCGGGGTCGGCAAGACCGCGTGTGCCGTGCAGTGGGCACACCAGCACGCCGCCGAATTCCCCGACGGACAGCTCTTCGCCGACCTGCGCGGCTTCGGGGAGGGCGACGCGACCGAACCGGCCGCCGTACTGCGCTTCTTCCTCACCGCGCTGGGGACGCCGGAGCACGCCGTGCCCTCCTCCGTGGCGGCCGCGTCCGCGCTGTACCGCTCGCTGGTCGCGGAGCGCCGGCTGCTGGTCGTACTGGACAACGCCCGCAGCTCGGCACAGGTGCGGCCGCTGCTGCCCGGCGGCCCCGGCTGCGCCACCGTCGTGACCAGCCGGAGCAGGCTGGACGGCCTGGTGGCCACCGACTGCGCCCGGCCGGTGGGTCTCCAGGTCTTCGGCGTGCCGGAGGGCGTCGCGCTGCTGGGCGCGATGCTCGGGCCCGAGCGGGTGGACGAGGACCCGGAGGCCGCCCGTGAACTGGTCGAACTGTGTGACGGGCTGCCGCTGGCACTGCGCGCCGCGGTCGCCCAGCTGACCGCCCGGCCACGCTGGCGGCTGGCCCGGCTGGCGGCCGCGCTGCGCGACGAGCGGCGCCGGCTGTCGCTGCTCTCCGCGGAGGACACCGGGATCGCCTCGGCGCTGCGGATGTCCGTGGCCCGGCTCTCGGCCGACGACGCGCGGCTGCTGAGCGCGCTGGCGACCAGCACGGACGGGCAGCTGAACGCCTCGGCGGCGGCCGCGCTGGCCGGCTCGGACCTGGAACACACGCAGGACGGGCTGGACCGGCTGGCCGAGATGCATCTGGTCGACGAGAAGGCCACGGACGTCTACACGATCAGTACGCTGACCCAGCTCTTCGCCCGGGACGGTACGGGAGAGGCGGAAGAGACGGAACCGCGCAACTGAGGTGCGGCGCTGCTGGATTGACGGCCTGCTGATTGGCGGCTGCGCGACCGGGTACTCGGCGGGGGACCCGCCCGGAACCGCCGATCCAGAGGAGGCGCACATCATGGGCATCGGCTGGTGCATCGGTCTGCTCGCCGTCGGAGGCATCCTGACCTTCGCGGTGGACTGGCACATGGCCGGGGTCAACCTCGATCTCGTGGGTCTGATCCTGATGGCGGTCGGCATCATCGGTATCGCCGCTTACGTCAGCATCTTCAAGCGGCGGCGCATGCAGCCACCGCCGCCCGCAGCGCCCGTGATCGAGGAGACCCACCGGCACGGCTACGAGTGACACCGCGGCTCACTGACCACCTGCGACCGGTCCGGAGATCCAAGACCGGACCGCGAAGGACTTGAAGGGGCGCCCGCGCGAGGACCGCGCGGGCGCCCCTTCTGTGTGTCCGCACGTCCCGTCATGTCCCGCGCCCGGCCGGCCGGTGTCCCGCGCGCACCGTCCCACGCCCGCGTCCCAGCAGGTCGGCGCCGCTCCCGGGACGTTCCGGCGGGCGGGATGTCCCATGGGACGCCACAGCCCCGGATTCCCCCTGTTCCCCGCCCAATGATGGTTCTCGTCGCCGAGGCGGCCGACCGGCAGCTGCCCGGGCCGCCTCCGTCAAACGAGGGGAATCCACCATGTCGCAGACCGACGACAGCACGTTCCGTACCACTTCCGGCAGCCGGACACCGGCCCGTTCGCCCCGCAGGGCGGCGCTCCGCAGGGTCCTCCCCGCGATCGCCGCGGCGGGCATCGGCATCTCCGGCCTCACGGCCTGCTCGGGCGGTGACGCCCAGGCGGACACCGGTACCAAGGCGGCCGCGCAGACCACCGTCAAAGCCCGGGACACCAAGGCCGACCTGAAGACGCAGGGCGGTACGGCCGCCACCATCAAGAAGACCGCGGCCGGCAGCACCTTCCCGACCTGGGGGACGCGCTGGGTGGTGCACGCCTCGCCGGACACGAACTCGCCGTCCGTCGGAATGATCAACAAGGACGCGCCGGGCCAGGACAGGATCACGGCCGACTACCAGGTCAACACGGGCAAGAAGGTCTGCGAAGGCAGCTCCTGCTCGACCTACATGGCGCACCTCACCGGCCCGGTGACCGGCTTCCTCAGCGTCGTCGCTGTCGACATCCCGCAGGACTCGCTGCCGGGCGTGCCCGTGCAGGGCGGCCCGCCGCCGGCCCCGGCGCCCGGCGGCACCCGCGGCGAGGCGCTGCAGCGCGCGGCGACCTGGCTGACCGCCAACAACGGTGCGCAGGTGCCCTACAGCCAGGCGAAGAACTGGAAGGACGGCTACCGCCAGGACTGCTCCGGCTACGTCTCCATGGCGCTGAACCTGGGCGCCCCCGGTACGAACACCGTGGGACTCACCAGCTCGAAGATCACCCGGCCGATCGCCGTCAACGACCTCAAGCCCGGTGACCTGCTGATCGACGCGGCCGGCGACAACAACACCCGGCACGTCGTGATGTTCGAGAAGTGGGACAACCCCGCGCACACCTCCTACACCGCGTACGAGCAGCGCGGCGGCCACGGCACCGACCACCGGTCCCTCACCTACGGGCTCAACGGCGGTGAGTTCAAGCCCTACCGCCCCGTGAAGTTCACGGACTGATCCGGTCGGTTTCCGGATCGTGTAACGAGAGGCACTTCCGCCACAGGGGAGCGAAAGTGCCTCTCGCGGTGCGTGCCGCGGCTGTGCTGGAATGCCGTGCGTGCATGGGAAACCGAACCGCACCACCAGTCCCCGCCGGAAACCGCTCGCCCCCCTGCCCGACCAACTCGACGGACCAGTACGCGACTTCGTGTCCGGGCTGCGGCACATGCATGGCGAGCTGGGCCTGAGCCTGAAAGAGCTGGAAAGCAGGCTCCCGGCCAGCAGATCGTCCCTGTCCCGCTATCTGCGGGGCCAAAGCCTGCCCGACGAACGGCTGTTGGTGCAGTGGTGCAAGCTCTCCTTCACCGGCGAGGACCGGCTGCCCGAGCTGGTACGGCTGCTGCACCGCGCCAACGAAGCGGCGCCGGCGGATGGTTCGGAGGGCACGGAGGTGTCCGGCGGCGCACCGAAACGGCCGCCGAAATCGATGCTCCCACTGAAGCCGGTCCTCGTGGGCGTGGCGACGGCCGCGGTCCTCGCGGTGGCAGCCCTCGTGACGTGGGGGCTGATCGACGACAACGACGCGCCGGGCAAGGGTGTTTCACGTGAAACCGGCCCGGCGGCCAAGAACCACGAGACCGAGCGCATCACCATCCACAACGTCGAGAAGGCGTGCCGGGACAGCCACAGCCGGGAGTGCGCCCTCGGTCTCGCGCTCGACCCGTACGTGCCCTACCGGCCGTCCAACATCGGCGGCCGGGCCTGGCACGGCGACCGGCTGACCGCCTCGTGCCGCATCGCCAACGGGGTCACCGTCACCGACGAGGCCGGCGGCCACAGCAGCATCTGGTACGAGGTCCGCAAGGACGGCAAGAAGCTGTGGGTGCCCGGCATCCGGATCGAGCCCGACCAGTTGCAGTACTCCTCGCTCCGCAACTGCCCGGACTGATCCACTACCGGCAGATGATCACGCCTCGCTGTCCAGCCCCGCCAGGACCAGCCCGAGCCGGGCGGTGCCGTCCGGGGTGACCGTGACCGGCACACCCCAGTCCTGCTGGTGCACATGGCAGGCCGGGTACTCGATGTCCGGGTCGTCGTCGCAGGACGCGGCCATCGCCGAGACGTGCAGCACGCCCTCCGTGACCCCGTCCGCCAGGACCAGGTCCCGGCCGAGGTCGGTATCCGCGCCCTCGCCCTCCGCCAGCAGCTCCGGCGGCGTCGAGCTGACCAGCAGCCGGGTGGACGGCCCGTAGCGGGTGTCCAGCTTCTGTCCGGCCGGCGCCTGGAAGACCACGTCCAGGCGGAGCCGGCCGGGGGCCACCTCGGTGGCGGCGCGCTGGGTGCGGTGCGCGACCGACTCCACCCGTACCGCCTCCTCGGGCAGCCGCAGCCGGGTCAGCCGGTGCCGGGCGGACTCCACGACGACGATGTCGTCGCCGACGAGCACCGCGTCCGACGGCTCCCGCAGGTCGGTGGCGAGCGTCGTGACCTCGCCGGTCGCGGGGTCGAAGCGGCGCAGCGCGTGGTTGTAGGTGTCGGAGACCGCGACCGAGCCGTCCGACAGCGCGGTGACGCCCAGCGGGTGCTGGAGCAGCGCCTGACCGGCGGCGCCGTCGCGGTGGCCGAAGTCGAAGAGGCCGGTGCCCACGGCCGTGTGCACCACGCCCTCGCGGTCGATCCAGCGGACCGCGCTGGTCTCGGAGTCGGCGATCCACAGCCGGTCCTCGGTGGCGGCCAGGCCCGAGGGCTGCGCGAACCACGCCTCGGCGGCCGGGCCGTCCACGAGGCCCTCGTTGGTGGTGCCCGCAGCGGCACGCACGGTGCCGGTCTCCGGGTCGTACGTCCACAGCTGGTGCACGCCGGCCATGGCGATCCAGACCCGGCCGTCGAAGTACGCCACGTCCCACGGCGAGGAGAGGTCCACCTCGCGCGCGTGACCCTCGGTGGGCGAGCCCTGCCACCACTGCTTGCCGGTACCGGCGACGGTGCCGACCTCGCCGCTCTCCGGGTCGAAGACGCGCAGCGCGTGGTTCACGGTGTCGGCGACGATCACCTTGCCGTCGGGGAGCAGCGCGAGGCCCTGCGGCTCGCTGAAGGCGGCCCGCTCGGCCGGGCCGTCCGCGAGGCCCCGCTCGCCGGTGCCGATCCGGCGCAGCACGCTCTCGCCGTCCTCAGCGAGCTCCACCAGCTGGTGCCGGGTGGTGTCGGAGACCAGGAAGGAGCCCCCGGGCAGCTGAAGCGCCTTGCCGGGGAAGCGGAGGTCGGTGGCGACCGGCTCGGGCGGTACGTACGGGCCGTCGCCGCGCCGCAGCGTGCCCTTGGCCTCGTGCTCGGCCTCCAGCTCCGCGACCAGCTTCTCGATGGCGTGGGCGTGCCCCTCACCGGCGTGCTGGGCGACGACGTAGCCCTCGGGGTCGATGACGACCAGCGTCGGCCAGGCGCGGACGGCGTACTGCTTCCAGGTGGCGAGCTCGGGGTCGTCCAGGACGGGGTGCTCGACCTCGTACCGCTCGACGGCGTCGACGACGGCCTGGTGCTCCGCCTCGTGCACGAACTTCGGGGAGTGCACGCCGACGATGACGACGGTGTCGCGGTGCCGCTCCTCCAGCTCCCGCAGCTCGTCCAGGACGTGCAGGCAGTTCACACAGCAAAACGTCCAGAAGTCCAGGACGACGATGCGTCCCCGCAGGTCGGAGAGGGTCAGATCCTTGTCGCCGGTGTTGAGCCAGCCGCCCTTGCCGATCAGCTCGGGGGCCCGGACGCGCGCACGTGAAGCCATGTGCACATTCAACGTCACGCGGCCGGGTGCGCATTCCGCCGGGGGGTGTGACGCCCGTCCAGGTGGATGCGTGCCCCGCGCGGGGCACAGATCCCGCATGAGATACCTGGTACGCGACCGGATCTTCGGGATCGGCGAGGACTACTGGATCGAGGACGAGACGGGGCGCAACGTCTACCTCGTCGACGGCAAGGCGCTCCGGATGCGGGAGACCTTCGAGATCAAGGACCGGGAGGGGCGGGTCCTGATCACGCTGCGCAAGAAGATGCTCAGCATGCGCGACACGATGACGATCGAGCGGGACGACCAGGTCATCGCCACCATCCGGCGGAAGCGGCTGTCGCTGCTGCGCAACCACTACCGCGTGGAGCTGGTGGACGGCACGGAGCTGGACGTCAGCGGCAAGGTCCTGGACCGGGAGTTCGCGGTCGAGTACGACGGCGAGCTGCTGGCGGAGATCTCCCGGCGCTGGCTGACCGTCCGCGACACCTACGCGGTCAACGTCGTACGGGAGGACGCCGACGCCGCGCTGCTCATCGCGGTCGCCGTGTGCGTGATCCGGCTGGCGGAGCGGGAGCGCGAGGGCTGACCGCCCGCGCTCCCGGCTCGCAGGTCACGGCTTCGGCAGCCCCAGCACGCGGTCCCGCAGCACGGGGAAGGAGTGCCGGACCTTGCCGACCAGCTCCGCGTCCAGCTCGGCGCTGATGATCTCCTCGTCGGGGCCGGCCTCGGCGAGCACCTCGCCCCACGGGTCGACGATCACGCTGTGCCCGGCCTGCTCGACCCCGGCGTGCGTGCCGCCCGTGCCGCAGGCGAGTACGTACGTCTGGTTCTCCACCGCCCGGGCGCGGGCCAGCAGCGACCAGTGCGCGCGACGCCGCGCGGGCCAGCCGGCCGGCACCACCAGGGTCTGCGCGCCGGCGTCCACCAGCTGCCGGAACAGCTCGGGGAAGCGCAGGTCGTAGCAGGTGGCCAGGCCGAGCGTGGTGTCCGGCAGCGCGACCGTCACCGGCGCGGTGCCGGCGCCCAGCAGCGTCGCCTCGCCCTTGTCGAAGCCGAAGCGGTGGATCTTGCGGTAGTGCGCGGCGCGCTCCCCGTCGGGGGAGTAGACCAGCGAGGTGTTGTAGAGGACGCCGTCCGCGTCGCGCTCGATGACGGAGCCGGCGTGCAGCCACACGCCCGCGTCCCGCGCCGCCGCGGACATGAGCCGGTGGGTCGGACCGTCCAGTGCCTCCGCGACCTCCTCGAAGGCGTCGAAGGCGAAGGCGCCCACCGGCCACAGCTCGGGCAGCACGACGAGGTCCGCGTGCGCCTGGGAGCGCACGAGTGAAGCCACGCGCTCCCGGCGGGAATTGACCGGTTCCTGCTGGTCCACACCGACTTGGATCAATGAAGCGCGCACAGTACCACCGCCTGGTCTTCCGAGCCCGGTCCGTCGTCAAAAAATGCCTACGATGGTCACCCGAAAGCACTGCCGGGGTGCCCGTGCGCAGCGTAACTTAACTGCACAGACAGCAGCCCGCGTACAAACCGTCCGAGGGGTCCCGTGACCGTCCACCCAGTCCTTCAGCCCTCCATCGACGCCTGGACGCACTCCATCGAAGCAATATCCGAGCTGGTGACGCCGCTCGTGGAAGGGGAGTGGAATCGCGCCACGGAATGCCCCGGCTGGTCGGTGCGGGACGTCGTGTCCCACCTCATCGGCCTGGACTGCGAGGCGCTGGGTGATCCCCGCCCCATCCACTCGCTGCCGCGCGATCTCTACCACGTACGCAGTGAGTTCGCGCGGTACATGGAAATGCAGGTCGACGTACGGCGGCACCACACGGGCCCGGAGATGACGGCGGAGCTGGAGTACACCGTCATCCGCCGCGCCCGGCAGCTGCGCAACGAGACGCGCGAGCCGGACGCGATCGTGCGCGGCCCGCAGGGCAAGGAACAGACGCTCGAACACGCACTGAAGGTGCGGGCCTTCGACACCTGGGTGCACGAGCAGGACATCCGCCGCGCGCTCGGCGAGCCCGGCAACCTCGACTCCCCCGGCGCCCACCTCACCCGGGACTTCCTGCTGCCGGCGCTGGCCAAGGTCGTCGCCGAGGACGCGGGCGCGCCGGCCGGCTCCGCCGTGGTGATCGATGTGACCGGGCCGGTGGAGTTCATGCGGACGGTACGGGTCGACGCGCAGGGCCGCGGGTCGGTCGACGGCAGCGTCTCGCTGGGCCCGGCCGTCACGATCTCGACGGACTGGGAGACCTACGTCCGGCTGGCCTGCGGCCGGGTGCGCCCTGCGGCCGTCGCCGACCGGGTCAAGACCGAGGGCGACCAGGAGCTGGCCGGGGCCGTGCTGGAGCACTTCGCGGTGACGCCGTAGGCGCGGGCGCGCCCGGGAGCGCACGCCCGGCCCGGGGCGGTCACACCGGTACGTGCACCGCCTCCACCCGGCTCGCCACCGTCCGCTCGCGCTCCCGGCGCGCCGCCCGCTTGCGCAGCCGCAGGATCTGGCTGAGACCCAGCGCCTCCAGGGCGAAGACCGTCGCGAACGCGATGCGGTAGTTGTCGCCGGTGGCGTCCAGCAGCACGCCGACCGCCAGCAGGGTCGTCATCGAGGCGGTGAAGCCGCCCATGTTGACGATGCCGGAGGCGGTGCCCTGCCGCTCCGGCGGGTTGGCCGGGCGGGCGAAGTCGAAACCGATCATCGAGGCCGGACCGCACGCGCCGAGCACGACGCAGGTGAGGACCAGCAGCGCCATCGGCGCGTGCCCCGGCCAGCCGAGCATGGCCGCCCACAGCGTCGCCGTGGCGACGACGGTACCGAGCGCCAGCGGCATCCGGGCCGCGTGGTGGCGGGCGATGACCTGCCCGTAGACCAGCCCGGAGAACATGTTCGAGACCACGATGAGCGTGAGCAGCCCGCCGGCCGCGGTCTCGGTCAGCCCCTGCGCCTCGACGAGGAACGGCATCCCCCACAGCAGCAGGAAGAACATCGCGGGGAACTGCGTGGTGAAGTGCACCCACATGCCCAGCCGGGTGCCCGGCTCGCGCCAGCACTCGGAGATCTGCCGCCGTACGTAGCCGCCGCCGGCCGTCGGCGGGCCCGCGGGCGCCGGTTCGAAGCCCTCGGGGTGGTCCTTGAGGAAGAGCAGGACGAGAGCGATCACCGCGATGCCGCAGACGGCGCTGCCGGCGAAGGTCGGGGTCCAGCCGAGGGTGTCCAGCAGCCGCGCGAGGACGAGGGTGGAGACGAGGTTGCCGGACATGCCGATGAGCGCGGCGATCTGCGCGATCATCGGGCCGCGCCGGGCCGGGAACCAGCGCGTGCCCAGCCGCAGCACGCTGATGAACGTCATCGCGTCGCCGCAGCCCAGCAGCGCGCGGGAGATCAGCGCCATGCCGTACGAGCCGGACAGCGCGAAGCCGAGCTGGCCGACGGTGTAGAGCGTCGCGCCGAGGATCAGGACCTTCTTCGGGCCCATCTTGTCGACCATCAGGCCGACGGGTATCTGCATGCCCGCGTAGACCAGCAGCTGCAGGATGGAGAAGGTCGACAGCGCCGAGGCGTTGATGTGGAAACGTTCGGCCGCGTCCAGTCCCGCGACGCCGAGGCTGGTGCGGTAGATGATCGCGACGAAGTAGACGGCGACGCCGATGCCCCAGACCCACATGGCCCGCCGGCCGCCGGGCGGGTCACCGGGCAGCGACATCGGGACGCTCCGGGCGGTACTCATCGCACGTCCCCCTGGGCGAGGTTCCGCACCCAGCTGACGTGGCGGTGCACGGCGGCGGTGGCCGCCTCCGGGTCGCCGGCCCGCAGCGCTTCGAGGATCTCGGCGTGCTCGGCGATGTTCTTCGCGATCCGGTCCGGGTGCGCGTGCATCACCGCGACGCCCATCCGCAGCTGGCGGTCGCGCAGCTGCTCGTAGAGCCGGTCCAGGATCTGGTTGCCCGCGCTGCGCACGATGGCGGCGTGGAAGGCGCGGTCGGTGACCGAGACGGCGGCCAGGTCACCGGCGGTGGCCTGCTCCCGCATGGTCGCCAGCAGCGACTCCAGCTCCTCGATCAGCGCGGCCTGCGCGGGCACGGCCTTGCGCGCCGCGTGCTCCTCGACCAGCAGCCGGGTCTCCACGACGTCCGCGATCTCCTGCGCGGAGACCGGCAGGACCAGCGCGCCCTTCTTCGGGTAGAGCTTGATCAGCCCTTCGACCTCCAGCCGCAGCAGCGCCTCGCGTACGGGCGTCCGCGACACCCCGACGGCCTCCGCGAGCTCCCCCTCGGTGAGCAGCATGCCGCCTTCGTAGCGGCGTTCGAGGACGGCGTGCTTGATGTGCGCGTACACCCGCTCGGCGGCAGGCGGCTGCTTCGCGGGTGCGGGAGAGTCCGATGCGGGGGCTGAGGCTGATGGCATGCGCACAGGATAGATACAACAGGTATGCGTCGGCGATTCCGTCCATCATCCGGACCCCGGCCCGGGCGAAGGAGACTGCCGACGCCAACTATCCCGACCCTGCCTACGCTCCATGAGCAGTGCGCCACGAGGTCGTGTCCCTCCCGTGACGCTCGGTGAACGAGATGGGGTGCATTCGCATGTCCGTCAAGAACCTCGCCGTCGACCGGACGGCACTCGCCCACAAAGTCCGCTACGCCCTCGGCCACCCGGGCCGCATACCCCCGTACGTCAGGCGAGCCGCCCGCGACCGCTGGCTGGCGCTGCACCATCCCGACCACGTGAGCTACTACCGGGCGGTGATGGCCTCCGACACGCGGCGCAGCCCCGAGGCGGCCGTCGGCAGCCAGACGCACGACCGCTGGCTCGCGCTCGGCCGGCTGCAATTCGACTACCTGCGGGAACACGGCCTCACCCGGCAGTCACGGATGCTCGACATCGGCTGCGGCAACCTCCGCGCCGGGTGGCGCTTCATCGAGTACCTCGAACCGGGCCACTACTACGGCATCGACATCTCGCCCGACATCCTGATCGCCGCGAAGCAGACGCTGACCGACCGGGGGCTGCAGGACCGGCTCCCGCACCTGACCCTCACGAAGAACCTCACGCTGGACTTCCTGCCCGCCGCCCACTTCGACGTCGTGCACGCGCACAGCGTCTTCTCGCACTCGCCGCTGGAGATCATCGACGAGTGCCTGGCCCACGTGGGACGGGTGCTGGCCCCCGGCGGCTTCTTCGACTTCACCTTCGACCGCACGACGGGTGCCGAGCACCAGGTGCTGCGCGAGGACTTCTACTACCGGACCGAGACCCTCGTCGGCCTCGCCGCTCGGCACGGGCTGGAGGCCCGCTTCATGGAGGACTGGGAGTCCCGCGGGCACGGCCAGTCCAAGCTCCGGGTCACCGCCGGCTGACGGCCTACAGGCGGCCCGCCTCCGTGAGACGGGCGACGACCTGGCGGAAGGCCGGGGCGCAGACGGCGAAGTCGTCCGCGTTGTGCCAGGCGAACTCGGCGATCTCGCGGCCCGGGACCGGGTCCACGGTGGCCGGGCCGCCCGTGAAGCAGGTCATGTGCAGGCGGCGGCCGGCGCGGCCGTGCGCCTCGTCGTGGACCGTGAACGCCTCGGTCAGCTCGTCCGCCGGGACCCGCACGCCGACCTCCTCGGCCAGCTCGCGGGAGAGCGCCTCCGCGGCCGTCTCACCGGGCTCGTACTTGCCGCCGGGCAGGTAGAAGGTGTCGTTGCCGCGGGTGCGGACGCTCAGCAGGCGGCCGTCCCTGATGTGCAGCCAGGCGACGGACCGCAGGGGCGGGAGGGCGTCCGGGGTGGGGGTGTCAGCAGTGATCTGTGCGTCGGTCACGACGACGACGGTAAGCAGGGTGGCGCGGCGAAACCAATTCCTTTTCGCCGCGCCACCCTGCCGGGCCGCTCACTCGCGTACTGGGGCCGGCTGACCCGATCGCGTACTACGACCAGCTGACCCGATCGCGCACTACGACCAGGTAATCAGCCGCTTCGGGCGCTCCAGGATCGCGGCGGTGTCCGCGAGGACCTTGGAGCCCAGCTCGCCGTCGACCAGGCGGTGGTCGAAGGAGAGGGCCAGGGTCGTCACCTGGCGCGGCTTGACCTTGCCCTTGTGGACCCAGGGCTGCTCCTTGACCGCGCCGAAGGCGAGGATCGCGGACTCACCGGGGTTCAGGATGGGCGTACCGGTGTCGACGCCGAAGACGCCGACGTTGGTGATGGTGACCGTGCCGCCCGCCATGTCCGCCGGGGAGGTCTTGCCCTCGCGGGCCGTGGCGACCAGTTCGCCGAGGGAGGCGGCGAGCTGGGGCAGGGTCTGCGCGCCGGCGTCCTTGATGTTGGGGACGATCAGGCCCCGGGGGGTCGCCGCCGCGATGCCCAGGTTCACGTAGTCCTTGCGAACGATCTCCTGGTTCTCCTCGTCCCAGGAGGCGTTGATCTCCGGGTGGCGCTTGATGGCGACCAGGAACGCCTTGGCGACGAGCAGGAGCGGGTTGACGCGGACGCCCGCCATGTCGGGGTCCTGCTTCAGCTCCTGTACGAGCTTCATCGTGCGGGTCACGTCGACGGTGATGAACTCCGTGACGTGCGGCGCGGTGAACGCCGAGTTCACCATCGCCTGGGCGGTGGCCTTGCGTACGCCCTTGACCGGGATACGGGTCTCCCGGGCAGCCGCGACGGCTTCGGGGGCCGGCGCGGGCTCGTGCGGGGCCGGCTCCACGTCGTACTCCGGCGCCGCCGCGGGAGCGGGCGCGGCCGCCGCGTGCACGTCCTCGCGGGTGATGATCCCGTCGGGGCCGCTGGGCACGACCGTGGCCAGGTCGATGCCGAGGTCCTTGGCGAGCTTGCGGACGGGCGGCTTGGCCAGCGGACGCTCGGCGCCCGCCGGAGCGGCGGGAGCCGCGGGCCCGGCTGCCGCTGTTTCACGTGAAACCGGCTCCGGCTCGGGCGCCGCGTACCCGTTCAACTCCGCCTGGACGGCCCCCTGCACACCATTCGCGGTGCCGGGCTGCGCCTTGCGCGCGCGCCGCTTCGTCGAGGACGGCGCGGCACCATAGCCGACGAGTACGGCCTTGCGGCCCTCCTCGCCGTCCTCGGCGGCCGGCTCGGCGGCCTGCGGAGCGGCCGGGGCCTCCGCGGGACCCGCGCCCGGGTCGGTGTCCACGGTGATGATGACCGTGCCGACGTCGACCGTGGTGCCCTCGCCGAACCGCAGCTGGTGCACCACCCCGTCGTAGGGGATGGGGAGTTCGACGGCCGCCTTGGCGGTCTCGACCTCACAGACGACCTGGCCGTCGGCGACGGTGTCGCCCTCGGCGACGTACCACTTGAGGATCTCCGCCTCGGTGAGCCCCTCGCCCACGTCGGGCATCTTGAACTCGCGGAAGCGCTGTGCGGTTGCAGTCATGGTCACGACTCTCCTCAAGCCCCTCAGTACGCCAGCGACCGGTCGACCGCGTCGAGCACCCGGTCGAGGTTCGGAAGGTACTCGTCCTCCAGCCGGGACGGCGGGTAGGGGGCGTGGTAGCCGCCCACCCGCAGCACCGGTGCCTCCAGGTGGTAGAAGCACCGCTCGGTGATGCGCGCGGCGATCTCCGCGCCGGAGCCGAGGAAGACCGGCGCCTCGTGCACGACGACCAGGCGGCGGGTCTTCTCGACCGAGGACTGGAGCGTGTCGAAGTCGATCGGGGAGAGGGAGCGCAGGTCGACGATCTCGACCGACTTGCCCTCCTCGGCGGCGACCTGGGCGACGTCCTGGCAGACCTTGACCATCGGGCCGTACGCGGCGAGCGTCAGGTCGCTGCCCTCGCGGGCGACCCGGGCCTTGTGCAGCGGGTGCGGGATGGCCTCGGTGTCCAGCGCGGACTTGTCGTGGTAGCGGCGCTTGGGCTCGAAGTAGATGACCGGGTCGTCACCGGCGATGGCCTGCTGGAGCATCCAGTAGGCGTCCGAGGAGTTCGACGGCGTGATCACCTTCAGGCCCGCGACGTGCGCGAAGAGCACCTCGGGCGACTCGGAGTGGTGCTCGACCGCGCCGATCGCGCCGCCGTAGGGGATGCGGATGACGACCGGCAGCTTGACCTTGCCGAGCGCACGGGCGTGCATCTTGGCGAGCTGGGTGACGATCTGGTCGTACGCCGGGAAGACGAAACCGTCGAACTGGATCTCCACGACCGGGCGGTAGCCGCGCAGGGCCATGCCGATCGCGGTGCCGACGATGCCGGACTCGGCGAGCGGGGTGTCGATCACCCGGTCCTCGCCGAAGTCCTTCTGCAGGCCGTCGGTGACGCGGAAGACGCCGCCGAGCTTGCCCACGTCCTCGCCCATCACGAGGACCTTGGGGTCGGCCTCCATGGCCGTGCGCAGCGATTCGTTGATCGCCTTGGCGATGGTGATCTTCTCGAAGACGGCCATGTCAGTTCTCCTCCGCGAACGCGGCCTGGTACGCGGCGAACTGGGCGCGCTCCTCGTCGACGAGCGCGTGCCCGTCGGCGTAGACGTGCTCGAACATCGCCATGTCGTCGGGGTTCGGCATGGTGCGGACCGCGTCACGGACCCGCTTGCCGAGCGCCTCGTCCTCCTTCTCGACGGACGCGAAGAACGCCTCGTCGGCCATCCCCTCGGCCTCGAGGTACCGGCGCAGCCGCAGGATCGGGTCCTTGGCCTCCCAGGCCAGCAGCTCGTCGTTGCCGCGGTAGCGCGTCGGGTCGTCGGAGGTGGTGTGCGCGCCCATGCGGTAGGTGTACGCCTCGACGAGCATCGGCCCCTGGCCGGTGCGGGCGCGGTCCAGCGCCGCCTTGGTGACGGCGAGCACGGCGAGCACGTCGTTGCCGTCGACCCGTACACCGGGGAAGCCGTAGCCGCGGGCGCGCTGGAAGAGCGGCACCCGGGTCTGCTTCTCGGTCGGCTCGGAGATCGCCCACTGGTTGTTCTGGCAGAAGAACACCACGGGGGCGTTGTAGACGGCGGCGAAGGTGAAGGACTCGGCGACGTCACCCTGGCTGGACGCGCCATCACCGAAATAGGCGATGACGGCGGAGTCGGCGCCGTCCTTCTGCACGCCCATCGCGTAGCCCGTCGCGTGCAGCGTCTGCGAGCCGATCACGATCGTGTACAGGTGGAAGTTGTTGCTGTTGGGGTCCCAGCCGCCGTGGTTCACGCCGCGGAACATGCCCAGCAGGTTCGTCGGGTCCACCCCGCGGCACCAGGCGACGCCGTGCTCGCGGTAGGTGGGGAAGACGTAGTCGTCATCGCGCAGCGCGCGTCCGGAACCGATCTGCGCGGCCTCCTGGCCCAGCAGCGAGGGCCACAGGCCCAGCTCGCCCTGGCGCTGCAGGGTGGTCGCCTCGGCGTCGAACTTCCGCGTGAGCACCATGTCGCGGTACAGGCCGCGCAGCTCGTCGGCGGAGAGGTCGATCGCGTACTCCGGGTGCTCGACCCGCTCCCCCTCCGGGGTGAGCAGCTGGACGAACTGGTCCGGGTCCTGCCCCGCTGAAGCCTTCGCCCGCGGCTTGGCCGGGGCTTTCTTCGCGGTCGTGCGCTTGCCGCTTCCGCGTGTGGCTTTTCGTGCGGCACTGCTGTCCACGGTCACGTGCTGCTCCTCCGTCTGTCCGGCCCCCGGGGTCCGCCGGTGGCCGTATTGCGGCTCACCCGGTATCCGATACGGCGCACGGGGTGTGTGCGAACGCGGTCAGGCCCGGGTGGAACAAAACTGCCCCGGACGTGGCCTGCCCATGCACGTTACCCATTTCCCGAGCCTAAGCGAAAACGGCCCTGACCTGCGATTTTGCTTGGATTTCCAAGTAAATCGCGGAGGGTGGGAACAACTCCTGGTCACAGCGTCGCAGGCCGCCGGGACAACGGCACGTTATATCGGCGGGCCGCAGCACGGGAAGGGCCGGTGTGTGAGACTGAAACTGTGCGCGAAGACGGAAAAATCACGGTATTCCTGCTCGACGACCACGAGGTCGTCCGGCGCGGCGTCCACGACATGCTCACGGTCGAGAGCGACATCGAGGTGGTCGGCGAGGCCGGTACGGCCGCGGATGCCCTGGTCAGGATCCCGGCGACGCATCCCGACGTCGCCGTGCTCGACGTCCGGCTGCCGGACGGCAGCGGTGTCGAGGTCTGCCGCGAGATCCGCTCGCAGAACGAGGACATCAAGTGCCTGATGCTCACGTCTTTCGCCGATGACGAGGCACTTTTTGACGCGATCATGGCCGGTGCGTCCGGTTACGTACTCAAGGCCATCCGCGGGAACGAACTGCTCTCGGCCGTCCGGGACGTCGCGGCCGGCAAGTCCCTGCTGGACCCCGTGGCCACCGCGCGGGTCCTCGAACGGCTGCGCGACGGCGGCGGCGCCAAGGGCGACGACCGGCTGGCCGGCCTCACTGAACAGGAACGCCGCATCCTCGACCTGATCGGCGAGGGCCTGACCAACCGCGCCATCGGCGAACGGCTGCATCTGGCCGAGAAAACCATCAAGAATTACGTCTCCAGCCTGCTCGCCAAACTCGGTATGGAACGCCGTTCCCAGGCCGCCGCATACGTCGCCAGAATGCAAGCGGAAGGCCGCTGATCACATTCATGCGTGGCCGGGCCTCCGACTTATCGGGGCTGACCTGCGACGTAACGAATTTTGGGACCAACGTCCCCGGTGAACCCGGGGCCGCCGCCCCTACAGCCGCGCCCGCGCCGCCCGGCAGGCTGGTTCCCATGCCCGACGAATTCCGCGCACTGGAACTGCTCAGCCGTACGCCCTACGGCCGGGTCTCGGCCAGCCAGCGGGCGCTGCCCTTCACCACGCTCGCCCGGCACGTCGTGACCGGGGGCCGGCTCCTGCTGCGCCTGCACCGTGGCTACGGCTACCACCGCGCCCTGGACGGCAGCGTGGTCTCGTACCAGGCGGACAACCTCGCCGGCGGCGAGGCGGACACCTGGACCGTCCAGTTCACCGGCACGGCCCGCGTCGAGCACCCGGAAACCGCCGACCGCGACGCCTTCGGGCGCGCCCCGGCCCTCGCCGACGGCGAGCCCTTCGAACCAGTGTTCCTGCACATCGAGCCGGTCTTCGCCAAGGTCCACACGCTGACCGAAGTACCGGTGTTCCGGTACGCCTCTTCAGGCTGACCGATAGCCGACCGGTGCGGCGGAGCGGCCCGGGCCAGGTGATCTAACATCTGACGGGTGCTGCGCTCATCTGCGGTCCGGACGGCAACGGCGCCCGACGGACACACCCTCGGCTCCCTGCTGCGCCGCTACGAAGGCGCCGGGGAGCCGCTGACGTGCGAGCCGGTCGCCGAGGGCCTGCTCAACCACGGCTACCGGCTGGTCACCACACGCGGCCGCTTCTTCCTCAAGCACCACCTCGACGCCGACCGTGCCGACTGCTCCGCCCTCGTACGGCAGCACCGCGCCACCCGCCTGCTGGGCGCCATGGGCCTCCCCGTCGCGCCGCCCGTACGCGCCTCCGACGGCCGTACCGTCGCCGTCATCGACGGCCGCTGCTACGCGCTGCACCCCTGGGTCGAGGGCCGGCACCTGGACGGCGCGGCCCTCACCCCCGCCCAGTGCCGCCGCCTCGGCGCGCTGCTGGGCCGCGTCCACGTGTCCCTCGCCCAGGTGATGCCCGACGAGCCGCCGCGGCCCGGTCAGGAGAGCGCCGACCCCGCCGCGACCTTCGTGGGCATCGACGAGCTGCTGGCGCTGGCGCGGGACGCCCGCCCGCACGACAGCTTCGACGCGCTGGCCGAGCACCGGCTCCTGGAGCGGCGCGCCCTGCTGGCCGCGCACGCCCACCACCGGCCGGCCCGCGCGGCGCCGGCGGGCTGGGTGCACGGCGACTTCCACCCGCTGAACCTGCTCTACCGGGGCACCGAGCCGGCCGCGATCGTCGACTGGGACCGGCTGGCGGTCAAGCCGCGCGCCGAGGAGGCCGTACGGGCCGCCGCGATCTTCTTCGTACGGCCCTCGGGCAGCCTGGACCTGGCCAAGGTGGCGGCGTACGCGCGCGCCTACCGGAGCGCCTCGGGCGTCGGCCCGGAGGAGCTGGCGGCCGCCGTGCACCGCGTCTGGTGGGAACGCCTGAACGACTTCTGGATGCTGGACTGGCGGTACCGGCTGGGCGACCGGCGCGCCGACAGCCTCTTCCCCGCCTCGGCCGCGCTCGCGGTGTGGTGGACGGACGAATACGCGGCGGTACGCGGGGCCTTCACGGGCTGAGGGCCGCCGGGGACGGTGTCCCCGACGGCCCTCGGAAGCCGTGCGGCCCCCAGAGGCCCTGTACGGCCCTCAGTTGCCCTGTGCGGCGCTCACTGATCGCCGCTGTCACCGTCCGCCGGCGGGATGATCGTGGGCTCGTCGGTCGGCGCGTCGGTGGGCTCCGTCGGCTCCCCGGTGGGCTCGCCGGTCGGCTCCCCGGTGGGCTCCGTCGGCTCGCCGGTCGGCTCGTCCGTCGGCGACTGGGTCTCCGTCGGCGTCGGCTCCCCGGTCTCCGTCGGCGTCTGGGTGTAGTCACCGGTGTTGCCGCCCGTGCCCGCGGGCAGCGTCGCCTGCGTCGTCGGCTCCTCCGTCGGCGGCTCGGTGGTCTTCTCGTCCTTGCTCTTCGTCGCCGTCGGCGTGGGCTTCGGCTTCTTCGGCTGCTCGTCGCCACCGGTGTTCTGCAGGGCGATGGCGACGCCGGCCACGATGGCGATCAGCGCGAGCGCCGCGATCAGCCAGATCTTGCCGCGGCCGCCCTTCGAGCCGCCCGGACCGCCCTCGTACCCGCCGTCGTCGTCCCGCCCGGCCGGCAGGATCGGCTGCGCGGCCGTCGAGCCCTGCCCCGGGTGCGGCATCGCCGTCGTGGCCGCGACACCCGTCGCGGGCGTCGAACGGCCCTCGTGCACGGCGACCGGGCCGGTGCTCCACGTACCGGTGTGGCCGCCCTGCTCGTGCAGCATCTGCAGCGCGTACTGGACCAGCCCGCGCATCTCCTCCGCGCTCTGGAACCGGTCGTCCGGGTCCTTCGCCAGCGAGCGCATGACCAGCCCGTCCAGCTCCGGCGGCACCGTCTCCAGCACCTCGGACGGGGGCACCGGCATGTCCTGCACGTGCTGGTAGACCACCGAGAGCGGGGTCTCGCCGACGAACGGCGGGCGCAGCGCGAGCAGTTCGTACAGCAGGCAGCCGGTCGCGTACAGGTCGGAGCGGGTGTCGACGGTCTTGCCGAGCGCCTGCTCGGGCGAGAGGTACTGCGGCGTGCCCATGACCATGCCGGTCTGGGTCATGGTGTTCGACGCGCCGTGCAGGGCACGCGCGATGCCGAAGTCCATGACCTTGACCGCGCCGCTGTTCGTGATGATCACGTTCGCGGGCTTGATGTCGCGGTGCACGATGCCGTGCTGGTGGCTGTAGGCCAGCGCCTCCAGGACCCCGGAGACGATGATCAGCGCCTGGTCCGGCGGCGGTGCGTCGGCGTTGAGCAGCAGGTCACGGATGGTGTGACCCTCGACCAGCTCCATCACGATGTACGGGATGGTGTTGCCGCCGACCACGTCCTCACCCGAGTCGTAGACGGCGACGACGGCGTGGTGGTTCAGCCCGGCGACCGACTGCGCCTCGCGGGTGAAGCGGGCCTTGGACACCGGGTCCTCGGCGAGGTCGGAGCGGAGCAGCTTCACCGCGACCGTACGGCCCAGCCGTACGTCCTCGGCGGCGAACACCTCCGCCATGCCGCCCCGGCCCAGACGGCGCGTCAGGCGATAGCGCCCGTCACCGACCAGACCACCGTTGCCCCACATCTCCGGTGCGTCGGGGATATTGGAGCCGGTGGCTTCAGGATCGGACGGGCCCTGGGGGCTCTGCGTCTGTGCCATCGGTCCTCGCCGTCGAATCGATCCGCGTACCCGCGGTTTTACGTCTCGGTCTTCGCAAGAGCACGCTACAGGCTCCGCGGCGCGCACCGGTTTTGGAAGGGGACCGGCCATCAAACCGTTCACCGGCCACATGTCGCAAGTTCACTACGAGTGACCGTTTTGCCCGGCGGCTGCTCACAGAGTCGTGACAGGTTTCTGACACGCTCGCGACAACCCGCCGCCGCGTGGCTGGCAGGCTCCTGACAGATGACGTGGCGGTGCAGGGTTGCTGCCCATCTGGTCACGGAACGGGCACGCGGCTTGACTGGCCTGGTGCCTGAGGCACACTTGGCTGCGGAATTCCAGAACCTGGCCGACCGGTCGCATACCGTGCCCGGCCAGCAACAGAACAGCCCGAACAGTGCCGCGTACGGGATCGTGCCGGTATGGGGCGACGGGCAGCGCGCCGAGGGGGAAACGGAAAAACATGAGCCAGGACGGCGCACAGGCCCACGGCGCGGGCCGTTCGGTGGGACGGGGACGCTACCAGCTCCGTGACCTTCTCGGTACCGGCGGCATGGCCGCCGTCCACCTCGCGTACGACAGCGTGCTGGACCGCGAGGTCGCGATCAAGACGCTGCACACCGAGCTCGGCCGCGAGCAGGCGTTCCGCGAGCGCTTCCGCCGCGAGGCCCAGGCCGTCGCGAAGCTCTCGCACACCAACATCGTCTCGGTGTTCGACTCCGGCGAGGACGAGCTCGACGGCGGCACGACGCCGTACATCGTCATGGAGTACGTCTCCGGGCAGCCGCTGCGCGAGGCCCTGGACGCCGATGTCGCGCAGTACGGCGCCATGCCCACCGAAAAGGCG
This sequence comes from Streptomyces sp. NPDC053542, assembly GCF_044544685.1. Lineage (NCBI taxonomy): Bacteria > Bacillati > Actinomycetota > Actinomycetes > Kitasatosporales > Streptomycetaceae > Streptomyces > Streptomyces sp. NPDC053542. The sequence continues at coordinate 183,875 of NZ_JBITXL010000005.1, forward strand.
CTGAAGATCACAGCGGATGTGCTGGCGGCCCTGGAGACCAGCCACGAAATGGGCCTGGTCCACCGGGACATCAAGCCCGGCAACGTCATGGTGACCAAGCGCGGCGTCGTGAAGGTCATGGACTTCGGCATCGCCCGCGCCATGCAGTCCGGCGTGACCTCCATGACGCAGACCGGCATGGTCGTCGGCACCCCGCAGTACCTCTCGCCCGAACAGGCCCTGGGCCGCGGCGTGGACGCCCGCTCCGACCTGTACTCCGTCGGCATCATGCTCTTCGAGCTGCTGACCGGGCAGCTGCCCTTCGACGCGGACTCGCCGCTGGCCATCGCGTACGCGCACGTGCAGGAGGAGCCGCCGGTGCCCTCCAGCATCAACCGCTCGGTGCCGCCGGCGGTGGACGCGCTGGTGGCCCGCGCGCTGAAGAAGAACCCCAACGAGCGCTTCCCCACCGCCCAGGCGATGCAGGACGAGTGCCTGCGCATCGCCCAGTCCGGGCAGTCCGGCTCCTCGCCGGTGATCATCGGCGGCCAGGGCCCGCGCTCCAGCGGCTCCTCGGTGGCCTCCGCGGTCTTCCCGTCGGCGACCGGCAGCCTGGGCATGGGCGCGCAGAACGTGCAGAGCCCGTACACGCCGCCGCCGGCCAACGGCCAGTACAGCGGCTACGGCCCGTCCACCCCGCCGCCGCCGAGCCACGGTTACCAGACCCCGGCACCCGGTCCGTACAACGGCGGCATGCGGACCCCGCCGCCCACGCCGTCGCCGTACACCGCCTCGATGCAGAGCCGTTCCAGCGGCAAGGGCAACAAGCCGGTGATCATCGGCTCCGCCGCGGTCGCGCTGATCGCCGTCGTCGCGGTCGTCCTGGTCATCGCCCTCAGCGGCGGCGACCCGGATCAGCCGGGCCCGCAGGCGGGCGGCACCGGCTCGCCCCAGCCCTCCGCCTCCGCCACCGAGGACCCCGCCGACAAGGTCCAGCCGGAGCAGAAGGACCGGACGATCGACCCCAAGGACTGCACCGAGGCCGTCAAGAGCTTCGAGGACAAGTCGAAGGTCATGATGCCGAACTTCTACAGCAAGAACCTCGCTTCGGTGAAGACCTGCATGCAGAAGGCCGGCTGGCAGTGGGACATCACGTACGAGAACAGTGAGCCCGTGTGGGGCAAGAACGCGGTGATCCGCCAGACGCCCGCCGAGAACGAGAACTACGACCCGAAGGGCGACCAGAAGATCCAGCTGGTCGTGGCCACGGGCAAGTCCGGCTGAGCCGGGCTCCGGAAACACCTGCACCGAGGGGCCCTTCGCGCGATCTGCGCGCAGGGCCCCTCGGTGCAGGTTTCCGGCGTCCCGTCCGCCGTCCGGCGGCGGTGACCGTCAGAGGTACGGACCGGAGCGGGCGCCGCCGCGGCCGGGGTGCTCATCGTCGCCGTCGGCCGGGACGGCGCCGGGAGGGAGCGCGCGGCGCATCTGCTCCAACTGGGCGCGTGCGGCCATCTGCTGGGCGAACAGGGCGGTCTGGATGCCGTGGAACAGGCCCTCCAGCCAGCCGACCAACTGTGCCTGCGCGATGCGCAGTTCGGCTTCGGTGGGCACGGAGTCCTCGGTGAACGGCAGGGACAGCCGCTCCAGCTCCTCCACCAGCTCGGGGGCCAGCCCGTCCTCCAGCTCCTTGACGGAGCCGGCGTGGATCTCCTTCAGACGGACCCGGCTCGCCTCGTCCAGCGGGGCGGCCTTCACCTCTTCCAGCAGCTGCTTGATCATGCTGCCGATCCGCATGACCTTCGCCGGCTGTTCGACCATCTCCGTCACCGGAACCTCGCGTGGCTCATCGTCGCCGTCTCCACCACTGGAGCCTGCGCTGCCGAGAGCCATACCGTCCGGGCCGACAACCAGGACGTGCGGGCTCTCCTGCGACCGTTCGTTCATCGGCATATCCATGCCGCCATTCTCTCGTACATGCAGTAGGAACAGTTGTGCCCCGAGGAACTATTGATCCACCCTCGCAATGCATCCCGTCACAGCACTTCACCGCAGATCGCGGCTTTTAGCCGGATATGCAGGTCTTTCCTGAGATGCCGTGTTTGTGGGCTCATGTGACTCTGGTTACGTCACTCGACGGCTCGGCACGGGAGGACACGGCGTGGTTCCAGGACTCCGCTCGCTCATCGTCGCCGGCCTGCTGACGGCCACCACGCTGCTTCCCACCACCGCCGTACCCGCGGCCGCCGTCGCGCATTCCCCCGTACGGACGCACACCCGGGCGGCGGACCCGCCACAGCCGCAGGCCGGCGACGGGCTGCCCCCCGACGGTCTGCTCTCCGGACGCGGGTCCGGCCGGCCGCAGCCGTCCGTGCAGGACCAGCCGGGCACCGGCGCCACCGGCCGCCGCCCCCAGGACCCCGGTACCTCGATGTCCGCCGGTGCCTCGGAGGGCCCGGCGGAACCGGACGACAGCGCCTCGCCGTCCTCGACCGCCTCCGGTCCGAGCCCGTCCGCAGACGCGAGCGACTCCGCCACGGCGTCACCCGGACGGCCCACCCCCAGCCACTCGGCCTCGGCCTCGGGCTCCGGCTCCAGTTCCGGCGGGGCGACCAGCCGGCCGGCGACGCCGCCCCGTACCGGCGCCGCCACGCCGTCCCGTACCGGCCGGACGAGCGGGCCGGAGACGCCGCACGCCTCCGGTACCTCGGAGAGCGCCGCCACGGCGCTGGAGGACCCCGGAGCGACCGGCCGGCCGACCGCCGGCGAGCACTCGGACCGGCCGTACGCGCCCCTCTCGCCGCACGGCCGGACGCACGCATGGCAGACGCTGCGGCCGCCGCACCGGCCCGCGGCCGCCGGACCCTCCTCGACGAGCCGCGAGACCACGAGTGCCGTCCGGTCGCCCTACGCCCCCACCGAACACGCCGCCCGGGTCGCCCGCGTCCTCCCCTTCGGCGCCGGGCTGGCGCTCACGGGGCTGGGGCTGGCGTTCATCGGGCTGCGGCTGCGGCGGCGGTGAGGGCAGCGGCGGGCCGCCTCCCTGGGAAACAGCCCGGCTGCCGGCTCAGCCGACCGTCAGGACGACCTTGCCGATGTGGCTGCTCTCCTCCAGGATGCGGTGCGCCTCGGCGGCGTCCGCCATCGGCAGCGTGCGGTCGACGATCGGCCGTACCTGGCCGTTCTCGATCAGCGGCCAGACGTGCTCCCGTACGGCAGCGACGATCGCGGCCTTCTCCTCGAGCGGCCGGCCGCGCAGCGACGTCCCGGCGACCGCGGCCCGCTTGACCAGCAGCGCGCCCAGGTCCAGCTCGGCCTTCCGGCCGCCCTGCAGACCGATGATGGCCAGCCGCCCGTTGGTGGCCAGCGCCCTGACGTTGGCGTCCAGGTACTTCGCGCCGATGATGTCGAGGATCACGTCCGCGCCCCGGCCGTCGGTGGCCTTGCGGATCTCCTCGACGAAGTCCTGCTCGCGGTAGTTGATGAGCACGTCGGCGCCCAGTTCGCGGCAGCTCTCCAGCTTCTCGGCGCTGCCCGCGGTCACGGCCACCTTCGCGCCGACGGCCTTGGCCAGCTGGATCGCCATGGTGCCGATGCCGCTGGACCCGCCGTGCACGAGCAGGGTCTCGCCGGGCCGCAGGTGCGCCAGCATGAAGACGTTCGACCAGACGGTGCAGGTCACCTCGGGCAGCGCGGCGGCCTGCGTGACGTCGAGGCCCTTCGGCAGCGGCAGCAGCTGGCCGGCCGGCACGGCCACCTGCTCGGCGTAACCGCCGCCCGCCAGCAGTGCGCAGACCTCGTCGCCGACCGCCCAGCCGCTCACGCCCGGGCCCACCTCGGTGATCGTGCCGGCGCACTCCAGGCCGGGGTAGGGGGAGGCGCCGGGCGGCGGGTCGTAGAAGCCCTGGCGCTGCATCACATCGGCGCGGTTGGCGGCACTGGCCGCGACGCGTACCAGCACCTCGCCTTCGGACAGTTGCGGCGCGGGCACCTCGGCCCACACCAGGGCCTCGGGTCCGCCGGGTTCGGGAATGGTGATCGCACGCATGGCCGCGAGGCTACTCGCCTCGGTACCGGACGTACGAGCACCACCCGACCTAGCTGTGCGGGCAGATGCTGGCCCGAGGCCGTGCTTGTCCGCGGGCTCGGCGCAGCGCTGGCCCCAGCTCTCCGCGTTTCACGTGAAACAGCCCCGCGTGTGCGCTGTTCCACGTGAAACAGCCGTGCGTGTGCGCTACTCCCCGAGGTCCTGTTCGTCCGCGCGGCGGATGACCCGGTCCTTCTCGTCGGCCCGGCGCATCGGCTGGACGCCGGAGCCCGGCAGGCCCTGTGCGGCCGGGCGGCCCAGCTCCGCCGGCTCCTCCTTCGGCACCGCGCGGACGATCGTGATCAGCCGGTCGGCGTGCTGCAGCGGGCTCGCCGCCGGGTCGTCGTACGCCAGCAGCCGGTGGCCGCGCAGTACGGAGACGACCAGGTCACCGGTGTCGCGTACCGACTTGCCGACCTCCGACTTCACCACCGGGCGCTCGATCAGGTCCAGCCCGCTGCCCTGCTGGATCAGGTCCTCCATGACCGTGCTCGCGCTCGGGCTGTGCACCGACAGGCCCAGCAGCCGGCCCGCCGCGCTCGCCGAGGTGATCACGGAGTCGGCGCCGGACTGCCGCAGCAGCGGCGCGTTCTCCTCCTCCCGCACCGCCGCCACGATCGTGGCCTTCTTGTTGAGCTGACGGGCGGTGAGGGACACCAGAACCGCGGTGTCGTCGCGCTGCGTGGCGATGATGATCTGGCGGGCGCGCTGGACCTCCGCGCGCAGCAGTACGTCGCTGCGCGTGGCATCGCCCAGTACACCCGCGAAGCCCTCGGCGACGGCCGCGTCGATCACCTTGGGGCTCGGGTCCACGATGACGATGCGGTCCCGGCTCGCGCCCGTGGCCCGCAGCGTCTGCACGGCCGACCGGCCCTTCGTACCGAAGCCGACGATGACGGTGTGGTCGCGCAAGGCGGTCCTCCAGCGGTTCAGCCGCCACTGTTCACGGGTCCGCTCGGTGAGGACCTCGAGGGTGGTGCCGACCAGAATGATCAGGAACAGGACGCGGAGTGGCGTGATGAGCAGGATGTTCAGCAGCCGTGCGGAGTCTCCGTACGGCACGATGTCGCCGTACCCGGTCGTGGAGAGCGTGACGGTCGCGTAGTAGACGCAGTCGAGGAAGTCGACCTTGCCATTGGCGTTGTCGTGGTACTCGTCGCGGTCCACCCAGACGATGAGGACCGTCAGCACCAGCACTATCAGCGCCATGACGAGCCGGCGGACCACCTGCCGCAGCGGTGCGGCGGGCGCCCGGCGGGGCAACTGGACCCGGTGCGAGACGTCTTCGGGGAGCCGCTCGTGTGCCGCGGCGTCCTGCATGGGGAGCTTCACGCGCGGCCTCCGGTGGCACCGGTGTCCGGGGTCGTGACGGCGGTGATCGGGTTCGTGGCGGCGGGGGACCAGGGGAGGCCGAGGAGCACGGCCGGCTCGCCCTCGGCGGCACCGCCCGGCGGGATCACGGCCAGCGCGTCGGCGGCGGCGATGCCGCGCAGCATGGCCGGACCGTTGAAGTGCAGGGGACGCGCCACGACGCCCCCCTTCTCGTCCGTACGGCAGACCACGGGGACCAGCCGGGTGTCGTGCGGGTGCCCCTGCACGCCGTCGGCGAGGCGGACCCGGCGGGGCTCGGAGCGCGGACGGCCCGAGAGCGTACCGAGCAGCGGTTCGGCGAGCGTCAGCAGCCCCGAGACCGCGGCGAGCGGATTGCCGGGGAGGCCGACCAGGTGCCGGGGGGTGCGCGGGGTACGGGCGGTGCGCTTGGTGCGCTTGGCGGCCCGGCCGCGCGGGGCGCTGCCGTCCGCCGGGTCGAGCCGGGCGAGCAGCATCGGGTGGCCGGGGCGTACCTGTACGCCGTCCACCAGCAGTTCGGCCCCGAGGCGCCGCAGCGTGGGGTGCACATGGTCGACCGGGCCCGCGGCCGTGCCGCCGGTCGTGATCACCACGTCCGCCGTCGAGGAGGCGATGGCCTCGTACAACACGCCCTCGTCGTCCGCGAGATGACGCGGGCCGATGGTCTCCGCGCCCAGCGCGTGCAGCCAGGGCGCGAGCATCGGGCCGAGCGCGTCCCGGATGCGGCCCTCCTGCGGCAGGCCGCTGTGCAGCAACTCGTCGCCCAGGACCAGGATTTCCACCACCGGGCGGCGGTACGTCCACAGCTCGTCGTAGCCCGCGGCGGCGGCGAGGCCGAGCACGGCCGGGGTTACCGGCGTGCCGGGCGGCAGCAGTTGATCGCCGTTGCGGCACTCCTGGCCGCGCGGCCGGATGTCCTGCCCGGGCGTCGCGCCGCCGGGTGCGGACAACAGCGCGCCGCCATCGGGCTGTTCGGCGACCTCGCCGTGCTCGGAACGGAGTACGGCCGACGCCCCCGGCGGTATCCGCGCCCCGGTGGCGATCCGGATCGCGTGCCCGTCGGGCAGCGGCCGGGCGGGGCCCTGACCGGCGAGGATGCCGGCGGTCGCGGCGGGGGCGAGAGTGCTGGGGGCGGTCACGCGCCAGGGACCCGGCCCGGAGACGGCCCAGCCGTCCATCGCCGAGGTGTCGAACGAGGGCAGGTCCGTGAGGGCCGTGAGCGCCCCGGCGAGCACCCGGCCCAGCGCCTCGGGGCCGAGCGGCACGGCGGCTGCCTCCAGCGGCCCGTCCACGGCACCGGCCGCGGCCGCCCGGGCGTCGTGCCAGGGGGTGTGGGCGCTGTGGCGGTGGGGTGGTGCGGTGCGGGAGGCGGCCGCGGGGGCGGGGTCGGGGTTGGCGGAGCTCTGGGGGTGGGCCGGACGGCCGGGCTGCGGTGCGGCGGCGGCCGGGAAATCCGGGGAGCCGGGGCCTTCCGGGCCCGGCTGCGGTTCCTGCTCCGGCTGCGGCTCCGGGGTACGGGCCGCGGCCGCCTCCGGCCCGGTTGCGTGGCGGCCGTTGCCCCAGGGGGCGTGCCACGGGTCCATCCACGTGCGTTCGGACGAGCGCTCAGGAGCACGGTGCTCCGCGCCTCGAGGCGCGGTGTCCGCCGCCCGAGGCGCCGCGTCGGGTGTCCGAGGCGCCGCGTCCGGTGTCCGAGGCGCGGCGTCCGCCGCCCGGGCCCGCCCCGCGTTGGCGATGGCGAGGGCGTCGTCGAATTCGCCGGGGTCTCCCGTAAGACCGGGCATCATTCCTTCGCTTCCCCGGCTTCTCCGGCGTCCGCGGCTTCGGCCTTCGCGGCTTCGGCTTCCGCGGCCCAGCGGTTCGCCAGCGCCGCGGCGCGCCTGCTGACCTCCGCCACGTCGAGGCCCTGCTGGGCGGCCGCGTAACCGACGAGGAAGGTCGTCAGCGGCGCGGCCGGCCGGGCCACGCCGTGCGCCGCGTCCCGCGCCAGGTCGAGGAGGACGGCCGTGTCGACATCGAGCTCGATGCCCAGTTCGGCCTTGACTGCGGTGATCCATTCGTCCAACACGTGTCCATGCTCCCTGATCCGGGCGCGCGCCGCGCTGAGGGCCTCCCAGGTGTCGCAGTCGAACGAGGCCGCCGCCGTGTCGTCCCGGACCCGCCGCAGCGTCAGTTCGGCGAGCAGGGCACGCAGCGGCAGCCCGTCGAGCCCGCCGCGCGCGGCCCGCAGCGTTTCGAGGGCGCGGCGCAGCGCCGCGGCCCTGTACGCCGCCACGAGCGGCTGATCCCGCCCGTCGCCGTCGACCAGCAGCGCGCCGTCCGCCGGAGCCCCGTCAGCCTCGCCGGGCGGCTCCCCGGGGCCCGGCCCCGCTCCCGCCGCCAGCAGCGCGTCCACCGTCCCGGTGGTGAGAAAGGGCAGGTCGGCGGAGAGGACGAGGACCGTGTCGGCCGTGGTGTGCCGCAGGCCCGCGTCCAGCGCCGCGACCGGCCCGGCCCCGGGCGGGTCCTCGCGCGTCGTCACCACGGGGCGCGCGGTCGGCCGCTCGGGCCCGACCACCACGGTGCGCGCCGCACCGGGGCAGGCGGCGAGCACCCGGTCCAGCAGGGACCGGCCGCCGACCGCGAGGGCCGGCTTGTCCGCGCCGCCGAGCCGACGCGCCGCGCCCCCGGCCAGCACGATGGTGTCGTAGTCGCTCGTCACCCCCCGAGTATCACCGGCACCCGGCGATCGACACCCCCTCCGTACCGGTGTTCGTGAGCGTGGTTTTCGTCTCTCACAGCCCCCGCAACAGGACCGCCGGCGATTCCACGCAGTCCGCCACGAAGCGCAGGAAGCCGCCCGCCGTGCCGCCGTCGCACACCCGGTGGTCGAAGGTGAGCGAGAGCTGCACGACCTGCCGCACGGCCAACTCCCCTTCGTGCACCCAGGGCTTGGCGGCTATCCGGCCGACGCCGAGCATCGCGGCCTCGGGGTGGTTGATGATCGGCGTGGAGCCGTCGACGCCGAAGACGCCGTAGTTGTTGAGCGTGAACGTGCCGTGCGACAGCTCGGCGGGCGTGAGCCGTCCCGCGCGCGCCGTCTCGGTGAGCCGCGCCATCTCGGCGGAGAGCCCCTCGACCGTACGGGCGTGCGCGTCCCGTACGACCGGCACGATCAGCCCGCGGTCGGTCTGCGCCGCGAACCCCAGGTGCACCTCCGGCAGCCGGACGATCTCGTGCGTCGCCGTGTCGACGGTGGAGTTCAGCTCCGGATACCGCGCGAGGGCCGCCGTACAGATCCGGGCCAGCAGCGCGAGCAGCGACACCTTCTCGCCGCGCCCCGCGTTCATGGCGCGGCGGACGGCCAGCAGCTCCGTCGCGTCCGCGTCCACCCAGCAGGTCGCGTCCGGGATCTCCCGCCGGCTGCGGGCGAACTTCTCCGCCGCCGCGCCCCGCATCCCCTTCAGCGGCACCCGCTCGGCCCCTGCCGGGGTCACGGCTCCGGCTCCCGCCGGGGCCTCGGCAGCGACGGCCGGAGCCTGCTTCCCGCCGCGCAGCGCGTGCTCGACGTCGGACCGCAGGATCAGCCCCTCCGGGCCGCTCCCCCGTACCGTGCGCAGGTCCACGCCGTGCTCCCGCGCCAGCCGCCGCACCAGCGGCGAGATCACCGGCACGGGCGCCGCCCCGCTGACGTCCTGCGGTGCCTCGGGGACTGCCGCCTCGGGGACGGCCGCCTCCCGGGCCGCCACCTGCCCGGCTGCCGCCGTGCCCACCGGGCCTGCCGGACCGCCCGCGCCGCTCGTACGGCCCGCACGTCCCGCGTCCCCCTGCCGTACGCGCCGCCGGCGCCCCGCCGGGGCGCTCGTGCCGTACCCGACCAGTACGTTCCCCGAGCCCTCGGCCTCCTTGGCGCGGTCGGTCCCGGGGCCCTGACCGGCGTCCGGCGACGCCCCCACCGCCACCGTCACCAACGGTGCGCCGACCGGCAGTTCGTCGCCCTCCTCGCCCATCCGGGCCGTGACGACGCCGCCGTACGGGCACGGCACCTCGACCATCGCCTTGGCCGTCTCGACCTCCACCACCGGCTGGTCGACGGCGACCACCTCGCCCACCTCGACCAGCCAGCGCACGATGGTCGCCTCGGTCAGCCCCTCGCCCAGGTCGGGCAGCGGGAACTCGCGTACCTCCGCCATCAGCTGCCACTCCCCTCGGTGCCGCCCTCGGTCCAGTCGGACTCCCACTGCAGGCGCGCCACGGCGTCCAGCACCCGGTCGACGCCGGGCAGGTGGTGCCGCTCCAGCATCGGCGGCGGATACGGAATGTCGAAGCCGGCCACCCGCAGCACGGGCGCCTCCAGGTGGTGGAAGCAGCGCTCGGTGATCCGGGCGGCGATCTCCCCTCCGGGACCGCCGAAGCCGGTGGACTCGTGGACGACGACCGCGCGCCCCGTGCGCCGCACCGACGCGCACACCGTCTCGTCGTCGAACGGCACCAGGGAGCGCAGGTCCAGCACCTCCAGGTCCCAGCCCTCCTCGCGCGCCGCCTCGGCCGCCTCCAGGCACACCGGCAGCGACGGCCCGTACGTGATGAGCGTCGCGCTGCTCCCGGGGCGGCGGATCTCCGCACGGCCTATGGGCGCGACGGGGGCCGGCTCCTCGGGGGACCAGTCCGCCTTGGACCAGTACAGCCGCTTGGGCTCCAGGAAGACCACCGGGTCGTCGGAGGCGATCGCGGCCCGCAGCATGCCGTACGCGTCGGCGACGGTCGCCGGGGCGAGCACCTGCAGCCCCGGCGTGGCCATGTAGTACGCCTCGGAGGAGTCGCTGTGGTGCTCCACGCCGCCGATCCCGCCGCCGTACGGGATGCGGATCGTCAGCGGCATCGGGAGCGCGCCCCGCGTCCTGTTCCGCATCCGCGCCACGTGGCTGACGAGCTGCTCGAACGCGGGGTAGGCGAACGCGTCGAACTGCATCTCCACCACGGGCCGCAGGCCGTACATCGCCATGCCGACCGCCGTGCCGAGGATGCCGGCCTCGGCGAGCGGGGTGTCGGTGCAGCGGTCCTCGCCGAACTCCTTGGCGAGGCCGTCGGTGATCCGGAAGACGCCGCCGAGCTGCCCGACGTCCTCGCCCATCACATGGACGGTGGGGTCCTCGGCCATGGCGTCGCGCAGCGCCCTGGTGAGGGCCTGCGCCATCGTGGCGGGCCTGCGCTCGGTCGCGGTCGTGCTCCCGGCGGCGACTGCGGTGCTCATCAGTGCTCCCCTTCCGCTGCGATCTCAGCCCGCAACAGGTCCGCCTGCTCGCGCAGTTGGCTGGTCTGCGCGGCGTACACGTGGTCGAAGAGGTCCATCGGGTCCAGCGCCGGGTCCGCGTTCATCCGCTCGCGCAGCGCGCCGGCCATCTCCTCCGCCGCGTCCTTCGTGGCGCTCACGTACGCGGGCGTCAGCAGGTCCCGCTCCGCCAGCTCGCGCTCCAGCAGGGCGATCGGGTCGTGGCCGCGCCAGGTCTCGACCTCGGAGTCGCTGCGGTAGCGGGTGGCGTCGTCGGCGTTGGTGTGCGCCTCCAGGCGGTACGTCACGGCCTCGACCAGCGTGGGGCCGCCGCCGCGGCGCGCTCGCGCCACTGCCTCGCCGAGCACTTCGTGCACCGCGGGCGCGTCGTTCCCGTCCACCAGCCGCCCGGGCATGCCGTATCCCACCGCCTTGTGGGCGAGCGAGGGGGCGGCCGTCTGCTTGGCGAGCGGGACGGAGATCGCGAAGCCGTTGTTCTGCACCAGGAAGACGACGGGTGCCTGCCATACGGCCGCGAAGTTCAGCGCCTCGTGGAAGTCGCCCTCGCTCGTGCCGCCATCGCCGACCATGGCGAGCGCGACGACGTCGTCGCCCTTGAGCCGGGCGGCGTGCGCGAGGCCCACCGCGTGCGGCAGCTGGGTGGCGAGCGGGGTGCACAGCGGCGCCACGCGGTGCTCCCGCGGGTCGTACCCCGTGTGCCAGTCGCCGCGCAAAAGGGTGAGGGCCTGCACGGGGTCCAGGCCGCGGGCGACGGCGGCGAGGGTGTCGCGGTAACTGGGGAAGAGCCAGTCGCGCTCCTCCAGGACGAGCGCGGCGGCCACCTGGCACGCCTCCTGGCCGGTGGAGGAGGGGTACACGGCGAGCCGGCCCTGGCGGGTGAGCGCGGTGGCCTGGGTGTTGTACCGGCGGCCGCTGACCAGCTGCGCGTACAGCCGCTTGAGCAGGCCGTCGTCCAGCCCGCGCGCCGCGTCCGTGCCGAGCAGGCGGTACGGCTCCGCGTCGGGCAGGAGGGGCCCGGGGTCGACGCGGGGCCGCCAGGCGGGCGGCGGGGCCGGCCGGTCGCTGGTCGCGGTGCTGCCATGCCTGCTGCTGCCCGGCTGCTGGAGAACCGTCATGAGGGGCACCTCCTCGGTGGAAGGGGTGGCGCTGCGCGCCGCGTGCGGGGTGGTGACGGGCGACTGAAGGGAAAACTGCGGGTGCGGGGGACCGGCCGGTGGGCCGGACTCCTCCCTACCGATTGTTCGGTTGCCGACACATTTTGGCTACAGGCGGGCCGAGCCTGTGGACAATCGGTTCTGCACAGCCTGGAATGGAGTCAGGACGTCCAAGAAGGGGAGACAGGACGGCATGCCGGACGAACAGATGGTCAATCCCGCCGGACGACACCCCGTCCGCCCACTGGACGCCGTCGACCGCGACATCCTGCGCATGCTGCAGACCGACGGCCGCGCGTCGATACGGTCCGTGGCCGACCGCGTGCACATCTCACGGGCCAATGCGTACGCCCGGATAAACCGCCTGCTGGACGACGGCGTCATCCGTGGTTTCAGCGCCCGGGTGGACCAGGAGCGGGCGGGTCAGGGCGCGTCGGCGTACATCACGCTGAAGATCGTGCAGAACTCCTGGCGCACGGTGCGCGAAGCGCTCCAGGCGCTCCCGGGCGCCGCGCACATCGCCCTGGTCAGCGGGGACTTCGACGTCCTGCTGCTGGTCCACACGAAGGACAACAGGGCGCTGCGGGAGCTGGTCCTCACCCGCATCCAGTCGATACCGGAAGTACTGAGCACCCGCACGCTGCTGGTCTTCGAGGAGACCGACCTCGAACCGGAGGGGTGAGCGTGACGCGGCGTGGCCCGCACGGGCCCGTCGGCGTCAGCCTTCGCTGCGCAGGCCCGCGAAGGCCGTACGGACCACGGCGTCGGCGACTTCCTCGGCGCTCGCCGAGCCGCCGCGGCCCGGCCGGTACCACTCCACGATCGAATTGATCATGCCGAAGAGCAGCCTCGTGGCCAGCCGGATGTCGGCGTCCGGGCGCAGGTCGCCCTCGGCGGCCGCCGCCTTCAGCAGCTCGGCGACCTCGTTGTCGAAGTCGCGGCGGCGCTCCATGGCCCACCGCTCGGTGTCGGTGTTGCCCCGCACCCGCAGCAGCAGCGTCACGTACGGCAGCTCCGCGATCAGCACCTCGACCTCGCGCCGGGTCACGTACTCCAGCCGCTCGATCGCGCGGCCCTCGGTCGCGCCCGGCTCCTGGAGGACCCCGAAGAGGCCGTCCAGCGCCCTGCTTATCGCCCGCCGCAGCAGCTCTTCCTTGCTGCGCACGTGGTGGTAGATGGAGGACTTGGAGATGCCGGCCGCCTTGGAGAGGTGCTCCATGGACGTGCCGTCGTAACCGCGCTCGTTGAACACCTCGACGGCGACCGCGAGCAGCGAATCGGGCGTGTAGGTGTCGCGCTTGGCCATGGTCATGATTACAGCAGCTTTCCGGACGGGGCCGCACAGCGGACCAGGGAGCGGGACGGGGCCGGCGGCGGGCGGGCACGGAGCGGGCTCGCGCCCCACGCACCCCACTGCGACGACCGGCGCTCCGACGGAGTTTTCCACAGGCTTTCCAAGCCCTCTTGCCCCGACCGATCGTTCGGTTACTCTAGGGCGTGTCTTTTGGGTCGGCCCGGATCAGGTCGCGGCGTCTGGTGCGGTGAATCGCAAGGCGGAGCGTTGCCCTCGTACCGGGTTGTACGTGGGCAATGCGACAACGCCGCGAGGTGCCGTGCTGGGGGCACCTCCCAGCGGTAGCTGGGGGAGTCGCGGCCCCGGCGTGACCCGAAAGACGCGCCCTAGCTCCCGATGCCCGTGCACTCCCAGCCCCGATCGACGAGGAGTTGGTCCCCGATGGCCGCCGACCCGACCACCACGCAGTTGATCGAGAAGCACCGCTCCACGCTCGACCGGGCGCTGGAGACCATCCGCAGCCGGGCGTACTGGTCCCCGCACGCGGAGCACCCCAAGGCGTACGGCGAGGACGCCGCGCCCGAGGGCAAGGCCGCCTTCGAGGCCCTCCGCGGCACCCGCTTCGAGCTGGACCAGCCCGGCACCGACGGCTGGACCGGCGGGGAGATCTCGCCGTACGGCATCGAGCTGGGCATCACCTATCCGCACCCCGACCCCGACGTCCTGCTGCCGGTCATGCGCGCCGCGATCCCGGCCTGGCGCGACGCCGGGCCCGAGGTCCGCGCCGCGGTCTGCCTGGAGATCCTCGCCAGGATCAACGCCCGCACCCACGAGTTCGCGCACGCGGTGATGCACACGAGCGGCCAGGCGTTCATGATGGCGTTCCAGGCCGGCGGGCCGCACGCCCAGGACCGCGGCCTGGAGGCGGTGGCGTACGCCTTCGCGGAGCAGACCCGCACGCCCGGCGAGGCCCCCTGGTCCAAGCCCCAGGGCAAGCGCGACCCGCTGGAGCTCAGCAAGACCTTCCAGGCCGTCCCCCGCGGCGTCGCCCTGATGATCGGCTGCAACACCTTCCCGACGTGGAATGGTTACCCGGGCCTCTTCGCCTCCCTGGCCACCGGCAATCCCGTGCTGGTCAAGCCGCATCCGCGGGCCGTCCTGCCGCTGGCCCTCACCGTCCGCGTCGCGCGCGAGGTGCTCGCCGAGGCCGGCTTCGACCCGAATCTGGTCGCGCTCGCCGTGGACCGCCCCGACGAGGGCCTCGCCAAGATCCTCGCGCTCCGCCCCGAAGTGCGCATCATCGACTACACCGGCTCCACTGCCTTCGGCGACTGGCTGGAGGAGAACGCCCGCCAGGCGCAGGTGTACACGGAAAAGGCCGGCGTCAACACCGTCGTCATCGACTCGACGGACGACTACAAGGGCATGCTGGGCAACCTGGCGTTCTCGCTGTCCCTCTACAGCGGCCAGATGTGCACCACCCCGCAGAACCTCCTCATCCCCCGGGACGGCATCAGCACGGACGCCGGCCCGAAGACGTACGACGAGGTGGTCGGCGACCTCGCGGGCGCCGTCCAGGGCCTGCTCGGCGACGACGCGCGCGCCAACGCACTGCTGGGCGCGATCGTGAACCCGCAGGTGGCCGGGCGTATAACGGCAGCCCCCGAGCTCGGCGAGGTCGCGCTGGCCTCCCGCGAAGTGACCCACCCCGACTTCCCCGGCGCCACGGTCCGTACGCCGGTGATGGTCAAGGCCGACGGCGAGCGGAAGCGGTGGGAGGCGGCGGACGCCGAGCCGCCCTTCCTCTCGGAGTGCTTCGGCCCGGTCTCCTTCGCCGTGGCCGTGGACTCCACGCCGGAGGGCGTGGAGCTGCTGCGCCGCACGCTGCGCGACAAGGGCGCGATGACCGTCGGCGCGTACACCACCTCGCCGGAGGTGGAGCGCCTGGTCGAGGACGCCTGCCTGGAGGAGTGCGCCCAGCTCTCGCTGAACCTCACGGGCGGGGTGTACGTCAACCAGACCGCGGCGTTCTCCGACTTCCACGGCTCCGGCGGCAATCCCGCGGCGAACGCGGCGCTGTGCGACGCGGCGTTCGTGGCCAACCGGTTCCGGACGGTGGAGGTGCGACGCCAGGCGTGAGCGCCTGAGCGCCTAGGCGGGCGGCTCGATGCGGGCGTGGCGGGCGATCCAGGCGTGCATGGCGATGGCGGCGGCCGCCCCCGCGTTGATCGAGCGGGTCGAGCCGAACTGCGCGATCGAGCAGACCATCGAGGCGTGCGCCCGGGCCTCCTCGGTCAGCCCCGGCCCCTCCTGCCCGAAGAGCAGCACGCACCGCCGCGGCAGTTCCGTGGTCTCCAGCGGGACGGCGCCGGGGAGGTTGTCGATCCCGATGATCGGCAGCTCCTCGGCGGCCGCCCAGGCGGTGAGGTCCGCGGTGTCGGGGTGATGGCGCACGTGCTGGTAGCGGTCGGTCACCATCGCGCCCCGCCGGTTCCAGCGCCGCCGGCCGACGATGTGGATCTCCTTGGCCAGGAAGGCGTTGGCGGTGCGGACGACCGAGCCGATGTTGAAGTCGTGGCCCCAGTTCTCCACGGCCACGTGGAAGTCGTGACGGCGGGTGTCCAGGTCGGCGACGATCGCCTCGCGGGTCCAGTAGCGGTACTGATCGACGACGTTGCGCCGGTCACCGTGCGCGAGCAGCTCGGGGTCGTACCGCTCGTCCTGCGGCCAGGGCTCCGGGTGCGGCCCCACGCCGACCACGGTCGCGAAGCCCTCGTCGTACTGGACGGGCTCGGCGGTCCGGGCGGACTCGTCGGGGAGGATCGTCGCCGGGCCGGTGGTGCGGTGGCCGGGGCCGTCCGGGCCGGTGGTGCGCCGTCCGCGGCCCTCTGGGCTGCCGCCGGTGCTGTCCTGACCGCCGCCGGTGCTGTCCGTACCGCTGCCGGGGGCGGTTTTCTCGCTGCTCACCCCACGAGCGTATGGCCACCGCCGGACTCGTGCGTACGAGCCCCCGGCCCAGCCGCCGGCTTCTCCTCGTCCCCAGCGGTTCCGGCCGCCCCGCCGGACGCACCGTCGACCGCCCCGCCCGACGCACCGTCGACCGCACCGCCCGACGCACCGCCCGACGCACCGCCCGACGCCGGTCGCGCGGCGCCCGGGAGCAGCCGGTCGCGTGCGGCCGCCACCCGGCCACCGAGCCACCGCAGGAAGTTCGTCGGCAGGAAGACCGCGTCCGCCGCCACCATCGCGAGCGAGAAGAAGGGCAGCCCGAGCAGCACCGCGATGGACAGGTGCTCGAGGATCATCGCCACCAGCAGGACGTTCTTCACGCGCCGGTTGAAGACCGTGAAGGGGAAGGCGACCTGCACGATCACCGTGCCGTAGGTGACCAGCATGACCAGCAGCCCGCTGCCCGCGAGCAGCGCCGACAGCTCGGGCCACGGCGAGAAGTAGTCCAGGTGCATCGGGTAGAAGACGGCGGTGCCGTCCTGCCAGCGGTTGCCCTGGATCTTGTACCAGCCGGCCGTGGCGTAGATCAGGCAGACCTCCACCATGATGACCAGCAGCGCGCCGTTGTGCGCGAGGTCGGCGAGGGTGTTCAGGACCGTGCGGGGCTCTCCCGGCGCGTAGCGCCGCGCCCACCACCACGCGCCGTGCGCCAGCCACAGCCCCCACAGCGCCAGGCCCCAGCCCACGTACGGGAACGGCCCGTTGGCCGTCCACTCCAGCCCGTACAGCCCGAGCAGCTGGGCGAGGGCGAGGACCAGTCCGAGGACGGACCACAGGAGGACGCCGGTCACGTCCCGGCCCGGCGTCCCGCCGGTACCGGCCGCCGCCGTCCGCCGCGCGCGCCGGGCGTCCAGCGACCAGACCTGCCCGCAGCGGGTCAGGACCAGGTACATCGACATCAGGTGGATGACGTTGTCGCCGCCGTCGCCGAGGAAGACGCTGCGGTTCTGCAGCGACAGCACGCCGATCATGAACAGCACGGACATGGTGCGGGTGCGCCAGCCGAGCATCAGCAGCGCGCTGGAGATCATGGCCAGCGCGTACACGAACTCGAACCAGCCGCGGCCGTCGGACCAGACCAGGACGGAGAACGCGCCGTTGCTCCCGAGGAGCCGGCGGGCCATGTCCACGCTCCAGACGCCGTCCGGACCGTACAGCTCGTGTCGGTTGGGCCACTCGCGCAGCAGGAAGAACAGCCAGGTCGCGGCGAAGCCGATACGGATCACGGCGGTCTGGTACGGGGCCATCGGACCGGCCGTGACACGGGCGAACCCGCGGCCGACCGCGCGCTCTATCCAGGTGTCCTGCACGACGTAGTCCTGCCCGTTCTGCGCGTCCTGCGCGTCGGCGCCGCCGGTGTCGGTCCCGTGCCGAGGCTCGGTGGAGTGCGTGGTCACTGGTTGCTCGCCCCCTCGGGCACGTCGTCGACGGTGACCGGCCACCAGGGCAGCACCCGGTACACGGGCTTGTCGCTGATCTTCTCGCTGCTCCACGGCGGCGGCCCGACGGGCGTCGTCACCGACCGGAACTGCATCCGGCCGACCGTGCCCCCGTGCGCCATCCACTCCGCGCCGAGGCGGCCCATCGCGATCCGCCGCAGATAGCGTTCGGTCAGCTCACCGCGGGTGCCGTTCGGGCGGTTCTGCGCGTCGTGCGAGCCGACGAACGACTCCCAGCCGCGGCGCAGTTCGTTCTGCTGCGTGTGGCTGGGGAGGAAGTTGTGGTGGATGGCCCGGCCGTCGAGCGCGGTCAGGTCGGTCCAGCCGGTCGTCCGGGCGCTGCCGCCGTCGCCGGGGCGTATTTCCGCCCGTACTTGTACGGAGATGTTCTGCTGCAGCGGGTTGGGAGCGAACAGCTTCCAGTTCTGTTCGTATTCCGGGTAGACGTAGTCGCTGACCGCCGCACCGTGCGCCTTGGTGACCGTGTTGGACGGGGCAACGTGCAGAAACATCATCGCGAGGTGGACCAGGGCGGCGATCGCGATGCCGCCTGCCGCGGTCGCCACCACGATCCGCGAAGGCAGGGAGAGCGCGGTGGCGGGCGACTCCGTGGCGGGTGACTCCGCTGGTGGTCGCGTTTCGTCCGCGTATGACTGCATTCCTGCCCCGTTCCCCGGTCCTGTGCGGCTCCATCCCGCCACGGAACCGTACCCAGGCCACGTGCGCAGCGACAGCGATCCCCCGGTTGTGCACAGCCTCGACACCTTCCGGACCGTCGTCCGCACCACCTCGGGACCACCTCGGCCGTGCGCCGCCATTCCCAATTCCTGCAACCTGTTCTACCTTGCAGCCCCCAACGGTGCGCGCGGAAGGACAGCCAGTGGACTTCACCTTCACCGAGGAACAGGAAGCGGCCGCCGAGGCGGCCGGGGCCGTCTTCTCCGGAACGGCCCCCGACGCCGTCCCGTCACCCGCCCTCACCACCGGAGCCGTCGCCGACGACATCGACCGCGGCCTGTGGCGCACGCTGGCCGACGCCGACCTGCTCGGCCTGGTGATCGACCCCGCGTACGGCGGTGCCGGCCTCGACCCCGTCGCGCTCTGCCTCGTTCTGCGCGAAGCCGGCAAGGTCCTCGCCCGGGTACCGCTGCTGGAGACCGGCGCCGCGGCACTCGCCCTGCAGACCTACGCCGACGCCGCGCTGCGCGAGGAGACGCTGCCCCGCATCGGCCGCGGCGAGCTGATCGTCACGGTCGCCTCCGCCGGACGCACCGGACACGACCCGGCCGAACTGACTGTCGAGGCGCGCGAGGAGGACGAGGGGGACGGGGCGGACGCGCACTGGACGCTGGACGGCACCCACAGTGCCGTGCCCTGGGCCCACAGCGCGGACCGCGTCCTCCTCCCGGCGCACACCCGCGACGGCAGCGCCGTCCTCGCCCTCGTCCCCCGCGACCACCCCGGCGTCGCCCTCGCCGAGCAGGTCTCCACCACCGGAGAGCGGTACGCCGAGGTCCGGCTGGACGCCGTACGGCTCACCGCCCGCGAGGTGATCACCGACCCCGCCGCCTGGGAACGGCTGCGGCAGCTCCTCACCATCGGCACCTGCGCCCAGGCGCTCGGGCTCGGCGAGCGGGTCCTCGCCATGACGGCCGAATACACCGGCACCCGCGAACAGTTCGGGCACCCGGTTGCCACGTTCCAGGCCGTCGCCGTGCAGGCCGCCGACCGGTACATCGACCTGCGGGCCATGGAGGCCACCCTGTGGCAGGCCGCGTGGCGCCTCGGCACCGGCGCGCCCGGCGCCCTGCCCCCGGCCGGAGACGTCGCCGTGGCCAAGATCTGGGCAGCGGAGGGCGTACGGCGCGTCGTACAGACCGCGCAGCACCTCCACGGCGGATTCGGTGCCGACACCGACTACCCGCTGCACCGCTACCACGCCTGGGCCAAGCAGCTGGAACTCGCACTCGGCCCGGCCGCGGCCCATGAGGAGGCACTGGGCGACCTGTTGGCCGCTCACGCGCTGGGGTGAGCACCGGCCGGACAACGGCGAGGCCGGCGCGCCGCCGGACAACGGCGGTGCCGACCGAGCAGCCGAACCGCACAACGGCGGCGCCCCGCTTCACGTTTCACGTGAAACAGAGCGCCGCCGCGAAAAGGTTGAGACACAGGCCCTGAGGCCGGCGGTCAGATGACCGTGCCCGCTCCGCCCTGATCGGTGACCACCGGGCGCCCGGCGGCCTCCCAGGACTGCATGCCGCCCTCGACGTTCACCGCGTCGACGCCCTGCTGGACCAGGTACTGCGTGACCTGCGCCGAACGGCCGCCGACCCGGCACAGTACGTAGACCTTGCCGCCCTCGGGCGCCTTCTCCGTCAGCTCGGCGTAGCGCGCGACGAAATCACTCATCGGGATGTGCAGGGCACCCTCGGCGTGCCCGGCCTCCCACTCGTCGTCCTCACGCACGTCCAGCAGGAAATCCGCCGGCGTGAGCGCGTCGACACCGACCGTGGGCACAGAACCAAAATGCATGACCCCGACGCTACCCGACCGGCCTCCCCGCACGCCGCCCGCGCCTAGCGGGCCACGAGCTGAGCCAGCCGCTCCTCGCGCTCCGCCACATCGGCCAGCAGCTTCTCGGCGATCTGCTCCAGCAGCGCGTCCGGGTCCTCCGGCGCCATCTTGAGCATCTGGCCGATCGCGCTCTCCTCCAGCTCCGCGGCGACCGCCGTCAGCATCTCCTTGCGGGTGGCCAGCCACTCCAGCCGCGCGTACAGCTCCTCGCTCTCGCTCAGCTGCCGCTCCCGCGGCACCGGACCGGCCTCCCACTCCGCCGCCAGCTCCCGCAGCGCCGCCTCGTCACCGACCGCGTACGCGGCGTTGACCCGCGAGATGAACGCGTCCCGGCGCTCCCGCTCCGCGTCGTCCTGCGCCAGGTCCGGATGCGCCTTGCGCACCAGGTCCCGGAAGACCTTGCGGGCCTCCTCGCTCGGCCGCACCTTCTGCGGCGGGCGCACCGACTGGTCCGTCAGCATGGCCTGCGCCTCGGGCCACAGCCCCTCGGAACCCATCCAGCCGTGGAACAGCTCCTCCACGCCCGGCATCGGCAGCACCGCGGCACGGAGCTCCTGCGCCCTGCGCACGTCCTCCGGGTCGCCCGACCGTGCCGCGACGGCCTCCGCGATCTGCGCGTCCAGCTCGTCCAGCCGCGAGTACATCGGCCCGAGCCGCTGGTGGTGCAGGCGCGAGAAGTTCTCCACCTCCACCCGGAAGGTCTCCACCGCGATCTCGAACTCGATCAGTGCCTGCTCGGCGGCCCGCACGGCCTGGGCCAGCCGGGCGGTGCCGCCCGCCGCACCCCCGCCGGAGCCGCCGGCCGCCGGATCCTCCGGTCCCGCACCTCCCGCGGCTTCCTGGCCGTCCTGCCCGTTCTGCGCTTGCGAGTTCGTCACCCGGCCACCCTACGGCCCGGCTCAGACTCCCGG
The DNA here is from genome assembly GCF_044544685.1 of Streptomyces sp. NPDC053542. Classification (NCBI taxonomy): domain Bacteria; kingdom Bacillati; phylum Actinomycetota; class Actinomycetes; order Kitasatosporales; family Streptomycetaceae; genus Streptomyces; species Streptomyces sp. NPDC053542. The sequence goes on from NZ_JBITXL010000005.1 coordinate 204,941, forward strand.
CTCCGCGGCCAGCCGCCCGCTGCGCACGGCCCTGACCAGCTCCTCGTGATCGGCCTCCGTACGGTCCGCGTAGGCCACCGCGAACGAGGCCAGCGCCTCGTCCAGCACCTCGTTCTTACCGCAGTACCCGGCGACCACCTGCGGATCGGCGCTGTGCGCATGGGCCCTGGCCAGCAGCGCACCGGTCATCCGCGCGTAGTCGTCCAGCTGGTCCGCCGGCAGTGCCGCCGGGTCCACGCTGCCCTTGCGGTTGCGGAACTGCCGCACCTGGAAGGGCAGCCCCTCCCGGCGCCCGCCCGCCGCGGCCTCCGCGCCGTACACCGTCGTCCACCCCAGCAGCAGGTCGCTCACGACCTGCATCCGCTTCTGGCCGAGCACCACCCGGCGCGCCTCGTGCTCCACGGGCACCACCTCGAACCCGGCCTTCCCCACATACGGCGCGAGCGCGGACGCACGCGCCTCCTTCACCTGCAGCACCAGCGGCTCCCCCAGGTGGTCCAGCAGCAGGACGACATACGACCGCAGGCCCACGCTGCCCGTCCCGACGATGCGGAAGGCCACGTCGTGCACCGCGTACCTGGACAGCAGCGGCAGCCGGTCGTCGGGCAGCGTCCGCAGGTACCCGGCGAGCGCCGACACCACCGCGGCGGCCTCCGCGTCCGGCACCCGCCGCAGCACGGGCGGCGCGTCGACGAACCGCCGCCGTACACCGGCCTGCCCGCCGCCCGGTGCCGCACCACCGTCGTCCGGTACCGCCTCGGTCGCCTTCGCGGCGAAGCGCGCGCTGGTGTTCCTGCGCGCCTTGTCCATCACGCGTTCCAGCGTCCCCACCAGGTCCCGCGCGTCGGCGTGCGAGACCAGGTCCTCGTCCACGATGGCGTGCCACGCCTCCGCCGCGGGCATCCGCGCCAGCAGCCGCATCGTGCGGCGGTACGCGCGCGCCGCGTCCCGCGCCGCCTCCCGGCAGACGTCCTCGCCGGCGCCGCCCTCGCGGCCCGCCAGGACAAGCGAGGCCGCGAGCCGTTTCAGGTCCCACTCCCACGGCCCGCGCAAGGTGTCGTCGAAGTCGTTCAGGTCGATGACGAGCCGGCCGCGGGCGTCGGCGTACAGGCCGAAGTTCGCGGCGTGCGCGTCACCGCAGATCTGGGCCGCGACGCCGGTGACGGGGGTGGTCATCAGGTCGTACGCCATCAGTCCGGCCGAACCGCGCAGGAACGCGAACGGCGAGGCCGCCATCCGGCCGACCCGTATCGGTATGAGCTCCGGCAGCCGGCCGGCGTTGGACTCCTCCACCGCCGCCACGGCGCCTGGGCGGCCTGCCCCGAAGGCCGGCTCACTGTGCGCGGACCGCGGAACGGTCTCCCGCAGCGCCTTGCCGGCGGCCTTCGGCCCCGGCCCGTCGTCACCACGCCGGGCGAAACCGCTGACGTGGGGGAGCCGCACCGTGTCCATCTCGGATTCCCTTCGGGGTGGAGGCGGGGCACCACCATCCCACCGCTCCGCGCCCGCCCGGCGGAAAGCGCCGCAAGAACCGGGAGAACTAAGGTTGTATTATGCAACCAGCAGGAAGAAAGGCAGTGCCCGTGGCTCAGCGAGACGACTCCGTCGGCATCATCCAGCAGGAGCTGACCGCTTTCGCGCGTCGCGCCCGCGCCACCGCGGCCCGGATGCACCCCGAGCTCTCGCTCGTCTCGTACACCCTCCTCGCCCACCTGGAGGACCAGAAGGGCTGCCGCGCCACCGATCTCGCCGCACATTATCTGCTGGACAAGTCCACGGTCAGCCGGCAGATCTCCGCACTGGAACGGCTGGGATTCGTCGAGCGCCGCGTCGACCCGGACGACCACCGCGTCCAGGTACTGCACCCCACCGAGCTCGGCGCGCAGGTGCTCGCCAGCGCCGGCGCGCAGCGCCGCCAGGCGTTCACCGCCCGGCTCGCCGACTGGGACGACGCGGACCTGGAGCGCTTCGCCTCGTACCTGCTGCGCTACAACGAGGCCCAGCAGCGCCTCGGCTGACTCAGTCCCGGAACCGCTCCGGACACTGCCCCCCGTCCGCCAGATACGTCTCCGCCCAGCGCGCGAGCTCCTTGAGCGCCGGCTCCAGAGCGAGGCCGGCCCGGGAGAGCCGGTACGCCACCCGCAGCGGCGGGCCCGCGTCGACCTCGCGGACCACCAGGCCCGCCGAGCCCAGCTCCCCGAGCCGGTCGGAGAGCATCCGCTCACTGATGCCGGGGATCGCCCGCCGCAGGTCGGCGAAGTGCACCGGGCCCGCCATCAGGGTGGCCACGATCAGCCCTGTCCAGCGCTTCCCGAGCAGCCCGAAGACGCGCGTCATGCCGCTGTCGACCTGCTTGCATGCCTCTCCGCCGTGATCCGCCATGGGACCAGGGTACTGCTTTCCGGTAGGGGGCTATAAAAAAGTAAGTGACTGTGGTATCCATAGGTGCATACGGTTTTCCACTAAGGAGCTCACCATGGCCACGCTGCTGCTCATCGACTCGTCCGTCTCGCCCGAGGGCGTCTCCGCCTCCCGTGCCGTGACCGCCGCCTTCCGCAAGACCTGGGAGGAGCAGCACCCCGGCGGCACGGTCATTTACCGCGACCTGGCGGCCGAGCCGCTGCCGCACCTCGACGGCGTCGCCGCCTCGGCCGGCTTCAGCGACCCCGCCACGCACACCCCGGAGCAGCAGGCCGCCTTCGCGGTCCGCACGAAGCTCGCCGAGGAGATCGAGCAGGCGGACGCGATCGTGATCGCCGCGCCGATGTACAACTTCACGATCCCCTCGACCCTGAAGGCGTGGCTGGACCAGGCGATCATCATGGGCCGCACCGCGGGCGAGAACGCGTCCGCCAAGGGCACCCCGGCCGTCGTCGTCGCCAGCCGCGGCGGTTCGTACGAGCCGGGCACCCCGCGCGAGGACTTCGAGTACGTGCGGAACTACCTGGAGTCCGTGCTCACCGGCGCGTTCGGCTTCGAGGTGGACTTCATCGTGCCGGAGCTGACGATGGCGCCGGCGAACCCGGCGATGGCCGAGCTGATCCCGCTCTTCGAGGCGTCCCGCGAGAAGGCTCAGCAGGAGGCGGTCACCAAGGCGAAGGAGCTGGCGGAGCGCGTCGCCGCCTGAGCCGGACGGAAGCCGGGACCGAGCCTTACGGCGGGGGGGGGGGGGGGGGGGGGGGCCCCCCCCCCCCCCCCGGGCGCCCCGGGGGGGGGGCCCCCCCCCCCGGCGGGGCGCCCGGGCCGGGGGCCGGGGGGGGGTGCCGGCGGGGGGGGGGGGGGCCCCCCCCCCCCCCCCCCCCCCCCCCGCCGCGGTTTCGGACAACGAAAAACCCCCGGTCCGGATCTCTCCGGGACCGGGGGTCCGCTGTGCGCGAGGGGGGAGTTGAACCCCCACGCCCTTTCGGGCACTGGAACCTGAATCCAGCGCGTCTGCCTATTCCGCCACCCGCGCATGGGTGTTGTCGTTCGATTCTCTCACCTGCGATCCGGGCCGTTCGGTCCGGGTCTTCGGCGGGAGCGCCTTTCGACATGGAAAACATTAGCACGCTGTCGGGGGTGCCTTCGAACCCGTTCTCCGCAGGCCACCGCGCCGCAGGTCATGGACCCGTCAGCCGTGCCGTCCGCCGTGCCGTCCGCCGGGCCGTCACCCGCCCGGCCCCGTGGCGGACATCCAATCCTCCCCGCCGCGTCAGTACGGCGCCCGCGGGGAAGGTCCATCCGTGCACCGCCCGCGTCCTCAACGGCCCCGCCCGCCCGGGGAGCTCGGCAGTTGCGGGACACTGTCGTGCGGCCGCATCTACGATCGCAGTCAGCATCGGACGGCGAGCGTGGGCAACCTTGTGAGAGGCGACACTCGTCCTCTAGGCGGGAAAGGGGAACCAGCTGTTTTCCCGACGCGTGGATACGATCAGTAAGCAGTACAGGGACGACCCTGAAGAAGACTGAGGAAGGAGGTGCCCCGTGGGAGTACTGAAACGCTTCGAGCAGCGTCTCGAGGGCCTCGTCAACGGCACCTTCGCCAAGGTGTTCAAGTCCGAGGTGCAGCCCGTGGAGATCGCGGGCGCGCTCCAGCGTGAGTGCGACAACAACGCCACGATCTGGAACCGCGACCGGACCGTCGTCCCGAACGACTTCATCGTGGAACTGAGCGCTCCGGACTACGAGCGCCTGAGCCCCTACAGCGGACAGCTCGGCGACGAGCTGTCCAGCATGGTGCGGGACTACGCCAAGCAGCAGCGCTACACGTTCATGGGTGCCATCAAGGTCCACCTGGAGAAGGCCGAGGACCTGGACACCGGCCTGTACCGCGTGCGCAGCCGTACCCTCGCCGCCAGCACGTCGCAGCAGGGAGGCGCCGCACCCCAGGGTGCGGGCGCGGCCCGGGCCGGCCGGCCCGGCGGCGGACACGTGGGCCCGCCCCCCATGCCCTCGTCCCCGCCGCCCGGTGCACCGCCGGCCGCGCGCCCCTCTGCGGGCCCGCAGCCGCAGGCCCAGACCCGGCGCTGGATCGAGATCAACGGCACCCGCCACCAGATCTCGCGTCCGACGCTGGTCCTCGGCCGCAGCACCGACGCCGATGTGCGCATCGACGACCCGGGGGTCTCGCGCCGACACTGCGAGATCCGGGCCGGATCGCCTTCCTCGATCCAGGATCTCGGGTCGACGAACGGCATCGTGGTGGACGGGCAGCACACCACCCGCGCTACGCTCCGCGACGGCTCGCGGATCGTCGTGGGCAGCACCACCATCGTTTACCGGCAAGCCGAAGGGTGAAGCGGGGGCAATGTCAGAGCTGACCCTCACGGTCATGCGGTTGGGTTTCCTCGCCGTACTGTGGCTGTTCGTCATCGTGGCCGTACAGGTCATCCGCAGCGATCTGTTCGGCACGCGCGTCACGCAGCGCGGCGCCGCCCGTCGCGGGGGCCAGGAGCAGCGAGGCGCACAGCGGCAGACGGCGGCACCGCCGCAGGCGCAGCGTCGCCAGGAGAGCGGCCGCGGCGGCAACAGCCGTCAGCGCCGCGGCGCTCCCACCAAGCTGGTGGTCTCCGAAGGGACCCTGACGGGCACGACGGTCGCCCTGCAGGGCCAGACCATCAGCCTCGGCCGGGCACACGACTCCACGATCGTGCTGGACGACGACTACGCCTCCAGCCGGCATGCCAGGATCTACCCGGACCGTGACGGCCAGTGGATCGTCGAGGACCTCGGGTCGACGAACGGCACGTACCTCGAGCGGACCCGGCTGACGGCCCCGACGCCGATCCCGCTGGGAGCCCCGATCCGCATCGGCAAGACCGTCATCGAGCTGCGGAAGTAGTACGACAATGAGCGAGCGGAGCGAGCGAGCCGCGGCGGTCCTCTCGGCCGGCCCGTGCGCGCTCCCGACCGGAGGGTGGGCAGTGTGGCGCGAGACCGGCTGTACCCCGAGCCGACGGGCGAGGTGCGCATGAGTCTGTCACTGCGTTTCGCCGCGGGATCCCACAAGGGCATGATCCGGGAAGGCAACGAGGACTCCGGATACGCCGGCCCCCGCCTGCTCGCCATCGCCGACGGCATGGGCGGCCAGGCCGCCGGCGAGGTCGCCTCCTCCGAGGTCATCTCCACACTCGTCCAGCTCGACGACGACGTGCCCGGCTCGGACATCCTCACCTCGCTCGGCACGGCCGTGCAGCGCGCGAACGACCAGTTGCGCGTCATGGTCGAGGAGGACCCGCAGCTGGAGGGCATGGGCACGACCCTGACCGCCCTGCTGTGGACCGGTCAGCGGCTCGGCCTCGTGCACGTCGGCGACTCGCGCGCGTACCTGCTGCGCGACGGCGTGCTGACGCAGATCACGCAGGACCACACGTGGGTCCAGCGGCTGGTCGACGAGGGCCGGATCACCGAGGAAGAGGCCACCACGCACCCGCAGCGGTCGCTGCTGATGCGCGCGCTGGGCAGCGGTGACCACGTCGAGCCCGACCTCTCCATCAGAGAGGTGCGGGCCGGGGACCGGTACCTGATCTGCTCGGACGGGCTGTCGGGGGTGGTGAGCCACCAGACGATGGAGGACACCCTCGCCAGTTACCAGGGCCCGCACGAGACCGTGCAGGAGCTGATCCAGCTCGCGCTGCGCGGCGGCGGCCCGGACAACATCACCTGCATCGTGGCCGACGTACTGAACGTCGACGACACGGACACCCTCGCCGGGCAGCTGAACGACACCCCGGTGATCGTGGGCGCGGTCGCGGAGAACCAGCACCAGTACGACGACGGTGCCCTGCACACCCCGGCGGGCCGCGCGGCCGAGCTGGGGCGCGGCGGGCGGGGCGACGTACCCCCGCAGCCGGCCGGCGGCTTCGGCCCGCCCGGGAGCGGCGCCGCGGAGACGGTGCCGCCGCAGGGCGCGTACGGCGCGTTCGTGGACGAGGACTACGCGCAGCCGCGGCGGCGCGGCCGGTGGCTCAAGCCGACGCTGATCGTCGCGCTGTGCCTGGCCGTCGTCGGCGGCGGACTGTACGCGGGCTACCGCTGGACGCAGTCGCAGTACTTCGTGGGTGCCAGGGACGGGCACGTGGCCCTGTACCAGGGCATCAGCCAGGACCTGGCGTGGTTCTCCATGAACAAGATCGACCAGGACCACCCCGAGATCGAACTCAAGTACCTGCCCGCCTACCAGCGCAAGCAGGTCGAGGACACGATCGCGGTCGACAGCCACAACCAGGCACTGGCCAAGGTCGGCGAGCTCGGCAAGCAGGCCGGCGCCTGCAAGTCCCTGCAGCAGCGGGAGGCCGCGGAGCGCGAGGCGGCCCGCAAGAAGAGCGAGAACCGGGCCGGCGGCACCGCCGGTACGAAGCCGAGTGCCACCGCCACCCCGGGCTCCACGGCCGGGCCGGGCAGCGCGACGGAGAGCGCGAGCCCCACTCCCACGCCGTCCACCAGCAACTCCCCCTCAGTGGAGCAGCAGCGGCTGGAGAAGAATTGCAGCACCCAGCAGTGAGGGCGTAGGGGGCCGTTGATCTCATGAGCAGTACCAGCAACACCACCACCATCGGGACGATCGGAGCCCCGAGCCGCCGGAACACCGAACTGGCGCTGCTCGTCTTCGCCGTGATCATCCCGGTGTTCGCCTACATCAACGTCGGGCTCGCCAAGGAGGACACGGTCCCCGCCGGCGTGCTCGGCTACGCCCTGGGCCTCGGCCTGCTGGCGGGTGTCGCGCACCTGGTCGTGCGGAAGTGGGCCCCGTACGCGGACCCGCTGATGCTCCCGGTCTCCACGCTGCTCAACGGGCTGGGCCTGGTGTTCATCTGGCGCCTGGACCAGGAGCCGCAGATCACCACGCCGCAGCTGGGCGGGGCGATGGCGCCGGGACAGCTGATGTGGTCCACGCTCGGCGTCGCGCTCTTCCTGGGCGTACTGATCTTCCTCAAGGACCACCGTGTCCTGCAGCGCTACACCTACATCTCGATGGTGGTGGCGCTGGTCCTGCTGATCCTGCCGGTGTTCTTCCCGGCCCGCTTCGGTGCCCGCATCTGGATCACGATCCCGGGCGTCGGTTCGCTGCAGCCGGGCGAGTTCGCCAAGATCATCATCGCGATCTTCTTCGCCGGGTACCTGATGGTGAAGCGGGACGCACTGGCGCTGGCCAGCCGCCGCTTCATGGGCCTGTACCTGCCGCGCGGCCGTGACCTCGGCCCGATCCTGGTCATCTGGGCGCTGAGCCTGATGATCCTGGTCTTCGAGACCGACCTCGGTACCTCGCTGCTGTTCTTCGGCCTCTTCGTGATCATGCTGTACGTCGCGACGGAGCGGACCAGCTGGATCGTCTTCGGTCTGCTGCTCAGCGGCGCCGGCGCGGTCGCCGTGGCCACCTTCGAGTCCCACGTGCAGACCCGTGTGCACAACTGGCTGAACCCCCTGGAGCTGCTGAACGGGGGTGTCACCGAGACGGCCCAGGCGATGTACTCCTTCGGCTCCGGCGGCATCCTCGGGTCCGGTCTCGGGCAGGGCTACTCCCGCCTCATCGGCGGTATCGCGCCGAAGAGCGACTACATCCTCGCCACTGTCGGCGAGGAGCTGGGCCTGGCCGGCGTCATGGCGATCCTGCTGCTCTACGGCCTGCTGATCGAGCGCGGCATCCGTACGGCGCTGGCCGCCCGCGACCCGTTCGGCAAGCTGCTGGCCGTCGGCCTGTCCGGCGCGTTCGCACTGCAGGTCTTCGTCGTCGCCGGCGGTGTCACGGGGCTGATCCCGCTGACCGGTATGACCATGCCGTTCCTGGCGCAGGGCGGTTCGTCCGTCATCGCCAACTGGGCGCTGGTCGCGATCCTGCTCCGGATCAGCGACACCGCGCGCCGCCCGGCCCCGGCCCCCGCTCCCTCCACCGACGCCGAGATGACCCAGGTGGTCCGACCGTGAACAAGCCCCTGCGCCGGGTCGCGATCTTCTGCGGCCTGCTCGTCCTCGCCCTGCTCATCCGCGTCAACTGGGTGCAGTTCGTCCAGGCCGACGAACTCAAGAACGATTCCCACAACCGCCGGGTGGCCATCGAGCGGTACAGCATCCCGCGCGGCAACATCATCGTCGGCGACAAGCCCGTGACCGGCTCGACCACCACGGACAGCGGCGACTTCAAGTACAAGCGGACCTACAAGGACGGCCCCATGTGGGCGCCGGTCACCGGGTACGCCTCGCAGGCGTTCGACGCTAACCAGCTGGAGAAGCTGTACGACCCGGTCCTCACCGGCACCGACGACAAGCTGTTCTTCAGCCGCACGGTGGACATGTTCACCGGTGAGAAGCAGCAGGGCGGTGACGTCGTCACGACCCTGGACCCGAAGGCGCAGAAGGCCGCGTACGACGGCCTGAAGGGCAAGAAGGGCGCGGTCGCGGCCATCAACCCCGAGACCGGCGCGATCCTCGCGCTGTCCTCGGCGCCGTCCTACGACCCGTCCAGCTTCGCCGGCATGAGCGACGACGACGCCAAGGCGTACAACGGGCTGCTGAAGAAGAGCGACCCCGACGAGCCGATGCTGAACCGGGCGCTGCGCCAGACCTACCCGCCCGGCTCGACCTTCAAGGTCGTCACCGCCGCCGCGGCGCTGGAGAACGGCCTGTACACGGACATCGACGCGAAGACGAACTCGCCGCTGCCCTACTACCTGCCGGACACCGCGCACCAGCCGCTGAACAACGAGGGCAACCTCCCCTGCGAGAACGCCTCGCTGCGCGAGGCGCTGCGGGTGTCCTGCAACAGCGTCTTCGGCAAGATCAGCGCCGACCTGGGCAACAAGAAGATGATCGAGGAAGCCAACCAGTTCGGCTTCAACAAGGAGCACTTCACCCCGGTCCGCGCGGACGCCAGCGTCTACCCCAAGGACAACCGGCCGCAGAACGCCATGGCCGGCATCGGGCAGGCGTCCAACCGCGCCACGCCGCTGCAGATGGCCATGGTCGCCTCGGCCGTCGCCAACGGCGGCACGCTGATGAAGCCGTACATGGTCGACAAGCTGGTCGCGCCGAACCTCAACGTCATCCAGCAGACGCAGCCGGAGAAGCTCAGCGAGCCGCTGAAGCCGGAAAACGCGCAGAAGCTGCAGGACATGATGGAGACGGTCGTCAAGTCCGGTACCGGCACCACCGCGCAGATCCCGGGCGTCACGGTCGGCGGCAAGACCGGTACGGCGCAGCACGGTGAGGACAACAAGGACAACCCGTACGCCTGGTTCATCTCCTACGCCAAGACCGACAAGGGCACCCCGGTGGCCGTCGCCGTGGTCATCGAGGGGTCCGACACCCTGCGTGGCGACATCGCGGGCGGCAAGCTCGCCGCTCCCGTCGCCAAGGCCGTCATGGAGGCGGTAATCGACGGCAACAAGTGACCTCGGTCACGACCGTACCGGTCGGATATCAGGTGGCGGCCGTGGCCGGGCCACGTCAGGCGTGCCGGGTACGGTATGCCCGAACAGCACACCGCCGGACCACACACAGGTGCGGTCGGGATCAACGGAGAGGGCTGGAGTAGCTATGGAAGAGCCGCGTCGCCTCGGCGGCCGGTACGAGCTGGGCTCGGTGCTCGGCCGCGGCGGCATGGCCGAGGTCTACCTCGCCCATGACACCCGCCTGGGTCGCACCGTCGCTGTGAAGACGCTGCGCGTGGACCTCGCCCGCGATCCGTCGTTCCAGGCCCGGTTCCGCCGGGAGGCCCAGTCGGCCGCCTCGCTGAACCACCCGTCCATCGTCGCGGTCTACGACACCGGCGAGGACTACGTCGACGGCGTCTCGATCCCGTACATCGTGATGGAGTACGTCGACGGCTCCACGCTGCGCGAGCTGCTGCACTCCGGCCGCAAGCTGCTGCCCGAGCGGTCCCTGGAGATGACCATCGGTGTGCTCCAGGCGCTGGAGTACTCGCACCGGGCCGGCATCGTCCACCGCGACATCAAGCCCGCGAACGTCATGCTCACCCGCACCGGCCAGGTCAAGGTCATGGACTTCGGCATCGCCCGCGCGATGGGCGACGCCGGCATGACGATGACGCAGACCGCCGCGGTGATCGGTACCGCGCAGTACCTCTCCCCGGAGCAGGCCAAGGGCGAGACCGTCGACGCCCGCTCCGACCTGTACTCCACGGGCTGCCTGCTGTACGAGCTCCTCACCGTGCGGCCCCCCTTCATCGGCGACTCGCCGGTCGCGGTCGCCTACCAGCACGTACGCGAAGAGCCGCAGCCGCCGAGCAACTTCGACTCCGAGATCACGCCCGAGATGGACGCCATCGTCCTCAAGGCACTGGTCAAGGACCCCGACTACCGCTACCAGTCGGCGGACGAGATGCGCGCCGACATCGAGGCGGCCCTCGACGGGCAGCCGGTCGCGGCCACCGCGGCGCTCGGCGCCGTCGGCTACGACCAGGACCAGCCCACCGCGCCGCTGCGGCCGCAGGACCCGGCGGGCGCCACGTCCATGCTGCCGCCGGTCAACCCCGATGACGGCGGTTACGGCTACGACGACCGTCCGGACCGGCGCCGCGGCCAGAAGAAGAACCGCACCTCCACGATCCTGCTGATCGTGGCGGCGGTCCTGGTGCTGATCGGCGCGATCTTCATCGGCAAGGCGATGTTCAGCGGCGGCAAGGCCGGCGGCGACCTCGAGGTGCCCAGCCTGGTCGGCAAGACCCTCTCCGAGGCCAAGGAAGCCGGCCGCAACGGCGACTTCGAGGTGGTCAGGGGCGGCAGCACGACCTGCGAGAACGTTGAGAAGGGCCAGGTCACCAAGCAGAATCCGAAGCCCTCGGCGACCATCGGCAAGGGCGACACGGTCACGGTCACGATGTGCACCGGGCCGGCCAAGGTCACCGTGCCGGACGTGCTCGGCTACACCTTCGACAAGGCCAAGTCGATCCTGGAGAACAAGGGCTTCACGGACATCCAGCAGACGACGCAGGAGTCCGACCAGACGCCCGGCCACGTCATCAAGCAGGACCCCGTGGGGCAGGGCGAGGCCGCCAAGGACGCGACGATCACCCTGACCGTCGCGACCGAGAAGCCGAAGACCAGCGTGCCCGACGTCACGAACAAGCCCTTCGACGCGGCGCAGAAGCAGCTCACCGACCTGGGCTTCAAGGTGGCCCGCACGGACCAGGAGGCCGACCAGCCGGCCGACACCGTGCTGTCGCAGGACCCGGCGGGCGGCAGTGAGGCCGAGAACGGCTCCACGATCACCCTGACCGTCGCCAAGGCGGCCGAGAAGGTCCAGGTCCCCGACCTGTCCAACCAGAAGCTCAAGGACGCCAAGAAGACCCTGACCGACATGGGTCTCGCGGTCGGCAACATCACCGGTCCGCAGGACGACAAGGCGACCGTCGTGGTGTCCGACCCGGTGGCCGGCACCGAGGTCGCCAAGAACACGCCCGTCAACCTCACCACGATGCCCGGTAACGACGGGGGCGACGGCGGGGACGACGGCGGCTTCTTCGGCGGCGCCGGCGGCTGGGGCCGCAGGAACTGAGCCGGCGGCGGTCGGCACACGACGAGGGCCCGGGGCATTGCGCCCCGGGCCCTCTCGCGTACGGCTGCGGGCTAGCGCAGTTCCTTCGGCGGGGTGCGGTCGGCGTCCACCTTCTCGGTGCGGACCAGCTCGCCCCACACGATGTAGCGGTAGGTGGAGGTGTAGACGGGCGTGCAGGTCGTGAGGGTGATGTAGCGGCCCGGCTTGCGCTTGCCGGACGCCTTGGGCGTCTTCTCCAGCACGCCGACGTCGTACTTGGAGGTCTGCGGCAGGGTCGCGAAGACCTTGTAGACGTACCAGGTGTCCTGCGACTCGTAGACGACCGCGTCGCCCTTCTTCAGCTTGTCGATGTTGTGGAACTTGGCGCCGTGCCCGTCCCGGTGCGCGGCGAGCGTGAAGTTGCCCTTCTTGTCCTGCGGCAGCGCGGACTTCACGGGGTCGGTGTAGTAGCCGGCCACCCCGTCGTTGAGGACCTTGCTGCTGGTGCCCTTCTTGACCAGCACCTCGCCGTTCTTCATCGCGGGGACGTGCAGGAAGCCGATGCCGTCCTTGGTGTCCAGCTCCTTCTGCTCCGGGCTCTTGGACTCCGCCCAGTGCTGCCGCACCCGGTCACCCTGGTGGTGTGCCGCACGGTCGGCCAGGACGTTGGTCCACCACAGCGAATAGGCGACGAAGAGGCCCATGACCACGCCCGCCGTGATCAGCAGCTCGCCGATGACGCTGACGACCGCGGCGATCCGGCGCCGGGCCTTCCGCGGCGGGGGCGGGGGCGGCGTGCCGGCCCCCTCGGACGCGTCAGTGTTCTCTGCGCTCTCTGCGCGGCAGGCGTCCGCGTCCTGTCCGGTGGCAGTCACCGCGTGGTACCCCCTGATGGTGCTCAGCTGACGAGCGCATCCGGCTTGCCCTTGCTCCGCGGCCGCTCCTCGACCATCTTGCCCCACACGATCATCCGGTAGGTACTGGTGAACTCCGGGGTGCACGTGGTCAGCGTGAGGTACCGGCCGGGCTTGGTGAAGCCGGAGCCCGGCGGGATCGGGCCGATCACCCCGATGTTGGAGGGCGAGGTCTGCGGGAGGATGCTCTCCATCTCGTACGTGTAGAAGCGGCTGCGCGTCTCGACGACAATCTTGTCGCCCTTCACCAGCCGGTTGATGTAGCGGAACGGTTCGCCGTGGGTGTTGCGGTGGCCCGCGACCGCGAAGTTCCCCGTCTTGTCCCAGGGCATCGCCGTCTTCAGCTTGCCCTCGGCGTAGTGGCCGACCATGCCGTGGTCCAGGACGCCGGTCTTGCTGATGCCCTCGGCGATGGGGACCTTCACGTCGAGCTTCGGGATGTACATGATCGCGAAGCCCTGGCCGGGCGAGAACGCGCCCGCCGCGCGCTTGTCCGCGCCGTCCTTGTCCCACTCCTGCTGGAGGTTGCTGGCCGCGCCGCCCGCCTGGTTGTGCGCCAGGACGTTGGTCCACCACAGCTGGTAGGCCACGAACAGCAGCATCAGCACGCCGAGCGTGATGAACGCCTCGCCCGTGACCCGGCTGACGACGACGCCAACGCTCTCTTTGCGGGCGCGGGCGGCGCGTCGGGCGGCGACTCGCGAGGTCGGCGGGGTTTCGGGGGTGGTCTCCGCGGTCTCCGTGGCCTTCGCGGCCGTAGCCGGGCGGCGGGCACGTTTGCCGCCCCGTTTGCCGCCCTGTTTGGCGGCCGCCTGCGCCGCTCTGCGCCGCGCGGCGCGGCCGCCGGGGGCCGGGGGCGCGGTTTCACGTGAAACAGCGTCCTCGGGCCGTTTCACGGCCTTCGCGTCCGCCTGCCGCAGCGCCATCGTCTCGTCGTCCTGCTGCGGCGCCACGGGCTCGTCGGCGGCGGGCGGGGACGGCACGGCCGGCGCGATGAGCGTCTCGGCCGACGCGAGCGCCGCCTCGCTGTACGCGCCCGGGTCCTCCTGGGCGTACGCGTACGTCCCGGCCTGTTCATAGGCCGGGACCTGCGGATAGGTCGCGGTCGGCTCGTAGGCCGCGGTCGACTCGTAGACCGATGCCTGCGGGTAAGTCGCGGTCGGCTCGTAGGCCGCGGTGGATTCGTAAGCCGCGGTCGGCTCGTAGGCCGCAGTGGATTCGTAGGCCGCGGTCGATTCGTAGGCCGGTGCCTGAAGGTAGGCCGCGGCCGGTGCGTACCCGGCAGCCGGATCCTCGTACTGCGGCGGGTCGTAGTACTGCTGCTGCTCCTGCGGGTTCCGGCCGGGCAGTGGGTCCGTCAGGGGATCGCCCAGCTCCCCGACGGCCGCCTCGAACGCGGCGGAGCCGTCGTACGGATCATGAGGACCGTACGACGACGTGCCTTCGCGCTCGGGGCGGAGTGCGGTCACGCGCCGGCCTTGCCGACCACGGGGGCAAGCCCCGTCGAACGCTCCACCGCTCCCTCGTCACCGCACTCGACCAGCCAGTTGGCGAGCATTCCGTGGCCCCACTCCGTCAGCACCGACTCCGGGTGGAACTGCACGCCCTCCACCCGCAGTTCGCGGTGGCGCAGCCCCATCACCAGCCCGGTCTCCGTCCAGGCGGTGACCTCCAGCTCATCCGGCAGCGTGTCCCGCTCGACCGACAGGGAGTGGTACCGGGTGGCCGTGAACGGCGTGGGCAGCCCCTGGAAGACGCCCTTGTGCTCGTGCGTCACCAGCGACGTCTTGCCGTGCAGCAGCTCGGGGGCGCGGCCCACGACACCGCCGTACGCCACCGCCATCGACTGCATGCCCAGGCAGACGCCGAAGACCGGCACATCCGTGTCGGCGCAGTGCCGCACCATGTCGATGCAGACACCGGCCTGCTCGGGCGCGCCCGGGCCCGGCGAGAGCAGGACGCCGTCGAAGCCGTCCTGGGCGTGCCCCGGCTCCACCTCGTCGTTCCGCCGCACCTCGCACTCGGCACCGAGCTGGTAGAGGTACTGGACGAGGTTGAAGACGAAGCTGTCGTAGTTGTCGACGACGAGGATTCTCGCGCTCATCGGACGGCTCCCCTCTGCTGTGCGGCACCCATGCCCTGGTCGACCGTGACGTCGTTGAAGGGGAGCAGCGGCTCCGCCCACGGAAAGACGTACTGGAAGAGCAGGAAGACGATCGCCAGCGCGAGCACGAGCGAGATCAGTGCCTTCACCCATGTGTTGCCCGGCAGATGCCGCCAGATCCAGCCGTACATGCCGTCCCTACTTGCCGATGCCAGTTGTCATTTGCCCCACCAGAGTAAGGGGAGAGCCCCGGCCGTGTGGCTCAGCTGCGCAATGCCGCCGGACGTCCCTCGGCCACGGGTGAGGTGGCGTCCAGATGCGCCCAGGCGATCAGCCGGTGGCTGTGCCCCCACTCCGGCTCGCAGGTCGTCAGGGTGAGGTAGCGGCCGGGGCCGTCGTAGCCGGATTTGCCCGGTACCGGGTCGATCACCCCGATGTCGCCGGGCAGGGTCCGGTAGGGGCGCTTGTCGATGCGGTACGTGAACCAGGTCGTGCCGTCACTGATCACCACCGCGTCGCCGGGCCGCAGCCGCGGGAAGTCCTTGAAGGGGTCGCCATAGGTGCGGCGGTGGCCCGCGACGGCGAAGTTTCCGGTCGCGCCGAGGCGTGCGGTACCGGCGTAGTGGCCGAGCCCCTTCTGCAGGGTGCCGGTGGCGGTGCCCTCCAGCACGGGCTTGGCCCAGTCGCGGCCGAAGCGCGGGATGTACATGACGGCGAAGGACTTGCCGTCCCGGTACGCGGGCGCCGCCGGTTCCCGCGGCTTGTCGTCGTCGGGAGCGGGCGAGGCGGTCGCGACCGGCCCCGTGGACCAGCGTTCCGCCAGCTCGCCCAGCTCGCCGTCCATGGCGCTGTCGGCCCGTACCCCGGTCCAGTACAGGACGTAGACGACGAAGAGCACGATCAGTGTGCCGACGGTCAGGCAGAGCTCGCTGAACGTCCTGACGATCAGTCGTACCGTCATCCGGCCCCCCGCCCTCCGCGCTTGTGCGCGCTCCCGAGCGCGCTACGGCTTCACAGGCTGTGCGTAATGGAGATCCACTGTGCCGGAGTAGCCGGGCAGAGTCATCGCCCCGTGCGGCTCGACTTTCCAGCCGAGGCCGTAGGCGTCGACGTACTGGAGGTAGTTCTGGATGGCGGGTGAGGCGTTCAGGGCGTCGGTCAGCGCCTGGCGGTCGCCCACGGCGGTGACGGTGTAGGGCGGGGAGTAGACCCGGCCCTGGAGGATCAGCGTGTTGCCGACGCAGCGCACCGCGCTGGTGGAGATCAGCCGCTGGTCCATGACCTTGATGCCCTTGGCGCCGCCCTGCCACAGGGCGTTGACCACGGCCTGGAGGTCCTGCTGGTGGATGACCAGGTCATTGGGCTGCGGCTCGGGCACGCCGGGGATCTGGGCGGTGGCGTTGGGCGGGGCGTCGGTGAGGGTGACGGTCAGGGCCTGGCCGCTCACCTTCTTCGTCCCCGCGTTCTCCTCGAGCGCCTCGACCCGGGCCTTGTCGGCGTCGCTGCTGCCGCTGTCCTTGCCGGCGAGGCGGTCGACGTCCGAGCGCAGCGAGGCGTTCCGCTCGTCCTGGATCTTGTTCTTCTGGCTGTGGTCCTGGATGAGGTCCGACAGCCGCAGCATCGAGTCGTCCGAGCGCAGGTTCGTGCCGCGCGCGGTGTCGAAACTGATCCAGAACAGCAGACCGGCCAGCGCGAAGACGACAAGCGTCAACAGGCGTACGGGGCGCAGCCGCAAACGGGAGCGGCGGCCGGGGGAGTCAGCGGAATTGCTCAACGTACCCTTACTCCTTACGACGCCGCGGAAGCACTACGCTAACGGACGCCCCGGGGGGAGCACCCGATCCCCGACGCCCCCCGCCCGGCGCCAGCCTTTGTACATCCGCGCGGTTACGCAGCGCATCGACAGGAGAGTTCCTCGTGCCGAAGTCACGGATCCGCAAGAAGGACGACTTCACGCCGCCGCCGTCGGCGAAGCAGACCTCGATCAAGCTGAACTCGGGGCGGGGCTGGGTGGCGCCGCTGATGCTGGCGATGTTCCTGATCGGGCTGGCGTGGATCGTGTGCTTCTACGTGACCGAAGGTGACCTGCCCATCAAGTCGATGGGAAACTGGAACATCGTGGCCGGCTTCGGCTTCATCGCGGTGGGCTTCGGCGTCTCCACCCAGTGGAAGTAGCGCCCTGAACACAGGGGAAGCGGCACCCTGGGACACAGGGGAAGCGGCACCCCGAGCGCAAGCTGTACCCAAGGCCATCCACACGGTTATCCACAGCCGGGGAAAACTTCAGAAGATCTGTGGATAACCCCTGTGGGGTTGACGCCGGTCACACCGGCGGCGGCTACCGCCGGTGGTCCGCACTACCCCGCTGTACTGGGGAAACGTCCCTGCAGCGGTCCCCCTTGCCGGGATTCTGCACGGTGCGCACAGGGGCCGACACGAGCTGTGGACAAGTGAACGGACGATCACTCCGGACGCGTGTCCGGAGAGTCGGCCGGGAGCTGTGTGACTCCTGTGGGTGCCGAGCGGGCTCCCCATGGTTCCGAGTGGACTCTCCATAGGTGCCGAGCGAGCTTCCCGGCCGGTATTCGTCAGCCGGTGAGCTGGGCGGTGCGGATCCACAGCACCGCGACGATCACCAGGAGTGCCAGCACGCAGGCCGTGACCTGTATCGCGGTCCTGCGGCCGCGCGGCGCGTGCACCATGGCGTACGTCACCGCGGCGCCGACCACCAGGCCGCCCACGTGTGCCTGCCAGGCGATGTTCGGCCACAGGAACGTGAAGGCCAGGTTCAGGCCGAGCAGGATCAGTACCGGCTTCATGTCGTAGTTCAGCCGGCGCAGCAGCACCGCCGTGGCGCCCAGCAGCCCGAAGATCGCACCGGAAGCGCCCAGCGACGGCTGGTTCGGCGCGGCGAGCAGGTACGACAGGGCGCCGCCGCCCAGCCCGGCGAGGAAGTACAGCGCCAGGAACCTGACTCGGCCGAGCGCGGCCTCCAGCGGCGGCCCCAGCCACCACAGCGAGAGCATGTTGAAGGCGATGTGCATGACCTGCTGGTGCAGGAACATCGCGGTGATCAGGCGGTACCACTCGCCGTGCGCGACGCCGACCAGCCCCAGCGAGCCGGGGTCGAAGGCCAGGCCCACCATGTCCAGCGTGTTGACCAGCCGGTCCCCGACGGCCATGACGGCCAGGAACACCGCGACGTTGACGCCGATGAGGATCTTGGTGAGCAGCCGCGGATCGGCGGTGAGCGCACCGCCGGCGACCGTACGGGGGCGGCTCGCCCCCGGTGCCTGACCGGTCCCGCTGCCGCCGCGTACGCACTCCGGGCAGTGGAATCCGACCGAGGCGCTGACCATGCACTCCGGGCAGATGGGCCGCTCGCAACGGGTGCAGCTGATGCCGGTGGGCCGGTCGGGGTGGCGGTAGCAGACCGGCGAACCGTTTCCGCCCTCCGACGGATCGTTTCCGCCGTGCGCGTCCCGCGGTCCCTGTGGATTGCCTGGCGCCTGCTCCATCGCTTCCCCTCGTCCTCCATGGCGCACGGCCCTGACAAGCTGCGCGCCCCGCCTGGTCTACGACCGGGCGGGGCGTCATGGTTCCACGCCGCCCGTGGCAGGCCGCGGGCAGGGGTGACCGGACGGTGCCGGCGCATCCGTACGGAGAAGCCCTCCATACGGGAGTCCGTACGGCGGTCCGTACGGGGAAGCCGGCCGTACGGCGCGGATCAGCGGGTCTCGATGACGACCTGCTCGATGACCACGTCGTTCACCGGACGGTCGGTGCGCGGGTTGGTCGGGGTGGTCGCGATGGCGTCCACGACCTTCTTGCTCGCCTCGTTGGTGACCTCACCGAAGATGGTGTGCTTGCCGGTCAGCCACGCGGTCGGGGCCACGGTGATGAAGAACTGCGAGCCGTTGGTGCCCGGGCCGGCGTTGGCCATGGCCAGCAGGTACGGCCGGTCGAAGGAGAGGTCCGGGTGGAACTCGTCGGCGAACTCGTAGCCCGGGCCACCGGTGCCGTTGCCCAGCGGGTCGCCGCCCTGGAGCATGAAGCCGCTGATCACCCGGTGGAAGACGGTGCCGTCGTACAGCTTGTCCGTGGACTTCTGTCCGGTCGCCGGGTTGGTCCACTCTCGCTCGCCCTTGGCGAGTTCGACGAAGTTCTTGACCGTCTTCGGGGCGTGGTTCGGCAGGAGCCGAAGTTCGATGTCGCCCTGGTTGGTCTTCAGGGTGGCGTAGAGCTGCTCAGCCACGATCTACCTTCCATAAGTCTGCACTGACGGTTCCCGATCCTCGCACGAACGGGCGCGGCCGTCCCCCGCCACCACCTCATGCCCGTCGTTCGCACGGATTTCCTCCTCTGTGGGGTTTTCACCGCCGACCAGCGGGGACCCGTACATTCCGGTCCTGCCGGCGTCCGTACGTCCGTACCGCGCGGACGGACGTCAACCGCGCACCGGACCGACCACAACCGCACACAGACCCCATCCAGACCGCGGACAGACCCCGGACAGCCCGCGGAAAGCCCGCTGACAGGGGGCGAGAAACCGCCGAATTCCGATACCTCGGCCGGAAGCCGCCGAAGCGGCGCGCGCCGCGCCGAACCGTGGCATTGTCGTCACAAGGCGCCCGAAGTCCGCATTGACCCGGATGCCCGCCTGCACATGCCGTACGTCCGCCGCGCAGGCATGATCTGCAAGCGGGCGGAGAGGCGAACTGCAGACGTGGGCAAGCGCCCCCGAGCCCGGACACGCCACCCGATGAGGAGGATCCCGTGACCCGCAAGGACAGCGTGCGCGCCGCCACCGGAACGGCCAAGGACAGCGTGCGGCACGCCGCGGAGGTGGTGGCTCCGTATGCCGGCACGGCCAAGGACACCGCCGTGCACCTCACCCACGAGGCGCGCGCGAAACTGGCCCCCAAGGTGACCGAGGCCGCCCATCAGGCACGTCAGCAGTACGACGCCCGGCTGCAGCCACGCCTGGAGCACGCGCGCGGCGCACTGCCCCCGAAGGTGGACGCCGCCGCCACGAAGGCCGCGGCACGCACCCGTAAGGCCGCCCGGCAGGCCACCGACTACACCGCGCCGCGTGTGGAGAAGGCCGTACGCAGCGCCCGTGCCGCTGCTGAGCCCGCCCGCGAGGAAGCCATGATGCGCGGTGCCGCGGCCGTGGCGGCGCTGCGCGGACAGGTCACCGCCGCCGAGATCGAGAAGCTCGCCAAGAAGCACCGCCGCCGGGCCCGGACCGGCAAGGCCGTCAAGCGGCTCACCCTCCTCGGCATCCTCGCCGGCGGCGCCTTCGCCGCGTGGAAGTGGTGGGACAAGCAGGCCAACCCGGACTGGCTGGTCGAGCCGCCCGCCGCCACCGAGGTCGGCGAGCGCGCCCCGCTCAGCGCCGTGGACGGCAGCCCCGGCGCGGTCCTGGACCCCGAAGTACAGGCCAAGCAGGCCGAGTCCGAGGCCGACGAACGCGACGGCGGCGGCCGCGCGTAGGCCACGCCCGGACCGCGAAAAAAGCTCACCCGACCTGCGTTTCCGCAGGTCGGGTGAGCTTTTGGGAGTGGAGCCTAGGGGAGTCGAACCCCTGACATCTGCCATGCAAAGACAGCGCTCTACCAACTGAGCTAAGGCCCCGTCGCGCACCAGAGTACCCGGTACCCGCTCGCTTTCCCGACCGGGTATCGCTCAGGGCGGTCGCTCTCCGTAGGATGCTTCGCGAGATTCGCGGCAGCGAAGCGAAGGGGAGACGCCATGGACGCAGCACAGCAGGAAGCCACCGCGCGCGCTCGGGAGCTGCAGCGCAGTTGGTACGGAGAGCCGCTGGGGGCGCTCTTCCGTCGCCTCATCGACGATCTCGGGCTCAATCAGGCCCGCCTCGCCGCTGTGCTGGGACTCTCGGCGCCCATGTTGTCGCAGCTCATGAGCGGCCAGCGGGCCAAGATCGGGAACCCGGCCGTGGTCCAGCGCGTACAGGCCCTCCAGGAGCTGTCCAGCCAGGTCGCCGACGGCAGCGTGTCCGCGGCCGAGGCCACCGACCGGATGGACGAGATCAAGAAGACGGCGGGCGGTTCGGTGCTGAACAACACGACGCAGACCGCCACCACGGGGGCCACCACCGTGCGCCGCGTCGTGCGCGAGATCCAGTCGCTGCTGCGGTCCGTCGCGGCGGCCGGCGACATCATCGACGCCGCGGATTCCCTCTCCACCACCCACCCGGAGCTGGCGGAGTTCCTGCGGGTCTACGGGGCGGGCCGGACCGCCGACGCGGTGGCCCATTACGAATCCCACCAGAACTAGTCCGAAAACAGTTACGAAGCGCACCGGAATCAGCCAGTTAGGCAGCTTGTCGAGGGAGCGGACGCGGCGCCATGGGTGAGGTCTTCGCCGGCAGGTACGAGCTGATCGATCCGATCGGGCGGGGCGGGGTGGGCGCCGTGTGGCGCGCCTGGGACCAGCGGCGCCGGCGTTACGTCGCGGCGAAGGTGCTCCAGCAGAGCGACGCGCACACGTTGCTGCGCTTCGTACGGGAACAGGCGCTGCGCATCGATCACCCGCACGTGCTCGCGCCCGCCAGCTGGGCCGCCAACGACGACAAGGTCCTGTTCACCATGGACCTGGTCAACGGCGGTTCGCTGGCGCACCTGGTGGGCGACTACGGCCCGCTGCCGCCGCGCTACGTGTGCCTGCTGCTGGACCAGGTGCTCTCGGGGCTGGCCGCGGTGCACGCCGAGGGCGTGGTCCACCGGGACATCAAGCCCGCGAACATCCTGTTGGAGGCCACCGGCACCGGGCGGCCGCACGTGCGCGTCTCCGACTTCGGCATTTCGATGCGCAAGGGCGAGCCGCGGCTCACCGAGGCCGATTACGTGGTCGGGACGCCCGGTTACTTCGCGCCCGAGCAACTGCTGGGCGCCGAGCCGGACTTCCCCGCCGACCTCTTCGCGGTCGGCCTGCTCGCCCTGTACCTGCTGACCGGCAACAAGCCGGACTCCCAGGCGCTGGTGGACCACTTCACGCAGCACGGTGTACCGGGCGCGCCCGAAGGCGTACCGGAGCCCCTGTGGCAGGTACTGGCCGGTCTGCTGCAGCCGGACCCGGACGCCCGCTTCAAGACGGCGAACGGGGCCCGCAAGGCGGTCCTCTCGGCCGTCGAGCTGCTGCCCGAGGAGACGGTCGAGGACGAGCTCGTCGAGGTCTTCGACCACATCGGGCCGCTGCCCTCGGGGTACGGGCCCGAGGGGCCGGTCGGGGGCGGTACGCAGAGCGGCGGTACACAGGGCGGCAGCGCGCAGGGCAGCGGTGCGCAGGGTGGCGGCCCGAGTGGTGGCCCGGTGAGCGGCCCCCGGGTGCCGGGGACCGGCAGCTTCCCGTTCGCACCGCCCGTCCCGCAGGAGCCCCCCGGCCCCACACCCGCGCCGACGCCCCTCCCGGCGCCCGGTGCGCAGCCGTACGCGCCACCGGCGCAGCCGTACGAGCAGCCTGCGCAGTCGTACGAGCAGCCTGCGCACTCGTACGAACAGCCGGTACGGACGTACGAGCCGACCTCCGCGGCGCACCAGGACCTGCCGCAGACGCGCCCGTACACCGTCGGGCAGCCACGCGCCCCCCATCGGGCCCCGGCCCCCGCGGCCCCCGGTGCGCAGCCGCCCGCCGCACCCGGTGCGCAGCCGCCCGCCGCACCCGGTGCGCAGCCGCCCGCCGCACCCGGTGCGCAGCACGCGAAGCCGGCCCGCCCCGGGCCGTCCCCGAAGATCGCCGTGCCGGTCCTGGTCGTCGCGCTGCTGTGCATCGCGATGGGGATCTGGGCGCTCAGCGCCAGCTGAGGCGCCGGGCCCGCGACAGAGCCGCGGGAGCCGCCACAGAGCCGCAGGAGCCCCTGGACGGTCAGCCCCGCGGCGGTCGGCTCCCGAACCCCTGTCCGGTGTCCTGGGCGCCGTTCTGAGCGCCGTACGGCTGCTGTCCGGGCACCTGGTGGCCCTGGCCGCCCGGCGCGCCCGCAGCGGGCCCCGTGGGCGCCACGGTGATCGCCGCCTTGCGCCGCGCCCGCGCCGTCCACACCCCGAGTCCGGCCAGCAGCGCCGCACCGACGCCGATGCCCGCGTACCCGAACGTCCGCAGATGGCCGCTGCGCTCCTCCTCGGACGCCGCCCGGCCCGTCTCCGCCAGGTCCCGGTCCCCGGAGGTGACGGAGAAGTCGGCGGCCGGCTCCGCGTACTGGGGGCCGGGCTTCGCCTCGCCCTTGAGGCCCACCCGGAGCGTGAGGTCCGCGCCCTTCTTGAAGAACTGCGCGGCGTCCGGGTTGAGCGACACCTCCAGGTAGTACCAGCCCGCGAAGCGCATCGGGCTGACGGCCTCGTCGTCACTGAAGCGGTTGCCGTAGTCCACCGGCGCGGTGAACAGCCGCACCGCCGTCTGCTTGCCCTCGTACGCCTTGAAGCTCTCGTCGCTCACCAGGCCGCGCGCCGGGTTGTACGCGGTCAGCCCGAGCGCCTCCGGGACGAACGAGGAGATCCCCGTGCCCGGCTTCCGTGCGGTGCTGGACAGTTCGGCGCTCACGTTCAGCTGCTGTCCCCAGTCCACCGGCACCCGGTAGAAGCGGGTCTCGCCGGGCCGGATGCGGTCCCGCCACTGCCCCTCGCCCACGGAGGCGGCGTCGTTGAAGCCGGTGCCGCCCTTGACGGACTTCCGCGCGCCCTCCGTGGGCGGCGGAGGCGTGGCACTGCTCCAACTGCCCTTACCGGGCTCGGCGGGCGCTGCCCCCGTAAGGCCCGGCTCGGTCACGTAGTGCAGCTCGACCGGCCAGCTGTCGGGACTCGAGGTGGCCTCCCCGGGACGTTCGACCACCACGTAGTACGGGCCCGCCTGCTGACACTCCGACAGGTCGCTGCCGATGCGGCGGGCGGCGTAATCGGCGATCGGGTAGGCGGTCTTGCCGCCGTGGAACCGCACGTCGCCGTCCGGGCCGCAGGTCGTGCCGTTGCTGTCCTGCACGGAGACGGTCAGCCCGTCGGTGTAGTCCTCCACCTTCGTGTCCGGCGCCGGCGCGGCCACCGCCGAGACGTAGGCGGTCGAACTGTCGTCCAGATCCAGGGCGTAGAGCTTCTTCTCACCGCGCTTCAGGGAGTCGGTGTACGTACCGGGGACGATCTCCGGCGCGGACCCCGTACTCGCCTTTCCCGTCACGGGTTTGGCGTCCGGCGCGGGCGCATACGTGGGCGGCGCGTCCGCCGTGGCCACCCCCGGCAGCACCGCCAGCACGCCGAGCGCCACCGGGCCGGCCAGTCCCCTCCTGATCGTGCGCCGCGTCACCACGTACTACCCCTCATCATCCCGAGCCCCCGCCCATCCTGCCCCGCCGGCCGCGTCGCTGTCCGCCGCCCCGGTACACACCCACTGGATTTGCTAGCGCAACTTAGTGGTGTGCTAGCGCAAACTCAAGGCGCTGGGCATCACGGTCCCGCAACGGCCACCGGGAAACGCCGCCGAACAGACGAAACCCCGGCCGCCGCGAGTGCGGCAACCGGGGTTTCGTACGTACGTGCTGGGGCTCACACGCCCGAACCTGCGGGCACGGAGTCGGTCGCCTCCGTCCACAGATCCTGCTCGGCGCGATCCGCCTGGATCTGGCGGTACACGAGGAGCCCGCCGATGGCGGCCAGTGCGACCAGGAGAAGCTTCTTCACCGCGCGACCTCGTCTTTCGTTGACGTAGGGGACCTTCGGGGGCCGATGATACACACCGGTCGATATCAATCGGTGACCTAGCCCGCCCCCAACTCGCCAGAAGCACAAACGGATCGGCCCGGGCGGAGAACTCTCCGTCCGGGCCGATCCTTGCCGGTGGGGCTAACAGGACTTGAACCTGTGGCCTCTTCCTTATCAGGGAAGCGCTCTAACCGTCTGAGCTATAGCCCCTGGCTTGGTGCCGCCTCGCTGGCTGCACCGAAAGATTAGCGCACTTCAGAGCCATGACCCAAATCGATAGTCGCCGAGGCCCCGAAAGGCCGTCCGCGGCCGGCCGCACCAGGTCATTCGTCCTCGGCCAGGGTCAGCTCCACGCCGCCCACGAACCCCGCAGAGAGGTTGTAGATGAAAGCGCCGAGCGTGGCCAGCGCCGTCGCCAGCACCACGTCGATCACGGCGATGACACCGGTGAACAGCAGCACCCGCGGCAGCGACAGGAACGACTCCAGGTCGAAACCGGAACCGCCGTCGGAGCTGGTGGCCTCGCTGATCGTGCCGCCGACCGTAGTGAAGACGCCCATCGCGTCCATCACCATCCACAGCACCGACACCGCCACCAGCGTGCACAGCCCCAGCGCGATCGACAGCAGGAAGCTGACCTTCATCACCGACCACGGGTCGGCACGGGCCACCCGCAGCCGGGCCTTGCGCGTACGCGGGGCCGTACGGACGCCCGTACGGGGCGCGCGCACCCCCTGCTGGCCCTTGCCGGTCGCGTACGCCGACGGCGGGCGGTACGGCTGCCCCTCGGCGCCCTGCGGGCGGGGCTCGGGCTGCGGCTGTGCCTCGGGCTGCGGCTGCCGGGTGTCGGTCACGGTTCCCCCCTCGGAGGCGGCCTCCTTGCGGGGGCCGCCATCAGCATCGGAGCCACGGGCGCTGTCCGTCACGGTCGCGGGCCCGGAGGACGAGCTCCGCCCGTCGCCCGATCCGCCCGCCTGCGCACCCGTGGCTCCACTCACGACCTACTCCTCGCGCTACTCCGCCGCGGGCTCCTCGCCCCCGGCCGCCGGGGCCTGGTCCTGCGCCGCGTCGTCGGCCGGCTCGCCGTCCGCCAGCGCCTCGACCTCTTCGGCCTCGCGACCGGCCTCGGCGTTCCGAGCGATACCGACGACGGCATCGCGCTTGCCCAGGTTGATCAGTTGGACGCCCATGGTGTCACGGCCCGTCTCCCTGACCTCGTCGACCCGCGTGCGGATCACCCCACCGCCGAGGGTGATCGCCAGGATCTCGTCGCTCGCCTCGACCACCAGCGCGCCGACCAGCTCACCCCTATCCTCCACGATCTTGGCGGCCTTGATACCGAGGCCGCCGCGGCCCTGGACGCGGTACTCGTCGACGTTCGTGCGCTTCGCGTACCCGCCGTCGGTGGCGGTGAACACGAAGGTGTTAGCCCGCACCACGTTCATCGAGAGGAGCTCGTCGCCTTCGCGGAAGCTCATGCCCTTCACGCCCGAGGTCGCACGCCCCATCGGACGCAGCGCGTCATCCGTGGCGGTGAACCGGATCGACTGCGCCTTCTTGGAGATCAGCAGCAGGTCGTCCTCGCCGGAGACCAGCTCGGCACCGATCAGCTCGTCGTCCGAGCCGTCCTCCTGCTCGCGCAGGTTGATGGCGATGACACCGCCGGAGCGCGGCGAGTCGTAGTCCTTCAGCGGCGTCTTCTTGACCAGGCCGGCCTTGGTGGCCAGGACCAGGTACGGCGCCGCCTCGTAGTCGCGGATCGCCAGGATCTGCGCGATCTGCTCGTCCGGCTGGAAGGCGAGGAGGTTCGCGACGTGCTGGCCGCGCGCGTCCCGGCCCGCGTCCGGCAGCTCGTACGCCTTGGCGCGGTAGACCCGGCCCTTGTTCGTGAAGAACAGCAGCCAGTGGTGGGTGGTGGACACGAAGAAGTGGTCGACGATGTCGTCTTCCTTGAGCTTCGTGCCGCGGACGCCCTTGCCGCCGCGCTTCTGCGAGCGGTAGTCGTCGGTCTTGGTCCGCTTCACATAGCCGCCACGGGTGATCGTGACGACGATGTCCTCCTCGGCGATCAGGTCCTCGATGGACATGTCGCCCTCGAAGGGCACCAGCTTGGAGCGGCGGTCGTCGCCGTACTTGTCGACGAGCGCGGTCAGCTCGTCGCTGACGATCCCGCGCTGCTTCTCGGGGGAGGCCAGGATCGCGTTGTACTCGCGGATCTTCGCTTCCAGCTCGTCGTGCTCGGCGGTGATCTTCTGCCGCTCCAGGGCCGCCAGGCGCCGCAGCTGCATCTCCAGGATCGCGTTCGCCTGGATCTCGTCGATCTCCAGCAGGCCCATCAGGCCGCCGCGCGCGTCCTCGACCGTCTGGCTGCGCCGGATCAGCGCGATGACCTCGTCGATGGCGTCCAGGGCCTTGAGCAGACCGCGCAGGATGTGCGCCCGCTCCTCGGCCTTGCGCAGCCGGAACTTCGTCCGGCGGACGATGACCTCGATCTGGTGCGTCACCCAGTGGCGGATGAACGCGTCCAGGGACAGCGTGCGCGGCACGCCGTCGACCAGCGCCAGCATGTTGGCGCCGAAGTTCGTCTGCAGGTCGGTGTGCTTGTACAGGTTGTTCAGGACGACCTTGGCGACGGCGTCCCGCTTGAGCACGATGACCAGGCGCTGACCGGTCCGCGAGGAGGTCTCGTCGCGGACGTCGGCGATGCCGCCGATCCGGCCGTCCTTCACCAGGTCGGCGATCTTCTGCGCGAGGTTGTCGGGGTTGACCTGGTACGGAAGCTCGGTGACCACCAGGCACTGGCGGTTGTGGATCTCCTCGACCTCGACGACCGCGCGCATCGTGATGGAGCCGCGCCCGGTGCGGTACGCCTCCTCGATGCCCTTGCGGCCCACCACCAGCGCGCCGGTGGGGAAGTCCGGGCCCTTGATCCGCTCGATCAGGGCTTCCAGCAGCTCCTCGTGGGTAGCTTCCGGGTGCTCCAGCGCCCACTGCGCGCCGGCCGCGACCTCGCGGAGGTTGTGCGGCGGGATGTTGGTCGCCATGCCGACCGCGATGCCGGCCGAGCCGTTGATCAGCAGGTTCGGGAAGCGCGACGGCAGGACCGTCGGCTCCTGGTTACGGCCGTCGTAGTTGTCCTGGAAGTCGACGGTCTCCTCGTCGATGTCCCGGAGCATCTCCATGGACAGCGGCGCCATCTTGCACTCGGTGTACCGCATGGCCGCGGCCGGGTCGTTGCCCGGAGAACCGAAGTTGCCGTTGGAGTCCACGAGCGGCATCCGCATCGACCACGGCTGCGCGAGGCGGACCAGCGCGTCGTAGATCGAGGAGTCGCCGTGCGGGTGGTACGTACCCATGACGTCGCCGACGACGCGGGCGCACTTGTAGAAGCCCTTCTCGGGGCGGTACCCGCCGTCGTACATCGCGTACAGGACGCGGCGGTGCACCGGCTTCAGGCCGTCCCGCACGTCGGGCAGGGCACGCGAGACGATGACGGACATCGCGTAGTCGAGGTACGAGCGCTGCATCTCGGTCTCGAGCCCGACGGGCTCGACGCGCATGCCCACGCCTTCGATGGCGGCGGGCGCGCCCTCGGCGGTCACGCCGTCCGGGGTCACGGGGGGATTCTCGTCGGCCATTGCTGTTCAAAGTCCTTTCGAGCTGCGGCTGTTGATCGGGCCGACGGGCTCAGATGTCGAGGAAGCGGACGTCCTTGGCGTTGCGCTGGATGA
The DNA here is from genome assembly GCF_044544685.1 of Streptomyces sp. NPDC053542. Taxonomy (NCBI): domain Bacteria; kingdom Bacillati; phylum Actinomycetota; class Actinomycetes; order Kitasatosporales; family Streptomycetaceae; genus Streptomyces; species Streptomyces sp. NPDC053542. The sequence continues at coordinate 233,367 of NZ_JBITXL010000005.1, forward strand.
ACGAGCGACGTGCTTCGACGTCCTCACCCATGAGCACGGAGAACAGGTCGTCCGCGCGGGCCGCGTCGTCCAGCGAGACCTGGCCGAGCACACGGTGCTCGGTGTCCATGGTCGTCACGCGCAGCTCTTCGGCGTTCATCTCACCCAGACCCTTGAAGCGCTGGACCGAGTCGTCCTTGATGCGCTTGCCGGCCTGCTTGCCCATCTCGATCAGGGCGTCGCGCTCGCGGTCGGAGTAGGCGTACTCGAAGTCGTCCCGGCCCCACTTGATCTTGTACAGCGGCGGGCGGGAGAGGTACACGTGCCCGGCCTCGACCAGCGGCCGCATGAAGCGGAACAGGAAGGTGAGCAGCAGGGTGTTGATGTGCTGGCCGTCGACGTCGGCGTCCGCCATCAGGATGATCTTGTGATAGCGGAGCTTCTCGATATCGAAGTCCTCGTGCACACCCGTGCCGAACGCCGAGATCAGCGCCTGGACCTCGTTGTTCTGCAGGATCTTGTCGACCCTGGCCTTCTCGACGTTCAGGATCTTGCCGCGGATCGGGAGGATCGCCTGGTACTCCGGGTTACGGCCGGACTTGGCCGAGCCGCCGGCGGAGTCACCCTCGACGATGAAGATCTCGCACTTGGTCGGGTCGTTGGACTGGCAGTCGCTCAGCTTGCCCGGCAGCGACGCGGTCTCCAGCAGGCCCTTGCGGCGGGTCAGGTCGCGCGCCTTGCGGGCGGCGACACGGGCCGTCGCGGCCTGGATGCCCTTGCGGATGATGTCCGCGGCCTCGTTGGGGTTCCGGTCCAGCCAGTCCGTGAGGTGCTCGTGCACGACCTTCTGGACGAAGGTCTTCGCCTCGGTGTTGCCCAGCTTGGTCTTGGTCTGGCCCTCGAACTGGGGCTCGCCGAGCTTGACGGAGATGATCGCCGTCAGACCCTCGCGGATGTCCTCACCCGTGAGGTTGTCGTCCTTCTCGCGCAGCAGCTTGCGGTCGCGCGCGTACCGGTTGATCAGGCCCGTCAGCGCGGCGCGGAAGCCCTCTTCGTGCGTACCGCCCTCGTGGGTGTGGATGGTGTTCGCGAAGCTGTAGACACCCTCGGTGTACTGGGTGTTCCACTGCATCGCGATCTCCACCGAGAGCATCCGCTCCTTGTCCTCGGCCTCGATGTCGATGACCGTGGGGTGGACCGTTTCGCCCTTGCGGGAGTTCAGGTACTTCACGAAGTCGACGAGGCCGCCTTCGTAGTGGTACTTGACCGTGAGCGGCTTGCCCTCCTCGTCGACGTGCGCCTCGCGCTCGTCGGTGAGCTGGATCGTCAGCCCCTTGTTGAGGAAGGCCATCTCCTGGAAGCGCCGGGACAGCGTCTCGAAGCTGTACTCGGTCGTCTCGAAGATCTCGCCGTCGGCCCAGAACGTGACCGTCGTCCCGGTCTCGTCCGTGGCCTCGTTGCGCGCCAGCGGGGCGGTCGGCACGCCCTGCTTGTAGTCCTGCGTCCAGCGGTAGCCGTCCCGCTTGACCTCGACGGAGACCCGCTGGGACAGGGCGTTCACGACGGAGACACCCACGCCGTGCAGACCACCGGAGACCGCGTAACCGCCGCCGCCGAACTTGCCGCCCGCGTGCAGCACCGTCAGCACGACCTCGACGGCCGGCTTCTTCTCGGAGGGCACGATGTCGACGGGGATACCGCGACCGTTGTCGATCACCCGTACGCCGCCGTCGGGCAGGATCGTGACGTCGATGGTGTCCGCGTGGCCGGCCATCGCCTCGTCGACGGAGTTGTCGACGACCTCCTGGACGAGGTGGTGCAGACCACGCTCGCCGGTGGAGCCGATGTACATACCCGGTCGCTTGCGAACCGCGTCCAAGCCCTCAAGGACAGTGATCGCACTGGCGTCGTACGACTTCTCTTCCGAGGAGCCGCCACTGGCGACGGCAGGAACCCCCTCTTCGGTAGAAGCCGTGTTGTTCTCGTTGAGGTCGCCGGAGTCGGCCACGAAGCGCCCTTTCTGGCACAGGCACGAGCCTTCTCCTGCCGCCGGCGGGAAGGCCCCGTGCCGGTCAGGAGCGGCTGCGTCGTTCGACATGTTCCGCGAGTGGGCGGGATTGCTACCAGTCTACCGGTAGCGCCGACACTCATGGGGGTTTGCGGGCGCCTGAGTCCTCACGTGCCGCCCTGAACTGGCGTCCGCCGACTCCCCATATCTGAGGCGGGCCCCCAGGACGCTCACACCGGCCCTCAGCGCTTCGGGCTGTCAACCTCCGACTACGGTGAGCGGAGTCTCTTGCGTCACACCAGAACATCCCGGGCATCTCGCCCGTATGGACACCCGCCGCAGGGGCGGTTTCACGTGAAACCGGAGGCAGAGACGGTTTCACATGAAACGGAAGGCAGGCGTCGTTTCACGTGAAACGGAAGGCTTCGGCCCCGCGTGTACGGATCAGCCGTACGTGTCGCCGGGCCCCTTGCTCCCCGGAGCCCGCAGCGAGCCGTACCGGCGGGGCGGACCGCCCGGCCCCAGCACCTTGATGATCTTTACCGAGCCATGACCCAGGTCCTCGTTCAGCCGCGCCACCAGCGTCGGCGCGAGCAGCCGCAGCTGCGTCGCCCACGCCGTCGAGTCGCACTGCACCGTCAGCACCCGGGCGTCCTCGTCGTACTTCTGGGGCTCACAGTGCTGCGCCACCTCGGCACCCACGAGCTGGGGCCAGCGCCCCATCACCCCGCCGACCGCGGCCGGCGTCTCCCAGCCACGCTCGGTGATCAGACGGTTGATCGCCGCACCCAGCGGCAGCGGGTCCCGGCCGTCCGCCCGCGCGCCGGAACGGAGCCCGCCGCCGCGTCTGGCCTGCTTCTTCTGCTGCGCTGCCGCGCCCCGGGCCCGTGCCTGCTCCTTCGCGGCCACCAGCGCCTGCCGCGCCAGGTCGACACCGGACAGCTCCGGCGGCTTCGGCTGCTCGGGTCCCGCAGGCTCCGCAGGACCGGACTGCTCACTCACTTACGACACCTTCTCCGCCGTGCCCTCGGAGACCGCGAACCGCGTCCCCGCCAGCACGCCCGGCACATCGTCGTCCACCGCCGCCGTCACCAGCACCTGCTCGCCCGGCGCCACCAGCTCGGCCAGCCGCTCCCGCCGCCGGGCATCCAGCTCGGCGAAGACGTCGTCCAGTACGAGGACCGGCTCGTTGCCCTCGGCCCTCAGCAGGTCGTACGAGGCGAGCCGCAGCGCCAGCGCGTACGACCAGGACTCGCCGTGGCTCGCGTATCCCTTCGCCGGCAGCCGCCCCAGCTTGAGGACCAGGTCGTCACGGTGCGGACCGACCAGCGTCACGCCCCGCTCGATCTCGTTCTTCCGCGCCTCGCCCAGCGCCTCCATGAGCAGCCCGTACAGCTCCTCACGGTTCGACGCCTCCGCCAGCCGCTCGCCCACCGAACCGCGGTACTCCAGCGCGACCGGACCGCCGCCCGGCGCCAGCTGCTCGTACGCCTTGTCCGCCAGCGGCTGCAGCGTCGCGATCAGGTCCAGCCGCTGCGCCAGCAGCTCGGCCCCCACACGCGCAAGATGCTGGTCCCACACGTCCAGCGTGGACAGATCCATCTTCCGGCCGCCGTGCCGGCGTGCCAGGGCCGCGCTCTTCAGCAGGGTGTTGCGCTGCTTCAGCACGCGGTCGTAGTCCGATCGCACGCCCGCCATCCGCGGCGAGCGCGCCGTGATCAGCTCGTCCAGGAAACGCCGCCGCTCGCCCGGGTCGCCCTTGACCAGCGCCAGGTCCTCCGGAGCGAACAGCACCGTCCGTACGATGCCGAGCACGTCACGCGGTCTGACCTGCGAGGATCTATTGATCCTGGCCCGATTGGCCTTCCCGGGGTTCAGCTCCAGCTCGACCAGCTGCTGCCGCTCGCCCTGTACCACCTGCGCCCGGACGATCGCCCGCTCCGCGCCCATGCGGACCAGCGGCGCGTCGGAGGACACCCGGTGGCTGCCGAGGGTGGCGAGATAGCCGACCGCCTCGACGAGATTGGTCTTCCCCTGGCCGTTGGGCCCGACGAAGGCCGTGACGCCCGGGTCGAGCGGGACCTCGACCCGGGCGTACGAGCGGAAGTCGGCGAGCGACAGATGCGCGACATGCATGGGCGGCGCCGACCTCCCCCGGCGTAATACTTGCTGCGGTGCCGGGGAAACGCCCCGGCACCTGGGATTACTTCTTGTTCTCGACCGCGTGGCCGCCGAACTGGTTCCGCAGCGCGGCGATCATCTTCATCTGCGGCGAGTCGTCCTGACGCGAGGCGAACCGCGCGAACAGCGAGGCGGTGATCGCCGGCAGCGGCACCGCGTTGTCGATCGCGGCCTCGACCGTCCAGCGGCCCTCACCGGAGTCGGCGGCGAAGCCCCGCAGCTTCTCCAGGTGCTCGTCGTCGTCCAGCGCGTTGACCGCCAGGTCCAGCAGCCAGGAGCGGATGACCGTGCCCTCCTGCCAGGAGCGGAAGACCTCGCGCACGTCCGTGACGGAGTCGACCTTCTCCAGCAGCTCCCAGCCCTCGGCGTACGCCTGCATCATCGCGTACTCGATGCCGTTGTGGACCATCTTCGCGAAGTGACCGGCGCCGACCTTGCCGGCGTGCACCGAGCCGAAGTCGCCCTCCGGCTTGAGCGCGTCGAAGATCGGCTGGACCTTCGCCACGTCCTCGGCGTCGCCGCCGTACATCAGCGCGTAACCGTTCTCGAGGCCCCACACGCCACCGGAGACGCCGCAGTCGACGAAGCCGATGCCCTTGGCGCGCAGCTCCTCCGCGTGCTTCTCGTCATCGGTCCAGCGGCTGTTGCCGCCGTCCACGACGATGTCGCCCTCGGACAGCAGCTCGCCCAGCTCGTCGATCGTCGCCTGGGTGGCGGCGCCGGCCGGCACCATGACCCACACGACCCGCGGACCCTGCAGCGAGTCCACGAGCTCCTTGAGGCTGCCAACGTCAGCGAGGTCCGGGTTGCGGTCATAACCGATGACCGTGTGGCCTGCGCGGCGGATGCGCTCGCGCATGTTGCCGCCCATCTTGCCGAGACCGACGAGACCGAGCTCCATCAGAGACCCTCTTTGCACATAGTCGTTGCCCTTGTACCTGACCTACGACGAGCCTACGCCCGAAGGGCCGTGCACAGCTGTGGGCTCAGCCGCTCATAAGCCGCAGGTCAACCGCGTCATCCGGGCGGCCGTACAGAGCGGTTCCGTACGGCCTTCCGGCGTGTGCACAGCCTGTGGACGCAGAGCCGCGACCGGGGCGGAGCGGACCTCAGCCGGACAGGCGGACCGGCATACCGCGACCTTGCGAGGGACGAGCCTCGCGCTCCCGGCCGGTGCGACGGGTCAGGCTCAGCCGGACAGGCGGACCGGCATGATCAGGTACTTGTACGCGTCGTCCGCCTCGGCGTCGGCGGCGGGCTTGCCGCTCAGCAGCGCGGGCTTGGTCGACGTCGTGAACGACAGCTGCGCCACCGGGGAGTCGATGGCCGACAGGCCCTCCAGCAGGAAGCCGGGGTTGAAGGCGATCGAGATGTCGTCGCCCTCCAGCGCCGCGTCGACGCGCTCCACAGCCTGTGCGTCGTCGCTGGAGCCGGCCTCCAGGATCAGCACGCCCTGCTCGAAGCTGAGCCGCACCGGGGTGTTCCGCTCGGCCACCAGCGCCACACGCTTGACGGCCTCGACGAAGGGGGCGGTCTCGATCACCGCGACGGAGTTGAACTCGGTCGGGAAGAGCGTGCGGTACTTCGGCAGGTCGCCCTCGAGGAGGCGGGTGGTCGTCCGCCGCCCGGCGCCCTCGAAACCGATGAGGCCCTCGCCGGCACCGGAGCCGGACAGCGCCAGCGTGACCGTGTCCCCGCTGCTCAGCGACTTGGCGGTGTCCAGCAGCGTCTTGGCGGGGACCAGCGCGACGGCGGAGGCGTCGGGGCTCTCCGGCTTCCACAGGAACTCGCGGACCGCGAAGCGGTAGCGGTCGGTCGAGGCGAGCGTGACCGTGTCGCCCTCGATCTCGATGCGGACACCGGTGAGCACCGGGAGGGTGTCGTCGCGGCCGGCGGCGATGGCGACCTGGGCGGCCGCGGAGGCGAAGACCTCACCGGGGACGGTGCCGGTGGCGGTGGGCATCTGGGGCAGCGCCGGGTACTCCTCCACAGGAAGGGTGTGGAGGGTGAAGCGCGAGGAGCCGCAGACCACGGTCACTCGTACACCGTCTGTGGAGATCTCCACCGGGCGGTTCGGCAGGGCACGGCAGATGTCGGCGAGCAGGCGGCCGGAGACGAGGACGGTGCCCTCCTCCTCGGTCTCCGCCTCCACCGAGACGCGTGCCGAGACCTCGTAGTCGAAGCCGGAGAGGCTCAGGGAGCCGTCCTCCGCCTTCAGCAGCAGGCCCGCGAGGACGGGCACCGGCGGACGGGCCGGGAGGCTCTTGGCCGCCCAGGCCACTGCCTCCGCGAGTACATCGCGCTCCACCCGGATCTTCACCGGAAACCGCCTCCTGCTGTTGCTGGCTCTTCGCCCTGCTGGCCTTCGTCGTCGGCTGGGTTGCCGGAGACCAGTCTGACGCACACCACCGACAGTCCGTGCGGCTCGGGGTCAAGTCGGGGCGGGAGCTCTCGGAGGCCCGGTCCCCAAGTTGTGCACAGCACCCGATTCGAATCGAGTTCCCCGCTACATATCCGTGGTCGTAGTAGTAGGGGCTGTGGAAACCGTGGACAACCGACTTTTCGCAGGTCAGCGCCCGTTTTTTGTCCACCGGGGGCTGTGGGTGCAGCCGTGGATAAGCCGGCGGTTCTGTGGACCGCCCGACTTTGTGCACACCTGATGCACAGGGGAGGCCGGTTTCTCCCCAGCGCCGTCCCCAGTTTTACCCAGGTTCCCCACAGCCCAACCCGGCACTTTGGTGTGACGGCTTTCACTCGAGCCAGTGAGAGGGGGTGTTGCCTTGCCGAACAGTGGACAGCGGTGTGGACGAGGTGTGTACAACGCCGCTTTGCCTGTGGGCGACCGGTGGACAGTCGCGTGCACACGCTGTGGACGAGATTTTTGTCCACACCCTGTGGATGACGGTTGTCCGCAAATCCACACCCTGCTGACCTGGGGTGATGTCCTGGCGGGTGGCCTCCTTGTGGATGCTGTTGGGATAACTCTGCAGTCCCCAGGGTGTGGAGGGAAGATTCTCGCCCAATCTGTGGAGAGAGGCCGTGTCCTCGTCAGAAATCGAACAGAGCTGGGGAGTTCGGAGCCGGCCGGGGAGCCGGTTCCACAGCGTGGGGACGGCTCGGGACGCCCGGAGGGCCTTCCCTACGGCGTTCTTGAGGGACACTCAACGGCGAAGGGCGCCCCGGGAGTTGTCCCGGAGCGCCCTGTACGCGTCCGCGGCCGGCGCCGCCCGCGTCAGCCGTTCTTGATGCGGTTCGTCAGCTCGGTCACCTGGTTGTAGATGGAGCGGCGCTCCGCCATCAGCGCGCGGATCTTCCGGTCGGCGTGCATGACGGTCGTGTGGTCGCGGCCGCCGAAGTGGCCGCCGATCTTCGGCAGCGAGAGATCGGTCAGCTCACGGCACAGGTACATCGCGATCTGCCGCGCGGTCACCAGCACCCGGCTGCGTGAGGAGCCGCACAGGTCGTCCACCGACAGCCCGAAGTAGTCGGCGGTGGCCGCCATGATCGCGGTAGCTGTGATCTCGGGCGCCGCGTCCTCGCCGCCGGGGATCAGATCCTTCAGGACGATCTCGGTGAGCCCGAGGTCCACCGGCTGCCGGTTGAGCGACGCGAAGGCGGTCACTCTGATCAGCGCGCCCTCCAGCTCGCGGATGTTGCGCGAGATCCGGGAGGCGATGAACTCCAGTACCTCCGGCGGCGCGTTCAGCTGCTCCTGCACCGCCTTCTTGCGGAGGATCGCGATACGGGTCTCCAGCTCGGGCGGCTGGACGTCCGTGATCAGGCCCCACTCGAAGCGGTTGCGCAGCCGGTCCTCCAGGGTCACCAGCTGCTTGGGCGGCCGGTCACTGGAGAGCACGATCTGCTTGTTCGCGTTGTGCAGCGTGTTGAACGTGTGGAAGAACTCCTCCTGCGTCGACTCCTTGCTCGCCAGGAACTGGATGTCGTCGACCAGCAGGATGTCCATGTCGCGGTAGCGCTTGCGGAACGCGTCCGCCTTGCCGTCGCGGATGGAGTTGATGAACTCGTTGGTGAACTCCTCCGAGCTCACGTATCTGACCCTGGTACCGGGGTACAGGCTGCGGGCGTAATGGCCGATCGCGTGCAGCAGGTGCGTCTTGCCGAGCCCGGACTCGCCGTAGATGAACAGCGGGTTGTACGCCTTGGCCGGGGCCTCGGCGACGGCGACCGCCGCGGCGTGCGCGAAGCGGTTCGAAGCGCCGATGACGAAGGTGTCGAAGAGGTACTTCGGGTTCAGCCGCGCGGTGGGCTCACCGGGGCCCGTCGCCGGCGCGGGCTGGGCCGCCAGCGGGCCGGGGGCGCCGCTGGGCGCGGGCAGGTTGCTGCCGGGGCCGGCGTGCCGTCCGGGGCCGCCCGGCTGGTGGCCGTCGGAGTCGCGGTGCTGCGGGGACTGCTCGTACGGAGAGCGCTGCGTGTCGGCGTGCTGCCCGTGGCCGGGGCGGTCGGCACCCTGCCGGCGGTAGTCGTCGGCGTTCTGCGAGCGGTAATCATCGGTTTGTGACCGGTAGTCGTCGCTCTGCGACCGATAGTCGCCGGGTCCGGGGCGCCCGTGCTGCTGGAGGTGCGACGGCGTGGCATAGGGGTCGCGCTCGGGGAAGCCGCCGAGCCGCTGCTGCTGCCAGCCGTAGTCGTCGCGCCGGCCGGAGTCGTCGCCCAGGCCGGAGCGGTGGTCTTCGGAGTGCTGCGGCCAGGCGCCGGGCGCGGGCCGCGGCTGCGGGTGCTGCTGCTGGTACTCGGGGTAGGCGGGGCGCACGGTGGGCAGCTCGTCGCCCTGGTGGCCGCCGTGCTGGCCGCCTCCGTGTCCACCCTGCGGTCCTCCCTGAGGACCGTTTTCGTGGCCGTTCTGCCGACCGTAACCCTGGCGGCCGTCGTAGCTTTCGTACGCGTCGTGCGAGAGCTGGGGCTGCTGCGACGGCAGGTGCTGCTGGGGCGGCGCGGGGGGCTGCGGCGCCTCGGCGGTGTCGTCGACGGTGATCGCGATGCGGATCGGGCGGCCGCACTCGTGGCTCAGCGCCTCGCCGATCAGCGGGGCGAGCCGGCCTTCCAGTACACCCTTCGCGAATTCGTTGGGTACGGCGAGCAGCGCGGTGTCGGCGACCAGGGCCAGCGGCTGGGTCCGCTTGAGCCAGTCCTGGTCCTTGGGCTTGAGGCTGTCGCTCTCCGCCCGGAGCAGGTGGTCGAGGACCCGCGGCCACACTGCGGCAAGATCTGCAGGGACGTCAGCCACAGAGCACGCTCTCTCACAGTCCCACGAATGTGTGATTCTCAGGACGGGCGGGAAGGAATCGGAGTTCAGCCACGGTAGTCAGCTGACCCACGCGTGTTCAAGTTGTTGTCCACAGCCTGTGTACAGCGTGTCCTGTCCTAGAGCCGGTTTGACCGGATGATGCAGCCGCGCGTACCGTGACCAGGTCGAGTTGTCGATGGCTGCTGCCGCCTGCCTCCGATGGGCAAAGATCGCGCCCAGCGATCGTGTAGCGGTGCACTCGGGCGTATGCGAGCTACTCGTGGGCGCACGGTGACAGCCAGTCGACGCCCCACACCTGTCTCGCAAGAGGCAACAATCTTTCCTGGAGCCCCCGAGTGAGCAAGCGCACCTTCCAGCCGAACAACCGTCGTCGCGCCAAGACCCACGGCTTCCGTCTGCGCATGCGTACGCGTGCCGGCCGCGCGATCCTCGCGTCCCGCCGTGGCAAGGGTCGCGCCCGCCTGTCGGCCTGACAGCCCGGCCTCTAGGTCCATGACGTGCTGCCTACCGAGAATCGGCTGAGGCGGCGCGAGGACTTCGCGACCGCGGTACGCCGGGGACGCAGGGCCGGGCGCCCGCTCCTTGTCGTCCATCTACGCAGCGGTGCAACGGACCCGCACGCAGCGGGGGAAATGGTTCCCCCGACGCGTGCGGGTTTCGTCGTGAGCAAGGCCATCGGCAACGCCGTGGTACGGAACAAGGTCCAGCGCCGGCTCCGCCACCTCGTGCGTGACCGTCTGGACCGGCTGCCCGCCGGTAGCCTGGTGGTCGTACGTGCGCTGCCCGGCGCGGGCGATGCGGAGTACGACGCGCTCGCCCGTGATCTTGATGCCGCGCTGCAGCGCCTGCTGAGGACCCCCGGGCGGGACCCTGGAGGGGGCGCTCCGTGAAGTACCCGCTGCTGCTGTTGATCAAGTTGTACCAGTGGACCATCAGCCCCTTGCTGGGTCCGGTCTGCAAGTACTACCCGTCGTGCTCCCACTATGGCTATACGGCCATTGACCGGCACGGCGCGGTGAAAGGCACCGCGCTCACCGCCTGGCGCATCCTGCGCTGCAATCCGTGGTCGCTCGGTGGTGTCGACCATGTACCGCCCCGGAAGCACCCGGTCTGGCACCAGCGGCTGAGGAGCCGCTTGGGCGGGCCCGCCGTCCATGAGCCTGCCGCACAGCCCGAGACTCAGCCCAACGCCCAAGGAGCTTGATTCGTGGACACGATCCTGAATCCTCTCTATTACGCCGTTTCCTGGATCATCGTCCAGTTCCATTCGCTGTACAGCCTGGTCTTCGACAAGAACAGCGGCGCGGCGTGGGGTCTGTCCATCGTTTCGCTGGTGGTGCTGATCCGTATCTGCCTGATCCCGCTCTTCGTGAAGCAGATCAAGTCGACGCGGAACATGCAGGCGCTCCAGCCGAAGATGAAGGCGATCCAGGAGCGCTACAAGAGCGACAAGCAGCGCCAGTCCGAAGAGATGATGAAGCTCTACAAGGAGACGGGCACCAACCCGCTCTCGAGCTGTCTCCCGATCCTGGCCCAGTCGCCGTTCTTCATCTCGCTGTACCAGGTCCTGAACCACATCGCGAACAACCAGGTCGTCGGCGTCATTGACAAGCCGCTGCTGGCGAGCGCGCAGCAGGCGCACATCTTCGGTGCCCCGCTGTCCGTGAAGTTCATGGACTCCGCGTCCAAGGTCGAGGCGCTCGGCGCCTCCCTGACCGACGTCCGGGTCGTCACGGTCGTCATGATCCTTCTGATGTCGGCGTCGCAGTTCTACACCCAGCGCCAGCTGATGACGAAGAACGTCGACCTCACGGTGAAGACGCCGTTCATGCAGCAGCAGAAGATGCTGATGTACGTCTTCCCGATCATGTTCGCCGTCTTCGGCATCAACTTCCCCGTCGGTGTCCTCGTGTACTGGCTGACCACCAACGTGTGGACCATGGGCCAGCAGATGTTCGTCATCCGCCGGAACCCGACCCCGGGCAGCCGGGCCTACACGGAGCGCCAGGAGCGGCTGCGTGCCAAGGGCAAGCTGAAGGAGGACCCGGCCGAGCTCGAGGCGAAGAAGGCCGTCGAGGAGGCGCGCCAGAACCGCCAGCAGCCCAAGCGCCAGAGCAAGTCCCGGCGGCAGACCGCGGCCCCGGCCAGCGGCGGTACGCAGACCCGCACCCGGGCCGGTGCGCAGGGCGGGCAGTCGGGCTCCACGGCCAAGGGCGGCGCGACCAAGCAGTCGCTGGAGAAGGACTCGGGCCAGAAGGCGGACGCCGCGAAGAAGTCTTCCGAGGGCGGCAAGCCCAAGGGCAGCTCGGCCTCCGGTTCCTCCCGTAACGCCAAGTCCGGACAGCGCAAGGGCCAGCAGCGGCCCAAGCACCCGTCCAAGAAGTAGAAGGAGTCTTTCGTGACGGACACGACCCCTGCCGCCGAGGGCACCGACACCCTGTCCCGGCTGGAGCAGGAGGGCGAGATCGCGGCCGACTACCTCGAGGGCCTGCTGGACATCGCGGATCTCGACGGCGACATCGACATGGACGTCGAGGCCGACCGTGCCGCGGTGTCGATCATCAGCGACTCCACCAGCCGCGACCTGCAGAAGCTGGTGGGCCGGGACGGCGAGGTGCTGGAGGCGCTCCAGGAGCTGACCCGGCTGGCGGTGCACCGGGAGACCGGCGACCGCAGCCGTCTGATGCTGGACATCGCCGGCTACCGCGCACGCAAGCGCGAGGAGCTCGCGGAGCTGGGTGCCAAGGCGGCCCAGGAGGCGAAGACCTCGGGCGAGCCGGTGAAGCTGAAGCCGATGACGCCGTTCGAGCGCAAGGTGGTGCACGACGCCGTCGCGGCGGCCGGACTGCGCAGCGAGTCCGAGGGCGAGGAGCCCCAGCGTCGGGTCGTCGTGCTCCCGGCCTGATTCTCCGGCACTCGCGCGTGTCTCTGGCCCCGTCTGTTCGCAGGCGGGGCCACGTCTTGTCAGGCTTCTGCCAGGACCGGGTCTCGATCCGGGTACCGGCAGGATCAGCAGTTCAGAGGAAGGGCGGTAACCGTGACGGAGTCAGCGGCGGAGCTTCCAGCGGCGCCGGAAGCGGCACGGGAGATTTTCGGTGAGCGCTTCCCGGAGGCCGTGCGGTACGGCGAGCTGCTCGCCGACGCGGGTGTACGGCGCGGACTGATCGGTCCGCGTGAGGTGCCGCGGCTGTGGGAGCGCCACCTGCTGAATTGCGCGGTGCTCTCCGAGGTGGTCCCCGAGGGCGTCTCGGTGTGCGACGTGGGCTCGGGGGCCGGGCTGCCGGGCATTCCGCTGGCGCTGGTGCGACCGGATTTGAAGATCACCCTGCTGGAGCCGCTGCTGCGGCGGACGAACTTCCTGCAGGAGGTCGTGGAGCTGCTGGGGCTTGATCACGTGACCGTCGTGCGGGGCCGGGCCGAAGAGGTGATGGGCAAGATCCCGCAGGTTCACGTGGTGACCGCGCGTGCGGTGGCTCCGTTGGACCGGCTGGCCGGCTGGGGTGTTCCGCTGCTGCGGCCGTACGGCGAGATGCTGGCGCTCAAGGGTGACACCGCGGAGGAAGAGCTGAAGGGCGCCCGGGCGGCGCTCAGCAAGCTCGGCGTGGAGTCCACCTCGGTGGTGCAGGTCGGTGAGGGCGTGGTCGATCCGCTGTCCACCGTCGTCCGTGTGGAGGTGGGCGAGAGCCCCGGTGGCGTCCGCTTCGCGGCCAAGCGCGCCAAGGCGAATCGCGCCAACCGGCCGGCCAGGGGCCGACGGCGGTAGACCGGCGCAGCACAACACCAGACGCAGACAGGAGCGCTTTCCGTCCGCCGACGGGAAGCGCTCCTGTCATGTCTGGCCAGGGGCGTCGCTCGAACCGCCGAGGACGGTGCTCCATACAAACCACCAAAACGACATAAGCCGGAGTGTCGCGGGGGAATGGGGCACGGCGCTGGCATCGTGTTTCACGTGAAACGTCGCTCCCTGCTGCATGGAATCATCAGTCGAGGTCGTGCGGCTGCCGCACCGCGTGGCCACCGACCCGGTCGGGTCACGGATGTATCCACAGAGGAGGATTCATCCACAGGAGACAGGGCCTCGCTGGTTCGCGACACCGAAACCATGGCAGGCTCTGAGCATCGCGAGCCTGAAGTCGAGGAGAGTGAATCCTTGCGGTCCGACGCCAACATCGCGGGACCGATGACCGATCCGGTCCCCGGTCCCCGTAGCGAGTCGCTCGGGGACGACGTTTCACGTGAAACGCCGCCCCCTATGGACGACACACCGATCGGTCGTGCTGCTCAGCTGGCAGTCCAGGCGCTGGGTCGTGCGGGAGAGGGTCTGCCCCGCCCCGAGCAGACCCGGGTCATGGTGGTGGCCAACCAGAAGGGCGGGGTGGGCAAGACCACCACCACCGTGAACCTGGCTGCCTCACTTGCCCTGCACGGGGCGCGGGTATTGGTGGTGGACCTGGACCCACAGGGCAATGCCTCCACGGCCCTGGGGATCGACCACCACTCCGAGGTCCCCTCCATCTACGACGTGTTGGTGGAGAGCAAGCCACTTTCCGACGTGGTTCAGCCGGTGCCGGACGTGGAGGGGCTGTTCTGTGCGCCCGCCACGATCGACCTGGCCGGTGCGGAGATCGAGCTGGTCTCGCTGGTGGCCCGGGAGAGCCGGCTGGACCGGGCCATCAAGGCATACGAGCAGCCGCTGGACTACATCCTCATCGACTGCCCGCCCTCGCTCGGCCTGCTGACGGTCAACGCGCTGGTGGCCGGGGCCGAAGTGCTGATCCCGATCCAGTGCGAGTACTACGCGCTGGAGGGCCTGGGGCAGCTGCTGCGGAACGTCGATCTGGTCCGCGGCCATCTGAACCCCAAGCTTCATGTGTCGACGATCCTGCTGACCATGTACGACGGCCGGACCCGGCTCGCTTCCCAGGTCGCCGACGAGGTGCGCAGTCACTTCGGCAGCGAGGTACTGAGAACGAGCATCCCCCGCTCCGTGCGCATCTCCGAGGCGCCGAGCTACGGGCAGACGGTGCTCACTTATGATCCGGGCTCCAGCGGTTCGCTGTCCTATCTCGAAGCGGCGCGTGAGATCGCGCTGCGCGGGGTCTCCGGGGCGGCCGGTCAGGGGCTCAGCGTGACCTATGAATCACAGCACAGCATGTCGGAGGGGAATCAGTGAGCGAACGACGTAGAGGACTGGGCCGCGGGCTCGGTGCGCTGATCCCCGCGGCACCGCAGGGTTCGGACAACGCCGGCCCGGCGGTGGGACGGGGGACGACATCGCCATCGGCGGTGCCGGTCATGACATCGGAGCGAGGCGTTGCCGCGGCCAAGGTGGCGGCCATTCCGGACGCTGCCGTTTCACGTGAAACAGAGGCACCGGCCGAGCCGGTGGTGAACGAAAAGGGCGGTGAGGTCGCCGGAGCGCACTTCGCGGAGCTGCCGATCGACTCGATCACTCCCAATCCACGGCAGCCGCGTGAGGTGTTCGACGAGGACGCCCTGGCCGAGCTGATCACCTCCATCAAGGAGGTGGGCCTGCTCCAGCCGGTCGTCGTACGGGAGATGGGCCCGGGGCGGTACGAGCTCATCATGGGCGAGCGCCGCTGGCGGGCGTGCCGTGAGGCCGGCCTGGAGAAGATCCCGGCGATCGTCCGGGCGACGGACGACGAGAAGCTCCTCCTGGACGCGCTGCTGGAGAACCTCCACCGGGCTCAGCTGAACCCGCTGGAGGAGGCGGCGGCCTACGACCAGCTGCTGAAGGACTTCAACTGCACGCACGACGAGCTGGCGGACCGGATCGGGCGGTCGCGTCCCCAGGTCTCCAACACGCTGCGGCTGCTGAGGCTGTCGCCGTCGGTGCAGCGGCGGGTCGCCGCGGGGGTGCTCTCGGCAGGTCATGCCCGGGCGCTGCTGTCCGTGGAGGACTCCGAGGAGCAGGACCGGCTGGCGCACCGCATCGTGGCCGAGGGCCTCTCGGTGCGGGCGGTCGAGGAGATCGTGACCCTGATGGGGTCCACGCCCAAGAACGCGTCGAAGGCGAAGGGGCCGCGGGCCGGTACGCGTGTCTCGCCCGCCCTGACCGATCTGGCCTCGCGGCTCTCGGACCGGTTCGAGACGCGAGTGAAGGTCGACCTCGGCCAGAAGAAGGGCAAGATCGTCGTGGAGTTCGCCTCGATAGACGATCTCGACCGCATCCTGGGCACGCTGGCCCCTGGAGAAGGACGGGTGCTGGACAAGCACCCGGAGGAGGACAGCGACGAGGCGTGAGCGGACGCCGCCGTCCGCCGGAGGGCGGGCCGTGTGCCGGTGAGGTGACCGGAACACGGCCCGCCCTTTGCCTTTTCGCGGTACCCGGGTTCATGTTGTCCCGGTTACGATGCGTTCGGGGTATGGCACACATCCACTCGGAGTCACCTCACGACGAGGAGAAGCCATGCGATCGGTGAGCCGCACCGGATTGATGGCAGCGGGGTTCGGTCTGGGGGCAGTCGGCGGGTTCGTCGGTGGTCTGCTCAGTGAGCGCGTTCCGCTGACCGTGCCGGGAGGTGCGGTGGGCGAGGGAAGTGAGGACCTGGCTTCATGGGGCGTCGGCTCGTACCGCTCACGCTGGACAACCTTCCGGATGTCCCCAAGCGCTGCCGCTCGTGTGTTTTCTGGGAGCTCGACCCCGTCAGCGGTGAGGCCGCGGTAAAGAGCGGCCGGCCCGAGCTGGAGAAGGAAGCGTGGATCTCCGCCGTGCTCCTGGAGTGGGGCTCCTGCGGCCGGGTGGTCTATGTGGACGAGGTCCCGGTCGGCTTCGTGCTGTACGCGCCTCCGGCGTACGTGCCACGCTCCACGGCCTTCCCGACGAGCCCCGTCTCCCCCGACGCCGTGCAGCTGATGACCGCCTGGCTCATCCCCGGCTATCAGGGCCAGGGGCTGGGCAGGGTCATGGTCCAGACGGTCGCGAAGGATCTGCTGCGGCGGGGCTTCAAGGCGATCGAGGCGTTCGGCGACGCGAAGTGGACGGAGCCGGCGTGCGTGCTGCCCGCCGATCATCTGCTCGCGGTGGGCTTCAAGACCGTACGGCCGCACCCGCGCTACCCACGGCTGCGCCTGGAGCTGCGCACGACCCTGTCGTGGAAGGAAGACGTGGAACTCGCGCTGGACCGGCTGCTGGGTGCCGTCCAGAAGGAACCGGTACTCCGGCCCCTGTAGTGCGGACAGCGAAACGGGCCCGCCCCGGAGGGCAGGCCCGTTTCACGTGAAACATCATGCGGGGATCAGGCGAGGTAGTCCGCCAGGTCCCGCTCGATCGCGGCCTTGGGCTTGGCGCCGACGATGGTCTTCACGACCTCGCCGCCCTGGTAGACGTTCATGGTCGGGATCGACATGACGCCGTACTTGGCGGTGGTCGCGGGGTTCTCGTCGGTGTTGAGCTTGGCGATGACGATCTCGTCGTGCTCCGCGGCGATGGCCTCCAGAGAGGGGGCGACCTGGCGGCACGGGCCGCACCAGGTGGCCCAGAAGTCGACGAGTACGGGCTTGTCGCTCTTGAGGACGACCTCTTCGAAGTTGTCGTCCGTCACGGTCACCGTGGCACCGGCCATGGCGTTCTCCTTACTGGGTGGGGTGTGAAAGCTGACGTTCGAGGTCAGGCGGTGGGGGTCTGCTCCGGCGTGGCAGGGGTCTGCTCGGGCTCGGCCGGCTCGCTGTCGGTGAGCGAGGCGAGGAAACGCTCGGCGTCCAGGGCGGCGGAGCAGCCGGTGCCGGCGGCGGTGATCGCCTGGCGGTAGGTGTGGTCCACGACATCGCCGGCGGCGAAGACGCCCTGGATGTTGGTGTGGGTGCTGGGCGCGTCCACCTTGAGGTAACCGTCGTCGTCCAGCTTCAGCTGGCCCTTGAACAGCTCGGTGCGCGGGTCGTGACCGATGGCGATGAACAGGCCGGTGACGGGCAGCTCGGAGGTGTCGCCGGTCTTGAGGTTGCGCAGGGTCAGACCGGAGAGCTTGTTGTCACCGTGGATCTCGGCGACCTCGCTGTCCCACACGAACTTGATCTTCGGGTCGGCGAAGGCGCGCTCCTGCATCGCCTTGCTGGCGCGCAGGGTGTCGCGGCGGTGCACGATGGTGACGGACTTGGCGAAGCGGGAGAGGAAGGTGGCCTCCTCCATCGCGGTGTCGCCGCCGCCGATGACGGCGATGTCCTGGTCCTTGAAGAAGAAGCCGTCGCAGGTGGCGCACCACGACACGCCGCGACCGGAGAGCTCGTCCTCACGCGGCAGGCCGAGCTTGCGGTGCTGGGAGCCGGTGGTGACGATGACGGCGCGCGCACGGTGCACGGTGCCGGCGGAGTCGGTGACCGTCTTGATGGGCTCGGAGAGGTCCACGGCGGTGACGTCATCGGGGATCAGCTCGGCGCCGAAGCGCTCGGCCTGGGCCCGCATGTTGTCCATGAGGTCCGGGCCCATGATGCCGTCCCGGAAGCCGGGGAAGTTCTCCACATCGGTGGTGTTCATCAGTGCGCCACCGGCGGTGACGGCGCCCTCGAAAACCAGCGGCTTCAGCGAGGCACGGGCGGTGTAGAGCGCGGCGGTATAGCCCGCAGGCCCGGAGCCGATGATGATCACGTTACGGACGTCGCTCACGGGTGTCTTCCTTGTCTCTGCCGACTGCGTTGGGTGGGCTGGAGAAACTCTCATCCCACCCAACGGATCCTACGGGGCGAGCATTCCCGCAGTGTCCCAGCGCACCCGTAGCGGCCCGCAGCCCGGGGCCGGGCTGGGCGACTCAGCCGCGGGGATAAGTCCCGCTGAGCAGAATCTTGCCAGGAACAGGCGGTGAGGCGGAGACGCAGGACGCCGAAACGACGTAGGCGGAGACCCGGTCCGTGTCGGACGGGTGGGGCAGCACGATGAGGTAGGCGTCCTTGCCCTGGTAGGTGTCGCGGCTCGCGGCCAGCGGCTTCTCGGGCCGTGCGAGGCCCTTGCTCACGCAGGAGGGGATCGTGTCGTCCGCACCGCGCAGCGGTGACTGGGACGAGCTCTGGGTGCCGACATCGGGGGTCTTGCTGCGGCGGGGCTCGGCGAGCAGATCACGCACGTGGCTGCCCAGGGTCGCGGAGCTGAGCGACCCGTCCGCAGGGCTCTGGCCGGTGGCGGTCACGCCGGGGTCCTGGTCCTGCCCGGTGTTCCCGGAACCATTCTGCAGAAGGATGCCGCCGATGCCGAGCACGGCTGCGGCGGCCGCCGTGCCGAGCAGCACCTTGGGCCAGCGGTGCCCCCTCGCCGTGCGGGTGCCGGGGGGCTTGCGGCCAGGGCCCGTGGCGGAGCGGGGGTAGCCGGCCGGGCGGTCGGCGGAGCTGCCACCGGAGCGTCCGGGCACTGTTTCACGTGAAACCGTGTCCCGTTTCTTCTCCACGGTTTCACGTGAAACCGAGCCATCACGCGTACCGGACGACTGCCCCACGACGCGGGAGCCGTCGCCCGAGGCGGTCGAAACGAGGGTGGCGTCACCGGTGGGCGCCGTGGCGTCGAGCAGGGCCTCGGCCGCCAGCGCGGCATCGATGCGACCGACGACGTCGTCGGGCATCCGTCCCGGTCCTGGCAGCGTGCCGAGCAGTGCGCGGATTTCCTCCAGCGAGCTGTGGACGTCCTCACACAGCGGGCATCCGTTGAGATGCGCACGGAGATCTGCCGCGCGGGCGGGCGAGAGCAACCCGTCCGCGAGCGCGGAGATCTCCGCGACCTCCGGATGCCCGCCCGTGTCGGTCGTGGCTGTCACGCTCGCCCACCTCCGCCCTTCACGGCCCCTGAGTCATTCGGTCCTGCCGTCTGTGGGACGGATGTCCCCTGCGCCCGGTTCCTTCCCCCGCCTGAGGTGCCCTTATCCCCCTCTTCGGCGCGCAGATGGGTGAGCATCGGGAGGAGCCGGGCCCGGCCGCGGGCGCACCGGCTCTTCACCGTGCCGGTGGGGACGCCCAGTACCTCCGCGGCCTCGGCCACGGGGTAGCCCTGCATGTCGACGAGGACGATGGCCGCGCGTTGTTCGGCGGGGAGAGTACGGAGCGCGCTGAGCAGTTCGCGGTGCAGATCCTGGCGCTCGGCCGGCATCGCGGCGGATTCGTGCGGCTCGATGAGCTGTTCCAGCCGCTCGGTCTCCGCGACCGGCGAGGTGCGCCGGGAGGCCGCCTTGCGGGCCCGGTCCAGGCAGGCGTTGACCGTGATGCGGTGCAGCCAGGTCGTCACGGCCGACTGGCCGCGGAAGGTATGGGCGGCACGGTAGGCGGACACCAGGGCGTCCTGCACGGCGTCGGCCGCTTCCTCGCGGTCGCCGAGGGTGCGCAGCGCCACCGCCCAGAGCCGGTCACGGTGGCGCCTGACGATCTCGCCGAAGGCGTCGGGGTCACCCTGGACATGGCGGGCGAGGAGTGCCTGGTCGGAGGGGCGGACGTTATCTTCCATGGCCCGCCTCGCAGGAGCCGGCCCGGTGCGGACCGCGGAGCGCCGGCCGCGCGGACGGCGCCGCTGCGCGCGTCCTGCCCGGGGCCGCCCGGGCACGGGCTTCGGCCGGGACGGCCAGGAAACCGGCCGGACCGACCTTTCCTACGACGGCGGGCATCACTGCGCCATCACGCATAACCGAACCCCTGGCGTCAAGCTGTACACGGGAGCTTACATACGGGTGCTCGGCGGTACCAGGCTCGAGGACGACGGCCACAGCGGCCGGCCGCGGGGGCGGAGGGAGGCCCGGGGAGCACCGGCGCCTCCTGGCCGCTGTCCGCATCGACATTCTGGCGCCCCCCTGCTGCCCACCCCTAGCTGCGGACCTTGATCTCCTTGATCTGGCCCCGGTAGTTGCCATCGTCCTTCAACGGGAGGTCGGTGAGCCAGACCAATACGTACTGTGTCTTGATCGGCTCCTTCGCCCGCAGCGTGACCGTCTCCCCCGAGCCGTCGGCGATCTTCTTGAAGCCGTCGAGGGACGTGGGCGCACCGCTGCTGTCCTCGGGCGCGGCGCGGAAGTCGAGCGAGGTGCTCCCGACGAGGTCGACCTTGACGCTGCCGACCTGCTGGACCTTGCCGAGGTCGAGAATCAGCCCCACGCCGTCCTTGAGACCCCCGAGGTCGGAGCGGCCGTAGTAATTGCGGGTCGGCCAGGACGTGGCGGGGTCCCCGTCGAGGGCCTTGGGGGCGTCCTGCGGGTTCTCCGTGCCGTCACCGCCCGGCGCCGGGTCGAAGTCCACGACCTTGTCGACGCTGACGGTCTTTCCCGACGCCGTGCCGGCGTGGCCCCCGGTCGTCTCCGAGCTGCCGGAGTCGTCCTGATTCCGGTCCTTCAGGAGCGTGTCGGCCAGCTGCCAGCTGCCCAGCCCCAGCGCGGCGATCAGCAGCGCGGAGACGCACCACTTGGCCGCCCTTCCGGTACGGCTCTGCAACGGGGGCGGCGGGGTCGGAACAGGCCGGGTGGCCGAGGCGCCGGGCCGTCCGGGGCCGGCCGGCTGACCGTACGTGCCCTGCTGGTAGCCGGTGCGCTGGTAGGGCGGCGGGGTGGTGAAGGAGGGCTCCGGCGGGCGGATGCGCGGCATCGCGCCGACGGCCTTGGCCAGCTCCTCCGGCGTGGTGCAGGGCTGCTCCTGGCGGGAAGCGGTGGCGCCGTCGTTGACGAGCGCGCGCATGGCCAGCTCCGACAGGCCGCGGTGCACGCCCGCCCGTACCTGGTCGGGGGCGATCAGGCCGACGCCCTTGGGCAGTCCGGACAGCCCGTACGCGTCGTTCTCGTACGGCCAGCGCTGGGTGAGCGCGGCGTACAGCAGCGCGCCGATGGCTTCCGTGTCCGTGCGCTGCGGGTGGTCGCTGGAGATCCCGCGCAGCGCGGCCATGATCGCCAGGCCCCGGATGCGGTACTGGCCGGAAGAGGTGCGCAGGACGGATCCGGGGGTCAGCCGGAGGTGTGCCAGGCCCTCCCGGTGGGCGGCGGCCATGGCCTGGGAGATCTGCGTCACGAGCTGGTAGGCGTCGTGCGGCTCGAGCGGTCCGGCGGCGAGGACGGCGGTCAGTTCGGTGGCGTCCGGGAGCCATTCGTGGACGACGTAGACCAGGTCGTTCTCCTCGACGGCGTCGAGGACCTGGACGAAGCGCGGGTCGCCGAGCAGCGCGGCGGACCGCGCGGCGGAGAGCACGGGACGGGCACGCGGGTGGTCGGCGGGCAGGATGTGAACCCCGACGGCGCGGCGCAGTTTCTCGTCCACGGCACGCCAGCTGCTGAAGCCGTCCAGTCGGGTGACGCACTCCTCCAGGCGGTAGCGCCTGGCCAGCTTGTGCCCGCTGTGCAGTTCGGGCGGCTGTGCCTCGGAAGCTGTGGCGCCCTTCGCGCCGTCGCCCGCGGTGTCCTGCGCCGCGTCGGTCACCTTCTCGGCCTTCGTGCCGTCGGTCGTGGCCTCGTCCGCCTTGGCGGCGAGCGGTTCTCCACCGCTCGTGTCGGCCACGTCGACGGCAGCCGTGCTCCGTTCCGCCACCGTCGTTCCTGCCTCCCCATCCGTTGCATGCTCAAAAGAGCCAAGTCAATTGTGCCCACAGTCCGCCACTGTGCACGACACACGGTGGCGGACGAAGGTTGTGCTCGCTCAGCGACCCAGCTTGCCGCGCACCATGCCGACCAGGGCGTTGAGTTCTTCGATACGCATCTTCTTGGCGGCCGCGTAGAAGACCACCAGCAGGACGGCACCGCCGCCGACCAGCGCGACGAGCGATCCCAGTACGCCGGTCCCCAGCCCCTGCATGATCCCGTACACGGCGGCGCCGGAGAACAGGGTGGCGGGGAGGCTCGCGCCGGCCAGCCGGGCGTACGTACGCACGACGTGCGCGCCGTCCAAGTCGCCGCCCATCCGCTTGCGCAGCCGCCGCCACGCCACGCCTACGCCGATGATGTAGGCCAGGCCGTAGGAGGCCGCCATGCCCACCACGGCCCACTCGACGGGCAGCAGGAAGTAGCAGAGGGCGGAGGCCACGGCGTTGAACACGGCGACGATGAGCGTGTTGTAGAAGGGCGTGCGGGTGTCCTCGTACGCGTAGAAGGCGCGCAGGACGACGTACTGCACGGAGAAGGGGATCAGGCCGAGGCCGAAGGCCATGAGCATGTAGCCCATGGAGACGCCGGCGCCCGAACCCGCGAAGATCAGGGTGCACATCGGGATGCCGAGCGGCAGAAAGCCGAAGGCGATCGGCACGATGGCCACGGCGGAGGTGCGCAGGCCCTGGGAGATGTCGTCGCGGACGGCACCGACGTCACCGTCGTGCGCGGAGCGCGACAGCCGCGGCAGCAGGGCCGCCATCACGGAGACCGTGATGATCGCCTGCGGCATGTTCCAGATCAGCTGGGCGTTGGAGTACGCCATGTAGCCGGTGCCGGGGTGCCCCTGGCCAGCGGCCTTCTCGCCGGCCAGCGTGGAGAGCTTGGAGACGACGAGGGCGCCGGCCTGGTTGGCGAGCACGAAGAGCAAGGTCCACTTGGCGAGCTTGGCGGCCTTGCCGAGGCCGTGGCCGCGCCAGTCGAAGCGCAGCCGCAGCTTGAAGCCGGTGTCGCGCAGGTAGGGGATCATCGCCAGGGCCTGCACGACCAGGCCGAGCAGGGTGCCGATGCCCAGCAGCCGGATGCCGGCATCCGGGATGGTGGTGACCCCGATGTGCGAGCTGTTGGCGCTGCCGTACACCCAGATGAACAGCCCGAACGTGCTGATCATGACGACGTTGTTGAGGACCGGGGTCCACATCATCGCGCCGAAGCGGCCGCGCGCGTTGAGCACCTGGCCCATGATCACGTGGATGCCCATGAAGAAGATCGTGGGCACGCAGTAGCGGGTGAAGGCGACGGCGACCTCGAAGCTGGCCGAGTCGGGGGCGAATCCCGACATCGCCCGCACCAGCCAGGGCGCCGCGAACACGGCCGCGACGGTGAGGGCGCCGAGGATCACCATCACCAGGGTCAGCAGGCGGTTGGCGTACGCCTCGCCGCCGTCCTCGTCCTCCTTCATCGCGCGCACAAGCTGCGGCACGAACACCGAGTTCAGGCCGCCGCCGATGGTCAGGATGAAGATCATCGTGGGCAGCGTGTAGGCGACCTGCCAGGAGTCACCGAGGACGGCGGCGCCGAGCGCGGAGGCGATCAGCGCGGACCGTACGAAGCCGGTGAGCCGGGAGACCATGGTGCCGGCGGCCATCACGGCGCTGGACTTCAGCAGGCTGCCGGCCTTGCCACCGGTGCGTCCGGCGGGCTCCGGCGGCTCCGGTGCGGAAGCCGGCTCGGGCTCGGCCGGGGGCACGGCCTGCGGCCCGCCCGCCGGCTCGTACTGCCCGCCGGCGGGCTCGTACTGGCCGCCCGGCGGTCCGTACTGCCCACCGGGCGGTCCGTACTGTCCGTCCGACGGCTGGTACGGGCCCGGGCCGCTGTTCTGGGCCGGCGGCCGCTGCGGTTCCGGTGCCCGCTGGTCACGGTAGAGGTGGGCGAACGCGTCGGGCTCCGCCGGCCGGTCGGCGGCCTGCGTGATCAGGTCGTCCACGCCGACGAACTGGGTGGTCGCCGTGGGGTCGCCGTACAGCCGGTGCCCCGGGACCTGCGGCTCGGGCGCCGGCCGGGCGGGCCACGCCTCCGGGCCCGGAGTGTGCCGGGGCGCCGGCGGCTGCTGGTAGAGCGGGTGGTCCGGCGCGCCCTGGTGCGGCGGATGCGCCGCCCGGTCGTACAGTGCGTCGGCCACCGGGTCCTGGGCCGCGGGGTCCTGCGAGGGGAAGGGCGCCCGCGAGTAGGCGTCCTGCACGTAAGGGTCCGGTGCCTGCGGCGGCTGTGGGGGCCGGCCTGCGGCGTCGTCGCTCGCAGCCTGGCCGCGGTCACCGTCGTACGGCGCATTCATAGCTGCCCCACCTCATCCGTCGCCGGCCATCCGGCCCCGCCATGTATCAACGGTCCACTTTCTCACCTGAGCTGGACGGGTCCGTGCTTTCCGAACCGGTGTCCGCAGCCGGGTCACCCGGCTGCTCGGATTCGCCGTCCGAGGGCCGGCCGTCCTGGTCCGTGCCGTCGCTGTCCGGGGTGCCGTCCCCGTCGTCCGAGCCCGCGCCGCCGTCGGTACCGCCGTCCGTACCGTCCCCGCCATCGGTGCCGTCGTCGTCCTCGCGGGCCGCCGCGCGCTTGCGCTGCAGGTAGATCCGTACGCCGGCGAGGACGAGCAGCAGCACGCCGCCCGCGATGACGAGCATGACCGTAGCGGTGATCTCGGTGACGTTCACCTCGAAGGTCATCGCCCGGCCGTACCGCTTGCCGTCGGCGGTGTAGAGCTGCGCGGTGACCTGCACCGGGCCGTTCGCGTGCGCGGTGGTGTCGAACTTGAAGGACTGGCTGTGCCCGCCCTCGACGTCGATCGTCTGCGGTTCACCCACGTCCAGCCGGTTGGGCTGGGAGGACGTGAGCCGCAGCGTCATGCCCTCGACGCCCCGGACGAGGTTGTTCTGCACCGTGACGGGAATCGTGGCGCTGCGCCCGGAGAGCGTGGCGTCCGACTTCTGGATCAGGTGCACCTTGGTCGTCAGGCCGTCCAGGTAGCTGCGGACGGACTTGCGGAACGCCTTGGCGCCGTTGGCGTCGCCGCGCCACGACGTCGACATCATCCGCATGATCGCGTTGCCGAAGGGGGTCTCGACCCGCCACGGCTCGGCCAGGATGACCTCGAAGTCGTCCAGCGCGGTACGGGTCTCCTGCGCCTGCCGGAAGGCGGCCGCCGGCAGCTCGTGCTTGCGCAGCGAGGACGGGTACGAGGCGGGGCCGGGCACCTGGCGGGTGGCGTTGCGGTCGGGCTTGGCCTTGGCCGCGTCGCTGAGGTCCTGCGCCTCGGCCCAGCCGCTGTCGTCCAGCGCCCGCACGGCCTTCGCCATCGCCTGGGCCTGGCTCGCGGTGGGCATCCGCTGGGGGGCCACCACGACGCTGCGCTGCCGCGACGGGTCCTGAAGGTTGACCATCAGGGTCTGCGAGAGGAAGTTCTGTACCGCCAGGGTCGCGGAGCCGGCCTTGGACAGGTCGCCGGTGAAGGCGGTGGACAGCCCGGCGTCCGCGACGACCGCGGTGTTGCCGCCGCCGATGGGGCGGGCGGCGGTGGGGGTGTAGGACAGGCCGGTCTCCCGCATGCTGTCGCTGCGGGCGATGACGTTGTGGGCCCCCGCCGAGGTCGCCACGTCCACGACGGAGGAGTCCACGGCGCCGTCGACGGGCCAGGCGAAGTCATTGCGCGCCTTCACGCCCGGGAGAACGGTGTCCACGGTCTTCGACGCGAGCTCGGTGGCCGGGCCGAGATGGCCCAGCGCGCTCGGCACGGCCTTGCCCTGGTGCGCCAGCGAGGCGATGTCGGGGTCGCCGAACGGCAGCGCGATCACCTCGTGAGCCTGGACCGCCTGCTCCAGATCGCTCAGCCACTGCTTGGCCACGTCCTGGTTCCGGCCCGCCCTGGTCGTGCCGTGCGGCCCCTCGACCTTGTACCGGCCGGTCATGGCGTCGACGGAGGCGAGCAGGTCGGGGTCGACGACGAAGGTGACCGGAAGGTCCTTGCCGAGGGCGACGAGCTGCTGCAGCCGGCCGCCCGGCGCGATCTCGGCCGCCAGCTTGTCGTCGCGGAAGATCGGTGTCTGCTGTTCGTCGCCCTCGGTCTCCGCGGTGAGGTGGGTCTTGGAGATCAGCGGCCACATGTACGTGAAGTCGGTCTTCTTCGACGAGGCGGCCTCCTGCCAGGGCAGGAAGGTGCGCTCGATGCCGAGCACCTGCTCGTACGGGGCGCTCCTGGACCGGCCGGAGACGGAGACGCCGAGCTGGTAGACGCCGTCCTTGCTCAGGCGCAGCTTCTTGACCGGGACGCGCAGGGTGAAGGGCTGGGAGACGCCAGGGCGCAGCGCCTTCACCTTCTCGGTGCTGCCGCCGATCTCCTGGCCGTCCAGGCCGGCGGAGTAGCCGGTGCGCCGGGCCACGTCGTCGATGGAGCTGCGGTTGTTCAGTACGGGCCCGCGGCGCAGTCCGATGTGTCCGCCGGTGATCGTCGCGCGGCCCTCGTTGGTGATGCTGCCGGAGACGGTGACCGCGTCGTCGTCCTTGCCGGGCGCCGGCGGGGTGAGCGAGTCGATGTCGACGTCGACCGTCCGGGAGCCGACGGGTGCGGCGTGTGCTTCCTGCGCCGCGGGGACCTGCAGCAGCCCGGCCAGCAGTGGTGCGCCGGCGACCAGCGCAGCGGCCCGTCGCAGCCATCGACCACGCGGCCGTTCGGTCACCTGGAACCCTGCCGCCTCGGCCACGCGCTCGCCCGTCCCTCGTCGTCGTCAGTGGTCGTCGCAATATGCGTCCACGCATGGTAACGATGACTGCCGTGGCGAAGTGCTGCGGACTGCTCCAGCTGCTCGGGCGGACGGCCGGTCTCCGCGAACTCGTCCCCTTTATACGTGTCCGCCTCGCGCGGCGAGGCCACGTACCCTGTCCTGTTGTGCCGAACGCCAACAATGACACCCACGCCCCGCAGACCGAGCACAGTGCGCAGTCGACGCAGGCGCTGAACCAGGTACAGCGCCGCGCCGTCAGCGAGCTGCTGCGCGTGTCGCCCGTCGCGGACGATCTGGCCCGCCGTTTTCAGGAGGCCGGGTTCACCCTTGCCCTGGTCGGCGGTTCAGTGCGGGATGCCCTGCTGGGCCGGCTCGGCAATGACCTGGACTTCACCACCGACGCCCGGCCCGAGGACGTTCTGAAGATCGTCCGGCCGTGGGCGGACGCGGTGTGGGAGGTCGGCATCGCCTTCGGCACCGTCGGCTGCAAGAAGGACTCCTTCGACATCGAGGTCACGACGTACCGCTCGGAGGCGTACGACCGGACCTCCCGCAAGCCCGAGGTGTCCTACGGCGACTCGATCGAGGACGATCTGGTGCGCCGGGACTTCACCGTGAACGCGATGGCCGTGATGCTCCCGCAGAAGGAGTTCGTCGACCCGCACAACGGCCTGGAGGACCTCGCGGCGCAGGTGCTGCGCACGCCGGGCACCCCGCAGGAGTCCTTCTCCGACGACCCGCTGCGGATGATGCGGGCGGCGCGCTTCGCCGCGCAGCTGGACTTCACGGTGGCGCCCGAGGTCGTGGCCGCGATGAAGGAGATGGCGGACCGGATCGACATCGTCTCCGCCGAGCGGGTGCGTGACGAGCTGAACAAGCTGATCCTGGGCGCGCACCCCCGCAAGGGTCTCGCGCTCCTGGTCGAGAGCGGCATCGCCGACCGGGTCCTGCCGGAGCTGCCGGCGCTGCGGCTGGAGCGTGACGAGCATCACCGTCACAAGGACGTCTACGAGCACTCGCTGACCGTCCTGGACCAGGCCATCGACCTGGAGGAGGACGGCCCGGACCTGGTGCTGCGGCTGGCGGCGCTGCTGCACGACATCGGAAAGCCGAAGACCCGGCGATTCGAGAAGGACGGCCGGGTCTCCTTCCACCACCACGAGGTGGTCGGCGCGAAGATGACCAAGAAGCGGATGACCGCGCTGAAGTACTCCAACGAGATGGTCAAGGACGTCGCGCGGCTGGTGGAGCTGCACCTGCGCTTCCACGGCTACGGCACGGGCGAGTGGACCGACTCGGCGGTCCGCCGGTACGTACGGGACGCCGGCCCGCTGCTGACACGGCTGCACAAGCTGACCCGCTCGGACTGCACCACGCGGAACAAGCGCAAGGCCAACGCGCTCTCGCGGGCGTACGACGGGCTCGAGGAGCGCATCGCGCGGCTGCAGGAACAGGAAGAACTGGACGCGATCCGGCCGGACCTGGACGGCAACGACATCATGCGGGTACTGGACATCGCGCCCGGGCCGGAGGTCGGCAAGGCGTACAAGTACCTGCTGGAGCTGCGGCTGGAGAACGGCCCGATGGGGCGGGACGCGGCGGTCGCGGCGCTCAAGGAATGGTGGGCCGAGCAGCAGGGCTGATCCCGGCGGCCGACGCGTCCGGCCGCTCATGTTTCACGTGAAACACCACACGCATCGCCTCGGCCGTCCTTCGGCCGGGGCGATGTTTCACGTGAAACGCGAGCCCGCGCCATGGTGAGCGCGACGGCCAGATGGACCACTGCCACCCCGGTGATCAGCGCGGAAGAGCGGCCGTCGGGCGGCAGTATGAGGGCCGCCACCCCGGCCGCACCGACGAAGGAGACGTGGAAGAGCACGTCGTAGAGGGCGAAGACCCGGCCGCGGAACGCGTCGTCGACGGCGGACTGGACTTCCGTGTCCGTGGCGATCTTCGCGCCCTGGGTGGCGAGGCCGAGGAAGAAGGCGGCGACGAGCACGGGCACCAGCGCGAAGGACAGACTGAGCGCGGGGACCAGTACCGCGGCGGCGCCGGCACACGTCGCGATCCAGCCCGTGGCGGTCAGCCGGGTGATCGCCCAGGGGGACAGCACCGCGGCGGCGAAGAATCCGGCGCCGGACGCGGCGACCGCGAGCCCTAGCGTGGTCATCCCGTCGGGCCCGTTCTGCGGCCAGTAGGCACGGCACAGCATCAGCACGGTGATCGTCAGCGCGCCGTAGCAGAAGCGCATCAGTGCCATCGCGGCCAGGGCCCGGGCCGCTGACCGGCGCCGGCCGAGATGGGCCAGCCCTGCGGCGAGCCCACGGGCGGTACTCAGCAGGGCGGCGGATATACGCGGTGCGACCCGGCCGGGGTCCGGGCCGAGGAGCGCCGCGGGGATGCGCAGCGCGACGAGTGCGGCGCAGAGATAGAGGACGGCACCGAGCAGGACGGCGATCGCGTCGGACTCCGCACCGGCGAGCCGGAGGGCGAAGGCGAGGCCGCCGCCTGCCGTGGCGGCGAGCGTGCCGGCCGTGGGGGACAGGGAGTTGGCCACCACCAGCGCCTCGGCGGTGTCGACGACCCGGGGCAGCGCGGCGGACAGGCCGGCCAGCACGAAGCGGTTGACCGCGGTGACGCTGAGGGCGGAGGCGTAGAAGAGCCAGTCCGGCGCGCCGGTCAGCAGCATCAGCGTGGTCGCGGCGGCCAGGACCGTACGCAGCAGGTTGCCGTGGAGCAGGACCTGGCGGCGGCGCCAGCGGTCCAGGAGTACTCCGGCGAACGGTCCGAGCACGGAGTACGGGAGCAGCAGCACCGCCATAGCGGAGGCGATGGCCGCGGGGGACGCCTGCTTCTCGGGGGAGAAGACGACGTAGGAGGCGAGGGCGACCTGGTACACGCCGTCGGCGGCCTGTGAGAGGAGCCGGACAGCCAGCAGCCGGC
This sequence comes from Streptomyces sp. NPDC053542, assembly GCF_044544685.1. NCBI lineage: Bacteria > Bacillati > Actinomycetota > Actinomycetes > Kitasatosporales > Streptomycetaceae > Streptomyces > Streptomyces sp. NPDC053542. The sequence continues at coordinate 263,064 of NZ_JBITXL010000005.1, forward strand.
GGAAATCGCGGCGGCGGAGGAGCACGCGGAGGGCACGCACGGCGGACATGGGCCACAGCCTCACACAGGCCGCGGGCCCCTGGGGAGACTCCCAGGGGCCCGCGGTCAGGACGGTGCGGTCGCGGCGGCGTCCGCGGTCACGCGTCGGCTCAGCGCTCGACCTCGCCCTTGATGAACCTCTCGACGTTGTCCCGGGCCTCGTTGTCGAAGTACTGGACCGGCGGGGACTTCATGAAGTACGAGGAAGCGGAGAGGATCGGGCCGCCGATGCCGCGGTCCTTGGCGATCTTCGCAGCGCGCAGCGCGTCGATGATGACGCCCGCGGAGTTCGGGGAGTCCCAGACCTCGAGCTTGTACTCCAGGTTCAGCGGGACGTCACCGAAGGCACGGCCCTCCAGGCGGACGTAGGCCCACTTGCGGTCGTCCAGCCAGGCGACGAAGTCCGAGGGTCCGATGTGGACGTTGTCGGCGCCCATCTCGCGGTCGGTGATCTGGGAGGTGACGGCCTGCGTCTTGGAGATCTTCTTGGACTCCAGGCGCTCGCGCTCGAGCATGTTCTTGAAGTCCATGTTGCCGCCGACGTTCAGCTGCATCGTGCGGTCCAGGATGACGCCCCGGTCCTCGAAGAGCTTGGCCATCACGCGGTGCGTGATGGTGGCGCCCACCTGGGATTTGATGTCGTCACCGACGATCGGGACGCCCGCCTCGGTGAACTTGTCCGCCCACTCCTTGGTGCCGGCGATGAAGACCGGGAGAGCGTTGACGAAGGCGACCTTGGCGTCGATGGCGCACTGGGCGTAGTACTTCGCGGCGTCCTCGGAGCCGACGGGGAGGTAGCACACCAGGACGTCGACCTGCTGGTCCTTGAGGACCTGGACGACGTCGACGGGGGCCTCGGCGGACTCCTCGATGGTCTGGCGGTAGTACTTGCCGAGACCGTCGAGGGTGTGGCCGCGCTGGACGGTCACACCGGAGCGGGGCACGTCACAGATCTTGATGGTGTTGTTCTCGCTGGCGCCGATGGCGTCGGCGAGGTCGAGGCCGACCTTCTTGGCGTCGACGTCGAAGGCAGCCACGAACTCGATGTCCCGCACGTGGTACTCACCGAACTGCACGTGCATCAGACCGGGCACGCGGCTGTCCGGGTCGGCGTCCTTGTAGTACTCGACGCCCTGTACCAACGATGCGGCGCAGTTGCCCACGCCGACGACGGCTACGCGAACCGAACCCATTCCGGTTGCTCCCTGTTTGTTCTCGACGCGGCTCCGCGGCTGCGGAGCCTCATGTTGCGGTGTCATCGGACGGATCCGGCCGGGATCCACCCCGGTGTCGGGGCAGGCCGCCCGGCTCTCCTGACTCGTTCCGGTCCGGGGGTGCGGCATCCGGGGCGCGCTGGTCGCGCCCGGCCCGCTCGCTTTCGATCAGCTCGTTCAGCCAGCGCACTTCGCGTTCCACGGATTCCAATCCGTGCAGCTGCAGCTCGAGGGTGTAGTCGTCGAGCCGCTCGCGGCTGCGGGCCAGGGAGGCGCGCATCCTTTCGAGGCGCTCCTCCAGGCGGCTGCGCCGGCCCTCCAGTACGCGCATGCGGACATCGCGCGAGGTCTGTCCGAAGAAGGCGAACCGGACACCGAAGTGCTCGTCCTCCCAGGCGTCGGGCCCGGAGTGCGAGAGCAGCTCTTCGAAGTGCGCCTTCCCCTCCGCCGTCAACCGGTAGACGATCTTGGCCCGGCGCCCCGCGAGTGACGCGGCAGGGACGGCGTTGTGGGCCGTGTCTCCCCCGGTCTCCTCGGTCAGCCAGCCGTGCGCGACCAAGGCTTTCAGGCAGGGGTAGAGGGTGCCGTAACTGAACGCTCGGAAAACACCCAGCGAAGTGTTGAGCCGCTTCCGCAGCTCGTACCCGTGCATGGGGGACTCGCGCAACAGGCCGAGCACGGCGAACTCGAGGATGCCGGACCGTCTGCTCATCCTCCGCCTCCCCTGCTGTGTGCGCTCTTTATGCCGAGCTGATGTATCGACTCGATACATCCAGACGATAGAACGGGCCGCTGAGCGGAACAAGGGCGGGGACGGTGAACGGCATCACATCGCCAAATCGCTGTAGTCGGCGTGACTGATTTGGAGTGAATTTTGAGCCTGGGCAGGTTTTGGCCGTGCGTAGTCTGTGCGGCATGCAGACTGCCGGGAACCAAGTGGCGAGAAGTGGCGTCTCCGTCCCCGGTGTAGTGCGGCCCGCGCGACCAATGCGGGCCGTGTTGTCGGGGGGACCTGAAGTGAACTGCCGCCTTCAGGCGATGAGATAGCGCGCCTGCCCGAGGAGTAACCGTTCCATGAGCGAGCACCGTCGCAAACCGCCGCAGCCGCAAGGTGGCGGACGTGCCGCGGCCCGACGCGCCGCACAGCAACAATCGAGTGGCCGCCGAGCCGCGCCGTCGCGCGGCTCCAGCAGGGCGTCCGCTTCCGCTGCCGCGTCCGGCGTACCTGAGCCGGAGCCTCCCTACCAGGGACGGGCAGCGGCGCGCAGGGCTGCGCAACGCGGCGGGCGCCGGCGGGCGCCCGAGGCGGCGGCTGCCGGAGGTGCCGGCCGTGGCGGTCGGCGTTCCGGCGGCGGTGCGGGCGGTGACGGCCGCCCGCCCAAGAAGCGGTTCATCGACTACCCGCGCGCGGGCAAGGACGGAGCGCGCCGCTGGGTGCCGTCCTGGCGCCTCGTGCTGGGCAGCTGCCTGGGCTTCATCGCGTTGGTGCTCGGCCTCTCCGGCATCGCGCTCGCCTACGTCGACGTTCCCGACGCGCAGAAGCTGGCGAAGGTCCAGAAGAACGTCTACTACTGGTCCGACAACAAGCCGATGGTCGTCGCCGGTGGTGGTGAGCTCAACCGCCAGATCGTGCCGATCAGCCAGATCCCGAAGTCGATGCAGAACGCGGTGATCTCCGCGGAGAACGCCTCGTTCGAGACGGACTCGGGCGTCGACCCGATGGGTATCGCCCGCGCGGTGGTCAAGATGGCCATGGGCGGCGAGACGCAGAGTGGCTCGACGATCACCCAGCAGTACGTGAAGAACACGTACCTGAACCAGGAACAGACGCTCAAGCGCAAGATCACCGAGCTGTTCATCTCGATAAAGGTGGGCGCCTCGGAGCCCAAGCCCAAGATCCTGGCCGGGTACCTCAACACGGCGTACTACGGGCGTGGCGCCTACGGCATCCAGGCCGCGTCGCGCGCCTACTACAACAAGGACAGCGAAGACCTCACCACGAGCCAGAGCGCCTTCCTCTCCTCGCTGCTCAACGGGCCGAACCTCTACGACCCGTTCGTCACGACGGAGAGCAAGAACGCGAACTACAAGCGGGCCAAGGCGCGCTGGTCGTGGACGCTGGACCGGGAGGTCCAGGTGGGCCGGCTGTCCAAGGCGGCCCGGGCCAAGATCACGGACGACGACTTCCCCATGCCGCGGCCGCCGAAGAAGGCGATGGACCTGCGCGGTCAGAAGGGTTACCTCGTCGACCTCGCCAACAACTACATCACCGCCAACACCGAAATCTCGGATGCCGAGCTGAAGCAGGGCGGCTACGCGATTCACACCACCTTCGACCGGAAGAAGATGGGTGAACTGACCAAGGCCGTCGAAAACGTCTCCAAGAAGGCGCTGAAGCCCGAGCAGCGCGCGGTCGACAAGTACGTGCAGTTCGGCGGGGCCTCGGTCGAGCCGAAGACCGGAAAGATCGTCGCCATCTACGGCGGCAAGGACGCGACGGAGCACTACACCAACAACGCCGACTACACCGGTGTCCAGGTCGGCTCCACGTTCAAGCCGTTCGTCCTGGCCGCGGCGATGGACAAGGGCGTGCGGGACCCGGACAACCCGGCCGTCCGCACTCCCGTGTCGCCGAGCAGCATGTACAACGGCAACAACAAGGTGCGGCTGCTCAACTACGACGGGACCGTCTGGCACGACCGGGACGGCAAGGAATGGCACCAGGCCAACGACGGCAATGAGGACAAGGGCCGCGTCAGCCTGCGCACCGCCATGCAGTACTCGGTGAACACGCCCTACATCCAGCTGGGCATGGACGTCGGCACCGATGTGGTGAAGCAGGAGGCCATCGCGGCCGGCCTGCGGGACGACAACAGCATGGCGCGCACCACGCCGACCTTCTCCCTGGGCACCTCGGCGCCCAGTGCCATCCGGCTGGCCGGCGCGTACGCCACCTTCGCCGCCAGCGGCGAGCAGACCGACCCGTACTCCGTCGAGTCGGTGAGCAAGGACGGCACCAACCTCTACAAGCACCCGACGAAGACCAAGACGGCCTTCGACCCGAACGTGGCCAACAACGTCACGGACGTGCTCAAGAACGTGGTGGAGAAGGGCACCGGTACGGCGGCGAAGCTGCCGGACGGCCGCGAGGCGGCCGGCAAGACCGGTACCACCGACGACAACAAGTCGGCGTGGTTCGCGGGCTACACCAAGCAGCTGGCCACCACGATCGGCATGTGGCGGGTCAACGACCAGGCGAAGTCGCAGCGCTTCCTGAAGATGTACGGCGTCGGCGGCGAGGAGAAGATCCACGGAGCTTCGTTCCCCTCGCAGATCTGGCGCGACTACATGATGCAGGCGATGCAGGGCGAGCCGATGGAGGCGTTCCCGCCGCCGCAGCCGATCGGCAAGGTCGTCTACGGCGAGAGCGCCAGCCCGAAGCCGACCCCGACGAAGACCGAGGAGAAGCCGACCGAGGAGCCGTCGGAGGAGCCGTCGGAGAGCCCGAGCGAGTCCTCCCCCAGCCCGTCGGCGAGCGACACCTGCTCGCCCTGGGACCTGGGCTGCAAGGACAGCGGAGGCCAGGACGGCGGTCCGACCGGTGGTCCGGGCGATCCTGGCGGCGAGACCTCGCCACCGGCGACCGAGCCGCCCGGCGGCGACGACGGCGGTTTCTTCGGAGGCCCGGACGGCTTCAAGAACTGACCGCGCGCTGTTTCACGTGAAACGCTCGACCGGTTTCACGTGAAACAGCGGATGCGAAACGACGAGCCCCCGACCCGGCATGCCCGGGCGGGGGCTTCGCCGTCTCCGGCACAGGGACGTGCGGCAGGATGACCCCATGACGAGCGTGCGACAGGACGAGCCCGTACGGCCGACGCAACGGGATGAGGTGGCGGCCTCCGGCAGCGAGCTGATCGGCGGCCCGCTCGGCCGCCGCGTACTGCTCGGCGCGAGCTGGTGGACGCCGGTACGCGTCATCGCTCTGGTCGCCCTGGGGATGTTCGCGCTGGGGATGGTGCAGAAGCTGCCCTGCTACAACGGCGCCTGGTTCTTCGGCGCGACCAGCCAGTACACCCACGCCTGCTACTCGGACATCCCGCACCTCTACGTCGGACGCGGATTCGCCGAGAACCTCGTCCCGTACTTCGACCGGCTGCCCGGTGACATGGAGTACCTCGAATACCCGGTGCTGACCGGCGTGTTCATGGAGGTCGCCTCGTGGCTGACCCCGCACGGCGGCACGATGCAGCACCGCGAGCAGATCTACTGGCTGGTCAACGCCGGGATGCTCATGGTCTGCGCCGCCGTCATCGCGGTCTGTGTGGCCTGGACGCACCGCAAGCGGCCCTGGGACGCCCTGCTCGTCGCCCTGGCGCCCGCTTTCGCGCTGACGGCCACCATCAACTGGGACCTGCTCGCCGTCGCGCTGACCTCGGTGGCGATGCTGCTCTGGTCGCGCAGCCGGCCGCTCGCCGCCGGAGTCTTCATCGGGCTGGCGACCGCGGCCAAGCTCTACCCTGTCCTGCTGCTGGGGCCGCTGTTCGTCCTGTGCTGGCGGGCCGGGAAGTGGCGGTCTTTTGGTGCGGTGGCGGGTGGCGCGGTCTTCTCCTGGCTGGCGGTGAACCTGCCCGTGATGCTGCCCGCCTGGGACGGCTGGCAGAAGTTCTACACCTTCAGCCAGGAGCGGCCGATCGACTTCGGCTCCGTCTGGCTGCTGATCTCCCAGCGCACCGGCAACCCGCTGGAGTACGCCAACACCTACGCGACGCTGCTGATGATCGTCGGCTGCGGGGCCATCGCGCTGCTCACGCTCTACGCGCCGCGCCGTCCGCGCCTGGCCCAGCTGGCGTTCCTGGTCGTCGCGCTCTTCATCCTGACCAACAAGGTCTACTCACCGCAGTACGTGCTCTGGCTGGTCCCGCTGGCCGCACTGGCCCGGCCGCGCTGGCGGGACTTCCTGGTCTGGCAGGCGTGCGAGGTCATGTACTTCCTCGGCATCTGGCTGTACCTCGCGTACAGCGGCAGCGGGGACAAGCACCAGGGTCTGCCGCCGGAGGGCTACCAACTCGCCATAGTGCTGCACCTGTTGGGCACGCTGTACCTGTGCGCGCTGGTGGTCAGGGACATCCTGCTGCCGGACCGGGACACGGTGCGCAGGGAAGGTGCCGACGACCCCTCGGGCGGCGTCCTGGACCAGGCGCCCGACGTGTTCGTCCTGGGGCGGCAGCAGCACGCACCGCGGCACGCCGCCCCGTTCGAGGGTGCGGCACGGGTCGAGTGGGGTCCGGCCGGGGCTGACGCCGGCAGGTAGACCGGAGAGACGCGGCGGGCCCGGACGCACGGCGGGAAGCCGGGCGTCCGGGCCCGTTGTCATGGACCGGAAACCGCAGGTCAGCGGTCCACGAGACGGTCGAACTGCGTGGTGGTGTGCCGCAGGTGGGCCACCAGTTCCTCGCCGACCTTCGGCTCCGGCGCGTCGCTGGGCACGAACAGGATGGAGACCTGCATGTGCGGCGGCTCCGCGAACCAGCGCTGCTTGCCGGACCACACGTACGGCGAGAGGTTGCGGTTCACCGTCGCCAGACCGGCCCGGGCGACGCCCTTGGCGCGGGGCATCATGCCGTGCAGCGCCTTGGGGGCCTCCAGGCCGACGCCGTGCGAGGTGCCGCCGGCCACGACGACGAGGTAGCCGTCGGAGGCCGCCTTCTGCTGGCGGTAGCCGAAGCGGTCGCCCTTGGCCACGCGGGTGACGTCCAGGACCGAGCCGCGGTACTCGGTGGCGTCGTGGTCGCCGAGCCACAGCCGCGTGCCGATCCGGGCGCGGAAGCGGGTCTGCGGGAACTGGGCCTGCAGCCGGTGCAGTTCGTCGGCCTTGAGGTGGCTGACGAACATGGTGTGCAGCGGCAGCCGGGCGTTGCGGAGCCGGTCCATCCAGCCGATGACCTCGTCCACCGCGTCGGTGCCGTCGGTGCGGTCCAGCGGGAGGTGGATGGCGAAGCCCTCCAGCCGTACGTTCTCGATCGCGGAGGCCAGCAGCGGCAGCTCCTCCGGCGTGACGCCGTGCCGCTTCATGCTGCTCATGACCTCGACCACGACCCGCGCCCCGGCCAGTCCGCCGAGTCCCTGGACCGAGGAGACCGAGCGGATCGCCCGGTCCGGCAGCGGCACCGGCTCCTCGCCGTGCCGGAACGGCGTCAGGACGAGCAGGTCACCGCTGAAGTAGTCCTTGATGCGGGCTGCTTCGTAGGTGGTGCCGACGGCCAGGAGGTCGGACCCGAGGCGGGTCGCCTCATCGGCGAGACGCTCGTGGCCGAAGCCGTAGCCGTTGCCTTTGCAGACCGGGACCAGTCCCGGGAACTGCTGCAGCACCTGCTGCTGGTGCGCCCGCCAGCGCGCGGTGTCGACGTAGAGGGTGAGCGCCATGGCCGGCCCGTGAACCTTTCTCGTTGCTGTGGTGCGTCGGATCTGTGGGGGATGTCGCCGGGCGAGCGGTCAGCGCCGCGACATGTAGATGTCCAGCGCCTTGTGCAGGAGTTTGTTCAGCGGGAAGTCCCACTCGCCCAGGTACTCCGCCGCCTGCCCGCCGGTACCGACCTTGAACTGGATCAGACCGAAGAGATGGTCGTTCTCGTCCAGCGAGTCGCTGATGCCGCGCAGGTCGTAAACGGTCGCGCCGAGCGCGTAGGCGTCCCGCAGCATCCGCCACTGCATCGCGTTGGACGGGCGGACCTCGCGGCCGATGTTGTCGGACGCGCCATAGGAGTACCAGACGTGGCCGCCGACGACCAGCATGGTCGCCGCGGAGAGGTTCACGCCGTTGTGGCGGGCGAAGTACAGCCGCATGCGGTTGGGGTCCTCGCTGTTGAGGGCCTTCCACATGCGCTCGAAGTAGCTCTGCGGCCGCGGGCGGAAGTGGTCACGCACCGCGGTGATCTCGTACAGCCGCTGCCACTCGGCGAGGTCCTCGAAGCCGCCCTGGACGACCTCTACGCCGGCCTTCTCGGCCTTCTTGATGTTGCGGCGCCACAGCTGGTTGAAGCCCTTGTGGACGTCCTCCAGCGAGCGGTTCTCCAGCGGCACCTGGAAGACGTAGCGGGGCTGTACGTCACCGAAGCCCGCACCGCCGTCCTCGCCCTGCTGCCAGCCCATGCGGCGCAGCCGGTCGGCGACCTCGAAGGCGCGCGGCTCGATGTGGGTGGCCTCCACGTCCCGCAGCCGCTTGACGTCGGGGTTCTGGATGCCGGACTTGATCGCGGCGGCGTCCCAGCGGCGGATGACGACCGGCGGGCCCATCTTCACGGAGAAGGCGCCCTGCTGCTTGAGATGCGCGAGCATCGGCTGCAGCCAGTCCTCCAGGTTGGGGGCGTACCAGTTGATGACGGGGCCCTCGGGCAGGTACGCGAGGTACCGCTTGATCTTGGGCAGCTGGCGGTAGAGGACCAGGCCGGCGCCGACGAGCTGACCGGTGGAGTCGAACCAACCCAGGTTCTCAGAGCGCCACTCGGACTTCACATCGGCCCAGGCCGGGACCTGCATGTGACTGGCCGCGGGCAGGCTCTGGATATATGCCAGATGCTGCTCTCGACTGATGGTCCTCAGGGTCAGGCTCATGCGGGGCGCTCCTCGGCAGGTTTGTCCCCGTGGTCGGGGCTCCGGCTCTCGCGCCGAAGCCTACTGCGCCAAGGGAGCGCCCCGTCTGGGCCTACGGACGCAGCCGTCCGTACGTCATCCGTGCGGTCAGCCCAGTACGCCTCCGAAGAGGCCGCCGTGCGCCATGCCGAGGAAGAACCCGAGTGCCGCCGCGCCGAGCCCGATGATCAGCACGAAGCGTTCCCCGGTCGTGACGGAGATGAATTGTCCCCAGGCTCCTGTGCCGATGCCGAACAGCCCGGCCCAGGAGCTGAGCAGGTGCAGGTGGGTGAAGTAGGCGGAGATGACGGCGATGAGGCCCAGCACCAGCGTCACCGCGGCGAGGGTGTTCTCGACGGGGTGCGCCTTGCCGTCGCTGTTCAGCAGGGAGAGCAGGCCGTGCTGCTGGGGCTTCTGGGGCTGTACTGCATGTGCCATGCGGCACCTCCGTAGACAGGGCGGCGCACTGTAACGCCGCTCACACCCGTTGTGTTCCAGATTGAGGGGATCGGTGGCCTGATTTCAACCGGAAGCCTTCAGGCAGGTACTCTGTACGGTCTGCGCCCATGTCTGTCCGCATTCGCTGTACGGACCGGGCGCGGAACGCATCACGACCCTCCTGCCACGGAACGACCGTGGCCGCTGAGTCCAAAGGAGGTGGGTTCCACATGCGTCACTACGAGGTGATGGTCATCCTCGACCCCGATCTGGAGGAGCGCGCTGTCTCCCCCCTGATCGAGAACTTCCTTTCCGTCGTCCGTGAGGGCAACGGCAAGGTCGAGAAGGTCGACACCTGGGGCCGTCGTCGTCTCTCGTACGAGATCAACAAGAAGCCCGAGGGCATCTACTCGGTCATCGACCTCCAGGCCGAGCCGGCCGTCGTCAAGGAGCTCGACCGTCAGATGAACCTGAACGAGTCGGTCCTCCGGACCAAGGTCCTCCGTCCCGAGACCCACTGACCGCGTAAGCGTTCAGCGGACATCGGGTTCGAGTAGCAACACAGCAGCCAGCAGCACACCCGCCGAGAGGTTCCCCTAATGGCAGGCGAGACCGTCATCACGGTCGTCGGCAATCTTGTCGATGACCCCGAGCTGCGCTTCACCCCGTCCGGTGCGGCGGTCGCGAAGTTCCGCGTCGCGTCCACTCCCCGCACCTTCGACCGTCAGACCAATGAGTGGAAGGACGGCGAGAGCCTGTTCCTGACCTGCTCGGTGTGGCGTCAGGCGGCGGAGAACGTCGCCGAGTCCCTCACGCGGGGCACCCGCGTGATCGTGCAGGGCCGCCTCAAGCAGCGGTCGTACGAGGACCGCGAGGGCGTGAAGCGCACGGTCTACGAGCTCGACGTCGACGAGGTCGGCGCGAGCCTGCGCAATGCCACGGCCAAGGTCACCAAGACCAGCGGCCGGGGTGCTCAGGGCGGCGGCTTCGGCGGCGGCCCGCAGGGCGGCGGCCAGGGTGGTGGCGGCGGCTGGGGCGGCGGCCCCGGCGGCGGTCAGCAGGGCGGCGGGGCTCCCGCCGACGACCCCTGGGCGACCGGTGCTCCTGCGGGCGGTGGCCAGCAGGGTGGCGGCGGTGGCGGCTGGGGCGGTGGCTCCGGCGGCGGCTACTCGGACGAGCCGCCCTTCTAGGCACGTACGTCTGGCACGTACACGCGGGGCTGTTTCACGTGAAACGTGGTTTCACGTGAAACGTGGCCCGGCGGCCTGAGGGCGCCAGCACAAACTTCTTGAAACTCACTGGAGAGAGACAATGGCGAAGCCGCCTGCTCGCAAGCCGAAGAAGAAGGTTTGCGTGTTCTGCAAGGAGAAGATCTCCTACGTCGACTACAAGGACACGAACCTGCTGCGGAAGTTCATTTCCGACCGCGGCAAGATCCGTGCCCGCCGGGTCACCGGCAACTGCACCCAGCACCAGCGTGACGTCGCCACGGCCGTGAAGAACAGCCGTGAGATGGCGCTGCTGCCCTACACCTCCACCGCGCGATAAGGGAAGGGTGACCGAAACATGAAGATCATCCTCACCCACGAGGTCTCTGGCCTCGGCACCGCCGGCGACGTCGTTGACGTCCGGGACGGTTACGCCCGTAACTACCTGGTCCCGCGCGGTTTCGCGATCCGCTGGACCAAGGGCGGCGAGAAGGACGTAGAGCAGATCCGCCGCGGTCGCAAGATCCGCGAGATCGCGTCGGTCGAGCAGGCCAACGAGGTCAAGGGTCAGCTCGAGGGCGTCAAGGTGCAGCTGGCCGTCCGCGCCGGCGACGCCGGCCGCCTGTTCGGCTCCGTCACCCAGGCCGACATCGCCTCGGCGATCAAGGCCGCCGGTGGCCCGGACGTGGACAAGCGCCGCGTGGAGGTCGGTTCGCCGATCAAGACCCTGGGCGCGCACCAGGTCTCCGTGCGTCTGCACCCCGAGGTTGTCGCCAACCTCGGCGTCGAGGTCGTCGCTGCCTGAGTGCAGCCCGATCGCACGGCCTGATCACGGGGCCGCGGGCAGCAGCCGCTGACCGTGGCGCAGTGGCCGAGTCACGCTGAAGGGGCCGCATCCTTTCGAGGATGCGGCCCCTTCGGTCGTTCGGAGCCGGTCGCGCAGCCCGCGGGCGCGGCGCACGGGCGGCGGGTACCGCCCGTGCTCGCCCTCAGCGGGCCGCGCCGGTCACGATCCAGCGGCCGGAGCGGGTGCGGACCCACAGGGTCACCATGCGAACGGCCATCATCAGCGCCATCGACCACCACAGCGCGGTCAGCCCGCCGCCCAGCGCCGGTACCGCCAGCGCCACGGGCGCGAAGACCGCCAGCGTGACGAGCATCGCCCCGGCCAGGTACGGCCCGTCCCCCGCGCCCATCAGCACGCCGTCGAGGACGAAGACGATGCCGGAGACGGGCTGGCTCACCGCGACCACCAGCAGGGCCGGCAGCAGTACGTCCTTCACGGCCGGGTCGGCGGTGAACAGCGGGATGAACAGCGGCCGGGCCAGTGCGACCAGGATGCCGAGCACCACTCCGGAGGCGATCCCCCACTCGACCATGCGCCGGCAGGCGGCCTTCGCGCCCTCCACGTCCGCCGCGCCCAGGTAGCGCCCGATGATGGCCTGGCCGGCGATGGCGATCGCGTCCAGCGCGAAGGCCAGCAGCGACCACAGGGTCAGGATGATCTGGTGGGCGGCCACATCGGCGTCACCGAGCCGCGCGGCCACCGCCGTCGCGATCATCAGGACGGCGCGCAGCGAGAGGGTACGCACCAGGAGCGGCACGCCGGCCTGTGCGGAGGCGCGGATACCGGCGGCGTCGGGGCGCAGCGAGGCGCCGTGCCGCTTGGCGCCGCGTACGACGACGGTGAGGTAGACGGCCGCCATGCCGCACTGGGCGAGGACGGTGCCCCAGGCGGAGCCGGCGATGCCCAGTCCGGCGCCGTAGACCAGGCCGGCGTTCAGGGCGGCGTTGAGAGTGAAGCCGCCGATCGCGACGTACAGCGGTGTTCTGGTGTCCTGCAGACCGCGGAGCACACCGGTGGCGGCGAGCACGACGAGCATCGCGGGGATGCCGAGGGAGCTGATGCGCAGGTAGGTGGTGGCGTAGGGAGCGGCGGTGGGGGACGCCCCGAAGACGTCGATCAGCCCGGGGGCGGTGGGCAGTACGACGGCGATCACGGCGGCGCCCAGGAGGAGGGCGAGCCAGATGCCGTCCATGCCCTGACGGATGGCGGCGGAGAGGTCGCCGGCGCCGACCCGGCGGGCGACGGCCGCTGTGGTGGCGTAGGCCAGGAAGACGAAGACCGAGACGGCGGTCGTGAGGAGGGCGGCGGCGACGCCGAGCCCGGCCAGCTGAGGGGTGCCGAGGTGGCCGATGACGGCGCTGTCGACCATGACGAAGAGGGGTTCCGCGACGAGCGCGCCGAACGCGGGGAGAGCGAGTGCGATGATCTCGCGGTCGTGCCTGCGGCCGGTGCGCCGGGGCTTCGCGGGAGCCTGTGTCATGCACCCAATCTAATCTTCCACAGGTAAGAGACACAACTGGGTTGTGGCCCTTACTCTTCGGCCCTCGAGGCGCTCTTCCGCGTGGCGAATGGCGCGATCTTGAACAGGTTGCCGAAGTTTTTCTCCCCCACAGGCTATGGACGAAGAAACCGCAGGTCAGCGGCGTCGTTCGGGGGTGATTGTGTGTTTGTCCACACCGATTTCCCCCGCGCCGTGCACAGGAACCGGGGAGTTCTCCACAGGTTGGGGGCAATCATCCACACGGCCTGTGGATAACCAGATTGGCGGACGGTGCCCGGCGGCCTACCGTTGTGCGGCGCCCCCTCCCCGTGCCGGTCCCTGGATTCATCCGAACTCGTCGCGCCGTAAGCGGAGTCGGGTGTCTCGATTGTCAGAGCCGTGCCGTAAGAAAGAAGGGCACAGCAAGGTCCGCGTCGCGGACGGGAGGAGGTGGCGTGGTGAGCGTGCCTGAGCCCATGCAGCCCATGGATGACCCGTGGGCCGACTCCGGCCCCGGCGACCGGCTGCCCGCCCGCTCCCGCCGGAACGACGGCAAGGGACGCGGCCGCGAGGACCGGTTCGACCGCGAGGACGGCGATGGTGCGTGGTCCGGCGGCTTCGAGCGGGTCCCGCCGCAGGACCTGGACGCCGAGCAGTCCGTGCTCGGCGGCATGCTGCTCTCCAAGGACGCCATCGCCGATGTGGTGGAGGTCCTCAAGGGCCACGACTTCTACCGCCCGGCGCACGAGCTGGTCTACCAGGCCATCCTCGACCTGTACGCCAAGGGCGAGCCGGCCGACCCGATCACCGTCGCCGCCGAGCTGACCAAGCGCGGCGAGATCGGCCGGGTGGGTGGCGCGTCGTATCTGCACACCCTCGTGCAGTCCGTGCCGACGGCCGCGAACGCCGAGTACTACGCGGAGATCGTCCACGAGCGGGCGGTGCTGAGACGCCTCGTCGAGGCCGGCACCAAGATCACGCAGATGGGGTACGCCGCCGACGGCGACGTCGACGAGATCGTCAACAGCGCGCAGGCGGAGATCTACGCCGTCACCGAGCAGCGCACCAGCGAGGACTATCTCCCGCTCGGCGACATCATGGAGGGCGCGCTCGACGAGATCGAGGCGATCGGCTCCCGCCAGGGCCAGATGACCGGCGTCCCCACCGGCTTCTCCGACCTCGACTCGCTGACGAACGGCCTGCACCCCGGCCAGATGATCGTCGTCGCGGCCCGCCCGGCGATGGGTAAGTCCACGCTCGCGCTGGACTTCGCCCGGGCATGTTCGATCAAGCACAACATGCCGAGCGTCATCTTCTCGCTCGAAATGGGCCGCAACGAGATCGCGATGCGCCTGCTGTCCGCCGAGGCACGGGTGGCGCTGCACCACATGCGCTCCGGCGCGATGACGGACGAGGACTGGACCCGGCTCGCCCGCCGGATGCCCGACGTCTCGGCCGCGCCCCTCTACATCGACGACTCGCCGAACCTCTCGATGATGGAGATCCGGGCCAAGTGCCGCCGCCTCAAGCAGCGGCAGGACCTGAAGCTGGTGGTCATCGACTATCTGCAGCTGATGCAGTCCGGCGGCTCCAAGCGTGTCGAGAGCCGTCAGCAGGAGGTCTCGGACATGTCCCGTAACCTCAAGCTGCTCGCCAAGGAGCTGGAGCTCCCGGTCATCGCGCTCTCCCAGCTGAACCGTGGTCCTGAGCAGCGTACGGACAAGAAGCCGCAGGTCTCCGACCTCCGTGAGTCGGGGTCGATCGAGCAGGACGCCGACATGGTCATCCTCTTGCACCGCGAGGACGCCTACGAGAAGGAGTCCCCGCGAGCGGGCGAGGCGGACATCATCGTCGGCAAGCACCGAAACGGCCCCACCGCCACCATCACCGTCGCCTTCCAGGGCCACTACTCCCGCTTCGTGGACATGGCCCAGACCTGACGGGACGCGCGTCGGGGAATCGACGTCCCTGGCGCGGCAGTGGCGACGCCCACGAGGTCAGGAACGGAACAGCCGCCAGAACGCCAGTACCGTGTCGCCGGCCGGCGCAGGCGTGTCGTCCGTGATCCAGGTGGCGATCACACCGATCAACGCGCCCGCCAGGTACGCGGCATGTACTTCCTCGCCCAAGGCCACCGCGGCCGCGAACTGCCCGCGGAGGTACGGCGTCTGCGCTGGGCGGAGTCCCTGCTCGATCAGCACGATCCGCTGGGGGCCCTCACCCTGCTGAAGCCGCTGCTCGACGAGCACGCCGACGACCTGAACGTCCGTCGGCTCGCGGCGCGCGTGGCCCGCCTGGAGCTCTGGTCCGGAGATCCCTCGACCGCCTCGAAGGGGCGCTGTCCGCCGGACGTACGGTCCATGAGACTGAGGCCGGCGGATCCGCCGGTGCCGTACGGGAGTTCGTCGGCGGTCGGCATATCGGAGCAGGAGGGACGGAGCGGGCGTGAGTGGTGTGAGGAGCTGGAGCGGCGTGGCGGTGTCGTCGGATGAGGATCGTCAGGGCGTGGAGCTGTTGCCGGGTACCAGGCGGGAGCTGTGGCGGCGGCTGGCTGCAGAGCAGACGGAGGGGCGGGCGCCGTCCATGGTGGGCGCGGTCGTACGGGACGGGCAGCCGGTGTGGCTGGGGCTGCGCGGAGCGGTGGACGGCGCGGTGCCGCACGCCGACATGCAGTACCGCATCGGTTCGCTCACCAAGACGTTCGTGGCGGTGCTCGTCCTGCGGCTGCGGGACGAGGGGCTGCTCGGGCTGGCCGATCCGCTGGGCAAGCACCTCGACGGTACGCCGGTACCCGACGTGACGGTCGCGCAGCTGCTCTCGCACAGTGCCGGGCTGGCGGCCGAGGCTCGCGGGCCGTGGTGGGAGCGGACGCCGGGCCTGCTGCGGCCGGGGCCGGCCGACCTTTTCGGTGAGCGGCCGCGCCGCCACCCGGCGGGCCGCCGGCACCACTACTCCAACCCCGGATACGCGCTGCTGGGCGCGCTCGTCGAGCGGCTGCGCGGGGGCGAGCACTGGGGCGCGGTGCTGCGCCGTGAGGTGCTGGATCCGCTGGGGATGACGCGTACGACCCTGGACCCGGTCGCGCCGCACGCGGCCGGCTGGGCCGTACACCCCTGGGCGGACGTGCTGCTGCCCGAACCGGCCGAGGACACCGGGCGGATGGCGCCGGCCGGCCAGCTCTGGTCGACGGTGTCGGACCTGTGCCGGTGGGCGGCGTTCCTGGCCCGAGGCGACGAGCGGGTGCTCGGTGCGGCGAGCGTGGCCGAGATGCGGACGCCCGCCGTGCCGGCGGTGGACGACTTGAGTGCCGGGTACGGCCTGGGGCTGCAGCTGCTGCGGACGGACGACGGCCGCGTACTGGCCGGACACACCGGCTCCATGCCGGGCTTCCTGGCCTCCCTGTGGGTCGGTACGGATGCCGGTACGGATGCGGGCGTCACGGGTATCGCGCTGGCCAATTGCACGTCGGGCCCCGCGGTGAGCGGAATCGCCGCCGACTTCGTGCGGATCGTGGCGGAGCGGGAGCCGCGGATTCCCGAGCCGTGGCGGCCGCTGGCCGGACCGCTGGACGAGGAACTGCTGGCGCTGACCGGGCCTTGGTTCTGGGGCTCCGCCCCGTACCTTCTGCGGTTGCGGGCGGGGCGGGAGCTGGAGCTGAGCCCCATGTCCGGCGGGGGCCGCAGCTCGCGGTTCCGGCCGGCGGAGGACGGGAGCTGGACGGGCCTGGACGGTTACTACGCGGGGGAGACGCTGCGCGCGGTGCGGGCCGGGGACGGATCGGTGAGCCATCTGGACCTGGGCACGTTCGTGTTCACCCGCGCGCCGTACGAGCCGTCGGCGCCGGTGCCGGGCGGTGTCGACGCGGGCGGCTGGCGTACGGAGGGGTGAGCTCGGGAGGGGCGGGGGCGGGTTCGGTGAGGGCAGCGGGCGCCGGAGTACGGGTGGCGGGGCGGACGTACAGTCGAGCGAGATATCAGGAGTGCCCGGGAGCCGCCGTCGTGCGGGGCCCGCTACCGCTGGAAGGCCACTGTGACTGCCGTGAACGATGCGACTTCGACCGCGAACTCCGACGCCCCGGTGCTGCTCGACCTGCCGCCGCTCACCGCGGCGCACTTCGCGCGGATCGAGGACAAGGTCGCCGCGCTGATGGGTACCGAAGCGGACGTCGTGGCGATGCAGGGCGAGGCGCTGCTGCCGCTCGAGGCGTGCATCCGCTCGGCCGTACGGCCCGGCAGCACCGCCCTGAACATCATCACCGGCCCGTACGGCGAGACCTTCGGCGGCTGGCTGCGGTCCTGCGGCGCCGAGGTGGTCACGATCACCGCCCCCTTCACCGGCGCGGTCTCGCCGCAGCAGGTCGCGGACGCGCTGCGGGAGAACCCCGACATCGACTTCGTGAGCCTCGTGCATGCCGAGGCCGCGACCGGCAACACCAACCCCGTCGCCGAGATCGGCGCGGTGGTGCGGGCACACGGGGCGCTGCTGATGCTGGACGCGGTGGCGTCGGTGGGCGCGGAGCCGCTGCGTACCGACGAGTGGGGCGTGGACCTCTGCGTCATCGGCGGGCAGAAGGCGCTGGCGGGACCGGCCGGTGTCTCGGCTGCTTCGGTCAGCGCCCGTGCCTGGGAACGGATCGCCGCCAATGAGCAGGCGCCGCGCCGGTCCTACCTCTCGCTGCTGGACTGGAAGGAGCGCTGGATCGACGGCGGCCGTACAGCGCTGCCGCACGCGCCGGCGCAGCTTGAGATGCTGGCGCTGGAGCAGGCCGCGGACCGGGTGAACGACGAGGGGCTGGACGCCGTCATCGCCCGCCATCGCGCGGCCGCGGCGGCAACGCGTGCGGGCGTACGGGCCCTGGGCGGCCTGACGCCGTACGTGCTCCGCGACGAGGACGCCGCGCCGGCCGCTACCACGCTCCGGGCGCCGGAGGACGTGGACGCCCGCGAGATCGTGGCCGCGGCACTGGCCGCGAACGGTGGCGTGCCGCTGCAGGCTGCGGCCGGGGCACTGGCCAAGGAGATGATCCGGCTGAACCACTACGGCCGGGCGGCGGACCGTGGAGTGGTCCTGTCCGCGCTGTCCGCGCTGGGCGAGGGACTGCGGACGCTGGGCGCTGAGCCGGACGCCGAGGCCGCCCTGGAGGCGGCGGGAGCCGCATGGGATGCGGGGATCGGGGGCTGAGCGAGCTGCTGGGGGAGGCATTTGGAGGTCGATGTAGGCCATTCGGGTGCCTGAAGGGGCTGTAGGCCGGGAGATGGTCTGAGTGGGGCCGTGTTTCACGTGAAACACGGCCCCACAGTCATGTGCGCGGGCGGGCAAGGCGGAGCCGGGCGCGGAAGCGGAATGGTCGCTCCTCGAGGGGCGACGAGCATTCGCCGGCAATTCACCTGAAAACGGAGCGCTGCGCCCGCTAAGTGCCCTAATTTATGGGCTAGTTGACCGATACGCGGGCGGGGGAGGCAGGGGAAGCGCCGCGGGGTGGCGGGTCCCGCAGGGCGGCGCGCCTGAGTCGAGTCCGTAGCCGGCTCACGGCCGGCTCTCCGGGGGTGGTCCAGTCACACCTCCGTAAACGGAGGGGGCGACCCGTTTCTGTTGCAGTTTTTGACGGCTCTTTCTGGCGGCGCGCCGGATACGCGGTTGTCGATCATGCTTTTAGCGGCCCTTAGAATCGGAACGCCCGGCCCGTTTATCTGCGCGGTTTCCGGGACAGAGGTGCAGCCGTTTTCGAGGAGGCCGGGAGAATGCCGGAAACTGGGTCCCCCGCATTGCGCGCCGACGCGCGACGCAATCGGGCGCTCGTGTTGCAGGCAGCCCGATCCGCCTTTGAGGAAGGCGGGTTGACCGTTCCGCTTGGAGAGATCGCGCGGCGCGCGGGGGTGGGGGCCGGCACCGTTTACCGCCATTTCCCTTCCAAGGACGCCCTGTTCAGGGCCACGGTCGCGGACCGGCTGCGGCTGTTCACCGATACGGCGCGGGACTTGGCCGATGTACCGGACCCGGGAGAGGTCTTTTTCCGGTTCATTTCCTCGGTGGTCCGGCTGGTCGCACAGAACAAGGCGATGTGTGCCGCGCTGGAAGGAGCGACGGTGGCCGATGCGTCCTCCGTGCTGCCGGGGCTGGAAGAGGAATTCTGGTCGGCGCTGGAAGTGCTGTTGCTCAGGGCTCAGGAGGCCGGCGCGGTCCGTAAAGACGTGGGTATCGCCGATGTGCGGGTGCTGTTGACCGGGTGCATGGCCATGGAAGTCCGCCGGTCGGCGGCGTCCGGCGGAGTGGAAGGCGGACCGGTAGAAGCGCCGGGGGAGGGGGTGTCGGGCCGTATGACGGCCCTGATGTGTGACGGGCTGCGGGCCGGACGGGACGTAACGAAACTCCCGTTCGAAGGCGCAGGAAATAACGAAACTGCGTGCGAAGAATGCGGCGGACCTGTGCGTATGGCGCATACCGGCCGGCCCGCCCGCTACTGCGGCGGGGCCTGCCGGCAGAAGGCGCACCGGACCCGGTCCAGGGCGCGCACCGAGGGCAGCCCAGTCCCCGAGGCGCAGCCCGCCGGTGGGGCCGCTGAGGGCGCCATGACGGGGACCGTCGACGGCCCCGCCGAGGTCACAGCTGGCGCTTGAAGCCCAGGTGGGAGGCGTCGAAGCCGATCCGCTCGTAGAACCGGTGGGCGTCGACGCGGGTGGCGTCGGAGGTCAGCTGCACCAACTCGACGCCGAGCGCCCGGGATTCCTCCACCGCCCAGTCCATGAGCCGGGTGCCCAGGCCGCTCCCCCGCTCCTCGGAGTGGATGCGCACGCCCTCGATGATCGACCGGGTGGCACCGCGCCGCGAGAGGCCCGGAATGACGGTGAGCTGGAGCGTGCCCACGACGCGGCCTGCGCGTTCGGCGACGACCAGGTGCTGATTGGGGTCATCGGCCAGCCGCTTGTACGCCGTACGGTACGGCGCCAGGTCGTCCGGGGACTCGCGGGTGGCACCCAGTGCGTCGTCGGCCAGCAGCGCCACGATGGCGGGGAGGTCCGCTTCGGCCGCCCGACGGATCTTGAAATCGCTCATGGCCGCGACCATATGCCGTGCGGGAGCCGTGTCCCAGGGGTAGTGCACGTCGCGCACGCCACGCTGCTCCGGAGTGCGCGGGCGTATATCCGCAGAGACGCGCCCGTGGACGAGCACCCGGACGAGCATCCCGGCCGACCGTTCTCGACCGGCCGCGGCCTGGAGCGATCACCGCACAGCCGCCCGGCCGGCCCGCTCCGGCCGCCGCGCGCGCTCCTCGCGCAGGCGGCGGCCGCGCGCTGTCGGCCCCCAGGGCTTGAGTACGGAGATCGCGGTCAGGAAGACGTACAGCGCGAGCGCGACGGCCGGTGCCACGACGAGATCGGTCTCGGGGGGTACCGGGCGGCCGGCCACCACTGCGCCGGCCGCCGCGCCGATCTGCGTACGCAGCGCGAGGACGGTGGCGGTGACCGCGCCCAGCGTGAGCCAGAACTTGGTGACCACCCACCGGTGCCGGGCCAGCCCCCACGGCGTGCCGAGCGAGAGGACCAGGCCGGAGATCAGGGTGAGCAGCGCGAGCGGGATGATCAGCCAGTCGATGAAGATCTTCATCGAGCGATAGGCGGCCGCGGCGAGTTCCGAGGCGGCGTCGGCACCGCCCCCGCCCGCGGTGGACGCCGCGATGCCGAGCGCCAGGAGGCCGAGCGTGAGCCCGAGCCAGCCGACGGAGACGACGACGTGGACGACGAGGATGGCCCGGCGTGCGGAACGGCTGAGCTGCTGCATGTCACCACCGTCGCGCCCGGTGGCCGGCGGCGCGTCTGACGGCGGGAGTATCCGCCCGTACGCGCG
This sequence comes from Streptomyces sp. NPDC053542, assembly GCF_044544685.1. Taxonomy (NCBI): domain Bacteria; kingdom Bacillati; phylum Actinomycetota; class Actinomycetes; order Kitasatosporales; family Streptomycetaceae; genus Streptomyces; species Streptomyces sp. NPDC053542. The sequence goes on from NZ_JBITXL010000005.1 coordinate 283,767, forward strand.
GACGAGTACGGGCATCTCTACGGCCGGCGCCGGCCACCTCTACCGGCCGATACCGGCCGACGCGCCCCGGCCCGCCCGCTCCCCGGTGCGACCGCCTACTCTCGCCCCCATGGCCAAGCTGCACCTCTTCGACCTGGACGGAACGCTGCTGTACGGGTCCGCCGCCGCCGTGGAGATCGCGCGGCAGCTCGGGCTGGAACGGGAGACCAATGAGCTGGAGCGCGCCTTCGCGGCCGGCGAGCTGACCCCGCCGCGCTTCGCGCAGCTGGCCTGCGACCTGTGGACCGAGCTGACCCATGCCGATGTCGCGGCCGCTTTCGAGGCGGCGCCCTGGCTGGCCGGCATCCGGGACGTGTGGGCCGACATCCGCGAGCGCGGGGAGCACTGCGCGGTGATCTCCCTGTCGCCGTCGTTCTTCGTGGACCGGCTGCTGGGCTGGGGCGCCGACGCGGCGTACGGCTCGCGCTGGCCGGACGTGCCGTTCCGGGAGCGGGTGGACCCGGCCGGCATCCTGTCCGCCGGGGCCAAGGTGCGGATCGCCGACGAGCTGTGCGCGTCGTTCGGGCTGAGCCGGGCCGACTGCGTGGCGTACGGGGATTCCCGCTCCGACGCCGCACTGTTCGCGGCCGTCCCGGCATCCGTGGCGGTGAACGCGGACCATCACGTCAGCGAGCTCGCGACCGTCGCGTACGCGGGCCGGGACCTGCGGGAGGCGTACGCGCTGACGCTCGGCGGGAAGACCGGAGGATGAGTCCACCGGCTCGCGCTGCCGCCGACCACTCAACGGGCTCTCGCCACCGGCCACGCCACTGGTCGGTTCACCCGGAACTCACCAGGGCTTCACCGGGACGTCGGTGAGCTGCCGCAGAACGGGGCTTGTGCATTCGACCGCTGCCGGTATGGTCGAATCCGATTCATCGGGCGGGTGCGCCGTGGGGTATCCCGGCGCACGCCCGGAGTCCGCCAGCCTACCGGCAACGCACCGTGCGCTACCGGGACTTCAGGCTGTCCGCCCATACGTAAGGGCGCGGGCTGACATGCTGCGGAGGCGTGCGGAGACGGGAACTGCGTTGGGTGCGACACCAGTCGGAGCTGCCCGCTTTCGCGGGTATTGCCCGGCCAGCGGTTGCCGATCAAGAATGCGAAGACGTTCCACGACCGTTCGAGGCGAGGCAGACCATGGACGCTCCGACCACCGCGTCGGCCGGTAACGGCGCCGACGGTGACAGTGGCGCATGGAGTTGGTTCACTCCCTCTCCCGCCAAGTCACCGGAAAAGCCCACCGAATTGACTGATTCGACCGAATCGGCTGAGCCTGTCGAATCCGTCGAATCGGTCGAATCAGCAGCCGACCGGGCTGCTCCGCCGACCGCTCCCCGTGCGACTCCGCAAGCCGCGCCTCAAGCTGCGCCGCAAGCCGCTCCTCGGGCCGCCGGCCGGACGGCCACGCTCCCGCCCCGCCGTGAGGTACCGGCCGCGGCCGGGCCCGTGCCGGAGTCCGCGCTGGAGGTGTCGGTCCGTACGCAGCGGCCCGCCGCGGCCGAGGCGTCCGCCGACGGGCTGCTCATCCGGCGCACGATGGCGGAGATCGAGCCGGTGGCGGAGCAGGTCACCTCGTACTTCTACGCGCTGCTCTTCGTCCGCCACCCCGACCTGCGCCAGCTCTTCCCGGTCTCGATGGACGAGCAGCGCGACCGGCTGTTCAAAGCGCTGCTCACCGCCGCCCAGCGGGTCGACGACGACGCCTCGCTCACCGAGTTCCTGTCGCACCTCGGCCGCGGCCACCGCAAGTACGGCACGCTGCCCGAGCACTACCCGGCCGTCGGCGAGTGCCTGCTCGGCGCGCTCGCCCGGTACGCCACGCTCAGCTGGGACGGCGAGGCCGAGGCCGCCTGGATCCGCGCGTACACCAAGATCTCGCAGATCATGATCGACGCCGCTGCCGAGGACGAGGCCACCGCGCCCGCCTGGTGGGACGCCGAGGTGGTCGCGCACGAGCTGCGCACGTCCGACGTCGCGATCGTCACCGTACGGCCGGACCAGCCGTACCCGTTCCTCGCCGGGCAGTACACCAGCGTGGAGACGCCCTGGTGGCCGCGGGTGTGGCGGCACTACTCCTTCGCCTGCGCGCCGCGCTCGGACGGCCTGCTCTCCTTCCACGTCAAGGCGGTGCCGGCGGGCTGGGTCTCGGGGGCGCTGGTGCACCGGGCGCGGCCGGGCGACGTCATCCGGCTCGGCGCTCCGGGCGGCTCGATGACCGTCGACCACACCACCGACAACGGTCTGCTGTGCCTGGGCGGCGGTACGGGCATCGCGCCCATCAAGGCGCTGGTCGAGGATGTCGCCGAGCACGGGCGCCGGCGTCCGGTGGAGGTGTTCTACGGTGCTCGTAGTGATCATGACCTCTACGACATCGACACCATGCTGCGGCTGGAGCACGCCCACCCCTGGCTGTCCGTGCGCCCGGTGATCTCCAGCGGGCCGACGGGCGGGGTGTACAGGAGCATCAGCGGGCGGCTGCCGGACGCGGTGCGGGAGTACGGTCCGTGGGGCGAGTACGACGCGTATGTGTCGGGGCCGCCCGGCATGATCCGCAGCGGTGTGGACGCGCTGGTCGGCGTCGGCGTCCCGTCGGACCGCATCCGGCATGATGCCGTTGAAGAGCTTGTCGCGGCGGGAGAGTAGTACTTGAGCACCGAAGACAGCAGCCGCTGGGGCTACTCGGGCGAGCCTGCGGGCGCGTATCCGGACGAGTACGCGGTCCGGTACCCGGGCCGGTACGCGAGCGAGTACCCGGATGTGTACACCTACGAGCGGCCCAGCCCGGCCGCGCCCGCGCCCGAGCGGCCCCGCTCGACCGGGCAGACCCACGAGCGGTCCGGTCCGGATTCGTCGGCGTACGAGCGGTCGGCCGTGCGGCCGGTGCCCAGCTGGGCCGTCGACGAGCCGGCCGAGCGGCCCGGCAGCGACGGTGAGCACCGCGTGCAGGAGCGGATGGGGACGACCGACCGGGCCGACCGTTTCTACCGTGACCAGCTCCTGGACCATCTCAATGAGCGCATGCGGGAGTTCGTCGGCCGTCAGGAGATGTTCTTCCTGGCGACCGCGGACGGCAGCGGCGAGTGCGACTCGAGCTTCCGGGCCGGGCCGCCCGGCTTCGTACGCGTGCTGGACGAGCGCACCCTGATCTACCCCGAGTACCGCGGCAACGGAGTGCTGGCCTCGCTCGGCAACCTCTCGGAGAACCCGCGGCTGGGCATTCTCTTCGTGGACTTCCTGCGCGACCGGATCGGCCTGCACGTGAACGGGCGGGCCTGGGTCGTCCCGGACGAGGAGATGCGGGTACGCCACCCCGATCTGCCCGTCGACCCGATTCCGGGGCGGCGCGCACAGCTGTGGGTGGCGGTCGAGGTGGAGGAGGCGTACATCCACTGCGCCAAGCACATACCCCACCTGCAGAAGGTCCCCCGGCAGGAGCGCGGCGACCGCGCCTGGGGCACGGACGATGTGAAGCGCAAGGGCGGCGATTTCTTCGGTGCGGCGGCCGAGGCGGCCGAGCGGGCCCCCTATCGGCGTCGCGAAGAGACGCCGCAAGCATCGGCGGAGCCGGCGTCGACTCGTCCCCGTATCCCCGACCCCTCGTCCTTCCAGGAGGAGGCGGAGCGAGTGCTGGCGCTCGTACAGCAGCGGGCACCGGCGGACCCCGGCGACTTCCGCGGCTGGTTCGGCTGACTCAGGTCGCCGACCCCTGTTTCACGTGAAACATGTGAAACAGGCTGTGTTTCACGTGAAACAACCGGAAGTGTGCGTCGTGGTGACACGACGTGGACGCGGATGTTTCACGTGAAACGGACGGTTCGCACGAGGCAGGGCCTCAGCCCAGATCGGGTGCGTGCAGCGCCCGGACGCCCTCGATGTTGGCGTCGAGATAGTGCCGCAGGGAGAGCGGTACGACCTCGACGGAGGCGATCCCGACGCGCGTGAACGGCACCCGCACGATCTCGTACTCCCCGCACGGCTCCTCCACCTCGGGGCCGTGCCGCCGGGTCAGGTCCATGGAGTCCAGCCGGCAGACGAAGAAGTGCTGCACCTTCACGCCGTCCACGCCGCCGTCCGTGACGTGCTCGACCGTGTCGACGAAGACCGGGACCACGTCCTTGACCTTGGCGCCCAGCTCCTCGTCCACCTCCCGGTGGAGGGCGTCGATCACCGTGGCGTCCTCGGGCTCCACGCCGCCGCCCGGCGTGATCCAGTACGGGTTCCGTCCCGGCTTGGTGCGCTTGATCAGGATGAGGTCGTCACCGTCGAGCAGGATCGCGCGGGCGGTGCGTTTGACGACTGGCCGTACGGTCATAGGGGACAGATGCCGCTTTCGACGGCTGGTGAAACCCGCGTCTTGCGGGGCGCGTGACATCCGGCCGCGGGTGCGCCGGAAACGCCCCGGTCAGCGCCGGAACGACCCCCTCCATGCCGCTCACCAGTGCGGTAGCGCCCCTCGGTCACCAGGCCGCCGCGGCCCGCAGCAGCCATTCGTGCGCGCGGGCGATGTGCGGCAGGGCGAGCGTGCCGGTACGGACGACGAGGAAGTACGTGCGCAGCGGCGGCACCGGTGGGTCCAGCAGCGAGACCACCTCGCCGCGGTCCAGCGCCGGCGCGGCGAGGTAGCGCGGTACGACGGCGAGCCCGGCACCGGCCGCCGTGCAGGCCAGTACCGCGCGCAGGTCGGCGGCTATCACGGCGGCGGGGGCCGTGGGCCGGGCGTCGAAGACGGCGGACCAGTAGCGGGTGACCAGGGGCAGGCTCTCGTGGACCTCGACCACCGGTACGGGATCGAGGACCTGCGGGCCGCGGTCCAGGAGGCCGGCCGGGCCGCCGAGCCGTGCCGCCCAGCGGGGCGCGGCGACCAGGACGTGCTCCTCGTCGCACAGCGGGGTCGCGGTGAGCAGGCCGCCGCGCGGCCGGACCGTGGTGACGGCGAGATCGTGGTGGCCGGCGGCGAGCCCGTTGAGCAGCTCCTCGGCGGAACCGAAGGAGGTACGGACGGCGAGGCCCCGGTCGATGAGCGGGGCGAGGGCCGGCAGGGCGCGTTCGGCGGCGAATTCCGGGGGACCGGCGAGATGGAGGGTGCGGGTGACGGATTCCTCGTCGAGGCCGGCCTCGGTGATCTCGGTCAGCGCGTCGAGATGCGGGGCGACCTTGTGGGCGAGTTCCTCGCCGACGGTGGTGGCGATGACCCCGCGCGGCCTGCGCAGGAACAGCGGGCGGCCGAGCTGGCGTTCCAGCGACCGTATCTGGCTGGTCACCGCGGGCTGGGAGAGTCCGAGGAGGGCGGCGGCGCGGGTGAAGGAACCGGCCCGGTGCACAGTGACGAAGGTGCGCAACAGCGCCAGATCCATCCATACCCCCTTCTCCAGGGATGCCTGCTCGCGGGCCAACTATAAATTTGTCGATAGGGCTGTGTCGCTAGCGTGATTGGACACTGACGCTGAGTCAACTAGCCTTGATTGTGCGGTTCGTTGCGCATTGAACCGAGGGCGGTCCGAGCCAAGAGGGGGGAGGCTCGGACCGTCTGCTGTGCGTACGGCCGACTCGGCCGGTATAGCCCGCAGGCCGGAGCGGTGCCGGCCGGAACTAGCCCCGCGCGGCCCCGTCCAACGCCCGGTCCAGGGCCCGGAGTACGTCCGCGACCAGGTCGTCCGGGTCCTCCACGCCGACGGAGAAGCGGATGAAGCCGTCCGGTACGGCGTCGCCGCCCCAGCGTCCACGCCGCTCGGCCGTCGACCGTACTCCCCCAAAACTCGTCGCGTCGTCCACCAGCGTCAGTTCGGCCAGAAAACCTTCCGCGTGCGCCTTGTCCGGCAGCACGAAGGAGACGACGCAACCGAAGCATCCGGGGCGCATCTGGGCCACCGCGCCCGCGTGCGCGGGATCGGCCGGCAGCCCCGGGTGGCGCAGCCCGGTGACCTCGGGGCGGTCGCGCAGCGCCTCGGCGAGCGCCAGCGCGCCCACCGCCTGCCGCTCGACGCGCAACGCGAGCGTGGCCAGCGACCGGTGCGCGAGCCACGCCTCCATCGGGCCGGGGATCGCGCCGACGGTCTTGCGCCACTGCCGTACGGAGTCGGTGAGGGCCTGGTCGCGGGTGGTGACATAGCCCAGCAGGAGGTCGCCGTGGCCGGTCAGCGCCTTCGTACCGCTGGCCACGGAGAAGTCGGCGCCGAGGTCGAGCGGGCGCTGGCCGAGCGGCGTGGCGAGGGTGTTGTCGACGGCGACCAGGGTGCCCTGGGCGTGCGCGGCCTCGGCGAGCCGGCGGATGTCGCAGACGTCCAGGCCCGGGTTGGAGGGCGTCTCGATCCACAGCAGCCGGGCGCCGGTCAGCACGTCGAGCTGGGCGTCACCGGCGGTGGGGGCGGTGCGGACCTCGACGCCGTAGCTCTCCAGGCGCTCCCGTACGGCGGGCATGAGCTGATAGCAGTCGCTCGGCAGGACGACCACGTCGCCGGTGCGGACCTGGGAGAACAGGACGGCGGAGATCGCGGCCATCCCGGAGGCGAAGACCGAGGTGTGGGCCGGCGCGCCGGGCGACTCCAGTTCCGAGACCGCCGCTTCGAGGAGGGTCCAGGTCGGGTTGGACTCGCGGCCGTAGGTGTACGGCCCGGTGGCGTCGCCCGGCAGGTGGTAGTGGGCCGCGAAGACTGGCCCGGGGAGGGTCGGGTGGTACGCCTCGGCCTCGGGGAGGCCGGCACGTACGGCCCGGGTGCTGTCGCCGGTGATGCGCGCGTCGTCGCCTGTCATGGGCCCGTGCCTGCCTTCCCGTCGTACGTCTCCGGCCCGCCCGGCCCGGACGACCGTGAGCAGGTCCTCGCGGGCGGCCTCGGCCATGGCCGGGCGGTCCTCGAAGCCTGCCACGCCGCCTTGGTACGGGCCGGGAAGTCCGCGTCGGGAACGGCCGTGGCGGTGCCGGTCAGTCCTCGTCCGGCAGGATCACGTGCAGCGCCCAGGAGACGATCGAGACGATCAGGCCGCCCAGTACCGCGGTCCAGAAACCGTCGACGTGGAAGGCGAGGTCGAGCTTGCCGGCCAGCCAGGACGTCAGCATCAGCATCAGGGCGTTGATCACGAGCGTGATCAGGCCCAGGGTGAGGATGAAGAGCGGGAACGACAGCAGCTTCACCACGGGCTTCACGATGACGTTGACCACGCCGAAGATCAGCGCGACCAGGATCAGCGTCCAGACCTTGTTGCCGGTGCTGGTGCCGGTCAGCGTGATGTCGCTGAGCAGCCAGGTGGCCACGGCGAGTGCCGCGGCGTTGGCGAGCGTCTTGACCAGAAAATTCTTCATGGTGGGATCGTCGCAGACACGACGGCGGCAGTGAGGGGTGCGCGAGTGATGAAGGCGTTCAGGCTGGAGGAACTGGAGGCGGAACGGGCCGCCAATGATGGCGCGTACTTGCAGTTCCTGCGGGAGCGGAACATGTCCGCCGGGCTGTACGCACTGGACGCCGGCAGCAGCGATCCGCAGGCGCCGCACCAGCAGGACGAGGTGTACCTGGTGGTGAGCGGGCGCGCGTCGATCACGGTGGGGGTGGAGACGACGCAGGTCGCGCGGGGCAGCGTGGTGTACGTACCGGCCGGGGTGCCGCACAAGTTCCACCACATCACCGAGGATCTGCGGGTCATGGTGATCTTCTCGCCACCGGAGAGCTGAGCCGGAGAGCTGAGCGGAGAGCTGAGCCGGGAGGACTGGGCCGGAGGGGTGAGCAGGCTCCTCCCGGCAGCGGAGGCGGGCCGTCCGTACCCGTAGGGGAAGGCTCAGGGGACAGCCGGGGCCGCGGGCCCCCAATGCGGCCGGGCGGCGTCCTAGCATCGATGGTGCAGGGCGGGATCGGACAGGAGCCGGGCGGGCCGGGAGATTACCGGGCGACGACCAGAAAGCAGGGCAGAGCAATGGCCGTGAAGGAGATTTTCGCGGGACTCCCGTGGTGGGTGAAGTGGGTCGCGGTGCCCGTCATCCTGCTGGTCGTCTTCGGCGGGCTGATCGGCAGCGTGGTGGGTTTCCTCGTCGGGCTGCTCTTCAAGATCCTGCTGGCAGTGGCGCTGATCGCGGGTGTGGTCTATCTCGTCCGCAGGTTCAGCGGATCGTCGTCGTAGCCCGCATTCGGTGAGCTGCGAGTTCCTCATGCGGTGAGCTGCGAGTTCGTCGCACAGCGCGTGGTGATACCGCGATAGCGGTGCGGGTGACAGCGCGGAGAATGTCCGGGCGTCCCGTTCCCCGACAAGGGGGACCGGGGCGCCCTTTGTTCGTTCCTGCCGTCCGTCCCGCGGTACGTTCCCGCCGTACGTACCGCTGTTCCTCCGCACGGGTTTGTCTTTGCGAACTGGTGTCCGGAATGCCCGCGACAGACGGGCTTCCGGCCCATACAAGAAATGCGCCGCCCGGGGTAATTCGCAAGCTAATCGACCTGCCGTCCGCGGCGCTCACGTTAGAGTGCCGACGCGAGGCGTCTTCCGGATGCCGATGTTCCGGAAAGCCCGGCCGGCCCGGGCGGCGCGGACGGTGACCGGAAACGCACGCGGCGCGGGCGCGGGGCCCGAGCCCGGGGTCGGCACCCCGGCGACCTGTCCTGGGGGTTGGTCTTGGCCACGGCGAACGACGCATCCACGACTTCCCCGACGCTGATCGGCTCCGTACAGCGGGCGCTGCGCCTCCTCGAAGCGGTGGCCGCCCACCCGCGCGGCGCGCCCGCCAAACAGCTGGCCAGGGAGACCGGTTACCCCCTCCCGACCACGTACCACCTGCTGCGCACCCTGACGCACGAGGGATATCTCCAGCGGGAGAACGGTGTGTTCCTCCTCGGCGAGGCCGCCGAGCTCATCGGCCGGTCCGGGGCCCGCCGCCGGCGTTACGCCAGGATCGCGCAGGCGCTGTCGGCGATGGGCGAAGAGGTGGGCGCCGCGCTGTATTTCGCGGTGTACCACGCGGGCGAGGTGGAGGTGGTCGCGGTGAGTGACGATCCGGAGCGGCCGCCGGTCGAGGAATGGGCGGACTTCCGTACGACCGCTCACGCGCACGCGATAGGCCAGTGCCTGCTGGCCCAACTCGACGAGGAGGGGCGGAAAGATCATCTTTCCCGGCACCAAGTGCAGTCGCTCACGCCTCATTCCGTACGGACGGAGGGTGATCTGCTGCATCGGCTGAACACGGTGCGTAAGTCCCAACTCGCCGTCGAACGCGAGGAATATGCCCTCGGTACGGTGTGTGCGGCAATTCCCATTCAGGTGGGTTCGGCGGCGGCGACCGTGGCGATTTCTCTCCCCGCAGGTGAGGCGGAGAGACTGCTGCCGGTAACCGAAAAGGTGCAGAGGATGGCGGAGTCGACCCTTATGACGCTGGCCTTCTCTATCAGTATCTGAAAAATTACTCCTTGTGATCTGTCGGCAACTGGTCGACGATGGCGTCAATAGCGGTCGGCGGATCATTACCGGCCACTTCGATCAAGTAGTGCGGGGCAGTGGTTGATGAGCCAGACAGTGCAGGCAGAAGTGATGATGAGCTTCATCGTCTCCGAGGAACTCGCCTTCCGGATTCCGGTGGAGCTCGATTTCGACAGTGCCGATCCCTATGCCGTGCGCTTCACGTTCGATCTCCCGGGCGACGCCCCGGTGACCTGGGCGTTCAGCCGGGAACTCCTCCTGGACGGCCTGAGCCGGCCGGCCGGTGAAGGGGACATCCACGTGGAGCCGGTCTCGGGCGCCCACCTCAGTGATGTCTTCGTCAGTCTGCAGGTGGGCTCGGAGCAGGCGCTTTTCCGCGTGGGCGCGGCTCCGCTGGTCGCCTTCCTGGACCGTACGGACCGGCTGGTGCCGCTCGGCCAGGAGGAGATCTGCGGCACGCTCGACGCGGAGCTGGACCGGATCTTCGCGAACGCGCAACGGGCGGGCTGACCGCCGGTCCGGCCCGGTCAGCGCTTGCGGCGGCGGCCCCGTCCACCGCGCCTGCTGCCCGGCTGCCCGGGCCCCGGACCGGCCGCCCGGCCGTGCTCCGTGAGCGGACCGCTCCGGCTCCCGCGGTCGGCGGAGACCACCAGTACCGCCAGCAGCGTGGTCAGCGGTACGGACGCGACGAGCCCGATACTGCCCACGAGCGTCCGGATGATCTCCTCGGCCACCACCTCGCTGGTGGCGACCGTGCCGACACTGCTGCGCGCGATGGAGAACAGCAGGAGCAGCGGGAGCGCGGCGCCCGCGTACGCCAGTACCAGCGTGTTCACCACCGAGGCGATGTGGTCCCGCCCGATCCGCATCGCCGCCCCGTAGATCTGCCGCCGGCTCGCCGTCGGATCGGCGTCCCGCAGCTCCCACACGGCCGCCGTCTGGGTCACGGTCACGTCGTCCAGCACGCCCAGCGACCCGATGATGATCCCCGCGAGCAGCAGACCGCGGATCTCGATGCCCGGGTAGAGGCTGTGCACCAGTCCCGTCTGGTCGTCCGTGTTGCCCGTCAGCTGCGCCCAGCCGATGAAGACCGATCCCAGCAGCCCGATCAGCAGCAGGGACGCCAGCGTGCCGAGCACCGCGACCGATGTACGGGCCGTCAGGCCGTGGCACATGTACAGCGCGATGAGCATGATCGCGCTGCCTCCGACCACCGCCACCAGCAGCGGATTCGAGCCCTGCAGGATGGCCGGCAGGATGAACAGCGTGAGGACGGCGAAGCTCGCCGCCAGCGCGACCAGCGCCAGTACCCCGCGCAGCCGCCCGACGACCACTACCGCCAGCGCGAACACCGCGGCCAGTACCCACATCGGGAAGGTGCGGTCCACGTCGGTGACCGAGTACTGCAGGTCCCGGGGTGCCTTGGGCGCGTACGCCACCACGACGTCCTGGCCCTCGGTGTAGCGGCGCGAGGCGTCCGGCGTCACCACGGTCTTGAAGCGGTGCCCCGTGTCCTTGCCGCTGGTGACCTCGATGGTGGCCTGCTCACAGCTCCGCGCCTGCTGCTGGGCGCCGCCGCCGGGTCCTGTCGGCGGCTGTTGCTGCTGCATCTGCTGCTGTTGCTGCGCGTTGACGTCCGCGCAGTCCACCTTCGTCAGCCGGACGACCCGCGCGGACTGGGTCTCCTGGTCGAACCCGACCCCCGTCGGCTTGTGCGCGGGCGCGCCGCCGGGCCAGAGCGCGATGAGCCCGACGCCCACCGCCAGGGCGAACGGGATCAGTACCGCGGCGATGACCTTGCGCAGATGGCGGGAGACGGGCGCGGCGGGGCCGTGGCCATGACTGTGGCCGTGCGCATGCGCATGCGGATGAGGGTGCGGCTGGGGCTCGGGCTCGTTGCGGGTCACCGCCCGATCATCCAACAACTCACCGGGCCCCCTGTTCACCACGCGGCTCCGGCCGCTACCGTGGTGGCACCTTTGCAATCGCGGGAGCTCGGAGCACCGGGCTGAGAGGGCGCTGATTCCGTACCGGCGGTGTTTCACGTGAAACGCCGACACGGAAAGAGCTGCGTCGACCGCCGAACCTGTTACCGGGTAATGCCGGCGTAGGGAGTGGGTCTCAATGACTCTGCAGGATGCACGCACGCCTGAAAACGGCCAGGGCGCGGACGCTCAGGCTGCCACCGAGCAGATCGGCTGGCACAAGGGCTATGTCTCCGGAACGCGCCCGGACCTCCGGGTCCCGGTCCGGCGAGTGCACCTCACCAACGGCGAGCACGTGACGCTTTACGACACGTCAGGGCCGTACACCGACCCCAACATCGAAACCGACGTCCGCCGCGGCCTCGCGCCGCTGCGGGAGAACTGGATCATCGCCCGCGGCGACACCGAGGAGTACGCGGGCCGGCCGATGCGTCCTGAGGACGACGGCCTCAAGCACACCTCGCCGCGTGGCGGCCTGAAGAACCTCGACGCGGTCTTCCCGGGCCGGCCCCGGCAGCCGCGCCGCGGCCGGGACGGCGCCGTCACCCAGCTCGCGTACGCGCAGCGCGGCGAGATCACCGCGGAGATGGAGTACGTCGCGATCCGCGAGAACTGCAGCCCCGAGTTCGTGCGGGACGAAATCGCGGCGGGCCGCGCGGTGCTGCCGGCGAACGTCAACCACCCGGAGATCGAGCCGATGATCATCGGCAAGAACTTCCTGGTGAAGGTCAACGCCAACATCGGCAACTCCGCGGTGACCTCCTCCATCGAGGAGGAGGTGGAGAAGATGACCTGGGCGACCCGCTGGGGCGCCGACACGGTCATGGACCTCTCCACCGGCCGCAACATCCACACCACCCGCGAGTGGGTCCTGCGCAACTCCCCCGTCCCGATCGGCACCGTCCCCCTCTACCAGGCTCTGGAGAAGGTCGACGGCAAGGCCGAGGAGCTCACCTGGGAGATCTACAAGGACACCGTCATCGAGCAGGCCGAGCAGGGCGTCGACTACATGACGGTCCACGCCGGCGTGCTCCTGCGGTACGTCCCGCTCACCGCCCGCCGCAAGACCGGCATCGTCTCCCGCGGCGGCTCGATCATGGCGGCGTGGTGTCTGGCGCACCACAAGGAGTCCTTCCTCTACGAGAACTTCGAAGAGCTCTGCGACATCCTCGCGTCGTACGACGTCACCTTCTCCCTCGGTGACGGGCTGCGCCCGGGCTCCATCGCCGACGCCAACGACGAGGCGCAGTTCGCGGAGCTGAAGACGCTCGGCGAGCTGAACACGATCGCCAAGGCGCACGGCGTGCAGACCATGATCGAGGGCCCGGGCCACGTCCCGATGCACAAGATCAAGGAGAACATCGACCTCCAGCAGGAGATCTGCGAGGAGGCGCCGTTCTACACGCTCGGCCCGCTCACCACCGACATCGCGCCCGCCTACGACCACATCACGTCCGGTATCGGCGCCGCGATGATCGCCTGGTGGGGCACGGCGATGCTCTGCTACGTCACGCCCAAGGAGCACCTGGGCCTGCCGGACCGCGACGACGTGAAGACCGGCGTCATCACGTACAAGATCGCGGCCCACGCGGCGGACCTGGCCAAGGGGCACCCGGGCGCCCAGGAGTGGGACGACGCCCTCTCCGACGCCCGCTTCGAGTTCCGCTGGGAGGACCAGTTCAACCTGGCCCTCGACCCCGACACGGCCCGCGCCTTCCACGACGAGACGCTCCCGGCCGAGCCGGCCAAGACGGCACACTTCTGCTCCATGTGCGGCCCGAAGTTCTGCTCCATGAAGATCTCCCAGGACATCCGCCGCGAACACGGCGGCGACCTGGCCGTGGACCCCGAGGCCGGCATGGCCGAGAAGTCCAAGGAGTTCGCGGCAGCGGGCAACCGGGTGTACCTGCCGATCGCGGACTGACCGCCGGCACGACCTGAACGCACGACGAGGAGGCTCCGGTGATTCCGGGGCCTCCTCGTCGTGCGGGCATCACTCCGGCTGGTGGTCCGGGCCGCCGTAGTCCGGGCTCGTGAAGTCCGGGCTCGTGAACCGGGGCCGGGTGGTGGCGCGGTGGTCGCCCTCGGGACCCGAGAAGCGCGGGTGGGTGTAGCCGAGGGTGGGCATCCGGCCGCTGTCCGGGGAGCGGTGCGCCACGAAGCGTCCGGCGGCTTCGGCGGCCGGAGGCGACTGCCCGTCCGCGGACGCGGGCCCGGTCGCCTCGCCCGCGCCGGCCGTGTCCGGTGCGTGTTCCTGGACGGTGGCAGGGCTGCCCGTGGCCGACGGCTCGGCGGGCACGACGGTACTCGCGGGGACCGTCGGGCCTTTCTCGCCTTTCCGGACGTCCGGCTCGGGAGGCGGCTCCGGGGCCGTCAGCGCTTCCAGCAGGAAGGGCTCCAGGCCCCGTTCCCGGAGGGCCTGGAGCCAGCGGGCTTTCGCCCGTTCGACCTCCTGGGCCAGTTCCGTGGGGTGGGCGGCGCGCAGGGACGTGGCGCCGTTGCGGAGCGCGGTGATCACCAGTCCGCCCATCGCGATGAGGATCGTCGCCGCGGTCAGGGCCGCGAAGACCCAGCCGACGCTGATCAGCGGCTGCGCCAGGGTCTCGTCGGGGTCGACGGTGTGCAGGACGTAGCCGATGAGGAGGAAGAGGACCGCGGCGATGCCGGCCAGCACGGGCGCGAGGACCGTGACCATGGCGGCCAGTCCGGCGCCGGTGGCCTCGGCGACCTCGCCCACCGTGGCGAAGCCGACGCCGGCGGCACCCGCGCCCTCACCGCCGCCCTCGCCCGCTTCGGTACCGGCCGTGGCCGGGCGCGCGGAGGCGGGCGCGCGCAACTCCGCGCGGAGCGCGACGTAATGCTGGTACTCGGCCGTCGCGCACGCGGCGATGGCGGTCGTGGCGCTGAGCGCCATGGTGCGCAGCTGCTCGGTGTTGAGGCGCATGCCCGTCGTGGCGAAATCCGGGCGGTCTGCCACGGTGCGCAGTGCCTCGTCGAGGGCCCGCCGGAATTCCTCGCGGTCCTCGTTCAGCAGGTGCGGAGCGCTGTTCATGTGCATCCCCCGATGCTCCGTAGGGCCGTACGGGCCGGCGTGGGCCGGGCAGTTGGCGGGAAACGGAGGAGAGCCTGCTACGGATAGACCGATGGTAGAGCGCCTCCAGCACGGCGGGACAGAGGATTTCGGAAATTCGCTCCGCCCGTGACAAGCCCTCCCCGGCCGCCCGGCACGTCCCACCGCCGGCCTGCGGTACCCCTGCCCCGATACGGGTCAGACAGTCAGGGGAAGTTGGACGACGAGCAGCTTTCCGGCCATCGTGACGCCGCCGTCCATGGCGACCGCGAGCCCGTCGGCGTACACGTGCGGCTCTTCGACGACGGTGTCCTCGCCCTCGCCGTCCTCGGTGCCGACCTCGCCGAGGAGGTACGGGATGGGGCTGTGGCCATGGACGATGCGCTCGCCGCCGTACGTGGCGAGCAGCTCGCGCACCGCCTGCGGCCCGGACTCGTCGCGGAACGCGAAGCGCTTGGTGAGCTTGCGGAAGAGGTCCCAGACCTCGTTGGCGTCGCTGCGGGTGAGGACCTCGTGGACGGCGTCGTTGACGGCCTCGATGGAGTCGCCGTAGTCGAGGTACGCGGTGGTGTCGGAGTGCAGGAGGAGGTGGCCGTCCTCCTGCGTGACGGCGTCCAGCCGGGCCATCCACTGCAGGTGGTGGTCCTGGAGGCGGTCCATGTCGGTCTTCTGGCCGCCGTTGAGCAGCCAGGCGGCCTGGAAGGAGGCGGTGCCGGCGCCGGACTGCACGGGGGTGTCGCCGAACCGCTTGGCGCCGAGCAGGAGCAGCTCGTGGTTGCCCATCAGCGCCTTGCAGTAGCCGCCGGCCGCGGCGGCCTCGGCGGACAGCTGCATGACCAGGTCGATGACGCCGATGCCGTCGGGGCCGCGGTCGGTGAAGTCGCCGAGGAACCACAGCCGGGTGTTGCCGGCCGCCCAGTGGCCCTCGGCGTCGATCAGCCCCTCGGCGAACAGCGCCGCGCGCAGCTCGTCGTAGTAACCGTGCACGTCACCGACGACGTACAGCGGGCCGCCGCCCTCGCCCTCGCCGACCTGCTGGAGGTCGACGGCGGGCTGGTCGACGAGCGTGTCGGTGTATGCGGCAGGGGTGCCGTCCGGGCCGACGACGGGGATGTCGCGCTCGGTGGGGGTGTAGTCGGCGGGCAGCTCGTCCTGCGGGAGCGTGCCCTGCGGGCCGGTGCCGTAGGTGAGGCGCGCGTACGGCCGGGCCCTGGTCCGCACGCGGACCTCGGGGTTGAGGCGCTCCTGGGGAGCGGGCACGCCCTGCAGTGCCTGGCCGGCCTGCAGGCCGTATCCGTCCTGCGGGACGTATCCCTCCTGCGGTGCGTACGGGTCATCGGCGGCGTACGCACCCTGGGGAGGACCGTCCGGTGCGGCCCCGGGAGTTCCAGGAGGAACGGGCGCAGGAGGTTGTGCTGCCATGGTCCGCACCATGGGTCCCAGACCGGCCCCCTGAGTCATCGACCCCTCCACCGTCGCGCCGCCGTGCACCTCGCGGACCTTGCCTGGTCGACGGCGGTCCGTGGTGTCGTGCGCCCATCATAGGAACGCCGCTCGCAGGTTGTGACGCACCCGGGGGTGGTCAATCGTTCGGAGCCCGGCATTCCCTGCTGTTTTCTCCCGGCTTCGCCCCGTTTTTCCCCGCGCGGCCGTGGCCGCCCGGCGGAACGCTCAGTCGCCGGACGGTCCGCGCGGTGGGCTGACCGTCGTACGTGGAGACCTCCGTTGGGAGGAGGTGCGCACGATCAGGTCGGTCGGTATTACCTGCTCGACCGGGCGTCCGCTGTCGAGCCCCTCGATGGCGTCGATGAGCAGCTGGACGACGGCGGTGCCGATGCGCCGGGGCTTGAGCGAGAGGGTCGTGATGGGCGGCTCGGTCGTGGCGTAGACCGTGGACTCGCTGCAGCACACCAGCAAGAGGTCGTCGGGGACCCGGAGGCCGTACCGGCGGGCGGCGGCGAGCAGATCGGTGCCGTTCGGGTCGAAGAGGCCGTAGACGGCGTCCGGGCGGTCCGGACGGGCGAGCAGCCGGTCGGCGGCGACGGCGCCCGCGCACGGGTCGTGCGCCGGGTAGGACTCGTACACCGGGTCCTGGCCGACCCGCTCGCACC
This sequence comes from Streptomyces sp. NPDC053542, assembly GCF_044544685.1. Taxonomy (NCBI): domain Bacteria; kingdom Bacillati; phylum Actinomycetota; class Actinomycetes; order Kitasatosporales; family Streptomycetaceae; genus Streptomyces; species Streptomyces sp. NPDC053542. The sequence goes on from NZ_JBITXL010000005.1 coordinate 300,365, forward strand.
AGCGGAGGTACGCGGTCGTGGACAGGCGGGTGTAGGTGTCGGTGGTGGTGCCCGTGAGGAGGCCGATGCGGCGGGCGCCGGCGTCGGCGAGGTGCTCCAGAAGGCCCATGACGGCTGCCTCGTGGTCGTTGTCGACCCAGCCGGTGACGGGGAGGGTGCCGCCGGGACGGCCGTCGGAGACGACGGGGATGCCGTGCCGGACGAGCTCGGTGACGACGGGATCGCCGTCGGCCGGGTCGATGACGACCGTGCCGTCCAGCGCGACGTTGGACCAGACGTCGTGACGGGAGGTCGCGGGGAGGATGACCAGGGCATAGCCGCGGGCCAGCGCGGCGGAGGTGGCGGCGCGCGCCATCTCCGCGAAGTACGCGAACTCGGTGAAGGTGAAAGGTTCATCCCCGTACGTGGTGACGGTCAGCCCGATCAGGCCGGACTTCCCGGTACGGAGCGTGCGGGCGGCGGCGGACGGGCGGTAGCCCAACCGGTCGGCGACCTCGCGGACGTGGCGACGGGTGGCGTCCGGAAGCCGGCCCTTGCCGTTGAGCGCGTCGGAGACAGTCGTGATGGAGACACCGGCTGCGGCGGCCACGTCCCGGATGCCTGCCCGCCCCAACCGGCGTCCGGTCGACCGGCTCACCTGGTGCTTCCCTGCTGCTGTCATGGCGAGCCGATAGTAGGGCTCGGAGGGGGCCATCGCGGGGCTCCCTTATGCGCAGTCGAAAGGCACGTTTCTGCATGCCGAAAGGCCGTCAAACCCCTTTGAAAGGAAGGACGTTGGTGGTCAGGACGTAGTTCTGCCCGGTGATCGTCGGGGTTGACCTACAGATTGCGTCAGGTATCGAAGAGGTCTCAAGTCACCTTCACGGGTGATGCGCGCCACGGCGCGAGCCACCGGCGCGTGACACAGGGGGAGGCGCTCCGCAAAGGCCCTGCGCCCTGAGCTGGGACATGGCGCCGGTATATGACATGCGCATGCCCATACCGGTTCCGGAGGGGACCGGAGGGCGGAGGACCCTACGCCGCACGGCTCAATCCTCATAAGGTGTGCAGTATTGGTGACGAGCGGGACGGTCGAGGAGGACCTGCGGTGAGCGAGAAGACCCCGAAGCTGCGTGCGGCGCTGGACGGCGTCCCCACCTACAAGCCCGGGAAGCCGGCCGCCGCGGGCGGCCCGGTGGCGTACAAGCTGTCCTCCAACGAGAACCCGTACCCGCCGCTGCCCGGCGTGCTGGAGACCGCGGTGGCCGCCGCCGGCGCCTTCAACCGGTACCCGGACATGGCGTGCACCGGGCTGATGGCGGAGCTGTCGGAGCGGTTCGGCGTGCCGGTGGAGCACCTGGCGACCGGTACCGGCTCGGTGGGCGTGGCCCAGCAGCTGATCCAGGCGACGGCCGGGCCGGGTGACGAGGTGATCTACGCCTGGCGCTCCTTCGAGGCGTACCCGATCATCACCCAGATCTCCGGCGCCACCTCCGTGCAGGTCCCGCTGGACGAGAACGAGGTCCATGACCTGGACGCGATGCTCGCCGCGGTCACCGAGCGGACTCGGCTGATCTTCGTGTGCAACCCGAACAACCCCACCGGCACCGTGGTGCGCCGCGCCGAGCTGGAGCGCTTCCTGGACGCGGTGCCCTCGGACGTGCTGATCGTGCTGGACGAGGCGTACCGCGAGTTCATCCGCGACGCCGACGTGCCGGACGGCATCGAGCTCTACCGCGACCGCCCGAACGTCTGCGTGCTGCGCACCTTCTCCAAGGCGTACGGCCTCGCCGGCCTGCGGGTGGGCTTCGCGGTGGCGCACGAGCCGGTCGCGGCCGCGCTGCGCAAGACGGCGGTGCCCTTCGGCGTGAGCCAGCTCGCGCAGGACGCGGCGGTCGCGTCGCTGCGCAGCGAGGGCGCGCTGCTGGAGCGGGTGGACGCGCTGGTGGCGGAGCGGACCCGGGTGGCCAGGACGCTGACCGAGCAGGGCTGGACCGTGCCGGAGTCGCAGGCCAACTTCGTGTGGCTGCGGCTGGGGGAGCGCACCGTGGACTTCGCGCGGGCGTGCGAACAGGCGGGCGCCGTGGTGCGGCCGTTCCCCGGCGAGGGCGTGCGGGTCTCGATCGGCGAGACCGCGGGCAACGACATCTTTCTGCAGACGGCGGAGGCGTTCCGCAAGGAGCTGTGACCGGCAGGCGTGAGTGCGGCGGGGTGGCCGCGGTCCTTGTGGGCCGCGGCCACCCCCTTTTGCTGCGCCGTCTCCGGAGGCGTCAGGCGCGTTCCACCCGGATGGGATCGCCGTCGCGGACGGTGGCGAGGCGGCGCGGGTCGCCGTCGACGCGGCCGAGGATGTTGCAGGGGGAGGCGAGCCGGGACTCGTCCCCGCGGGAGATGGGCGTCGGGCCGTACGGCAGGGCCAGCGCGTCGCCGTCGGTCCAGAACGCGACCGTGCCCGGCTCGACGACCTGCTGGGCGCCGGCCTCCAGCGCGCGGGAGACGGGCGTGGCGAAGTAGACCTCCTCGCCCCAGGTGCGGGCGGTGGAGGCGAGCGGGAGCTCGGCTTCCAGGGCGGTGGTGGTCGGGGTGTCCTCCAGGGTGGCGGTCAGGTGACCTGCGGGCCATGAGATGCGTATCTGCATGGCGCCAAATTCAACAATATGTTGAAGGTCTGCGGAAGAGGGGCCGACGGAAAACGGCGTGTACACGTTCACTAACGGCCTGCCCGGCGGCCGCTTCGCAGGCCGTATCAGGGTTTTCCGCGCGACGGAATACCGCGTGACGACGGTCACGCACCCCCCGATCCGCTGGACGGAACGCCATGGGAGATAATTGCTTGTGAATGTGAACGCGTTCACAAGCACCTCCGCTTTTGTCCCTCTTTATGCAGGACAAAAGGTGCAGGAGGTGTGGCGAGAACGGCGACCGTAAGGAGACATCGACGTGGAACTGGCGTTGGCGCCAGAGACCTTGGCGCGATGGCAATTCGGCATCACGACCGTCTATCACTTCCTCTTCGTGCCCCTGACGATCTCTCTCGCCGCCCTGGTGGCCGGACTGGAGACGGCATGGGTCCGCACGGGCAAGGAGCGGTACCTCAAGGCGACGAAGTTCTGGGGCAAGCTCTTCCTGATCAACATCGCGATGGGTGTCGTCACCGGCATCGTCCAGGAGTTCCAGTTCGGCATGAACTGGTCCGACTACTCGCGTTTCGTCGGTGACGTCTTCGGCGCCCCGCTCGCGTTCGAAGCCCTCATCGCGTTCTTCTTCGAGTCCACCTTCATCGGCCTGTGGATCTTCGGCTGGGACAAGCTGCCCAAGAAGATCCACTGCTTCTGCGTCTGGATGGTCTCGATCGGCACGATCCTGTCGGCGTACTTCATCCTCGCGGCCAACTCCTGGATGCAGCACCCCACCGGCTACAAGATCAACAAGGCCACCGGGCGCGCGGAGCTGACCGACTTCTGGGAGGTGCTGACGCAGGACACCACCCTCGTCGTCGTCTTCCACACCCTCACGGCGGCCTTCCTCGCGGGCGGCGCCTTCATCGTGGGCATCGCCGCGTACCACCTGATGCGCAAGAAGCACGTCAAGGTCATGCGGACCTCACTCCGCCTCGGCCTCGTGACGCTGGTCGTGTCCGGTCTGCTGACCGCCGTCAGCGGCGACCTGCTGGGCAAGGTCATGTTCCAGCAGCAGCCGATGAAGATGGCCTCGGCCGAGGCGCTGTGGGACGGGCAGGCACCCGCGCCCTTCTCGGTCTTCGCCTACGGGGACGTGTCCAAGGGGCACAACACCGTCGAGGTGGAGATACCCGGCCTGCTCTCGTTCCTCGCCCACGACGACTTCTCCTCGAAGGTGCCCGGCATCAACGATGTGAACAAGGCCGAGCAGGAGAAGTACGGGCCCGGGGACTACCGGCCCAACATCCCGGTCGCCTACTGGGGCTTCCGCTGGATGATCGGCTTCGGCATGGCCTCCTTCGCGCTCGGCGTGGCCGGCCTCTGGCTCACCCGCAAGAAGTTCTGGCTCTCGCAACGGCTGCGGACGGGCGACGAGGAGGTACCGCACCTCGCGCTCACCAAGGACAAGGCGCTCGGCGACGGGCTCTCCAAGTGGGCCTGGCGGCTCGCCATGATCACCCTCGGCTTCCCGCTGATCGCGAGCTCCTGGGGCTGGATCTTCACCGAGATGGGCCGTCAGCCCTGGGTCGTCTACGGCGTGCTGCGCACCTCCGACGCGGTCTCCCCCGGCGTCTCGCAGGGCGAGGTGATCACGTCGATGGCCGTCTTCACCGCGCTGTACGCGGTCCTCGCCTGGGTCGAGGTCCGGCTGCTCGTCAAGTACGTCAAGGCCGGACCGCAGGAGCTGTCGGAGTCCGACCTCAACCCGCCCACCAGGATCGGCGGCGACGACAACGACGCCGACCGGCCGATGGCCTTCTCGTACTAGGGGGCAGCTGTGCACCTTCACGACGTCTGGTTCGTCCTCATCGCCTTCCTGTGGGTCGGGTACTTCTTCCTCGAAGGATTCGACTTCGGGATCGGCGTCCTCACCAAGCTGCTCGCCCGTGACCGGAGCGAGCGGCGGGTCCTCATCAACACCATCGGCCCGGTCTGGGACGGCAACGAGGTCTGGCTGATCTCGGCGGCGGGCGCGACCTTCGCGGCCTTCCCCGAGTGGTACGCCACGCTCTTCTCGGGCTTCTACCTGCCGATGCTGCTGATCCTGCTCTGCCTCATCGTGCGGGGCGTGGCCTTCGAGTACCGCCACAAGCGGGACGAGGAGCGCTGGCAGCAGAACTGGGAGAACGCGATCTTCTGGACCTCGCTGCTCCCGCCGGTCCTGTGGGGCGTGGTCTTCGGCAACATCGTGGGCGGCGTGAAGATCGACGCCGACAAGAACTACGCCGGGACCCTGCTCGACCTGCTGAACCCGTACGCGATCCTCGGCGGCCTGGCGATGCTGGCGCTGTTCACCTTCCACGGCGCGGTCTTCGCCTCGCTGAAGACGGTGGGTGGCATCCGGGAGCGGGCGCGCGTCACGGCCTCGTTCCTCGGCATGATCGCCGCGGGGCTGGCGCTCTTCTTCATGATCTGGACTCAGATCGACAAGGGCGACGGCACGAGCCTGGTCGCGCTGGTCGTGTCGGCGGTCGCGCTGCTCGCCGCGCTGGTGGCGAACATGCTCGGTCGGGAGGGCTGGTCCTTCGCCTTCTCGGGCGTCACCATCGCGGCCCTGGTCACGATGCTGTTCCTGACGCTCTTCCCGAACGTCATGCCGTCCTCGCTGAACGAGAGCTGGAACCTCACGGTCAGCAACTCCGCGTCCAGCCCGTACACCCTGAAGATCATGACCTGGCTGACGGTCTTCGCGGCCCCGCTCGTGATGCTCTACCAGGGCTGGACGTACTGGGTGTTCCGCAAGCGCATCGGCACGCAGCACATCGCCGACGCGCACTGATCCCCTTCCGTTACGCACGCCAGGACGGATGTTTCACGTGAAACCGATCGACCCGCGCCTGCTCCGGTACGCCCGCGCCACCCGCTTCTTCCTCGTCGCGGTGGTGATGCTCGGCCTTGCCGGAGCGGGCCTGGTCATCGGCCAGGCGATGCTCATCGCCGAGGTCGTCGTCGGCGCCTTCCAGCGCGACCTCGGCCTCGGCGGCCTGAGCACGCCGCTCCTGCTGCTCGCGCTGGTCTCGGTCGGCCGGGGGCTCGTCTCCTGGCTGACCGAGCTGGCCGCGCACCGGGCGAGCGCGGCGGTGAAGTCCGAGCTGCGGACGCGGCTGCTGGAGAAGGCCACGGGGCTCGGACCCTCCTGGCTGGGGACGCAGCGCACCGGCGAGCTGACGAACCTCGCCACCCGCGGCATCGACGCGCTCGACGACTACTTCGCGCGGTACCTGCCGCAGCTCGGCCTCGCGGTCGTCGTGCCCGTCGCCGTGCTCGTACGGATCGTGACCGGCGACTGGATCTCCGCGGCGACCATCGTCGTCACGCTCCCGCTCATCCCGCTGTTCATGATCCTCATCGGCTGGGCGACCCAGGCGCGGATGGACCGGCAGTGGAAGCTGCTGAGCCGGCTGTCCGGCCACTTCCTCGACGTCGTCGCGGGACTGCCCACGCTGAAGGTCTTCGGCCGGGCCAAGGCCCAGGCGGACGCGATCCGCACCATCACCGGCGAGTACCGCCGGGCCACGCTGCGCACGCTGCGCATCGCCTTCCTGTCCTCCTTCGCCCTGGAACTGCTCTCCACGATCTCGGTCGCGCTGGTCGCGGTCGGCGTCGGCATGCGGCTCGTCAAGGGCGACCTCGACCTGTCCACCGGGCTGATGGTGCTGATCCTGGCGCCCGAGGCGTATCTGCCGCTGCGGCAGGTGGGCGCGCAGTACCACGCGGCGGCCGAGGGGCTGGCGGCCGCCGAGGAGATCTTCGCGGTACTGGAGACCGAAGCGGGGGCCGGGCACGGTGGGACGCACGACGCCCCGGCGGGCACCGGGATCGTCGTGGACGGCCTGGTCGTACGCCACCCCGGCCGCCCCGAACCCTCCCTCGCGCAGACCTCGTTCGAGGTCGCGGCCGGGGAGACCGTGGCACTGACGGGACCGTCCGGCGCGGGCAAGACCACATTGCTGAACGTCCTGCTCGGCTTCGCGAAGCCGGCCGCCGGCCGGGTGCTGATCGACGGCGTCGACCTCGCCACGCTCTCCCCCGACAGCTGGCGCAGCCGTATCGCGTGGGTGCCGCAGCACCCGTACCTCTTCGCCGGCACCGTCGCCGAGAACGTGCGGCTGGCCCGGCCGGACGCCGACGACGCGGCGGTGCGGGCCGCGCTGCGCGACGCCGGCGCGCTCGACTTCGTCGACGCGCTCCCCGACGGCCCCGGCACCCGGCTTGGCGAGTCCGGCGCGGGCCTCTCCGCCGGACAGCGCCAACGCCTCGCGCTCGCCCGCGCGTTCCTCGCCGACCGCCCGGTGCTGCTGCTCGACGAGCCGACGGCGAACCTGGACGGCGCGACGGAGGAGTCCGTAGTGGACGCCGTACGCCGCCTGTCGGAGGGCCGCACGGTCCTGCTGGTGGCCCACCGCCCGGCGCTGCTGCAGGCAGCGGACCGCGTGATCCACATTTCCGGACACCACAACGCACCTGCACCCGCCGTGACAACGGGAGGGGACGGGGCGGAGGGGGTGGTCGTCGGACGTCAAGCGAAGCAGTCCGACGACCACCCCCGGAGCCCCGGCCCCGGCACCGACCACGACGCCGATGCGCAGGCGCAGGCGCAGGCACAGGGCCCCGCCCTGGCCCGCCTCCGGAAGCTGGCCCGCGCCCACCGCAGCCGCTTCGCCCTCGCCCTGCTGCTCGGCAGCCTCGCGCTGGGCAGCGCCGTAGGGCTGATGGCCACCTCCGGCTGGCTGATCTCGCGGGCCTCGCAGCAGCCGCCCGTGCTGTACCTGATGGTCGCGGTCACCGCGACCCGCGCGTTCGGCATCGGCCGGGCCGTCTTCCGGTACGCCGAGCGGCTGGTCGCGCACGACGCGGTGTTCCGGATGCTGGCGGACGTCCGGGTGGCGGTCTACCGGCGGCTGGAGAAGCTCGCGCCCGCCGGGCTGCGTGACCGCAGCCGCGGCGACCTGCTGTCCCGGCTGGTCGCCGACGTGGACGCCGGGCAGGACTACTTCCTGCGCTGGCTGCTGCCCGCGGGCGCGGCCGTCGTGGTCGGCGCGGGTGCGGCCGGGTTCACCGCCTGGCTGCTGCCGGAGGCCGGCGCGGTGCTCGCCGCCGGGCTGCTGCTGGCGGGCGTCGTCGTACCGCTGGTGTCCGGCGCGCTGGCGCGGCGGGCCGAGCGGCGGCTGGCCCCGGCCCGCGGCGTGCTCTCCGCACGCGTTGTCGACCTCCTCACCGGTACGGCCGAACTCACGGTCGCCGGCGCGCTGCGCGAGCGGCTGGCCGGCACCCGGCGCGCGGACCGCGACCTGACCGCGGTGGCGTCCCGGTCGGCCGCGGCGGCCGGTGCCGGCGCCGGGCTGATCGCGCTGCTGACCGGGCTGACCGTCGCGGCCGCCGCGGTCGTCGGCGTACAGGCCGTGCACGACGGGCGGTTGAGCGGCGTGAGCCTGGCGGTGGTCGTGTTGACGCCGCTGGCCGCGTTCGAGGCGGTCGCCGGGCTGCCCCTGGCCGTGCAGTACCGGCAGCGCACCCGCCGCGCCGCCGAGCGGGTCTTCGAGGTACTGGACGCGCCGGCGCCGGTCGGCGAGCCGGCCGAGCCGGTGGCGGTACCGGAGTCGCCGTTCCCGGTGGTGGTGAGCGGGCTGACGGCCCGGCACCCCGGGCAGGTGCGGCCGGCGCTCGACGGGGTGGGCTTCACGCTCGCGCCCGGCCGCCGGATCGCGGTCGTCGGACCGTCGGGCTCGGGCAAGACCACGCTCGCGCAGGTGCTGCTGCGCTTCCTGGACCGCGAGGCCGGTTCGTACACCCTCGGCGGGGTGGACGCGCAGGAGGCGGCCGGCGACGCGGTGCGGCGGCTGGTCGGCCTGTGTGCGCAGGACGCCCACCTCTTCGACAGCTCGGTGCGGGAGAACCTCCGGCTGGCCCGTCCTTCCTCCGAGGACAACGACCTGTGGCAGGCGCTGGAGCGGGCCCGGCTCGCGGACTGGGTGCGCGGGCTGCCGGACGGGCTGGACATGCTGGTCGGCGAGCACGGCGCGTGGCTGTCCGGCGGGCAGCGGCAGCGCCTCGCGCTGGCCCGCGCGCTGCTCGCGGACTTCCCCGTGCTGGTGCTGGACGAGCCGGCCGAGCACCTGGACCTGGCCACCGCCGACGCGCTGACCGCCGACCTGCTGGAGGCGACCAGCGGCCGGACGACGGTCCTGATCACGCACCGGCTGGCCGGTCTGGAGGCGGTCGACGAGATCCTCGTACTGGACCGCGGGCGCGTTGTGCAGCGCGGCCCGTACGAGGAACTGGCCGCGGCCGACGGCCCGTTCCGCCGGATGCGGGACCGGGAGCGGGCGACGGACGCGCGGTACGCCGGGGCTGCGCGCGCTTAGCGCCACACGGCGGCACGCGCCCCGCGCCACGTGGGAGCACGCGAGCATCGCAACGACCACGACTTTCCTCGACAAAAGGGACTTATTAGGCTCGGGGCATGGCAGCCACGGCAGGATCAGCGAGCGGGCCCGGAGCGGCGGAGGGCCTCGCGCGCGGATCCGATGCCGGCACGATGGACGACGCCACGGAGGCGACGCGCAGCCTTCAGGGGCTGGCCCCGGAGATCACCGCCCGGCTGCCGCGCCTCCTCGAGGCCATGCGGACCGTCGGCGCGGGCCTGGACCTGCACATCACGCTGGACCGCATCGTGGAGACCGCGGCCGAGCTGGCCGACGCCCGGTACGCGGCCATCGGCATCGTCGACGAGGCGCGTGAGGGCCTCTCGGACTTCGTGACGTATGGGGTGACCGGGGAGGACCACCGGCGCATCGGCGCGCTGCCCGACGGCCACAAGGGCCTGCTCGGCGCGCTCATCAACGACCCGCAGCCCGTGCGCCTGGCCGACCTCACGCAGGACCCGCGGGCGGCCGGCTTCCCGCCCGGGCACCCGCCGATGCGCACCTTCCTCGGGGTGCCGATCCGTGTGCAGGGGGAGATCTTCGGCAACCTCTACCTGACGGAGAAGCGCGGCGGCGGCGAGTTCAGCGAGGGCGACCTGCACATGGTGCGGGTGCTCGCGACCGAGGCGGGCCTGGCGATCGGCAACGCCCGGATGTACGCGGCGACCCGGCAGCGCGAGCGCTGGATCGACGGCGCGGCCGCCGTCACCACCGCGCTCCTCGCGGGCAGCGACGTGGACGAGTCGCTGGCGGTCGTCGCCGAGCAGGCCCGGCGGCTGGCGGACTCGGCGGCCGGAATCGTGCTGCTGCCCGTGGCGGACGGCGGGCTGGAGATCGTGGCCGCGGCGGCGGACGACCCGGTACGGCTCACGGGGACGCACATCCCGCCCGACAGCCCGGTGACCGCCACCCTCCTCGCCGGCGAACCGGTGTTCGTCGAGGACTCGGCGACCGATCCGCGCATGGTCACCGAGGTCGCGCCGTACTTCGGGCCCAGCATGCTGCTGCCCCTGAAGAGCGGCGGCCGCGTACTGGGCACCCTCGCGACACCGCGGGCCCGCGGCGCGCGCCAGTTCACCGCCGCGGAGCGCACGCTGGCCACCCAGTTCGCCCAGCAGGCCGCGCTGGCGCTGGTCCTGGCGGACGCGCGGCGCGACCGCGAGCGGCTGGCCGTCTACGAGGACCGCGACCGGATCGCCCGGGACCTGCACGACCTGGTCATCCAGCGGCTGTTCGCGACCGGGATGATGCTGGAGGGCGCCGCGCGCAAGGCCGTGGTGCCCGAGGTGCGGGAGGGCGTCGGCAAGGCCGTCGACGAGCTGGACGTGACGATCCAGGAGATCCGTACGGCGATCTTCGCCCTGCAGCAGGGGCCCGCCGAGGCGCCCGCGGGGCTGCGCACACGCGTGCTGCGCGAGATCGGCACGGCGGCGGTGCCGCTGGGCTTCCAGCCGTCGGTGCACTTCGCCGGCCCGGTCGACGCCAGGGTCGGCGAGTCGGCCGGCAAGAACCTGATCGCGGCCCTCCGCGAGGCGCTGTCCAACGCCTTCCGGCACGCCCACGCCTCCCGCATCGAGGTCGTCGTGGACGCCACGGCCACGCTGCCGGACGGGCGGGAGGCGGTACGGCTGACGGTCGCCGACGACGGCGTGGGCATCCCCGAGGGCGGCCGGCGCAGCGGCCTGAAGAACCTCGCCCGGAGGGCGGAGGCGCTGGGCGGGTCCAGTACGTACGGGCCGGGGCTCGGCGAGGAGGGCGCGGGTACGACGGTGCGCTGGGAGGCGCCGCTGTAACGGATGGCGGTGCCGCTGTGCCGGATGGCGCGTCCCGGCACGGCTCCCCCAGGTGGCCGGACGCCAGTGCTCCGTTCGGTGGCTTCCGCGCGGGAGCGGGAACCACGGTCCCTCGCCCCGCGTCCTGATCGCGCCACTATCTGCCCATGCATCCAGGTCTGTCGTGCCGTCCGGAGGCACGCGTGCCACGCAGGGGCCGCGCCGGACGGCCGCGCGCCCGCCGGCGCGGTGCCGTCGTGTGCGCGTTCACGATCGTGCTGGGCGGGCTGCTGCCCGGCGGACTGCTCACGGACGGCGCGCCCGTGGGCCCGGCCGTGGCCGCCACCGCATACGAAGGCGCAGCGCTGCCTGGGCACGTCGTGCGCCACGAGGGCGCGGCGGCCCACGAGGGGGCGGCGCGGCGCGGGGCCGGTACCGAGGTACGGCGCGCCGGCGGCGCGCGGTACGAGAGCGGTGGCTCCGGCCGTACCGCGGTGCGCGACCGCACCGCCGCGCGCGGGCGGGCCGGCCGGCTGGCGCGAGCGCGCCTGGAGGTGCAGCTGCTCGACGCGGCCGCGAGCCGGGCCGGCCGGTCGTACCGGAACGGCCTGCGCGCCGCCAGGGCGGAGCGGGCCCGGGCCGGGCGGCTGACCGAGCGGCTGCGCCGGGAACGCCGTACCGCGGCGGCGCTGCGCCGCACCGCCGGGCGGATCGCGGCCGAGCAGTACCGCACCGGCAGCGGCCTGTCCTACGCCGTGCGCGTGCTGGCCGCGGCGTCCCCGGCGGACCTGCTGCGCGGCCACCGGCTGGCCGAACGGCGGGAGCGCGCCGTGGCGGCCCGGGCGCGCACGGCGCTGCGCGCGAGCCGGGAACTGGCCGCGGGGAGCGCGGCGGCGGCCGGCCGTACGCAGGCCCTCGACGCCCGGCAGCGGCGGCTGGCCGGCGAGCGGGCGCGCATCGGGCGCAGCCTGGACCGGGCGCGCGGGCGGCTGTGGCGGCTGGTGACCGGCGCTGCCGGGGCCGGCGGCTGCGCCGGGCCGCCGGACCGGGTGGCCTCGGCCGCCGGGCTCCTCGCGCCCGCCGCCGTGCCCGCGCGGGGGTGGACCCGGCCGGTGACGGGGTACGCGCTGTCGGCTTCGTTCGGTGGCGCCGGTGCGCACTGGTCGCACCGCCACACCGGGCAGGACTTCGCGGTGCCGGTCGGCACGCGCGTGCGGTCGGTGGGCCGGGGCCGGGTGACGGCGGTGGAGTGCGGGGGCCCGTTCGGGATCAGCGTGGTGGTGCGGCACGGCAGGCGCACGTACACCCAGTACGCGCACCTCTCGGCGGTACTGGTGCGCCCGGGGCAGCGGGTGCGCGCAGGGCAGCCGATCGCACTGTCCGGGAACACCGGGAACTCCACCGGACCCCATCTGCACTTCGAGGTGCGGCGCGGCCCCGGTGCCGGCGCGGCGGTCGAGCCGCTCCACTGGCTGCGGGGGCGCGGCGTACGAGTGTGACGCGCTGACGGGCACACGAGTGTGCCGCGTCGGCAGGCGTACGAGTGTGCCGCGCCGACGGTCAGCGGTACTGGTGTGCGGCGCCGCCGGGTCAGCCGCCGGATCGTTCCTTCAGCAACTGGTCGATCAAACGTTCGATGACGAGAGCGACGCCGTCTTCGTTGTTGGCCGCCGTGCGGTGGGTGGTGGCGGACAGTACGTCCGGATGCGCGTTGGCCATGGCGTACGACGTACCAGCCCAGGTCAGCATTTCGAGGTCGTTCGGCATGTCCCCGAACGCGACCACCTCGTGCGGGGCGATGCCGCGTTCGGCACAGCAGCGGGCCAGCGTGCCGGCCTTGCTGACACCCGCGCCGCTGATCTCCAGCAGCGCGGTGGGGCTGGACCGGGTGAACGACGCGAGGTGGCCGGCGGCCTCGCGGGCCAGCGCGAGGAAAGCGTCCGGGTGCAGCTCGGAGTGGTGGGCGAGGAGCTTCAGTACGGGCTCACCGGCCTTCTCGAACTCCTCGCCGAGCAACTTCTCGACGGGCGCGATCAGCGCGGCCGGATCGAGGTGGAACGGCGGGTACTGCGGCTCGTAATGGATGCCGCCGGTGCGCTCGACGGCGAACGACGTACCCGGCGCCGCGGCGCGCAGCGACTCGACGACGCCGAGCGCCGCGCCCCGCTCCAGCGCGCGGACCTCGACGATGCGGCGGCCGCGGTGCAGGTCGACGACGGCGGCGCCGTTGGCGCAGATCGCCAGGCCGTGCCCGTGGACGTGGTCGCTGACGACGTCCATCCAGCGGGCCGGCCGGCCGGTGACGAAGAAGACCTCGATGCCGGCCTCCTCGGCGGCGGCGAGCGCGGCGATCGTACGGTCCGAGACGGTCTTGTCGTCGTGCAGCAGGGTGCCGTCGAGGTCCGTGGCGATCAGCCGGGTGCGGCGGCCGGGCAGCGCTGGCTCGGCGGCGGGATCGTCTGTCACAGGGCCATCAGTCACCAGGCCATCTTCCCGCATATGCGCGCACAGGCGTGCGTTGGGTCGCGCGCATGAGCTTTACGGGCTTCCGGTCCCTGTCCACCGTAGGCTCGGTGACATGCGACTGAGCACCGTGATCCTGCCCGTCCGCCGCTGGTCCGAAGGCGGGCGGGAGGTGTGGCAGCGCGCCGAGGAGCTGGGCTTCCACGCCGCGTACACCTATGACCACCTCTCCTGGCGGGTGCCCTTCCGGGACGGGCCGTGGTTCGGTGCGGTGCCCACGCTGACCGCGGCCGCCGCCGCGACCTCCCGCCTGCGGCTGGGCACCCTCGTGACCTCCCCCAACTTCCGGCACCCGGTCACCCTCGCCAAGGAGCTGATCTCGCTCGACGACATCAGCGACGGCCGGATCACGCTCGGCATCGGCGCGGGCGGCAACGGCTTCGACGCGTACGCCCTGCTCGGCGAGGGCGAGGAGCCGTGGACGCCGCGCGAACGCGCCGATCACTTCGCCGAGTTCGTCGCACTGCTGGACCGGCTTCTCACCGAGGACGCGGTCACGTACGACGGCGAGCACTACAAGGCGCATGAGGTGCGCAACGTCCCCGGGTGCGTGCAGCGGCCGCGGCTGCCGTTCGCGGTGGCGGCCACCGGGCCGCGCGGGCTGCGGCTGGCGGCGCGGTACGGCCAGGCGTGGGTCACCACGGGCGACCCGAAGGTGTCCGCCGCCGGCACGCCCGAGCAGTCGCACGCCGCGATCGCTGGGCAGATCGAGAAGCTGGGCACGGCGTGCGAGGCCGTCGGCCGGGACGCCGGGAAGCTGCCGAAGACCCTGCTGACCGGCTTCACGCCGGACCGGCCGCTGGACTCCGTCGACGCGTTCGTGGACTTCGCCGGGCGCCATGGCGAGCTGGGCATCGACGAGCTCGTCCTGCACTGGCCGATCGACGGCACGATCTTCGAGGCGGACCTGTCGGTGTTCGAGCGGATCGCGACGGAGGCCCCGGCACAGCTGACGGCGGCCTAGGGACGCCGGCGGGCGAAGGCCGCTGACGGCGGCGAAAGGCCGCTGCGGGCGGCGAAAGGTCGCTGAGGGCGGTGCAGGGGCCGGGAGCGCCCGGTGCCAGGGAGATGATCACGGCCCTTTACCCCGTCAAGAGGAACCAAAGGGGAATCAAGAGGGAGAATCGGGGCAGAGGCGTCGTCGCACGGGTGGACGGCTGGACCGTCCGGCTGGAGGACCTCATGGCACAGACCCGATTCGCCCCGGACCGCGGACTGACCTCGCGCATGGTCATGACGATGTTCTTCATCGGCCTGCTGTACGTCGTGGTCGTCGGCGTGCTGGTGGTGCTGCTCAAGGGCGCATGGGTGTTCGTGCTGGTGATCTCCGGCGCGCTGTTCATCGGGCAGTTCTGGTTCAGCGACCGGATCGCCGCGTTCGCCATGGGCGCGCGCGAGGTCACCCCCGAGCAGGCACCCGAGCTGCACGGCGCCGTGGACCGGCTGTGCACGCTCGCGGACATGCCCAAGCCGAAGGTCTGCATCGCCGACAGCGACGTACCGAACGCCTTCGCCACCGGGCGCAACCAGAAGAACTCCCTGATCTGCGCCACCACCGGGCTGCTGCGGCGGCTGGAGCCCGAGGAACTGGAGGGGGTGCTCGCGCACGAGCTGTCGCACGTCGCCCACCGCGACGTGGCGGTGATGACCATCGCCTCGTTCCTGGGCGTACTGGCCGGGATCATCACCCGGGCGGCGCTCTGGAGCGGCGTGGGGCGCAGCAACCGGGACAACAATGCCGCCCTCGCCATCGTGATCGTCACGGCCGTCAGCGCGGTCGTCTACGTCATCAGCTTCCTGCTCACCCGGCTGCTGTCCCGCTACCGCGAGCTGTCGGCCGACCGGGCCGCCGCCCTGCTCACCGGGCGGCCGTCCGCGCTGGCCGCCGCGCTCACCAAGGTCACCGGCCAGATGGCCCGGATTCCGACCCGCGATCTGCGCAAGGCAGAGCCGTTCAACGCTTTCTACTTCGCCCCGGCGTTCTCCAAGGAGAACGCGGTCCAGCTGCTGTCCTCCCACCCGACGCTGGAACAGCGCCTGGACCAGCTCGGCCGCATCTCCGCCCAGCTGGGCCGCCCGTGAGCCGGGCCGGGGCGGCACCGCCTCGCCACTCCGCCAGCCTCTAGGAGTCACCGCATGGGTTTTCTGGACGTGATCCTCGGCCGCACCAAGGCGGTGCGCCCCGACCTCGACCAGCTCTTCGCGCTGCCGTCCGCCGCGATCACCCTGCAGGCCGCGACCGGGTTCACGCCGACCGGCCGGGGATCGGTCTGCTTCGCGAGCGTCGAGGGCGGCGCGTTCGCCCGCATCCGGGCCGATGTACGGGCGCTGCTCGGCCCGCCGGTGGAGTTCAGCCAGGACCAGTACGGCTACACCTGGATGCTCGCCCGGCACGCCGCCGACGACACCGCGGGCCTGGTCAACGACCTGCACGCGGTCAACACCTCGCTCCAGGAGGCCGGCTTCGGGCCGCAGCTGCTCTGCTCGCTGATCGGCTTCCGCGATGAGCGCGACCGCTCACTGGCCCTGGTCTACCTCTACAAGCGCGGCACGTTCTATCCCTTCGCCCCGCTCCCCGGATCCGGCGAGAAGCGCGACAACCCGCTCGAACTCCAAGTACGGTCCCTGCTCGCCGACGACCTGACCGTGGAGAAGGACCTGAGCCGCTGGTTCCCGGTGTGGGGAGCCCCGGGGCTGTAGGGGAGACCTGCGGAGGCAGGGAGACCTACGGAGGTACCTCCGCGTGCCGGATGTTTCACGTGAAACGGACGGCCCGTGTCATCCGGGCAGTGCCCTCACCGCACACGGGAGCTGAGCCACGGCGTCAGGCCGGGCCCGGTGACCAGTTCCTTGTACGTCTCGTCGCCGGGGAGCGGCACCACCAGCCACCAACCGGGCGGAAAGAAACGGCCCTTGACGTGGGCGAGGTCGCCCAGCACGGCGTGCAGAAAGGCCGGGACGGCATCGCGGGGCAGGTCCTGGAAGGGGATGTCCTCGACGGTGACGGTGGCGTCGTCCTCCGGGAAGACCTCGACCGCGATGCGCGGTGACCCGCCGGACAGTTCGACGTACGCCTCGTGCGGCAGCGAGCCGTCCGGGTCGGCGACGGCGAACGCCCCGGCGGACAGCCGGCGGCCCGAGCGGTCCGCGCCGATGTCGTGGGTCACCTCGATGTCGCGGCCATGCGCGCGGGCGGCCTCACGAATGGCGCCGACGACGGCTTCGGTGCTGGGCAGACGAGGGCGGTCCATGACACCGATGGTCTCATCAGCCGGACTTCGCGGGGGCGTTGTCATCGGGACCGGACCCCGGGCCGCCGGAACCCGGGCGGTCGGTGTGCGTGCGGTCGGCGTGCGTGACCAGGGAGTCCATGCGGCGGGCGCTCACCTCGCGGTCGGTGGCCGCGGCGATGAAGGCCGCGACGCCCGCCGGACCGACGAGGTCGCGGACGGACTGCACCGTCGCGGCCGGCAGCGGCACCTGCTCGGCCGCGGCGGCCTGCCGCTCCGGGGTCTCGCTGTGCAGCTGATGACGGAGATAGCGGCCCGCCAACGACCGCATCGCGCGCGCCAGTTCGGCGTCCACGGTCTGCTGGGCCAGCGGCCGCAGCCGGCGAACCAGGCCCGCCGCCTCCTCCGCCTCGGCGTCGCTCGGCGGGTGGTCGAAGTACTGCTGGAAGACGTGCTCGGTGGTGAAATCCAGGAAGCGCGAGGCTATGTGCTCCACCTGCACCCGCAGCTCCCGGAGATGACCCGAGATCGCGGGCAGCGGTACACCCGCGGAGTGCAGCTCGGCCGCGACCGCGAGCTCCTGCGGGCTGGGCACGAGGAACTCCTCCGGGCTGCCCGGGACCGGCTCCAGCACCCCGAGCTCCACCGCGTCGGCCACCGCCGCCTCGTCGGGGCTGCCGCCGAAGGCCGCGTCCAGCTCCTCGCGGGAGATCCGGCCGGCCTCCTCGTCCGTCCACGGCCCGTCGAGCTCGGCGACCAGGCCCAGCACCCCGCTCAGCCCCCGCCCCGCGTCCCACGCCTCCAGCAGGTCCTTGATGCTGGCCAGGGTGTACCCGCGGTCCAGCAGGTCCGAGATCTGCCGCAGCCGGGCGAGGTGCGCGTCGGCGTAGACGTTCGCCCGGCCCCGGCGCTCCGGCTTGGGCAGCAGCCCACGGTCCTGGTACGCGCGGATCGTACGGACCGTGGTGCCGCTCCGGTGCGCCAGCTCCTCGATGCGGTACTCGGCCGCGGGGCCGTGCTGCTCGGTCAATGCGGTGCTCCTCACGAGATGGCCGCGCGCCCGCCGTGCCCCCGCGGCCCGGACGGCCGGGGAGTACGCGCGGTACCGGGCGGCCCTGCGCAGCGACCCTTCCTGCGAGGGATGGTACGACCGCGTGCGGCGGCGCGGTAACGCCCCGGCCGACTCCCGCCACCCCGGCTCCGGCCCCTCCGGGCCGGCCGTGCCCCGCAGGCACCGGCCCCTCCGGCCGGGGCCACGACGACGCCTACAGCGGCTCGATCCGGGCTATCGCGCGCAGGGCCCGCGGGGCGAAGCGGGACAGGGCACGGGAGCCGCGCGCCTCGGGAGTGACCGGCACGACCGCCTGATTGCGGACCACCGCGCGCAGGATGGCGTCGGCGACCTTCTCCGGGGGGTAATTGCGCAGGCCGTAGAGGCGCGCGGCCTTGGACTGGCGGCGCCGCTCCTCCTCGGCCGAGACCCCGGCGACGTGCGAGGTGGCCGTGATACTGGTGTTCACCAGGCCGGGGCAGATGGCGCTGACCCCGATGCCCTGCCCGGCCAGCTCGGCGCGCAGGCACTCGCTGAGCATCAGCACGGCCGCCTTGGACGCGCTGTACGCGGAGAGCGTCCTGGAGGGCTGGAACGCGGCGGCCGAGGCGGTGTTGACGATGTGACCGCCCTGGCCGCGCTCGGCCATCTGCCTGCCGAATATCCGGCAGCCGTGGATGACGCCCCAGAGATTGACGTCCAGGACCTTCTTCCAGTCCTCGGAGGTGGTCTCCAGGAACGAGCCGGACAGGCCGATGCCGGCGTTGTTCACCAGGACGTCGACCGTGCCGTACTCGGCGGCGACCTTCTCGGCGAGCTTCTCCATGGCCGCCTCGTCGCTGACGTCCACCGCCTCCGGCCAGGCGGCGCCGGCCCCGATCAGCCGCGCCAGATCCGCCGTACGCGCCGCTCCCTCCGCATCGCGGTCCACCGCGACCACCCGCGCGCCGGCCTCGGCGAACGCGAACGCCGTGGCCCGTCCGATGCCGCTCGCCGCGCCGGTCACCAGCACCAGGCTGCCGCCGAACCGGTCCGCGTACCGTCCGCGCGGCGCCGCCTCCTTGGCCGGATCGCCCTCCTCCTTGGCGGTGACGAACTCCTCGATCCAGGCGGCCAGCTGGTCCGGGCGGGTCCGCGGCACCCAGTGCTTGGCGGGCAGCGTGCGGCGGGTGAGCTGCGGGACCCACTGCTCCAGCTCGTCGTACAGCCGTTCCGACAGGAAGGCGTCGCCGGTCGGGGTGATGAGCTGGACCGGGCAGTGCGCGAACGCGTCCGTGCGCGGGCGGCGCAGCCGGGACCGGACGTTGTCCCGGTACAGCCAGGCGCCGTGCGCGGCGTCGGTGGGCAGGGACGCGGTCGGATACTCCCCGGCCGGGACCTTCTCGACGCGCTCCAGGATCTTCGGCCAGCGCTTGCCCAGCGGGCCCTTCCAGGCCAGCTCGGGCAGGACCGGGGTGTGCAGCATGTAGACGTACCAGGACTTGGCGCCCTGGTTCAGCAGCTGGGCCGCGCGGCGCGGGGTGGGCCGGACCATGCGCTTCTTGATCCAGTGCCCGAAGTGGTCCAGGGACGGGCCGGACATCGAGGTGAAGGACGCGATCCGGCCCTGTGTGCGCTCGACCGTCGCGAACTCCCAGGACTGCACCGAACCCCAGTCGTGCCCCACCAGATGGACGGGCCGGTCCGGGCTGACGGCGTCGGCCACCGCCAGGAAGTCGTCGGTCAGCTTCTCCAGGGTGTACCCGCCGCGCAGCGGCTGCGGCGCCGTGGACCGGCCGCAGCCCCGGACGTCGTACAGCACCACATGGAAGCGCTCGGCCAGCGGCGGCGCGACCCGCGACCAGACCTCCTTGCTGTCCGGATAGCCGTGCACCAGCAGCACCGTGGGCCGCGACGGATCACCCAGCTCCGCCACGCACAGCTCCACGCCGCCCGTGCGCACCCAGCGCTCCCGCGCGCCCTCGAGTCCCGTACTCACGATCGCTTGCCCGCTCTCACCACGTGCCCTGCTCACGCCGCCTTCTCCTCCTGCCAGCGCCGCACATGCGGCAGATCGTCGTCCAGCCAGAAGGCGCTCTCCTCGGGGTCCTTGGAGTCGGTGACGACCAGGATCTCCTCGAACTTCGCGCCGGTGCCCCGGAATCCGAGGTGCGGTTCGACCGCCCACAGCCCGGGCTGCGGCGGATGGTCGGAGAAGCGGTACGGGCTCCACAGCGGGGACCAGCCGTCGCGGTGACCGTGCAGCGCGTCGGACGCCAGGCCCTTGAGCGACTGGGTGCCGAACCCGAACAGCGTGGGCGACCAGCGGCGTTCACGCACGCGGTCGACCTTGTGGGCGATCACGCCGAAGGGGTAGGCACGGTGCCTGTTCGCATACCCCTGGCGGACCATGAGGCGCTCGACGTCCTCGTAGATCTCGCGCAGCGACCGGCGCTCGCGCACCTCACGCAGGATCAGCTCGCGGTGCGCCTCCAGGTCGGCCAGCAGCCGGTCGTGCAGCGGGCTGAGGCCGAGGCAGCCGGAGTACCCGATGTCCGCCGTACAGCCCTTGTACACCGGAGCCATGTCGAGGATGAAGGGCATCCCCGGCTCCAGCACCCGGTTCGTCGGGAAGAACTGCAGGGGGACGCGGAAGTTCACGAAGGCCGTGCGGTCGCCGAACCAGGCGAAGGGCAGGTGGAACCAGTCCGTGACGCCCCGCTCGCGCAGCCAGTGGCGCTGCATGCGGGCCGCCTCGCGCTCGGTCACCCCCGGCCTCAGCTGCGCGGCCACCGCTTCGGCGCAGGCGTACGCCAGCCGCTGCACCTCCCTGAACCCGCTGAGCTCCGCGGCCCGGCTCCTGGTCACTGTCGTGGTCGCTGCTGTGGTCATCGCCAACCGTTCCGTCGCGGTACGTGCGCGTAACTTGACACTGATGAATGTGACAATGGTCGGCGGCTGCGTCAAGGGTCCGTCGCCGGCCTGTGGAAAACTCCTCAGACCCGTGCATGATCCTCTACGGGCCACTACGCCTGGAGGCGGACGGACATCCAGCCGTCAGGGGTGACGCCCGGTGTGGCGAGCGCCACTACCGTCGATCGCGTGACTGTGATCGCGACCGAAAGCCTCAGCAAGCGGTTCCCGCGGGTGACCGCCCTGGACCGGCTCTCCGTTGACATCGCCCCCGGCGTGACCGGCCTGGTGGGTGCCAACGGCGCCGGAAAGTCCACCCTGATCAAGATCCTGCTGGGCCTGTCGCCCGCCAGTGAAGGCACCGCCGCGGTCCTCGGCCTGGACGTGGCCACCGAAGGCGGCGCCATCCGCGAGCGGGTCGGCTACATGCCCGAGCACGACTGCCTGCCACCGGACGTCTCGGCGACCGAGTTCGTCGTCCACATGGCGCGGATGTCCGGGCTGCCACCGACCGCCGCCCGGGAGCGGACCGCCGACACCCTGCGCCACGTCGGCCTCTACGAAGAGCGCTACCGCCCCATCGGGGGCTACTCCACCGGCATGAAGCAGCGCGTCAAGCTGGCCCAGGCGCTCGTCCACGACCCCCAGCTGGTCTTCCTGGACGAGCCCACCAACGGCCTGGACCCGGCGGGACGCGACGAGATGCTCGGCCTGATCCGCCGCGTCCACCGCGACTTCGGCATCTCCGTGCTGGTCACCTCGCACCTCCTCGGTGAGCTGGAGCGCACCTGCGACCACGTTGTCGTCATCGACGGCGGGAAGCTGCTGCGCTCCTCGGCCACGGACGAGTTCACCCAGGCCACCACCTCGCTCGCCATCGAGGTCACCGACTCCGACGCGCACCCGGACGGGCTGCGCGCGCTGCGCGAGGCCCTGACGGCCGCCGGTGCGGTGACCGGTCCTGCGGCCGGCCCGGGCGAAGGGCACCCGGCCGCGACCGGCCGCCTCCTGTACGTCGAGGCCGCCGGCGAGGAGACGTACGACCTGGTCCGGGACACCGTCGCGGAGCTCGGCCTCGGTCTGGTCCGCATGGAGCAGCGCCGGCACCGCATCGCCGAGGTCTTCCGCGACCGCGACCACGAGGCCGCCCACGAGGGCGGTGAGGGCGACCGCGCCGCCGCCCCGGCCCGTACGGACGCCACTGCGCGCACCGCAGCCCCCGAAGCAGCCCGAGCAGGAGCCCCCGATGCCTGAGTCCACCACCGCACCCACGGGCGGCCCGGGCCCCGCCGCCTCCATCCACGACATCGGCTACCGCCACTACGACGGCGCCCGGCTGGGACGCGCGTACGCCCGCCGCTCGCTCTTCTCCCAGAGCCTGCGCGGCGCCTACGGGCTGGGCCGCTCGGCGCGCACGAAGGTGCTGCCGATGATCCTGCTGGGGGTGATGTGCGTACCGGCCGCGATCCTCGTGGCGGTCACGGTCTTCACCAAGGCGCACGATCTGCCCCTGGACTACACCCGCTACGCGGTCTACCTCCAGGCGGTCATCGGCCTCTTCCTGGCCGCGCAGGCACCCCAGTCGGTCTCCCGCGACCTGCGCTTCAAGACCGTGCCGCTGTACTTCTCGCGGCCGATCGAGCGCGGCGACTACGTGGCGGCCAAGTACGCCGCCATGAGCGGCGCACTGTTCCTCCTCACCGCCCTGCCGCTGCTGATCCTGTACGTGGGCGCGCTGCTGGCGAAACTCGATTTCGCCGAGCAGACGAAGGGATTCGCCCAGGGCCTGGTGTCGGTGGCCCTGCTCTCGCTGCTCTTCGCCGCGATCGGGCTGGTCATCGCCGCGCTCACGCCGC
Organism: Streptomyces sp. NPDC053542; assembly: GCF_044544685.1. Classification (NCBI taxonomy): domain Bacteria; kingdom Bacillati; phylum Actinomycetota; class Actinomycetes; order Kitasatosporales; family Streptomycetaceae; genus Streptomyces; species Streptomyces sp. NPDC053542. The sequence goes on from NZ_JBITXL010000005.1 coordinate 322,774, forward strand.
GCCGCGGCTTCGGTGTCGCCGCCGTCATCGCCGTACTGACCATCCCGTACGCCGCGGTCAGCGCCATCCAGGGCATCTCCTTCGCCCAGGGCAACACCGAAGTCATCGGCTGGCTGGGGCTGTTCTCCCCGATCACCCTCATCGACGGCGTGCAGAGCGCCTTCCTGGGCGCGACCTCGGCGGCCCCCAACGGGATCGGCCCGTCCACGGGCGCCGGATTCGTGTACCTCCTCGTCGTGCTGGCCATCATCGTCGGCTCGCTCGCCCTGCTGATGCGCCGCTACCGAAAGGCCGGACTGTGACGCCCAACCCGTCGCCCACCACCACCCTTCGAAGGAATGGGCTGCGCCCATGAGCACTGTTCGGATGCAAAACGCTTCGCGCTGGTTCGGAAATGTCGTTGCCGTCAACGACATCACCATGACCATCGCGCCCGGAGTGACCGGTCTGCTCGGCCCCAACGGCGCGGGCAAGTCCACGCTGCTCAACATGATGGGCGGCTTCCTGGCGCCCTCCAGCGGCACCGTCACGCTCGACGGCCGCACCGTCTGGCGCAACGAGTCGATCTACCGCGACATCGGCATCGTGCCGGAGCGCGAGGCCATGTACGACTTCCTCACCGGGCGCGACTTCGTGCTGGCCAACGCCGAACTGCACGGCCTCGGCCGCAAGGAGGCGGCCCGCGCGCTGGCCACCGTCGACATGGAGCACGCGCAGGACCGCCGCATCTCCACGTACAGCAAGGGCATGCGGCAGCGCGTGAAGATGGCGTCCGCGCTGGTGCACGAGCCGTCCGTGCTGCTGCTCGACGAGCCGTTCAACGGCATGGACCCGCGCCAGCGCATGCAGCTCATGGAGCTGCTGCGGGGGATGGGCGACGAGGGCCGCACCGTGCTGTTCTCCTCGCACATCCTCGAAGAGGTCGAGCAGCTCGCGTCCCACATCGAGGTCATCGTGGCCGGCCGGCACGCCGCCTCCGGTGACTTCCGGCGGATCCGCCGGCTGATGACGGACCGGCCGCACCGTTACCTCGTACGGTCCGACGACGACCGGGCGCTGGCCGCCGCGCTGATCGCCGACCCCTCGACGTCCGGCATCGAGGTCGACCTCGAAGAGGGCGCGCTGCGCATCCAGGCCGTCGACTTCGGCCGCTTCACCACCCTGTTGCCGCGCGTCGCCCGCGACCACGGCATCCGGCTCCTCGCCGTCTCGCCTTCAGACGAGTCGCTGGAATCGGTCTTCTCCTATCTCGTAGCGGCCTGACGCCGTACCGAAGCGGTCGCATACGACCTGAAAGGAGCCCTGACGCGATGTCATCGCTCGTCCACCCCACCGTCGCCCGGCTGACCTACCGGGCGCTGCTCGGCCGCCGCCGCGCCGCCATCCTCTTCGCGCTGCCCGTCCTGCTGCTCGTCATCGCCCTCGCCGTACGGGCGCTGACCGGCGCCGACGACACCACGGCCAACACCGTCCTGGGCAGCTTCGCGCTGGCCACGATGGTGCCGCTGATCGGTGTGATCGCCGGCACGGGCGCGATCGGACCGGAGATCGACGACGGCTCGGTGGTGTACCTCCTGGCCAAGCCCGTACGGCGGTCGACGGTCATCGTCACCAAGCTGCTCGTCGCGATCGGCGTGAGCGTCGTCTTCTCCGCCGTGCCCGTCCTGATCGCGGGCTTCGTGCTGAACGGCAACAGCCAGCAGCTCGCGGTCGCCTACGCGCTCGCCGCGGCGGTGGCCTCCGTCGCCTACAGCGCCCTCTTCCTGTTCCTCGGCACGGTCACGCGGCACGCCGTCGTCATCGGGCTGGTCTACGCGCTGGTCTGGGAAGCGGTCTTCGGGAGCCTCGTCCCCGGGGCGCGCACCCTCAGCGTCCAGCAGTGGGCACTCGCGCTGGCCCAGAAGGCGGGCGCCGAGGGGGCGGTCACCTCGGAGGTGGGCCTCGTGCCCGCCGTCGTGCTGCTCGTCGTGGTCACCGGCGCGGCGACCTGGTACGCGGCCCGCCGGCTCAAGTCGCTGACGCTGGCGGGGGAGGAGTAGTACCGGCGGCCCCGAAGGGCGGCGCCTACCGGTCGCTCTGCTGGGCTTCGTTGAACTCCCGCACGTTCTTGCGGTGTTCCTCGTAGTCGGCGGTGAAGCGGGTGTCACCCGGCGCCACGGTCACGAAGTACAGCCAGTCGCCCTTCGGGGGCGAGATCGCCGCCCGCGTCGCGTCCTGCCCCGGATTGCCGATCGGCGTGGGCGGCAGCCCCTTGTGCCGGTAGGTGTTGTACGGGCTGTCCGTACGGGTGTCCGCGTGGCTGGTGCGCAGAGTGGACCGGCCCAGCCCGTAGTTGAGTGTCGAGTCCATCTGGAGCGGCATGCCCTTGGCGAGCCGGTTGCGGATGACCCGGGCGACCTTGCCCATGTCCTGCGGGGTGTCCGCCTCCGCCTGTACGACGGAGGCCACCACGACCGTCTCGTACGCGCTCAGGCCCCCGGGGCGGGCCGTCGGCGGCAGGCCGTCCGCCGCGTACTTCTGGCGCGCGGTGTTCACCATGAAGGACAGCAGGCCCCTTGGAGTGGTGTCCTCGTCGACCGGATACGTCGCCGGGTAGAGGTACCCCTCCGGGTTGCCCTTCGCCTCGGCCGGCAGCCGTAGCCGCTTCGCCGGATTGCGGGCCGCAGCGGCCTTCTTGGCGGCCTTCTCGGTGGTCCCCGGGGCCACGCGGAGCGCCTTGTCGACGGCCGCGTACGTCTGCGAGGCCCGCCTGCCCTCCGGGAGCGTCAGCTTCTCGGGACGGCCGGGACTCCCGTCCCCGGGGAGCAGCACCAGGAGGAGGACGAGGCCGACGACGAGGACGGCGCCCCCTGTCAGGAGAAACCGCGCCCTCCGGGTGAGGCGTGCGCGGCGGCGGCCACCGGAGTGCTGCGTATCGTGCACATCGCTCATGAGGGCACGGTAGGCCAGACCGTAGGGTGCGTGGGTGACCACGCTCATCCCGCCGCTCCCGGTGCGCACCGTGCGGCACCGCGACACCACGGACGGCCGGACCCTCCCCGCCCTCTTGTGGCGACCGGGCCCGGGCCACCGGATGATCTCCAGCGCGGTGCTCGGCGGCGGCATCGGCGCCCGCTCCTGGGTACTCAACGCCCAGGTCGCGCACGGCTATACGCGCCGCGACCCCCAGGCGCACCTCGCGGAGATCGCCGCGGCGGCCGGCGCGACGGGCCCGGGCGTCGGCATGATGACGGCCGCGGACATCCTGCGCACCCGCTCGTCGGCATACGACGGGGGCGCACAGGCGCTCGTCACGGCGGGAACCGGCGTGCACGGCTGGGCCGCTGACACGACACCGGGCGCCGCGGTCACGACACCGGAGGCCGCGGACGCGACACCGGGCCCGGCGGTCACGACACCGGGCGCCGCGGACGCGACACCGGGCGCCGCGGACGCGACACCGGGCGCCGCGGACGCGACACCGGGGGCTGCGGACGCGGCACCTGGCGCCGCCGAAGCCCCGTACCGCCCCGGCACGATCAACATTCTCGTCACGCTGCCCGTGGCGCTGAGCGACGCCGCGTTGGTCAACTCCGTGATGACGGCGACCGAGGCGAAGGTGCAGGCGCTGCTCGACCACGGCCTGGACGCTTCGGGCACACCTACGGACGCGGTGTGCGTCGCCGCCCGAGTACCGCTACCGGTGGAGCCCGTTGAGGAGTTCGCCGGGCCACGCTCCCTCTGGGGCGCGCGGCTGGCACGCGCCGTGCACGAGGCGACGCTGCGTGCCTTGATACAGGAGCGCGGCGGCTCCCCCGGGGAGGCCGCCGCGCCGCTACAGGAAGGTCAGGCGCCGATCCGCCGGTCCCGCCCCGCGCCCAGCCCCAGCAGTACCAGCGCCGCGCAGACCACGAGCAGCAGCGTGATCGGCAGCGTCCAGCCGCCCGTCGCCTGGTGCACCGCGCCCAGCGCCAACGGGCCCACGGCGGCGAGCAGATAGCCCCACGTCTGCGCCATGCCGGACAGCCGCGCGGCGGTGTGCGGATCGCCGGCCCGCAGCACCATCATCGTCAGCGCCAGGCCCAGCGCCCCGCCCTGCCCGATGCCGAGCAGCGCCGCCCACACCCACGCCCCGGCCACCGGGGCGACGAGCAGGCCCGTGCAGGCGAGCGCCATCAGCAGCGCGACGCACGCCGCCAGCAGCCGCTGCCGCCGCATCCGCCCGGCCAGTACCGGCACCACGAAGGAACCGGCCATCTGCACCAGCGTGCTGAACGCGAAGACCAGTCCGGCCTGCGCCTTGTCCATTCCGTGGTCGGTGAAGATCGTCGGCAGCCAGGCGATGGCCACGTAGGCGATCAGGGACTGTGAGCCCATGAAGAGCGTGACCTGCCAGGCCAGTGGTGAGCGGCCGAGCTTCGGGCCGGTCTCGACGCTGTGCTTCGGGGACGCGGCGGCCTCCCCGTGCCGCGCGCCGCGTCGCGCGACGACCACCTGCGGAATCCACACCAGCGCGGCCACCGCGGCGAGCAGCCCCCAGGAGACCAGCGAGCCCTGCCAGCTGCCGAGCGCGTTCTCCAGGGGCACGGAGGTGGCCGCCGAAACGGTCGCCCCGAGGATCATCGCCGTCGAGTACAGCGCGGTCATGGGCGCGGCCCGGTCGGGGAAGTCCCGCTTGATCAGACCGGGCATCAGCACGTTGAGCAGGGCTATGGACCCGCCGACCAGCGCACAGCCGGCGAACAGCGCCACCAGGGGCGGCGCGACGCGCACCACGATGCCGGCGCAGAGCAGTACGAGCGCGCTGAACAGCACGGTCTCGGTACCCCAGCGCCCGGCCAGCTTCGGCGCCACGTAGGAGCCGAGCCCCATGAAGACCAGCGGGATCACGGTGACCAGGCTGCCGGTGGTCGCGTTCAGCCCGAAGTGCTCGCCGATCTCGCCGAGCAGCGGCGAGACGCCCGCGAGCGCGGCCCGCATGTTGAGGGACGCGAGGACGATGCCGAGGAGGAGCAGCGCGGGGTGCGTCCGCAGCCGGCGGCGGGCGGCAGCGAGCGGGGGCGCGGGGGCGAGGTCCTCTTCGGCGTCGATCAGCGGATCGATGCCGGTCGGCGGGGCTTCGGGGCTGGTCCCGGGCATGGTGGGGTGACTCTCCTGTCGGTGGGTGCGGTCCGGTGCGGTACGCGTGGGGCGGGCAGGGCCTGCGTACGAGCGGCGGGGCGGGTACGTCAGGCAGTACGGCTCAGCGTCCGGCGAGCAGTGGCTCACCGTCCGGCGAGCAGGGCCTCCACCGCGCGTTTCGGCCGGTCCAGCAGCGTGCGGGCGGCCGCCTCCGCGGCGTCCGGGTCGCCCGAGGCGATCGCCTCCAGGACGTCGTGGTGATCGCCGTGCAGGATCTGCGGCATCTCCCGGTCGCCGAGCCCCGAGACGAGCGCCTCGCGCACGGAGCTGCTGAACCATTCGTACGTGGCGCTCAGCGCGGCGTTGTGCGCGGCGGCGACGACGGCCCGGTGGAAGGCGACGTCGTGGTCGGCGTACTGCTCCAGGCTGTCGGCCAGGGGTTGGCCCTCCGCGTCCTCCAGCGCGCGCTGTGCGTCCAGCGCGGCCCGCATCCGGTCCAGGTCCGCCGGCTCGTGCCGCGAGGCCGCGAGACGGGCGGCCTCGGCCTCCAGCGCGATGCGTACTTCGAGGACGTCCCGTACGCCCGACCGCTGGATCCCGCGCATGACGGCGGCCGGGTCGGCGGCCGAGACGACGAAGGTGCCCTCGCCCTGGCGCGACCGCAGCATCCCCGCGTGCACGAGGACGCGCACGGCCTCGCGCACGGTGTTCCGCCCCACCTGCAGCTGCTCGGCGAGCGCGTGCTCCGTGGGAATGCGGTCGCCGACCTGCCACTCCCCGGCGGTCAGCTGCGCGCGGAGCGCGTCGACCACGGTGTCCACCAGTGACTGCCGACCCGCGGCCTGCAACGCCATCCCCGCTCCTCAGTCCAGTCCGTAGTTCCCCGGTTGCCCAGTCATCCTACAAGCGGCGGTGCGGGGAGCTGCCCACAGCTTGCTGTGGGCGACTCCGACCGGCTCACGCCGTCAGGAAGCGCCCCAGTACCGCCGCGATGCCGTCGTCCTCGTTCGAGGTGGTGATCTCGTCGGCGACGGCCTTCAGCTCGTCATGGGCGTTGGCCATGGCTACGCCGTGCGCGGCCCAGGCGAACATCGGGATGTCGTTCGGCATGTCGCCGAACGCGATGGTGTCGGCGGCCTTGACGCCCAGCCTGCGGGCCGCGAGGGAGAGGCCGGTGGCCTTGCTCAGGCCGAGCGGCAGCAGTTCGACGATCCCGGGGCCTGCCATGGTCACGCCGACCAGGTCACCGGCCACCTCGCGGGCGGCCGCGGCGAGCGCGTCGTCCGAGAGCTCGGAGTGCTGGATGTAGACCTTGTTGATCGGGTCGGCCCACAGGTCGGCCGGGTTGTCGATCATGACGTTCGGCAGCGGGCCCTCGTGGACCCGGTAGCCCGGCGCCACCACGACGGAGCCGTCCAGCCCGTCCCGGCTCGCCGCCAGGTACAGCGGGCCGACCTCCGCCTCGATCTTGGCGACGGCCAGCCCGGCCAGCTGACGGTCCAGCGTCACGGAGGTCAGCAGCCGGTTCTCGCCCGCGTGGTAGACCTGCGAACCCTGCCCGCACACCGCGAGGCCCTGGTAGTCCAGGTCGGCCAGGATGTGCCGGGTCCAGGGCACCGCGCGGCCGGTGACGACGATGTGCGCCGCGCCCGCCGCGGTGATCGCGGCGAGCGCCTCACGGGTGCGCGCCGAGACGGTGTCGTCGGGACGCAGCAGCGTGCCGTCGAGGTCCGTCGCGACGAGCTTGTACGGGAAGGAGGAGGCCGGAGCGGGGCTGAGGGTCACTTGGCGACGGGCTCCAGGACCTCGCGGCCGCCCAGGTACGGGCGCAGCATCTCGGGGACGCGCACCGAGCCGTCCGGCAGCTGGTGGTTCTCGAAGATCGCCACGATCGTGCGCGGTACGGCGCAGAGCGTGCCGTTCAGCGTGGCCAGCGGCTGCACCTTCTTGCCCTCGCGCATCCGGACGGACAGGCGGCGGGCCTGGAACTCGTCGCAGTTCGACGCGGAGGTCAGCTCGCGGTACTTGCCCTGCGTCGGGATCCACGCCTCGCAGTCGAACTTGCGCGAGGCGGAGGCGCCCAGGTCGCCGGTGGCCACGTCGATCACCTGGAACGGCAGCTCCAGGCCGGTCAGCCACTGCTTCTCCCAGTCCAGGAGGCGCTTGTGCTCGTTCTCGGCGTCGTCGGGCGCGACGTACGAGAACATCTCGACCTTGTCGAACTGGTGCACGCGGAAGATGCCGCGGGTGTCCTTGCCGTACGTACCGGCCTCGCGGCGGAAGCACGGCGAGAAACCGGCGTACCGCAGCGGCAGCTTGTCCGCGTCGACGATCTCGTCCATGTGGTACGCGGCGAGCGGGACCTCGGAGGTGCCGACCAGGTAGTAGTCGTCCTTCTCCAGGTGGTACACGTTCTCCGACGCCTGGCCGAGGAAGCCGGTGCCCTCCATGGCGCGCGGGCGGACCAGCGCGGGGGTCAGCATCGGCGTGAAGCCGGCCTCGGTGGCCTGCGCGATCGCGGCGTTGACCAGCGCGAGCTCCAGGAGCGCGCCGATGCCCGTCAGGTAGTAGAAGCGCGAGCCGGAGACCTTGGCGCCGCGCTCGACGTCGATCGCGCCGAGCAGTTCGCCGATCTCCAGGTGGTCCTTGGGCTCGAAGCCCTCGGCGCCGAAGTCGCGGATCGTGCCGTGCGTCTCCAGGACCGTGAAGTCCTCCTCGCCGCCGACGGGGACGTCGGGGTGGACGAGGTTGCCCAGCTTCAGGAGCAGCGCCTGGGTCTCTTCCCTGGCCTCGTCCTGGGCGGCGTCGGCGGCCTTGACGGCGGCGGAGAGCTCGCCGGCCTTCTTCAGCAGCTCGGCCTTCTCGTCGCCGGTGGCCTTGGGGATGAGCTTGCCGAGCGACTTCTGCTCGGCACGCAGCTCGTCGAAGCGGACGCTGGAGGTCCTGCGCCGCTCGTCGGCGGAGAGGAGTGCGTCGACGAGCGCGACGTCCTCTCCACGGGCGCGCTGGGACGCGCGCACACGGTCGGGGTCCTCACGGAGCAGGCGAAGGTCAATCACCCCACCAGGCTACCGGGGCCGGACCGGGCCGCTCGACGCGATATTCCGCTGCGGGGCAATTTGTCCGGTTTAGAGTTGTTTATGTGGTGTTCTGGGAAGGCGGGGAATTGCGGGAAAGAATTCCCGCGGAGTGCCGGACGTGAGCGTCCGTGAAGTCGTCGGCAGGGTGGCGCGGGAGTGGTTCGGAGGTGTCCGCGGGGCGGCGGGCGAGTTTCCCGAAGGGCTGATCCGACCTGCGTGAGCGGGGAGTTGGGGGCCTGTGCACAGCCGGTTGTCCACAGCTCCGGGCTGCTTCGGAAAAGTTATCCACAGGCTGTGCGTTGCTTCTGTGGAAGTCGGAAAGCGGCATCCGTTTCCTGAATCCCGGGCGAAGAAATCCTTGCTGAAACCCCGTTCGGGTACTCTTTCGTGTGGGATTTCCTCGCCCTAAAGGATTGTTCCTGGGAATTATGCTGACGGGCCCCGTGGTGGGCGGCTGTGAGCGCCTGTGGACGGGTGTGGGGTCGGTAGGGCGATTTGTCGACTGTGCGACACCCCGGAATCGACTTGTCCCCAGGTCGAGAACCGAGCCTGTGGATAACTCTGTGGACAAGCCTGTGGGCAACTTGGGGACAACTGAGGGCGGCCTGGAGCGCGGCCGCTCAGGCCCGCCCGTCCAGGCACCGGTTCAGCCAGTCCGTCGCCTCCATGAAGGCGTCGTCGGCGGTCTCCGGGCGGACCTCGGCGGCGACCTCGTCCGCGCGCGGGTAGGAGCCGAGGAAGCGCACGTCCTGGCAGATCCGCTTCAGCCCCATCAGCACCTCGCCCACCCGCCGGTCGGTGATGTGCCCCTCGCAGTCCACGGAGAAGCAGTACTGGCCGATGCCCTCGCCGGTCGGCCGGGACTCGATCCGCATCATGCTGACCCCGCGGCTGGCGAACTCCTGCAGCAGCTCCAGCAGCGCACCGGGGTGGTTCTCGCGCAGCCACAGCACGACCGAGGTCTTGTCGGCGCCCGTCCGGGCCGCCGGCCGCGCGGGCTTGCCCACCAGGACGAACCGGGTCGCCGCGTTCTGCGCGTCGTGGATGTCCGTGACCAGCGGCTCGAGGCCGTACGTGGCGGCCGCGAACTCGCCGGCGAACGCCGCGTCGTACCGGCCCTCCTGCACCAGCCGCGCGCCGTCCGCGTTGGACGCCGCCGACTCCCACACCGACTCCGGCAGGTGAGCGCCGAGCCACTTGCGTACCTGGGCCTGGGCCGCCGGGTGCCCGGTCACGGTCTTCACGTCCGAGAACGCGGTACCGGGCCGGGCCAGCAGCGCGAAGGCGATCGGCAGCAGCACCTCGCGGTAGATCATCAGGTGCCCGCCGGCGGCCAGTTCGTCGAGGGTGGTGGTGATGCCGCCCTCGACGGAGTTCTCGATCGGCACCAGCGCGCCGGCCGCCTCGCCCGCGCGGACGGCGTCCAGCGCGGCGGGTACGGACACCATCGGCACCAGCTCGCGGGTCGCCGCCTCGGGCAGTGTGCGCAGGGCGGCCTCCGTGAAGGTGCCCGCGGGTCCGAGGTACGTATAGCGGCTGGCCGACATCCGGTCACTCCTTCTCCGGGCTTCGCTGCTGTCCCGGGCGCTGGGGAACCTTTACCGTACTCGCCCGCCGCGGGGCCGCCCGCCGCCACCGGCGATCATCCGCCGACGGTCGACCGCTGACGGCCGACCGTCGGCCGCCGCGCCCGCTCAGCCCTCCAGCAGTGCCTGCCCCACGTACCCCGACGGCTCCAGCGCCGGTACCGCGTACAGTCCGCTCGCCTCGTGCCGGAGGAACGGCGAGAGCGCGTCCCCCCTGTCCAGCTTGCGCTGGATCTGGGTGAAGGCGCGCAGCGGGTCGGCCTGCCAGCAGATGAAGAGCAGCCCGGCGTCCGGAGCGCCGTCGTCGCGGAAGCCGTCGTGGTACGAGAACGGGCGGCGCAGCATCGCGGCCCCCTGGTTGGACTCGGGCGCCGCGATACGGGCGTGCGCGTCGGCCGGGATGACGGGGAAGCCGTCCGGCCCGTTCTTGGTGAGGTCCATCGGGGTGTGCTCGTCGCCGCCGGTCAGCGGCGCGCCGTCGGACTTCCGCCGGCCGATGACCTTCTCCTGCTCGGCCCGGGACTTCTTCTCCCAGTCGTCCAGCAGCATCCGGATGCGGCGCACGACCACGTACGAGCCGCCGCGCATCCACTGCTGGTCCGTGTCGCGCCCGACGAAGATCCGCTCCTCGAAATCCTTGTCCGACTCCTTGGGGTTGTTCGTGCCGTCGACCTGGCCCATGAGGTTGCGCGTGGTCATCCGGTGCGCCGTGGCGCCGGGGCTGCGGTTGAACCCGTTCATCTGCCAGCGCAGCCGCGCGGTGTCGCCGGCCTCCTTCTGGAGCGTACGCAGCGCGTGGAAGGCGACCAGCGCGTCATTGGCGCCGATCTGGACCCACAGGTCGCCGTTGCTGCGCTTCGGGTCGATCGCGTCGGCCGAGAAGTGCGGCAGCGGGTCGAGCTGCAGGGGGCGCCGCGCGCTCAGCCCGGTACGGCCGAAGAAGCTGTGGCCGAAGCCGAAGGTGACGCTGAGCGAGGCGGGGCCCGCGTCCAGCGCCACGCCGGTGTCGTCGGCGGGCACCTCGCCGGCCATCAGCTTCTCGGCCAGCGCCGACCAGCGGCGCATCAGGGCGGCCGCCGCCTTGCGCCCGGCACCCGGCGCCAGGTCGAAGGCGACGAGGTGGCCGTGGGCCTGCAGGGGGGTGGTGATGCCGGCCTGCGGCGTACGGCGGTCGGCGCGGAACGCGACCTCGGTGGCGCCGAGCGTACTGAGCGCGGGTGCGTCGTCCTGCGCGGCGGAGACGCCGAACGCGCCGCCCGCGCCGCCGACGACGAGCCCGGCCGCGCCGGCCGCGCCGACGGTACCGATGAGGCGGCGGCGGGAGATCTCCATCGGGGGAGTGGAGTCGCTGCCGGTGGTTTCACGTGAAACACGGTCCGACCGGGCTGCCGTGCTGGTGTTTCTGGTCGCGTTCTCGGTCATCAGCTGATCTTCACGTTCCTGGTCTCGGTCACCTGATCGATGTCGGAGGTGCGGACTACAAGGGAGAGCTGCCAGCTGCCCGCCGCCGGCAGCTGGACGTTCCGCGCAGTCCAGTGTCCGGTACCGGTGCGCTTCAGTGCGGCGGTGAGCGGTCCGAGCTTCTTCGCCTTGGAGGTGAACGACACCCGTACCTCGGGGACGTCCCGCGCGGCACCGTCCGGGCCGGAGATCCGCAGGTGTAGGTCGTTGGGCTGGCCGCTGCGTGCCGGGTCGAGGTCGAGCCGTGCGGTGCCCTTGCCCTTCGGGCCCAGCGTGTCGAACGGGATGGTCACGGAGACCGGCCGGGCGGCCGCGGCGAACTGGCCCGAGTCCTTCACCGCCTGCTCCGTGCGGGCCGGTTCCGTGCTGGTCAGCACGGTGGTCACGGCCAACAGGACGACGGCGACGCAGCTCTCGGCGAGGACGGAGCGGCGCAGCCCGTACCGCACCGGATCGGCGTCCCGGACGCGCTTGCGCCGCGCGTCGGCGACGGCCGCCCGCTGCCGGGCGAGCTGCGCGGCACGCTCGGGGGAGTGCGCCGCTTCGGCCTCCCCCTCGGCGGCCGCGGAGGACACCGGTACGGGCGCGGGCGCGCCCTCCAGGGAGCCCTCCTCGGCTCCCTCCTGGGCCGGGATGGCGGCAGCGGCCGGGTCTGCCGCAGCGGCATTCGCCGCCCCGCCCAGCCGCCCCGTCCACCGCCGCGACGCCCCCGCGATCCCGACGAGCACGACGACGAGCCCGGCCTTGAGCAGCAGCAGCTGCCCGTACGAGGTGTCGGTGAGGGCACGCCAGGACCCGACCTGCCGCCAGGACTGGTAGACGCCGGTGGCGACCAGGACGAGTACGGCCCCGAAGGCGAGGCGCGAGAAGCGGCGGACGGCCGCCCCGTCGACGGCGGCCGGATCGCGGTAGAGCGAGACCAGCAGGGCGGTCAGGCCGCCCAGCCAGCCGGCCACGGCCAGCAGGTGCACGACGTCGACGGGCATCGCGACGGCGGTCTGCAGGCCGGTGGAGGCGTGCTCGGCCATCGCCCAGGTCGCGGCGAGGCCCGCCGCGACGACCGTTCCGCCGACGCCCAGCCCGAACGCCAGGTCCTTGCGGCGCTTGTCGTCGCCCTGCTCGCCGGCCCGGGCGTACGCGCCGAAGAGGACGGCCATGAAGAGGGCGGCCGCGGCGAGCAGCAGCAGTCGCGAGACCAGCGCCGCGCCGAGCTTGGTCCCCAGTACCTCCTTGAGGCCGCCGAGGTCGAAGGCGTCGGCGAGATCACCGGACCCGGTGTACGGGGCGCGCAGCAGGAGCAGCACGATCGTGGCGGCGGTGAGCGTCGCCCAGCTCAGGACGACCAGCCGCTGCACCGGACGGCTGCGCGCCGCCGCGGGACGGCAGGCCAGTACGAAGCACGCACCGCCCACGAGCAGCGCGAACGCCGCGTACGCGACGTACCGCCCGATGCCGTAGAGCGCGCCGACCAGCCCGCCCCCGGCCTCCTCCTGGGGCACCACGGCGGCGGACTTGGAGGGCGCGCCGACGGAGAAGGTGAACGCGCCGGAGACCGGGTGGCTGTCGGCCGAGACGGCCTGCCAGGCGACGGTGTAGGTGCCGTCGGGGAGGCCGGGCGGCAGCCCCGTGCCGTACTTCACGGTGCTGCCGCTGCACAGGTCGAGCAGCTTGCCGCGGTCGACGCGCTTGCCCTTGGGGTCCAGTACGCGGATGGAGTCGTCGCCCATCGCGACGCCTTCGGAGAAGGAGAGCGTGACCTGTGCGGGTGCCTTCTGCAGCACCGCTCCCTGCGCCGGTGAGCTGCCGGTCAGCGCGGCGTGCGCGGAGGCCGGCGCGGCACCGCCCAGCAGGACGCCGAGCAGCGCGGCGGCGAGGACCAGCAGGCGCAGCGCCGCGGCGGTCCGGCCGCGGCGCGGTACGGCACTCGGGCCGGGCCGACGGGCTCCGGCCCCGGCGCGGGGAACGGTGAGCGGCATGGCGGTTCTCCCCCTACTGGTGCCCGGCGTGCTGCGGGTTGTAGTTGGTGGCCTTGACCGGCATCTCGGCCTTGATCGGCTTCGCCTTGTCGAAGTGCAGCTCGACGGAGACCTTGTCGCCGTTCTCGGGCTTCTTCTTCAGCGCCATGAACATCAGGTGGTTGCCGCCGCGGGAGAGCTTCAGCTCGCCGTGCGCGGGGATGTTCAGCGACTTGACCTGCTCCATCTTGGCGCCGACGGTCCGGTGGATCGTCACGTCGTCGGAGAGGTCGCTGGTGACGGAGGTCAGCTTGTCGGCGGTGTCACCGGTGTTCTTGATGACGAGGAAGCCGCCGGCCATGTCCTTCATGACGGGCTGCGGCATGTAGGCACCGGAGACCTTCAGCTCGGGCGCGCTGTCCCCGCCGCAGCCGGCGAGGGCGAGTCCGGCGGTGGCGGCGAGCGCGGCGGCGAATGCGGTACGGCGGTTCACGGGTTCTGCCCCTTGATGATCTTGGGAAGTGCGCGGGCGTAGTCCTCGGCCCCCGCGTCCTTCATGCCGAGCCAGTGGATCCTGTCGTCCTTCGGGGAGGCCATCAGGACCTGCAGCCCGTGGTCGACGAGGATGTCGCCGTTCTTCTTCTTGACCGGCTTGGAGACACCGACGTTCACGGCCGAGGCGGCGCCCTGGATGGTGGCGAAGTCGCCGGTCAGGCCGACGATGTCGGCGCCGAAACCGTTCAGCCAGGACTTCAGCCGCTCCGGGGTGTCCCGCTTCGGGTCGGTCGTGACGAAGACGATCCGCAGCTTCTTCTGCTCCGCCTTGGGAAGCTGCTTGCGCGCCACGTCGATGTTGCCCATGACGGCCGGGCAGGCGTCGGGGCAGTGGGTGTAGCCGAAGTAGATCAGCGTCGGCCGCCCCTTGGTCTCCTTGATCAGGTCGTACTTCTTGCCGTCGCTGTCCGTGAGGACGAGATCCGGCTTCTCCATCGCGTCGTCGAGCGTGACGATCGGCTTCGACTGGGCGCCGGAGACGCTGGCGGCGGGGGCGCCGCTGTCACCGCCGCTGTCGCTGCCGCAGGCCGTGAGGGTGAGGGCCGCGACCGCCGCGAGGGCGGCTGCGGTGAGCTTGGGTGTTCTGCGCATTGCTCAGTGGTATCCCGTATGTCCGTTGTGGTGGCCGACATGTCCGTTGTGGTGACCGACATATCCGTTGTGGTGACCGACCGGCCGGCTCGGGTGCCGGCCGGTCGGTTCAGGAGGCGGCGGCGGTTCAGGTGGTGCGGCGGCGGCCGGCGAAGACGCCGAAGCCGACACCGATGACGCCGACCACGATGCCGATCACGCCGAGCACGCGAGCGGTGTTGTCGGTGCTGTCGGCAGCGCTGGTCGTGCTGCTCGTCCCGGCGTCCGCGCCGTCCTTGGCGTCCTTGGCGGCCGCCGGGTCCGTACCGCCGCCCTGCTCAGCGGCGCCCGCGTCGACGAGCTTCAGTACCGGCGCGGGGTTCTCGGGCTCCGGCGCGCCCTCCTTCTGGGGCTCGATCCAGCGCACGACGTCCTTGTTGTCGTACGTCTGCAGCGCCTTGAAGACGAGCTGGTCGGCGTCCTCGGGGAGGGCGCCGAGGGAGACCGGGAACTGCTGGAACTGGCCGGGCTCGATCTTCCCGCCGGTCCAGGTGATCTTGGTGACGGCCTCCGTGAGCTTCTCGCCGTGCGCCTCGATCGGCTTGTCGAGCTTGGTCTTGGTGACCTTCACGTCCCAGCCGGGCACCGGCTGCGGCATCGCGGACGCCAGCGGGTGGTCGGTGGGCAGGTCGACCTCCAGCTTCACGGTCGAGGCGTCGTCCTGCTCGTTGGGGACCTTGAAGTTCACGGTCGCGTAGTCGCCCTTGGCGGCCTGGCCGGGCTGGATGCTGACGTGTGCGAACGCGGGTCCCGCGAGCAGCAGGACGGCGCCCGCGGCGGCGCCGCCGACGACGGGAAGGCGGCGCAGGACGGTACGGCGCCGGGAGGGGGCAGCGGCCCGGCTGTTGTTCGGCAGGGTGTTGTCCATGGCAGGACACTCCTCAAGACAGGAGGGAAAGGGGCTGATGGCGCGCGTGCGGCGACGACACGTCAGCCCGCCCGGACCGCGTCCGGGGGTCCCGCCCTGCGGGCGTGCGTGAGCTGCGCGTGACGTCAGGCCGCGAGGGCGAAGCGGGGCGGCCCCCGCCTGACGACACTGTGCTGGAGCGCGAGCTCTTCGGGCCGGGCTTTGTCATGCGGGTACGAAACGGAAGCGCGCGGAGTACTGTCCGCGGCGCCCAGCAGCCCGGCGCACAGCGCGCACACGAGGCGCAGCGCGGTACGCAGTGCGCCCAGCAACGCGCTCGTCGTGGCCGTCGCGGCCGTCGCTGCTTCCCGCGCGGCAGGCGCGGACAGCCGTACCAGCCGCCACAGCGCGGCCTCGCCGCGGCGCAGCAGCCAGCCGGCGGCCAGCGCCGCGAGCAGGTGCCCGAGCAGCATGGGCAGCGAGGGCAGCAGCCCGACGAGGGAACCGAAGTCGAAGTGGTGCACGAGGGCGGACAGTCCGGAGCCGGTACCGCTGCCGCCACCGGTCCCGGTCGCGCCGTGCGCCGCCATGTCATGCCCGGCCATCTGATGCATGGCCGTGCCGTTCCCGGCCGCGCCGTGCGCCGCGTGAGTGGCCGTACCGGGGTCGATCCCGGCCCCGGCGAGGATCTCGCGTGCCTCGGCGGCGTCCAGTCGCGCGCCGCCGAACCCGCAGGTCATCTGGCGGGCGAGCCCGATCGCCGCGCGGTCGCTCAGCCCCCGCACACCCTCGGCGGGCAGCTGTACCGCCATGCCGCGCTGTCCGGCCATGAAGAGCGCGTGCAGGACGAGCTGTCCGAAGGCGAGGGCGACGGCGATGCCCGGCAGCGTGCGTTCGCGGCCGGCGAGGGGGACGGCGACGGCCAGTACGCCGACGCAGCCCGCGCCCAGCGTCCACAGCGGGACGGTGGCGCAGGAACCGATCATGTGTCCCGCGGCGGCCAGCGCGACGCAGGCCGCGGTGAACACCGCGGCCCTGAGCAACCGCAGATCGGCCGCGGCGCGCCCCTCGGGAGTATGCATGGCGGCCGCCATCATCCCACTGCGCTTACCGGACGCATACGGCAGGGCGGGCGCTCCCGGACAGGATGGCGGGGGGCGGGGCATCCGGTAACCGGTACGGGGCGGGGTATAGGGAGAGAAAGAGCGCACGCGCGCGGCCGTCCAGAGGCCGTAGCCGCTTCCGGACATTTCGGCGCTCCGCCGAACGGGTGATCCTGGGGTGGCTACGGGCATCCAGACGGCGGTACCGCGCGTGCTTTCGCGCTGGTGTTCCCGACCGCCTGTGCACCGACAAACAGTAGAAAGATGCAAACGGTCTTAGACGGACAGTAAGCGGTTTCAAATGGTCACCCAAGGCGGGGTGCACACGCCCCGTGACCAGGGTGATCGGTACGACGGTGTCCCGCGTGCCCGGAGAACCCGCGGGAGATCGGCCGGAGTCCGGCTACCGCAATTGCAGGGGCGCGCGAAGGGGCGCGCCCACGGGCCTTTTACACCGGTACGCTCAATGGCCGCGTCCGCCGAATGGGCGGAGTCACGTCAAACCCACGCTTACCGACCATGGAGCGCGGCAATACGTATCGATATGTCGAGCCGCGGCCAGGAGGCTGGAGCGATGAGCATCTGGTGGTCCCTCCATCTTCGGCGGGAGGCAGCGAGCGTGCCGCTCGCGCGCCGGCTGCTGCTGGGGACGATGGAGACCGCGGGCGTCGACCCGGACGTCTGTTACGACCTCTCGCTCGCCCTCTCCGAAGCCTGCGCGAACGCCGTCGAGCACGGCGACGGCGCCGCCGAGGAGTACCGCGTCACTGCCTTCATCGACGGCGACACGTGCCGCATCGAGGTCACGGACTCCGGCCCCGGATTCCAGGACCGGGCCTCGGGCCCCGGCCCCCACGACCGCTCGCCGCGGACGGAGCCCGCGGTACCCCGCCGACACGCCCCCGCCCCCGCCCAGGCCGAGCACGGACGGGGGCTTTTCTTGATCGAGGCCCTCACCGACCAGGTCCGCTACCGCAACCGCACGGGGCGCCGGGGCGCGGTGGTCAGCTTCGACAAGATCCTCAAGTGGCGCGAGGGCGCACTGCTGCACATGCCCTGACGGCCCCTGCCCGCCGTGATCTAGTCTGACCTCAACCTCCGTGCCGTGCGGGGGTATTGGGGCCATAGGGGGAACGGTGAACGGCGGCGTGGGACCAGCGAACGGCGGCAACGACGCGCGGGCCGAGGGCCACAGCCGCATCTACCAGGCGTCCGGCGATCAGCACATCATCGAGAACCATTACTACGGCGGTGAACGGACCGCTGGTGAACGGACCAGTGGCGAATGGCACGGCCTGGACTCGGTCCGCTGGCCTTCGGTGGGCCGCGCACCCGCCGTCCTGCGCGACCGCACCGAACTGATGGAGCGCCTGCGGGTCTCGGTAGGCCCCGACGCTCCGGGCAGCCAGGTCTACGTCCTCCACGGCCTCGGCGGCTGCGGCAAAACAGCGGTCGCCTACACCCTCTTCCAGTACGCCACGGGCCCCGCGGGCCGCATCGGCCTGTGGGTCAACGCCTCCGACACCGCCTCCCTCCGTACGGGCATGCTCGCGGTAGCCGCCGACCGCGGCGCGAACGAAGGCGAACTGACCGCCGCCCGCAGCGGCCTGCGCGCCGCGGCCGACCTGGTCTGGGACCACCTCGACCGCTCCGACCGCCCCTGGCTCCTGGTCCTCGACAACGCGGACGACCCCGCGGTGCTGAGAGACGGCGGCTGGCTCCGCACAAGCCCCCGAGGGACGGTCCTGGTGACGACGCGCCAAGCGGCCCGCCACTGGTGGCCGGGCGCGGAGCTGCTCCAGCTCGGCGTGCTGCCGAAGGCGGACGCCGCGCAGGTCCTGTGCGACCTCGCCCCGGAGGCCGGCACGCTCGAGGAAGCCGAGGTCGTCGCCGAACGCCTCGGCCGGCTGCCCCTCGCCCTGACCCTCGCGGGCGGCTTCCTCGCCCACCAGGTCATCGACCCCTGGACCATGGCCCAGTACAGCCTCAACCTGGCCGGCGACGAAGGTACCGACCCGATCGATCTCCTGGACCAGGGCGCGGCGGCCACCGGCGACGGCGACTCCCGCCATCTGATCAGCAGCACCTGGCAGTTCTCCCTCACCGCCCTCGAACGCCAGGGCCTGCCCGAGGCCGTCACCCTGATCCGCCTCCTTGCCTGCTGGTCGAACGACCCGCTCCCGCTCTCCGTACTCTCCGGTGTGGACATGGCCGCCGGCCTCCCGCCCCACCGCGTGGAGGTGTCCCTCCGCGGCCTCATGGACCAGTCCCTGACCGAACTGGTCCAGGGCGGGGTGCGCTCCCTCCGCACCCACGGCGTGCTCCTGGACAGCGTCGCCCGCACCATCCCGCCCGAACAGCGCGACACCCTCGCCGCCACGGCCGCGGGTCAGCTTCTGAAGGTCCTGCCGGAGATACCCCAGCGTGGCGAGCCGGATCTCCGCACCACTCTCCTCGTACCGCACGCGGTCGCGCTCCTGCGCCGGGTCGCGGCGTGGCCGGAGGTGACCGGGCCGACCGTCGGGGCGGTCGCCGAATCGCTGCTGCGGCTGGTGACGGCGCTGCACCGGGCGGGTGACTACGCGCCCGCGCTGACGGTGGCCCAGGAGGCGGTGGAGCGGGCGACGCGCCGGCTCGGTGCGGACGATCCCACCGTCCTGCGACTGCGGGAGCGCATGGGGCGGGCGCTCTTCCGCCTCGGGCGTTTCGAGGAGTCGGAGGCGCTGCACCAGCAGGTGCTCGCCGACCGCGAGCGCGTCCTCGGCCCGGACGCGCCCGACACCCTCACCAGCTGCATCGCACTGGCGTACCCGCTCCAGCCCCTGGACCGGGTTCCCGAGGCCACGACGTTCGTCCGCCGCGCGGTGGCCGGCCGGACCGCGGTACTGGGCCCCGACCACCCCCTGACCCTCTTGGCCCGGGCCTTCCTCCTGGACGTACCGACCGGCCCGGAGCTCGTGGCGGAGGCCGACAACGCCGCATCCCTCATCGCGGACTGCCACCGGGCCCTCGGCCCCGACCACGCCATCACCGCGACCTGCGCGGCGTCCTGCGCCCGCGGCCTGTTCTACGCCGGCCGCCCCGACCAGGCCCTCCCCGCCGCCCGCAGCGCGGTCGCGCTCGCCGAACGTCTCTACGGCCCGGACTACTGGCTCACCCTCAACACCCGCTCCCTCCTGAGCTCCGTCCTGGACGCCCTCGGCGAATCGGCCGAGGCGATCGCCCACGGCGAGGCCGTGGTCGAAGGCCGTGCCCGCACACTCGGCCCCACCCACCCCTGGACCCGCGAGGCCGAGGACTTCCTGGCCGACTTCCGCGAGGGGCGGGGGGCCGAGTAAATCCCCGCTGTACGTGCCGGGTTCACCGACTTAGTCTGAACAGCCGTGTCATACGGGGGCATTGGGGCCGGAGGGGGAACGGTGAACGGCGGCAACGACGCACGGGCGGACGGCGGGGGCCGGGTCTATCAGGCGTCCGGCGATCAACACATCATCGAACACCATCACCATGGCCCAGAGGGCGGTCCGGGCACCGCCGGCGTATGGTCCGGCCTGGACTCGGTCCGCTGGCCTTCGGTGGGCCGCGCGCCGGCCGTCCTGCGCGACCGCACCGAATTGATGGAGCGCCTGCGGGCCTCGGTAGGCCCCGACGCTTCGGGCAGCCAGGTCTACGTCCTCCACGGCCTGGGCGGCTGCGGCAAAACAGCGGTCGCCTACACCCTCTTCCAGTACGCAACGGGCCCCGCGGGCCGCATCGGCCTATGGGTCAACGCCTCCGACACCGCCTCCCTCCGTACGGGCATGCTCGCGGTAGCCGCCGACCGAGGCGCGAACGAAGGCGAACTAACGGCGGCCCGCAGTGGCCTGCGCGCCGCGGCCGACCTGGTCTGGGACCACCTCGACCGCTCCGACCACCCCTGGCTCCTGGTCCTCGACAACGCGGACGACCCCGCGGTCCTCCGGGACGGCGGCTGGCTCCGGACGAGCCCCCGGGGGACGGTCCTGGTGACGACGCGCCAAGCGGCCCGCCACTGGTGGCCGGGCGCGGAACTATTGCAGGTCGGCGTGCTGCCGAAGGCGGACGCGGCTCAGGTTTTGTGCGACCTCGCTCCGGAGGCCGGCACGGTCGAAGAGGCCGAGGCCGTCGCCGAACGCCTCGGCCGCCTCCCGCTCGCCCTCACCCTCGCCGGCGGCTTCCTCGCCCACCAGGTCATCGACCCCTGGACGATGACGGAGTACGGCCGCAACCTGGACGGCGGCCCCGGCGTCGATCCGATCGACCTCCTCGACCAAGGCGCGTTGTCCGCGGGCGCGGACTCTCGCCATCTGGTGAGCAGCACATGGCAGTTCTCCCTGAACGCGCTGGTCGCCCAGGGCCTCCCCGAGTCCGTCACCCTCCTCCGCCTCCTCGCCTGCTGGTCGGGCGACCCGCTCCCCCTCTCGCTCCTCTCGGGAGTCGACATGGGCGACGCACTCCCGAGGCGGCGAGTGGAGGTGGCCCTGCGCGGCCTCCTCGACCAGTCCCTGACGGAGATCGTCCCCGGCGGCATCCGGTGCCTGCGCACGCATGGGGTGCTGCTGGACAGCGTGTGGCGCGGCGTCCCGGCCGAGCAGCGCGACGCGCTGGCGTTGACGGCGGCCAGCCAGCTGCTGTCGGTACTCCCGGAGGTTCCGGAGCGAGGCGAGGCGGACCCGCGTACGCCGCTGCTCGCACCGCACGCGTTGGGGCTGCTGCGTCGGGTGGTGGTTGACAGGGCTGTCGGCCGGGAGGCGGTGGAGGCCGTGGCCGGAGCCGTATTGCGGCTGGCGGTGGCGGTGCACCGGTCCGGTGACTACGCGGCGGCCCTCACCATCGCGGACGAGGCGGCGACGCTCGGAGCACAGCGTCTGGGCCAGGAGCACTTGGCGGTACTCAGGCTCCGCGCGCGCAGAGGGCGCGCGCTCTACCGGCTCGGTCGTTTCGCGGAAGCAGAAGCCGTACACCGACAGGTCCTCGAAGGGTGCGAGCGCGTCTCCGGACCGCTCAGCTTGGAGACGCTGGAAAGCTGCCTCTACCTGTCGCGGGCCTGTTGGCAGGTGAACAAGACCCGTGAGGCCATCGAGCTGACCCAGCGGGCTGCGCAGGGGCGTACCGAGGTCCTCGGCCCCCTGCATCCCCTGACGCTCGTGGCGAGAGCTTCCGTGGTCGAGATCGCCGAGGACCTGGCGGCCGGGCGGCTTCTCGCCGAGGACTGCCGCCGGGAGTTCGGGGCGGACCACCCGCTCACGCTGACCGCGGACCTCGACTACGCCTTTGCGCTGACGCAGGCCGGTCAGTCCGCCGAAGCGCTCCCCATTGCCCGCGAAGCCTTTGCCGGTCACGAGCGTGTCTTCGGGCCCACGTACCCGGTCACGCTGGCATGCCGGGCCCTCCTCAGCCGGGTGCTGGACGAGGTCGGCCTGCGCGCGGAAGCCCTCGAACACGCGGAAGCCGTGGTCGATGGGCGGATGGAGGTTCTTGGGCCGGAGCATCCGTGGACGCGCATCTCCCAGGAACGCCTCGCCCGCTTCCGCGGAGCGTAAACCGCCCCGGGCGCGCCCCCATGCCGAGTCCCCCGTGCTCGGCGTCCCCCGGTGGGCGCGCCTCAGGGCGCGGGCTAACGCGAAGTGACTCGCGTTAGCGGTCTGGACAATACTTGTTGTGATCGATCGCTGGCAATCCGGAGCGCGTTCATGAGCACAGCGCAGCACCCCCCGGGCAGGGCCCGCCCCGGGGGCCGTACCGCACGCACCCGTGCTGCCGTGCTCGCCGCCGCCTTCGATGAGCTGGGCGACAAGGGGTTCGCCGCGCTGACGATGGAGGGCGTCGCGCAGCGGGCGGGCGTGCACCAGGCGACGATCTACCGCCGCTGGCGCACCGTGGAGGGCCTGGTCTGCGCGCTGCTGACCGAGCGCAGCGGCAGCGTCCCGGTGCCCGACACCGGCACCCTCTGCGGCGACCTGCGCACGCTGGCCCGCGGTATCGGCGTGTTCTACGAGGACGCGCGCAACCGGGCCATGATCGAAGCGGTGGTCTCCGCCGCGGCCCGCGACCCGCGGGCGGAGGAAGTGCTGCGGGATTTCTTCGACGACCGCCTGGGCGTGGCGGGCGTCATGGTGCGGCGCGCGGTGGACCGCGGCGAGCTGCCGCCCGGTACGGACGCGGAGGCGGTCGTCGGCGCCCTCGGCGCGCCGTTCTACTACCGGATGCTGATCGTGCGCCGGCCGGTGGACCTGGAGCTCGTGGAGCAGGCCACGTTCGCGACGTACGCCGCGGCCAAGGCAGGCGCGTACGTCCGCACCGGCGAAGCGCAATCCGGCGAAGCCCGAACCGGAAGTACGCAGCCCGGGCAAGCCGAAACCGGCGAAGCCCAAGCCGGGCAAGCCCAGACCGGCGAAGCCCGCACCGGCTAGGCCCAGCCGGGCGAAGCCCGCACCGGGCAAGCACAACGGGTGGGCGCTCCGAGGAACGCCCACCCGTGAGTGCGTCGGCCGACGGACCGCCGGCCATCCGCGCAGCTCAGCGCCGCACGCGTGCCCTCAGCCCTTCACACGCGCCATCCACGCCTCGACCTCGTCCGACCGCCGCGGAAGCGCCGCCGAAAGGTTTCGGTTGCCGTCCTCGGTCACGAGGATGTCGTCCTCGATGCGGACGCCGATGCCGCGGTACTCCTCCGGCACGGTCAGGTCGTCGGCCTGGAAGTACAGACCGGGCTCGACGGTCAGGACCATGCCCGGCTCGAGCGTGCCGTTGACGTACGCCTCCGTGCGCGCGGCAGCGCAGTCGTGGACGTCCAGGCCGAGCATGTGACCCGTGCCGTGCAGGGTCCAGCGGCGCTGCAGGCCCAGCTCCAGTACGCGCTCGACCGGGCCCTCGACCAGGCCCCACTCCACCAGGTGCTCGGTGAGCACGCGCTGCGCGGCGTCGTGGAAGTCGCGGAAGCCGGCGCCCGGCTTCACGGCCGCGATGCCGGCCTCCTGCGCCGCGTACACCGCGTCGTAGATCTTGCGCTGGAGGTCGGTGTACCGGCCGTTGATCGGCAGCGTACGAGTGACGTCCGCCGTGTACAGCGAGTTCGTCTCGACGCCCGCGTCGAGCAGCAGCAGGTCGCCGGAGCGCACCTCACCGTTGTTGCGGACCCAGTGGAGGGTCGTGGCGTGCGGGCCCGCGGCGCAGATCGAGCCGTAGCCGACGTCGTTGCCCTCGACACGCGCACGGAGGAAGAACGTTCCCTCGATGTAGCGCTCGCTGGTCGCCTCGGCCTTGTCCAGGACCTTCACGACGTCCTCGAAGCCGCGGACGGTCGAGTCGACGGCCTTCTGCAGCTCGCCGATCTCGAAGTCGTCCTTGATCACGCGCGCCTCGGAGAGGTACACGCGCAGCTCTTCGTCGCGCTCGGCGGTGACCTTGTCGGTCAGCGCCGCCTCGATGCCGGCGTCGTGGCCGCGGACGACGCGGACCGGCCCGGTGGCCTCGCGCAGCGCGTCGGCGAGCTCGCGCACGTCCTTGCAGGGCATGCCGTACAGCAGTTCGGCCTCGGTGAGGCTGTGCCGGCGGCCGACCCACAGCTCGCCCATGCCGTTCAGCCAGAACTCGCCGTTCTCGCGGTTCGAGCGGGGGAGGCGGTACAGCGTCGCGTCGTGCCCGTCCGCACCGTCCGTACGGGGCTCCAGGACGAGCACGCTGTCGTCGGTCTGGTCGCCGGTGAGGTAGACGTACTCGGTCGCGGCGCGGAAGGAGTACTCGGTGTCGTTCGACCGCGTCTTCAGGTTGCCCGCGGGGATCACCAGGCGCTCGCCGGGGAACCGGCGGGAGAGCGCGGCGCGCCGCTCGGCGGCGTTCGCGGCCTGCTCGATGGGCTTCAGGTCGCGCAGCTCCGTGTCGGCCCAGCCGGACTTCATGTTCTCGGCGAGCTCGTCGGAAACGCCCGGGTAAAGGCCGTTCTTGCGCTGCTTGATCGGCTGCTCGTCGCCCTCCGGGGTCTCCGGGGGCTGCGGGCTGAGCTCGTCGGTCACTATGCCTCCTCGTTAAGGACTGAACCGCCTCCCATCGTATGTGTGGACGGAAAGCAATCCAGAGGCAGGAAGCTGTGACTTCTCAGGCATCCCGGCCTTGAAAGCCGAGCCACAGGCCCAGCCGCAAGGCCCGGCCACAAGGCCCGTCCGTAAGGCCCGGCCGCAGGGCCCATCCGTAAGGCCCAGCCATGAGGCCCGGCCGCAGGGCCCTCGCATGTCGCAGGCCCTCATATGTCGCAGGCCCTCGTAAGCCGCAGGCCGCCCTCACCCCACGAAGCGCGCCGCCAGCAGGACCACGTCCTCCGGCGAGCCCGGATCGGCGAGCCCCTGCGGCAGCATCGCCCGTACGACGTGGTCGACGAGGGCCTCCGGGTCCTGGCGTACGGACTTCGGCAGACCGGCCGCCGCGGCGTGCAGCCGGGAGAAGGCGCGGTCCACCGGCTCCCCGGTGCGGTGCAGCAGCCCGTCGCTGTACAGGAGAAGGGTTTCGCCGGGCAGCGGCGCGAGCTCCACGCTCGGCGCCTCCCAGCACGTGAGCACGCCCAGTGGCGCGGACAGCGAGGTCTCCACGAACTCCGTGCGGTGCTCGCCGATGATCAGCGGCGGGCAGTGGCCCGCGCCGGCCAGCACGATCTTGTGGGCCGGCGGCCCGCCGAGCGGGTCGGCCACCGGCGGCTCGGCGAACGCGAACAGCGCGGTCGCGCTGCGCGCCGGCTCGGTCAGCCGCAGCAGCACTTCGAGGTCGGAGAGGACCGCGACCGGGTCCTCGCCCTCCATGACCGCGTATGCGCGGAGTGCGGCCCGCAGCCGCCCCATCGCGGCGACCGCGCTCGGCCCGGAGCCGGTGACGGAGCCGACGGACAGGCTCAGCGCGCCGTCCGGGAGCGGCAGCGCGTCGTACCAGTCGCCGCCGCCGTACGGCCCGGCCGCGTGCCGTACGGCGAGCCGGACGCCGGGCGCCCGGGGGAGCCGGGCGGGCAGCATCTCGTGGCGCAGGGTCCGCTCGGCGTGGCGTCTTCGGTGCAGTTCGATCAGGCGGGAGACGTGCCGGGTGGCGTAGGCGCGGTAGAGGGCGAGGAGGCGGCGCCCGCGTTCGCTGGGTTCGGCGGGCTCGTCGTAGAGCCAGACCGCGGCCCCGAGGGGGCGGCCGGCGGTCCCCTCGGGGCCGTCGGCCGGCGGGTCGGTGACCAGCGGTACCGCGTAGCTCGCCGCGTATCCGAGACGGGCGGCGACCTCGCGCAACCGGGGGTCGAGCCCGGGCTCGCCCGCGAGATCGGGCTGCGCGAGCTCGATGGGGACAGCGGTACTCCCACCGTGCCGCGGCCGGGCAGTCCCATCGGGCGACGGCCGGGTACTCCCGTCGGGCAGCGGCCGGGTGCTCCCGCCGGGCGGCGGTTGCCCGGCGACGCCCGTTTCCGGGGCCGCGGCCGTACTCCCGTCCGTACCCGTGCCCGCTTCCGTCTCCACGTCCGTGTCGGAAGCCGCCCCCAGCCCGTCCAGGAGCCGCCCCACGGGCATCGCGCGGCGCGGGACCGTCTCCAGGGGGCCGATGTCCGCGGGGCCGATCCCCAGGCCGACGGTGGTCTCGGGGCCGAGGCCGTCGGGCGGTTCGAGGGTGATCAGGCCGCGGCGGGCGCCGACCAGGGCGGCCCCGGCCCGCAGCACTTCGTGGAGCGCCGCCTCGAGGGTGTCCGTACGGGCCAGCCGGCCGGTGAGATCGTGGAGAGCCGTGAGGTCGGAGAGGCGGGCGGCCAGCCGCTCATGGGCGGCGGCGAGTTGAGCGAACGGGCGGGTTTCCGGGGCGGCGGGGGCCGCAGTGTGCGCCGGGGCCGGAAGAGTGGGTTCGATTCCGGCCACTTTCGGGACGTGGGGGGTCGTCATGGCCGGCGGCTTACGTCAGCCCGGGCGTCATCCGAGGTGGAAGCGTCGTCCGGGGAGGTTCGCAGAGGTTTTGTGCGGGCATTTGTCTGATTTGCCCGCCAGTTGTTTACGCTCAATAGCATCGCAAACCCCCATGTCATGCTGCTCCGCTATCAATGGGATCCACATGTACACGCCGCGTTGTTGCGTGTCCAGCATTGCCCTGGTGAGGATTATGGTGTCAGTGTGGCGAACAGGTTGGCCGAAAAATAGCCCCTGGAAGGTCAATTTGCGGTCGACTGACGGCGATCAACAGCGCGTCATCTCCACCATGGGGGTACGTACTCGGATAGGTGCGGGGCCAGTTGGGGCCGTGCCGGAACTCTCCGAAGGGCGCGGGCGTCTTACGCGGTGACGACCGGGCCGCACCCCCACGTGGCGGGATTGCACCACAGGACAGGCAAGCGCCATGCGCGCGCCACCCTCCGCCATGTTCCACGCTCGGCGTACGGCGTGATGCGCTGCCTTGTACGCGCAGTGATGACTGATCCACGTAGTACGTGGTGTGATCCGCGCCCGGCGCGGCGGCGCACCGCACAGCGGTATGAACCGGCATGTAGTGCGATGGACATGGCCCTCGGCGTTTACGGAAAGGAACGAGCGCTCATGCGCGAGATCCTCGGAAGGCGACGCAAGTTCCAGCTCCGGCGCGGCGGACGGTCGGCACTGCTCGGCGCGGCGCTCCAGTGCGCCACCGAGTGGCACTGGCCCGTGCTCCCCGGAGTCGGCCTGCGTTCGGGCGGCAAGGCGGCCCGCGGCGCGCAGCAGCAGCGGCCCTGCGGCTGCCCCGACCCGGACTGTGCGGTGCCCGGAGCGCATCCCTTCGACCCCGGCCTGCTGGCCGCCACGACCGACGCGCGGATGGTGCGCTGGTGGTGGACGAACCGCCCGGACGCCCCGGTCGTACTGGCCACGGGCGGCAAGGCGCCCTGCGCCGTGAGCCTGCCGGCCGTGGCGGGCGCGCGGGCGCTCGCCGAGCTGGACCGTACGGGCGTGGCGGTCGGCCCGGTCGTCGCGACCCCGACCCGCTGGACGCTGCTGGTCGCGCCGTACTCCCTGCCCGAGCTGGGCGAACTGCTGTACGCACAGGACCTGGTGCCCAGCTCGCTGCGCTTCCACGGCGAGGGCGGTTACGTCGTCCTGCCGCCGTCGCAGACCGGCGCGGGCAAGGTGCGCTGGGAGCGCCCGCCGGCCGCGCGCGCCTCGGCAGCGCGCTCCGGCGCACCCTGGCTGCCCGACGTCGCCACGGTGGTGGACGCGCTCGTGGAGGCGAGCGCCGGCGCGCCGGGCGGCGGCAGCCGGCTCGCGTACTGACCGCACTCCCGCTCCCACACCCCCCACACAACGGTTTCGGGCGCCGCGGCAGGTAACCGTTTCAGTCGCTCCGGAATCGCCGACTCGTCCCTCTCACGGATGGCACGGCGCGCGGAAGATTCACTCGTACGGGTGTGAGCGAGGCGTCCATTCTCGGGAAACGGGTGTGAGGCCCCCGGAAGGGCGCCCCGTCCTCGATATGTTCGGCCCACCGTCCAGCCGTTCGGGGTGCCCGGCGGCTCTCCGCGTATGTGTGGCGGAGGCCCACCGGACCTCCCGGCGGCGTCTCCAGAGTCCGTGCGCGGTCCCCCGGCCACCGGGGCGCCCCGCGTGCTCTCAACCGCAGGTGGGTCCCATGGTTCGCGAGTCGAACGTCCGCATGATCGCGCTCGCGAGCACCATCGCGCTCGCCCTCACCCTCCCGCTGGCCGCCGCCATCGCCGGCCCCTCGGAGCCCGGCGAACCGTCGTCCGGCGCACGGCCGTCCGCGTCGTCGCAGTCCCGCGGCGAGGCCGCCACTCGGCAGGGGAGTGAGCTGCTGCCCGGCTCCCCTCGAGGCTCGGCCCAGCACGCCCCGCTGCCCGGCCGTCACGGGCCCGCGCAGGACGGCGCCCGGCACAGCGCCATGGCGGGGCACGGCGCGGCACGTGAGGGCACCGAGCCCGGCACTCTGCTGAGGGACCTCGGACTGGGCGGGGGCCTGGGTGACGGCCGCACCGCCCGCTGCGGCCCCGAGCTCTCCTCGCCGCACGGCATCCGGGCGCAGACCTGCGTGGTGGCCGAGGGTGGCCGCACGAGCGGCGTCCTGTACTACCGCAACGCCTCGGGCGGCCCGCTGCGCGCGGTGCTGACCCTGATGCGGCCGGACGGCCGGACCGTACAGACGCACTGCGTGCTGCCGGCGGCGGGCGAGCCCGGTACGTGTGCGACGCCGTCCGGGGCGACCGTGCGGGGGAGCGCGCCGTACGCGGCGGTCGCGGAGATCGCGGACGTTCAAAGTGATCGGCTGCTGCTGCGGGCGGGGAGCAACTCCGCGCCGCCCGAAGCGGATTCGGCCCGCTGAGCGAGTCCGGTCCGAAGCCGGACCGGGTCCGGACATGGAAGCGCCCGGTCGCTGGCGACGGGGGATGCACCAGCGACCGGGCTCCTAGAACGGTAACAAGAGATCGGCCGTTCGCAAATTCGATCGCGAAATTCCGGACGCTTATTTACCGGTGAGTACGGTCGGTGTGACCGGACTCACTGCAAACGTTTCAGGCGTGGTTACTGTCAGCTCAGCGTCACCTGACGGTTGGTGAGCCCGCCGCGCGCCCGGCGCTCGGCCGGCGTGAGGGGCGCATCCGCGGCGAGTGCCGCCGCGAGCCGCTCGCCGAACTCCGTGGCCGGCTTGGTGATCTCCTCGGCAGTCAGGTCCGTCGGCAGGTCCCAGACCGGTACGACCAGGCCGTGCGCCCGGAACGAACCGACCAGCCGGGTGCCCTCGCCCAGCGAGGAGGCGTCCGCGGCGTGCAGCCGGGCGAGCGCGTCCAGCAGATGCTCCTCGGGGTGGTCCATCACCCAGCGCAGGTGGTTCTTCTCGCCCGCGTCGCACCAGTACGCGCCCGCGAGGCCGGCCAGCCGGGCGGTGGGGAGGGCGGCCGCGTTGGCCCGCTCCAGGGAGGCGGCGACCTCGGGCGTGGCGTTCTCGGCGTCCTCGATCCAGAACTCGAAGCCGCTGTGCACGGTGGGCTCGAAGGCCGCGTCCAGGTCCAGCAGGTCCTGCAGGCGCGGGCCGTCGGCGGGGGCCCGGCCCGCCGCGACCGGGGTGCCCGGCTCGGCGGCCAGCGCGCGCTGGAGCGTGTCGGCGAGGTCGCGGCTGAGGTCACCGGACGCGGTGTCGTTCTGCAGGCCGAGCAGTACCGAACCGTCGTCGCGGCGCAGCGCGGGCCAGGCCATCGGCAGTACGGTCGCCAGCGTCACCGCGGGCACGCCCTCGGGCAGGCCGCCCTTCAGGGACAGCGGGGCGGTGGCGGCCGGTACCAGCTCGCGCAGCGCCACCCAGTCGCACTCGCCCGGCAGGCCCTCGAAGGGGCGCTGCACCAGCTCGGTCACCGCGTGCGCCGCGGCCCGTCCGTGGCATGCCTTGTAACGGCGGCCGGACCCGCAGGGGCAGGGCTCGCGGGCGCCGACGACCGGCACCTCGCCGTCCGTGATCTGCGGGGTGGCGGCCTTGGTCTGGGGACGGCGCTTCTTGCCCATGGCGAGGGGTTCTCCTGGTCGTTCCGACGCGTATCGGCGCGAGCCTAGGGCATGTGCCGCGTCCTGGCCCGGCCTTGGCGCCGGGCAGGCGTTCCGGGCGCCGCGCCATGGGTCCCGTGCGCCGCGCTCGCGCGCGCTACGCCGGCTCGTCCAGGTCCGCCAGGGCCTTCGTCAGTTCGGCCGGGAGACCGGCCGCCAGGTCCATGCGGGTCGCGAACGCGTCGTGCAGCGACAGCGTCGCCCACACCGTGACCTCGCCGTGCCCGTCCCGTACGCCCCAGTCCTTGGCGAGCGAGCGGATGATGGCCAGCCCTCTGCCACCACGTGCGGTGACCGAGGGAGTGGCTGGAAGTGGTCGGGTCGGGCCACCTCCGTCGGTGACCGAAACGGTCAACTGGCCCCGCGCGTCGATGCGCCAGGCGGCCCGGACCGAATTGGCTTCGCCATCCGGTGAGCCGTCCGCGCATATCGGACGCGCGTGTCTGCAGGAATTGCTGAGCAGTT
This sequence comes from Streptomyces sp. NPDC053542, assembly GCF_044544685.1. Taxonomy (NCBI): domain Bacteria; kingdom Bacillati; phylum Actinomycetota; class Actinomycetes; order Kitasatosporales; family Streptomycetaceae; genus Streptomyces; species Streptomyces sp. NPDC053542. The sequence goes on from NZ_JBITXL010000005.1 coordinate 353,100, forward strand.
CGGAAAGAATGAGTACGGCGTCATCGACGACCGTGTCCTGAACTCCACTTGTCAGCAGCTCATCGCGCATACGCCGCCTGGCCGAGCCCACGCCCGCAGGACCATGGGGTACGGCCATGGTCGACGACGTCGGCACCTCCTGTGCCACCACCAACGCCACCCCCGAGACCTCCTTTGCCCCACGCCACGGGATGAATGCCCCATTGGGATGGACCGGAAACCGGCCAATCCGTGTCCGGTGACGCACTCGGGACGATCAGACACGTTCTGAATGCGCCGGTGCACTCCCTGTGAACGATGAGCCGCCGATATGTCCGCGCGGGGATTTCCGGGCCACCGTTTATCGGTTGTCGCCCCTTACGTCAGATTCAGCTGATTCCTCACCTCCTTGGGGCGATTCGTAATGATTGCGTCCACTCCCAGCTCGCGGCAGAGGGCGACGTCCGCCTCCTCGTTCACGGTCCATACGTGCACCTCGTGCCCCGCGTGGTGCGCCTTGGCCACGTAATCGGGGTGCGCGCGCAGTATCCGGATGCTCGGCCCGGCGATCTGCACCCCCGGAGGCAGCCGCCCCTCCCGGTGCCGCGGGGTGATGAACTGCATGAGGTACACGGTGGGCACGGCCGGGGCCGCGGCCCGTACGCGCTGCAGCGAGCGGGCCGAGAAGCTCATGACGCGGACTGCGGACGGCGTGCCGGGCGGCGGCTTGGTGTGCCCGAACCGCTCCAGCAGCTCGACCAGCCGCTCCTCGACCTGGCCCGCCCAGCGCGACGGGTGCTTGGTCTCGATGGCCAGCTCCACCCGGCGGTCGGCGTCGGCGACCAGTTCCAGCAAGCGCTCCAGGGTCAGTACGGACGTACGCTCGGTATCGCCCGCGGCTTCGTGGTCGCTGCCGAGCTCCGGGTGGCGGCCGTCCGGCGCCTCACCGGCCGCGTCGTCCTTCCAGGAGCCGAAGTCCAGCGCGGCCAGATCGGACAGCTCCAGGGCGGAGACGGCGCCGCGCCCGTTGGAGGTGCGGTTGATCCGGCGGTCGTGCACGCACACGAGGTGGCCGTCGGCGGTCAGCCGGACGTCGCACTCCAGGGCGTCCGCACCGTCCTCGATGGCCTTGCGGTACGCGGCCAGCGTGTGTTCCGGGGCGTCCTCGGAGGCCCCGCGGTGTGCGATGACGGAAATGGCGGGCGGGTCGGGGTGGACACCTTGTACCGAGCGCGCAGTGGTCACCGAGTTATCGTGCCATCGCGCGGTGACGGACCGTCCGGGCGCACCTGAAGCATTACCCGGGGATGCGCCGCAAATGTCCGGGATAAAGGATGAAGGCAAGGTCACAGCCTTGGCTTACGGCGCCCTGACGCCCCGTGGGAAAGGCTTGAACCGGACACTCCCGTATAACGTCACGCCGACATGTCACCGTCAAGCCGATACGCCACGCATCGCTCGAACATGCCGGCCCCGATATCGGGCCGGAATGGTCAGGAAGCTGAGGAGAGAGCTGTGAGCACCGAGAACGAGGGCGCCGCCGTCCCGCCGGAGGCGGAGCCGCAGGCACCCGCCGGGGCCCAGGGGTCGGCCGCGCCTGCGTCCGGCGCGCAGGCTCCGCAGACGCCCCGGACCGCACCACCCCCGCCGGCCTTCGCGCCGGCGGCCGGCTCGGCCCCCGCGCCCAAGCAGCTGCCGAGCGCCGGCGCGTCCACCGGCGCTTTGCCGCCGGAGAGCGCCGGTGCCGGGGCTCAGCCGCCCGAGGGCACCGGCGCCGGGGCTCAGCCGGTGCCGGGCTCCGACCCGCAGCACACGGCGGCCTTTCCGCCCGTCCCGCCGGGCGGCGACGGACCGCACGGCGGCGGCTCTCCGTACGGTGGCGGCGCGGGCGGCTGGGGCGGCCCGCCGCAGCCCCCGTACGGCGGTGGCGGCTGGGGTGCCCCGGCAGGCCCGCCCGCCGGTCCGCGCCGCCGCGGCGGCCTGATCGCCGCCGTACTGGTGGCAGCGCTGGTCGCGGGCGGCGTGGGCGGCGGCATCGGCTACTGGGCCGCCGGCGAGAACGACACGTCCTCCACGACCGTCTCCGCCTCCGGCGACCCGCAAGCCCTCAACCGCAAGCCGACCTCGGTCTCCGGTATCGCCCAGCGCGCGCTGCCCAGCGTCGTGACCATAGACGCGCAGGGCGCGGGCGGTGAGGGCGGCACGGGCACCGGCTTCGTGTACGACAAGCAGGGCCACATCCTCACCAACAACCACGTCGTGGCGAGCGCGGCGGACGGCGGCAAGCTGACGGTGACGTTCTCCAACGGCAAGAAGTACGCCGCCGAGGTCGTGGGCCGCGCCCAGGGCTACGACGTCGCCGTCATAAAGCTCAAGAACCCCGACGACGCCACGCTCACCCCGCTCCCGCTCGGCAAGTCCGCCAACGTGGCCGTCGGCGACGCGACCATCGCCATCGGCGCCCCGTACGGCCTGTCGGGCACGGTCACCACCGGCATCGTCAGCGCCAAGGACCGCCCGGTGGCCTCCAGCGACGGCGGCGGCACGAACGCCTCGTACATGTCCGCGCTGCAGACGGACGCGTCGATCAACCCCGGCAACTCCGGTGGCCCGCTGATGGACGCCTCCGGCAACGTGATCGGCATCAACTCCGCGATCCAGTCGGCGGGCGGCGGCGGTGGCGGCGACCCGTTCGGCGGCGAGAGCCAGTCCGGCAGCATCGGCCTCGGCTTCGCCATCCCGATCGACCAGGCCAAGCGGGTCGCCGACGACCTGATCCGCACCGGCAAGCCGATCTACCCCCAGATCGGCGTGCAGGTCGGCATGCGGGAGACGAGCGACGGCGCGACGATCGCCCAGCGCGGCAACGGCGGGACGGCCGCCGTCACCCCGAACGGCCCGGCCGACAAGGCCGGCCTCAAGCCCGGCGACAAGATCACCAAGCTCGACGACACCGTCATCGACAGCGGCCCGACCCTGATCAGCGAAATCTGGCAACACCGCCCCGGCGACAAGGTAACCCTCACCTACGAACGCGCCGGCAAACAGCACACCACCAAGATCACCCTCGGCCAGCGGGTGGGGGACAGCTGACGGGGACGCGCGTCCCGTCGCGAACCCGGCCCGGCGGAGGGGCCCGGCCGGAGGGGCCCGGCCGGAGGTGGCTGACGCTCGCTCCCGGCTGGCCGGGAGACGGCTGACGTGGGTCCGGGCCGCTCGGAAACCGCTGAGGTGCTGGGCCCGACCCGCCCGGAAACCGCTGACGTGCGCGGACGGCCCGCCCGCCGATCCCGGGGACCGGCCGCTCGGACAGCGCACGGAGCGAGCTGACGCGCTACCCTGATCCCCGCGTCACCGTCGGCCGACCGCCGACAGGTGCCGCGGGGAGGCTTGCCCGAGCGGCCTAAGGGAACAGTCTTGAAAACTGTCGTGGCGGCAACGTCACCGTGGGTTCAAATCCCACAGCCTCCGCCCAGGTCAGCAAAGTAGCTGGTCAGAAGGGGTGCCCAGCCGATGCGGGCACCCCTCTTTGCGTTCACCCTGTCTCACCCAGAGCCGCCATATACCGCTCTGGATCAGCCCGTGTGGACCAGGCGTGGACCAGAATCCGGCTCAGTCGGCCTCGCGAAGTGCCTGCTCGATCGCCTCATTGGCCTGGTCACGGCGGCCGTCCAGCACCCTGGCGTAGAACCGGTAGAGCACGGCGACGCTGTGGCCGGCGCGGCGGGCCACCTCGACGGGGTCGACACCAGAGGCGAGCCACAGCGAGATGCCGGCCTTCCGCCCGCAGTAGGGCACGTCCGCGAACGGGCTGTCGAACTGGTGCGGGGACAGCGCTACCTTGCGGGCCTCCTGCCAGACGTCCGAGTACTCCTTGCTGAGCACCACGCCGCCCCGCGCTGCCCGGAACAGTCGTCCGTCCGGCGCCACCCCGTACCTGTCGATGTGGGTACGCAGCATCCTCACCAGCTCCGGCGGAATCGGCACGTCGCGCACCGAGGCGCGCGCCCGGCGCTTCAGGCCCCGCTCTTCGTAGGACTTGCCGTCATTCGTCCAGGCCGAGCCGACCCGTGAGGAGCTGCCGGACAGCAGCACCACGCCCCACCCGGTCTCAGGAAGCGTGCAGTCCGTGACCCTGAGGTTCATGGCCTCGGCCGGGCGGGTGGCCGCGTAGTAGATGCACCCGAAGAACGCCTGCAGATGCTCGCCACGCGGCCCCAGCGTTCCGACCGCATCGATGAGCGCCCTGGCTTGCCGCGGGTTGGGAACGTAGCGCCAGTCGATCTCGTCGTCCGTACTCGGCGGGGACCAGTCCACGAACTGCAGCGGGTTGGCCGGCAGCAGTTTCCGCTCGACCGCGTAGCGCAGAGCGTTGTTGAAGACCATCCGCTTCCGAGTGATCGTGTTGGCCGCAGCGGTCTTCCCGTCCAGCCTCAGACTCAATGCCTCCAGCGCGGCCCGTACGGTGTCGGAATCCTCCAGGCGAGACATGGGGAGGGACTTCCGGGCAACCCACTCCAGGGCTGATGCGATAGGAGCCGGCGGCTCTCCCTGCTGGTCGGAGAAGTTGAATGCCCAGCAGGACAGCGCGCGGCGGAGGACGGCGGGCTTGGGCGCACCCTTGGTGTCCAGGACCAAGGAAGGGGTGATGGTGGCGAGAGCGTCAGCACGCGTAGAGCGCCCCTTCGCAGACGATCGCTTCCACTTCATGCCGGCGTAGTCCCTGGCATGCTCGAACCAGGTCACCTGCGGCGTCAGGGCTCGGAGTTCGGACTGCGGCAGCCCGGTCTCCACATCGAACATCTCGCCGCGGTGCGCTGCGGCCATCAGCTGTGCCCGCCTGCCATCAGCGAGCGTCTTGGTCTTGAAACTCTTGGAGTGCGGGCGTGGGCCAACTTTCCAGCGGAGCTGAAACGGCTTGGGACGATCTGCCCGCTCGCGGATGGTGTAGATAGCGAATTCGAAGGTCAGAGGCATGGGGCTCCGTACGGCGAAGGGCCCGCCGAACCGCGTCGGCGGGCCCCTGATGGAACGGCGGAAGGGTCAGTCAGGCGGCGGGCTGCTCGCAGCTCTCCCACCAGGCGTCCAGGTCGCTGCGGCGGCATCGGAGCTGACCGTTCGGGAGCTTGTACATCTTGGGAGCCTGGCCGCGGGCGCGCAGTCGGTAGAAGGCGGCACGGCTCATGTCGATCTCTTCGAGGACTTCGTGGAGCTTGAGCGTCTTCCGGGCTGACACCTTGGTGTCTCCTCTGCGGTGCGGTGAGGTATTGGTTCTTGGCCGCTGGCGGGGCGATAAGGGCGGTAAGGGTGATAAGCCGTCTGACCTGGGCTTTCATGGGGGCGATAAGGGGTGCGGAAAGGGGTGCGATAAGTCCCGGCCCTGCGGAGCGGCTGACTTACCGCCCCGCTTATCGCACCCCTTATCGCCCCGTCGTTTACGCAGGTCAGCAGGCTTATCGACCTTTTCGCCCTTACCGCCCTCAGCCCGCGTAGGTCAGGACGGTGGTCGGGCGGCCGCCGGTGGCCCTCTGGCGACGGGCATAGCCGGGCAGGTCGAGCAGCTCGGCGGCCAGCCGGTCCCGCTCCGCGCGCGTGCTGTTCTTGAACAGCCGGCGGATCTGGTCAGCGGTGAGCCCGTCGGGGCCAGCGGCGCGGACGGCCTCGGCGAGCTTGTTCACCTTCGGATCGCCCGTGGTGTCGCCGAGCAGGTGAACGGCGGAGGCGCGGGCGTAGTTGAGCAGCTGCCACGCGGCTCGCATGTGGGCTTCGGAGATGGTGTCGGTGTGGTCGCACAGGGCGTAGACCATGGCGACCCGCTGAACGTACGGCGCGGCCCGCGCGGTGAACTGAGCGATGACGCCGCCCGCGGAGTCGTCGCTGAGGGCCGGGTAGACCTGGTCGCAGTACAACTCCCAAGCGGCTGGGCTGAACTTCACCTGCTCAACACGGGCCGCATCGTCCAGGACGGTCCGCCACCCTGCGGCGAGGTTGGCCACCAACTCCGGGCTGGCGCCGCGGGAGCCGGGCAGGATGAGGTTCCGGTGGCAGAACATCGGCAGGAAGCGGTTGTACGTGCCGCCCGCCATCTCCGAGTCCTGCATCTTGGCCCGGAACTCCTCGGGGGTGATGTGCCCCAGGATCGCGATATGCGGATCCGTCGCCTTCAGCGAATCGCGGATCATCGAGCCGAGGGAGTCGCCGTCCCATGCTTGCCGCAGCACACCGGGCAGCGAGCTGCCTTCCCGGCGGCCGCGGCTCATGGTGACCGCGTACTCCGACTCCACCACCCACAGCCGCTTGTCGAAGCTCGCTGGCGACGCCTCCTCGCTGTCGTCGTCCTTCACGTACTCGATAAGCCCCTCCCCGGAGTTCAGCCCACGTGGCGTGTGCTCGGGCCCGAAGAAGTCCGGCAGGGCCTCGGCCAGCACCCGCCTCGCGGTCGACGTCGCCGAGCCCTTGCGGCCGGAGGAGGTCGGCCCGATGGTCAGGGCCCAGAGCAGGGTGGGGTGCCGGTCATTGCCGATCATCAGGTGCGGGCGGCGGCCGATGATCGCGCCCGCTGCGGAGAGCAGGTTCACGAGTACCGCGACGGGGTCCGCCTCGGTGGTGGGGTCCAGCGCGCGCACCGTCTCGCCAGCCCAGCCGCAGAACACATCCGGGTGCGGGGTGGGGCCGGGCCGGTGGGGGCGGTGCAGGCCCGGCTGCCGGTCGTAGAAGGGGTTCGGCGGCCCGGGCGGAGCCACGTCCGCGCTGGCAGTGTCGGCGGGCCGGGCGGTCAGTTCGGTGACCTGCTCGACCACGGCGGTGCGGAGCTGGTCGGTGTCGGTATCCGCGGACGAGGCGGCTTGGACCAGGCGCATGCCGGCCTCGATCAGGCGGCGCCGTTCGGCCTTCTCCCGCACGATCTCGGCATAGTGCTCGGCATGCGCCGTGGTCGGCACGGACTGGACGAGGGTGTGCAGGTAGGAGGCGCCACCGACACGGTTGAGATCACCGCGTTTGCCCAGGTAGTCGGCGACGGTGATGGGGTCGGCGGGCTGGCCCTGGTCGTGCAGCTCGCAGATCGCGCGGTGGATCGTCTCGTGGGCGGGCCGATAGTAGTCGCCGGGATCGAGCGTCTCGACTACGTCGGCGATGGCCTCGGTGGAGAGCAGCATGGCGCCCAGGACGGACTGCTCGGCCTCCAGATTCTGCGGCGGCGTTCGGTCGGTCCGCGGCTCCGGGACGCTGGGCAGGGCACGGACGTTGTCGTAGCGGGGCGGGGGCGGGGCGCTCACTTGCCGGCACCCCCTTCGCCACGCGGGCTCTTGCCGGAGGCTCGCCGGATGTCGGTGGGGTGGGTCATGCTGGAGGTCTCCAGTTCTCTGGGGAGTTCTGGCAGACGAGAGCGGCCCACCCTTTGGCGAGACGCGGGCCGCTCTTGTCATGCGCGATGTGCAGGCCCTGCCCGATGCGCGGGGCCTTGTTCGTGGTGTGGGTCAGTGGTGGGTGATGATCACGCCGAGGCAGGCGGCGGGAAGGTCGGTCACCTTGTCCCAGTCAGCGAGGGTGATGCCGTGGGACGAGGAGGCCCGCAGCAGACTCCGCAGGAGTGTGATGGCGGCGGCTCGTTGCTGGGGCGTGACGCGAGTGCTGCCAAAACGCTGGATGCGGCAGATGCGATCAGCCGGGTTGTTCCTGTCCATCGGCTACCCCTGACCGCACTGATGACCGGCCGGGACCCACTGGCCGCAGGTGGCGCACCACTCGTACACGACCGGGGGCAGGGTTTCCTTTTCGCTCACTGCCGGCCTCCCTTGCCCGTGTTCTGCGGGGTGCCGGGAACGGGACGAGTGCTGGGGTCGCGGGTCCAGCCGCCGGTGGTTTGGCTGTACTCCCGTACGTCCGCAGGGCGTTCGCCGTCTCGGCCGGGGTCGCTGATGGGCATGTCTCGGCGTAATGCCACTATGGAGCTCCTGTCTCTGCGAGATGGGAGCCGGGACGACCTCTTCCGCCAAGTCGCGGTCGTCCCGGCCTTTTTCATGGAGCGGACCGCTGTCCGGCTCCCCGCCCGCCCCGGCGATGGCCGCGGGGCGGACAGGCAACCGTCACCGGCCGTGGACCCAGTTCCAGACGGCCATTACCGTGCCGCCGACGCCGATGCCGATGAGCATCCGGCGGGCCGGGCGGGAGAGGCCGACACCGTCGACCGGCCGTTCCTCCACTCGCCAAATGTCGTCGCCGTCCGGGGCGGCCCCGCTGTGCGCGATGGCACGGTGCCGGGCGCGCTGGGCGTCGGCTTCTTCGGGGGTGGCGACGGGCGGCCAGGTCTTGCGGCAGCGGTCGCAGCGGTAGCGGTGAAGGGTCACCGAAGCCCCTTTCGGAGTGGTAGCGGGGGTGGGTAGCGGGCAGGTAGCCGGTCAGGTAGCGGCCGCTGTGACCTGCGGTTTCTACCTCGCTACCCCGGTCTCAGGAGAGGGGCTGGGAGCGAGGGGAGGGGAGGGCTCAGCGGCGGCCGCATCGGCCTCCACCGCGGCGGCCGCTGGCGGGGTGTGGGCGGCGGCCACAGCGGGCGCCAGGGCGGGGGCCGAGGGGTCCCCCTCCCCGGCCGCGGTGGGGACCTCCCCGAGCCCGGCCGGGAGGTCCCGCACCCGCACCCCTACTCGCACCCGTTGGCGGCCGCCGAGGTAGAGCTTGAACTTGTCCGTCGGGATGCCCCAGCTCGCGAGTGCGGTCTTGAGGTCGTCCTGGTCCCAGTCGCCGAGCAGGCCGGTGTCGAGCAGCTGGGCGAGGTGGGCGCCCTGGTGCTCGGTGCCCGCCAGCTTCCGTACAAGAGCGGCGACCAGCTCCGGGGTGGGGCAGACGTCCTCCTCCAGGCCCTCGTCGAGCTCCAGCTCCTCCTGGTCGTCGTCCTCGTCGAACGGCGCCGGCCTTTCGGCCGGGGGAGGGGAGGGGGCATGCATCCAGGCCGCTGCACACCAGCCGATCACGGCGACCGGCATCCCGTAGGCGGGATGGGTGCAGACAAGGTAGGCGGCGACGTACCCGCCCCCGGCGACGTAGCCGAGACGGGTGAGGGCTTCCTTCCAGTCCTCCGCCGTGATCCACGCCCAGCCCCGGCCGATCAGCGCGGTGGAGCCGGTGAACAGCGCCTCGAACGCCTCCCGGTTGGGCAGGTAGGGCCGCAGGTCGATGCGGGCCCGGTCGGGGGCGGCCTCCTCGATGGGCCGCTCCCCTGTCGTTTCGTCGGTCATCAGGCCACTCCGAGGACCTGGTTGAGGCCGGAGGCCAGGAAGGTGGAGACGATGCCCCAGATGCCGCCGGCGGCCGCGAAGATGCTCGCGGCGGCGATGCCAAGGAGGGCGGCGGTCCGGGGCTTGAGCTTCATCCCGTAGAGGACGATCACGATGACCAGGGCGATGGCGCCCATGCCGACGTTGCCGCCGACGCCGGACTGCACGGCGGCGGCCATGCCCTTGGCGATGCTGCCCGGCGTGCTCCATACCGCGGCAGCGGTGGCGTACAGGGTCCCGGCGATCAGGCCGACGATGGCGGCCTGGTCGGCGTCGAGCTTGATCTTGTGCTTGCCCTTGATGCCGACGATGAGGAAGACGGTGGCGGCCAGGGCGGCGCCGGAGGCGCCGAGGGTGCCGAGGATCTGCCCGGACTGGATGCCGGCAGCGGCGAGGGTGTTCACGTGGGCTCCTTAGAACTGGGCGAGGAGGAAGGCGAGGACGGTGGTGGCCAGGGGGATGCGGCACATCCAGGCCAGCGGCGGCCACCAGTGCCGGGTCTTGTGGTCGATCAGCACGCCGACAGCGAGCACGACGACGCCGCCCAGCACCACGGCGCCGACCCGGCCGTACTCCCGGCCGCACGCTTCGATGAGCTCTTCAAGCGGCTGGACGGCGTTCATGCCCCAGCCCAGGGCGGCGGCCGAGACGTTGTAGAGGACCTTGCGGCCGCGGGTCGGGTGCAGCAGCTGCATGCCGACCGTGCCCGCAGGCGCCCAGCCCCGCCAGAAGGAGTCGGCGGCCGGAGCCTTCGAGACCGGAGCCGGAGCGGCGAGGTCGTCCTCCTGGTCCTCGTCCTCCTCCAGCTCCTCCGGCTCTTCGTCCACCTCGTCGGCGTCGGTATCCACCGGCTCCGGCTCGGTGTCCTCCTCCGGACTGAGGTGGACGGGCTTGTCTGCCCACCAGTCCGGGAGGCGATCCGATGGCACGGCGATCCGGCGCGGGGCCGGGTCTTCGGTGGGGGCTTGGTCCTCGTCGGCGTACAGGCGGTTCCACCAGTCGTCCGAGGCGTCCCCCTGCTCGGGGAGGTGGACGGTGGGCGGTTCGGAGGGCATCGGTGGTGGGGTGGTCATGGAGCCCTCCTTCACAGGGCGGCGCAGGCCAGGGCGAGGCCCACGGCGACGGGCAGTAGTACGGCGGTGGTGCACAGGGCGGGCAGGATGCGGCGGGGCGAGATGGCTGCCAGGCCGGTCAGCGCCAGGGCCGTGACCGCCCACCAGGCCAAAATGAGGACGGTCATCCGGCGGCCTCCAGCGCGTACCGGTCGGCCTCCTGGACCGTTTCGGCGGCCTCCTGCTCCTTGGTCAGGCGCTGGTAGACCTTGTGGACGTAGGAGGTGGACCGGGTGGATTTCCGGGCCGCTTCGGCGATGGTCTCGCCCATCACCCAGCACGTCCGGATGACGTTCATCGCCTCAACAGAGGGCAGCTTCTCCGGCTCCGGCGCCTCCTCCGGCTCCGGGGTGGACGCCGCAGGGACGGCGAGGGGATACACCCGACGGTCACCGCAGATGACCAGCGAAGGCCGCCGCCCCCGCAGCACCGCAGCCTCAGTGGCCACCGGGGCTTGGCGGGAGGTGGACGGTGGAGCGGACGCCGCGTGGACGGCCGGGCCGTCCACCTTCTCCACCACCGCGTCCCCCTCGGCCGGTGCGGTGTCCACCTGGGCGCGAAGCTCGGCGATCTTCGCCAGGATCGCGCGCCGGTAGTGGGTGATGGCCTCGGCCAGGATGATCAGCAGAGCCGGGGGGATGGAGTGGAGGACCAGCCCCGCCGGATCCACCGCGCGGGGAACACCGAAAGGCGTGCCCTCCGGCCACAGCGAGCCCCAGCAGTTCATGACCCAGGTGCCCAGACCGGCGAACCAGCGCAGCCCAGTGGCCCAGCCGGACGGGTGTACCCCGTACTCCGACAGCCGCCCGTCAAAGATGAGCACCGCCCCCAGGGCGAGGGCCACCATCGGGTCCAGCAGCCAGGCGATCCAGGGGGAGACGTGGTGGTCGGTAGCGAAGGTGGTCACGTTGGTGGCGGTGAAGACCAGAGCGATCACTGCCACCACGATCAGGACGGCGGTCAGCCCGGCCTGGAGCTTGTTCAACGCCCTGATCTGCTCCACCAGCGGCGTCGTTACCGTTCTCATCATGCCCTCCCCTCCTTGCGGAGGGGGCGGACGGTGACGGTGGCGATCAGCCGGACCGGCGACGCCGGGTCGCCGGGGGTGTCGCTGTCCTCGATCCACTCCCACTCGGCCGCGGGGGCGACCTCATAGCCGAGGCCGGCCAGCGTCCGGGCCCGCTCGGTGAGCGTCGGGGTGGGAGCAGTGCGGGGCCATGCGTGCTCGGGCCACTGTCTGACCGGCGTGCTCAGCAGCACGACGTACAGGTGCCACCGGCCGCCGTTGTTGGCCATCTGGGCCTGGAATGTCTTCGGCATCAGGCAGCCTCCGGCGATCCGTCCAGGCCGCGGCGGTGGGCCATGGCGCGGCGGGCGGCCAGCACCTTGCGGCGGGTGCGGAGGAGGCGGCGGGTGTCCAGCTCGGAGGCCGGCCGGTAGAGGGTGACGATGTAGGCGTCCAGCAGCTCGACCTCCGCCTCAATGAGCGGCATCTCGTGCTCGATCGCGTCCAGTTCCGCGGCGGTCGGCTCGCGGTCGGTAACAGGGCTGTGAACGGTGCCGATGTGCTTCATGGGTCGGGCTCCTCTCGTTGTGGGACGGCCCAAGGAAGCGGCCCCGGTGTGCCAGCACCGGGGCCGCGTTCGTGCGGAGTCAAGAAGGTTCCGGCTCCCCTCAGCCCCGCCCGTACGGCCACAGGGGCCGGACGGGCGGAGGAGGCAACCGGCCGCAGCGTGAAGTGCTGCGAAGAGGTTGATGCGCGGGCCTTGTCCCGCGCTGGCCGCCTTATCGGAGGAGGCGGCGGGCCTCGTCACGCTGTTGAGTTCTCAAGGAACGACCAGCGCGAGGACCCGCAGCGCACCGCGAGCTATCTCGAACCGGGCATGACGGTGCCGCCGCGGAAACAGCAGCACCTGCACTCATGCACTTATGTGCAGGAGTGACATGCAGAAGAGTGCCCAACTCCTATACATGAGTCAACCCGCCGCGCAGATTGCCGCGGCGGGTCAGGTACTCAGAAGCTGGGCGAGTCAGTCACCAGCCGGGACGCGGTACTCCAAAACGAACTGGTCAGCGGCCATGTAGGTGTCGCAGACCTCCACCACCCGGCCCGCTTCGGACTCTGCGTTGCGCGTCAGGTGAATGATGGGCGAACCAGGGCTCAGGCTCAGTGCCGCGACCTCCTGTTTCGTGGCAAGTCGGACGCGAAGCGTCTCTGTCAGCTCCTTGAGGACGTGCCCGTGCTCTTCCAGCCGGGCGTAGATGCCCCCGCCCCCGGGGTTTTCCTCGAACAGCTCCGGGATGTCCTGGGCGATGTCCCACGGGAGGTACGACGTGGCCTCCTCAGTCGGGATGCCGTCGCTGAAGTAGAGCCGACGACGGGAGAGGACCTTCGTGCCTGTCGGCACCGACAGCCTCTCGGCGATCTCCTCCGGAGCATCGGTCGGCCCGACGTAGAGGACGCTCACGGTGGGCTTGCTGCCCGACTGCTCTGCCTCGGCCAAGTAGGCCGCCTTGCCCGCCATGCGGTGCGAGCGGCGGAAACGGTCGGAGGACTTCCGCCGTACCGGGGGCCGGCGCTTCACGTACGACCCCTTGCCGTGCCGCGTTTCCACGAGGCCCGTCGTACGCAGCTCGCCGATCGCCTTACGGACCGTGCCCTGCGACGCGGCGTACTTCTTCATGAGCTCAGCTTCGCTGGGCACCTGCTCACCAGCAGGCAGAACCTTCTCCTCAATCTGCTGGATCAGGTCATCAGCGATCTGTAGGTACCGTGGTTTCCCGGCATCCCTGGAGGGTGTGGGCGCCATGTCCTTCTGGACCTCCTAAGCTCCTGTACATAAGCAACGCTACCTGGAGGGCGCGTCTATGCCGCTTCACTCGGTCTCGGTCGCCGGCGTCGTTGTCCGTGACGACGGCCGTGTACTCGCGATCCGACGCGCAGACAACGGCACGTGGGAGCCTCCCGGCGGCGTGCTTGAACTGGACGAGCGCCCAGAGGACGGCGCCGCACGTGAGGTGCTGGAAGAGACGGGCATCCACGTCTCAGTCGAGCGCCTGACCGGCGTCTACAAGAACATGACGCGAGGCATCGTGGCCCTGGTCTTCCGGTGCCGGCCGGTCGATGGCGTGGAGCGCACGTCGAGCGAATCGACGGCCGTGGAGTGGCTGACTCCTGCTGAAGTCGAGACGAGGATGGCCGAGGTCTACGCGGTGCGCGTTCTCGACGCTTTGAACTCCGCCACGGCCCCTCACGTACGCGCCCATGACGGTCGCCACCTACTCGAGACCGCGTGAGCTGCGGAGGGCACCTCTTGGGCCAGCCTCGGCGACTGGCGAGCCGTACCGGCTCAATGCGCCAGCGGCGTCGAATTGACCTGCTTACGGGGCAGATGTAGGCCCGCTGGCCAGAAGCAGGGCCACGTGCGTGTCCGAGCCCATCAGCTGCCCCTTAGCCATGAGTTCGGATACGTCTGCCAGCGGTATCCAGGCGACGTGGCTGGCTTCTACAAGGTCCGTCGGCTCCCTGATACGACGATGCCCCGCCCCGTAGATTTTCTAGGGAGAGTTGAAAATGCCCACCATCGGCTGGTGCGTAATCCGGGATCACGTGCTCGCCAGCCCATGCTTCACGCGAACGCCAGCCATTTTCGCCCAACCCCGAACTTGCTTTCCCGTGAGCGCCACAGTACCCGGCGCCCAATCGGCATTCGCGGCGCTTCTGATAAACTCGCCGAGGTAATGCGTTTTTGCTTGAGGGTCTGCCATGAGAGCCTCAATGGCTTGCTCCATACCTGGTGGTCGCTTAATCAGCTCTAGTAGCTTAGAGGGGACGAGTTCCCCATCGTCGTCTATCGGCGCCTCATCCGCAAGGAACAGATTGCCATCCGAATTTACGCTTGCGATGCCGAGCAGTAGCAACTCGTTCGCCGGTTTATTCTTAGATGTCAGTTTCACGCGCTCGCCACTCCATAGAGACTTCATTAGCTTAATTGCAGGTCCAGGAGTCCCCTTAGGGAAAACCCTGCGTGCGTTGCTGCCCCGACTGCCGGTGAGAATGTCAAAGGCAGGGGAAATGTCTGTCTCCTCGATGACGCGAAGAAACTGGTTCTCCAGTTTGGCGACTCCGGCATAGTCGAACCACTGAGCGAACGCGCGGGCGTAAATCCCCCAGGATTTTTCACTGGCCGCAACAGCGGGGAAGGCGCCTGGGAGGGCACTTGCAAAGGCTTGTAGCGAGACGGATCCGTTACTCTGCTCGAAAAGCCGCGTCAGGGTCGAGTGCGCCCTATGCCTACGTAGCGATACTGCTACTCTGGCGCGCAAATACTCTTCTTTACTGCCGCTCTCGATGAATGTTTCTACCAACCGGATACGGGTCGGCTCGTACGCTAGAACTCCGAAATGTCGAGCGTCACGGCTCAAGTTATAAACAACCGCCTCGCTGATGTCCATGAGATGCGCGAGTTCAGAAACTGCAACGTCTCCACCGAGCGCCACTACTTCTCTGAGGAGGCGGCCTACAGACGTGGGGACTTGGCGCAGGATGAAGGAGTCTTCAATTGGGATAGTGCCGTTTATCAAGAAGTCGCGAAAAATATCCCAGTAGGTGTCCAGTCTTTCTCCTACCTGCACGATGAGCCTTCGGTCGAGCAAAGGCTGCACTACCTCAGTAGGTATTCTCTCCATTACCTCAGATACTGCAACTGGGGCGAATCGCGCGATCTGGGAAAGCCCTTCTCGCTCTCCTGGGGTCAACTCGGCAAGGTCTCGCTCGAAGAGGCTTTGGACGTTGAGGGCTTCGCTTACCAGTTGTGCCTGACTGACGCCATCCTTGACCTCGCTCAATACATGACCTGCTAGCTTCTTGAAGAGCCAGGGAAGTCCTTGGGAGTACTCCCGCAGGCGTTCTTTCAAGTCCCGCACCAGGGTCGTGTCGAGGCTCTTTTCTAGCTTTCGGAGTAGCGTATCTACTTCGCTCGGGCCCAGTGGGGCCAAATGGATGACACGAGCATTCGATCTAATTTCGTCGCGAAGCCTATACGGATGGCTCTCTGTCCATCCTACTAGGTCAGTCTTCCAAGCGAAGCCGATACTTAGCGGACTGTCGATCTCTTGTATTCCGAGGGCGAGATCTCGGAACTCCCGAGTCAGGGCCTCGTCCTGAAAGACGTTCTCGAACTGGTCAAAAAAGACGAGGACAGGGCCAGCTGTGTCATCCCACCTCGCCGCCCTTAGCGTCTCCAATGAGCTAGCCAAGCTGGCCCAAGATGACTCATCCGGCAGTTGAAGCAATCCCCGTGTCTGAGCTTGCAGAGCTACCTTTCGCAGCGCGGAGGAAACGTAGTTAGAGTTCGTAGCCGTCCTTGTGTCGAATACAACACACGCTCCCCCCTTCTTTTGGGCGGACTGCTTGAGTCTCAATGCTAGGGAACTCTTACCCCACCCCGATTGCGCGTTCACGACCAAAACTGCTGATCCCGTCGAGATGACCCCTTCTACTTCTTCCACCACCTTTCTTCTGCCAACGAAATACTGAGGAGATGCCGGCAACTGGTACTCGAAGTCCGATGCGCTTCCCTTGACCTCGATCACCAGGGACTCAGATCCTTCAGTCGGCCGCTCTTTAGGCGACCTTTCGGTAAATCTCGCGTCCCGGATTACAGCGCTACTCGCATATTCCGAACCCCTTAGCAGGGACAAAACGGGAGAGGGAACATTGCCAGAGGCGCCCCATACCAATACTTCACGAGTAGTCCTGGATTCGGGATCCAACGACTTTACCGCAGAATAAATGCCATACTCTGTGATCACTATGGCAGGATCCGATGACAGAACACCTGATATGCTGGAGGGGGCAGAGGCGGTCATGCCGGATTGCATTACAATATCAGCGATACTGTCTGCGTTGAGATAACGGAATGATGTGTCCTTGGACTCGATCGCGCGCGCTTTCTCTACGCCATGCTGTGTGATCCTCGGAAGAGCGAAGAAGAAACCGTCTATTTCGTCGTCGTCGCTGGTTATTCTTTCCGTGTGGAGTTTCCCGTAAAAAGCTACTAGCTCCTTCGCGGCAACCGGTGAGGTGTACGCCTTGCACTCAGCCATCGCCGTACGGCGAGTGAGGCGATGGCGAGCGACGACGTCCAACTCGATTCCATCGGATGTGACGTTCAGGTTGTCGAACCGGGGATCTTCGTAACCGAAATGCTGAAGCATCCGGGCGACAAACAACTCAAACAAATGCCCTCTGGCGTTGGCGGCAGCCTGTGGGGTGTCGCCAGCAGCAAGAACAACCACCTGGGTTTCCTGGATTGCAAAGTTTTGGCTCGTCACAGCACAAGGCTAGCGCCACCGAGTGGCTCCAGCGCGGGGAATCAAGTAAGTCCTGGAGGTTCACCGCTGCGCGCGACGTGCGAGCTCCACGTTGGCCCTCGCTGCTATAGCGCGTCTCGGCAGGGAACAGCCGTCGATGGCGGTCCTGCGGCGGGGGCCGGCGAGCGGCGTGGCACCGGCTGTTCACACTGTTCAGCGATCACTACAAGCGTGATGGCTGCACATTTTCAAGATCACCTGTGGGTGGACCGCTCAAAGGGCGGGACCGCGTGATCGAGGTGGAACGGGCCATCCACGGTTGTTGAGGTCCAACTCCGACGGAGAGCAACGGCTGCGTGGGCACGCCATGAGGTGCTGAGCTGGCTGCACCTGAAGGTGTGGACCACCTGTGGACCGAGCCGCAGTGGCTGATAGCGGGCGTCGGAATGCCCGCAGGTCAGCGCCTATGTTGACTCTCGTATCAGCCTTCTCTTGAAAACTGTCGTGGCGGCAACGCCACCGTGGGTTCAAATCCCACAGCCTCCGCAGATGAATGGCCTCTGATCAGGGAATTTGGTCGGGGGCCTTTCTCATGGGCGTGCGCTGCAGTCGGGTGCCGTTCTCCGTGATTGCCGGCAGCGGTGGGGCGCGTAAGGGGCACGGCCGGAGCGGGGCCGGGCAGGTAAGGGTCGTGGGAGCCAATGCCATGATGGGCGTGCGGGGGCTGTGTTCCTTGCGTGCAGGGTTTCGTCGCCTAGGAGCAAGGAATGCGGCATGGCTGTCGGTTCGGCTGATTCTCCCGCCTCTCTCTATGGTCCGGTCTCGATCGTTCTTGGTGTCGCATCTGTCGTGGCGGCAGGGCTCAGTGGGTTCATTGGGCTCGCTGTCCCGCTGCTCGCTGGGATACTCGCTGTCGTCTTTGGTGTGCTTGGGCTCGTCAGCAAGATAAAGCGCGGCCAGTGCGTTTTTGGTCTCGTCGGCGGCGCTATTGGGGTTCTCTATCCTGCTTTCCTTATTGCTGCCTTGAGTGTGTGACGAACCGTGGCGACGGGATTTCTGGTTCCTTGTCGGAGGTTCCGCCCTCGTACTCTCAGATTCGCAGCGCGCGGGCAGGTCGTGGGCGATCAGCGGGAGTTCGGTGTGCCTCGTTGCGCCCCCGGCGTGCGTTGATCGGGGTGTTTGAGGGGTGGGGGTCACGCTTGCGGGGGAATCGGGGGTGGTTGTCGGTTCGGGGGGTGTCGCATGGGCAGTTCTGGTGGCGCGACGTCGTTACGCAACAGGCCCGGGGGGGTCGGCCAACCACCCAGGGGTTACCCGTCCAAGTGGTTCCGCAGGAGGAAGTCATGGCAAGCATCCGTACCGCTCGCACCATCGCCGCCGTTGCCGCACTGCCGCTCGCAGCGGCCCTGTTCGCAGGGGTCGCGCACGCGGACAACGGCTCGTTCGCGTCGGCCGGGTCGGGGGCGGTGTCGGCGAGCCAGGAAGGCACCGGCGTCGGGAACGACAACAACGGCAACTCCACCACGACCCAGCAGGTCGCGAACGGGGACGGAGCGTCCAACCAGAACAACACCGCGAGCGTGAACGGCTCGGGGTTCACCCACGTCGACCAGTCGAACTCGACGGTGAATTTCACGAACCTCTGGTGACCTCTTCGGTGACCTGAGGACGACGGGCGGCCGGCGCTGGGGAGAGCCGGCCGCCCGTACCTTTGCGCCTTCGCGCCTTTGCCCCTTCGAATCTTCGTACCTTGACAGCGGGCGGTTTCTGACGGACAGTCAGGAACCGCTCGCTGGTGCGTGTTGCGTGTACGGCTGCGGAGGGGGCGGTGGTGGGCGGTACGGATTCCGGGCTCGACGAGCGGCTCAAGGCGTACGCGGGGCGGGCCGCCATGGCCGGCGGGACCGGCAAGGACCCGGTCAACGCGGCGATGATCCGGCACTGGTGCGAGGCGGTCGGCGACACCAACCCCGCGTACACCGGCGAGGCGGCGATCGCGCCGCCCACCATGCTCCAGGCGTGGACCATGGGCGGGCTCTCCGGGCACACGGGAAGGTCGGCGGCGTACGACGAGCTGTTCGCGCTGCTGGACGGCGCTGGGTACACGGCGGTGGTCGCGACCGACTGCGAACAGGAGTACCTGCGGGTGCTGCGTCCGGGGGACGAGGTCCGTTTCGACGCGGTGATCGAGTCGGTGTCGGGGCGGAAGTCGACGAAGTTGGGGGAGGGTTACTTCGTCACGACGAAGATGAATGTGTGGATCGGGCGGGGCGGGGAGGGCGGAGAGGGCGATGTCGTCGGGACGCATCGGTTCCGGGTGCTCAAGTACGCGCCGGGTGGGAAATCGTCCGCGGGGAGAGCGGGCGGGGCGCGTGCGGAATCCGCGCGTCGGCCTCGGCCCGTGGTCAATCGGGACAATGCCGGGTTCTGGGCGGGGGTCGCGGAAAAGCGGCTGTTGATCCAGCGGTGCGGTGGCTGCGGGCGGCTGCGTTTTCCCTGGCTGCCGGGGTGCAACAGGTGCGGGAGTCAGGAGTGGGAGACCGTCGAGGCGGGGGGCGACGGGGTCGTTTTCTCGTACGTGGTGATGCATCACCCGCCGTTTCCCGCCTTCGATCCGCCGTACGCGGTGGCGGTGATCGAGCTGGCCGAGGGCGTGCGGATGGTCAGCGACGTGGTGGGCGTGGCCCATGACGAGGTGCGGATCGGGATGCCTGTACGGCTGGAATTCCAGCGGGTGGAGGGGGAGGAGGAGGGGGTACTGCCGGTGTTCCGCGCCGTCGGACCTGCGAGTGAAGGCGTCGCACCCGTCAGTGAAGGCGTCTCACCTGCCAGTGAGGACGTCGCACCCGCCGGTGAAGGCGTCGGGCCCGCCAGTGAAGACGTCGCACCTGCCAGTGAAGACGTTGGATCCGTCGGTGAAGTCGTCGCACCCGCCAGGGAAGAAGTACCGCCTCTTGTCGTGCCGATCACCCGGACGCTGATTGTTGCCGGAGCTGTCGCCTCCCGGGATTTTCAGGACGTGCATCACGATGCCGAGGCGGCCAGGGGAAAGGGGTCGCCGGATATTTTCATGAACATCCTCACGACCAATGGGTTGGTCGGGCGGTACGTCACCGATCATTTCGGGGCCGGGTGTGTACTGCGCAAGGTGGCCATTCGGCTGGGGGCGCCCAATTACCCGGGCGACACGATGACATTGCGCGGCACGGTAATGGAGAAAGAGGGCGAAGAGGGGGTGGCCGTGGTGCGGGTGATCGGGGAGAACGGGCTGGGACACCACGTGACCGGTACCGTCACCGTCGCCCTCGAAGGCGGCGCCGTATGAGCGTCCGGAGCGGGGACGGGCTCGGTGGGCGGGCGGCCATTGCGGGCATCGGTGCGACCGAGTTCTCGAAGGACTCCGGGCGGAGCGAGCTGAAGCTGGCGGTCGAGGCGGTGCGGGCGGCGCTGGCGGATGCCGGGCTGACGCCGGGGGACGTGGACGGCATGGTGACGTTCACCATGGACACCAGCCCGGAGATCACCGTCGCGCAGGCGGCGGGCATCGGCGAGCTGTCGTTCTTCTCGCGTGTGCACTACGGCGGCGGGGCGGCGTGCGCGACCGTGCAGCAGGCGGCGATGGCGGTGGCGACCGGCGTGGCGGAGGTGGTGGTCTGCTATCGCGCCTTCAATGAACGCTCGGGCCGCCGCTTCGGTTCCGGCGTGCAGCAGCGCGAGCCGTCCGCGGAGGGCGCGGCGCTCGGCTGGAACATCCCCTTCGGGCTGCTGACGCCCGCCTCCTGGGTGGCCATGGCGGCGCAGCGGTACCTGCATGTGTACGGGCTGACGCCGGAGGCGTTCGGGCATGTCGCGATGGTCGACCGGCGGCATGCCGCCCGTAACCCCGCCGCGTACTTCTACGGCAAGCCGATCACCCTGGAGGAGCACGCCGCCTCCCGCTGGATCGTCGAGCCGCTGCGGCTGCTGGACTGCTGTCAGGAGACGGACGGCGGGCAGGCGATCGTGGTGACGTCGGCCGAGCGGGCGCGGGACCTGCGGTGCCCGCCCGCCGTGATCAATGCGGCGGCGCAGGGCGCGGGCCGCGCGCAGGAGCAGATGACGAGCTACTACCGGGACGGGCTGACCGGCCTGCCCGAGACGGGCGTGGTGGCGCGGCAGTTGTGGCGGAGCAGCGGGCTGACGCCCGGGGAGATCGACGTCGGCATTTTGTACGACCACTTCACTCCGTTCGTGCTGATGCAGCTGGAGGAATTCGGGTTCTGCGCGCCCGGTGAGGCGGCGGATTTTGTCGCGGCGGACGCGCTGCCGCTCAATACGCACGGCGGGCAGCTGGGCGAGGCGTATCTGCACGGGATGAACGGGATCGCGGAGGGCGTGCGGCAGATCCGCGGCACGTCCGTGAACCAGGTGCCGGGGGCGTCCCGGGTGCTGGTCACGGCCGGTACCGGGGTCCCGACCTCGGGCCTGCTGCTGGCCACGGACGAGGGCTGACGGCCAGGAGCGGACGGCGTACGTCCGTCAACCGGCCGCCCCCGCGCACGCGCCCCCGTACACACCCGCCCCACGCCCCCGCACACGGCAGCCCCCACCCGGCATACGACTGAATGGGCGGTCCCCTTGGCGTGTCCGTTCCCGGGTGGCGGAGTGTGCCCCGTTCACTCGGCGTATGAGATGGACAAAATCCGCAAAAAGTATCGTTTTGCTGGCGCTGCTGCCGACCGTCGGGCTGGTCCTCGCCCTCCTGGCAGCGCTGATCCCGTCCTGGTTCTCCACCTCCCCGAAGGCCGGTGACGCGCGGCCGGCGGAGGCGTCCGGCGCCGGCAAGGCGGGCCGCGCCGCCGAGGCCGCGGCCGCCGACCCCGCCGCTTCCCCCGGCCCCGCGGCCCGGGCCCCCGCCCAGGCCCCGCCGGACGGCCCGTACCTCTACAAGGGCTTCGGGCTCGACACGTGCGAGGCCCCGGCGGTCAGCTCGCTCCGGGCCTGGAACGGCACCAAGTACCGGGCCATCGGCGTCTATTTCGCGGGGCGCGGCCGCGCCTGTCCCAAGCAGCACAATCTCAGCCCGCAGTGGTTCCAGGGCGCGAAGTGGGCCGGCTGGCGGGTGCTGCCCATCTACCTCGGCTCGCAGGCGCCGTGCGTGAAGAACAAGCACAAGCGGAAGTACGCCATCGGCGCCGACCCCTACGGCCAGGGCGTGACCGAGGCCAGGGTGGCGGTGAACCGGGCCCGCGCGTACGGGATCATGCCGCGCAGCCCGATCTACCTGGACATCGAGGCGTACAGCCTGTCGAACCGCGCCTGCGCGGACCGCACGCTGCGCTTCATCCGCTCCTGGAACCGCGAGGTGAGCCGCTCCGGTTACCTCACGGGCTTCTACAGCAGCGCGAACGCCGGCGTGCGGCACATGGCGCAGGCGCGCGCGCAGGGGATCACCGACCTGCCGGAGATCATGTGGTTCGCGCGCTGGAAGACGCCGCCGTCCGCCTACGGTGAGCGGTGGCTGCCGGCGGCGTCCTGGCACCCGAACCGCCGGATCCACCAGTACGTCGGCCACGTCGTGGAGACGCACGGCGGCCGCGCGCTGCGGATCGACCGCAATTGGGTCGACGCTCCGGTAGCGGTGATCCAGTGACCGGCCACCCCCGTCGGGACGGTCCCGGCCGGGAGAGCTCCGTCGGGCGGACCCTGACGGGGGTGGGGTCGCGCTCCGCCCTGAGGAGGTGGGGGCAGCTCCAGCCGTACAACCAGAGACGGATGCGGCTTCGGCACCTCGGGCCGATCCCCGCCGAGCCAGGCGCTCATAGCGTGGAGGGCATGACCACGCCAGTGTGCAAGGGCGCCTCGACCGCCGCGATGGCACCGTCGCCGACGCCGTTCCCGTCGCCCTCGGCGCTCCCTTCCGTCGCCTCGTTCCCGTCCTTCCCGTCGTTCGCGGCGTACGTACGGGACCGGGGCCCGGCGCTGCTGCGCGCGGCCCGCTCGCTCACCGCGAACCCCAACGACGCGGAGGACCTCCTCCAGACCGCGCTGACCAAGACCTTCGTGGCCTGGGAGCGGATCGAGGACCACCGCGCGCTGGACGGTTACGTACGGCGGGCGCTGGTGAACACCCGTACCTCGCAGTGGCGCAAGCGGAAGATCGAGGAGTACGCCTGCGACGAGCTGCCCGAGCCCGGCCCCGTCACGGCCGCCCCCGATCCCGCGGAGCGGCAGGTACTGCGGGACGCGATGTGGCGCGCGGTGCTCAGGCTGCCCGACCGGCAGCGCGCCATGGTCGTACTGCGGTACTACGAGGACCTGAGCGAGGCACAGACCGCCGAGGTGATGGACGTCTCGGTGGGCACGGTCAAGAGCGCCGTCTCCCGGGCGCTGGCCAAGCTGCGCGAGGACCCCGACCTGGCGCAGGCGGCCTGAGGGCGGGTGGCCCGCGCCGGTGGCTTCGGCGCTGCCACGGGTGCTCCCGCACGTCGGTGTGCCGGTGCCACGGGTGCTCCCGCCACCGATTCCGCACGTCAACAGAACACCGGCGTGACGGGTCACACGCCTGTTTTTCTCGCACAGTAGTGACATACCGCCTGGTACGGCAGCAGAATCAGCGGAAATCTACTCACCCGTAACTGGTCTTCGGGAGGCCCGGTGCTGAGCACGATGCAGGACGTA
This sequence comes from Streptomyces sp. NPDC053542, assembly GCF_044544685.1. Taxonomy (NCBI): domain Bacteria; kingdom Bacillati; phylum Actinomycetota; class Actinomycetes; order Kitasatosporales; family Streptomycetaceae; genus Streptomyces; species Streptomyces sp. NPDC053542. Next base: position 376,438 of record NZ_JBITXL010000005.1, read on the forward strand.
CCGCTGACAGTGACCCGCATCCTTGCCCACGGGTCCACCGTGCACGGCGAGGCCGAGGTGATCACCTGGACCGGGGAGGGCGAGCCGCACCGCCAGACCTTCCGGGAGACCGGCCTGCGCGCCGCGCAGCTGGCCCACGCCCTCCACGACGACCTGGGCGTACGCGACGACGAGCGCGTCGCGACCCTCATGTGGAACAACTCCGTCCACCTGGAGGCGTACCTCGCGATCCCCTCCATGGGCGCGGTGCTCCACACCCTCAACCTCCGGCTGCCCGCCGAGCAGCTGGTCTGGATCGTCAACCACGCCGCCGACCGCGTCGTCCTCGTCAACGGCTCGCTGCTGCCGCTGCTCGCCCCCCTCCTCCCGCAGCTGCCCACGCTGGAGCACATCGTCGTCGCGGGCCCCGGCGACCGCTCCGTACTGGACGGCACCACCGCGCGGGTCCACGACTACGAGGAACTGCTGGCCGGTCGCCCCGAGACGTACGCCTGGCCCGAGACCGACGAGCGGCAGGCCGCCGCGCTCTGCTACACCTCCGGCACCACCGGCGACCCCAAGGGCGTCACCTACAGCCACCGCTCCTTCTACCTGCACTCCATGCAGGTCAACAACGCCGAGGCGTTCGCGCTGACCAGCCGTGACATCGCGCTCCCGGTGGTCCCGATGTTCCACGTCAACGCCTGGGGCCTGCCGCACGCCGCCTTCATGGCGGGCTCCTCGCTGCTGATGCCGGACCGCTTCCTCCAGCCGGCCCCGCTCGCCGAGATGATCGAGACCGTACGGCCCACCATCGGCGCCGCGGTGCCCACCATCTGGCAGGGCCTGCTCGCCGAACTGGACGCCACCAAGCGCGACGTCGCCTGCCTGGCCACGGTCATCATCGGCGGCTCTGCCTGCCCGCCCTCGCTCATGAAGGCGTTCGAGGACCGGCACGGCATCCGCGTCGTGCACGCCTGGGGCATGACCGAGACCTCGCCGCTCGGCAGCGTCGCCCACCCGCCGGCCGGCGTGACCGGCGACGAGGAGTGGCGCTACCGCTGTACGCAGGGCCGCTTCCCGGCCTCCGTGGAGGCGCGGCTGGCCGGGCCCGGCGGCGAGTACCTGCCCTGGGACGGCGAGTCGGCCGGCGAGCTGGAGGTACGCGGGCCGTGGATCGCGGGCGCGTACTACGGCGGCGCGGACGGCGAGGACTTCCGCCCCGAGGACAAGTTCAGCCCGGACGGCTGGCTGCGCACGGGCGACGTCGGCACGATCACGCCCGACGGCTACCTCACCCTCACCGACCGCGCGAAGGACGTCATCAAGTCCGGCGGCGAGTGGATCTCCTCGGTCGAGCTGGAGAACCACCTGATGGCGCACCCGGACGTCGCCGAGGCCGCCGTGGTCGCGGTCCCGGACGAGAAGTGGGGCGAACGCCCGCTGGCCACGGTCGTCCTGAAGGAGGGCGCCACGACCGGCTACGAGGACCTGAAGGAGTTCCTCGCCGGCCGCATCGCCCGCTGGCAGCTCCCCGAGCGCTGGGCGGTCATCCCGGCCGTCCCGAAGACGAGCGTGGGGAAGTTCGACAAAAAGGTGCTGCGGAAGCAGTACGCGGACGGCGGGCTGGACGTGACGCGGCTCGGCTGACCGCTCGGACGACCGCTCAGATGACCGGGGGAGCGGTACGTCCGGGGGCCGCTCCGCGGACGTACCGCGACCCGGCCGCCATGCGCCGGGCCGTCAGCGGCGGCCCGGTCGGCGGTGGGGAAGGAAGCGGCCCGCGGCGAGCCAGAGGAGGGCCAGGGCGCAGACGCCGGGCCAGTGCCAGTGGGTGTAGACCGGGCCGGTGAGGGCGGAGGCCAGGGCGCCGGCGAAGAAGGCCGCGACCATGTAGGCGGTGTTGGCCGTGGCGGGGGAGCCGGTGGAGGTCAGGGCGCGGGTCTGGTTGGCGACCTGGCCGCAGACCAGACCGGCGTGTACGAGGACGGCGGCCAGGCACAGGGCCCACAGCTGGTGTCCGCCGAGCAGGAAGAGCGGTACGGAGACCAGCGTGAGCGTGTAGGCGGCGGCCACCACCCGGTCCGTGCCGAAGCGGTCGATCAGGCCGCCGGCCAGCGGCGCCACCATTGCGGAGACCAGCCCGAACAGGCCGAAGAGCCCGGCGGTCGCGGTGGAGAAGTGGTACGGCGCGCCGGTCAGCAGCAGGACCACCGCCGTCCACAGCGCGCTCCAGACGCCGAACAGTCCGCCCTGGCGGAGGCAGGCCCGCCGCAGGTCGGCGGAGGCGAGCAGCATGCCGGGCACCTGCGCGACGCCCCGGCCGATGCGGGTCAGCAGCGCGCCGGAGACCTCGCGGCGCTCGGGCGGGAGCAGCGCGGCGGTCAGTGAGCCGATCAGCGCGGTGAGCACGGCCGAGCCGAGGAGGACGGCGCGCCAGCCGTACGCCTGGCCGGCCAGCCCGCCCAGTACGCGTGCCGCGACGATGCCGGTGAACAGGCCCGCGACCACGGCCGCGACGTGCAGGCCGCGGCGCGCGGCGGGCGCCCGCTCGGCGACGAGCGGCACGAGCAGCTGCGGGATGACGGTGGTGGCGCCGGCGACCAGCAGCGCGGCGCCCAGCGCGGGCAGGCCGGGGGCGAGTCCCGCGACGGCCATCGCGGCGGCGGTGACGACGGAGAGTACGGCGATCAGGCGGCGCCGGTTGGCCGTGTCGCCCAGCGGCGCGAACGACAACAGGCCGAGGGCGTAGCCCAGTTGGGAGAGTGCGGTGATCCAGCTGACGCCCGCGGCGGGCAGGCCGAAGCCGCGGGCTATCAGGCCCAGGAGGGGCGCGGCGAGGTAGATGTTGGCGACCGTCGCCGCGGTGCAGAGGGAGATGACGGCGAGGAGGAGGCCGGGCGGCGGGCCGGTGCGGCCCTGCGGCGCGGCGGTCGGCGCTTCCGTGCCGGGCGATGCGGGCGCGGACGCGGATGTGGGTGCGGGCCCGGTGTCGGTGACCGTGGCGGTGGACGGTGTGGCCGATGGCTTGGTGGGCATGGCGGCGGTGGCTTCTCCCCGGTAGCAACCAACTGGTTGGTTGTAAGTCTCCGCGCGAGCGCCGGTAGTGTCAACCAAACGGTTGGTTACGCTGATTCCATGACAGGGACCAGGGACCCCGCGGCCACCAAGGCCCGTATCTTCGAAGCGGCGGCAGCCGAGTTCGCCGCGTACGGCATCGCGGGTGCCCGCATCGACCGGATCGCCCGCGAGGCCAAGGCCAACAAGCAGCTGATCTACGCCTACTTCGGCAACAAGAGCGAGCTGTTCGCGCAGGTCCTGGAGGAGCGGCTGCTCGACCACGCCCGCAACCTGCCGATCGACGCCGACGACCCGGACGCCTGGGTCGACCGGCTCCTGGAGTACCACGACACCCACCCGCAACTGCTGCGGCTGCTGCTGTGGGAGGGGCTGGAGTACGGCACGGGGCCGCTGCCGCGCGAGGACGAGCGCAGCTCGCACTACGACCGCAAGGCCGAGGCGTTCGCCGACGCGCAGCGCCGCGGCGTCATCGACACCACCCTGCCGCCGCGCGACCTGGCGTTCATCCTGCTCGGCGTGGCGGCCTGGTACGCGGCCATGCCGCAGATGCGGAAGATCCTGGTCGGCGACACGGACGAGGCGCGGGCGCGGCTGCGCGAGTCGATCGGAACGGTGGTGCGCCGGATCATCAGCAAGCCGTAGGGCGGTCCTGCAAGCCGTAGGGCGGGCATGCAACCGCAGGGCGGGCATGCAAGCCGTAGGGCGGGCCCTGCGAGGCCCGCCCCGTGCGCTAGTTGGTGCCGATCAGTTGGTGCCGATCTTGGCGAGCAGGTCGACGATGCGGCCCTGGACGTCCTGGCTGGTGGACCGCTCGGCGAGGAACAGTACGGTCTCGCCGGACACCAGCCGCGGCAGCTGGGCCGGGTCCATGTCGGCCGAGGTGTAGACGACCAGCGGGGTGCGGGTGAGCAGCCCGTTCGCGCGCAGCCAGTCCACGATCCCGGCCCGCCGGCGGCGCACCTGCATCAGGTCCATCACCACGAGGTTGGGCCGGATCTGGGTGGCCAGGCTGACCGCGTCCGCGTCCGTCGCGGCCCGCGCGATCTGCATGCCGCGCCGCTCCAGCGACGTGGTGAGCGCGCCCGCGACGGCGTCGTTCTCCTCGATCAGCAGGACGCGCGACGGGTGCTGCTCGCTGTCGCGCGGCGCGAGCGCCTTGAGCAGTACGGCCGGGTCGGCGCCGTACGCCGCCTCCCGGGTTGCCTGGGCCAGCCCCGCCGTCACCAGGACGGGCACCTCGGCGGCGCCCGCCGCCTCGCGCAGCGACTGCAGGGCCTTGCGGGTGATCGGCCCGGTCAGCGGGTCGACGAAGAGCGCGGCCGGGTACGCCGCGATCTGCGCGTCCACCTCCTCGCGGGAGTTGACGATCACCGGGCGGTAGCCGCGGTCGCTCAGCGCCTGCTGGGTCGAGGCGTCCGGCGCCGGCCAGACCAGCAGCCGGCGCGGGTTGTCCAGCGGCTCGGGCGGCAGCTCGTCGTCCATGGGCGGCGGCTGGTGGTCCATGACCTCTATGGCGCCGTTCGGGCCGTCCAGCGGCTCGGGGCCCTCCTGGCCCTCGCCCGGCGCGGAGATCGCGAACGCGCGGCCCTCCGTGGACTCCATCAGCGACGGCTGCGGCTGCGGCTGGCCGCCCTGCGGGGCACGGGTGGCGGGCACCATCTCGGAACCGGAACTGGAACCGGAGCCGGTACCCGTGCCGGTACCGGTACCGGCACCGCGTTCGCCGTCCTGCGGCGGGGCGGCGAGCTTCCGGCGGCGGCCGGAGCCGGCGCTGCCGGCGCCACCGAGGGTGCCGTTGGCGCCAGCGGCCGACTGTCCGCCCTGAGCGGGCTGGCCGTGGCGGCCCGGGCGGCCGTTGGCCGGCTGGTGCTGGTCGGCGATCTGCTGGGCGAAGGGGACGCCCTGCCCGAGCGTGCGCACGCTGAACGACCGGCCGTCCGACTGCCCGGCCGCGGGCCCCGCTTCCTCTTCCGGTACGGGCAGGGGCCGGCCCGCGGCGCCCTGCTGTCCGGGCGCGGACTGACGCGGTACGGAGGGGCCGCGGCGGCCGGCGTCCGGGGCCGGGGCCGGGGGCTGGGGCTGCTGTGCCTGCGCCTGGGGCTGTGCCTGAGCCTGCGTCTGGGGCTGAGGCTGACGCGCGTCCTCGGGCTGCTGAGCTGCCTGTGCTGCCTGTGCGTTCTGCGCTGCCTGAGCTGCCTGAGCTGCCTGCGCTGCCTGGGCGTCCTGGGCGTGCGGAGCGGCGGCCTCGGCCGGGCTGGGGCGGCCGCGGCGGCGGCCGGTCGGCGCGGGGGCCGCGGGGGTCGCGGTGTCGTCCTCGGGGTGCGTGACCTGGCCTCCGGCGCCCACCACGAACGTACCGGTGGACTCCGAGTCGGCCATCGAAGCGGCGGCCCGCTCCTCGGCGGCGGCGCGGCGCGCGCGGCGGCGGCCGGTCGGCGTGTCCCCGGCGTCGGCACCGTGCAGCGCGGGCAGCGCGCCGTCGGGCGCTCCCGCGGCGGTCCCCGCTGCCTCTTCGGGAGCCCGGCGGGCGCGGCGGCGGCCGGTACCGGTGGGCACCGGCTCACCCGGACCGGCAGCACCCTGCGGGCCCGTGGCCTGGGCGGGGAGCTGCGGACCGGGCGCCTGGGCGGCGGCCGTCCGCGGGTCGGGAGCCTGCGCCCCGGCGGCGGGCAGCGCGGGCCGCGGCTGCTGAGCGCCGGGCTGGGGCTGCGGCTGCGACTGCCGCGCACCGGGCTGCGGCTGGGCGGGGGTATGAGCCTGAGCGGCCTGGGCCTGCGCCTGAGCGGCGGCCTGGGCCGGATGCTGGTCGGCCGCGGCGGGCGGCAGCGCGAAGGGCGTACGCGGGCCCTGCTGCCCCTGCTGCCCGGCGGGCGCCGATGCGGGCGCGCCCCCGGAGCGCGCGGGGCTGAGCCCAGCGGGCCCCTGCCCGGCCTGGCCGGACGCCTGATCACCGCGAGGGCCCTGACCACCGGGCTGCTGTCCCGGACCCGGACGCCCCGGTCCCGGACGGCCCGGTCCCGGACGCCCCGGCCCCGCGGCCGGGGTCAGCGCGCTCGCGGCGGAGCGCGACGGCTGCTGCTCGAGGCCGCCCTGCGTCGCCTGCTGCGGCGCGTTCGCCCCCTGGGCCGGTACCTGCGCCGGAAGCTGATTCGGGATCGAGCGTCCCGCGGTGTCGGACAGCGCACGGCGGGCCCGACGCCCACCCGGCTGCTGTCCCTGCTGTCCCTGCTGCGCGTCCGCGGCCCCCTGAGCGGGCGCGGCCGGCAGCGCGGGCAGTCCGCCGCCCGCGCTCTCCTGCTCCGGCTTGCCCCGCCGCCGGCCGCCCGGCGGCACGGCCTCCGCAGCGGCCGCACCAGTACCGGAACCGGCACCGGTACCGCCCTCGGCCTTGGCGCCGCCCTCGGTCCTGGCACCGGCACCGGTCTCGGCCCCGGACGCCGGCATCTCCACCGTCCCGTCCGTGCCGCCGACCTGCTGGCCGGCCGGGTTCGGTACCGCCGAGCCGTCCGCCTTGACCGGTACTTCCAGGACGTACGCGCTGCCGCCCGCGCCGCCCGGCACCTCGTGGGTCTGCAGTACGCCGCCGTGCAGCCGGACGATGCCGCGCACGATCGGGCCGTGCACCGGGTCGCCGCCGCTGTACGGACCGCGCACCTCGATGCGGACGACCGCGCCGCGCTTGGCGGCCGCGACCACGATCGTGGAGTCCCCGGCGGGCGCCGCGCCCGCGGGCGTGTTGCCCGTCGAGTCGACGCCCGCGACATCGGCGATCAGGTGCGAGAGCGCCTGCGCCAGCCGCGCCGCGTCCACCTCGGCCTTCAGGGGCGGCGCGTGCACCGCGAACTGCGCGCGGCCCGGGCCGATCAGCTCGACCGCGCCCTCCACGCCCGCGGCGACCACCGCGTCCAGCGAGACCTCGGTCCGCTGCAGCTTGTCCGTGCCCGCGTCGAGCTGCTGGTAGCTGAGGACGTTGTCCACCAGCGTCGTCATCCGGCTGTACCCGGCCGTGAGGTGGTGCAGGACCTGGTTGGCCTCCGGCCAGAGCTGGCCCGCGGGGTCCGACGCCAGGGTGCCCAGCTCGGTGCGGAGCTGCTCCAGCGGGCCGCGCAGCGACTGGTCCAGTACGGCGAGCAGCTGGGCCTGCCGTGCCACCAGCGCGTCCATCGGGCGCCGGTCGGTGAAGGTCATGACGGCGCCGACGAGCTGGTCGCCGTCCCGTACCGGAGCGGTCGTCAGGTCCACGGAGACCGCGCGGCCGTCCTTGGCCCACAGGACCTGGGCGCGGACCCGGTGCTTGCGGCCGGACTTGAGGGTGTCGGCGAGCGGGGTGTCCGCCCAGGGCAGCGGGGTGCCGTCGGCGCGCGAGTGGTGGATGAGCGGGTGCAGTTCCTTGCCGCCCAGCTCGCTCGCCCGGTACCCGAGGATCTGCGCGGCGGACGGATTGACGAGGACGACCTTGCCCTCCGCGTCCACGCCCACCACGCCCTCGGCGGCGGCCCGCAGGATCATCTCGGTCTGGCGCTGCTGGCGGGCCAGTTCGCTCTCGATGTCCAGCTGTCCGGACAGGTCGCGGACGACGAGCATCAGCAGCTCGTCGCCGGTGTACGAGGAGCGGTGGTCCGCGTACGCGGCCTCGAAGGCCGACTCGTACGGGGTGCGGCCGTCCTCCAGGTTGGCGCTGGTCACCTCGACCAGCATCTCCGTGCCGTCCGTGCGCCGGGCGATCATCCGTGTCGGCTTCTGCCGCCCGGCCCCGCGCGTGTCGTCGGGGCGCCGCATGGACCCGGGGATGCGCTTGGAGTCGAACGTCGGGAGCAGGTCCAGCAGGCCGCGGCCCACCAGGGCCGTGCCCGGTGCCTCGAACGTCTCCAGGGCGATGGTGTTGGCGTTGACGACCGTGCCGTTGCAGTTGACGAGGAGCAACGCGTCCGGCAGTGCGTCGAGTATGGCTGCGAGGCGAGCAGCGCCTCGGGATGGCCTGCTGCTCACGACGACGCTTCCTCCCTGGTGACCGCATCTTGCCGACACCCACCGTGGTGTGTGACTGAAACCCACCGTGGCGTGTCACTGGAAGGGAGTCTACGGGCACCGGGCGGGGACGCGGAGGCGGATGACGAGGAGGTAATGCCACGGCCCTGTGCGACTCGCCGCACGCCCGACATGTGCCCCGCGTCCGGATCTGAGGCCCTACTTGGTCACGAAACCCGGCCGGTTTTCGCGCGTGTCCGACCGGTTTTCACGGGAAGCGGAACCCCCTCTTCTGTCCGGCCCGCCTCCGGCCCCTGTCTCCCGGTACCGCCCTGACGTCGACTTTTGAGCCGACTTGGGCTCCGGCGGCGGGCTCTCCTAGGAGGCGGCGGAGGGCAGCAGCGGGACGAGCTTGTCCCAGCGGCCGATCTCACAGCCGTTGTCGCGCTTGAAGGTGGCGTCCACCGGGCGCCCGGCCCAGCGGCCGGTGACGTGCGCGGTGGCCGGTCCGCCGTACTGCATCGTGCACTGCGCGTCGGGCGGGACGGGCGCGAAGGGGTCCTTGCCCCAGCGCGTCACCTTGTCCAGCGCCCGGCACGCCTCCGCCGCCTTGGGGTGATCGCCGCCGGCGGGGTGGCACTTCAGTTCGTGCGTTCCGTCCATGGCGGTACTTCCGGAGTCGGTGACGGTCACCGTCAGGTGGTCCCCGCCGTTCGACAGCGGGACCGGCATCAGCCGGTGCTGCTCCGACGGGGGGACGGCACCGGCCGTCGGCGCGCCGACGGCGGGCACGATCGCGCAGGTGGCGGCGGTCAGGACGAGTGCGGCAAGGCGGCGCAGCGCCATCGGGCTCTCCAGGGCGTGGGACACAGGGACGGGAGGGGGCGGGCACCCCCTGTCCTCTTAACGCTCCACCGCGCCGTACGTTGCGCAACCGGGCGACCGCGCACCGCCACCGAGCCCCGCGAATCGGTCGCCATCGGCGGTCCGTACCGGCGGGAAGTGCTTTGCCGAGCGGCCCGTGCGCCTAGTACCGTAGAGCTCGATTGGTGACAGCACGCTGAGCTGTGCCATCATCTGCACACACCACATCGCGTTCGCGCGGGTGGCGTTGCGTGGAGGCGTCGCCTAGTCCGGTCTATGGCGCCGCACTGCTAATGCGGTTTGGGTCTTAAAGCCCATCGAGGGTTCAAATCCCTCCGCCTCCGCACTGTGGGTGAAGCCCCGGCCAGCTGGTCGGGGCTTCGCTGTTTTCGCAGGTCGGACGGGGCCCGGGCAATGGATTTCGCGCTACGCCCCGGCTCATGTAATGTTGTTCCCGCAACGCCGACCGGCCGGAAGATGGCCGGGAAGTCAAGCGCTCGTAGCTTAACGGATAGAGCATCTGACTACGGATCAGAAGGTTGCAGGTTCGAATCCTGCCGAGCGCACAGTGCGCCGAAAGCCCCGTCGAGAGATCGACGGGGCTTTCGCGTTGCCGCCGTCATCGTCCGGGGCAGCGTTTTCGTTGTGCGTCACCGGTCATGTAATGTTGTCCGCGCATCGCTGCCCGGTCGAACAGATGACCGGAAAGCCAGGCGCTCGTAGCTTAACGGATAGAGCATCTGACTACGGATCAGAAGGTTGCAGGTTCGAATCCTGCCGAGCGCACAGTGTGCGAAGCCCCTCCGGGAGACCCGGAGGGGCTTCGTCGTTCCCGGGGCGTGCGTGTCACGCGTCCTCGTGGATGCCGAGGTCCTCCCGGCCCGGGGCGAGGTGGGGGTGGAGGGTCAGGTTCGCGTCGTAGTCGCCGCCGTTCTGGGTGCGGTACGGGATCGGGGGCGTGGTGGCCAGGGTGCGCAGGCGCTCGCGCAGCCGGCCGGCGGCCTCGGCGTACTGCTCGGGGGAGAAGCGGTTGGCGCCGGCGACGAGGAGCGGGGGCAGCACGGACATGCCCGCGTACCAGAGCGTGCCGTGCTGGAGGGGGAAGAGGATGGCGTCCAGGCCGCCGTTGATGCCGCGCGGGCCCATCTCGCGCTCGCGGGCGCCGACGGTGAGCACGACCATGGCGCGCTTCCCGGCGAGCCGGCCCTCTCCGTAGCGCAGCGTGCGCCCGGTGGCCTCGTCGAAGACGCCGTATCCGAAGCCCTTCACGAAGACGCGGTCGAACCAGCCCTTGAGGATCGCGGGCATTCCGTACCACCACAGCGGGAACTGGATGATCACCGTGTCCGCCCAGTCGAGCTTCTCGTGCTCGGCGGCGATGTCGGGGGCGAGGCGCCCGCTCTCGTACGCCTCGCGGGAGTGGTTGGCGACGTCCAGGCGCTCGGCCGGGTCGTGGCCGTAGTCGTCGGCGTCCACGACCGGGTTCCACTTCATCGCGTACAGGTCGGAGACCCGGACCTCGTGCCCTTCGGCGCGCAGGGCGGCGATGCCGTCGTCCTTCAGGGCACCGTTCAGGGAGCGCTGCTCGGGGTGGGCGAAAAGCCAGAGAATCTTCATGTCCTCGATCGTCCGCGGCCCGGTGACCCGAAACGAGTGGCCTGATGGCCATGGTGTGAAAGAATCGGGCCATGGGTGCTTTCACGGAGAGCGGGCGGCACCGGGTCGCGGTCCTGGTGCGGCACGGTCTGCTGCCGATGGAGCTGGGCATCGTCCACCGGATCTTCGGGCAGGCCAGGTCGGCCGCGGGGGAGCCGCTGTACGAGGTGGTGACCTGCGCCGTCGAGCCCGGTGAGGTGCGGACGGACGTCGACTTCACGATCAATGTGGCGCACGGGCCCGAGACGCTGGCCGAGGCGGACACGGTCGTCGTGCCGGCCTCGCACGAGGACTACGACCCGGAGGACGGGCGGCTGGCCGCGCCGCTCGCCGCGGCGCTGGGCCGGATCAGGCCGGGGACCCGGGTCGCGTCGATCTGCACGGGCGCCTTCGTGCTGGCCGTCGCGGGCCTGCTGGACGGCCGGCGGGCCACCACCCACTGGCGGTCCACGGAGGACTTCCGGCGGCTGTTCCCCGCGGTGCGGGTGGACCCCGATGTGCTCTACACCGAGGACGGCAACGTCCTGACCTCGGCCGGCGTCGCCTCCGGTATCGACCTCTGCCTGCACATGGTGCGCAGCGACCACGGCGCCGCGGTGGCCAACGAGGTCGCGCGGAGCACGGTCGTGCCGCCGCACCGCGAGGGCGGCCAGGCACAGTTCATCCGGCGCCCGGTGCCCGAGCCCCAGTTCGCCACGACCGCCAGGGCCCGGGCCTGGGCCCTGGAGCAGCTGCACCGGCCGCTGAGCCTGCGCGAACTGGCCGCGCGCGAGTCGATGAGCGTACGGACCTTCACCCGGCGGTTCCGGGAGGAGGTCGGGGTCTCGCCGCTGCAGTGGCTCACCCAGCAGCGCATCGAGCGGGCGCGGCACCTGCTGGAGGAGACGGACCTGTCGGTGGACCGGGTGGCGGCGGACGCCGGGTTCGGCACGGCGGCGTCGCTGCGGCAGCACCTGCAGGTGGCGCTGGGGGTGTCGCCGAGCCAGTACCGGAGCACGTTCCGGGGACCGGGGACAGGACCGGGAACGGACGCCGAGCGCGGGGAACGGGCCGTGTCCGCGGTGTGAAGGGCGGGACCATGTGGCGGTGCACGGGACCCCGGTGGACGGACGGCGCCTTCGGGCTCGGCTGGTATCACCAGGAGCGCGGCGAGGAGCGGCGGAGCGCGCTGCCGGCCGGCAAGCCGCTGGCGTTCGCCCTGGAGGGCGAGCGGCGCTGCCTCGGCGTGCGGCGGGCCGGCCGGTGGACCGTCTGTCCGTACGGCGCGGTGCTCGACGGGGCGGGCGCACGCGACCAGTGTGCGGACTGCGCGCGGCTGGACCGTTCGCGGTCGGTGGCCGCGGACACGATGGCGGACGATCCGCGCCCGTACGGCGTGTACCTGGCGTACTTCGGGCCCGGGCTGCTGAAGGTCGGGATCACCGCGGCCGAGCGGGGCGCGGCGCGCCTCCTGGAGCAGGGCGCGGTCGGGTACTCCTGGCTCGGACAGGGGCCGCTGATGGCGGCGCGGCGGGCCGAGGCGCTGCTGGGGAGCGCGCTGGCGGTACGGGACCGGTTCGGGAAGGCGGAGAAGCGGGCGGCGCGGCGGGCCCTGCCGCCCACCGCCGAGCGGGCCGCCGCGCTGGCCGCGCTGCACGAGGAGGCCCGGTCGCTGCCGGGCTGGCCGGAGGCGCTCCGGGCGGCGCCGTACGCGTATGTCGATCATTCCGAGGTGTTCGGGCTCGACCGCATTCCGGCGGAGCCGGGGGACGTGGGGGAGGTCCGTGCGCTGCGGGCGGGGGACGAGATCGTCGGCGCGGTGCTGGCGGCGGCCGGATCGGACCTGTACCTGGACCGGGCCGGTACGGGGCCCGTACTCGTCGTGGACGCCCGGCTGCTGGCCGGATGGGTGCTGCGGGCCGCGGCCGGGAAGGTGACCACGGCGGACGTGGTCCGCGCGGGCAGCGGTACGGACGAGGGACGGCAGGAGGGGTTGTTCTGAGCGCGTCGGAGAGGCCGGGCGGGGCGGCGGCCGAAGGGGACGAGCGGGTCGGGGAGTTCTGGCGGGAGCTGGGGCTCCCCGGGCTGATCGACGTGCACACGCACTTCATGCCGGAACGGGTGCTGGCCAAGGTCTGGGCGTACTTCGACGCGGCCGGGCCGCTGGTGGGCCGGGAGTGGCCGATCACGTACCGGTACGAGGAGGAGGAACGTCTCGCCGTGCTGCGCGGCTTCGGCGTCCGCGCGTTCACCTCGATGATCTACCCGCACAAGCCCGGCATGGCCCAGTGGCTGAACGGCTGGGCCGCCGATTTCGCCGCCCGCACGCCGGACTGCCTGCGGACCGCGACGTTCTTCCCCGAGGACGGCGCGGCCGCGTACGTACGGGGCGAACTGGCGGGCGGGGCGCGGATCTTCAAGGCACATGTGCAGGTCGGCGGGTACGACCCGGCGGACGAGCGGCTGGACGAGGTGTGGGGGCTGATCGAGGACGCGGGGGCGCCGGTCGTCGTCCACTGCGGTTCGGGGCCCGCGCCGGGCAAGCACACCGGGCCCGAGCCGGTCGGCCGGGTACTGGCCCGGCACCCGCGGCTGCGGCTGGTCGTCGCGCACATGGGGATGCCGGAGTACACCGACTTCCTCGACCTGGCCGAGCGCTACGAGAGCGTGCACCTGGACACGACGATGGCCTTCACCGACTTCGCCGAGCGGGCCGCGCCGTTCCCGCGGGAGGAACGCGGGCGGCTGGCGGACCTCGGCGACCGGGTCCTCTTCGGCAGCGACTTCCCCAACATCCCGTACGGCTACGCGCACGCGCTGGAGGCGCTGACGCGGGTGGAGCTGGGCGACGACTGGCTGCGCGGGGTCTGTTACGGCAACGCGGCCCGGCTGCTGGGGCTCTGAGCCCGCCCGGGCGTCCGCGGCCGGGGTCCGAGGCCGGGTATCCGCGGCCGGGTGTCCGGGGGCGGGCGTCCGAGGCCGGGTGTCCGGGGGCGGGCGTCCGCGCCGTCCGCAGGCCCACCGCCCCCGCGCTCAGGGCCGATTGTCAGTGGTGCCTGCCATGCTTTTACCAGTGAGACCGGCTGGACCGCGCGGGGGGCGGCCCAGCCGGTCATGCACCCCGCTGCCTGCGTTTCTCAGCAGATTCACAGAAAGCCGAAAGGGGGTTCTCAGAGGCCGCGGCCAGGCTGGTGGGCATGACTGCCACTGCCGGATCGCCGCCCTCCGTGAAGAAGCAACCGGAACTGCTGCGCCCCGACGGGAGCCCGGTGCGCGTGCTCGTCGTCGACGACGAGGCGTCGCTCACCGACCTGCTGTCGATGGCACTGCGGTACGAAGGCTGGGACATCCGCTCCGCCGGGGACGGCGCGAGCGCGCTGCGGGCCGCGCGCGAGTGGCGGCCGGACGCGGTGCTCCTGGACGTCATGCTGCCCGACCTGGACGGCCTGACCGTACTGGGCCGGCTCCGCCGCGACCTGCCCGATGTGCCCGTCCTCTTCCTCACGGCCAAGGACGCCGTGGAGGACCGCATCGCCGGGCTGACCGCGGGCGGCGACGACTACGTCACCAAGCCGTTCAGCCTGGAGGAGGTGGTCGCCCGGCTGCGCGGGCTGCTGCGCCGGGCCGGTGCCGCCGCCGTACGGCCCTCGTCGGTGCTCGCGGTGGGCGACCTCGTGCTGGACGAGGACAGTCATGAGGTCTCGCGCGGCGGGGTGGACATCCACCTCACGGCCACGGAGTTCGAGCTGCTGCGGTATCTGATGCGCAACCCGCGCCGGGTGCTCAGCAAGACCCAGATCCTGGACCGGGTCTGGTCCTACGACTTCGGCGGCCAGGCCAACGTCGTCGAGCTGTACATCTCCTACCTGCGGCGCAAGATCGACGCGGGCCGCAGCCCGATGATCCACACGCGGCGCGGCGCGGGATATCTGATCAAGCCCGGCGAGTAACGGTCATGTCCCGTACTGGCGCGGTCATGTCCCGTACTCCCGGCGGCCGTTCCGGACGCCGCCCGTGGTCGCTGCGCACCCGCCTGGTGGTCGCTGCCGTCGCGCTGATCGCCGTGGTCGGCACGGTCATCGGTACGGTCACCGCCATCGCGCTGCACGACTATCTTCAGGGGCAGTTGGACGGCCAGCTGCGGGAGTCCGTGCACCGTGCGGAGGGCGGCCCGATCGGGCGCGACCCGCTGCGGCAGGACTCCCTCGACTTCGTCGCGATCCCCGGCCAGCCCGTGGGCACCGTCGGTGCCCACGTCCAGGCGGACGGCACCATCGACAGCGGCGCGAAGAGCAACGACTCCCGGAGCCGGGTGCTCTCCGAGCACCTGGACGGCCTCGGCGCCGCGCAGCTCCGGGCACTGGCGACGGTCCCGAGGGACGGGCGGCCGCACACCGCGGCCCTGCCCGGGCTAGGCGACTACCGGGTCACGTCCTCCAAGGACGGCTCGGTCGTCGTCGGACTGCCGCTGGACCAGGTCCAGGGCACCGTCGGCACGCTCATCGTGGTCGAGGTCTGTGTGACGGCCGCCGGACTGATCGCGGCGGGCCTCGCGGGCGCCTCCATGGTCGGACTCGCGCTGCGGCCGCTGCGCCGGGTCGCGGCCACCGCCACCCGGGTCTCCGAACTCCCGCTGCACCGGGGCGAGGTGGCGCTGCACGAGCGGGTGCCGGCGGCCGAGGCGGACCCGCGTACCGAGGTCGGCCAGGTGGGCGCGGCGCTCAACAGGATGCTGGGGCACGTCGGTTCGGCGCTGGCCGCGCGTCAGGAGAGCGAGACGCGGGTACGGCAGTTCGTCGCCGACGCCAGCCATGAACTGCGCACGCCGCTGGCCTCGATCCGCGGCTATGCCGAGCTGACCCGGCGCGGCCGCGAGGACCCCGGCCCCGACACCCGGCACGCGCTGGGCCGTATCGAGTCCGAGGCGGCCCGGATGACCGGGCTGGTGGAAGACCTGCTGTTGCTCGCCCGGCTGGACGCGGGACGCCCGCTCTCGTATGCGAGCACCGATCTCTCGCCGCTGGTCGTGGACGCGGTCAGCGACGCGCGCGCGGCCGGCCCCGGCCATCACTGGCGGCTCGAACTCCCCGAGGCGCCGGCGCTCGTACGGGCGGATGCGGCACGCCTGCACCAGGTACTGGTCAACCTCCTCGGCAACGCGCGCACGCACACGCCGGAGGGCACGACGGTCACCGCGCGGGTGGCCAGGCGCGGCCCGTCCGTCCTGCTGGAGGTCGTGGACGACGGCCCGGGCATACCGGCGGCGACGCTGCCGCACGTCTTCGAGCGGTTCGCGCGCGGCGACGCCTCGCGGTCGCGGGGCGCCGGGAGTACCGGCCTCGGCCTGGCCATCGTCCGCGCGGTGGTGGCCGCGCACGGCGGCGAGGTGGGCGTGGACAGCGCCCCGGGACGCACGGTCTTCACGGTCACGCTGCCCGCCGAACCGGCCCCGCAGGCCCCCGCCGTGGACTCACAGGCAGGCCACAGCCTCACCACACGGTCGTGACAGCGGGGCCGACGAACGTCGGTCCCATGACGACGACACAGCCGACGCCCACGTCGCTGGGCTCCCTGCCGCCGCGCGAACACCTGCGTCCCGGCCGCACCACGACCGTCCTGGACGTCGTGATCCCGGTCTACAACGAGGAGCGCGACCTCGAACCGTGCGTACGGCGGCTCCACGACCACCTGGCCCGCACCTTCCCGTACGGCTTCCGGATCACCATCGCCGACAACGCGAGCACAGACCTGACCCCCGAGGTCTCGGCCCGGCTCGACGACGAGATCCCCGAGGTCACCGCGGTACGGCTGGAGCGGAAGGGCCGCGGCCGGGCGCTGCGCACCGTCTGGTCGATGTCCGGCGCGCCCGTCCTCGCGTACATGGACGTGGACCTCTCCACCGACCTGAACGCGCTGCTGCCGCTGGTCGCGCCGCTGATCTCCGGCCACTCGGACCTCGCCATCGGCTCCCGGCTGGCCCGGAGTTCGCGTGTCGTGCGCGGCCCCAAGCGGGAGTTCATCTCGCGCGGCTACAACCTGATCCTGCGCGGCTCGCTGGCCGCCCGGTTCAGCGACGCGCAGTGCGGGTTCAAGGCGATCCGCGGCGACGTGGCCGAGCGGCTGCTGCCGATGGTCGAGGACACCGGCTGGTTCTTCGACACGGAGATGCTGGTCCTCGCCGAGCGGGCCGGGCTGCGCATCCACGAAGTACCGGTGGACTGGGTGGACGACCCCGACAGCACGGTGCACATCGTGAAGACCGCGACCGACGACCTCAAGGGCGTGTGGCGGGTGGGGCGCGCGCTGGCCACCGGCGCGCTGCCGCTGGACCGGCTGGCCCGGCCCTTCGGCGACGACCCGCGGGACCGGCAGCTGACCGGCGTACCGGGCGGCCTGGCCCGCCAGTTGGTCGGCTTCTGCGTGGTCGGCGTGCTCAGCACGGTCGCGTACCTCCTGCTGTACTCGCTCTTCCGGCTCGGCGTCGGGCCGCAGCTCGCCAACGCGCTGGCGCTGCTGGTCTCCGCGTTCGGCAACACCGCGGCCAACCGGCGGCTGACCTTCGGCGTACGGGGCCGCGACCGCGCGGTCCGCCACCAGGCGCAGGGCCTGGTCGTCTTCGCCATCGGACTGGCCCTGACCAGCGGCTCGCTGGCGGCCCTGAACGCGGCGGCCGGCACCCCTTCGCACGGTACGGAGCTGGCGGTACTGGTCGCCGCGAACCTCGCCGCGACCGTGCTGCGCTTCCTCCTCTTCCGCGCCTGGGTCTTCCCGGGCACCGCCGCCGCGCAGGACGGCACCACCGACAGGAGCTCCTGATGACCGCCCCACCGACGTACGAGACCCGGCGGCCGGAGACGCCGCCCGGGCCGCCGGCACCGGAGCGGCGCGCCGACCCCCGCTGGGCCCGTCCCGGCCTGCTGCTCCTGCTCGCCGTCACCGCCGTGCTCCACCTCTGGGACCTGGGCGCTTCCGGGTACGCCAACCAGTTCTACTCGGCGGCAGTGCAGGCCGGCAGCGAGAGCTGGAAGGCGTTCTTCTTCGGCTCCTCGGACGCCGCGAACTCGATCACCGTGGACAAGCCGCCGGCCGCGCTGTGGCCGATGGCCCTGTCGGTGCGGCTCTTCGGGCTCGGCTCCTGGCAGATCCTGGTGCCCGAGGCGCTGATGGGCGTCGCGACGGTCGGCGTGCTGTACGCCATCGTGCGCCGGCGCTTCGGCGCGGGCGCCGGACTCCTCGCGGGCGGCGCGCTGGCGATCACTCCGGTCGCCGCGCTGATGTTCCGCTTCAACAACCCCGACGCGCTGCTCTGCCTGCTGATGGTCTGCGCGATCGGCTGTGTGCTGCGCGCCCTGGAGGACGCGCGGACGAAGTGGCTGATCCTGGCCGGGCTCTGCTTCGGCCTCGCCTTCCTCACCAAGACGCTCCAGGCGTGGCTGATCCTGCCGCCGCTGGCCGTGGTGTACGCGGTCTGCGCGCCCACCACCGTACGGAAGCGGATCGGGCAGCTGCTGCTCGCCGGGCTCGCGCTCCTCGTCTCCGGCGGCTGGTGGGTGGCGCTCGTGGAGCTGTGGCCCGCGTCCTCGCGCCCGTACATCGGCGGCTCGCAGCACAACAGCTTCCTGGAGCTGACCTTCGGCTACAACGGGCTGGGCCGGATCAACGGCAACGAGACCGGCAGCGTCGGCGGGGGCGGCGGTGGCCGGGGCGGCGGCGGTGGCGGCTGGGGCGAGACCGGCATCGGCCGGCTCTTCTCCGCCGACATGGGCGGCCAGATCTCCTGGCTGCTGCCCGCGGCCTTGGTGCTGCTGATCGCGGGGCTGTGCGTACTGTGGCGGGCCCGGCGCGCGACGGACGCCCTTGCCGCGCAGCGGCGGGACGCGTTCTGGGTCTGGGGCGGCGCGCTGCTGATGACCTTCGCGACCTTCAGCTTCATGTCCGGGATCTTCCACCAGTACTACAACATCGCCCTGTCCCCGTACATCGCGGCGCTGGTCGGCATGGGCGCCGCGGTGCTGTGGCAGCGGCGGCGGCACGTCGCGGCGACGGCGGTGCTCGCCGTGACGGTCGCGGGCACGGCGGTCTGGTCGTACGTCCTGCTGGACCGGTCGCCGACGTGGCTGCCGTGGCTGCGCTGGGTGGTGCTGGTGGGCGGGCTGTTCGCGGCGGTCGCGCTGGCGGTCTTCGGGCGGGGCACCTCGGGCGCCGGGCGCCGGCTGGCCCTCGGCGCCGCCGGGCTGGGCCTCGCGACCTCGCTGGCCGGCCCCCTCGCGTACACGCTGAACACGGTGACCACCCCGCACACGGGCTCGATCATCACGGCCGGGCCTTCGGTCTCCGGAGGCATGGGCGGTCCGGGCGGTATGCGCGGTCCGGGTGGCATGGGCGGGAAGCCCGGCGGCGACGGCGGTCCGCCCGGAATGCCGGGCGGCCAGAACCCGAAGCAGAACGGGCAGAAGGGCCCGCAGGGAGGCGGCTCCCGCATGGGCACCCCGCCGCCCGGCCTGCGCGAACGCGACGGTATGCGAGGCGGCGGCATGGGCGGCCTCCTCAACGGCAGCCAGGTCAGCGCCGAGGTGAAGGCGAAACTCCTGGCGAACGCCGACTCGTACACCTGGGCCGCCGCCTCCATCGGCTCGCAGAACGCCGCCAGTTACCAGCTGGCGACCGGCAAGCCGGTCATGGCGATCGGCGGCTTCAACGGCAGCGACCCGTCCCCGACGCTCGCGCAGTTCAAGGAGTACGTGAAGGCGGGGAAGATCCACTACTTCCTGGGCGGCGGCATGGGCGGCGGCCCGGGCGGCAATTCGGGCGGCTCCTCCAAGATCACGTCCTGGGTGTCGCAGCACTACAAGAAGGTCACCGTCGGCAGCACCACGCTCTACGACCTGACCGCTCCCCGCTCGTAAAACGAAGCTCATCAATCGAATGTACGGCGTATAGGGCGCCCCTGTACGGTGTAAAGCATCCGCTCGCACTGTACAGGGAGCCCGTATGTCCTCCGTGGCCTCCGCCGCGACCTCCGCCGAGAGCCCGCCGCGCCATCCCACGCGCTGGATCATCCTCGGCGTCATCTGCCTCGCGCAGCTCACCGTCCTCCTCGACAACACCGTCCTCAACGTCGCCGTCCCCTCCCTCAACAAGGAGCTGGGCGCGACCACCGCCGACATCCAGTGGATGATCAACGCCTATTCGCTGGTCCAGTCCGGCCTGCTGCTCACGGCCGGCAACGCCGCCGACCGCTACGGCCGCAAGAAGATGCTGGCCATCGGCCTGGTGCTGTTCGGCGTCGGCTCGGTGTGCGCCGGTTACGCGCAGTCCGCCGGCCAGCTGATCGCCGCCCGCGCCGGCATGGGCATCGGCGGCGCCCTGCTGATGACCACCACCCTCGCCGTCGTCGTCCAGATCTTCGACAACGAGGAGCGACCCAAGGCGATCGGCATCTGGGGAGCGGTCAACTCCCTCGGCTTCGCCGCCGGGCCGCTGATCGGCGGCACCCTGCTCGACCACTTCTGGTGGGGCTCGATCTTCCTGATCAACATCCCCGTCGCGGTGCTCGGCCTGATCGCCGTGCTGAAGCTGGTACCGGAGTCCAAGAATCCCTCCGGGGACCGTCCCGACCTGCCCGGCGCCCTGCTGTCCATGATCGGCATGGTCGCCGTGGTCTTCGCGATCATCTCGGGCCCCGGCCACGGCTGGTTCTCCGCCCGCGTGCTCGGCTCCGCCCTCGTAGGCATCCTCGCGCTCGCCGTCTTCGCCCGCTGGGAGCTGCACACCCCGCACCCGATGCTGGACATGCACTTCTTCCGCGACCGGAAGTTCGTCGGCGCCGTCGCGGGCGGCATCCTCGTCGCGTTCGGCATGGGCGGCTCGATGTTCCTGCTCACCCAGCATCTGCAACTGGTGCTCGGTTACGAGCCGCTGGAGGCGGGGCTGCGCATCGCGCCGCTCGCCCTGACCGCGGTGGTCCTGAACTTCTCCGGCCTCGCGGGCCGCCTGATGGTCAGGCTCGGCACGCCGCGGACCATAGCCGTCGGCATGACCCTGCTCGCGGGCGGCCTCGCGGCCGTCTCGCTCTCGGGCGCCGGCTCCTACAGCGGCATGCTCACCGGACTGATCGTCATGGGCATCGGCGTCGCGCTCTCCATGCCGGCCATGGCCAACGCCATCATGTCCGCGATACCGCCCGCCAAGGCCGGCGTCGGCGCCGGCGTCAACGGCACGCTCATGGAGTGCGGCCAGGGCCTGGGCGTCGCCGTGCTCGGCGCGGTGCTCAACTCCCGCTTCGCGGCGCTGCTCCCGGCGGTCGCGGCCGGCGCCGGCTCGCTGCCCGCCGCGCTCGCGGCAGCCCGTACGGACGCGGACCGCGCCGCCGTGCGGGACGCGTTCGCGACCGGTATCCAGACCAGTCAACTGGTGGGCGCCGCCGCGGTGTTCGCGGGCGGCCTGCTCGCCGGCGTGCTGCTCGGCCGCGCCGAACGCGCCGAACGGTCGGGGCGCCCCCGCGCCGAAGCGGAATAGCATCGAGGCGGCAGGACCGCGTACGACCAGTTCAGCGATGAGGGAGGGCCGGCCATGGAAGCGACGGGCAGCCGCGCCGGGAAACCACGGAAGAGTGTCTGGCTGACCGAACGTCCGCCGCTGAAGCGGAAGGCGGACCAGCCGGCCGGACTGGATCTGGACAAGATCGTCGAGACCACGGTCCGGCTGCTCGACGCGGAGGGGCTCGCGAAGTTCTCCATGCGCCGGCTGGCCGCCGCGCTCGGCGTCACGGCGATGTCCGTGTACTGGTACGTCGACACCAAGGACGACCTGCTGGAGCTGGCCATCGACGCGGTGGCCGGCGAGATCGACCTGCCGGACGAGAACGACCCGGAGGCGGACTGGCGCGACCACCTGCGGCACCTGGCCGCCGAGTACCGCAAGGTGCTGGTCACCCACCGCTGGGCGCCGCGGCTGCTGGGGGAGTACCTCAACGTGGGCCCGCACGCGATCGCGTTCTCCAACGCGACGCTGCGCGTCATGCAGGGCAGCGGGCTCTCCCCGGAGGAGATCTCCGGGGCGCTCGGCGCCGTCTTCCAGTTCGTCTACGGCTTCAGCACGATCGAGGGACTGCACGAGGAGCGCTGCCGGGAGACCGGCAAGAGCCTGGACGAGCACTTCCGGGAGGTGATCGGGGCGGTCCAGGGCCGCCCGGAGTTCGCCGAGACGATGGAGATGTCGGCGAAGGCGCTGGAGATCCAGCAGGGCGTCGGCGTCCGCGAGATGCGCGAGCGCGACTTCGCGTACGCGCTGGACGTGCAGATCGCGGGCATCGAGGCGCTCCGCGACCGGGGCCGCGGAGCTTAGGGAGGGGTACTCAGCCGGCCATCGGCAGCGAGTCCCCCTGGACCGCCTGGATGTCCAGCTCCACCTTCAGGGTGGTGCCGATGGCGGCGATACCGGCCGCCACGACCTGGTTGTAGTTCATCTTGAAGTCCTCGCGGTGCAGCTCGGCGGTGGCGCTGAACGCCGCCCGCGTGCCGCCCCACGGGTCCGGGCCCGTGCCCAGGTACGACAGGTTCAGGTCCACCGGGCGCTCGACGCCGTGCAGCGCGAGGTCGCCGTGCACGATCCAGCGGTCCGGCCCGGCCGCCTCCAGACCCGTGGAGCGGTAGGTCAGCTCCGGGTAGGTCTCCACGTCGAGGAAGTCGGCGTTGCGCAGGTGGCCGTCGCGCATCCCGTTGCCGGTGTCGATCGACGAAGCCTTGATGACCGCCTCGACGCGCGACTTCTCCACGTCCTCCGCGATGTCGATCCGGCCGGAGAACTCCGTGAACCGGCCGCGCACGCTGGAGATCCCCAGGTGCTGTGCGGCGGCGGCCACCGACGAGTGCATCGGGTCGATCGTCCACGGTCCGGGCGGCGGCAGCTCCGCGCCGCCCTGCCGGGCCAGCGTCACGTTGCCGATGTCCATCCGGCCGCTCGCCGTCACGATCGAGGTCGAGGCGACCGGCGCGTAGCCCACGGCCGTCACGATCACCGTGTACGGTCCGGGCTGCAGCGGGGCCGCGTCGCGCACGACGCCGTCCTCGTCGGCCGTGGCGCGCAGGACCTGCGTGCCCGTCATGTCCGTGACGGTCAGCACCGCGTGCTTGACCGCCCAGCCGTCGCGTGTCCGGACCTGTGCCCGAACGCCCGCGCCAGTCGAACTCATACCCACTCCCGATTCGTGCTTGGTACATGTGGGCCCCGGCCGGCGGCGTGCAGGCCGTCCCCTGCCTTTGCGCCCGCCGCCGCCGGGGCCCTTGGTCCGGCCCGGGGCGCGTCTCCGCTCAACGCGCGCCCCTGGGCCGGGGCTGTGCTCTCAGGGCTTTCCGCCCTGGCCCCCGTTCGATCACCCGGCCGGTCTCAGTCGCCCGGGTGGGCCAGCTCGACGTCGTAACCGTCGACCCCGCCCGCATCGACCGACAGCGCGTTGGCCACCGGCGGGTACCCGCTGGCGATCACCGTGTAGTCGCCGGAGTCCAGGTCGGTGAAGGCGTACGCGCCATCGGCACCGGTCGTGGAGGTCGCCACGACGTTGCCCGCCGCGTCCACCAGCGTGACCCGCGCGTCCGGCAGGGGACGGCGGTCCGCACCGGCCCGGACGATGCCCTGGACGCGGGCGCCGGACTGCAGCGCGATCTCGATGCGGGTGGTGCCCTGGCCGCTGACCTCGACCGGCTGCGCGGTCGGCCGGAAGTCGGTGGCGTTCACCGCGACGGTGTACGTACCGGCGGCCAGCTCGTCGAAGGCGAAGTTGCCCTCGACGCCGGTCTTGCCGGTCGCCAGCACCTCACCGCGGACGTCCGTGACCACGACCATCGCGCCGTCCACCGGCTGGCCGGTGACCACGCTGCGGACCTGGCCGCGCAGGCCGCTGGTGCCGCTGAGCAGGATGTCGTAGCCGATCGGCTGGTCGCCGACGACGACCGTGGACGCCTGCGGCTGGTGGCCGTCGGCGGCCGCGATCAGCACGTACGAGCCGGCGCCGGGGGCGTTCAGTACGTACGAGCCGTTGGCCTGGGCCACCGAGCGGCCCAGCTGGCGGCCGCTGAGGGAGATCAGCGTGACCGCGGAGCGCGGGACCGGGCTGCCGTCACCGTTGCGGACGAAGCCGGTGATGGCCGGGCCCTCCGGGGTGCCGGGGTCGCCGGCGGAGGCGTACGCCGCCAGCGGCTGGGCCTGGGTGGCCGCGGCCGGCTGGGCCTGGGCCCACGACGGGGTGTGCTCGTCCGGGGCGACGGACGGGGCGCCGACCAGGGCCGGCTCCAGCGCCTCGGTCGAGGCGGCCGAAGCGGCGGCCGGAGCGGCGGCCGGGGCGGCCGCGGCGTCGGCCGGAACCGCCGTCGCGTCCGTGCCGGCGCCGGACGCCGTGGCGTCCGAGCCGTCGTCGGAGGACTGTGCCAGTCCACCCTTGGTCTTCAAGGCGACCTCCTTGATGAAAAGCGTCAGAAGGAAGGCGAGCAGCGCGCACGGGGCGGCGATCAGGAAGATGTCCGCGACCGCGTGCCCGTAGGCGCTCTCCATGACCGTCCGGAGGGGCGCCGGCAGGGCGTCCAGGTCCGGGATGCCCCCGCCGCCGGCACCGGACTGCGCCGCCTTGGCGGCCGCCGGTCCGAGGTCGGCCAGGCCGTCCTTGACGTAGTGCGTGACTCGGGTTGCCAGCACCGCGCCGAGCGCCGAGACACCCACCGCACCGCCGAGGGAGCGGAAGAAGGTGACGACGGACGAGGCGGAGCCGAGGTCCTGCGGGGCGACCTGGTTCTGCGTGCAGAGCACCAGGTTCTGCATCATCATGCCGATGCCGAGACCCATCAGGGCCATGAAGATCGCGACGTGCCAGTACTCGGTGTCGTACCGGATCGTGCCCAGCAGGCCGAGGCCCGCGGTCACGAGTACGCCACCGGAGACCAGCCACGCCTTCCACTTGCCAGTCTTGGTGATGACCTGGCCGGACACGGTCGAGGAGAGGAACAGGCCCGCGATCATCGGGATGGTCATCACGCCGGACATCGTCGGCGACTTGCCGCGCGCCAGCTGGAAGTACTGGCTGAAGAAGACGGTGCCGGAGAACATCGCGATACCGACGAACAGCGAGGCCAGCGAGGCGAGCGTGATCGTCTTGTTGCGGAACAGCCGCAGCGGGATGATCGGTTCGGCCGCCCTGGTCTCGACCAGGATGAAGATCAGCGCGAGCACGACGGCACCGCCGACCATGGCACCGGTCTGCCAGGACATCCAGTCGTACTTGTCACCGGCCAGGGTGACCCACACCAGCAGCAGGCAGACCGCCGCGCTGATGAAGAAGGCGCCCAGCCAGTCGACCTTGACGCCCTCGCGCTTGACGACGGGGAGCTTCAGGGTCTTCTGCAGCACGATCAGCGCGATCACCGCGAAGGGCACGCCGACGTAGAAGCACCAGCGCCAGCCGAGCCAGTCGGTGTCGGTGATGACACCGCCCAGGAGAGGGCCGCCGACGGTCGCCACGGCGAACACGGCGCCCAGGTAACCGCTGTACCGTCCCCGCTCCCGCGGGGAGATCATCGCGGCCATCACGATCTGAGCCAGGGCGGACAGACCGCCCACGCCTATGCCCTGCACGACGCGGCAGGCGATCAGCATGCCGCTGTTCTGCGAGAGGCCGGCGACGACCGAGCCCGCGACGTAGATGATCAGCGAGAGCTGCACCAGCAGCTTCTTGCTGAACAGGTCGGAGAGCTTGCCCCACAGCGGAGTGGTCGCCGTCATCGCCAGCAGCGACGCGGTCACGACCCAGGTGTAGGCACTCTGCCCACCATCCAAATCGTGGATGATCTCCGGCAGCGCATTCGACACGATCGTCGAAGAAAGAATGGCGACGAACATACCGAGCAGCAGCCCGGACAGCGCCTCCATGATCTGGCGGTGCGTCATGGGCGCTCCGGCGGAGGCATCCGTGCCGTCTCCGCGCTTGGCGTGGCCGCCCCGCACACCGGCTGGTGTGGTTGTAGCCATGTAATTCCTTATCGTCCTGCTGATGTACGGGTGGTTTGGCTGCGCGTGACGTCCGTACGCGTGATCTCCGTACGCGTGACGTCGGTACGCGTGGGTTCCTGGTGCGCCCGGGTGCGGCAGTCGCCGAAGCTCTCGTGCAACTTCGCGAGCAGCTCGTTCAGCCGGCCGACGTCGTCGTCGGACCAGTCGTCGAGGTACCGGGCGAGGGATTCTGTGTAACGGACGGACAGCTCGGCGAGCAGTTCGCGTCCGCGGTTTGTCAGTCGCAGCAGCCTGGACCGCTTGTCCAGAGGGTCGGGCTCCCGCTCGATCCAGCCGCGCTCCGCGATGTGGGCGACGTGCCGGCTGGTCACCGACATGTCGATCATCAGCAGCTCGGCCAGCTTGCTCATCCGCATCTCGCCGTACCGGTCGAGGATGGTGAGCACGCCTACCGAGGCGGGCGGGCAGTCGTGGGGCAGGATGCGCCCGAGCTCGCGTTTCACGGCACCGATGGCGCTGAGTTGCCTGGCCAGCTCCTGGTACTGACCCTGCGCGGCCATGGGCACCTCCACACGTCTTTTGTTGCTTGAGGCAACCATAGAACCACTTGGTTGCCGAAGGCAAACGAATGCTCGCTTCATGAGGTAAAGGAACCCAAAAAGATGCACCGTGCACGAGTCAAGGGAATGGTGATGGCCCGCAAAACTGCAGGTCAGAGCGGTGTGCACACGCCCTCACCGGGGCATACGGAGCCCCCTCGTGCCCCTCCGCCGCTTTGCGGCGCTCTGACCGGCTCGGCACCGTCGCCCGCCCGCCCGGGCCGCGGCCGCACTTCGACCGACTGGGGGTGTCCGGCTACCCACCAGTTCGCTAGGGTCTCGCCCTATGGCGAACAACCCGCAGACGCCCGACGGCAACCACGACCCGGCCGGCAGCACGCAGATGTTCCGCGCCTTCGTCGACGAAGGCGCCCCCCAAACCCCCCGCACCGCCGCGGCCACCCCGCCGTCCACTTCGGGCCCCCGCGCGGGCATCATCATCGGCGTAGTCGTAGCCATCGTGATCATCGCGGCGGCCGCTTGGCTGGCCCTGGCCTGACGGCCCGACTCTCCCCCTCTTCCTGTCTGTTACTTGTCACCACGTCGGACGGCGGTGCCCCCCTCGGGGCACCGCCGTCTTCTGCGTACTAGCCGTGTACTACGCCCACTAGCTGTCGCCGCGCCTCGCTGCTCGACTCTCCGCAATCCGAAGCGCATCCCGCAATGCCTCGACAAGTCCGTACGCGAGGCAACGCAACTCATTGGGGCGCGCCCTGACTCCCCGCCCCTGCACGCCGAGTACTTCACTCGCCCGCTCGACCAGCCGCGCCCCCAGCGCAAGCTGCACCGCCTCCACCTCATCGGCCAACCGCGCGACGTACCCGCTCCCGTCCGCATCCGTCGACAGATAACACCGCCGCCCATCGACCCCGACCCAGGGCAGCAACCGCAGCCGCTCCACCTCGCTCACGACGCGTACACCGAGAAGCCGCCGTCGTACGCGAAGAGCCGAGCGGCTTGCTCCCGCGCCCGCCGCTCAGCGACGACGAGGTACGGCCGTACGAGCCGGGACGCGTCCCCGTCGATCACCTCATCGAGCACTCGCGGAGGGGCGGCGATGCTCGGGAGGGAAACAAGAGGCGTACGACCAACAACAGGCGATGTAGGCACGGACGAGGAGAACAGTTCCCTCACCCGTGCCACGACGCGAACGATACGGTGACGCATGTCGGCGCTCCTGGAAGAAGACGGCGTTGACCACGCCCCGGGGTCGTTGCCGCGACCGCCGGGGTTCCTCGTGTGTGGGAGGGTAGTGCATCCGTGGCACACCTTACTAGGGTGTATCAGGCCCTATCATCGCTCGCTTGATATGCACTGCCTTGCCTAGCCTTGTTCGAGTGATCGATTTTGCTCCCGACCGACCCCGCTGGCGACAGGTCGCCGACGTAATCCGCAAGCGGATTGCTGATGGCACGTATCCAGCCGGAACCAAGGTTCCCTCGGTCCTGAAGCTCCAGGAGGAGTTCGGGATCGCCACGGCGACAGCACAGAAGGTGCACCGCGGACTGCGGGCAGAAGGGCTGATCTACACCGAGGTCGGCATGGGCTCCTTCGTCTCGAAGCAACTCCCGGCCGGCTTCGCGGACGGGCCGCCGGGCGGCTGAGCGCACACGATCGGCACCCACCCGGCGATCCGACCGCTACCGTGTGGGTACCGAACCGTCCGCAACGGAGGACACCGTGAGCGCGCAGCCCGACGGTCCGCACGGACCGCTGATCCCGATGCCCGACCTCACGCCCGATGCCCTGCGGGCCGCCGTGTCCCGCATCGCTCCGAGTCGGGTATCTGCCCTCACCCAGCACCTCTTCGAGGCGACGACGAACGCTCAGCAGACGCAGAGCCTCGCCCCTCTCCGCGCCTTCGTCCACTCCTGGGCCGTCTTCATCGCGATCGAGCGGTACCCCGAACGCGCCGCCCGTCTCCATGAACTGGAGCG
The DNA here is from genome assembly GCF_044544685.1 of Streptomyces sp. NPDC053542. Taxonomy (NCBI): domain Bacteria; kingdom Bacillati; phylum Actinomycetota; class Actinomycetes; order Kitasatosporales; family Streptomycetaceae; genus Streptomyces; species Streptomyces sp. NPDC053542. The sequence goes on from NZ_JBITXL010000005.1 coordinate 404,498, forward strand.
CATCGTCGATGCGGGGGACCAGGACCCCACAGAGGCCATCGCCGAGATTCGGCGGATCCGCGAGGCGGCGGAGAAAGAGGCCGGGCTGTGACCCACGGCGACTGGACGTGGGACTACAACCCGAGCAAGGACTACGTCGCCGGAGGACTGCCGCTCGGGGCGACAGCGGAGGTGGAGCGCCTGGCATCCGAACTCGCCGCGCTGGGGCGCGACGCGGTCAAGGTAGGCCGGCCGATCGACCGCGAGGGCGGCCTGCGGGAGTTCGACATCCTGGGCGGCCGCGGCTTCATCAGCTTCCTCGCCGTACCCCGCCACGAGTGCATCTACATCTGCAACATCACCTGGTACGGCTGACGCCCCACCGCTCTGCCACACGCGCAGCGAATACGAGCGCCCCAGAGGAGCGCGCACCAGCCGCCCCTACTCGCCCATCAATCATTCGGGCCAAACCGATTGCCCCCACGCGGACTCGAACTCCTCGCGCTCGATGATCTCCGCAGCGAACTCACTCTGCGCCGCCACGTCCTCGATCCTTCCAACCGGGGCCTCGCTCAGGCCGATCTCACCGGACTCATGCAGACAATCCGCCTTCAACCTGCGCCCGTCCCGATAAACCTGCACCTTCCGCACTTCATACCCATCACCCCCCCACCTCGCTGTAGAACACGATCGCCTCATCCAGAAACTCGTGAACCCAGCGAACCTTCCAGTACTCGCGTGGCCGGACACATCCAGATCGCATCGCTAGTGGCCCAGGTAGCGGCCCAGCCAGTGCCACTCCTCACCGCGATCCTGTAGGAGGGTCAGCCCGTTAGTGAGGCAGGTGTGGAGGGTGCTGTCGTCTCGCCGTACGGGCCCCTGCTCAGACAGAGGGCCGCCAGTGATTACAAGAGTCCAAGGATCCCCTGTTGTCGTCATTCGCTCGCCATCGCATTTAATGAGAACTGAAACTCCTGTGTTTGCCAGTTCTTTCATCAGGGATTCGATGTCCATCTACTTCCTCCAGTCGTGCTTTACTAGTAACCTCGGAGCATTTTGGCGATCTCGCTGATTTCGTGAGTCTCTCCCTTGCCTACTGCCGAAACTGCTCTCCACAAGTCGTCGTGTGATGGCCCGCTGATGACATTATTTCTCCTCATTAGTTCCTCGACTACGGCTACGGCGGTCCGCTTGTTGCCATTATCGTACATGTGTGATCCGGCGATATCACGAATGGCTACCGCGGATTTGTCCCAGAAGCTCTCGTAGCGACTGGCGTTCATCAGCATATTTTCGGGGCTGCCATGCATGAGGACTGAGCCGCCGTAGTTGGAGTTAATTTCAGAAATCTCGTGCGGTTCGACTGGATTGCTGAACCCTCCGTCTTTGCAGCCAAAGAGGCCGAGGGGGTCAGTCCACGTATGAGGGTTGTGGACGTAAGTAGACGTGTTTGGTGCCGGTGCGAGACCCAAGGGGTCTGTTGATATGTAGCGCGCAGTGCCGGTGTCGTAATATCGGAAATAGTTGTAGTGCAGCCCGGTTTCGGGGTCGAAGTATTGGCCTGGGAAGCGGAGGGGGGTGTAGGCGGTGGCGTCGGCGTTCCAGGTGGTGGTGCCCCAGAGGGTGGTGCGGGTGTGCCAGGCTATTTCGCCTTCGGGGGAGATCAGTTCGGTGGGGGTGCCGATGAGGTCGGTGATGATGGCGAAGAAGCGGGAGTCGATTTCGGATTGTGGGGCGTCCGCCGCGCTTATGCGTTCGGTCTGGGCGATGGGGGCGAGGCCGTTGTGGTCCCAGGTGAGGGTGATGGGCGGGGTCGACGGCCCGGCTGAGGTGGTTTGTTCGGTGAGGGTGGTGCCGTCCCAGGTGAAGTCCACCTGTTCCAGGACGGTGGTGCCGTCTGAAGACAGGCGTTGCTTGGACGTGCGGCGGCCCAGGGGGTCGTAGCGGTAGCGCCAGACCGTGCCGTCGGGGGTGGTGACCGAGGTCAGGCGGTCCTCGGTGTCCCAGGTGTAGTGCCAGGATTCGCGCTTGCCGGAGAGGTGGCGCTTCTGGCGCAGGATGAGGCGGCCCGCGGCGTCGTGTTCGTAGCGGATGCGGCCGGCCTGGGTGAGGCGGGTGCCGGTGTACGAGCGGGCGCCGGTGGCTTCCGAGTTGGCGTGCGCGCCGGGCCATTCGGCGGACGTCTGGTTGCCGGCCTCGTCGTAGGCGTAGGTCTCGGTCCAGTTGTGGGCGGAGACCGCGGTGACGCGGCCGACGGGGTCGAGGGTGAAGCGGCGGGGGCCGCTCAGGAGGTCGTCGATGCCGGTGAGGTAGCCGTCGGGGCGGTAGGTGTACGACCGGTGCTGGAGCGGGTTCGTGTGCGCGGTCGCGCGATCCGCAGCGGCACCTGATGGTGTCGACGCGCCTTCCGCGGAGGCACCCGGCGGCGGCGTCGCGCCGTACAGGGACTGGGAGGACAGGCGGCCCGCCGGGTCGTACGACTGGTGGAGAGTGATCAGGCCGTCCGTGAGGCTGCGGGTGATCTCCTGGCCCGTGGCGTCGTGGGTGAAGTCCAGCGTGCGGCCGGAGGTCGTCAGGGAGATGCGGCGACCGGCCGCGTCGTAAACGTATGTCGCCACCGCGCCAGTGGGGGTGCGGCGGTGAATGCGGCGGCCGAGCACGTCGTACGCGTACGACATCGTGCGGCCGTTGACCGTCTCGGCGGTGATACGGCCCAGGGGATCGCGGGCCCACGCCACCTCGCTGTCCGGCGCTGTCGCGCGGAGGAGACGGCCGCTCGGGTCGTGGGTGTAGCGGGTGGTCACGCCGTCGGCGGTGCGCTTGGCCGTCGTACGACCGAGCTTGTCGTACTGGTAGACGGTCGTGTGGCCCAGTGGGCTGGTGCGGGCGGCGAGGCGGCCTGCCGGGTCACGTTCGTACGACACCCGGCGGCCGTCGAAGTCCGTCTCGGCGGTCAGCAGCCCGGCCGGATCGTATGCGTACGACCACTCCAGGCCCTGCGGGTTGGTGACCTTGGTCAGCCTGAGCTGTGCGTCGTACGCGAAGGAGTAGCGGACACCGTTCGGTTCGGTGCGGGCCGTGAGCAGGTCGAAGTGGGTGTACTCGTAGCGGGTCACCCCACCCGCGGCGTCGGTGTGGGTGAGGCAGTTGCCTTCGCCGTCGTACGTCCAGGATTCGGTCGCGCCGTCCGGGGCCGTGCGGCGGGCCAGGCGGCCTTCGACGGTCCACTCGTAATGGGTGGTCGCGCCGAGGGGGTCGGCGTGGGACACGACGCGGCCGAAGGCGTCACGGACGTAGGTCGTCGTGCCGCCGAGCGGGTCCGTGATCTGCTGGGGAAGGCCGTAGGAGTCGCAGCGTACGCGGGTGGTGTGGCCTTCGGCGTTCGTGATCGAGGCGAGGTGCCCGCGGTCGTCGTACGTGAAGGTCGTGACGGCCCCGGTCGGGTCGGTGGCGGACGTGCGGCGGCCGGCCTCGTCGTACGTCTGGCGCCAGACGGCGCCGTCCGGGTCGGTGACCTCGACCGGCAGACCGAGAGCGTTGTAAGTGGCGGTTGCCCGGGTGCCGTCGGGGCGTACGACGCAGGCCAGTTCACCGTCGGCGGTGTAGTCGTACGTGGTGGTGTTGCCCAGCGGGTCGGTGACCGACAGCACTCGGTTGCGTCGGTCGCGTTCGGTGCGGGTGACCGCGCCGGTGGGGCTTATCTCGGCGACGACCTGGGTGCGGTCGTTGATCAGGAAGCGGGTGGTGTGGCCGAGTGAATCGGTGACCGAGGTGATGCGGTGCCCGGTGGCCTCATCGATCTCGTCGTAGCGGAAGGTGTTCCGCATGTGGCCCGCCACGCCGGACTGGAAGACACAGCGGTGCCGGTCGTCGTACTCGTAGTCGAAACGGGAGTCGTTGGTGTCGGTCCAGGACGTGATGCGGTGGTGGTCGTCATACCCGAAGCGGAGCGGGCGCCCGGAGGAGCCGGTCACTTCGGTGAGGTCGCCGTCCGTGTAGCCGTAGCGGACGACCTCCACGTCCACGTCACTGCCGGACGCGTCTTCGGCGCCGGCCAGGTGCAAGGCGGTGATGCGACCGTCAGCCGTGCTGACGCGCACCCGGTAGCCGCCGCTGTGCGCGATCTCCGCGGGCGCGCCCGTGGCGTCGTACGTGAAGGTGATCCAGTGGCCGCCGCGGTGGGAGATCTGTTCGAGCAGGGCGACGCCGTCCTCCGCGCCGTCGGCGGGCGGGGAGAAGAACCAGGTACGACCGGTGTCCGGGTCGCTGACCAGGTAACCACCGTCGGCCTCCCGCTCCAGCGCCCAGCGGTCGCCTTCCTCGGACCGCGTGGGGACGCCCGGGACCGGGTGCGGGTAGGACAGCAGGGAGCCGTCCTCGCGTACGAAGACGACACCCCGGGCGTCGATCTCCAGGCGCACGTCCACGGTGGAGGTCCACGACGGGCCGAACCACCGGCCGGCACGATATGACGACTCGAAAGTGCGGCGGAATACCAGCGGAAGGCCGGCGGCCGGCAGACTCAGGTCGGTCTGCGGCAGCACCATCCGGCCGGTGGCCATGTCGACCGGGTCCTCCCGGCAGACCCTCTGGTCTTCGGCCCGCTCGGCCGCGCCCTTCTCGGCTCCGTCCGCCTGCTCGCGCGCCGTGCGTTCCCCCGCATCCTCCGCCACATCCCGCCCCCCGCGGCGGAGCGCGTCCTCTCCGAGATCGTCGGCCAAGCGGGCCGCCCTGGCCGTACGGGAACTCGCGCTCGCCGCCGCGCCCGCGCCGCCCGTGGCGATGTCCAGGGCGGCGTCGAAGAGCAGGCGGCCCTTGGCCTCCGAGGCGTCGTGGCTCCAGCCCGTGCCGACGATGGCGGCCGGGAGGCGCTCCGGGTGGTTCGCCATGCCGATCAGGCCCGCGGCCGTGGAGTTCAGCGTCATCGCGTACTCGGCCGGGTGCGAGACGTTGTACGAGTCCATGGGGCTGACCGAGCGGGCGAAGGCCACCAGCCCGAAAGCGCCCTTCGTGAAGCCGCCCGCCGTGTGCAGGAGCTCCGTCGGCGCTCCCTGGATCTTGTCGTACGCCTCCATGCCGAGCCGGTCGGTGAACTCCGGCTTCGCGGGGGCGTGGGCCAGGGCGGCGTCCACGTGCGTCACCGCGTGGGCGCCCGCCGTGTTGCGCTGCTTGCGGGCGTGGATCAGCTTGTCCCTGGCGGCGTTGCGCAGCGCCTCGCCCGGGTCATGGGTGAAGTCGCCCGGGTCGGTGGGGCGCTTGCCCGCGTCCTTGCCCGCGTCCTGGGCGTCCTTGTAGGTCTGGAGGTCCTTCGCGTACGCGGCCACGTCCCTCGCGTGTGCGGCCCGCGCCTTGTCGGTCGCCTCCTGGCCCTTCTTGTACTCGTTGATCGCCACCTGGGCCTGCTGCTGCGCCCAGTGCACCGTCTCGGCGAAACCGGACAGGGCCTTCGACGCCTTTTCGCAGGCGTCGGCGGCGTGTGCCCACTTGGCCGGGTGCATGGCGAACTTCTTGCGGAAGGCGTCGGCGGCCTGGCCGCGCCACTCGCCGGAGTCCAGCTGCCGCATCCCGGAGGCGACCTTGTCGAACGCCTTCTGGAAGTCGCTGAGGTTCTTGGCCGTGGCGCGGATCTTGTCGGCGCTGCCGTGCACCAGCTTCTTGGGGTCCTCGGTCTCGCCGAGCTCCCACTCCTGGACCTCGGCGCCGAGCTGGTTCGCGACCGAGTCGCCCTTGCTGCGGACCCAGTCGGCACCGCTGTCCCAGCCGGCGTCGTCCATGGCGTCCGCCAGCCGGCCGCTGTAGTGGCCGATGCCCCGGCCGATGGCCTGCTGGCCGCCCTCGTACGCGTCACCGACCTTGTCGGCGACATCGTTGACACCGTCCTTGACGCCGTCCGGTATCCAGTCGTCCCAGCCCATCAGCCCTTGCTTCCCCCGTGCTCGGTGCGGCCGCCCTCGCGCTGACCGCTGTCCCCGTGTGCGCCGCCGTCGTCGCCCTTGTCGTTGTCCGGGCCGAACGCGTCGTCCATCGCGGCGTCGTACTCGTCCCCGTAGCCGACGGCCTTCGCGTACGAGCTGTACTGGCCGCCGATCATCCCCTCCGTGGTGAGGTCGTGCGCCGTCGACTTCCAGAGGTCCTCGGTGTCCTGTTCGGCCTGCAGCATGGACTTGGCGCTGTAGTCGGGGTTGGCGAGGTTGTGGACCGGGTTGTCCTCGAGGGTCTGTCCCCAGCTGCGCTTCTCGGCGTCCTCCTCGGACAGGTGGGGATTGCCCATCGCGGCCGTCCAGCCGACCTTCATCGTGCCCTGGACGTAGCCGTCCGCCTCGTGCATCAGGCCCGCCGAGAGGCCCGCCTTCTCGGCGAAGTCGAGGGCTTCCTTCACGAGGGAGCGGACGCCCCACTCCCAGCGCTCGCAGAACGTCCCGAACTTCGCGGTGAGGTCGGCGTAGCCGGTTTCCATGCCGGTCAGGGCAAGTTCGGAGAAGCCGCGGCCGACCTCGGCGGCGCCCGCCTGGCCGATGGCCTGCAGCTCGTCGATGGCACCGTTGATGCCGCTGGTGATCTTCTTGATGGCCGCCGGCGAGACGTGGAGGTCCTTCAGCTCGTCGCTCATCTCCGGCTGCTCGCCGCTCATGCCGTCTCCCCCGTGTCCGTACCCGGGACCGCCTGGCCCTGGCCCCGGCCCGCTGCACTGGCCGCCGCGGCTGCGGCGAGCGCCTCACCGTTCTCCCCGTCCACGGCCGCCTCGTCCGGGACGATGCCGAGTACGGGCGGGAACATCACGCAGCCGCCCGTCTCCGCGTCCGCGACGTCCAGGGCCACGCCCGTCGGCTCGCCGGTCGCCGGGATCACCACGTCCAGCAGCCGGGCGCCGTACACGGTCAGGAACTCCAGGCCGTCCGCGGGCGGCGGCTCCCAGCCGGCGGTCACCGCGAAGCGGGCGAGGGCCGGGCGGTCACTGAAGGCGTAGATCCAGCGGATGCCGCCGTAGGCCGCGGTCATCAGGTCGCCGTCGAGCGTCGGCACGATCACGGCCGTACGTCGGAACTCCCCCAGCCGGGCGGCGAATGCCCGCGTTTCACGGGCGGTTGCGTCCTCGGCCTCGGGGGCCGGGTCCGGTGCCGGTGCCGGGCGCGGGGCACGGTCCGCGCGCGGCTCGCTCGGCCGCCGCTCCCGCGCTGCCGCTTCGGCGTCCGCCTGCCGCAGCAAGTCCTCCAGGCGCGGACGGCCGTCCGCACGCGCAGCACCCGAAGATTCCCCCGCCCCACTGGTACTCATGCATCACATGTTCGCATTCGCGTCTGACAGCGGGCCAGGAGTGCCTGGGCGGAGGGTGCTTGGCCTACTGGGCTGTCATTTCCAGGTGGCGGTGGCGTCCTTTGTGGTGATGTGCATGCCGAGGGGGACTCGCCACGCGTCCAAGCACACCTTCCACGTGTGCTTCTCCGTCTCGCCGCCGGCGATCGGGACGGGCAGTTCGCGGGTCGACTTCCGGGTGCCCCAGTCGATTCCGAGTCCGCCGATGATGTGGGTGGCGAAGGTGATGGTGCCGTCCGTCACCGGTCGGCCGCCGGTGTTGTGGAGCTTCACGGTTACTCGCTCGCACCAGCGGACGTCGGTGTTGGTGAGGAGGGGGGTGCTGAGTTTCAAGTGGGCGGGGGTGTTGTCGGCGGGAGTGGGCGTGGGGGAGGGCGAGGAGGGGGCCGGGGCGTTGTCGGCCGGTGTGTCCGGGGTGGTGCTGGAGGGTGGCCGAGTGGGGGTCGGCGGTTCCGCCGTGTCGGCAGGGGGGACGGAGCCGGCTGCCGTGTCGCCAGGGCGGCCCCCGGGCTTGTCGGCGGATTCGGCGGAATCAGCGGATTCGGCGGCGTCGGCGGGGGTACTCGTGCTGCCGTCGGCGCCGGGGCTGGGGCCGTCCAGTGGGGTCAGCATGACGTCGTCCGTGGGGGCGACGAGTTTGTCCGGGGCGCGGTCGTTCGCCGGGCCCGATGCGAGGTAGCCCGGATCTTCGGTGGTGCCGCAGGACGCCAGCAGGGTGGCCAGTAACGCCAGTACACCCACCGATGCGCCAACCGTCGTCCGTCGCATGGAGGCAGTGTGGGTGACGGGGCGTCAGGAGTACAGAGGTGAGGGCATGTCGAAGCCCCGGGCCAGGTGATCGCTCGTGGCGCCTGTTGCCCGGGGGTGCGTCGCGTCGTCAGTCCGTGGTCAGCCCGTCGCGGAGTTGGGCGAGGGTGCGGGTGAGGAGGCGGGAGACGTGCATCTGGGAGATGCCGACCTCCTCGCCGATCTGGGACTGGGTCATGTTCGCGAAGAAGCGGAGCATGATGATCTGGCGCTCGCGCGGCGGGAGTTTGGCGAGCAGCGGCTTGAGGGACTCGCGGTACTCCACGCCCTCCAGGGCGGTGTCCTCGTAGCCGAGGCGGTCCGCGAGGGAGCCCTCGCCGCCGTCGTCCTCGGGGGAGGGAGAGTCGAGGGAGGAAGCGGTGTAGGCGTTGCCGACGGCGAGGCCGTCGACGACGTCCTCCTCCGATACGCCGAGGCACGCGGCGAGTTCGGCGACGGTGGGGGAGCGGTCGAGCTTCTGCGACAGGTCGTCGCTGGCCTTCGTGAGGGCCAGCCGCAGCTCCTGGAGGCGGCGCGGGACCCGTACGGACCAGGAGGTGTCGCGGAAGAAGCGCTTGATCTCGCCGACGACGGTGGGCATGGCGAACGTCGGGAATTCGACGCCCCGTTCGCAGTCGAACCGGTCGATCGCCTTGATCAGGCCGATCGTGCCGACCTGGACGATGTCCTCCATCGGCTCGTTCCGGCTGCGGAAGCGGGCAGCTGCGTAGCGCACGAGCGGGAGGTTCAGTTCGATCAGCGTGTCGCGGACGTACGTACGCTCCACGCTGTCCTTGTCGAGCGTGGCCAGCCGCAGGAACAGGGAGCGGGAGAGCGTACGGGTGTTGAGGGCGTCGTCGTGCACGTGGTCCTCGTGCACGTGCGGTGCTGGTGCGGGGAGCACCTTGGAGCTGCCCAGTTCTACGGACATGCCACCCCCTTGAGGTCGCGGTCGGGTCGCCGTTGCGCCTCCTCTGCCCCATACGGAGCGAAGAGTTCAGCCTCCACCTGAATACCGGAGGCAGCGCCGCGGCAAACGCGGTTCCTGCAGAATGTCACATGTCGGCAACACGCTGTAGCGCCATGTCGACATATCCCTGCAGGAAGGAGTGCTGGTCCCTTGGCGGGCGTACCTCGTCCTGGTTAGGCGTCGATCCTGTTTGCGGATCGGAGCCGGGCGAAACTCCGCGAGAGCAGCCGGGAGACGTGCATCTGGGACACGCCCAGTTCCGCACTGATCTGGGACTGCGTGAGGTTGCTGTAGTAACGGAGCAGCAGGATGCGCTGCTCGCGTTCGGGCAGCTGTACGAGGAGGTGGCGGACCAGGTCGCGGTGTTCGACACCGGCCAGCTCCGGGTCCTCGTACCCCAGGCGGTCCAGGAGGCCCGGCAGGCCGTCGCCCTCCTGGGCGGCTTCGAGGGACGTCGCGTGGTACGAGCGGCCGGCCTCCAGGCAGGCGAGCACCTCCTCCTCGCCGATCTTCAGGCGCTCCGCGATCTCCGCGGTGGTGGGGGACCGGCCGTGCAGCACGGTCAGGTCCTCGGTGGCGCCGTTGACCTGTACCCAGAGCTCGTGGAGGCGGCGGGGGACGTGGACCGTCCGCACGTTGTCGCGGAAGTACCGCTTGATCTCGCCGACGACGGTCGGCATCGCGAAGGTGGGGAACTGCACGCCGCGGTCGGGGTCGAATCGGTCGATCGCGTTGATCAGCCCGATCGTGCCGACCTGGATGACGTCCTCCATGGGCTCGTTACGGCTGCGGAAACGTGCCGCCGCGTACCGGACCAGGGGAAGGTTCGCCTCGATCAGCGCGTCCCGCACGCGGGCGTGCTGCGGGGTGCCCGGCTCCAGGCCGGCCAGCTCGGCGAAGAGGACTTGGGTGAGCGCCCGGGTGTCCGCACTTCTGCTCTGGCGGGATGGCGCCTTCGGCGCAGTACGGGCCGTCACGGTTCACGCCTCCCCTTCACAGCGCTCCAGTGCGTCAGTAAGTGAGTCAGTCAGGTCTTCGGTCGGCGCTTCGGCGGCGCGGCGCTTCGGCGTCCCAGTGGTGGGCGGTAACTGGATAGATCGGGCAAAAGCGGTCATAGCATCACAAGACATGTGCACTGTGTGCAAGCACCGCATATTGCCGTGTTGAAGGGCAGTTGGCGGTGGTGGGTGGGCGGTACGGGGCTGCCGGGAGGGGCCGTCGCGGGCCGCCCGCGAGGGGGCGTGCACGCAAGAAACCCCCCGCCCGCAGGGGCGAGGGGCTGTTCGGCCCGGAGAGGCCGAGGGCGGTGCCGCCGGGTGCTCGGGCCCGTGGCAGCCGTCGTATCGCGGTCCGGCCGGGCCGGACCGCGCTCAGATCTCGTAGTCGGCGATCACCCAGGTGGCGAACTCCGCCCACTGCTTGACGCCCGCCTGGTGGGCGGGGTGCTCCAGGTAGCGGGTGAGGGCTTCCTTGTCGGCGACGGCCGAGTTGATCGCGAAGTCGTAGGCGATCGGGCGGTCGGTGACGTTCCAGCCGCACTCCCAGAACTGCAGCTCGGGGATGAGGTCGCCGAGCTCCTGGAACGCCTTCACGCCGGCCGCGACGCGCGGCTCGTCGCGCTCGACGCCGTCGTTGAGCTTGAAAAGGACCAGGTGGCGGATCACGGGGCGGCCTCCAAGACGCGGGATACGGGTAAATCGTTTCTGCTGGCGGGGCCACGCGCGAGCCTTGGAGGGGCGATCGGGGCGGTGGCGGAGCGCTGGGCCGGTGGTGCCGGGGTCGTGCGGTGAAACGGTTGTGCAGGGAAACGGTCCTGCGGTGAAACGGTCCTGCGGTGAAACGGTTGTGCGTGCGGTGCCGGTTACTGGATCAGTGAGGTCATGAACTGGCCCACGCCCTGTGCGGCGTCCGAAATGCCCTCGAACCCTATTTGCACGAGGTCGGCGGCCCGCGTCGGGGACGTGACGATCGTGTACAGGACGAAGACGACGACCACGTAAAGCGCGATCTTCTTCGTTTCCACCATGCGTCCCCGTCTCCCCTACGGCCCTATCCGGCGGCTCCTGCCCGGTTGCAGTCGGGCGAGTTTAACCACACCGGCCCCATGGCAGCAGCCGCGGCCGGGTCGGTACCGCTCCGTTCCGGCACCCGCGCGTCCCCGCCGTACCGGCCGCGCGCCGCCCTTATGGACGAAAGTCCCGCCAATCCGGGTCGTTCGGCGCCCCGTTGAACCGGGGGTACGGCCATCAGACCCGGAACGGACGAAGGGCCCGACTCTGCTGAGTCGGGCCCTTCGTGTGAGCGGTAGCGGTGGGATTTGAACCCACGGAGGAGTTGCCCCCTCACGCGCTTTCGAGGCGCGCTCCTTCGGCCGCTCGGACACGCTACCGAGGCAGAGCCTAGCCCATGAGGGGCCGTGTGCCGAAATCGGTGCCGGGAGGCGGGGGCGAAGACCGCCCGTCACGGGCCCGGACCGCGCCGCCGAGCGCCCTCAGCAGGCCCGGACCGCGCCGTCGGGCGCCCTCGGCATGCCCGTGCCGCGTCGCCGGGCGCCCTCGGCGTGCCCGTGCCGCGTCGCCGGGCGCCCTCAGCGGGCGCGGAAGAAGTCCGTGAGGAGGGCCGCGCAGTCGTCGGCCAGGACGTCGGTGATGACCTCGGGGCGGTGATTGAGGCGTCGGTCACGGACGACGTCCCAGAGGGAGCCGGCCGCGCCCGCCTTCTCGTCCCGGGCGCCGTACACCACCCGGTCCACCCGGGAGAGCACGATCGCGCCCGCGCACATCGTGCAGGGTTCGAGCGTGACGACGAGGGTGCACCCATTCAGCCGCCATTCGCCGACCTCCTTGGCGGCTTCCCGGAGTGCCAGCACCTCGGCGTGCGCCGTCGGGTCGCCGGTGGCCTCGCGTGCGTTGTGGCCGGTACCGATCACCCGGCCGTCAGTGGACAGCACGACGGCGCCCACCGGGACGTCACCGGTCCCGGGGGCGAGCGCGGCCTCGGCCAGGGCCTGCCGCATGGGCGCGGCCCAGGGGTCACGCAGTGGATCGGGTGCGGGGTCCGCCGGGGCCCCGGCGGCGGGCTGTGCGTCGGTCATGGGAACAGTGTCCGGGACCGGCGGCCGCCGGTCCGCGGCGGGCGGACGGGGGAGCGGCCCGCGACGCGCCGCTCCCCGGCCGTCACCGCACCGCCTCCAGGACCTCCGTGCAGCCGAGCGCGTCGGCGATCTCGCTCAGCGCGTCACCGTGGCTGTCGAAGGACAGCAGCTCCTTGCCGGTGACTCCGAGATCCTCGAGCAGCTCGACGTCGCCGAGCGGGCCGGCCGGCACCGGGTCGTCACCGGCGGCCTCCGGCTCGTCCTCAGCGCCCTCGGGCTCACCGTCCTCCGTACCGTCCAGGTTGGTCAGACCGTCGAGATCCTCCTGCTCCTCGTCGTCGCGGCCGAGCAGCTCGTCGGTCAGCATGGCGCCGTACGAGCTGCGGGACGCGACGGCGGCGTTCGAGATGAAGACGCGCGGGTCTTCCTCGCCGTCCACCCGGACGACGCCGAACCACGCGTCCTCCTGCTCGATGAACGCCACCACCGTGTCGTCGTCGACCGCGGCCTGCCGGGCCAGGTCGGCCAGGTCGGCAAGCGTCTCCACATCGTCGAGCTCTGTATCGCTCGCTTCCCACCCGTCTGAGGTGCGCGCGAGCAGTGCGGCGAAGTACACCGTGACTCTCCCACTGGTCAGAGGCGTATCCGGGCCGGGCGAGGCGGACGCACGTGCGCCCGGAGTCCCCGCCCCATCGGAATCGTGGCAGAAACAACGCGTTCGCGCGGGGTCTTCGGCGCTGCGTCGTGCGCGGGTTCTGCGAGAACCGGTCCATGTGGGGGCCGGACGGGGGTGGGGCGGGGCCCGATTCGTCCGCTTCGCCGGCGGGGCGGACGTGTCACCAGCGGAACGTCCGCATGCGCATCTGCTGCCGCATCCGGGCGGCGCGGGCGCGGCGTGGCTGCACGCGGTCGCGCAGTTCCTTGGCCTCGTTCAGCTCACGGAGGAACTGCGCCCGCCGCCGTCGGCGCGCCGCGTCCGGTTCGCCGGCCGCGCCGGCTGCCGGCTGCTCCGCTTCCCGTTCCGTTTCCCGGTCCGCCGGGCGGTCGGGTCTCGGGCCGCCGCCGTCGCCTCTGGCCGCGCCGTGCGCGGCGCCGGGTCTGCGGGCGTCCGGACGGCTCTGCCGTGGGTCCTGCCGGTTCTGCCGTGCGTCCTGCCGGTTCTGCCGGGTGTCCGGTCGGTTCTGACGGTTCTGTCGTGCGTCCTGACGGTTCTTCTGGTCGGGCATGAGCGACACCGCCTCGGGCCGAGGTCCTCGCCCGGAGGCCGGCCGGCGGTCCGGGCGTCTGTGCCCACTTTCCCCCGAAGTGTGGGGTTGATGCGAGTCGGTTGACGTTGGCCGAGGGGCCGCACGTAGATGGCCGATCTTCGTACCGTGCTCCGCGCGGCGCCCCGGGCGCCCACCGGCGGACGCCCGGGGTCCGCGCCTCGGTTACTGTCGATGTCATGCGGATCCACGTCGTCGACCACCCGCTGGTGGCGCACAAACTCACCACGCTGCGCGACAAGCGCACCGATTCCCCCACTTTCCGGCGTCTCGCCGACGAGCTGGTCACCCTGCTCGCGTACGAGGCGACCCGCGATGTGCGCACCGAGCAGGTCGACATCGAGACCCCGGTGACGGCGACCACCGGCGTCCGGCTCTCCCACCCCCGCCCGATGGTCGTGCCGATCCTGCGGGCCGGGCTGGGCATGCTGGACGGCATGGTGCGGCTGCTGCCCACGGCCGAGGTCGGCTTCATGGGCATGGTCCGCAACGAGGAGACGTACGAGGCGCAGACGTACGCCACGCGGATGCCGGAGGATCTCTCCGGGCGCCAGGTCTACGTCGTGGACCCGATGCTCGCCACGGGCGGCACGCTGGTCGCGGCGATCAAGGAACTGATCAAGCGCGGTGCCGACGACGTGACCGCGCTGTGCCTGCTGGCCGCGCCCGAGGGCGTGGAGGTCATGGAGCGGGAGCTGGCGGGGACGCCGGTGACGCTGGTCACCGCGGCGGTCGACGAGCGGCTGAACGCGGACCGCTACATCGTTCCGGGCCTGGGCGACGCGGGCGACCGCATGTACGGGACGGCGGGCTGAGCGTACGCAGGGGCCGCTGATCCCGACAGGGTGACCGGCGGCCCCTACGGGGCAGGCGGCGCGTCGGTGGTGCTCAGCACCCCGGCGTGTCCGGCTTCTCCTTCGGCGGGGCGGTCAGCGCGGCGAGCGCGGCCTTGGCGTCCTTCTCCTTCGCCAGGTCCTTGAACTTGTCGCCGATGATCAGGTCGACGTCGCCGCCCTTGCGGCCGTCGGCCTTCTGCTGGACCCCGGCCACCTGCGTGCCCAGCACCTTGAAGGAGCCGTCCACCGCGGCCGGCGCGCCGAGCAGTACGCCGGTGCCCTTGACCTTCTTGTCGTAGGCGGCGGGCGCGTTGCCCACCTCGCCGATCGTGAAGCCGCGCTTCTTGAGCGCGTCGGCGGTGTCCTTGGCGAGCCCGCTGCGGGTGGTCGCGTTGAACACGTTGACCTTGATCGTCTTCGGCTCGGGCAGCGGCTTCGCCGTGTGCCGCGGCTTGCCGCCGTCCTCGCGGGAGGGGCACTTCGGCTTCTCCTGCGCGGCCTGCGCGGTGCCGCCGTTGCCGGTGAAGACATCGATGAGCTGTACGGCGCCCCAGGCGCCCACACCCAGTACGCAGGCCGAGGCCACGACGGCCGCAACGATCCTGCGCTCACGACGGGGACGGCGCATCCGCGGATACCTGTCGCCCGTGATGCGGTACTTCTTACCGCCCATGCCGGGGGGCGTCAGCATGCTCATGTCCGCAGCGTAGTGCGGCTGCGGCGCTCTGCCTATTAAATGATCTGTTCGTGGCGCGAGAGGTGACCCGAAAGGGCCAATACCGGGCGCCGCCACCACGCTCAGTGAAGCTCGGGCCCTCGATCGGCGCCACTGACCAGCGTGATTGATCAGCCTTGCTGTCGGCCGTTGCCGGCGGGCCTCAGTCCAGTTCGAGGACGCGGGCGTGCAGTACCTGGCGCTGCTGGAGCGCGGCCCGCACCGCGCGGTGCAGCCCGTCCTCCAGGTACAGGTCGCCCTGCCACTTCACGACGTGCGCGAACAGGTCGCCGTAGAAGGTCGAGTCCTCCGCGAGCAGCGTCTCCAGATCGAGCTGCTGCTTGGTGGTCACCAACTGGTCAAGGCGTACCGGGCGCGGGGCCACATCCGCCCACTGGCGGGTGCTCTCCCGGCCGTGATCGGGGTACGGCCGCCCATTTCCGATGCGCTTGAAGATCACACGGAAAGCCTACCGGTCACCCGGCCTCGGGCGCAGCCATGTCGCACGGGTACGAACGGGGTGTATACGGCGTACAGGGAGCAATGCCTCGCCGCTGCCCGAGTACGGCGGGCCGGTCTCCGGAGCGGACCGGCCCGCGCGTGCGGGGAACGGGGCCCGGCCGGGGATCGGGGGGCGTCCCCGGCCGGAGCGCATCACCAGACGAGGGCGTCGGCGGGGTTGTCCTGCCAGTACGTCACCTGGGCGGCGCCGGGCTGGACGTACACCGGGCCACCCTTGACGGTGACGTTCTTCAGGGCGGTGCCCCTGGACACGGCCACGCCGAACTTGCTGGTCTTGAAGCCCTTCTCCGAGGAGTCGGCGGCGGAGAGCACGATGCCCGCGTAGGCCGTCCCGCCGGGCGCGAGGGTGACCACGGCCTGCGGCTCCGAGCCGTCGATGACCGGCGTGACCGCCTGCTGGTCCTTGTGGAGCCGCAGGAGCGGGTAGGTCTCGGCCGAGAAGTCGCAGCTCTTCTTCGAGGTGTTGGTCGCCTTGAGCAGGACGTGGTTGATCGGCCGGCTGACGGTGCCGGCCTCGAACGTCAGCGCCGACGCCGTGCAGGGCGCCACCTTGGCGGCGGCCGCCGGGCGGGCGGTCTGGGCCAGGGCCGGGCCGGCGGCCGCTGCCAGGGCGCCGACGGCGATGAGCGAGGCGACGGCGGCCTTGACGGACTTCTTCGACATGGTGGTTCCCCCGTGACTGGTGAGTCGGATATGGGTGGCGCTTGCGGCCGGCTGGTCCGTCCGGCACGACATCCACTCTGTCCGGGGGCGCTACTGGTCCGCTAACGTCCGGCTAATACCGCCTTACGAAGTCTTTCCGCCCCCAAATGCGACGAAGCCGGGCGGCCGCCGTCGAGCGGCCACCCGGCTCCGTACGCATCAGATCGTCGAGGCGTCGATCACGAAGCGGTAGCGGACGTCGCTCGCCTGCACCCGCCGGTACGCGTCGTTGATCTGCTCGGCCGGGATCACCTCGATCTCCGCGCCGAGGCCGTGCTGCGCGCAGAAGTCGAGCATCTCCTGGGTCTCGGGGATGCCGCCGATCATCGAACCGGCGATCGCCCGGCTGCCGCCGATCACCGAGAACGGCGAGACGCTGAGCCGGTCCTCCGGCGCGCCGACCTGCACCAGCGTGCCGTGCGCACGCAGCAGGGACAGGTAGGCGTCCACGTCCAGGTTGGCGGAGACGGTGTTGATGATCAGGTCGAAGCGGCCCGCCAGCTCCTCGAAGGTGGCCGGGTCGGAGGTGGCGCGGTAGTCGGAGGCGCCCAGCTTCAGGCCGTCCTCCTTCTTGCGCAGCGACTGGCTGAGGACGGTGACCTCGGCGCCCATCGCGTGCGCGATCTTCACGGCCATGTGGCCGAGGCCGCCCAGGCCGACGACCGCGACCTTCTTGCCGGGGCCCGCGCCCCAGCGCGAGAGCGGCGAGTAGACGGTGATGCCGGCGCAGAGCAGCGGCGCGGCCTCATCCAGGGCGATGCCCTCGGGGATGCGGAGGGCGAAGTCCTCGGTGACCACGACGTGGGTGGAGTAGCCGCCGTAGGTCGGCTCGCCGTCCCGGCCGATGGCGTTGTACGTCTGTACGTTGCCGGTGCCGGTGCAGTGCTGCTCCAGGCCGGCCTTGCAGTTGTCGCACTCCCGGCAGGAGTCGACCATGCAGCCGACGCCGACCCGGTCGCCGACCTTGTGGCGGGTGACCTCGGAGCCCACCGCGGAGACCACACCGGCGATCTCGTGGCCCGGGACCATCGGGAAGATGCCCTCGCCCCAGCCGTTGTCGACCTGGTGGATGTCGGAGTGGCAGATCCCCGCGTACTTGATCTCGATTTCGATGTCGTGCGCGCCGAGCTCACGGCGCGGAATGGTGGTGCGCTCCAGGGGTGCCTTGGGCGCGGGTGCTGCATACGCGGCGACAGAGGTGTGTGTCATGTCATCGAGCGTGCCTCGGGACGAGAAGCGGAGCCAGGCCCCCCGTTTTGGTACGAACGCGGTTCCTACCACTGGCAGTGACACCCTCGCGGCCCGGCGTCCGTACCCGGCCACCCGGATACTGGCCTTATGGACCAGCGCACAGAATTGAGCGAGTTTCTGCGCACCCGCCGTGCCCGCCTGCAGCCCGAGGACGTCGGGCTGACCCACCACGGCGGGCGGCGCAGGGTGCCGGGGCTGCGGCGCGAGGAGCTGGCACAGCTGGCCGGGGTGAGCGTCGCGTACTACGTACGGCTCGAACAGGGCCACGGCCAGAACGTCTCCACCGCCGTCCTGGACGCGATCGCCAACGCCCTGCGGCTCACCGCCGCCGAGCGCGCCCACCTCACTCACCTGGTCAAACCCAAGGCCAAGCGCTCGCGCGGCGCGGGGCGCCCGCAGCGGGTGCGGCCCGCGCTGCAGCAGCTGCTGGACTCGATGGAGGGGATACCGGCGTATGTGGCGGGCCGCCGCCTGGACGTCATCGGGTGGAACCGCATGGCGTGCGCGCTGCTCGGCGACTACGCCGCGCTCGCGCCCGAGGAGCGGAACATCGCCCGGCAGGTCTTCCTGGACCCGGCCTCCCGCGAGCTCTACGTCGACTGGGAGAGCAAGGCCGCGGACATCGTCGCCTTCCTGCGGATGGACGCGGGCTGCCATCCCGACGACCCGCTGCTCGCCTCGCTGATCGGGGAGCTGTCGGTCAAGAGCGAGGAGTTCCGGCAGCTGTGGGCCGCCCACGACGTGCAGGACAAGGGCTTCGGCGTGAAGCGGCTGCACCACCCCGTCGTCGGGCCGCTGACCCTGTCGTACGAGACGCTGCGGCTGCCCGCCGACCCGGACCAGCAGCTGATCGTCTACCACGCGGAGCCGGGCTCGGCCTCGGCGGAATCCCTGCGGCTGCTGGGGAGCTGGGCGGCGGACCCGGTGGCCGTCGATCCGGCGACGGAGGACGCCGTCCGGCATCGGGAGGCGGGAGGTTAGAGTGGCCGGGCCGTGGTGCTCGGGAAGACCGGTGGAGACCTTCGGGTCCGATTCCGGAGCGGCCCTCGCCACTGTGATCGGGGAGCTACCGACCCCTGCCTCGTACGCGCACCGCGTGCGTACGAGGGGCCACTGTCCGCGGAGTGCGGGCGGGAAGGCCGGGACGGGAGTGTGAACCCGTAAGCCAGGAGACCGGCCACGGCATCTCACGAACTGATTCCACGAGGTGCTGGAGCGTGATCGCCGGATGGCCCTGCCCACCGATGCCCCTGCTTCTTCCGTGCTGCCCGATTTCCGCTGGCAGCGCCGCGACACCGTACGGACCGCCGGTCTGCTGGCGGTCATAGCCGCGCTGCACATCGTCGCGTTCGGTGTGCTGTTCCTGCTCGTCGTGCCCGGCCACTACACCGTCGGCACCCAGGTGTTCGGCGTCGGCCTGGGCGTCACCGCGTACACCCTCGGCATGCGGCACGCGTTCGACGCGGACCACATCGCCGCCATCGACAACACCACCCGCAAGCTCATGGCCGACGGGAAGCGCCCGGTCTCGGTGGGCTTCTGGTTCGCGCTCGGCCACTCCAGCATGGTCGTGATCATGGCCGCGCTGGTCTCGGGCGGCGCGGCGCTCGCGGGGATCCTGATGGACGAGGAGTCCCGTACGCATCAGGTGCTCGGCACGGTCGGGACCACCGTCTCCGGGGCGTTCCTCTACCTGATCGCCGCCCTCAACCTGGTCGCGCTGGCCGGCATCTGGCGCGTCTTCCGTGCCATGCGGGCCGGGGAGTACGACGAGTCGGAGCTGGAGCGGCAGCTGGACTCGCGCGGCTTCATGAACCGGGTGCTCGGCCGGTTCACCAAGGCCATCACGCGGCCGGGCCAGATGTTCCCGATCGGGCTGCTCCTCGGCCTCGGCTTCGACACCGCGACCGAGGTGACGCTGATGGTGATGGCGGGCAGCGGCGCCGCGTCCGGGCTGCCCTGGTACGCGGTGCTGTGCCTGCCGCTGCTGTTCGCGGCCGGGATGAGCCTCTTCGACACGCTCGACGGCACGTTCATGAACTTCGCGTACCAGTGGGCGTTCTCCAACCCGGTGCGCAAGGTCTACTACAACCTCACGATCACCGGGCTCTCCATCGCCGTGGCGCTCTTCATCGGGACCATCGAGCTGGTCAGCGTCCTGCACGACAAGCTCGGCCTGACGGACGCGGTCACCGGCTGGATCTCCGGCCTGGAGCTGGACAACGTCGGCTACCTCATCGTCGGCCTCTTCGTCGTCGTCTGGGCGGCGGCGATCGCCTACTGGCGGCTGTCGGGCGTCGAAAAGCGGTGGGCGGCCCGGGTGGCCGCCTCGCCGGAGGGCTGAGCACCCGGTACGAGGAGAGGGGCGGCGGCCGACCGAGGGTGAGGGCCCTGGTCGGCCCCGCCCCTACTTCCCCGCCGCCTTCTTCGCCGCCCGCTTCATCTGCTGCTTGTACGCCCGGACCTCGGCCAGCGACTCGGGGCCCGTGATGTCGGCGACCGAGCGGTGGGAGCCCTCCTCGCCGTACGGGCCTGCGGCCTCGCGCCAGCCCTCGGGGCGCACCCCGAACTGCTTGCCGAGCAGGGCCAGGAAGATCTGTGCCTTCTGCTTGCCGAAGCCGGGCAGGTCGTTGAGGCGTTTCAGCAGCTCGGCGCCGGTCCCCGCGTCCCGCCACACGGCCTCCGCGTCCCCGTCGTAGTGCGTGACGAGGTACTGGCACAGCTGCTGCACCCGCTTGGCCATCGACCGGGGGTAGCGGTGCACGGCCGGCTTGCGGGCCAGCAGCTCCTCGAATGCCTCCGGGTCCTGGGCGGCGATGGCGTGCGCGTCCAGGTCGTCGCCGTTCATCCGCCGGGCGATGGTGTACGGACCGGTGAACGCCCACTCCATCGGCACCTGCTGGTCCAGCAGCATGCCCACCAGCGCGGCGAGCGGACTGCGGCCGAGCAGTTCGTCGGCTTCCTCCTGCTGGGCGACCCGCATCCTCACGTTCATGTTCCGATGATCCCTTCCGGCGCCGCACCGCGCATACCCAGGCAAGCGTTTTCGTGCGACGATCCCGTCCATGCCGACACTGAGCGAACTGATTCCCGCCGAGGCCGTGCGGCTGGACGTGGCGGCGGCGGACTGGCGGGAGGCGGTACGGGCCGCCGGCGACCTCATGGTCGCGACCGGTACCTGTACCGGCGAGTACACCACGGAAATGATCGAGAACGTCGAGGAGAACGGGCCGTACATCGTCATCGCGCCCGGCTTCGCCTTCGCGCACGCCCGCCCCTCGCCCGCGGTCCTGAGGACCGGCATGTCCTGGGTGCGGCTGGCCGAGCCGGTGGAGTTCGGGCACGAGTCGAACGACCCGGTGAGCCTGGTCGTCGCGCTCGCGGCGCGCGACTCCGGGGCGCACACGGAGGCGATGGCGGCGCTCGCGCGGCTGCTCGGTGACCCGGAGACCGAGCGCGCGCTGCGCGAGGCCCGGACGCCGGAGGCGGTGCAGGCGGTACTGGCGGGCCGGGAAACGCCGGAGCGGCAATCGGCCGACGGCGGCACGTCCGTGCACAAGATCCTCACCGTCTGCGGCAACGGCCTGGGCACCAGCCTCTTCCTGAAGAACACCCTGGAGCAGGTGCTCGACCGCTGGGGCTGGAGTAAGCACGTCACCGTCGAGGCGACCGACACCATCTCGGCCAAGGGCAAGGCCGGCGAGGCCGTCGCCATCCTCACCTCGGGCGAGATCGCCAGGACGCTCGGCGACGTCGGCGTCCCGGTGAAGGTCGTCGAGAACTTCACCAGTACGGGTGAGGTCGACCGCATCCTCCGCGACACCTACGACGTCCAGTAACGAAGGGCGCAGTTTTCCATGCACTGGCTCGTATCGATCGCCGAATTCCTGGTCAACGAGGTCCTCAGCCAGCCGGCGTACCTGGTCGGCCTGATCACGGCCACCGGACTGATCGCCCTGCGGAGATCCGCCGGACAGATCATCGGCGGCGCCATCAAGGCGACGCTGGGCTTCCTGCTGATCGGGGCGGGCGCCGATCTGGTCGTCGCGGCCCTCGCGCCGCTGGGCGAGATGATCCAGGGCGCGACCGGCGCGCACGGCGTCATCCCGACCAACGAGGCGATCGTCGGCATCGCGCAGGCGCAGTTCGGCGCCCGGGTCGCCTGGCTGATGATCGTCGGATTCGGGGTCAGCCTGCTGCTGGCCCGCTTCACGCCGCTGCGCTACGTCTTCCTGACCGGCCACCACATGCTGTTCATGGCCACGCTGCTGACCGTGGTGCTGGCCACCGCGGGTCAGTCCTCGGCCGTCGTGGTGCTGGTCGGCGGCGTGCTGCTGGGCATCCTGCTGGTCTCCATGCCGGCCTTCGCGCACCCGTGGACCAAGCGGATCACCGGTGACAACACCCTCGCCATCGGCCACTTCGGCACCGCCGGATACGTCGCCGCGGGCGCGACCGGGCAGCTGGTCGGCAAGCGCAGCCGCAGTACGGAGGACATGAAGCTGCCCGAGGGGCTGCGCTTCCTGCGGGACTCGATGGTGGCCACCGCGCTGTCCATGGTCCTGATCTACGTGATCATGGCGATGCTGTTCCTGGCCAAGGCGGGCCGGGCCACCGCGTTCAAGGCGTTCGCACCGGACGGCGGCGCGGCCGCCACCGGCTTCGGCAACTACCTCATGCAGTCCGTCATGCAGGGCCTGCAGTTCGGCATCGCCGTCGCGATCATCCTGTTCGGCGTGCGGACGATCCTGGGCGAGCTGGTGCCGGCCTTCCAGGGCATCGCCAAGAAGGTGGTGCCCGGCGCGGTGCCCTCGCTGGACGCGCCGATCGTCTTCCCGTACGCGCAGAACGCCGTCCTCATCGGCTTCCTCTGCAGCTTCCTCGGCGGCCTGGTCAGCCTCGGGCTGCTCTCCGCGCTCTTCCACCCGTGGTTCGGCCTCGCGCTGGTCCTGCCGGGTCTGGTCCCGCACTTCTTCACCGGCGGAGCGGCCGGCGTGTACGGGAACGCGACGGGCGGCCGGCGCGGCGCGGCCCTCGGCGCCTTCGTCAACGGCGTCCTCATCACCTTCCTGCCCGCGCTGCTCCTGAAGGTGCTCGGCGCGTTCGGCGAGGAGAACACCACCTTCGGGGACGCGGACTTCGGCTGGTTCGGCGCGCTGATCGGCAACGCGGCGAAGCCGGGCGGCGCGGGTGCCGTCGTCCTGATGCTGGCCATCGGCGCGGTCGTACTGGGCGGCGCCGTGCTCGTGCAGAAGCGGGTGGTGGAGACGGGCTGGGATCCGGGTGCGCGCCGGGACGCCGTACTGCCGCGTACGGAAGCCCCGGTGGCCGCGACCACCGCCACCGCCACGACCGCTCACGCGAAGATCGCTCCGCCGGCCGGCGCGCCCGTGCCGCCCCCGCCGCCGGAGGACGGCTGAGTCACCCCGAGTGCTGCCGGGACGGCGGGCGGATGAGGAGCATCATCGCGTCGTCCCGGCAGCCGCCGTCGCGGTACCGGACCAGATCGACTTCGAGCGCGTCCAGGACGGCGGTCGGCTCGTGGCCGCAGAAGGCCGTGAGGCGCTCGGCGAGGGGATAGAACTCGCCCGCGCCGTTGCGGCATTCGGCCACCCCGTCCGTGCACAGCAGCAGCCAGTCGTCCGGCGCCGGCCGCACCACGGCGGTCGGGCACCGGTCCTGCACCATCCGCATCAGCCCGAGCGGGGCCGTCGCGTCCAGCCCGGCGAGCCAGGTGGCGCGGCCGCCGCGCACCAGCAGCGGCGGCGGATGGCCGCAGCTCAGCAGCTCCACCCGGCCGTCGTCGTACACATTGATCAGCAGCGCGGTGACGAAGCCGTCGTGGTGGTGGATGCGGGTGACGGCGGTGTCCATGCGCAGCGCGATGCCCGCCAGGCTGCTCTCGTGGTGCGCGAGCTCCCGCCAGATGTGCAGCGTCTCGGCGGCCGTGCCGACCACGTCCAGGCCCTTGCCCGACACGTCGCCGATGAGCAGCCGCACGCCGAAGCGGGTGCGTTCGGCACCGCAGATGTCGCCGCCGACCGTGGCGCCGGGGGTGGCCGCGAGATACCGCGCGTCCAGCCGTACGCCGCCCACCGACTCGGGCGGCCGGGGCAGCACCGCCGCCTGGGTCACCTGGGCCAGCCGGCCGAGACGGGCGAGCTTGGTCTCCTGGCGGCGGCTGCGCCGGGCGGCGGCGCGGACCAGCGCGGTCACCGTCAGCACGCCCGCCAGCGTCGCGAGCACGGCCCCCGGGCGGGCGCCCCAGCCCAGTACCGCCACGCCGCCGAGCGCCGCGGCGCCCGCGCCCAGCACGTCGCGCCCGCGCGACCGCCCCATCGCGGGCAGCGCGGCGACGGCGGGCATCAGGGGAAGGAAGAGCTGCGGGAGATCGAGGGCCCTGCCGAGGAGGGCGCAGACCGCGGCCACCGCCAGCGGAAACGTTCCTCGGATCAGTCTCGCGGGATTGCCGGGCGGCGGTGCGGCCGGGACGGTACTGACGCGTCCGGCCGGAGGAAGCTTCGGCATGGCGGAACCTGCCCGCTGAGCGGCGGCTGGAACGGAACAGCCTAGTGAGCGTTCGATGCACGAGGTGTGCATATGGCGGATTCCCTCGAAAAGAAGCTGGCCAAACACGTGCGCCGGTTGTCAGGATTCGCGCAGCGTCCAGCCCAGGAAGCGATTCACCAGCTCCCGCTCCTCTCCCGACAGACCCAGCCGTTCCCGCCCGTACGCGCGGGTGGCACGCGGCATCCGGAAGGCCGTGCACTCGTCCTCGTGCGGCTGCGGCTCGATCAGCGACTGCCAGGCGAGCCCGGTGAACGCCGCGATGAGCGGGCCGGGCGGCAGCTGCGCGTCGCCGCAGATCTCCAGTACCTCTGCCAGTTCGAAGCTGCCGGGGAAGACGCTGAGCCGTGCCCACAGCAGCCGTTCCTCGGCCGTGCACAGCCGCATGCTCCAGCCGAGGGAGTCGCGCAGCGAACGCTGGCGGGCGGGCAGACCGGGCGCGGTGGCGGGCAGGTCGAGCGCGGCCTCGGCCCTGCCGAGGGAGGAGAGCAGGTCGGCGGCGGAATGGTGCGCGAGCCGGCCCACCGCGATCCGCACGGCGAGCGGCAGGCCGTCCAGCAGCGCGCAGATCCGCCGGACCACGTCGGGCGCCGCCGCCTCGGCATTGAGCTGCCGGGCGTACTCCGTGAACAGCTCGGCCGCGACGTCGAGCGGCAGAGGGGCGAGCGGATACAGGCCCGGGGTGCACAGCGGGGTGCGGCTGGTGGCCAGCACGTGCAGGCCGGGGCAGGCGTCGACCAGTGCGGTGAGGACCTCGGTGCACCGCTGGGCCAGGTGTTCGCAGGTGTCCACGACCAGCAGTGCCGGGGTGTCGCCCAACGCCTCGGCGAGCGCGGCGAGCTGGGGCTTGCCCGCGGGGCCGTCCGTGCCCAGCGCGCGGGCCAGCCAGTGCGGTACGAGCCGGGGGTCGGTGAGCGGCGCGAGGTCGGTACGGGCCACGACCGCCTTCGGGACGAGCCCCGGCCGGCGCGCCAGCGCCGCGGCGAGCGCGCTCTTGCCGACGCCGCCGGGGCCCGTAACCGTCACCAGACGACGGTGCCGCAGCAGGTCCCCGACCTCCGCGAGCGCTCCGTCCCGCCCGGTCAGGGCGACCAGGTCCCGGTTCTCCGACTCCAGCATGTGTCCCGCCTCCGAAGTGCGCGTCCGGACCGGCCAGTTCCGGAAGAGGTGGCCAGCCTGTCGGGTGGGACGGGGTGCCGGCATCGGTGATCGGCCGGGATAGGTATACCTAACTCCGGCCGTACACCGAGTCGTTGGCACCGACCGGCCGCGAACGCCCCTCAGACGCGGGGCGGCATCGGGATCTCGAAGTGCACCGTCTCGACGCCCGGCCCGTGCTCGCCCGACGCGCGGGCGTCGAAGACCTCCTCGGCGAGGCCGCGCCAGAAGGCGCCGCTGCCCTCGACCTTGACGTTGGTGTGCAGGTAGATCCGCTCGTAGCCGGGGGTGGCGGCGGCGAAGGCGCAGGCCCGGTGGACCATCGTGCGGGCCAGGCCGTGCCGCCGGTGGGCGGGGTCGACGTAGACGCGTACGAGCTGGGCGGTGGAGCCGGACGGGTAGCGCTCGGCGAGCCATCGGGGGTGCGGCGGGTGGGCGGGGCCCGCGGAGCGCACGCCGGTCGTGCCCACCACCTCGCCCTCGTGCACGGCCACCAGCAGCAGATGGCGGGGGTCGTCGAGGTAGGTGCCGGGGAGGTCGATCACGTCGCGGTGCCAGTGCGGCACGTAGCCGTAGCCGAATTCCCGGTAGAGGGTGTCGAGCATGACGCGGCGGGCGCCGTCGAGGTCGGCGGGCGTGGCGGGCCGCACGGTGTAGGCGGAGGCGGTGAGCCGCGTGGTGTCGGTGACAGTCAAGGTGTTCTTCCGTGCTTTCCGGGAGTCAGGGTGTCGGCAGGCCGGGGCCGGCGCAGTGCACGTCGGCCGCCGGTACGGCCCCGTGCACCAGGTAGGCCGCCGCCGTGCCGTCGACGCAGCCGTTGCCGCGGCTGGCGAACACGCCGTGGGAGTAGTCGTGGTGCAGGGTGACGAGTCGGGAGCCCGGCAGCCGCCGTTGCAGGCCGCGGGCGCCGGCTATCGGTGTGACCGGGTCGTGCTCGGAGGCGATCAGCAGGACCGGGGGCGCGGCGGGGCTGCCGAGCGCGGTGCGGTGGGCGGGCCGGTGATGCCAGTACGCGCATACCGAAGCCTCCATGCCGGTGAGCACCGGCTGCGGGTCGAGCCTTCGTATGCGCCGGATGTCGGCGGTCACCCGCGCGGGCGTGGGTCCGGGCCCGTCCGCGCACTTGACGGTGCGGTTGGCGGCTTCGTAGGTACGGGACGCGGCGCCGCCGAAGGGGTCGGCCGGGCGCAGCGGCGCGACGGTCCCGTTCCGTAGGTACATACGGATGCCGTCGGCCAGGCCGGCCCAGCGCTCGGTGCGGCCGAGCGCCCGGTAGACGGTGCGGTCGAACTCCGCGGCGCCGAAGCCGTCGACGGGGCGGTCCGCGAGGCCGTCGCGGGTGCGCTGGTAGGCGGCGCGGACGGCCGCGGCGCTGCCGCCCAGCCCGAAGCGCTTCTCGTGTGCGGCGGTCCAGCGGAAGAACGTGTCGCGCTGGCGCAGCAGGGCGCGGCTCTGCCGGAGATCGAAGTCGTACCAGTCCTCGGGACCGACGACGCTGTCGAGCACCATCCGGCCTGTCCGGTGCGGGAATTGCGCCGCGTAGGCGGCCCCCAGGTAGGTCCCGTAGGACACGCCCAGGTAACCGATCTTCCGCTCGCCGAGGGCCGCGCGGATCGCGTCCATGTCGCGGGCCGTCTCGGTGGTCGAGAGGTGCGGGAGCGCGGCGCCGACGCCGGTGGCGCAGTCGTCGGCCGTGCGGCGCAGGGAGTCCAGGTAACCGCGTTCGGCGGCGGGGTCCTTCGGTACCGGGTCCTGGCCCGGGGCGTCGAAGAGGCCGCCCATGGGGCCGCAGTCCGCGGGCGCGCTGCGTCCCGTGCCGCGCGGGTCAAATCCGATCACGTCGTACGCCCGCCGCACGCTCTCGGGGAGTCTGGCGCGCTTGGTGACGGCGTACGGGAGCCCGGAGCCGCCGGGGCCGCCCGGGTTCACCAGCAGGACGCCGCGCCGCTCGTCGGGCGTGCCGGAGGCCGGCACCCGGGAGACGGCGATGTCGATGCGGCGGCCCTCCGGGTGGCTGCGGTCCAGGGGGACGCTCAGCTCGCCGCACTCGACGCGGTCGGGCGCCGGCGGGTCCGGCACGGAGTCGGGACAGGCGCCGAAGCGCAGCGCGGGGGCCGGGGGAGCGGCGGCGTGCGCGGGCGCCGCGGGGAGCAGCGCGGCGGCGGAGGCCGCGAGGGCGCAGAGCAGGGCGGGGCGACGGGCGGCGGTGATCACAGAGCTCGCATTCGGGGCAGTGGCGGGAACACCGTGCAAAGAGGTGACTTGAAAATGATTATCGTTTACAGTGTGGGTCGGTCAAGCCGGACGACTCTCCGAAGTCGCGTTTCCGGCCGGGCCGACGACCGCAACTCACCGCTGGCGAAGGGGAATCGTGGCTCATCTGCTGATGGTCGAGAGCTGGGTCGGGGCGATGAGCAGGCTGCTGCCACGCGCGATCCGCGAGGGCGGACACGAGTTCACGTTCCTCACCCGCGACCTGCACCACTACCTGCGCAGCGCGCCCGAGGGCACGGCGCACCCGCTGCTCGGCGCCCGCAACGTGCTCAGTGCCGACACCAACGACCTGGACACGCTGCTGCCGTACGCCGAGCGGTTGCACGCCGCGCTCGGCTTCGACGGCGTCATCACGTCCTGCGACTACTACCTGCCGACCGTCGCCCGGATCGCCGGCCGGCTCGGCCTGCCCGGACCGGCGCCCGAAGCGGTCGAGGACGCCTGCCGCAAGCACGCCACCCGCCGGGTGCTCGCGGACGCCGGGCTGCCACAGCCGCGGTTCGCGGTCTGCGCCGACCGGTCCGAAGCGGCCGCGGCCGCCGCGGAGATCGGCTACCCGCTGGTGCTCAAGCCGGTGGACCTGTGCGCCGGGATGTTCGTACGTAGGGTCGGTGACGAGGCGGAGCTGCAGCGTGCCTACCGCGCGATCGAGGACTTCCCCGTCAACGCGCGTGGCCAGCGCCGCGCCCCCGTCGTCCTCCTCGAAGAGCTGCTGCACGGGCCCGAGGTCAGCGTGGAGACCGTGACGCACGGGGGCGCCACGCACGTCGTCGGGGTGACCGACAAGAGCGTGGGCGGGGCGCCGGCCTTCATCGAGACCGGGCACATGTTCCCCGCCGCGCTCTCCGCCGCCGACGCGGAGGCCGCCGCCGGCACCGCCGTACAGGCCCTCAAGGCGCTCGGTCTGGACGGCGTCGTCGGGCACACCGAGATCAAGCTGACGCCCGACGGACCGCGCGTCGTCGAGGTCAACCCGCGGCCCGCCGGAAACCGCATCACCGAGCTGATCCGCCATGTCACCGGCATCGACGTGGCCGCCGCCTGCGTCGACGTCGCGCTCGGCCGGCGGCCCGACCTGACCGTCCGCGACACCGGACTGGCCAGCGCCGCGATCGGCTTCCTCGTGCCGCGGGAGGCGGGCGTGCTCGCGGACATCGACGGCGGTGACGCCGTGCGCGAGGCGGACGGCGTACTGGAACTCCAGCTCGCCGAGCCGGGGAAGACGGTGAAGGCGGCGGGCAGCAACAACGAGTACCTGGGGCACGTCATGGCCGGGGACGCGGCCGGGCCGGGTGCCCGGGCCCGCGTCGAGGAGCTGCTCTCCGGACTGCGTCCGCGGGTGGTGGGCCGATGAGCCCGGCCGCCGGCGGTCCCTGTACCGCCGTCACCCGCTACGACGATCTGGTGGCCGGCGTCCTGGCCGGCGCGTACGGGCCCGATCCCGCCGAGCGGCGGATCTCCACGGCCTTCAGCACCCGGCAGGCCGTACGCCATGCCGGGCGCGCCGGCGGCTACCGCAACGAAGTGCTCAGCCTGCGGCTCGGCGCGGCGGTCGGCTCCTGCGCGGTGGAGCCCGGCGCGCTGACCGATGCGGCCGTCGAGGCGTGCGTCGGCGCCGACATCGCCACGCTGCTGGCGCACGAGCTGCTGCCCGTACGGGTGGCGGCGCTGGATGCGTACCTGATGGACGTCCTGCCGCACGGGCCGGAGAGCGGCGCCCGGCCGTTCCCGCTGCCCGCCGGCGGCTCGCTGGAGAAGTCCCGCGCCCGGGCACGCGCCGTCGTGGAGCTGATCGACGCGCCGCCCGGCGCGCGGGTGCTCGTCGTAGGCGTCGTCAACTCGCTGCTGGAGGCGCTGCGCGAGCGCGGCCTGACGTACGTGCCGTGCGACCTCAAGGGCGGGACGACGGAGTGGGGCGAGCCGGTCGTCACCGACGCGCTCGCCGAGCTGGACCGCTGCGACGCGGTGCTCGCCTCCGGGATGACGCTGGGCAACGGCACCTTCGAGGCGCTGCGCACGCACGCCGTCGCGCACGGCACGCCGCTGGTGATGTTCGCGCAGACCGGCAGCGCGGTGCTGCCGCGGTTCCTCGGGGCCGGGGTGAGCGCGGTGTGCGCCGAGCCGTACCCGTTCTTCTGGCTGGACGGCGGACCGGGGCTCCTCCACCGGTACCGCGCCGCCGGGACGGCTTCGGATGTGGACCGCCGAGCCGCCGGGGCCGCCGCATGACCACGGCCGTCCTGCCCGCCACCGCCAATCCGCAGCTGCTCGCCCTGCTCGGCCGCACCCCGCTCGCCCGGATCACCACAGCGCTGCCCTGCCCGCACCCCGGCTTCTGGGCCAAGCTCGAAGGGCTCGGCGCGGGCGGCATGAAGGCGCGGGCTGCGGTGTCGATGCTGCTGGGCGCCAAGGAGCGCGGCGAACTCCGGCCCGGTGCACCGGTCGTGGAGTCCACCTCCGGCACTCTCGGCGTCGGCCTGGCCTTCGCGGGACAGGCCCTCGGCCACCCCGTCGTGCTGGTCGGTGACACCGAACTGGAGCCGTCCATGCGGCAGTTGCTGCGGACGTACGGCGTCCGGCTGGAACTGGTGGACCGCCCGGCGGCCGAGGGCGGCTGGCAGGCCGCGCGGCTGGCCCGGTTGCGCGCCCTGCGCGCCGAACTCCCCGACGCGTACTGGCCCGACCAGTACAACAACCCCGACAACATCGCCGGTTACGCCTCGCTGGCCGCCGAGATCGCCGCCGACCTGGACCACCTCGACGTCCTCGTGTGCAGCGTCGGCACCGGCGGGCACAGCGCGGGCATCGTGGGGCCGCTGCGCCGGCACTGGCCGGGCCTGCGGCTGATCGGCGTGGACGCCACCGGCTCCACGATCTTCGGGCAGCCCGCCAGGCCCCGGCTGATGCGCGGCCTCGGCAGCAGCATCCACCCGCGCAACGTCGCCTACGAAGCATTCGACGAGGTGCACTGGGTCGGCCCGGCCGAGTCCGCCGACGCCTGCCGCCGGCTCGCCGCGGGCAACTTCGTCAGCGGCGGCTGGAGCACCGGCGCGGTCGCGCTGGTCGCCGCCTGGGCCGCCCGCATCCACCCGGGCGCCGTCGTCGCCACCGTCTTCCCCGACGGGCCGCAGCGCTACCTCGGCACCGTCTACGACGACGACTTCGCCACCGCGCACGGGCTGGACCTGGCCACCGCCGCCACCCGCCCCGTCGAGATCCCGCACCCCCGGGCCGCGGAGGCCACCGGCTGGACGCGCTGCCGGACGGTCGCCGACCCGCTCGCCCCCACCCCCTCGGAAAGGACCCCGTGAAGCTCAGCCGGCGCACCGTACGGCTCCGTCTCACCGAGCCGCTGCGCATCTCCCGCTCGACGATGGCGGCCCGCGACGCCGTCTGGCTCGCCATCGAACACCAAGGACAGCGCGGCTACGGCGAGGCCGTGGCCAGTACGTACTACCACCTCGACGCCGAGACCATCGGACGGCTGCTCGACGAGACGGCGCTCGAACTCGCCCGCTTCAGCGGGCCGGAGACGGCGCTCGACGCCCTGCGCGAAGGCGCGCTGCCCGGGCCGGCCACCCCGCCCGCCGTGACCGCCGCCGTCGAGTCGGCCCTGCTCGACCTCGTCGGCAAGCGCGCCGACGTACCCGTGCACCGGCTGCTCGGGACTCAGGAGGCGCCGCGGGCCGCGACCGCGCGCACCATCGGCATCGGCTCGCGCCGCGCCGCCGGGGAGGAGGCCGGGCGGCTGGCCCGGCACGGCTTCTCCGTCATCAAGGTCAAGGCCGGCTCGCCCGACCCCGAGGACGACCTGGAGCGCGTGCTCGCGGTGCGCGAAGCGGCGCCGTACGCCCGGCTGCTGCTGGACCCCAACGGCGCCTGGACCCCCGCACAGGCCGCTGCCCTGCTGCCCCGGTACGCCGACCTCGGCGTCGAAGCCGTCGAACAGCCCATCGCGCCCGGCCGCCCCGAGGCGCTGGCCCGCCTCGCCGAAGGCTCCCCGATACCCGTCATCGCCGACGAGGACGCGGTCGGCTTCGAGGACGCCCGGCGGCTCGTCGGCCGGGTGCACGGCATCAACGTCAAGCTCGCCAAGTGCGGCGGCGTGCACGCCGCGCTGCGCATCGCCGACCTGCTCGCGGGCAGCGGCACCGAGCTGATGCTCGGCTGCCTGACCGCCAGCTCGCTCGGCCTCGCCCCCGCCGTCCACCTCGCCGACCGGGCCCGCTGGGCCGACCTCGACGGCCATCTGCTGCTCGCCCACGACCCGTGGACCGGCATCGGCGGCACGGACGGCACCGTACGGGCCGGACGGCAGCCGGGACTGGGCGTACGTCCGGTACCGGGCGCCGACCTGCCGAACGCGGCCGCCGACCCGGCGGGGCTCGCCGCCGAGGTGCCGCGATGAAGAAGACCTGGCACGAGATACGCGGCTTCCCGCTCGCCGTCCGCCTGCTGCTGGTCAACCAGCTCGGCGTCAACACCGGCTTCTACCTGCTCATCCCGTACCTCGCCGTCCACCTGGGCGAGGACCTGGGCATGTCCGCGGCGGTCGTCGGCATCGTGCTCGGCGTCCGCAACCTCAGTCAGCAGGGCCTGTTCCTCATCGGCGGCTCGGCCGCCGACCGGCTCGGCGCGCGCGGCGTCATCATCGCGGGCTGCGCGCTGCGCACCGTCGGCTTCGCGCTCTTCGCGCTCGGCGACGGCCTGGCCGTGCTGCTCGCCGCCTCGGTCCTCAGCGGACTGGCCGGCGCGCTGTTCAACCCGGCCGTGCGCGCCTACCTGGCGCAGGAGGCGGGCGACCGCAAGGCCGAGGCGTTCGCGCTGTTCAACGTCTTCGCGACCACCGGCGCGCTGGTCGGCCCGCTGCTCGGCTCCGCGCTGCTGCTGGTCGACTTCCGGGCCTCCGCGCTCACCGCCGCCGCGATCTTCGCCGTACTGACCGCGGCCCAGGCCGCCGTGCTGCCCGCCCGTACCGCCGTCCCCGCCGGGAACTCCGTGCTCGGCGACTGGCGCGAGGTCGTCGGCAACCGCGTCTTCCTGGCCTTCTCGCTCGCCATGGTCGGCATGTTCACCATGGAGAACCAGCTGTACCTGCTGCTGCCGGACGGCGCCCGCAGGGCCACCGGCTGGGACGGCGCGGCCGGCATCGTCTTCCTCGTCGGCACGGTCGCCAACCTCACCCTCCAGCTGCGCGTGACCCGCGCCCTGAAGGACCGCGGCAGCCGGGCCCGCTGGATCACCGCCGGACTCGGCCTGATGGGGCTGGCGTTCGTTCCGCCGATGGCCGTGGCCGGACTGACCGGACCGCCCGGCGGCCTGGGGCCCGCCGCGCTGCGCGTCCTGCCCGTACTGGCCGGGGCCCTGCTGCTCTACCTCGGCGTGATGATCGCCCAGCCGTTCGTGATGGAGCTGATCCCCGACTTCGGCCGCGCCGAGCTGACCGGTACCTACTTCGGGCTCTTCTACGTGGTCTCCGGCGTCGCCGCCGCCGTCGGCAACACCGTCGTCGGCTGGGCCATGGACGCGGGCGGTCAGGCCGGCGCGGGCCTGCTGCCCTGGGCCTGCTGCCTGGCCTTCGGACTGCTGTCCGCGGCGGGCGTGGGCTGGCTGCACCGGCTGCGCGCACTGCCGGAGCGGACGCCCGTCGAGCCGGTGGCGGTGGCGGCGTGACGATACCGAAGGGAACCGCCGTGACCAGCGGAAACCTGCTCACCGACAACCCGGAGCTGTACGAGGCCCGGTTCCCCGACACCGAACGGCTGGCCGGGCGCTGGGCCGCGGACTGCCTGCGCCGGTACGGCTCCGGACCGCGCGTCCTGGACATCGGCTGCGGCACTGGGCGCGACGCCGCGTACCTGCACGGCACCGGCCGCTCCGTCGTCGGCGCCGACCTCTCCGAGGCGATGCTGACGTACGCGCGCACGCACCACCCCGGCCCCTCCTACGTACGGGCCGACCTGCGCCGCTTCCGCTTCCCCGCGCGGTCCTTCGACGCCGTCGTCTGCCTGGACAGCGCGCTGCTGTACTGCCACACCAACGACGACCTCGACGGCTTCCTGGCCTCCTGCCGGCGCAGCCTGGCACCCGGCGGGCTGCTCGTCGCGGAGATGCGCAGCGGCGCGTTCTTCCTCGGCCGTACGGAACTCCTCGACGCCCCTGTGGTGCGCGGCTTCGACTGGCAGGGCGTCGCGTACACCTCCACCACGACCCTCCACGTCGACCGCGCGGCACAGCTGCTGCGCCGTACCCGGGTGTGGACCGCCGACGACGGCTCCGCGCCGGTCGAGCAGCGCTCCGCGTGGCGGCTGCTCCTGCCCCAGGAGCTGCGGTACGTGCTCGCCGCGCACGGCTTCGAGGTGCTGGCCCTGCACGACGGGCCCGGCCCGCGCACGGAGCCCGCCTGGCAGGAGGGCGACGCGCCGGGCACGCGGCTGGACGCCGACCGCCTGCATCTCGTCGCCCGCCTGACGCCCACCGGCTGACCGCCCCACTTCCCGTTCTCGTACCTCCTCGTACTCGAAGGACACGCCATGCCTCACGCCCCGCTCGACGACTCCCGCTTCCCCGGCCTGCGCCGCCGGGGATTCCTCGCAGCCGCCGGCGGCGTGGCCGGGCTCGGCGCGCTCGCCCTCGCCGGCTGCGGCGGGCCCGGTACCGCCGACGACGCCGCGGGCGGGGGCAGCAGACCGCGGCGCGGCGGCACGCTGCGCGCCGCGTTCGCCGGCGGCGGCGCGAGCGAGACCCTCGACCCGCACCGCACGAATCTCTTCGCCGACGCGGCGCGCGCCAAGGCCCTCTTCGACAAGCTCGCCGACCAGGGCGCCGACCTCTCCGCGCAGCCGCGCCTCGCCGCCTCCTGGGAGCCCAACGACGGCCTGGACCGCTGGCGGGTGAAGCTGCGCAAGGCCACCTTCCACGACGGGAGGCCGGTGACCGCCGACGACGTCCTGTACAGCTACCGCCGCATCGCCGACCCGAAGGAGGCGTTCCGCGCCAAGGCGTCCCTGGAGCCCATCGACCTCAAGGCGAGCCGGGCCGTCGACGACCGCACGGTCGAATTCGTCCTGAAGCGCCCCACCGCCGAATTCCCCAATGTGCTCGCCGCGTTCGGCGCGTACATCGTTCCCGAGGGCGCCCGCCACTTCGACGACAGGCCCGTCGGCAGCGGCCCCTTCCGCTTCGTCTCCTTCACGCCCGGCCGGTCCGCCGTCGTCGAGCGGTACGACGAGTACTGGGACGGCGCGCCGCACCTGGAGCGGCTGGAGTTCGTGATCGCCAACGAGGAGTCGGCCCGCGTCAACGCCCTCCTCGGCGGCCAGGTCGAGTACGCCCACGAGCTCAACCCGACCACCGCACGCGCGCACGAGGGCAAGGGGCAGGTGGAGATCGTCCGGCTGCGCAACAGCGCCATGCAGGCGTTCGCGATGAAGACCGACCGGGCGCCGTTCGACGACAAGCGGGTACGCGAGGCGTTCTTCCTGATCGCCGACCGCGAGGAGCTGGTCAAGGGCGCGCTGTCCGGCGCCGGCGAGATCGGCAACGACCTCTTCGGCAAGGGGTACGAGTACTACGCCGACGGCCTGCCGCAGCGCACCCAGGACCTGGACAAGGCCCGCCACCTGCTGAAGAAGGCGGGCGCCGAGGGCCTGAAGGTCACCCTGGACACCTCGCCCGTCGCCGCCGGCTTCACCGAGGCCGCGTCCGTCTTCCGCGACCAGGCCGCCAAGGCCGGCGTGCACGTGAAGGTCAAGGTGGGCAGCAAGGACACCTTCTGGACCGACACCCTGGACTCCGGGACGCTCGCCAGCTACCGCTCCGGCGCCATGCCCATCGAATCCCACATCTCCCAGCGCCTGCTGACCGGCTCCACCACCAACGCCACCCACTGGCACCACAAGGACTTCGACGCGCTCTACCAGCAGGCGCAGTCGACCAAGGACAAGAAGGACCGGGCGGCCGTCTACGAGCGGATGCAGCGCCGGCTGTACGCCGAGGGCGGCTTCCTGGTCTGGGGCTTCGCCGACTGGATCCTCGGCACGGCCAGGAACGTCCGCGGCGTCGCGCACGACGCGCCCGCCAACACCCTGGACTGGGCCCGCTTCGACAAGGTGTGGCTGGCGTGAGCGCACGCGGTACGGGATACGGCAGCGGCCTGCGGGCCTGGGTGGTGCGCCGGCTGCTGCTCGGCGCCGGCCAGACCGTGGCCGTCGTCCTGCTGGTCTTCGCCCTCACCGAGGCGCTGCCCGGGGACGCCGCCGTGGCCCTCGCGGGCGACCAGCCCGACCCGGCCCGCGTCGCGGCCATCCGCGAGGCCCTGCACCTGGACCGGCCGGCCCACGAACGGCTCGCCGCGTGGGCGGCCGGCCTCCTCCACGGCGACCTCGGCACCTCGCTGACCTCCGGCCGCCCGGTCGCCACGTACCTCGCGACCGGCTTCGGCCCGACCGTGCTGCTCGCGGCCCTGACGGTCGCGCTCCTCATTCCGGTCTCCGTCGGCCTCGGCGTGCTCGCCGCGCGCCACGAGGGCCGGTTCGCCGACCGCCTCATCAGCTCCGCGACCCTGGGCGTCTACGCAGTACCGGAATTCGCCCTGGGCGTCCTCCTCGTCACGGTCTTCGCGCTCAACCTTGGCTGGCTGCCGCCGACCGCCGTGGGATACGGCACCGACCTGCTCGCCCACCCCGCCGCGCTCGTCCTCCCCGTCCTCGTCCTGCTCGCCCGACCGGTGTGCTCGCTGGCCCGGCTGGTCCGGGCCGGGATGATCGACGCGCTGGCGTCGCCGTACGCCGCGCAGGCCCGCCGGTACGGCATCGCGGGCGCGCGCGTCCGGTACACGCACGCCCTCCCCAACGCCCTCGCCCCCGCGGCGCAGCAGCTGGCGCGCACGATCGACTGGCTGCTGTGCGGCGTCATCGTCGTCGAGGCGCTGTTCGTGATCCCCGGCCTCGGCACGGTCCTGATGAACGCCGTCGCCGAGCGCGACGTGCCGGTCATCCAGGGCCTCGCGGTGGTCTTCGGCGTCACCGCCGTCGTCCTGAACCTCGGCGCGGACCTGGTGGCGCGCCGGTTCACGCCTCGGGCGGGGGTGGCGGCGTGAACGTACGACTCAAGGCGGGCCCCGATCGCTCCGACCGCTCCGACCGCTCCGACCGCCCCGGCCGTTCCGATCGCTCCGGCCGCCCGGGCGGCCCCGGCCGCTTCGTGCTCGCCCTCGTGATCGTCGGCGTGCCGCTCGTACTCGCCCTCCTCGGCCCGCTCTTCGCCGGCGAACCCGGCCCCCGCGGCGCCTCCTTCACCCTCGGCGGCGGGCACTGGGCCGGTACCGACTTCGTCGGCCGGGACGTCTGGCGCCAGGTGCTGCTCGGCGGCCGTACGGTCGTCCTGACCGCGCTCGCCGCCACCGCACTGGCCTACGCGGTCTCCCTCCCGCTCGGCCTGATCAGCGCGCTCACCCACCGCGGCTGGCTCGAAGAGCTCCTGATGCGGCCGCTGGACGTGCTGCTCGCCATCCCGTCCCTGCTGCTGATCCTGCTGGCCGCTGCGGTGTTCTCGCCGGGTACGGCGGGCCTCGCGCTCCTCGTCGCCCTGGTCAACATCCCGGACGCGGCCCGCATCATCCGCGCCACCGCGGCCGAGGCGGCCGCCCGGCCCGCCGTCGAGGCGCTGCGGATGCAGGGCGAGACGTGGTGGCGGCTGGCCGTGGGCTACGTCGGCCGCTCCTGCCTGCGCACCCTCGTCGCCGACGCCGGGACCCGGCTGACCGGTGTCCTGTACCTGGTCGCCACGGCCGCGTTCCTCGGCGTGGGGGTCGCCCCGGACGCCGCCGACTGGGCGGTGATGGTCGACCGCAACCGTACGGGCCTGTTCGTCCAGCCGTGGGCCGTC
This sequence comes from Streptomyces sp. NPDC053542, assembly GCF_044544685.1. Taxonomy (NCBI): domain Bacteria; kingdom Bacillati; phylum Actinomycetota; class Actinomycetes; order Kitasatosporales; family Streptomycetaceae; genus Streptomyces; species Streptomyces sp. NPDC053542. The sequence continues at coordinate 441,819 of NZ_JBITXL010000005.1, forward strand.
GTCCTGCCCGCGGTACTGATCGTCGCCCTGACCATGGGCGCGAACCTGCTGTTCGACGAGGGGCTGCGGGGGCGCACCACGCCGTCACCGGCTCCGGCGCGAAAGGAGACCCACCCGTGAACGGGGCCACGCACACCTCCCCCTCCCGGCTGCCCACCACCGACCCGGTAGCGGAGATCGAGGACCTCCGGGTCGTGCTCGGCGGCGAGACCGGTCCCGGCCGCGCGATCGTCGACGGGGTCTCCCTGCGGCTGCACCCCGGGCGGATCACCGCGCTCGTGGGCGCGTCCGGCAGCGGCAAGACGACCACGGGGCTGGCGCTGCTGGGCGAGTACCCGCCCGGCGCCCGCGTCACCGGCGACGTGCGCGTACCGGACGGTGTCATCGGTTACGTCCCCCAGCACCCGGCCGCCGCCCTCAACCCCGCCCGCCGCGTCGACGCCCTCCTCCGCGACATCGCCCGCGCCCAGGTGCGCGACCTGCCCCGCCGCGAACGCCGTACGGCCGTCACCGAACGGGTCCTGCGTGCCTGCGAGCAAGCCCAACTCCCAGACGCAGAAGCCCTGTTGGGTCGCTACCCGCACGAGCTCTCCGGCGGCCAGCAGCAGCGTTTCGTCCTCGCCCAGGCCCTGCTGACCGGCGCCCGCGCGGTGATCGCCGACGAGCCGACCACCGGCCAGGACGACCGGACCAAGCGCCGCATCGTCGGACAACTCGCGGGACTGGCCCGGCAGGGCATCGCCGTACTCCTCCTCAGCCACGACCTGGACGTCGTACGCACCCTCGCCGACGACCTCCACGTCATGCGCGCGGGCCGCGTCGTGGAATCGGGCCCGGCGGACGAGCTGTGGTCGTCGCCCCGACATGAGTGGACGCGCGAGCTGTTGAAGGGCGCCGCGCCGACTCAGGACGTACCGTCCCCGCACGCGAACGATGCCCCCGGCACCCCTCTCCTCCACGTCCGCGACCTGACCGCCCGTCACCACCGCACCCCCGTCCTGCACGTCCCGGACCTCACCCTCCGCCCGGGCGAGTGCCTGGCCGTCGTCGGCCGGTCCGGGAGCGGCAAGACGACCCTCGGCCGCTGCCTGGCCGGGCTCCACCGCACCCACGACGGCGAGATCCTGCTCGACGGCGCGCCGCTCCCGCGCAGCCTGCGCTCCCGCACCCGCGCGGAGCTCGCGGCGGTCCAGTACGTCTTCCAGGACGCCCGCGCCGCCTTCGACGAGCACCGCCCGGTACTGGACCAGGTGGCCCGCACGGCCGTCCGGCTGCGGCACGTCCCCGCCGCCGCGGCCCTGACCGAGGCCGAGGACACCCTCGCCGACCTCGGCCTCCCCGCCGACCTCGTACGCCGCCGCCCCCAGCAGCTCTCCGGCGGCGAACTCCAGCGCGCGGCCCTGGCCCGCGCCCTCCTCGCCCGCCCCCGCGTCCTGATCTGCGACGAGATCACCTCCGGCCTGGACACCGTGACCCGCCGCGCCCTCCTCACCCTCCTCACCGACCTCCTCCGCACCCGCCCCGACCTGTCCCTCGTCCTGATCACCCACGACCGCGAAACCGCAGCGGCGACCACCCGCACCGCCGTCATCGACAGCGGTCGTCTCACGGAGCACGGTCCGACCCGTCGGATTCCCGGCGGACCGCCTCCGGCAGCAGCTCCTGCATCGTCTCCGCGGCACGTACCGCCGCGTCCCCGCAGCAGTTGTTGAACAGGACGTGGACGGTGTCGGCGCGCTCGGCCAGTGAGCGTATGCGGGGTATCCATTCGGTGAGTTCGGCCGGGGAGTAGGTGTGGCGGTAGCGGTCCTCCTTGCCGCCCGTGCCCCAGGCTTCGCTGCGGCCGTGGAAGCGGATCACCGCTGGGCCGGGGGCCGTCACCGGGGTGACGGGCGGTATGGACACCGGCAGGGTCTGGGTCATGTCCACGGCCACGGCCGCCATGCCCAGCCCCGCGAGCAGCGCCGCGGTGCGGTCGGCCGTCTCCGGGCGCCACCACCCGGGATGCCGGAACTCGACGGCGACGGGCCAGCCGTCCGTACGCTCCGCGCACCGTGCGAGGTACTCCTCGGCCCGCGGGCCCGGTGCGTACCACGGCGGGAACTGGAACAGCAGCGTGCCGAGACGGCCGGCGCTCCGCAGGGGTTCGAGGGCCGCGCTGAACCGCGTCCACACCTCGTCCAGCAGCGCCGGATCGGCGTCTCGCGGATTGCGGGGGCCGCGGGCGAGTGCCGGGCGGAGGTCGGCGGGCAGCGCCGCCGCCCGGGTGGGGTGCCCGGTGAGGAGCGAGAACGCCTTGACGTCGAAGCGGAAACCGTCCGGCGTCCGCTCGGCCCACAGCGCGCTGTTCCGCGCGCTGGGCAGCGCGTAGTACGTCGCGTCGGCCTCCACCACGGGAAACCGCCCGGCGTAGTACCGCAGTCTGCCTTCCGCGCCCCGGCTGCCCGCCGGATACCACCCGCTGCGCACCAGCGCCGGATCGGTCCAGCCACATACCCCGACGGCAATTCCACCCATGGCGCCCGGCTACCCGCGCTCCCGGGCGCTCACCGCCCGGGCCGGGCGGTAGCCGGAGAAGGCGGACTCCAGTACGCCCTCGCCGCGCGTCAAGGAGGGGAGAGCGCGCTGGAGTTCGCGTACGCCGGCCGCGGGGATCGTGCCTTCCAGGCGGCAGGCGGAGTTCCGCAGCACGGGGGTGTCCGGTACGGCGCCCAGCCGGGCGAGGACGGGCAGTACCGGGCCGAGCGCGTCGGCCGGCAGGTCGAGCAGGAAGCGGTGCACCGGCTCGTGGACCTCCGTACCGGCCTGCCGCAACGCGCTCATCAGCACCAGCGGGGTCAGACTGCGGAAGTCCCCGGCCGTGCTCGACATGCTCTTGTCGAAGACGGCGTGCGCGTGGCTCTGCCGCGCCGCGTACCCGGAGTGCGTCAGGGTGACCGCGCAGTCGGGGACGCGCCAGCCGTGCGGGCCTCCCCGGCGCAGCGTCGCGCGCACGGTCTCCTCGACCGCCTTGATGAACGCGTACGGCATCGACCCCAGTTCGACCGCCAGTTGGAAGTCCACGCCGGCGCCAGGCGGCGCCGGCTCGACGCGGAGCCCGACGGTGGCGAGGAACGGATTGCCGTCCTGGTGCATGATCTCGAAGGCCGCTCCCGTGCCGGTGAGCCGCTCGATGCAGATCACCGTGGTGCTCCGGAACGCGACGTCGATACCGAAGTCCTGCGCCAGCGTCGCCTGGACGATCTCCTTCTGCACTTCCCCGTAGAGCGAGAGGGAGAGTTCCCGCCGGACGTCGTCCTGGCGCAGGCCGATCAGCGGGTCCTGCTCGGCGAGCCGGGAGAGCGCGGCGTGCAGGGCCGCCCTGTCGGACGGGCGGGTGGGGACGATGACGGTTTCGAGGGTGGGCGGCGCGAAGTGGCGGGTGGTGCTGTTGCTGCCGTTCCGGGTGCTGCCGTCGGCTCCGCGGCCGGTGACGGCGTCCGTTCCCCGGCCGGTGACGGTGTCGCCGATCCGTACCTCCTCCAGGCCCGACAGCACCCCGATCTCCCCGGCGGCGACCACCCCGCTCCGCCGAACGGCCGCGCCCCGCTCGAAGACCCCGACCGCGGTGACCTTGGCCTCCGAACCGCCGAGGGCCACCCGGTCCCGGGTCCGTACCGTCCCCGAGAACATCCGGACGTACGCGAGCTTCTCCCCGGCCGGTCCGCGCTCCACCTTGAAGACGGTGCCCGACACCGGCCCGTCCGCCGCGCCCGCGGCCGCCGGCAGCAGCTCCTTGACGCCGGCGGTCAGCGCGGCCACGCCCGCGCCCGTGATCGCCGAGCCGAAGAACACCGGGTGGACCAGCGCCCGTTGGGTCTGCGCGGCCAGTCCGGCCCGGAGCCGCTCGTACGGCACCGCCGTCTCGTCCGCCACGTACGCGGCCAGCAGCGCGTCGTCGTGCTCGGTGAGCACCTCGGCGAGCCGCGCCGCGAAGTCCTCGTCGGCGTCCGCGTACGGGACCCACGCGGCCCCCGGCGTACCGATGCCGCCGCCGACGGTGCCCAGGGCCACGAACGCCGCGTCCAGCTTCTCGCCGAGCTCGCGGACCAGGGAGGCGCAGCGCGCCCCGCGCCGGTCGATCTTGTTGACGAAGACGAGCGTGGGAATGCCGAGCCGCCGCAGCGTCCGCAGCAGAATGCGGGTCTGCGGCTGCACCCCTTCCACCGCCGAGACGACCAGCACCGCGCCGTCGAGCACGTTGAGCACCCGCTCGACCTCGGCGATGAAATCCGGGTGCCCGGGCGTATCGATGAGATTGACCGTCAGCTCGTCGTCGACGACGAACGACACGACCGCGGACTTGATCGTGATGCCCCGCTGCCGCTCCAGCTCCAGCGAATCGGTCCGCGTACTTCCGTCATCGACGCTGCCGGCCTCGTCGATGACCCCGGCGGCCTGCAGCAGCCGCTCGGTCAGGCTCGTCTTACCGGCGTCGACGTGCGCCAGAATTCCCAGGTTCAAAAAATGCACCGAGCGTCATGTCCTCCGAATGGGCGGCGATTACCTGCTGCTGGGACATGAACGTCTTCGGCATTTCCGTCTCCCTCTTCGGCGGTCGGTGGCTTCCGGCAGTGCAGCAGACCCCCGCCACCGCCGGCAACGTATTTATCCGGAGATCCGCCGGACGCCGCGCTGCCCCGCCCCGGGGGTGGCCCGGGGCGGGGCAGGTGCTTCCGTTCCTATGCGTGTTGGCCGGATTCCGCGGGCTGCTCCTGGGCGCGGAGCATCTGCGCCATCGCCTCCAGGCTCCTGGCAGCGGCCGCGCCGCCACCGCAGGTCAGGGCCGCGATGAGGTTGCCGAGCAGCCCCGCCCGGTCAGCGACTATCCGTACGCGGCCGACTTCGACGACGAGACCCAGGAGGTCCAGCCGTAATCCGTCCGGAATATCGAGTACGACACACTCTTGAGGCGGTGTGGTCATTCTGAATCCCCCCTTGAAGGGCGCTGACCGTGCTCTGATACCCCCTCGACGGGCGGCCCATACTCGACCGGCGGAATGCCGCTCATGCCCGGCCGCAGTGGCGCGAACGGACGCAACTGGCGTATTTCCAGCCTCTTTTACAGAGCCCGGCAACGGGTGTCACGGGGGAATCGCTGAACGCCCCACGGGAATGCGTCAACGCGAGAGCGGACGGTGCGGCCGGCTCAGTGGGTGGCGTCGTCCGGCTTGCCCTCGGCGCGGCGGTATTCGGCGTTGATCCGCTGGGCCTCTTCGAGCTGGTCCTCGAGGATGACGATGCGGCACGCGGCCTCGACCGGGGTGCCCTGGTCCACGATCTCGCGGGCGCGGGCGGCGATCCGCAGCTGGTAACGGGAGTACCGGCGGTGCCCGCCCTCCGAGCGGAGTGGCGTGATCAGTCCGGCCTCGCCGATGGCGCGCAGGAACCCGGGAGTGGTGCCGAGCATCTCGGCGGCCCGTCCCATGGTGTACGCGGGGTAGTCGTCGTCGTCCAGCCGACCACTGAGCGGGTTATCTGCTGTCATTTCACCTCGTTGAGCCGACCGTCGAGGGCCTTGGTGCCGTGCGGCATCAGGGCCCCGGCATCAGGGCCCCGCGGGAAATTCAACACCATCCGTCCGGCCTGCCGCCGCGCCGACCTCGTAGCCTTCACCGTGCGGCTGTTCAATGTCTACTCCGGCGAGGAGAGATTTCGGCCCGTTCGGCGGGCGGGCCGAGCCGCTGGATCGAGCCGCCGAATAGAATCGGTTCCCATGTCGAACCCTGACGTGCTGCTCGTCGACATCGCCGCCATGGTGGAGTCCGAGCAAAGCAATCAGATGCCCCTGACCGTCGTCACCAGCAGTGCGGTCATCACCGGCCGGCTGGCCCCCGAAGCCCTGTGGCGGCAGCGGGTGTCGGAGGTCCTGTCCGACTCGGCGCGCCTGGGCCCGTTCTCCGGGATTTTCACCACCGACCGCACACAGAACGGCCCCGGCGGCGTCGAAACCCCCACGCACCTGCACTTCCATGTCGCCCGCATCCTGCAGGGCAGCATCGGCATCCCCGAGACGGGCGGGATGTACCGCGTCGCGATCCAGGATGTGAGCGCCTGGACCGTGGGCGACTTCAGCTACTCCGACAACTGAGAAGACGTATGCGTCCCTGAACGCGTCCCTGAGACGTACGAGAAGAGGGCCCTGCCGGTGTGTGCCGGCAGGGCCCTCCTCGTCGTGCGGATGCCGCTCCGCTCCCGCCTACTGCTCGGGGGCGGGGTGCCCGAGCATCGCCGACGCGGCCTCCAGCGGGGAGAGCGCCTCCGGAGCGGCGGTCTCGACCGTGTGGCACGTGAAGCCGAGCCGCGTCATGGCCCGGACGACCTCGCCCGCGGTGAAGTCCCGGCGGTCCTGCCGGGTGATGACCGCGCCCACCTGCTTGACGGGGTACTGGCGGCGGCCGATCACCACCGAGTCACCCGTGACGGGCTCCGGCTTGATGCCCTTCATGGCGGCCTGCACCCCTTCCTTGGTCAGGTCGAACGGGAAACGAGCGATGATGCAGCGCATGATGCCTCACAGACAGGGGGGAGAGGGGCCGGCCGAACAGGGACAGGGACGGTCAGCGGGAACCAGCCCCCGAGGCGGGGGCGGACTGCCGCTGACCCGGGCCGCGCCGCGTGCGGTCGGTGCGCCGGTTCTGGGCGGTGCGGCTGCGACGGCCCCGGGACGAGGAGGGACCGCCGCTCCGGGGGCGCTCAGCGGCCGCCGGCCTGGGGATGGTGACCGGGACACCCGAGGGGGCCTGCGCACCCGTGATGCGGTTCAGCTCCTCGTCACCGGAGCGGACCTGGGTGATCTGCGGGGTGATGCCCGCCGTGGCCATCAGACGGCTCATGTCGCGGCGCTGCTGGGACGTCACCAGGGTGACGACGCTGCCGGACTCACCGGCGCGGGCCGTACGGCCGCCGCGGTGGAGGTAGTCCTTGTGGTCCTGCGGCGGGTCGACGTTCACGACCAGGTCGAGGTTGTCGACGTGGATGCCGCGCGCCGCGACGTTGGTCGCGATCAGCGCCGTCACATCGCCGGTCTTGAACTGGGCGAGCGTGCGGGTGCGCTGCGGCTGGGACTTGCCACCGTGCAGAGCGGCGGCGCGTACGCCGTTGTTCAGCAGGTGCTGGGTCAGCTTGTCGACGGCGTGCTTGGTGTCCAGGAACATGATCACCCGGCCTTCGCGGGCCGCGATCTCGGTCGTCAGCCGGTGCTTGTCCGTGCCGTGCACGTGGAGCACGTGGTGGTCCATCGTGGTCACCGCGCCCGCGGACGGGTCGACGGAGTGCACCACCGGGTCGGTCAGGTAGCGGCGGACCAGCCGGTCGACGTTGCGGTCCAGGGTGGCCGAGAACAGCATCCGCTGGCCCTCGGGGCGCACCTGGTCGAGCAGCGCGGTGACCTGCGGCATGAAGCCCATGTCGGCCATCTGGTCGGCCTCGTCGAGGACGGTGATGGCGACCTGGTTGAGCTGGCAGTCGCCACGGTCGATGAGGTCCTTGAGCCGGCCCGGCGTCGCGACGACGATCTCCGCGCCGCCGCGGAGCGCACCGGCCTGCCTGCCGATCGACATGCCGCCGACCACCGTGGCCAGCCGCAGCTTCAGGGCGCGGGCGTACGGCGTGAGCGCGTCGGTGACCTGCTGGGCCAGCTCGCGCGTGGGCACCAGTACGAGGGCCAGCGGGCGGCGCGGCTCGGCGCGCTGGCCGGCCGTGCGGGCCAGCATCGCGAGGCCGAAGGCGAGGGTCTTGCCCGAACCGGTGCGGCCACGGCCGAGTACGTCCCGGCCCGCGAGGGAGTTCGGCAGGGTCGCCGCCTGGATCGGGAACGGCGTGGTCACGCCCTGCGAGCCGAGCTCGGCCAGCAGCTGCGCCGGCATGTCGAGATCGGCGAACGCCTCGACGGCGGGCAGCCCGGGGGTGACCGTCACCGGCAGCGCGAACTCGCCCTGGGGAGCGGCCGGCCGGCGGCCGTTGCCGCCCGAGCGGCGCGGGGCACCGGAGCGGCCGGCGGACGGGGAGCCGAAGCGGCCGCCGCCCCTGCCGGCGCCGGAACCGCCGGAGCCGCCGTTACGGGAGTGGGCGTAGCGATCATTTCCACGCGTGCGCTTCATGGGTAAACCTTCCTCGATGCGGCACGTATCAAGGAATACCCGCAGCGAGTGCACAGCGCGGAGAATTGCGAGAACGAGCCGGATGAAATATGAAAGCGGGCCCGGCCGGCATTGAGCGACCGAGGCGCCGTTGCACTCGGACGCGCGGCGCGGTCCGAGCGGGCGGCCCGAAGAAACGCTAGCCCGCCGGTGAAACAGGAGAATTGCATCAGCATTCCGTATTCCTGGTTTCTGAACGGGGCGTGCATCGGGTACGCCGGGAAAAGCAACGAGCTGGGGCCCGCACCCCAAGGTGCGGGCCCCAGCTGCGATGATGCGTCAAGCTCAGGCGGGAACGATGTTCTCGGCCGTCGGGCCCTTCTGGCCCTGCGCGATGTCGAAGGTCACCTTCTGACCCTCGAGGAGCTCACGGAAGCCCTGGGTGGCGATGTTCGAGTAGTGGGCGAAGACGTCGGGGCCGCCGCCGTCCTGCTCGATGAAGCCGAAGCCCTTTTCCGAGTTGAACCACTTCACGGTTCCAGCAGCCATGTCAATTTCTCCTTCGGGGCAGTTCCTGAAGCCCACACCGTGCGGACTCCATGTCGCCGCGATGATCACCCCGCCGGAAAAAGACCGGAAACACAAAAAGCGCTCCCACCGGTACGGAAAACACGGTGAGGGCACTTGAAGTTTTGGGAACCACAACTGCAACTGGGAACGACACTAGCACGGTACGGTCGGCGCTGTGTGGTGAGTAATTCCACTTCGCCACCCGCGCAAGAAATCCTCAGCGCGCGTCACGCTGATTTCTCCCACCGCGGCCACAGATATTGGCTCGCACGGGAGCAGTGTTTCTGCCGCGGAGTGCGGGGTGTGAGTGGTGTGGGTACCGGGTGTGGCCAGTGGAGCGCGAGACTCCTCCGCGCCCGGTCGGTCGGCCGGCCGCCCTCAGGCGCAGCTCGTCGACCGTCGTCGACCGTCGTCGACCGTCGTCGACCGTCGTCGACCGTCGCGCCGTGGAACGTCGAAGGGCCCCACCGCGAACGGTGGGGCCCTTCGAGTCGTGCCCGGTGAGGCACTGGCGGAGGATACGAGATTCGAACTCGTGAGGGGTTGCCCCCAACACGCTTTCCAAGCGTGCGCCCTAGGCCACTAGGCGAATCCTCCGAGGAAGACATTACATGACGTGGAGGAGTGCTCGCGAACTCGATCCCCCGCCGACGGATGTGACGTGAACAACCCTGCCGGGGGAGGGGGGTGAGGGTCGTTTCGGGGGCGCTGGATCAGGTACTGTGGGCGCAGCCCCTCACGTGGCGCTATCTGACTGAACTCCCCCAGGGCCGGAAGGCAGCAAGGGTAGGTCGGCTCTGGCGGGTGCGTGGGGGGCGTTTGCGTTCCCGGGCGGTGGCCGCGGGGAGCCGGAGGCGGGCCCGGTTGTCAGTGCGGGCCGATATCGTCGTATGCGTGTCATCCCTTGCGCTGTACCGCCGCTACCGCCCCGAGACCTTTGCCGAGGTCATCGGGCAAGAGCACGTGACCGACCCGCTGCAGCAGGCCCTGCGGAACAACCGCGTCAACCACGCGTATCTCTTCAGCGGACCGCGCGGCTGCGGCAAGACGACCAGCGCGCGGATCCTGGCGCGCTGCCTGAACTGTGAGCAAGGTCCCACTCCGACGCCGTGCGGGGAGTGCCAGAGCTGCGTCGATCTCGCCCGTAACGGGCGGGGGTCGATCGACGTCATCGAGATCGACGCCGCTTCGCACGGTGGTGTGGACGACGCCCGCGAGCTGCGCGAGAAGGCGTTCTTCGGCCCGGCGAGCAGCCGGTACAAGATCTACATCATCGACGAGGCCCACATGGTCACCTCGGCGGGGTTCAACGCCCTGCTGAAGGTGGTCGAGGAGCCGCCGGAGCACCTCAAGTTCATCTTCGCGACGACCGAGCCCGAGAAGGTCATCGGGACGATCCGGTCGCGTACGCACCACTATCCGTTCCGGCTGGTGCCGCCCGGGACGCTGCGCGAGTACCTCGGTGAGGTGTGCGGCCGGGAGGACATCCCGGTCGAGGACGGGGTGCTGCCGCTCGTCGTGCGGGCGGGTGCCGGGTCCGTGCGTGACTCGATGTCGGTCATGGACCAGCTGCTGGCCGGCGCCGGTGCCGACGGTGTGACCTATGCCATGGCGACGGCGCTGCTCGGTTATACGGACGGGTCGCTGCTGGACTCGATCGTGGAGGCGTTCGCCTCGGGGGACGGCGCCGCGGCCTTCGAGGTCGTGGACCGCGTGATCGAGGGCGGGAACGACCCGCGGCGGTTCGTCGCCGACCTGCTGGAGCGGCTGCGGGACCTGGTGATCCTCGCGGCCGTGCCGGACGCGGCGGAGAAGGGGCTGATCGACGCCCCGGCGGATGTGGTGGAGCGGATGCAGGCCCAGGCTTCGGTCTTCGGGGCCGCGGAGCTCAGCCGGGCCGCCGATCTCGTCAATACCGGACTCACGGAGATGCGCGGGGCGACCTCGCCGCGGCTGCAGCTGGAGCTGATCTGCGCGCGGGTGCTGCTGCCCGCGGCGTACGACGACGAGCGCTCGGTGCAGGCGCGGCTGGACCGGCTGGAGCGCGGCGTCGGCGCGGCCGCGCTCGGCGGCGGCCTGCCCGCGGGACCGGGCGGCGCTCCGGGCCCCGGTGGGATGCCGGTGATGCAGCCCGGTGGCGACGTCGCGGCGGGGTATGTACCCGGGCCGGGTGCGCATGCGGCCCCGGCGGGTCCCGCCGGTCCGGCGGCCGCGCGGGCCGCGGTCCGCGGTGCGACGAACGGTCCGGCGGGCCCCGCGCCCACGGGCGGCGCTCCGGCGGGCGGTGCTCCGGCGGCCGGTGCTCCGGCGGCCGGGGCGGAGGCCCCTCCTGTCGGTGGCCCGCCTGCTGGTGGCCCGCCTGCCGGTGGCCCGGCGGGCGCCGGTGGCGGTCCGGGCGATGCTTCCGTCCCGGCGGCGGGCCCCGCGCCCGCCGGCAGCGGCGGCGCTCCGGCCGGCGCGTGGCCCTCGGGTGCGCAGCAGCCGGGCGGTGCGCCGGGTGACAGCGGACAGCCGGCCGGCCCCGGCGGGGAGAGCGGCGCGGCAGCGCGCCGCCCGGGCGCCTGGCCCGGAGCCACGAGCGGACCGGGCGGACCGGGCGGAGCCGGTGGGCGGCAGCCGGGCGGCTGGCCGACCGCGGCCGCGCCCGGAAGCCAGGGCGCCGCGGGCGGCCAGGGCGGCGCGCCAGTACAGCAGTCACCGGGGCAGCAACAGCCCGCCCAGCAGGCACCGACTCAGCAAGCACCCGCCCCGCAGCAGCCCGCGTCCCCCGCGCCGCCGCAGCAGCCCGCCGCGCAGGCGCCGGGCGCCGGTGCGCAGGGCGCTGTGCAGACCCAGCAAGTACGGCAGATGTGGCCGGACATTCTGGAGGCGGTGAAGGGGAAGCGCCGCTTCACCTGGATCCTGCTCAGCCAGAACGCCCAGGTCGCCGGGTTCGACGGCACGACCCTGCAGGTCGGCTTCCCGAATGCCGGTGCGCGCGACAGCTTCGCGAACGGCGGCAGTGAGGACGTGCTGCGCGAGGCGCTGGCCGAGCGCTTCGGCGTGCAGTGGCGGGTCGAGGCGATCATCGACCCGTCGGGCGGCGCCAACCCGCCGGGCGGCGGCGCGGCCCCGCGCGGCGGTGGCGGCTTCGGCGGCAGCGGCGCCGGTGCGTCCGGCGGCGGCTTCGGCGGCGGTGGTGGTTACGGCGGTGGCGGCGCCCCGGCCGCGCCCCCGCAGCAGGCCGCGGCTCCCGCCCCGCCCCCGCAGGCCGCGCCCGACCGGTCCGGAAGCGCGGGCGGCGGCCAGGGCGCGCAGCGTGCCCGGCAGGCCGTGGCCTCGGCCGGGGCGCAGCAGCCGCAGGCCCCGGCCGCCGAGCCCGCGTACCGCGAGCCGGAGCCCGCGTCGTACTCGATCGAGGAGGACATGCCGGCCGAGGACGACGCCGACCTCGTCGACTCCGCCCTCAGCGGCTACGACCTCATCGTCCGCGAGCTCGGGGCGACGGTCATAGAGGAGTACAACAACGAGTGAGGCCCCGGCGGCACAAGGCAAAAGGGGGGACGGAAGGTGAACATCGTCCCCGGATCGCCCCTCCCTTTGTCGCTTTCCGTAATCGCCGCAGGGCCGGGGCGGAGGTCACCGCGGGCTCGGGGCCGCCAGGAGGAGACGTACATCCGTCCTCCTTCCTGCGGTGTAGGGCGCGGCGGCCACGGAGCACGTAGGCTCGGGCTACCGCACCCATTTGTAGTCGTACGGCAGGAGTCCGCAGTGATCCCCGGTGGTCAGCCCGATATGCAGCAGCTGCTTCAGCAGGCCCAGAAGATGCAGCAGGACCTCGCGGCGGCCCAGCAGGAGCTGGCGCAGACGCCCGTGTCGGGGTCGGCGGGCGGTGGGCTCGTCAAGGCGACCGTGAACGGCGCCGGCGAGCTGAAGGGCCTGGAGATCGACCCCAAGGCGGTGGACCCGGAGGCGGCGACGCCCGAGGAGACGGCCGAGACCCTCGCGGATCTCGTCATCGCCGCTGTTCAGGACGCCAACGCCGCGGCGGCCAAGCTCCAGCAGGACAAGCTCGGCCCGCTCGCGCAGGGCCTCGGCGGCGGCAGCGGCATCCCCGGCCTGCCCTTCTGACGGAGGGCCGGGGCCTCCCCTTCGGGCAGGAGGCCAACTAGCGTACGGAGCAGGGCGGACTAGGGAGAGAGCGTTCCGTGTACGAAGGCGTGGTTCAGGACCTGATCGACGAGCTGGGGCGGCTGCCCGGCGTCGGTCCCAAGAGCGCGCAGCGGATCGCCTTCCACATCCTCCAGGCCGAGCCGGCCGACGTCCGCCGGCTGGCGAACGCGCTGATGGAGGTCAAGGCGAAGGTCCGGTTCTGCAGCGTGTGCGGCAATGTCGCGCAGGACGAGCAGTGCCAGGTCTGCCGCGACCCGCGCCGCGACCCCACGGTCATCTGCGTGGTCGAGGAGCCCAAGGACGTCGTCGCGATCGAACGGACGCGAGAGTTCCGCGGCCGGTACCACGTCCTCGGCGGGGCGATCAGCCCCATCGAGGGCGTGGGCCCGGACGACCTGCGGATACGGGAGCTGCTGGCCCGGCTCGCCGACGGCACGGTCGGCGAGCTGATCCTGGCCACCGACCCGAACCTCGAGGGCGAGGCGACCGCCACGTACCTCGCGCGCATGATCAAGCCCATGGGGCTGAAGGTGACGCGTCTGGCCAGCGGACTGCCGGTCGGGGGCGATCTGGAGTATGCCGACGAGGTCACGCTCGGGCGGGCCTTCGAAGGACGGAGACTTCTCGATGTCTGATCCCACGTTGCACAACGCCACGCAGAACCCGGACGACTTCGCCGTACAGATCTCCGACTCGATCGACAGCTTCATCGTCGCGGTCACGGAAGTCGCACGCGGTGACGAGCCGGACAGTGCCGTGCCGTTCCTGCTGCTGGAGATCTCGCAGCTGCTGCTCACCGGCGGCCGGCTGGGCGCGCACGAGGACATCGTCCCGCAGGACCGCTACGAGCCGGACATCGGCCCGGAGCCGGACGTGGACGAGCTGCGCGAGCGTTTCGCGACGCTGCTGGACCCGGTGGACGTGTACAACGAGCTCTTCGACCCGTACGTACCGCGCAGCACGCCCGTGGCCTGCCGGATCTCCGACGACCTCGCCGACATCGTGACCGACCTGCGGCACGGCCTCGCGCACTACCGGGCCGGGCGGATCAGCGAGGCCCTGTGGTGGTGGCAGTTCTCGTACCTGTCGAACTGGGGGCCGACCGCGAGCGCCGCGCTGCGCGCCCTGCAGTCGCTGGTCGCGCACGTACGCCTGGACCAGCCGCTGGACGAGCTGGACGGCCTGGACACCGACACCGGGGCCGACGGCGAGGAGAACCTGGAAGAAGAGGCCGGGAAGGTCATGGCGGCGGAGATCGCCGGACCGCTCGGGCTGCGCCAGGCATGAGCGGCGGGGCGTGCGCGTGGGGCCCGGCGTGCCCTTGAGCGCCGGTGCTTAACACCGGACGCCCTGTGAGCTGGCTTACGTTTCCGGGTCGTTTCCGTGTGCTCCCGGCCGGAACGGGCAGGTGGCCTGCCGAGCGGGCGCGACGATGCGCCACGCCGACCATTTCGGGAGATACTCGGAAGCGGGACGCGAGTCGGCTCGCGCCGGTCACGGCGGAGGGCGCTTCGGTCGCGTACGGCCTCGCAGGAGGTCGCGCATGACCGGCACGCCGACCGTTTTGATCGCGTAGCGAGCAATGTGTCTCACGATGTGGTATTGGCGAGGCGGATTCCGCCTGCTCGATAGACTGAGCCGACCGCATGGCCCCTGAACAGGGGTCCGGAACGCCCGCAGACCTGCGGAACCCGCAGGTGTCCGGGGATCCGACAGACAGTTGCGAGGAGCGAGCACACGTGGGCCTTGTCGTGCAGAAGTACGGCGGCTCATCCGTTGCGGATGCCGAGGGCATCAAGCGCGTTGCCAAGCGAGTCGTCGAAGCCAAGAAGAACGGCAACCAGGTTGTCGTAGTGGTTTCGGCGATGGGCGACACGACGGACGAGCTGATCGATCTCGCGGGGGAGGTCTCCCCCATGCCTTCGGGCCGCGAGTTCGACATGCTGCTGACCGCCGGAGAGCGGATCTCCATGGCCCTGCTGGCGATGGCGATCAAAAACCTCGGACACGAGGCGCAGTCCTTCACGGGCAGCCAGGCCGGCGTCATAACGGACTCCGTGCACAACAAGGCACGGATCATCGACGTCACGCCGGGCCGGATCAAGACGTCCGTCGACGAGGGCAACATCGCCATCGTCGCCGGCTTCCAGGGTGTGTCCCAGGACAAGAAGGACATCACCACGCTGGGCCGCGGCGGCTCGGACACGACCGCCGTCGCGCTGGCCGCAGCCCTGGATGCGGATGTCTGCGAGATCTACACCGACGTCGACGGCGTCTTCACCGCCGACCCGCGGGTCGTGAAGAAGGCGCGGAAGATCGACTGGATCTCTTTCGAGGACATGCTGGAGCTGGCCAGCTCCGGTTCCAAGGTGCTGCTGCACCGCTGCGTCGAGTACGCACGCCGTTACAACATCCCGATCCACGTCCGGTCCTCGTTCTCGGGGCTGCGGGGTACGTGGGTCAGCAACGAACCGCAAGGGGACCAGCCGATGGAGCAGGCGATCATCTCGGGCGTCGCGCACGACACCTCCGAGGCGAAGGTCACGGTCGTCGGCGTACCGGACAAGCCGGGCGAGGCCGCGACGATCTTCCGGGCGATCGCGGACGCCGAGATCAACATCGACATGGTCGTGCAGAACGTCTCTGCCGCGTCCACGGGCCTGACCGACATCTCCTTCACGCTGCCGAAGACCGAGGGCCGCAAGGCCATCGCGGCGCTGGAGAAGACCAAGCCGTCGGTGGGCTTCGACTCGCTGCGCTACGACGACCAGATCGGCAAGATCTCGCTGGTCGGCGCCGGTATGAAGACCAACCCGGGCGTCACGGCGGGCTTCTTCGAGGCGCTGTCGAACGCGGGCGTGAACATCGAGCTCATCTCGACCTCCGAGATCCGCATCTCGGTCGTCACGCGCGCCGATGACGTCAACGAGGCCGTGCAGGCCGTCCACAGCGCGTTCGGTCTCGACACCGATTCCGACGAGGCCGTGGTCTATGGCGGCACCGGCCGATGATCACACCTGATGGGCTGACGTCGGCGGCCGACGGGCTGCCGGCACCGGCCCATGGGACGTCGCTCCCGGACAGCGATCCGGAGGCGGCGGCCCGGGCGGGCCGCGCGGAGGACCGTGCGGCCCGCAAGCCGAACCTCGCCGTCGTCGGCGCCACCGGCGCCGTCGGCGGCGTGCTGCTCGGCATCCTCTCCGAGCGCGCCGACATCTGGGGCGAGGTACGGCTGATCGCCTCCGCGCGCTCGGCCGGGCGGAAGCTGACCGTACGGGGCGCGGAGACCGAGGTCCTCGCGCTCGCCGAAGAGGTCTTCGACGGCATCGACATCGCGCTCTTCGACGTGCCGGACGAGGTCTCGGCGACGTGGGCGCCGATCGCGGCCGCGAAGGGCGCGGTGGTCGTCGACAACTCCGCCGCCTTCCGGATGGACCCGGACGTCCCGCTGGTCGTACCGGAGGTCAACGCGCGCGCCGCCCGCGTACGGCCGCGCGGCATCATCGCCAACCCGAACTGCACGACGCTCTCGATGATCGTCGCGCTGGGCGCGCTGCACGCCGAGTACGGCCTGAGCGAGCTGATCGTCTCCTCGTACCAAGCCGTCTCCGGTGCCGGGAAGGCCGGCGTCGACGCGCTGCGCGGCCAGCTGTCCGCGGTGTCCGGTACGGAGCTGGGGACGACCCCCGGTGACGTGCGGCGGGCCGTCGGCGACGACCTCGGCCCGTTCCCCGCGCCGATGGCGCTCAACGTCGTGCCGTGGGCCGGGTCCCTCCAGGAGGACGGCTGGTCCTCCGAGGAGCTGAAGGTCCGCAACGAGTCCCGGAAGATCCTCGGGCTGCCGGACCTGCCCGTCACCGCGACCTGCGTCCGCGTACCGGTGATCACCACGCACTCGCTGACCGTGCACGCGCGCTTCGAGCGCGAGGTCACGGTGGCCGGCGCGCACGAGATCCTCGCCGCGGCGCCCGCCGTCGTCCTGTGCGACGACCCGGGGGAGGGCGAGTTCCCCACGCCCGCCGACGTGGTCGGCACGGATCCGACCTGGGTCGGGCGGGTACGCAGGTCCCTGGACGACCCGCACGCGCTCGAACTCTTCGTGTGCGGCGACAACCTCCGCAAGGGCGCCGCGCTGAACACGGCCCAGATCGCCGAGGTGGTCGCGGCGGAGCTCACGGGCGGGAGCTGACGGGACGTCGGCCCGCGAGGCGCCCGTAGGGTCGGCCGGCCGGCTGCCGGGCGCGCGGCTCCGCTCGGGTACTTGAAGTTCGAAGAACCCACTCCCCAAGAGCTCGGCCGGTGGGTCATAATTCGCTGACTACTTGTGAAGGTCCTGTAAGCGGACCGGCTGTTCTGGTCCCTTGATCAGGGATGACGGCCCGCTCGGCCATTCGCTCCCCGTCGTGCTGCAACCGCGGCCGCGCGGGGAGCGTCTTTGTCGCCGCCCCTCCTGGGCGTTCGGCACAGCACGGTTCGGCGACGCGCACCACGGCGTACGGCGAAGGTCCCATGAGGGCCGCGGCAAGTACGTAAACCGCCCTTATGGGCACGGGCAATATGGGGCATCGGGGAAGAGCTGGTACGCATGAGGGCATTCAACGCATCGCCAAAAACGGTGCCTTGCGCGTACAACCCTGACGGGGGGAAGCGTGTCCAACAGGCGTGGCAGAGGTACTCGGCATTGCAATCGGCCCTGGGAGCGCGGGCGGCGCAGCTGTGGCGCGGCCGTCGCGTACTCGCATCCCCGGTGGCATGCCGGTGATCGCCCCCTGGCCCGCCGCGCGTCCGACGCAGGCACCGTCCCCGCACGGGAACGCTGACGAAGCGATGGCAGCGGGCACGACAGTCGACCACCTCACCGAGACCTACAGAGCGCACTACCGCTCCCTGCTCGGTCTCGCCGCGCTGCTCCTGGACGACACCGCGTCCTGCGAGGACGTCGTCCAGGAAGCGTTCATCCGCGTGCACTCCGCGCGCGGCCGCGTACGCGACCCCGAGAAGACCCTCGCCTATCTGCGGCAGACGGTCGTCAACCTCTCCCGCTCCGCGCTGCGCCGCCGCATCCTCGGGCTGAAGCTGCTCTCCAAGCCGATGCCCGACATGGCGAGCGCAGAAGAGGGCGCGTACGAACAGCTGGAGCGGGACCAATTGATCAAGGCGATGCGCGGTCTGCAGCGGCGCCAGCGCGAAGTCCTCGTGCTGCGCTACTTCGCCGACATGACCGAAGCGCAGGTCGCCGAGACGCTGGGCATATCGCTCGGCTCGGTGAAGGCGTACGGCTCACGGGGTATCGCGGCGCTGCGCGTCGCCATGGAGGCTCCGGCATGACCAGCAAGCAGCACGGCCCGCACGACCCCGCATCCGAGGGGGAGCCCGGGGAGACGCGCGGCGAGGAACAGCAGCCGCGCGGTACTTCAGGAGCGGCATCCGCGCGGCCGTCGGCATCGGCATCGGCGGGGGCATCGGCGCCGGATGACAACGGTGCCATGGCAGAGGGCGGACGCGACGCGGACAGCGGCCTCAGTGGTACCGGGGGCGGTGCGGCCGGATACGGCGGCGATTCCGGGAGCGGCGCGGCCGGATACGGCGGCGGTTCCGGGGGCGGTGGCGAGGAGGAGCTGCGGAATCTCCTGCAGTCCGCCGTCCAGGACCTGGAGCCGTCCCCCGACTCCCTCGAAACCCTCCGCCGCGCGGTACCGGCCCGGCGCAGGCGCCGCCGGCACGCCGTGGTCGGCGCCGCCGCCGTACTGCTCCTCGGCGGTACGGCCATGCCCGCCATGCTGCACGTCGCGAACGGCGGGGACGACGCCGCCGACCGCCGCGCCAACGCCGCCAGCAGCTCCGAGGCGCACGTCACCACCGGCGGCACCGCGGGCGGTACGAACAGCCGGCACAGCGACCGCCCCGCCGGCAAGGACGGCAAGAAGGCCGACGAGGACGGCAAGAAGACCGGCAAGGACAAGGGCGGCACGAAGGACGGCAGCACCGAGGAGTCCGGCGGCCCCGCCGCCGACCCGGCCGCGACGATGGACGTCACCTCGCCCGCCTGCCTGCGCGCCCAGCTCGGCGGCGGCAGCGGCAGCCTCGGTACGCCCGACGCCGAAGGCCGCGTCTACGGCTCCCTGCGGGTCGTCAACACCTCCGCCGCGACCTGCTCGGTCGACGGCGGCGGCAGCGTGATCGCCGTCGCCCAGGGCAGCGCCGACCCGACCCGCGTCCAGGTCGTCGACCACACGGCGGGCGACGCCGCGCCGGGCCTGCCGGACCCGTCCGCCGCACCCGACCAGATCGTGCTGAAGCCTGGTCAGGCGTACGAAGTGAAGTTCGCCTGGGTCCCGGCCGAGGGCGGCGGGCCTTCGGGCTGCGCGGCGCCCGGTACGCCGACGCCCGGCAGCTCCGAGGGGGCGGGCTCCGGCGAGCCGGCGAACTCCACCGCGGCCGACGGCAGCGGAGACCAGGCGGGCACCGGCGGCGACGGGGCGGCGGACGACGGTACGCAGGCGGCCGGCGTCGCGGTCAGCCACACCCCGGAGGCCGGCGAGCCGTCGGCAGCGGCCACCACGATCAACGACGCGTGCGCAGGAACGGTGTACCGCACGGGACCGCTGCCGGCGCAGTAGGCCCGGGACCTCGGGCCCGGTACCTGGCGGGCCGAGGACCGTTGTCCGGAGGACAGGACGGGCCGGGGCAGATACGGGCCCGCCGTCCGGGTACGAGGCACGTGCCCGTACCTTTGATGGTGTGTACCGGTTCCTGCTCACCCCGCGATGGTGGGGAATCAACGTCTTCGTCCTGCTGGCGATCCCCGTGTGCGTCTTCATGGGCAGCTGGCAGCTGAGCCGCTTCGAGGACCGCGTCGACACGCACCAGCAGCAGGAGGACCAGGCGGCCGACGCCAAGACCGCGGCCGCCCGCCCGCTGACGCAGCTGCTGCCCGTCGACAAGAACACCTCGGGCCGGCGAGCCACCGCGACCGGGCACTACGACACCGGCCACCAGCTGCTCGTCCCCGGCCGGCAGCTCGGCGAACGCACCGGCTTCTACGTGCTGACCATGCTGCGCACGGACGGCGGCAAGGCGCTGCCCGTCGTACGCGGCTGGCTGCCCGGCGACGCGGACACGAAGGCCGACACCGCGAAGGTGCCGGCGCCGCCGCGCGGCGAGGTGACCGTCACCGGCGCGCTGCAGGCGTCGGAGAACCAGGGCACGCAGGGCGTGCAGACCGGCGGCGGCCTGCCGCCGGGGCAGCTCGGCATGATCAGCGCGGCGTCGCTGGTCAACATCGTGCCGTACGACGTGTACGACGCCTGGATCACCGTCTCGCACGCCCAGGGGCCGATGAAGGCCGTGCCGCCGGCCGCGGCCGAGGGCAGCGGCCTCGACCTCAAGGCGTTCCAGAACCTCGGCTACACCGGCGAGTGGTTCGTCTTCGCCGGCTTCGTCCTCTTCATGTGGTTCCGCCTCTTCCGCCGCGAATCCGAAGCAGCGCGGGACGCGGCGCTGGGGATTCCGGTGGAGGGGCTGGGGCTGGAGTCGGGGGCTGGGGCCGAGCAGAAGGTCTCTTCCGGCTCCTGAGGGGGTTGCTGGGGCGGCTCGGCCGGGGGGCTCACCGGGGGGATCCCCCGGGCCTTTTCCCCGCCTCGCCTCTTCCCCGCCTTCCCCCCCGGGGGGCCTCCCCCCCCCGGGGGGCCTCCCCCCCCGCCCCCTCCCCTCCACCCCCCTCGCGCCCCCCTCACTCAAGATTTGGTCATACGTCTCCCAGGTACCGGCGGGCGAAGTCCAGTTCCAGGCGGAGCTGCTTGATGCGCTCCTCCACCACCAGGGAGCCGTGGCCCGCGTCGTAGCGGTAGACCTCGTGCGGGTGGTCCCGGGCCTTGAGGCGGTCGACGTAGTTCTCCACCTGGCGGATGGGGCAGCGCGGGTCGTTCACCCCGGCGGAGATGTAGACCGGCGCGCGGACCGCGTCGACGTACGTCAGCGGGGACGACGCCTCGAACCGCTCCGGCACCTCCTCCGGCGTGCCGCCGAGCAGCGTGCGGTCCATCGCCTTCAGCGCCTCCATCTCGTCGTGGTACGCCGTGACGTAGTCCGCGACGGGGACCGCGGCCAGGCCCAGCGCCCAGGACTCCGGCTGGGTGCCGAGGCCGAGGAGGGTCAAGTACCCGCCCCAGGAGCCGCCGGAGAGGACGAGCTTGCGGGGGTCCGCGAGGCCGGACTCCACCGCCCAGCCGCGGACCGCGGCGATGTCCTCCAGCTCGATCAGGCCGACGCGGTGCTTGAGCGCGTCCGTCCACTCCCGGCCGTAACCCGTCGAGCCGCGGTAATTGACCCGCACGACCGCGAAGCCGTGATCCACCCAGGCGGCCGGCGCCGAGGCGAAGGAGTCACTGTCGTGCCAGGTCGGGCCGCCGTGGATGTCGAACACGGTCGGGAACGGGCCCTCGCCGGCGGGCTTCTGGATCAGGGCGTGGATGCGGCCGCCGGGGCCCTCGACCCAGGTGTCGGTCACCGGGACGGAGCCCGGGGCCTTCATGCCGGGCGGGTCGAGCACGACCGCGCCGCTCGTGGAGCGCACCTCCGGGGGCTGCGCCGCGGAGGACCACAGGAACTCCACCGTGCCGTCGGGGCGGGCCGTGGCACCGGAGACCGTGCCCGTCGGCGTCTCGACGCGAGTCAGCCCGCCGTCCTCGGGGACGTACTTCCACAGCTCGCCGCGGGCCTGGAACTCGTGCTCCACCAGCAGGGCCGAGCCGTCCGGGTACCAGTCGGCGCCGACGTCGCCGGGCAGCTCTATGGCGAGCGCGGTCTCCTCACCGGTCAGCGGATTCCAGATCATCGGCTCCCAGCGGCCGCGGCGCTGGTGGCCGACCAGCAGCCGGGCGTCGCCGTCGACCGGCGCGAAGCCCATCACCGAGAGGCCCAGCTCCTCGGTGCCGCCCTTGGTGTCGTCCAGCTCGGCGACGGTGGAGCCGTCGGGGCGCACGACGCGGATCGCGGAGTGCATCGCGTCACCGTGCTCGGTGTGCTCGATGGCGATCAGCGAGCCGTCGTGGGAGAGGGCGCCGACGCCGGCCGACTCGCGGTGGCGGTAGATCTCCACCGGGTCCTGGCCGGGACGGACGAGGTGGATCGTCGAGCCCTCCTCGTCGGTGGAGCGGCCGATGACGGCCGTGCCGTCCCGGCCGAGGGCGAGTCCGCCGGGGTAGGAGGGGGCCAGGCCGGGCGCGGCCGGCTCGTCCTCGCCGCCGCCGAACGGCTGGCGCATCCAGACGCCGAACTCGTCGCCGTCGGTGTCCGAGAACCACCAGATCCACTCGCCGTCGGGGGTGAGCGTCCCGTCCGTCGTGCCGTTCGGCCGGTCCGTGACCTGGCGCTGCTCACCACTGGCCCGGTCCCACGCGTACAGCTCGAAGGTGCCGGTGGCGTTGGACACGAACAGGGAGCGCGCGGGGGCGTCCTCGGCCCACTCGGGAAGGCCGACGCGCGGGGCCCGGAAGCGCTTTTCCCAGTCCGACATGGACTCGGTGATGGCAGTGGTCTCGTCAGTCATGCGACCCATTCTGCGCCCGGCGAGGCATATCGCGTCGGGCCGCCCGCTCGGCTGTGGATAACTTTCGCCACGAGCATGTCAGCGACGCGGCCGGCGGTACCGTCCGGGCACCGCCGGAGATCCGACCGCGGTGCTGCCGGAGATCCGTCCGCGGGGTCGTCAGCAGCCCGATGCCGGTGCCGTCGACGCCCCGTCCGCAGTGCCGTCGGCGGCCCGACCGCGTGCCGTCAGGAGGCGGCCGACGGGTCCTCGCGGGCTGCCAGTAGAGTGCGGCTCCGAACCCGCTCGACCTCCGAGGTAGCCGGCTGTGACCCCCGCCACGTCCCCACCCCCCACGCCACCGGCCGTGACCGTCGTCGGGATCGGAGCGGACGGGTGGGACGGTATTCCGTCCGCCTCGCAGACCGTCCTGCGGGACGCGGACGTCGTCATCGGCGGGCCGCGCCAACTCGCGCTGCTGCCCGCCGAGTGCGCGGGGCGGCGGGTGGCCTGGCCGTCGCCGCTGCGGCCCGCCGTGCCCGGGCTGCTCGCGGCACACGCAGGGCGGAAGGTCGCGGTGCTGGCCAGCGGCGACCCCATGTTCTACGGCATCGGACGGACGCTCACCGAAGTACTCGGCGACGGAGCCGTCGGCACCGACGCGCTGCGCATCATGCCGCACCCCTCCTCCGTCTCCTACGCCTGCGCCCGGCTGGGCTGGCCGGTCGAGGAGACCGAGGTGGTCACGCTCGTCGGGCGGCCCGCCGCGCAGCTGTCCGCCGCCCTGCACGACGGCCGGCGGCTGCTCGTCCTCAGCGCGGGCGCCGGTACCCCCGCCGAGGTCGCCCGGCTGCTGGCGGAACAGGGCTTCGGGCCGAGCGGGATGCGGGTGCTCGAACAGCTCGGCGGCGAGCGGGAGCGCGCGCTGGCCGGCACCGCCGAGGACTGGCCGCACCCGCCCGGGGACGCGCTGAACATCATCGCCCTGGAGTGCCGCCGCGCCCCGGACGCGCTGCGGCTGGGTGCCGTACCAGGGCTGCCCGATGACGCGTACGAGCACGACGGGCAGCTGACGAAGCGTCATGTACGGGCCGCCACCCTGGGCGCGCTCGCGCCCGCCCCCGGCGAGCTGATGTGGGACATCGGCGGCGGCTCCGGCTCGATCGCCATCGAGTGGATGCGGACCCACCGCTCCTGCCGCGCCGTCTGTGTCGAGCGCGACCCCGTACGGGCCGAGCGCATCGGGCGCAACGCCGACCGGCTCGGCGTACCGGCCCTGCGGGTCGTCACCGGCCCGGCTCCGGACGCCCTGTCCGGCCTGCCGGTACCGGACGCGGTCTTCATCGGCGGCGGGCTGACCAGCCCCGGGCTGCTCGCGGCCTGCTGGGACGCGCTGCCGCCCGGCGGCCGGCTGGTGGCCAACACCGTGACGCTGGAGTCCGAGGCGCTGCTCGCCGACTGGTACCGGAAGCACGGCGGCGAGCTGGTACGGCTGGCCGTGGCGCACGCCGTACCGGTGGGCGGCTTCACCGGGTGGCGGCAGGCGATGCCGGTCACCCAGTGGGCCGTGCGCAAGGACCCCGTGAGCGGCGGCCGTTCTCAGGACGACGGCCGCCCCGAAGGCACCGACGACTACGACGCACTTTCAGGAGACGACAGATGACCGTGTACTTCATCGGCGCGGGCCCCGGTGCCGCCGACCTGATCACGGTGCGCGGTGCCCGGACGCTCGCCGCCTGCCAGGTCTGCCTGTACGCGGGCAGCCTCGTACCGCGTGAACTGCTCGCCGAATGCCCGCCGGACGCCCGGCTGGTGGACACCGCGCAGCTGAACCTCGACGAGATCACCGCCGAGGTGCTCCGCGCGCACGAGGCCGGGCACGACGTGGCACGGCTGCACTCCGGCGACCCGTCGGTCTTCTCCGCGGTCGCCGAGCAGATGCGGCGGCTGGACGCCGCGGGCGTGCCCTACGAGGTGGTGCCCGGCGTCCCGGCGTTCGCGGCGGCCGCCGCGGCGCTCAAGCGGGAGCTGACCGTGCCGACGGTCGGCCAGACGGTCATCCTCACCCGTATCGCGCAGCAGGCGACCGCGATGCCCGAGGGCGAGGACCTGGCCACCCTGGGGCGCAGCGGCGCCCTTCTGGTGCTGCACCTCGCCGCCCGGTACGCGGACCGGGTCGTCGAAGAGCTGCTGCCGCACTACGGTGCCGACTGCCCGGCCGCGGTCGTCGCGATGGCCAGCCGGCCCGACGAGCTCGTGCTGCGCGGCACCCTGGAGGACATCGCGGACCAGGTGAAGGCGGCGGGCATCGTCCGTACCGCCGTCATCATCGTCGGCCGCACGCTGGGCGCCGAGCAGTTCCGGGACAGCCACCTGTACTCGGCGGAGCGCGACCGCCACGTGTGCTGACGCCCGCGGGCCCGCGTCACCAGGAGCCCGTGCGTCAGCCGTCCCAGGAGGCGGTGCGTCAGCGCACCGTACTGCGCCCCACCACGTTGCCCGCGCGGTCGATGCAGATGACGTCGACCGCCACGGGTGCGCCGCGCAGCACTTCGAGGGCCTGATCGCGGGCGGTGGCCGCCACCAGGTCGCCCAGCGCGACCCCGGCGGCCGCGCACAGCTGGAGCGCGGCGAGGCCGGTGTTGGCGGCCGCGACCTCCGCGGCCAGCGCCTCGTCCGCGCCGCCCTGCCGGGCCAGCTGGGCGAGGAAGCCCTTGTCGACCTGGGAGCGCGCGGAGTGCAGGTCCAGGTGGCCCGCGGCCAGCTTGGAGAGCTTGGCGAAGCCGCCGCAGATCGTCAGCCGCTCGACCGGGTGCCGGCGGATGTACTTCAGTACCGCGCCCGCGAAGTCGCCCATGTCCAGGAGGGCGTCCTCGGGCAGGCCGTACTCGGCCACCACCGTCTTCTCGGACGTCGAGCCGGTGCAGCCGGCCACGTGCGTACGGCCGGCCGCCCTGGCCACGTCCACGCCGCGCCGGATCGAGTCGATCCACGCCGAGCACGAGTACGGCACGACGATGCCCGTCGTCCCGAGGATGGACAGGCCGCCCAGGATGCCGAGCCGCGGGTTCCAGGTGGAGCGGGCGATCTCCTCGCCGTGGTCCACCGAGACGGTGAGCTCGACGTCCGCCTCGCCGCCCCTGTGGCGCGCGGCGACCTGCGCCAGGTGGTCGCGCATCATCTGACGCGGTACCGGGTTGATGGCCGGTTCGCCGACATCCAGGGGGAGGCCGGGGCGGGTCACCGTCCCCACGCCCGGTCCGGCCTTGAAGACCACGCCGGAGCCGGGCGGCAGGGCGCGGACGGTGACGCGGACCAGCGCGCCGTGCGTGACGTCGGGGTCGTCGCCCGCGTCCTTGACCACACCGGCCGTCGCGCGCCTGCCCGACGGCCCGCCAGGCGCCTCCCCGGGCCCGTCCTCGGCCAGCTCCTCTACCGCCAGCGCGAAGGCGGGGGTCTGGCCCTTGGGCAGCGTGATCGTCACCGGGTCGGGAAAGTCGCCGGTCAGCAGCGCGGTGTACGCGGCGGTGGCCGCCGCCGTCGCACAGGCGCCGGTCGTCCAGCCGGGCCGTAGACCGGTGTGCTTGAGTTGGGCGCTGCGCCCGCCACTCGCCTCACTCATGGAAGGTTCCGATGCACGCCGCGACGCACGTACTGATACTCGGCGGGACGACCGAGGCCCGCCGTCTCGCCGCCGCGCTGGCCGACGGCCCGCAGGCCGGCGACGTACGCGTGACGACCTCGCTCGCGGGCCGTGTCGCCCGCCCGGTGCTGCCGCCGGGCGAGGTCCGCATCGGCGGCTTCGGGGGTGCGGAGGGGCTGGCCCAGTGGCTGCGCGCGCACCAGGTGGACGTGCTCATCGACGCCACCCATCCTTTCGCCGGAACGATCAGTTTCAACGCGGCGACGGCCGCGGCCATGGCCCATGTTCCCCTGCTGGCGCTGCGCCGGCCCGGCTGGGTCCCCGGGGACGGCGACGACTGGCACTCGGCCGGATCGCTCCAGGAGGCCGCCGCGCTCCTCCCGGAGCTGGGCCGGCGGGTCTTCCTCACCACGGGCCGGATGGGTCTGGCCGCCTTCGCGGACGTCGCGGACCTGTGGTTCCTCATGCGGTCCGTGGACGCGCCCGAGGGGCCGTGCCCGCCGCGCATGGAGGTGCTGCTCGACCGCGGCCCGTTCACCCTGGAGGGCGAGCGGGCGCTGCTGCGCGAGCACCGGATCGACGTCGTGGTCACCAAGGACAGCGGGGGAGCGGCCACCGCGCCCAAGCTGGCGGCCGCCCGTGAGGCCGGCGTCCCGGTGGTCGTCGTCCGCCGCCCGGCGGCCCCGGCCGGCGTCCCCGTCGCGGACGGCCCGGACCAGGCCGTCCGCTGGCTGGCGGAGCACCTGGGCGGTGCCTTCCGCGCGGCCCTGGAGGGCTGAGGCGGCCTCCCGGCCCAGGCGCCGCCTCCTCAGTCCTCCGGGTACCGCCGCGGCGTCCAGACGATCTGCTCGCCGTTCTCGCGCCGTACGGTCTGCGTCTGCGAGGAGCCGACGATCAGGAGGGTGCGCATGTCGACCTCGGCCGGGTCCAGGTCGGCCAGCCGTACGACGCGGACGCTCTCCTCCGGGCCGCCGATGTCGCGGCCCAGGATGACCGGGGTGTCCGGCGCGCGGTGTTCGAGGAGCAGCTCGCGGGCCTTGCCGACCTGCCACGTACGGCTGCGCGAACCCGGGTTGTACAGGGCCAGCACCAGGTCGGCGGCGGCCGCCGCGCGCAGCCGCTCGGCGATCACCTCCCACGGCTTGAGCCGGTCCGAGAGCGAGATCGTGGCGTAGTCGTGGCCGAGCGGGGCGCCCGCGCGGGCGGCCGCCGCGTTGGCCGCGGTCACCCCCGGCAGTACTCGTACGGGGACGTCCGCGTACTCCTCCTGCGCCGCCACCTCCAGGACGGCGGTGGCCATCGCGAAGACGCCGGGGTCGCCGCCGGAGACCACGGCGACGCGCCGTCCCCGCCGCGCCAGGTCCAGCGCGAACTCGGCGCGCTCGGACTCGACCTTGTTGTCCGAGCCGTGCCGCTCCTGCCCGGCCCTGACCGGCACCCGGTCGAGGTAGGTCGTGTAGCCGACCAGGTCGGTGGCGTTGTCCAGGGCGCCGCGCGACTCGGGCGTCAGCCAGGGCGCCCCGGCGGGACCGGTGCCGACGACCGTCACCTCGCCGCGCTCCGGGACCGCGGGCCCGGTGTCCACGCGCGACGGCAGCACGGCCACCGAGAAGTACGGCACCGACTCCGGGTCCACATCCGCCAGCGCGGCCGTGCGCTCGCCCTCCATGTAGGCGCGCTCGACATACCGGGCGTCCGCCAGTCGGCCGGTGCGCTCCAGGGCGCGGCGCACCGTCGGGAACGTACGGCCGAGCTTCATCACGACCGCCGAGTCGGCGGCGGCGAGCCGCGCCGTCAGCTCGTCCTCGGGCAGCGTGCCCGGCACGATCGTCAGGGTCTCCTCGGCCTCGACGAGCGGCTCACCGAGCCGGGCCGCGGCCGCGCTGACCGAAGTGATCCCGGGGACCACCTCGGTGGGATAGCGGTGCGCGAGCCGCTTGTGCATGTGCTGGTACGAGCCGTAGAAGAGCGGGTCGCCCTCGGCGAGTACGGCGACCGTGCGGCCCGCGTCGAGGTGCGCGGCCAGCCGGGCCGCGGCCTCCTCGTAGAAGTCGTTCAGCGCGCCCCGGTAGCCGCCGGGGTGGTCCGTCGTCTCGACCGTCACCGGGTAGCGCAGCAGCTCCTCGATGTGGTCGGGCCGCAGGTGCGGCTCGGCGATCGCGCGGGCGCGGGACCGGCCGTGCCGGGCGCTGTGGTACGCCACCACGTCCGCCTCCGCGATGGCCTGGACGGCCCGCAGGGTCATCAGGGACGGGTCGCCGGGGCCCAGCCCGACCCCGTACAGCTTCCCGGTCTTCCCGGCGCTCTGGAGGCTCGTGGAGCCGCCGCTCTCCGTGCTCATTCCGCGGTGCTCGCAATCGCGTTGACGGCGGACGCGGCCATCGCGCTGCCGCCGCGACGGCCCCGCACCACCAGGTAGTCCAGGCCCAGCGTGTTCGCCGCGAGGGCGTCCTTCGACTCGGCCGCGCCGATGAAGCCCACCGGTATGCCGAGGACGGCCGCGGGGCGCGGCGCGCCCTCCGCGACCATCTCCAGCAGGCGGAACAGGGCGGTCGGCGCGTTGCCCACGGCCACCACCGAGCCCTCCAGCAGGCCGCGGTCGCGCCAGAGTTCCAGCGCGGCGGCGCTGCGCGTGGTGCCCAGCTTCTCGGCGAGTTCGGGCACGCCCGGCTCCGAGAGGGTGCACACCACGGCGTTGTCGGCGGGCAGCCGCTTGCGGGTGACCCCGCTGGCGACCATCTGCGCGTCGCACAGCACCGGCGCGCCCGACTCCAGCGCGGCCCGGGCCCGTCCGATGACCTGCGGGCTGAAGGCGAGGTCGCGGACGAGGTCGGTCATGCCGCAGGCGTGGATCATCCGGACCGCAACCTGGGAGACGTCCGCGGGCAGCCCCGCGAGGTCCGCCTCCGCGCGGATGGTGGCAAAGGACTGGCGGTAGATCTCCGCCCCGTCCTTCTCGTAGTCGAACACGGTGCTCTCGCTCATCTCGTCGCCGTCACGTCTGGTGATCCGTTCACGTGTGAAGACCCGTTCATATCCCGGGTGCCGTTCACGACAGTACGCAGGGCTTCACCGCGCGGCGGTACCCGGTACCCGTCGACCTCGTAGCCCTCGGGGGTGGCGACCACGTCCACCCAGTCGCCCTGCGGGTGGCCGCAGCGGCGCGCGCAGCCCGACCAGTACACGGGCAGCCCGCCGCCCGTACCGAGCGCGGTGGCCGCATCGGCCCGTACGTCCGCGAGGGACTTGGCGCAGCCGGGGCGGCCGATGCAGGCGCCGACGCCGTGCCAGGGGGAGGCGGGGTCGGTGATCAGGCCGGCCGCGGCCAGGTCGCGCAGCCGGGCGTCGGCGGTCGCGCGGTCCAGGCCGGGGACGACCACGCCGCGCCACGGGGTGAGCCGTACTTCACCGGCGCCGTCCTCGTGGGCCACGTCGGCCAGCAGCCGCCACTGGTCGGCGGTCAGGGTGCCGAGGGGCGCGAGCACGGACAGCGCCCGCCGGCCTTCAGGGCCGTCGACGGCCCCCGGGGTGGGCGCCGCTCCCGTAGGCAGCGAGGCGTTCGCCGTATACGTGGCGGGGATGCCCGCCGCATCCAGCCGCCGTGCCGTCTCGCGTACCAACTGCTCGGCACTGTCCGGCAGATCACGCACCCGCCAGGCGCGGGACCGGCCCTCCGCCGCGTCCAGGAATGCCTCGGCCGCCGCCAGCGCGGCCCGAGGGGCGTCGGCGTCGCGCACCCGAAGGGCACCGCCCGCGCCCCCGATATGCAGCAGCGCGCCATCGGAAGCAGCGTCACCGGAAGCAGCGCCACCGGAAGCGTCACCACCAGAAGCAGCGCCCGCCGCACCGGAGGCGATCAATGTCACATCCGCGCCCAGCGAAGCGACGTCCCCCCGCCCGTCGTCCAGCGCGAACAGGAAGCGCCCCGAGAGCGCGGTCGCGGCCTCGCTCGCGCACAACAGGCCGTCCAGGGCGCGCAACCAGGGCCGTACGTCCCCGTGCCCGGCGCCGTCGAGGCCGGACAGCGGCGAGGCGACGATGTTGCGTACCCGCTCGTGGCGGTACGAGGGCAGCAGTCCGGACGCGTCGAGCAGGCCCGCCAGGGCCGCGCCGCAGTCGCCGTCCAGGCCGCGCAATTGCACATTTCCGCGCGAGGTGAGGTGCAGCGCGCCGTCCCCGAGGCGGACCGCCGCGTCGGCCAGCGCGGCCGCCTGAGCGGCGGTCAGTACGCCGCCGGGTACCCGGACGCGGGCCAGCGCACCATCGTCCGCCATGTGCAGCCGCAAAGTGCCCGGGCAGGCGTCGAGGCGAACCGGTATGGGGGGTTCGTCCCGAGGTGGAGGGTTGGTCGCCGTGGGCATGGCGGCGAGCATACCGACCCCGTCCCGGGCGTCCGCCCCACGCTCGGGGAGTGGCCCTTACTATGCTCACGGCGGACCATCCGGTCCGTCACCCTCGCCGGCGACGGCGACAGGGGAGGAAGCCCGGTGCGAATCCGGCGCGGTCCCGCCACTGTGAGCCCGGCCCCAGCGGCCGGGTGAGCCAGGAACTCCCTTTCCCCGCTTTCGCCTCTGCGCGAGCAGGGGAAATCCATTCCGACACCGCCCGGGGCGCGGACCCCGAGGAAGGCCCGACGCCGCATGCTGCATTCCTCCGGGGAGCCGAACCCCGAGACCCGCCGGATCCTGCTCCTGTCGACCTCCGACACCGATCTGCTGAGCGCCCGCGCGGCGAGCGGCCCCGTCGGCTACCGCTTCGCCAACCCCTCCCGGCTGGACCTCGAAGAGCTGCCGGCCCTGCTCGACGGCTGCGACCTGGTCGTCGTACGCCTCCTCGGCGGCGTCCGCGCCTGGCAGGAGGGCCTGGACCAGCTGCTCGCCGACGGCCGCCCGGTCGTCGTGCTCACCGGCGAACAGGCCCCCGACGCTCAGCTGATGGCCGCCTCCACCGTCCCGGTCGGCATCGCCGCCGAGGCGCACGCCTACCTCGCGCACGGCGGCCCGGCCAACCTGGAGCAGCTGGCCCGCTTCCTCTCCGACACCGTGCTGCTGACCGGCCACGGCTTCGAGCCGCCGGCCGCCGCGCCCTCCTGGGGCCCGCTGGAGCGCACCGCCCGTACGGACCTCGCCACGGACGCCCCGACCGTCGCGGTGCTCTACTACCGCGCCCACCACATGAGCGGCAACACCGCCTTCGTGGACGCCCTGTGCGGTTCCATCGAGGACGCGGGCGCCCGCCCGATGCCGCTGTACGTCGCCTCCCTGCGCGCCCCCGAGCCCGAGCTGATCGACGCGCTGCGCGCCGCCGACGTGATCGTCACCACGGTGCTCGCGGCGGGCGGCACCAAGCCCGCGACGGCCTCGGCCGGCGGCGACGACGAGTCCTGGGACGCGGGCGCCCTCACGGGCCTGGATGTGCCGGTCCTGCAAGCGCTCTGCCTGACCGGCTCGCGCAGCGACTGGGAGGAGAACGACGAGGGTGTCTCGCCGCTCGACGCGGCCAGCCAGATCGCCGTCCCGGAGTTCGACGGCCGCCTGATCACCGTGCCGTTCTCCTTCAAGGAGATCGACGAGGACGGCCTCCCGGCGTACGTCGCCGACCCCGAGCGGGCGGCGCGCGTCGCCGGCATCGCCGTACGTCACGCCCGGCTGCGCCACATCGCGCCCGCCGACAAGCGTGTGGCGCTCGTACTCTCCGCATACCCGACCAAGCACTCCCGCATCGGCAACGCGGTCGGCCTGGACACGCCTGCTTCCGCCATCGAGCTGCTGCGCCGCCTCCGTGCGGAGGGGTACGACTTCGGGCCCGAGGAGGAGATCCCCGGCCTGGTCTCCGGCGACGGCGACGAGCTGATCCGCGCGCTCATCGAGGCCGGCGGCCACGACCAGGACTGGCTCACCGAGGAGCAGCTGGCCCGCAACCCCGTCCGCATCCCGGCCGCCGACTACAAGCGCTGGTACGCGACCCTCCCCGCCGAGCTGCGCAAGTCCGTCGAGGAGCACTGGGGCCCGGCGCCCGGCGAGATGTTCCTCGACCGCAGCCGCGTGAACCAGGGCGGCGACCCCGAGGGCGACATCGTGCTCGCGGCCCTGCGCCGCGGCAATCTGCTCATTCTCATCCAGCCGCCGCGCGGCTTCGGCGAGAACCCGATCGCGATCTACCACGACCCCGATCTGCCGCCCTCGCACCACTACTTGGCGGCCTACCGCTGGATCGCCGCCGCTGCCGAGGACGGCGGCTTCGGCGCCGACGCCATGATCCACCTGGGCAAGCACGGCAACCTGGAGTGGCTGCCCGGCAAGAACGCCGGCCTCTCCGCCGCCTGCGGCCCGGACGCCGCGCTCGGCGACCTGCCGCTCATCTACCCGTTCCTGGTCAACGACCCGGGCGAGGGCACGCAGGCCAAGCGCCGCGTCCACGCCACCCTCGTCGACCACCTCGTCCCGCCGATGGCCCGCGCCGACTCCTACGGCGACATCGCGCGCCTGGAGCAGCTGCTCGACGAGTACGCGCAGATCTCCTCCATGGACCCGGCCAAGCTGCCCGCCATCCGCGCGCAGATCTGGACCCTCATCCAGGCCGCCAGGCTCGACCACGACCTGGGCCTGGAGGACCGCCCGGACGACGACGGCTTCGACGACTTCCTGCTGCACGTCGACGGCTGGCTGTGCGAGGTCAAGGACGCCCAGATCCGCGACGGCCTGCACGTACTCGGCGGCGCGCCGACCGGCGCCCCGCGCGTGGACCTGGTCCTCGCGATCCTCCGCGCCCGGCAGATCTGGGGCGGTACTTCCGCGCTGCCGGGCCTGCGCGAGGCGCTCGGCCTGGACGAGTCGGCGGCGACCCGTACGACCGCGGACGCGGCCGAGGAGAAGGCGCGCACCCTCGTACAGGCGATGGAGGACGCCGACTGGGACCCGGCCGCCGTGGCGTCCGTCGCCGCTGACCACTCCCAGCAGGTCGCCGACATCCTCGACTTCGCGGCCCGCGAGGTCGTCCCGCGCCTGGCCGGCACCACCGCCGAGCTGGACCACGTCGTGCACGCCCTGAAGGGCGGCTTCGTACCGGCGGGTCCCTCGGGCTCGCCCCTCCGCGGCCTGGTCAACGTCCTGCCGACCGGCCGCAACTTCTACTCGGTCGACCCGAAGGCCGTCCCCTCCCGCCTCGCGTGGGAGACCGGCCAGGCCCTCGCCGACTCGCTCCTGGAGCGGTACAAGTCGGACAACGGCGACTGGCCCACCTCCGTCGGCCTGTCCCTGTGGGGCACGAGCGCGATGCGCACCGCCGGCGACGACGTGGCCGAGGCCCTCGCGCTGCTCGGCGTCCGCCCCGTCTGGGACGACGCCTCCCGCCGCGTCACCGGCCTGGAGCCCATCCCGCTCGACGAGCTGGACCGCCCCCGCATCGACGTCACGCTGCGCATCTCCGGCTTCTTCCGGGACGCGTTCCCGCACACCATCGGCCTGCTGGACGACGCGGTCCGCCTGGTCGCGGGGCTCGACGAGCCCGCCGACCAGAACTTCGTACGGGCCCACGCGCAGGCCGACCTGGCCGAGCACGGTGACGAGCGCCGCGCCACCACGCGTATCTTCGGCTCCCGCCCGGGCACGTACGGCGCGGGCCTGCTCCAGCTCATCGACTCCCGCGACTGGCGCACCGACGCCGACCTCGCGGAGGTCTACACGGTGTGGGGCGGCTACGCGTACGGCCGCGGCCTGGACGGCTGTTCGGCCCGCGAGGAGATGGAGACGGCGTACAAGCGCATCGCCGTCGCCGCGAAGAACACCGACACCCGCGAGCACGACATCGCGGACTCGGACGACTACTTCCAGTACCACGGCGGCATGGTGGCCACCGTGCGCGCGCTGAAGGGCACGGCACCGGAGGCGTACATCGGCGACTCCACCCGCCCGGAGACCGTCCGCACCCGCACCCTGGTCGAGGAGACCTCCCGCGTCTTCCGCGCCCGCGTGGTGAACCCCAAGTGGATCGAGGCGATGCGCCGCCACGGCTACAAGGGCGCGTTCGAGCTGGCCGCGACGGTCGACTACCTCTTCGGGTACGACGCCACGACCGGCGTCGTCGCCGACTGGATGTACGACAAGCTCACCCAGGCGTACGTGCTGGACCCGGAGAACCGCGCGTTCCTCCAGGAGGCCAACCCCTGGGCGCTGCACGGCATCGCCGAGCGGCTCCTGGAGGCGGAGTCGCGCGGCATGTGGGCCGAGCCCGACCCGGCCGCGATCGAGGCGCTCCGCGAGATCTTCCTGGAGACGGAGGGCGAGCTGGAGGGCGAGGGCTGAGGCTCACCCCCGGCCATGAGGGCTGAGGCTCATCCTGGCCACGAGGGCTGAGGCTCGGAGCTTGTGTCATGGCCCCGGCCACTGATGGGCGCCGCGTCGGACTTCCCGGTCTCACCGGGTTCCGGCGCGGCGCGGCCGGTTCAGGAGGACGAGCAGGGCACAGCTCAGCACCGCCAGTACCGCGGAGCCGGCCAGGAGGCGCGGCATCGGGAAGCCGCCGCTGAGCGTGCTGAGCAGCAGCGGGGCGAACATCCCGAGGTAGGCGAGACTCCAGAAGTACGAGGTGAGGCGGGCCAGCCCGCCCGGCGCCGCGAGGGCGGCGGCGGTGCCCAGGCCGTACGTGAGGACCAGCCCGTACCCCGCGCCCAGCACCGCCCCGGCGACCAGGCCGAGAACCGGCTGCTGGTGCGTGGCTGCCGCCCCGGCGAGGGCGAAGCCCCCGGCCATCACGAGCAGCCCGGCGACCGCGGTGAGCAGCCGGCTGCGCAGGATCAGCCGACGGGCAAGCGGCTGGACCGCCACCCCGGCACCGGGGACGACGGCCGTCGCCACCCCGGCGTACACCACCTCCCAGCCGCGCAGACCCCCGTCCACCAGCCCGGGAAGCGTGGCGAACCCGACCATCGGCGCGGCGAACACCCAGGGAGCCATGGGCAGGACGGCGCGCCAGAAGGCGGGGCGCGCAACCCGGAGGGGTCTCGTGCCTCGGGCGGTACGTCCAGCGCCCGCCGGACAGGTCTCCGGGCTCCCCTGGGCCAGCCCCCAGGCAAGTGCCGCCAGCGCCAGATGCGGCAGATACGCGAGCACCATCGGGTGGGGCGCCCACTGGGCGATCAGCGCGGCGGCGAGCCCGCCCGAGGCGAAGCCCAGCGAGACGAAGACGCCGGAGCGCCGGGCGGCCACCGTCTCCGTGCCCGTAGGCGCGTACGGCGGCGAGGACAGCTCCTTCACCCAGGCCCCGCCGGCCGACAGCAGTGCCCCGGCGCTGATCCCGGTGAGCAGCCGGCCGGGCGCCAGCCAGAACGCCGACCCGGCCCCGAGCATCAGCAGCAGCGTGGCCACCGCGTTCAGGGCGAGAGCGCCGAGCGCCACCGGGCGCCGCCCGTACCGGTCGGAGAGCGGGGCGGCGGCGAGCAGCCCCGGTATCAGCCCGACCGCGTACACCGCGAGCAGCGCGTTGACCGCGGCATCCGACAGCCCGGCCCCGGCACGGTAGGCCCCGAGCAGCGCGGCGAACTGGTTGGCGCTCCACCCCGAGGCGGTCATCATCAGCGCTGTCCGTATGCCGTACGGGCGAGGGGCGGGCGGCGCGGAGGCGGATGGCGCGGCGGCAGTCGGGCTCCGAGCAAGTACGTCATCAGCGATATCAGCGGTATCAGCGACATTGGCGGTATCGGTCGTATCAGCGGTATCGGTCACGAAACCCGTTGTACGAGCCACCACCCGCCCTCCGCCGCCCCCCTTCACGAATCGTGAACGGTCCTCCGCGCCGGCCGCGACCGCGCCCTACCCTGGGCAGTCATGGACCTCCGGCTGCTCCCGTCCTTCCTGGCCGTCGTCGAGGAACAGCACTTCGGCCGGGCGGCGGCCCGCCTCTTCCTCTCGCCGGCCGCCGTGACCCAGCACATCCGCCGCCTGGAGAACGAGCTGGGCACCCCGCTGCTGCACCGGAACCCGGTCCGGCCGACCGCCGCCGGCGTACGCCTGGCCGAGCACGCCCGCACGCTGCTGGCCGCGGCGGACGCGGCGGTCGAGGACGTCCACGAGGCGGTGCGCCGGGAGCGCGAGACGACCGCGCGCCCGCTGCGCGTCGGCATCATGGGGCACGGCTCGGCGGAGATCACCCCGGCCGCGGTGAACGCCTACCGCAGGGCGCGCCCCGAAGTCCCCGTCGAGGTGATCCAGCTCAACTTCACCGAGCACGTCTCGGCCCTCGTGGAGGACCGGGTGGACCTGGCCTTCATCCGGCCGATGCCCGACGACGACCGGCTGGTCGGCGATGCGCTCCTGACCGAGCAGCGCATCGTGGTCGTCCCCGGCTCGGCGTCGCTCGCCGACGCCCGCACCGAGGGCGTACGCGTCGCCGACCTGGCCGACCTGCCGATCTTCCGGGTCCCCGACCACACCCCGGCGATCTTCAAGGACTACCTCTACTTCCACAACGAGGCCGCCCGCCGCGGCCGCAGCATCGCCCTCTTCCCGCAGGAAGTCCTCACGGGCGTCCTCACCGGCCACGGCGCCGGCTCCGGCCTCCGCTCCTTCGCCCGCTACTACAACTGGCCCGGCGCGGTCTTCGTCCCCGTCCTGGACGCCCCACCGGAGTCCAGCCACCTCGCGGCCCGCGCCCACGACCCCAACCCCGAAGTAGCCATCTTCCGCGCCCTGGCCACCACCCTCGCCCGCGAACTGGCCCCCCGCATCAACAACATGCCGCTGCCGTGACCCCCACCACATCAGCGCGTTCCCTGAACACACTTCTACGAGGCACCTGCTGGCACGTCAGTAAATGCGGCCGGCAGCCGGCAAATACAGCAAGGGCCTGGCTCTCATTGAGAGCCAGGCCCTTGACCTGTGTTTCTTCAGTCGGGGTGGCGGGATTTGAACCCACGACCTCTTCGTCCCGAACGAAGCGCGCTGCCAAGCTGCGCTACACCCCGAAGCAACGAGCTCTACTTTAGCGGACCGATCCCCGTACGCGAAATCCGGTATCCAGGGCGCGGGGGAGCGGGCCTGAACTGGTCGATTGCGAGGAGGGCCACGGCGAGGAGGTAGAGGCCCAGGAGGCAGAGGAGGGCGTGGGTCAGGGCGGCCGGGTAGCCGTGGGTGACGGTGTTCAGGAGGGGCCAGGGGTAGCGGCCGGGGGTGCCCGGGGTGAGCAGGGCGCCGCGGAGGAGGGCGAAGAGGAGATAGAGGACCGGGTAGACCAGCCACTGCCAGGTGTGGCGGAGGCGGTACTGGCGCGGGGTGGTCAGGAGGAGCCAGTCCAGTACGGCACCGAGCGGGACGGCCGTGTGCAGGAGCTGGTCGGCGACGGTGCCCGTCGGGGAGGAGGCGTCGGGGAGCGTGGCGTCGCCGGGAGCGGGCGCGGGGAGGGCGTGGTGGAGGAGGGCGGCGCCGAGTACGTAGAGGAGGAGGGCGCCGGTGATTCGCGGGGAGACGGGGCGGCGGCCGCTTCCGGCGCGGTACGCGGACCACAGGGCGCAGAGCGCGAAGGCGGCGCCGGCCTGGACGGAGAAGTCGCTGAGTACGCGCGGCAGGTCGGCGGAGAGGCTGATTTCCAGAGCGACGCCGGTGGCCGCGGCCGCGGCGAGCAGGACGCGGAGGACGGCGGCCAGCGGGCGGCGGACTTGCGGCGCGACCGCCGAGTACGGGGTGTGCGCCGAGGCGCCGGCCGGGCCGGTCGCGTAGTGCGAGGAACGGGTGGGGTCGGACCGGGTCGGGTCGATCATCCCTCCACGCTAGACGGGTTATGGGGGGATTGGGGACGGTCTGCGGGACCTGAATGCCTGGATCTGGGGGGCCTGGAGACCTGGGTCGAGGGGACCTGGATACCTGGATTTGGGAGGGGGCCTGGATACCTGGCTCTGGGAGGGGGACCTGGACAGCGGGGTCCCCGCAGGCCGGGGCCCGGGAGGCGGCACGTGACCGTGCGGCCCCCGGCGGCCGGGCCCTTGTGTCCCGGCCGCCCCCGCCGTCCCCGGTCGCTCAGCCCCGTTCCACCAGCGTCAGCAGCGTCGCCTCGGGCGGGCAGGCGAAGCGGACGGGGGTGTAGCGGTTGGTGCCGCAGCCGGCGGAGACGTGCAGGTAGGAGGTGTGCTCCCCGGCGGTGTGGGTGGAGAGGCCCTTGACCCGGCCCGTGTCCAGGTCGCAGTTGGTGACCAGCGCGCCGTAGAAGGGGACGCACAGCTGGCCGCCGTGGGTGTGCCCGGCGAGGATCAGCGGGTAGCCGTCCGCGGTGAAGGCGTCCAGGGAGCGCAGGTACGGGGCGTGCACGACGGCGAGGGAGAGGTCGGCGCCCTCCTCGGGGCCACCGGCCACCTCGGCGTACCGGTCGCGCTTGATGTGCGGGTCGTCCAGGCCGGTCAGCGCGATCTCGATGCCCTCGAGCTTCAGGCGGCCGCGGGCGTTGGACAGGCCGACCCAGCCCGCCGCGTCGAAGGCGTCCCGCAGCTCTTCCCACGGGTTGTGGACGACGCCGACGGCGGGTGCGTTGCCGTTCAGCCCGTGTCGGCCCTGGACCTTTTCGATCAGGTAGCGGGCGGGGTTGCGCAGCTTCGGTCCGTAGTAGTCGTTCGAGCCGAAGACGTAGGTGCCCGGGAACTCCATCAGCGGACCCAGCGCGTCCAGTACCTCCGGCACCCCTTCGGTGTCGGAGAGGTTGTCGCCGGTGTTGACGACGAAGTCGGGGCGGAGACCGGCCAGGGACTGCAGCCAGCGCTGCTTCTTGCGCTGACCGCTGACCATGTGGATGTCGGACACCTGCAGGACCCGCAACGGCCGCATACCGCGCGGGAGTACGGGGATCGTCACCCGTCGCAGCCGGAAGGATCGGGCTTCGATG
Organism: Streptomyces sp. NPDC053542; assembly: GCF_044544685.1. Taxonomy (NCBI): domain Bacteria; kingdom Bacillati; phylum Actinomycetota; class Actinomycetes; order Kitasatosporales; family Streptomycetaceae; genus Streptomyces; species Streptomyces sp. NPDC053542. The sequence goes on from NZ_JBITXL010000005.1 coordinate 480,697, forward strand.
CCGGCGGCGTAGGCGAGACCGGCCGCGCCGACCGCCGTGAGGGACAGGGGTACTCCGTATCGCGCGCGCATGGCCCCATCGTGGCAGAGAGCGAGGGGCGGGAGCATCACGGGGCGGATGATCTTGCTGTCGTACGGGCAGCCGGTGCCGGCCGGCCGTACGATTTCGGGCGGTTGCCGGGGGTCTCGGGAGGGGTTCCGGCCCGATAACTCCGCGCAGTACCCGTCGCGCCCTGGCAAACTTGGGTCATGACCACGCTCAAGACGAAGCTGCAGGACGACCTCACCGCAGCGATCAGGGCGCGCGACGAACTGCGCTCCGCCACCCTCCGCCTCACGCTGACCGCGATCCAGAAGGAGGAGGTCGCGGGGACCGAAGCCCGCGAGCTGTCGGACGGCGAGGTCGAGAAGATCATCGCGCGCGAGGCGAAGAAGCGCCGCGAGGCCGCCGAGGCGTTCGAGAAGGGCGGCCGGGCCGAGCAGGCGGCGCGCGAGCAGGCCGAGGGCGAGGTGCTCGCCGACTACCTCCCCAAGCAGCTCACGGACGACGAGCTGGAGCAGCTGGTCGCCGAGGCGGTGGCGGAGGCCAAGGGCAGCGGCGCCGAGGGCCCGAAGGCCATGGGCGCCGTCATGAAGATCGTGAACCCGAAGGTCGCGGGCCGCGCCGAGGGCGGCCGGGTGGCCGCAACGGTGAAGAAGCTGCTGGCGGGCTGAGTCGGCTCGACGGGCCGCGTGGGCTTGACGGACTGATCGCCCACAGCGGGCCGATCACACTCCGCGGGCCGACCGCGCACTGATGTGAGGAGGGGCGCCCCCGCCTGGGGGCGCCCCTCCTCTTCACGTCATGCCTCGCGGCTCACCACTCGCGGCTCACCTGCCGCGGCCCACCTCTCGCGGCCGCGGCCCGTGCTCACCCGTTGTGCCCGCGTCCGTTCCCGCCGCCCGGCCAGTTCCAGCCGCCGTTCCCGCCGCCGCCCCCGATGACGTCGGGCAGGTCGGGGAGGTCGATGCCGCCACCGCCGGGCTTGTCGTCCGTGCGGGACGGCGGCTTCGCCCGGTCCTTCTTCTTGCCCTTGGGATCGCGGATCGGCACCGTGTGGAAGCCCGGCGCGGGCTTCCCGGCGAGCGCCCCGGCCATCGCGTCGCGCCAGATCGGCCCCGGCACCTGGCCGCCGAAGACCTTGTCGTACGGGCGGCCGCCGATGTTGATGTCCACCATCCGCCGCTTGTGCTCCGGGTCGCCGACCCAGACCGCGCCCGCCATGTTCGGGGTGTAGCCCACGAACCAGGCGGCGTAGCGGCCGTCCGTCGTACCGGTCTTGCCCGCGCTCGGCCGGCTGCTGAGGCCGGCCTCCTTGCCGGTGCCGTCCTCGACGACGCCCTGCAGGAGGGTGTTTATGGTGTCGGCCGTCTTCTCCGACATGGCCCGGCGGCAGCTGGTCTGCGGGACCTTCATCGCCTTGCCGTCCGGGCCGGTGATCGACTCGATGGCGACCGGCGTGCAGTACTCACCGCGGTTGGCGAACGCGGCGTATCCCGCCGCCATGGTCAGCGGCGACATCTCCTGGGTGCCCAGGGTGATCGACGGGACCTGGTCGATGTCCTTGCCGTCGGCCCGCTTGATCCCCATCTTGTCGGCCATCTTCGTGACCGGGCAGATGCCGACGTCGCTGATCAGCGACACGAAGTAGGTGTTGACCGACTTCGCGGTCGCCTCCTTCATGCCGTACGGGCCCTTCTCGCTGCGGTTCTCGTTCTCCACCGGCGCGCTGCCGTTCCACATGCCCTTGCAGGTGGAGACCGGACTCGGATACTGCATGCGGTACGGGGAGGGGTACACCTTGTCCGGGCTGACGCCCTGCTCCAGCGCGGCCGCCGCGATCACCGGCTTGAAGGTCGAGCCGGGCTGGTAGCCGGCGCCGCCGCCCATGTCCCCGTCCACGGACAGGTTCAACTGGGTCTGGTGCTCTTCCACCTTGAAGCCGTACGGCCGGGACTGGCCCATCCCGCGGATCTTGCCGGTGCCCGGCTCGACCAGCGCCGCCGCCGTGGCGACCGGGTCGGAGTCGTACACGTGATCGCTGACCGACTTCTGTACGGACTTCTGGGCCTGCGGGTCCAGCGTCGTACGGATCGTCATGCCGCCGCGCTGCCAGCGGGCCAGCCGCGCCTTGGGTGTCTTGCCGAAGACCGGGTCGTTCAGGAACGCCTCGCGGACGTAGTCGCAGAAGAAGCCGGCGCCGTCGACGGCCGTGATGCAGCCGTTGCGCGGGGTGCTGACGTGCAGCTCGATCGGTTTCTTCGCGGCGGCGTCGGCCTGCGCCTGGGTGACGTCGTGGACGTCGGCCATCCGCTGCAGGACCGTGTTGCGCCGCTTGGTCGCCTCCTCCGGGTCGTTGACCGGGTCGTACCGGCTCGGCGACTGGACGATGCCGGCCAGCAGCGCCGACTCCTGGAGGTTCAGGTCCTTGGCGGGCTTGCTGAAGTACCGCTGGGCCGCGGCCTCCACGCCGTACGCCTGCTGCCCGAAGAAGGTGATGTTCAGGTAGTTCTGCAGGATCTTCTTCTTGCCCAGCTCCTTCTCGACCTGGATCGCGTACTTCAGCTCGCGGACCTTGCGGCCGATGGTCTGCTGGGTGGCCTCGGCGACCTTGTCCTTGTCGTTGCCCGCCTCCTCGACGAAGACGTTCTTCACGTACTGCTGCGTCAGCGTCGAGGCGCCCTGCGAGACCCCGCCGGACTGCGCGTTCTTGTTGACCGCGCGCAGGATGCCCTTCATGTCGACCGCGCCGTGCTGGTAGAAGCGCGAGTCCTCGATGGCGACGATCGCCTTCCGCATGTACGGGGAGATGTCCTTCAGGTCCACCACCGTGCGGTTGCGGAAGTAGACCTTGGCGATCTCGCCGCCGTCGGCGTCCAGGATCTTCGTCTGCTGGCTCAGCGGCGGCGTCTTCATATTGGACGGGATGTCGTCGAACCCCTCGACCGTCCCCTTGGCGGCGAGGCCCAGCGCGCCGGCGGCGGGGAGGGCCAGGCCCGCCAGCACGGCACCGGCCAGGACGCTCACGCCGAGGAACTTCGCGGCCTGCTGGGTTGCGGTGAGGCCGCCACCGTCGCGCTTCTTACCCATGAGGGCACCCTACGTTCTCAATCACCGGACAGGGGCGCATGTGTTCGCTTACTCTGTTCACGCTTGTCACTCGAACGTGGTTCCGCACCAGCACATCACCCTTTTCTGCCGCGGGACCGGTGACCGGATTGCCCGCATGCGTCGCCCGCGCTTGCCCGTGACCTGTGGGAAACACCCTGAACTGTCCTGGCGTGCCAGAAAAGCGACGTATGCCCTGCGCTCACTCCGTTGGGTGATCTGCCGGATACGCATAGTCCGTTCGGACCATTCAAGATTGGGCCCGAAGGGGGTGTTGCGCCCTGCCTGCCTTCCGTAACGTCCTCAACTGGCAACGGTGAATATGCCGCTTGCCGCCGTGGGGGAGCCTCGATTCGGGAGAGGACGGCGCCAGCATGAGCTGGGTAACCGACTGGAGTGCACAGGCAGCCTGCCGCACGACCGATCCGGATGAGCTGTTCGTTCAAGGGGCAGCGCAGAACCGCGCCAAGGCGGTCTGCACCGGATGCCCCGTGCGGACCGAATGCCTCGCCGACGCACTGGACAACCGCGTCGAATTCGGCGTGTGGGGCGGGATGACGGAGCGCGAGCGGAGGGCCTTGTTGCGCCGCCGCCCGACCGTCACCTCGTGGCGTCGGCTGCTGGAGACGGCACGTACGGAATACGAGCGCAGCGCGGGAATTCTCGTGGACTGCGAAGACGAGGAGTTCGAGAACAACTTCGCCGCGGTCGGCTGAGCCGGCCCGTGGTGCCCGGCCCGTCGGCCGGGACATGAACACCCGGCGCAGATCCGGCCGGGTCAGGTGGGCGCCGACTGCGGCATGGCCGTCGGCGCTTGAGTCGGCCTGTTGGGTCGACGCGCCTTTGAGTCGACACGCGCGGTTGCCGTGTTCACCTGTGCGGTGAGTTTCGCCAACGTGGTGTGAGTCCACCAACGTGGTGTGGGTGCCGCTTGTGGTGAGAGTGCTGAGCGGCGCGGCGGCGGAATCGGCTCGTCGGTAGGCGTGCCGACGCGAGCCGACGTGATGTGTACCGGCGTACGGAGGTCGGCGCGTGATGCGCCGGATCCCACGACTGTGCCGGATCCCATGACCGAGCGGTCCTGCCGCGCTCGCGCTGCCCTGGGCGTGTGTCAGCCGGCGTCGCTCGCGCCGTTGGTGTCGGCAGGGCTGGTGTGGCCGGGGTTGATGTCAGCGGGGCCGGACGCGAGGCGGCTGCCGATCTCGCGCAGTCCCGCGACGTCATGGACGTCACCGGGCAGAGCGGCGATCTCGGCCACCGGTACTTCAGGGTGCAACGCGGTGAAGCGGTCGCGGGTGCGCCGCTCGCGCGCGAGCACCTGCATGCGCTCGGCATGCAGGGTCAGCAGGCCGGCGGCGAGTCGCGCCGACCGGGCCTCGGGGGACTGCTTCGATTCGGGAGGTGCGGAAGGGTCTTGCTCGTGCAGCGCCGGCGCAGCGGGGGAGGAAGCGTCGGCGGTACGTGATCCAGCCTTCCCGCCCTCGAGATCCACAATTCCGCCCTCGTCAAGATTTTCGGCGCCGTTCTCGTCCGCCGGTGCGGAGTTCCCCGCTCCGGTCATGTCGGTCAGCGCCTCGGCGGCCGCCAGCGCCCGTTCCGCGCTCAACTGGTCGGCGCCGCTGCCGTGTACGCGGTTCAGTACGAGGCCGGCCAGCGGCATCTGCTCGGCGGCCAGCCGCTCCACGAAGTACGCCGCCTCGCGCAGCGCGTCCCGCTCCGGCGCCGCCACGACCAGGAAGGCGGTCCCGGGGGCCTGCAGCAGCCGGTACGTGGCGTCCGCGCGGGTACGGAAGCCGCCGAACATGGTGTCCATCGCGGCCACGAACGTCTGGACGTCCTTGAGCAGCTGGCCGCCCATCAGCTTGCTGAGCGTGCCGGTCATCATCGACATGCCGACATTCAGGAACTTCATGCCGGCCCGGCCGCCGACCTTCGCGGGCGCCATCAGGACCCGGATGAACTTGCCGTCCAGGAAGGACCCCAGCCGCTTGGGCGCGTCCAGGAAGTCCAGCGCCGACCGGCTCGGCGGGGTGTCGACGATGATCAGGTCCCACTCGTCGCGGGAGCGCAGCTGGCCCAGCTTCTCCATGGCCATGTACTCCTGCGTGCCGGCGAACCCGGCCGACAGGGACTGGTAGAAGGGGTTCTCCAGGATCGCCCTGGCCCGCTCCTTGTCCGCGTGCGCCTCGACGATCTCGTCGAACGTACGCTTCATGTCCAGCATCATCGCGTACAGCTCGCCCCGGCCTCCGGGGCCGCTCACGCCCTTGACCTGACGCGGGACGTTGTCCAGCTCGGAGATGCCCATCGACTGCGCGAGCCGGCGGGCCGGGTCGATGGTGAGGACGACGGCCCGTCGGCCGCGCTCCGCCGCGCGGACGCCCAGTGCGGCCGCCGTGGTGGTCTTCCCGACGCCGCCCGAGCCGCAGCAGACGACGATGCGGGTCTGCGGGTCGTCGAGCAGCGTGTCCACGTCCAGATGCGGAGCCGAAGCGTCCAAGGTCGTGTACTCCGATGTCATATCGGTCCCTGTTTCCGCAGTTCCCGGGCCAGCCGGTAGAGCCCTGCCAGGTCCACGCCCTCGGCCAGCAGCTCCAGTTCGTACGTCGGCAGCCCGAGCCCGGTGATCTCGGTGTGTTCCGCACGCTCCAGCGCGACCCGCTCGGCGTGCTCGCGGGCCTGCTCCAGCAGCGGATCGATGAGCCGCTCGGCGCGGCCGCCACGGCGTGCGCCGCCCAGTCCGGCGCTGGACAGGGCCGCCGCGATGCCCGCGCGGGCGCCGTTCGCGGCCAGGTCCACCTCGTCGGGGGCCAGCACCGTGGGCCGGACCATGTTGATGACCACGCCGCCCACCGGCAGCCCGGCGGCGCGCAGTTCGGCGACGCCGTCCACGGTCTCCTGGACCGGCATCTCCTCCAGCAGCGTCACCAGATGGACGGCCGTCTCGGGTGACTTCAGTACGCGCATGACGGCCTGCGCCTGATTGTGGATCGGCCCTATCTTCGCGAGCCCGGCCACCTCGTCGTTGACGTTCAGGAAGCGCGTGATGCGGCCCGTGGGCGGCGCGTCCATGACCACCGCGTCGTACACGAAGTGCCCGCGCTTGTCCTTGCGGCGGACGGCCTCGCACGCCTTGCCGGTCAGCAGGACGTCCCGCAGCCCAGGGGCGATGGTCGTGGCGAAGTCGATCGCGCCGAGCTTCTTCAGGGCGCGCCCGGCTCCGCCGAGTTTGTAGAACATCTGGAGGTAGTCGAGGAGCGCGCGCTCGGCATCGATGGCCAGCGCGTGCACCTCGCCGCCCCCAGGAGAAACAGCGATCTTGCGCTCCTCATAGGGCAGCGCTTCGGTCTCGAACACTTGGGCAATGCCCTGCCGGCCCTCGACCTCGACCAGGAGGGTGCGTCGCCCCTCGGTGGCCAGGGCGAGCGCGAGGGCAGCGGCGACCGTGGTCTTGCCGGTACCGCCCTTGCCGCTGACGACATGGAGCCTGCTCACGCCATGGAGCCTAACCAGTCCGCCCGGGTGCTACGCACGAGACGCCGGGCCTGTCGCGTATGCCACGGTCCGGCGCGCGCCTTCGGGTGCGCGGCGGACGCACACAGGGGTGCCGCGGACGCGCGTCCTCGGGCGCCGTGGACAGGCATTACGCTCGCCCCATGACGAAGTGGGAATACGCGACCGTGCCGCTGCTGGTGCACGCGACGAAGCAGATTCTGGACACCTGGGGCGAGGACGGCTGGGAGCTGGTCCAGGTCGTGCCCGGCCCGAACAACCCCGAGCAGCTGGTTGCCTACCTGAAGCGGGAGAAGCAGGCATGAGCCGGGTCGAGGACAAGATCGAGTCGCTCGGCCTGAAGCTCCCCGACGTCGTGCCGCCGCTGGCCGCGTACCAGCCGGCCGTGCGCTCCGGGAACTACGTGTTCACCTCCGGCCAGCTGCCGATGGTGGACGGTGCCCTGCCCGCCACCGGCAAGGTCGGTGGCGAGGTGAACGCCGAGCAGGCCAAGGAGCTGGCCGGCGTCTGCGCGCTGAACGCGCTGGCCGCCGTGAAGTCCGTCGTCGGCGACCTGGACAAGATCGTCCGGGTCGTGAAGGTCGTCGGCTTCGTGGCGTCCGCGCCGGACTTCACCGGCCAGCCCGGTGTCATCAACGGCGCGAGCGAGCTGCTCGGCGAGATCCTCGGCGACAAGGGCGTGCACGCCCGCTCCGCGGTGGGCGTGGCCGTACTGCCGGTCGACGCGCCGGTCGAGGTCGAGATCCAGGTCGAGATCGCGGACTGAGCGGCCGCCCGGACACGGGCTCCCGAAGGGCGGTACGGATCGCGGCACGCGCCGCGGACCGTACCGCCCTTCTTGTGCGCGGCGTCTCGCCCCTCTCGTGTGCCGTGCCACGCGCGGCACGTACAGCGCCCTTGCGAAGATCGTCCGGCGGCCGGCGCCCCCTCGAACATCCGCGCGTGAACGCATAGCATCCGGCCATGTCGACGACGACCAATGGCCAGTGGTATCCGCCCGAATGGCCGGACCGGATCAGGGCGCTCGCCAGTGGTGAGCTGACGCCGGTCACGCCCCGAAGAGCGGCGACCGTCATGCTCCTGCGCGACTCCGGCCGGGGCCCGGCCGTCCACATGCTGCGCCGGCGCGCCTCGATGGCCTTCGCGGGCGGCGCGTACGCGTATCCGGGCGGCGCCGTCGACCCCCGTGACGAGCGGCCGGTCGCCTGGGCAGGGCCCTCGCGCGCCGAGTGGGCGGCCCGGCTGGGCGTCGAGGAGGCCGTGGCGCAGGCGGTGGTCTGCGCGGCGGTCCGCGAGACCTTCGAAGAGGCCGGGGTACTGCTCGCCGGGCCGTCCGCCGGCACCGTCGTCGCCGACACCACGGGGGACGACTGGGAGGCCGACAGGGCCGCGCTGGTCGACCGCGAGCTGTCCTTCGCGGACTTCCTGGACCGCCGCGGCCTGGCGCTGCGCAGCGACCTGCTGGGGGCCTGGGCACGGTGGATCACCCCGGAGTTCGAACCGCGGCGCTACGACACCTGGTTCTTCGTCGCTGCGCTCCCCGAAGGGCAGCGCACCCGCAACGCGTCCACGGAGGCGGACCGTACGGTGTGGACCCGGCCCGCCGAGGCGGCGGCCGGCTACGACCGCGGCGAGCTGCTGATGATGCCGCCGACGATCGCCACGCTGCGCACCCTGGAGCCGTACGGGAGCGCCGCCGAGGCGCTCGCCGCCTCCGCCCGGCAGGACCTCACCCCCGTACTGGCGCGTGCGGAGCTCACGGAGGGGCAGATCGTGCTGAGCTGGCCGGGCCACGAAGAATTCACCAAACACATCCCCACGGGAGCGGCGCCCGGCAAGAGCGGCGCCGCGCCCGGCTCCCCCGAAGGGCCCGCCACATGACCGACGCAGCCGCACTCCCCGGCCAGCCGCGCGGCGGCGTGCTCTCGGGGGCCGCGACCGCCCGCGCGTACTGCGTGCTGGCGCCGAATCCGTCCGCGATGACCCTGGACGGCACCAACACCTGGATCGTCGCCGAGCCGGACTCCGACCTCGCCGTGGTCATCGACCCCGGACCGCTGGACGAGAGCCACCTGAAGGCGGTCGTCGAGACCGCCGAACAGGCCGGCAAGCGCGTCGCGCTCACCCTGCTCACCCACGGGCACCCCGACCACGCCGAGGGCGCCGCCCGCTTCGCCGAGCTGACCCGTACGCCGGTACGGGCCCTGGACCCCGCGCTGCGCCTCGGGGACGAGGGGCTGGCCGCCGGGGACGTGATCACGACCGGAGGGCTGGAGCTGCGCGTCGTGCCCACCCCGGGGCACACCGCCGACTCGCTCTCGTTCCACCTGCCGGCCGACGCCGCCGTGCTGACCGGGGACACGATCCTGGGGCGCGGTACGACGGTGGTGGCGCATCCGGACGGCCGCCTCGGCGACTACCTGGACTCGCTGCGGCTGCTGCGCTCCCTGACGGTCGACGACGGCGTGACGACGGTCCTGCCGGGCCACGGGCCGGTGCTGAACGACGCGCAGGGCGCCGTGGAGTTCTACCTCGCGCACCGGGCCAAGCGGCTGGCCCAGGTGGAGACGGCGGTCGAGGCGGGCCACCGTACGGCCGCGGACGTCGTCGCCCACGTGTACGCGGACGTCGACCGCTCCCTGTGGCCCGCGGCCGAGCTGTCCGTACGGGCGCAGCTGGACTACCTGGGGGAGCACGGGCTGGTCTAGCCAAAAACCAGCCCGTCCGGCGCTTGCGGCTCCGGGGCCGGGGGCGGAGCCCCCGCGCGAAAAGGCCCCGCACGGATGCGGGGCCTTTCAGTACGCGCGTCAGTACGCGCGCTGACGCGCAGTGGTCAGCGCGACCGCTTCGCGAGGCGTTCGACGTCCAGGAGGATCACCGCGCGGGCCTCCAGACGCAGCCAGCCGCGGCCGGCGAAGTCCGCGAGCGCCTTGTTGACCGTCTCGCGGGAGGCGCCGACCAGCTGGGCCAGCTCCTCCTGGGTCAGGTCGTGCACGACGTGGATGCCTTCCTCGGACTGCACACCGAAGCGGCGCGACAGGTCCAGGAGGGCCCGCGCCACACGGCCCGGAACGTCGGAGAAGACCAGGTCGGACATCTGGTCGTTGGTCTTGCGCAGCCGTCGGGCGACGGCGCGCAGCAGGGCCGTGGCCACCTCGGGGCGCGCGTTCAGCCAGGGCTGGAGGTCGCCGTGGCCCAGGCCGAGCAGCTTCACCTCGGTGAGCGCGGTGCCCGTGGCCGTGCGCGGGCCCGGGTCGAAGAGGGACAGCTCACCGATGAGCTCACCGGGGCCGAGGACGGCGAGCATGTTCTCGCGGCCGTCGGGGGAAGTGCGGTGCAGCTTCACCTTGCCGTCGGTGACCACATACAGGCGGTCGCCCGGGTCCCCTTCGTGGAACAGGGCGTCACCACGGGCAAGCGTGACCTCGGTCATCGAGGCACGCAGCTCAGCAGCCTGCTCGTCATCGAGCGCCGCGAAGAGCGGTGCGCGCCGCAGAACGTCGTCCACGAGTTCTCTCCTTGTCGACATGCTCCGGGTGACGTAGGTCCCCATCATGCCGGAATGCAAAACAGTGCGATCAATCACAAGGATGCCGGACAGGTGTCCGCCGCCATAAGGCAGGGGGCCGATTGGGGGCGCGATTCTTGGTGATCGGGCCGGATGTCAGTGGGTGGCCTTAGTCTGGCCGAGTGTCCAATACGCCGGTGAGAGCACAGGACAAGGGGGCTGGACGAGTGAGCGCAGACCGTGATTCTGCTGTGGGCGAACAGGTGAGCGCGAATGCCGCGAAGCCTCTGAAAAGGGACTCCGAGCCGTCCGGGTCGGCTACCGCCAAAAGGGCGCCGGCGGGGAAAAAAGCCGGGGTGACGGAGCCGGCCGAGGCCGCCGGGCCGGCCGCGGCGGACCCGGTCACGGCCGGCGGACCGGCCCGTACGAAACCGGCCACCACGAGCGAGCGGACACCGGCCGCGAGGAAGACCACCGCGGCCGCGAAGAAGACCGCTGCCAAGAAGACCACCGCCGCCGCGAAGAAGACCGCGTCGGCTGCGAAGAAGACCGCCGCGGCCGCCAAGAAGACGGCAGCGAAGAAGGCCCCCACGAAGACCACCAAGTCCGCCTCCAAAGCCCCCGCCGCCCGTAAGCCCGAGTCCCGTGTCGCCCTGGTCCGCCGCGCCCGCCGGATAAACCGGGAGCTCGCCGAGGTGTATCCGTACGCCCACCCCGAGCTGGACTTCCGTAACCCCTTCGAGCTGCTGGTCGCCACGGTCCTGTCGGCCCAGACCACCGACCTGCGGGTCAACCAGACCACTCCGGCCCTCTTCGCCGCGTATCCGACGCCCGAGGACATGGCCGCCGCCGACCCCGAGGCCCTGGAGGAGCTGATCCGGCCGACCGGCTTCTTCCGGGCGAAGGCGAGGTCCCTGCTCGGCCTGTCGGTCGCGCTGCGCGACCGGTTCGGCGGCGAGGTGCCGGGCCGGCTGGAGGACCTGGTGACCCTGCCGGGCGTGGGCCGCAAGACCGCCAACGTCGTGCTCGGCAACGCCTTCGGAGTCCCGGGGCTCACGGTCGACACGCACTTCGGCCGGCTGGTCCGGCGCTTCGGCTGGACCGCCCAGGAGGACCCGGAGAAGGTCGAGGCGGAGATCGCGGAGATCTTCCCCAAGAGCGAGTGGACGATGCTCTCGCACCGCCTGATCTTCCACGGCCGCCGCGTCTGCCACTCCCGCAAGCCCGCCTGCGGCGCCTGCCCCATAGCGCCGCTGTGCCCGTCGTACGGCGAGGGCGAGACCGACCCGGAGAAGGCCAAGAAGCTGCTCAAGTACGAGATGGGCGGCAAGCCGGGGCAGCGGCTGCGGCCGCCGGCCGGCTATCCCGGCGAGCCCGCGCCTCCGCTGGGGGCCGGATGACGCACGGATGACGCCGGGGCGGCACCGGGTCCGGTACGCCGGCGACCACCGCCCAGTACGTCGGTGACCAGCGCAATGAGGGCGTGAGGGGGCGCGTATGACGAGAGCACAGGAGATGGCGCAGGGGATGTGCGGCGAGGACGCGTACGGGCGGCAGACGGACGGACAGGGGGCGTACGGAGCGCAGGCGGCCGGCACGGGGGCGGCCGCCCTGGACATCCGGGTCACCACCGACGGCCTGCCGGAATGGCTGCGCCCGGTGGCCGAGGCCGCGGCGACGGTCGAGCCGCATCAGCTGAGCCGCTTCCTGCCGCCCGCGACCGGCGGCCGGCAGTCGGCCGTGCTGATCCTCTTCGGCGAGGGCGCCGGCGGTCCCGAGCTGCTCCTCATGGAGCGCGCCGGGACGCTGCGCTCGCACGCGGGCCAGCCGTCCTTCCCCGGCGGCTCGCTGGACCCGGAGGACGGCGATCCGGAGGGCGACGGTCCGCTGCGGGCCGCGCTGCGCGAGGCGTGGGAGGAGACCGGCCTGGACCCGTCGGGCGTGCAGCTCTTCGGTGTGCTGCCGCGGCTCTACATCCCGGTCAGCGGCTTCGTGGTGACGCCGGTGCTCGGCTGGTGGCGCGAGCCCAGCCCGGTCGGCGCGGTCGACCAGGCCGAGACGGCCCGGGTGTTCACGGTCCCCGTGGCCGATCTCACGGACCCCGCGCACCGCGTGACGACCCGCCATCCGAGTGGCCACGTCGGCCCGGCCTTCACCGTCGAAGGCGCTCTGGTCTGGGGATTCACCGCCGGTCTCATCGACCGCATCCTGCATTACGCGGGGTGGGAAGTGCCCTGGGACCGGGACAAGCAGGTCCCGCTCGACTGGCGCTCGTGAGACGGTGGCGGGCGTGAACGTCCTGGACATCCTGCTGTTGGTCGCCGCCGTGTGGTTCGCGGTCGTTGGTTATCGCCAAGGTTTCGTCGTCGGCATCCTGTCCGTGATCGGCTTCCTCGGCGGCGGTCTGATCGCGGTCTACCTGCTGCCCGTGATCTGGAACGAAGTGACCGAGGACGCCTCACCGGGCTCCTTCGCCGCCATCGCGGCGGTCGCCATCGTGATCGTGTGCGCCTCCGTGGGACAGGCGCTCACCACCCACCTGGGCAACAAGCTCCGGAGATACATCACCTGGTCACCGGCGCGCGCCCTGGACGCCACGGGCGGCGCCCTGGTGAACGTCGTGGCGATGCTGCTGGTGGCCTGGCTGATCGGGTCGGCCCTGGCGGGCACGTCCCTGCCGACGCTGGGCAAGGAGGTACGCAACTCCAAGGTGCTGCTCGGCGTCTCCCGGGTGATCCCGGCGCAGGCCGACACCTGGTTCGCGGACTTCTCCTCGGTACTGGCGCAGAACGGTTTCCCGCAGGTCTTCACGCCGTTCTCGAACGAGCCGATCCAGGAGGTGCGGCCGCCCGACCCGGCGCTGGCCGGCAGCCCGGTGGCGGCCCGCGCGAAGCAGTCCATCGTGAAGGTCGTCGGCACGGCCACCAGCTGCGCCAAGGTCCTCGAAGGCAGCGGCTTCGTCTTCGCGCCGCACCGCGTCATGACCAACGCGCACGTCGTCGGCGGCGTGTCCGACCCGACCGTACAGATCGGCGGCCGGGGCCGGGTCTACGACGCCAAGGTCGTGCTCTACGACTGGCGGCGGGACATCGCCGTACTGGACGTACCCGACCTGCAGGCGCGCCCGCTCCGCTTCACCGACCAGGACGCGCGCAGCGGCAACAGCGCCATCGTCGCCGGCTTCCCGGAGAACGGCGGATACGACGTCCGCTCGGCCCGCGTCCGCGGCCGTATCCAGGCCAACGGCCCGGACATCTACCACCACGGCACGGTCGCGCGCGATGTGTACTCCCTCTACGCCACGGTCCGGCAGGGCAACTCCGGCGGCCCGCTGCTCACCCCAGACGGCGAGGTCTACGGCGTGGTGTTCGCCAAGTCCCTCGACGACGACAGCACGGGTTACGCCCTGACGGCCGACGAGGTCCGCACCGACATCGAGCGGGGGCGTACGGCCCAGCGGACGGTCGACAGCCAGGGCTGCGCGATGTGAGAAAGGGCCCCGGGGCGGCTGCGAAGGCTCCCCGGGGTCACCGGGGCCAAGAACCCTGCGCGGAGCGTCCGCCGCCCTGTGAGCCCGTTCTGCGGGCTTCCGGCGGCGTGGCCGCTCATCAGGCGGCGCGGCCCGGGAAGCGGGGGTCAGCTCCGCGGATGGCGGAGCCGCGCGGTCATCCAGCGCGCACGGCGGCGCAGGATGCGCGGAATGCCGAGTGGGTCGGCGAGCGCATGAGGTCCGCCCGCCCGGAGGTCCGGGGCGCTCCTCTCCTTGGTGCCCAGCGCAGCGGCGTTGCTGCGGCGGTTGCGTGCCACGTCACGGTAGTCGTGCGTCCAGCCCATACCCTCGACTCTGCCCGTGCCCCGCGGTCCGTAACCGCACCGGTGTCGGTCAATTGGCCTATGCGCGAGGCAAGTGGCTGTTCGACAAACGTACGTTCCCCGCTGTTCCGCGGAGTGTCACGGCGGCGTCCGGCGCACCGGTAACGGGACAGGCCCCGAGGTCACCGGTCCGGCTCGGGATCCTTCAGCCAGCTGATGAGCTCGTTGGTGAAGGCGACCGGATCCTCCTCATGGGGGAAGTGCCCCAGGCCGTCGAAGAGGCGCCAGCGGTAGGGCGCTTCGACGTACTCTCCGGAGCCGGCCGCGCTGCGCGTACGCATCACCGGGTCGAGCGAACCGTGCAGGTGCAGCGTCGGCACTCGTACGGGCCACTTCATCCGGCGGTTGAACTGGATCCCGTCCGGCCGCGCCATCGAGCGCACCATCCAGCGGTACGGCTCGATCGAGCAGTGCGCCGTGGACGGGATCGTCATGGCCTTCCGGTACGCCTCGACCGCGTCGTCCTCGGGCAGCCGGGGCCCGGACCAGTCCCGGATCAGCCGTCCCACCAGCGCCGCGTCGTCGGCCACCAGCGCCCGCTCGGGCAGCCAGGGCCGCTGGAAGCTCCAGATGTGCGAGGACCGGCGGCTCTGCTTGGCGTCGGAGAGCATGGCCGAGCGCCAGCGGCGGGGGTGCGGCATCGAGGCGACCGCGAGCCGCCGGACGAGCTTGGGCCGCATCACCGCGGCCGTCCACGCCAGGTAACCGCCCAGGTCGTGCCCGACGAGCGCGGCGTCCGGCTCGCCGAGCGAGCGGACCACGCCGGTGATGTCCAGCGCGAGGTTGGCCGGGTCGTAGCCGCGGGGCGTGCGGTCGCTGCCGCCCACGCCCCGCAGGTCCATCGCCACCGCCCGGAAGCCCGCCTCGGCGAGCGCGGGCAGCTGGTACCGCCAGGTCCACCAGAACTGCGGGAAGCCGTGCAGCAGCAGTACCAGCGGCCCGTCGCCCATCTCGGCGATGTGGAAGCGCGCGCCGTTGGCCGCGACGTCCCGGTGCGTCACCTCTTTCCCGCCGGGGACGTCGAGCCGTACGACCGACGTGGGCGAGGGCGCCGGCGAGGATTCTGAAGCCGTCATACGGCCGAGCGTGTCACACTCTCGACCGCCGGGTGCTCCTCCACGGCCTGGCGCGGGTGCGGCTTGACGTTCCCCAGGACGGCCGCCGTCTGCTTGGCCGAGGCGACGGTCTTCTGCGGGCCCTTGCCCGCCTTGGCCTTCTTGAAGAACACCAGCGCGATCAGCCCGAGCAGCCCGGCGACCAGCACGTTGGCCGCGAAGGAGAGCAGGAAGCAGACCGAGAGGTGCCAGCCGCTCCATGCCTGGATGCCGTAGGCCAGCGCGAAGCTGAGCATCGGCAGGGAGAAGAGCAGCACGATGGCTGCCGCCCCGCCGGCCAGCCCGCCGACACCGGCCCGCTTCACGTCGTTCCGCAGCTCGGCCTTGGCCAGCGCGATTTCGTCGTGCACCAGTGCGGATACTTCGGTGGTGGCGTGGGCCACCAGCTGTCCGAGGCTGCGGTCCGCACCGCGGGCCGCGCCGTCGTCTGCTGTGCTCATCGACTGCTCCCGTTCTCTGTCTCCCGGATGATTACCCCTCAGATCATGCCGGACCATCCTGCCCGGAGTCGGGGGCGGCGGCCACCTCGGCCCGTCGTCGGTGTTCGGCCGCCTTCGCTTCGTGGAGGGCGGCCATCCGCAGGTGGTACGCGGGGCTGTCCTCTTCGTAGATGTCCGGGATGCCGTCGAGGTCCTCGTCCCGGTTCTCCTCCTCGCACAGCCGCCGGTACTTGGCGTTACGGATCTTCAGCAGCACCGTGGCCAGTACGGCCGCTATCAGCGAGCCGGTCAGCACGGCGGCCTTGATCTCGTCGGTGAGCACCGGGTCCGAGGAGAACGCCAGCTCGCCGATGAGCAGCGAGACCGTGAAGCCGATGCCGGCCAGCGCCGACACCGCGAACACGTCCGGCCACTTGAGCTCCGGGTTGAGCGAGGCCCTGGTCAGGCGGGTGGTCAGCCAGGTACCGCCGAAGATCCCGACCGCCTTGCCGAGGACCAGGCCGAGCACCACGCCGAGCGTCTCCGGCTGGGTGAAGACGTCGTGCAGCGCACCGCCGGAGACGGACACACCGGCCGAGAAGAGGGCGAACAGCGGTACGGCGAGACCGGCCGACAGGGGGCGCACGAGGTGCTCGATGTGCTCGCCGGGGGAGTGCGGCTCGTCCTCGCGCCGGTGGCAGCGGAGCATGAGCCCCATGGCGACGCCCGCGATGGTCGCGTGCACGCCGCTGTTGTACATCAGGCCCCAGATGACCAGGGCGAGCGGTACGTACACGTACCAGCCCCGGACGCCCTTGCGCAGCAGTACGTAGAAGGCCACGAGGCCCAGTGCCGCGCCGCCGAGCGCCCAGAAGTTGATCGTGGAGGTGAAGAAGACCGCGATGATCAGGATGGCGAACAGGTCGTCGACGACGGCCAGCGTCAGCAGAAAAGCGCGCAGCGCGGACGGCAGGGACGTACCGATGACGGCCAGGACGGCCAGCGCGAAGGCGATGTCCGTCGCGGTCGGGACGGCCCAGCCGTCCAGTGAGCCGCCGCCCGTGGTGTTGACGACGGTGTAGACGACCGCCGGCATGACCATGCCGCACAGCGCGGCGACGACCGGCAGCGCCGCGGCCTTGGGGTCGCGCAGCTCTCCGGCGACCAGTTCGCGCTTGAGCTCGATGCCGGCCACGAAGAAGAAGACCGCCAGCAGGCCGTCGGCCGCCCAGTGCTGTACGGAGAGGTCCAGGCCGAGCGAGGCCGGGCCGAGGTGGAAGCCGCGTACCGCCTCGTAGCTGTCGCCGAGCGGGGTGTTGGCCCAGAGGAGCGCGACCACCGCGGCCACCAGCAGCAGGACACCGCCCACGGTCTCCGTACGGAGGAGGTCCGCGAGGTAGTTCCGCTCGGGCAGGGACATCCGCCCGAGGAAGACGGAACGGCGGGGAGCGGGCGAGTTCACGCGGTGACCTCCGGGGCGGCAGCTGGGCACGGCTGTTGCAGTTGCCGACCAGACTTCCCGGCACACCCCAGTTCGTTCGCGCGTTTCTTGACGCGTTCTTCACTGTACCCGGACGGCGCAGGAACGATCCAGCGATCTTCACGTTACGGGCATATGGGGCAACCGGCCGCGTGGCGCCGCGGCCCTCGGGGGCGCGGCAGCCGGCCCCGGCGCGCGGGCGTGCCCGGCTTTCCGGCATGCGGCAGCCCCCCTCTGGCGCGCGCCAGCCCGGCGCGCGTCCGGCTCGCGCACGGCCGAGGGGCGCCCCGCCGGTGCACGGCGGAGCGCCCCTCGGTGCTGCGTACCGGTCAGTCCTCGCTCGGCGCGCTCGGCAGCTGGGTCTGGATCAGCTCCATGACCGAGGAGTCGGTCAGGGTCGAGACGTCACCCAGGTCACGGTTCTCCGCGACGTCGCGCAGCAGCCGGCGCATGATCTTGCCGGAGCGGGTCTTGGGCAGCTCCGCGACCGGCAGGATGCGCTTGGGCTTGGCGATCGGGCCCAGGCTCTGGGCGACGTGCGCCCGCAGTTCGTTCACCAGCGCCTCGTCCTGCTCGACGCCGCCGCGCAGGATCACGAAGGCGCAGATGGACTGGGTGGTCTGCGGGTCGGTGGCACCCACGACGGCCGCCTCGGCCACCTTCGGGTGCGAGACCAGCGCGGACTCGACCTCGGTGGTGGAGATGTTGTGGCCGGAGACCAGCATGACGTCGTCCACCCGGCCGAGCAGCCAGATGTCGCCGTCCTCGTCCTTCTTCGCGCCGTCGCCCGCGAAGTACTTGCCCTCGAAGCGGGACCAGTACGTGTCGAGGTAGCGCTGGTCGTCGCCCCAGATGGTGCGCAGCATGGAGGGCCACGGCTCGGTCAGGACCAGGTAGCCGCCGGCGCCGTCCGGCACCTCGTTCGCGTCGTCGTCGACGACGGTCGCCGCGATGCCGGGCAGCGGGACCTGCGCGGAGCCGGGCTTGGCCGTCGTGACGCCCGGCAGCGGGCTGAGCATGATGGCGCCGGTCTCGGTCTGCCACCAGGTGTCCACGACCGGCGTCCGGTCGCCGCCGATGTGCTTGCGGTACCAGATCCATGCCTCAGGGTTGATCGGCTCGCCGACCGAGCCCAGCACGCGCAGGCTCGACAGGTCGAACTTGGCGGGGATGTCGTCGCCCCACTTCATGCTGGCGCGGATCGCGGTGGGCGCCGTGTAGAGGATCGTGACGCCGTACTTCTGGACGATCTCCCACCAGCGGCCCTGGTGCGGGGTGTCGGGCGTGCCCTCGTAGAGCACCTCGGTCGCGCCGTTCGAAAGCGGGCCGTAGGTGATGTACGAGTGGCCGGTCACCCAGCCGACGTCGGCGGTGCACCAGTAGACGTCGGTCTCCGGCTTGAGGTCGAAGACCGCGTGGTGGGTGTAGGAGACCTGGGTGAGGTAGCCGCCCGTGGTGTGCAGGATGCCCTTGGGCTTACCCGTCGTGCCCGAGGTGTACAGGATGAACAGCGGGTGCTCGGCGTCGAACGCCTGCGGCGTGTGCTGGTCGCTCTGCTGGTCGACGAGCTCGTGCCACCAGACGTCGCGGCCCTCCATCCAGGCGGTGTCCTGGCCGGTGCGGCGGACCACGAGGACGTTGCGGACGTTCTCCGTGCCGGGCTTGGTCAGCGCCTCGTCGACGGCGGGCTTGAGCGCGGAGGGCTTGCCGCGGCGGTAACCGCCGTCGGCGGTGATCACGACGCGGGCGTCCGCGTCGTTGATACGGGTGGCCAGCGCGTCGGCCGAGAAGCCGCCGAAGACCACCGAATGGGGCGCGCCCAGCCGGGCGCAGGCCAGCATGGCGATGACCGTCTCCGGGATCATCGGCAGGTAGATCGCGACGCGGTCGCCGGCCTCGACGCCCAGCGAGGTCAGTGCGTTGGCCGCCTTGGAGACCTCGCGCTGCAGCTCGGCGTAGGTGATGGCCCGGGTGTCGCCGGGCTCGCCCTCGAAGTGGATGGCCACGCGGTCGCCGTTGCCGGCCTCGACGTGCCGGTCGACGCAGTTGTACGCGACGTTGAGCTTCCCGTCGGCGAACCACTTCGCGAACGGCGCGTTCGTCCAGTCCAGCGTCTGGGTGGGCTCGGTTTCCCAGGTCAGGCGCTTCGCCTGCGCGGCCCAGAAGCCCAGCCGGTCCGCCCCGGCCTGCTCGTACGCCACCGCCTTCACATTGGCGTCGGCGGCCAGATCGGCGGGCGGCGCGAACCGCCGCTCCTCCTTCATCAGGTTGGCCAGGCTTTCGTTGCTCACGGCATCTCCCAGTCTCAGGGCGTCCGGTTGTCCCGGCCTTAGCTCATCAGCCGATGGGTCGCTCTGACAAGGGCTGTTGATAAAAATTGGTGTAGACCTTTACATGATCATCAACCGTTCGGGTGACTTCGGCACGGGAGTTGACCAAGGAGGGTGTCGCCGCAGGTCACAGGCGTCCCCCGCGGGCCGCCCCCGTGCCGCACTACGCCGTGACCGGTGCGACCGGCGTGGCTTCGGGCCGTACGGCCGAGAAACGGTCCGAGCCGTGCTCCAGCACGTACGCCTGCGCCTCGCCGACGTGGAAGTACATGCCGTGCAGCGACAGCGAACCCTCGGCCACCCGGCGGGCCACACACTGATGCGTCATCAGGTGATCGAGCTGCTGCATGACGTTGACGAGCGCCAGGCGCTCCAGGTCGTCGGCGACCGGCCGGTCGGCCAGGCTGACGTCCGCGCCTTCGGGCCGGGCCATCCGGGCCAGGCTCGGGCGGCCGTGGCGCAGCCAGCGCGCGAGCGGGGTCTGCGCGCCGGGCTCGTGGCGGTCCGAGCCGAGGAGTGCCTGCATCGCGCCGCAGCCCGAATGGCCGCACACGGTGATCGAGCCGACCTTCAGCACGTCGACGGCGTACTCGATGGCGGCGCCCACGGAGTCGCAGGCCGCCTCCGTGCCCGGCGGCGGCATCAGATTGCCGATGTTGCGCACCGTGAAGAGGTCTCCGGGGCCGCTCGACGTGATCATGCTCGTGACGAGGCGGGAGTCGGCGCAGGTCAGAAAGAGGTTGGTGGGCGCCTGGCCCTCCCGGGCGAGGCGCGCCAGCTCTTCGCGCACCAGTGGTGCCGTATGCCGCTGGAACGCGCTGACCCCGCCGAGCAGCTGGCCGCCGCCCAGGAGCTGCCCTTCGGCCGTACCGGTGGGCCGCGCGGTCCTGGTGCAGTGGTGGTTGCGCCACGGGGTCCACGGGCGGCAGGCGTGCGTGCCGGACGGCTCCCCGATCGGCCTGCCGCCGCGCCCGCCGAGGGTGACCTCGCCGCCGCGCGCCCGGTGCGCGCTCGTCCAGGACTGCAGCGCTTCATAGGCGGCGTGATCCATGAACGAGCCGTACAGCTCGATCACCGCAGGGGCCGTCGCGGGCACCTGGGCGAGCGCCCGGGCCAGCCGCGGCACGGCCAGGAACGTCAACTGGCCGCTGACGCGCACCTGGTGCCGACCGCCGTCCTCGATGACGGAGACGCGGGTATGGGTGAGCCGGCGCAGCGCCAGGAAGACGGCGACGGCGATGCCCAGTCCGACCCCCTGCAGCACTCCGAAGACCACCACACCGCCCAGCGTGATGGCGTAGACCGGGAATTCGCGGTGCCGCTGGACGTGCCGGATGTGCGCGAAGCTCACCATCCGTACGCCGACGAGCATCACCAGGGCGGCGAGCGCGGCCAGGGGGATCAGCTCCAGCGCGCCGGCGAACAGCCCGGCGCAGAGCAGCACCCACACGCCGTGCAGCACCGTCGAAGTGCGCCCGGCCGCCCCGGCCTTCACGTTCGCCGACCCGCGCATCGCGCCGCCGGCGATCGGCAGACCGCCCAGCAGTCCGGAGACGACGTTCGACGCCCCCTGGCCGGTCAGTTCGCGGTCCAGGTGGGTGCCGGCGGGGCCGGGGCCGGGCTGCTCGGTGGCCAGCTTGTCGACCGCGACGGCCGACAGCAACGACTCCATGCTTGCCACGAGCGTGACCGTCAGGACGGCGGCGGTGAGCCCCAGCAGGGGCGCGTCCGGGAGCGTGGGCAGCGTCGGCGCGCTCCACGAGGGCAGCTCGACGCGGGGCACCGAGAAGCCCGTACTCAGGGCGGTGGCCGCGGCGACAGCGGGCAGCGGCGCGGGAATCCTGCGCAGCGCGTGCCCCGCCCGCCCGGGCAGGCGCGGCCAGCCGGCCAGTACGGCGACGGTGACCGCGGCGATCAGCAACGAAGCGCCGTGCAGGCCCGCCAACTGGCCGGGCAGCTCAGCGATGTTGGTGAGCGAGGAACTGTGCGCGCCGCCGCCGAGCACCACGTGCAGCTGGCCGAGCGCGATGGTCACGCCGATGCCGGCGAGCATGCCGTGGACGATCGCCGGGCTGATGGCGAGGGCCGCGCGGGCCACTCGGAGCGCGCCCAGGGCGAGCTGGGCCAGTCCGGCCAGCACCGTGATGGCGCAGGTCGCCGGCCAGCCGTACCGCTGCACGAGGTCGGCGGTGACGATGAGGAGGCCCGTGGCGGCACCGCTGACCTGGAGCGGGGCGCCGCCGAGCAGACCGGCGACGAGACCACCCACGGCCGCGGCGATGAGCCCTGCCTGCGGCGGCGCACCAGTGGCCAGCGCGATGCCGAGCGAGAGGGGGATGGCGATCAGGAAGATGACGAAGGAGGCGCCAAGGTCACGGCGCCAGGCCCCCGTGGAGAGGCGATGGAAGGGCCCGGACGGTTTTCCGGCGGGCCGGTGTCGGTGGGGGGCCTGCTGTGCGTCACGGGGGTCCTGGGACCCCGGTGCGGCCGGCTCGGGTGCGTGAGGCTGCGGCATTCCCGTCTCCTCCGGGGCGACGCGGCCGCGCTGCGGGGCGCGGTCGTGGGCGGCGGTGTACTGCGGGGGCTGAGCCGGCCGGGATGCGTCGCGATGCGTGACGGTCCGGTGACTCTCAGGCGTCGGTAAAGGAATCGTAATGTCGCACCCGGCTGCGAAGAAGCCAGAACGGGCAAATGAGCAGGTGATTCCGCCCAACAGGTGAACGCAGGGGTGATCGCTCCGCGGACGTTTGCCGCGGGGCCGGGCGCGGTATCGGACCGCGGGCCCGGCCCCTGTGGCGAGCCGGCCGGCAGACACCTGGAGCGGGCCGCCGCACGGCCGTCAGGCGGGCTGCGGTGCGGTCGTGGCCATCCCCTCGGAGAGTACGAACCCGGGGTCCACCTGGGACGTCAGATCGGCTCCGGTCTTGCCGTTGCCCCAGCTCTCGGCGTTCTTCAGGTGGAAGTGCACCATCTGCTGGGTGTAGCGCTCCCAGTCGCGCTCTTCGTACGCGGCGTCGGCGGTGGCGTGCAGCGTGCGCAGCGCTTCGTGGTTGGCGTCCTCGAGCTCCACGAAGGGCGCGGGCCTGCCCTTCTCCATGGCGCGCACCCAGTCGGAGTGGCCGACCGTCACCAGCAGGTCATCACCCACCTGCTCGCGCAGGAAGGCGAGGTCGTCCGGCCCCTGCACCTTGTTGCCGACCACTTTGAGCCGCACACCGAAGTCCCGCGCGTACTCCTTGTACTGGCGGTACACGGCGACGCCCTTACGGGTCGGCTCGGCCACCAGGAAGGTCAGGTCGAAGCGGGTGAACATCCCGGAGGCGAACGAGTCCGAGCCGGCCGTCATGTCGACGACCACGTACTCCTGGCGGCCGTCCACCAGGTGGTTCAGGCACAGCTCCACCGCCCCCACCTTGGAGTGGTAGCAGGCCACGCCGAGGTCGGACTCGGTGAACGGCCCGGTGGCCAGCAGCCGGACCGTGCGGTCGTCGAGGCGCACCTCCCGTGCGCATGCCTCGTACACCGGGTTGTCCTCGACGACCCGCAGCAGCCGCGACCCCGCACCCGGGGGCGTCGTCTTGATCATCGTGTCGGCGGACGCGATGCGCGGGTTGTCGCCGCGCAAGTAGTCCTTGATGAGCGGGAGATGGGCGCCCATCGCGGGGAGCGCGGCGGCCCGGTCCTCATCGAGGCCGAGCGCTGCCCCCAGATGCTGGTTGATGTCGGCGTCCACCGCGATCACGGGCGTGGCGGTGGCGGCGAGGTGACGGATGAACAGCGAGGACAGCGTGGTCTTGCCACTGCCGCCCTTGCCCACGAAAGCGATCTTCATGTTCACGAAGCGTAATTGTGAAATTGCCGAACGTGAGGGGTTTACGTGAAGAAGACCACTCCAACGAGGGGCGGGCCCTTGTGGTGCGTAGGGTCGTCCCCATGAGTACGACAGCCGACCCGCTCGCGACCCTCGCCTCGCTCCCCGGAGTCGCCGACAGCGTGGACTCCGTACGCAAGAGCATCGACCGGGTCTACGGGCACCGGATCATGCGGCGCCGCAGCAACGAGGTCACCGCGGAGGCGGCCCTGCGCAGCGCGCGCGGCTCGGCAGCGCTGTCCGGCGCCGACTGGGCGCTGGAGGAGGTGCGCAGGCGCACGGACTTCAGTGGCGACGGCGAGGCGCGCACCGTGGGCGCGGCCCTGCGGCTGTCGGCCGAGGCGGGTCAGCTCCTCAGTGTGTGGCGGCAGTCGCCGCTCCGGGTGCTGGCCCGGCTGCACCTGGTTGCGGCGGGCGGCGATGTGCCCGATGAGAGCGTGGGGCGGCCCCGGCTGGCGGGCGAGCCGGTGGACGAGCCGCTGATCGAGCTGCCGCTCCCGGACGCCGAGGAGGTGGCCGGCCGGCTGGACGGGCTGGCCCGTCTGCTGCTCTCCGGCACCAAGGCGCCGGCGCTGGTCACGGCCGCGGTGGTGCACGGCGAACTGCTCGCGCTGCGGCCCTTCGGGTCCTGCAACGGCCTGGTGGCGCGCACGGCGGAACGTATCGTCCTGGTCGGCAGCGGCCTCGACCCGAAGTCGATCTCCCCGTCGGAGGTCGGCCACGCGGAGCTGGGCCGGGCGGCGTACGTCGCGGCCCTGGAGAACTACGTGTCCGGCACCCCGGAGGGTATGGCGGCCTGGATCGCCCACTGCGGGCGCGCGGTCGAGCTGGGCGCACGCGAGAGCACGGCGGTCTGCGAGGCGCTCCAGCGGGGCGCTGCGTAATACGGGCCTTCGGGCGGCCCAGGGGCCCTCAGGGGCCCGGGCAAGGGTTGCGGCGGTACCTGGTCCTGCTCGGTACCGCCGCGTTGCACTCTCGCCGGGTTACCAATGCGTGCACGATGGTTGCCGACAGGTCGGAGTCTTTGTCCTTACCTGTGCGGCTGGCCCGTAATCGACGGGTCGGCGTCGCGTGGGTGCCCGACGTTCGTGCTCGGTCCGTGGGGCCTAACTGCGTTGAAAGGTGCTCCTCTCGGAGAATCCTTGGTCTCGCGGGCCGTTAATTCCTTTGTACTCCTGCCGTCCGGTAAGCGGAACCCCTCGCCGCACATCTTTACTTTTGCCTTCAAACGGGGGTGATTCGGGCGCCTGCAGGGGCCTGGCTCCGGTTGAGGGGTGCGCGTGGGGGACTCGTCTCAGGCGGAGAGGGCGCGCGCCGGCGTGCCGCGCCGCCGGCTGGCGTACCAGACCAGACCCGCGGTCGCGGCGGCCGCGCCCACCGCGACGGCGACCAGCGCCGGCCGTGGCGGCATGGCGAGCGAGGGGATCCGCTGCTTCAGGCGCACCGGCCGGTTGAAGGTCAGCGTCGGCCAGCCGCGGGCCGCGGCCTCCCGGCGCAGCGCCCGGTCGGGGTTGACCGCGTGCGGATGGCCGACGGTCTCCAGCATCGGGACATCGGTCGCCGAGTCGCTGTACGCGTAGCAGCGCGCGAGGTCGTACCCCTCGGAAGCGGCGAGCTCCCGGATCGCCTCGGCCTTGGTGGGGCCGTAGGCGTAGTACTCGATCTCTCCCGTGAAGCGCCCGTCCTCGCCGACGACCATGCGCGTGGCCACCACCCGGTCGGCGCCGAGCAGCTCACCGATCGGCTCGACCACCTCGGCTCCCGAGGTGGAGACGATGACGACGTCGCGGCCCGCGGTGTGATGCTCCTCGATGAGGGACGCCGCCTCGTCGTAGATGAGCGGGTCGATCAGGTCGTGGAGGGTCTCGGCGACGATCTCCCGTACCTGCGCCACGTCCCACCCGCGGACGAGCGCGGAGAGGTACTCCCGCATCCGCTCCATCTGGTCGTGGTCCGCGCCGCCCGCCAGGAAGACGAACTGGGTGTACGCGGTGCGCAGTGCGGCCCGTCGATTGATCAGGCCACCTCGGTAGAACGACTTGCTGAAGGTCAGCGTGCTCGACTTAGCAATGACTGTCTTGTCCAGGTCGAAGAACGCGGCCGCCCGAGGCGCTGAGTGCGGTGCTGAAGGAAGCGAGCTTCGGTTTTCCACAAGGCGAGCATAGGGGGGCACCATTCGGCGTAAGGTGTGGCGCGTGGGTTTGCCTGAGAAGGCTCTCGGGTACACCATGGAAGTCACGGATCGTTCGCGACCGTGCTAACCCGGCCCGGCTCCTCCCCCCCCGAGTCGGCCGTGGAGACGACCCCCGCTCTCCCCCCCGGCGGGGGTCGTCGCATGTCCGGACCCGTTTTCGGACCATGGGGCCTGCTTCCTGATCTTCCCTCGGCGCTCGGCCGCCGCGTGCCGCTGCGCCCACGGTTCGTAACTTACCGTAATCGGGAGACTGCTCTCAGGAAGTTTTCCATAGTCGCTGGTATAGGTGACCGGGATATTCACAGCCTCAGTAGTTGTCCACAGTTTTCGACCAAGATCCCCGAGATTTTCCGGATCGCTGCACCGTGAAAGTCCGCGAAGTTCGCGGATGTACGAGTTGTGTAGCGACAGGGGGACGGAACGTGGCCGGAAGCAACGATTTGGATCGTATGGACCGGGGCCCGCAAGAGCCCGGACCGTTGATCGTCACGGAGGACGAAAACCTCCTCGACGATCTCCTCAGACTCTGCGCGGCGGCGGGCACGCTGCCGGCCGTGGCGCACGGAGGCAGCGCCCGGGCCGCGGGCTGGGATTCGGCCCCCTTGGTGATCGTCGGGGAGGACTGCGTCCACCGGCTGCGGGGCGCCGGGCGCCGGGTGGGCGTGGTCCTCATCGGACGGGACGCGCAGGACGCCCGGGTATTGACGCAGGCCGTCGAGATCGGCGCCGAGCGCGTCCTCGGGCTGCCGGACGGCGAGAGCTGGCTGGTCGACCGGATCGCGGACGCGGTGGAGGGTGACCGGCGGCCGGCGCTCACGGTGGGCGTGCTCGGAGGCCGGGGCGGCTCCGGCGCGAGCACCCTCGCCTGCGCCCTGGCGGTGACCGCCGCGCGAGAGGGACACCGGACGATACTGATCGACGCCGACCCGCTGGGCGGCGGCCTCGACGTCCTGCTCGGCGGCGAGCGGGAGAAGGGGCTGCGCTGGCCCGCCTTCGCCGAGTCCCGCGGCCGGGTCGGCGGCGGCGCCCTGGCCGAGTCCCTGCCGCGGCTCCACTCGCTGCGCGTCCTGAGCTGGGACCGCGGGGACTCGGTCACGATCCCGCCGCCGGCCATGCGCGCGGTGATGTCGGCGGCCCGTAGACGTGGCGGTGTCGTCGTGGTCGACCTGCCGCGCCATCTCGACGAAGCCGTGTCCGAAGCGCTGTCCCAGATCGACGTCGGACTGCTGCTGGTCCCCGCCGAACTGCGCGCGACGGTGGCGGCCCGGCGCGTCGCGGCCCCCGCCCGGGCGGTCCTGCGCGACCTGCGCGTGGTGGTGGGCGAGATGCCGGGCCCGGGCCTGCCGGTGGCCGAGCCGGCCCGGCTGCTCTCCCTGCCCCTGGTCGGCACCGTGCCGTGGGACCCCCACCTCGCGGACTCCCTCGCCCGCGGCGCCCCGCCGGGCGCGCACGCGAGGGAGCCACTGGCCCGGTTCTGTACGGAGTTCTGGGGGCGGGTGCTGGCCGGAGCGAACGGCGCCGCCGATACGTCCGCTGCTCCCGGCGCGGGGTTCTCACTCCGTGGCGCCCCGGTGGGCGCTGCGCAGTCCCGCTCGGAGGACGGCGGGGAGGCCGTCTCATGAACGGTTTCGGTGGTGTGCGGAAGGAGGACCGGTGGGACGCCGGTGCCGGGCGGGGGAGGCCGGCCCGGCCGGCGGCCCTCACCGGGACGCGCGATCCCCTCGAAGCGCGCGGCCTCATGGGAATGCGCGGTCTCACCGGGGCACGCGGCCTTCCGGGAGCGAGGGGTGTGTCCGGCGCGGCGAATCCGGCCGGAGTGGCGGATCCGTCCGGGGCCGAGCCCCCGGTGGGCACGCACGGCCTGGGGACGGGGCCACGCGGTGGCGCGGGGGACGGGCTCCTGGAGGCCGTACGCCTGCGAATCGCCCGGGCCGGTGCCGAGCCGACGCCCGCCCGGGTGGCCGTGGCGCTGCGCGAGGAAGGACGGCTGCTCGGCGATGCCGAGGTGCTGGGCGTGGTGGCCGCGCTGCGCTCCGAAATGACCGGCAGCGGCCCCCTGGAGCCGCTGCTCGCCGCACCCGAGGTGACGGACGTGCTGGTCACCGCGCCCGACGAGGTCTGGGTCGACCGCGGCGGCGGACTGCGGCGCACGGATGTGCGCTTCCCCGATGCCGCGGCCGTCCGCAGACTCGCCCAGCGCCTGGCGGCGGTGGCCGGGCGGCGACTGGACGACGCGCACCCCTGGGTGGACGCGCGGCTGCCCGACGGGACCCGCCTGCACGCCGTGCTGCCACCCGTGGCGGTCGGCTCGACCTGTCTCTCGCTGCGGGTGCTGCGCCCGAAGGCGTTCACGCTGGAAGAGCTCGTCGCGGCGGGCACGGTGCCGCCGGGCGGTGACCGGCTTCTGCGGTCGGTCCTGGCCGCCCGGCTGTCCTTCCTGGTCAGCGGCGGCACGGGCAGCGGCAAGACCACGTTGCTGAGCGCCCTGCTGGGCCTGGTGGGGCGGGACGAGCGGATCGTCCTGGCCGAGGACTCCGCGGAGCTGCGGCCCGACCACCCGCACGTCGTACGGCTGGAGACCCGCCCGGCGAACCAGGAGGGCGTCGGCCTGGTCACGCTGCGGGACCTGGTGCGCCAGGCGCTGCGGATGCGTCCGGACCGGCTGGTGGTGGGCGAGGTGCGCGGCCCGGAGGTGACGGACCTGCTGGCCGCGCTCAATACGGGCCACGAAGGTGGCTGCGGCACTGTGCACGCGAATGCCGCCGCCGACGTCCCGGCCCGTCTGGAAGCGCTCGGCTCGACCGCCGGGCTGGACCGCGCGGCCCTGCACAGCCAGTTGGCCGCCGCGCTCTCGGTCGTACTGCACCTCGTACGCGAGCGCACGGGCCACCGGCGCATCGCAGAGATCCACGTGCTCGACCGCGCCCCCTCGGGCCTGGTCACCACGACACCGGCCGCGGTCTGGCATCCGGCCGGCTTCCGACGGGCCGAGGGCTGGGCCCGCCTGGCCGCCCTCTGCGACCGGGGAAGCGCCATGAACGGGGGAGACGACGTGAACGGGGGCATGCCATGAGCGGGGAGGTGGCGGCGGACGCGATGACGCCGGTGTGCGCGGCGTTGCTGTGCGCGGGCGCCGGCCTGTGGACGACCGCCGGCCGGGGCAACTCCTTGCGGCGCGCGCGGCTGCTGCTGGCAGGTGGCGAAGACACCGGCCCTGGACATGCCGTACGGCGGCGGGGTACCGGGCAGTGGCCACGTACCGGGCGGCGCTGGGCGTACGGCGAGCGAGCGGCCGTCAGGTGCCGGACGTGGGCGGCCGCTCGGTCTGCACAGCTGGGGCAAGCCCTGTGGTGTCTGCCTCTTGGGGCCGTTCTGGGTCTCCTGGGCCAGTCGTTGCTGCCGGTGGTTCTCGGGGCGCTGGCCGTGCCGGTCGCGCACCGCCGGCTGACCGGGCGCGCCGCACAACGGGAGCGCGACCGTCGCCGCGACGACGTGATCGAGTTCTGCGCGGCGGTCGCCGCCGAGCTGCGTGCGGGCTGCCAACCGGGGCAGGCCCTGGTGCTGGCCGGCGCGGAAGGCCGGGCGGGGCCGGCCGGATGGGGCAGTGCGGGGGACGCGGTGCTGGCGGCGGCGCGGTTCGGCGGAGACGTGCCGGGTGCGCTGCGCGAGGCGGCGCGGCTGCCGGGCGCGGAGGGGCTGACGGGCGCGGCCGCGTGCTGGCAGGTCGCCGTGCAGGGCGGCGTCGGCCTCGCCGCGGGCATCGAGCGCGTCACGGCGGGGCTCCGGGCGCGGCGGCATCAACAGGCGGATTTACAAGCCCAGTTGGCGGGCGCCCGCACGACGGCCTTGACGCTTGCCCTCCTTCCGGCCTTCGGACTGCTGATGGGCAGCGCGCTGGGAGCGGACCCGCTCCACGTGCTCCTGCACACGCCGGTCGGCTGGGCCTGCCTGGCGGTCGGCGGGCTGCTGGAGTGGGCCGGGGTGCTCTGGACGGGCCGCATCGTCCGCACGGCGGAGGGGCGGGCGGAGCGGTGACCGCTGAAGTTATCCACAGGCTGGGGATTGTTTTCGCGACGACGGCTACCTTGGTCTGTACGGCACTGGTCATCCACCGGATCGCTCTCACGGCCGCCGTACGACGCCGCGCGATCCGCATTTTCTCAGCTCTTGGGACGGCGGCCCGTACTTCGACAGGGCTCGGTGCGGCCCGCCGTGGGCCGGGCGCCGGCTCGGCCGGGCGCGTCCGCCCGGAGCGGGGGAACGACACCGTTCGGGAGTGGGCCGTGGTGGCCGCCGCGGCGGGTGCCGGTCTCGCCCTGGTCGGCGGGGTCTTCGGAGCCGTACTGGGAGCTGTGGGCGCGTACGCCACGCGAGGCCATCGGCGCCGGGCCCGGGCCCGCTCAGCCGCCCGCGCGGAGGAGGTCGCCGTACGGGAGCAACTGGCCACCGCCGCCGATCTGCTGGCCGGCTGTCTCGCGGCGGGGGCGAGCCCCGGCGAAGCGGCGGCCGCGGTGGGCGAGTCACTCCGCGGACCGGTCGGCGAACGGCTGCGCCATACCGCGGCGGAGCTGCGCCTCGGGGGCGAAGCGGCCGCGAGCTGGGGGCGGTTCGCGGAGCTTCCGGGAGCACGGGAGCTGGGGCGCTGCCTGGCGCGCACCGGGATATCCGGTGCGCCGGCCGTCGAGTCGGTCTCGCGGATCGCGGCGGACCTCCGTTCCGAATGGGGCCGCGCGGCAACGGAAGCGGCACGCAAGGCGGGTGTGCTCGTGACCCTGCCGCTGGCGGTGTGCTTCCTGCCGGCCTTCCTGACGATCGGGGTGGCCCCGGTACTCGTCGGGTTGGCCCAGGGCTTGCTGCCCCGCGTCTGACGACCCAACGCGCCAGCGACTAACGGCCAACGAACCAAACAAGCCGCACGAAGCAAACAAGCCGGACGAAGCAAATAAGCCGAACGAACAGCACCAACAAACAGCACAACAAACAGCACCAACGAACTGAGTAACTGCCAGTCCAACAGGGGGATCTCATGACAACCGCAGCACGTAAGCCGTCCCGACAGACTGCCGTACCCGCGTGGGCCGCCGCGGCCGCCAGCGTTGTGCGAGAGGCAAGGGCCGGGACAGCAACGGCCGCCGGGGGCGGTCGGGAACGGGTGACGGTGGCCGGTGGGCCCGCGGCGTGGGCCGCTTGGGCCGCCTCGTGTCTCGACCACAGGAAGGTGACGGGGCGGTCGGCGACGAGGCGCCGGGCGGCACATCTCCGGAGCGGCGAGTGGGGGCGACGCCGGCGTGCCGCGCTGCGGCAGAAGCTGGACCGCGGGATGGCGACGGCCGAGTACGCCATGGGGACGCTGGCGGCCTGTGCGTTCGCCGCGGTGCTCTTCAAGGTCGTGACGAGCGGGGCGGTGAGCTCGGCTTTGAGCTCGGTGATCAGCAAGGCGCTCCATGTCCAGGTCTGACCCGGCCGTCGGGGCCGCCAGGCCGACCATGGTGTCGCCCAAGCCGACAGCCGTGGCGCCGAAGCCGATAGCCGTGGCCCTGAAGCCGACAGCCGCGTCTCTGAAGGCGACGGCCGACCGGGGGATGGTGACGGCCGAGGCAGCCGTGGTGATGCCGACGCTGGTGATGTTCGTGGCGCTGCTCCTGTGGGGGCTGATGGCGGTGTGCGCGCAGATCCAGTGCGTGGACGCGGCCCGTGCGGGAGCCAGGGCCGCGGCGCGTTCGGAACCCGAGGGCGCCACGCTGGCGACGGCCCGGGCGGCCGCCCCGCGCGGGGCGCGGGTGGCGCTGCGGCGGGAGGGTGACCTGGTGCGTGTACGGGTCGAGGCGGCGGCTCCGGCGCTGGGGCCGCTGGCCATGACGCTCAGAGGGGAGGCGGTCGCTCTTGACGAGGAGACGGTGGGGCGGTGAGCCGCGGCGCGGGACGAGCGGTGGGCCGCCGGGACGGCGCGGGGACGAGCTGCGGAGACGGCGGGGAGACAGGGGCTCCGCGACGGTCTGGGTGGCTGTGAGCAGCATGGCGCTGTGCGCGGTGTTCGCCGTGGTGATCGCGCTGGGGCAGGCCGTGATGGCCCGTCACAGGGCGGGGGCGGCAGCGGACCTGGCGGCTCTCGCCGCCTCGGCGCGGAGCGTGTACGGAGAGGAGGAGGCGTGCGGCGCGGCCCGTCGGGTCGCGGCTGCGCAGGGTGTCCGGCTGGTGCGGTGTGCGGTACGGGCGGCCGTCGCGGACGTGTCGGCCGAAGCCCGCGCGGGACCGTTCACCCCGCGCATCCGGTCCCGCGCGGGCCCGGCGGACGCGCCCTTGAACCCGACCGGCGTGCCCCCGCCCCGAAATCAGCCGCCGCCGTCCCCACCGGCCTCAGCCCCCGCGTCGGCAGGCCCGTCCCCGGCAGGCCCACCCCCGGCTGCGCCTGCCCCGCCCCCGGCCTCGGCCGCCCAGGCCCCGGCCCCACCGCCGGCTTCACCGGCCCCGGCCCCGGCCTCGGCAGTCCCGGCAGCCCCGCCCCCAGCGGCGGCCCCACCGGCCCCACCGGCCGCCCCGGCCCCAGCGGCCGTCCCGGTGCCGTCCCCCGCCGTCCCGGCCGCCGCCTTCGCCGCCCCCCGCAGCAGTTCCGTCAGCAGGCGGACGGCGCCTCGTTTGTGGAGGGGTTCGTTGCCGTTGCCGCATTTGGGGGACTGGATACAGGAGGGGCAGCCGGCGTCGCACTCGCAGGAGGCGATGGCCTGACGGGTGGCGGTGAGCCACTCGGCCGCGGTGTGGAAGGCGCGTTCGGCGAAGCCCGCGCCGCCGGGGTGGCCGTCGTAGACGAAGACCGTGGGCAGCAGCGTGTCGGGGTGCAGCGGGACCGAGACGCCGCCGATGTCCCAGCGGTCGCAGGTGGCGAAGAGCGGAAGGATGCCGATGGAGGCGTGTTCGGCGGCGTGCAGGGCGCCGCCCAGCTGCTCCGGATTGACCCGGGCCGCGTCGAGCTGGTCCTCGGTCATCGTCCACCACACGGCGCGGGTGCGCAGCGTACGCGGCGGCAGGTCGAGTTTGGTCTCACCGAGTACCTCACCCGTGATCAGTTTGCGGCGCAGATAGGAGACGACCTGGTTGGTGACCTCCACGGAGCCGAAGCACAGGCGCGCGTCGCCCCACGGCACCTCGGTGTCGGTCTCCAGGATGGAGATGGCGGTGGTGTCGCGGGCGGTCGTGGACCAGGGCGGTGTGGACTCCTCGACCAGGGCGACGCTGTCCTCCAGGTCCAGGTGCTGCACGACGTACGTACGGCCCTGGTGCAGGTGGACCGCGCCCTCGTGGACGGTGGAGTGCGCGGCGGCCTCGTCCACCGTGCCCAGCAGCCGGCCGGTGGCGGCCTCCACGACCTGGACGGGGGAGCCGCCCTGGCCGCGGATGTCGGTGAGGTCGGCGGCGCGTTCGCGGCGGGTCCAGTACCAGGACTTCCCGCGGCGGCGCAGCAGTCGGCGGCGTTCGAGGCCCGCGAGCACATCGGGGGCCTCCGGGCCGAAGAGGGCCAAGTCCTCCTCCCCGAGCGGGATCTCCGCGGCCGCGGCGCACAGGTGGGGCCAGAGGACGTACGGATTGTCGGGGTCAAGGACGGTCGACTCGACCGGCTGGGAGAAAAGGGCTTCGGGATGGTGGACGAGGTAGGTGTCCAGGGGGTCGTCGCGGGCGACGAGCACGGCGAGCGCGCCCTGCCCCGCCCGGCCCGCGCGGCCCGCCTGCTGCCACAAGGACGCGCGGGTGCCCGGATAGCCCGCGATGAGGACCGCGTCCAGGCCGGAGACGTCGATGCCCAGTTCGAGTGCCGTGGTGGCGGCGAGCCCGAGGAGGTCGCCGGTGTGCAGGGCGCGCTCCAGGGCGCGGCGCTCCTCGGGGAGATAGCCGCCCCTGTACGCGGCGACGCGCCCGGGCAGCGATCCGTCGACCTCCGCGAGGCGCTCCTGCGCGATCAGGGCGATCAGCTCGGCGCCGCGCCGGGAGCGGACGAAGGCGACGCTGCGGACGCCCTGTACGGCGAGGTCGGTGAGCAGGTCGGCGGTCTCGGCGGTGGCGGTGCGGCGTACGGGAGCGCCCTGCTCGCCGTGCAGCTCCGTCAGCGGCGGCTCCCACAGGGCGAAGACGACCTCGCCGCGCGGGGAGGTGTCCTCGGTGATCTGCACGACAGGCCGGCCGATGAGCCGGGCGGCGGAGTCGGCCGGTTCGGCGGAGGTGGCGGAGGCCAGCAGGAAGACCGGTTCCGAGCCGTAGCGCGCGCAGACCCGGCGCAGCCGGCGTATCACCTGCGCGACGTGGGACCCGAAGACGCCGCGGTAGGTGTGGCACTCGTCGATGACCACGTAGCGCAGCGCGCGCAGGAAGGAGGACCAGCGGGCATGGGCCGGGAGGATGCCGCGGTGCAGCATGTCGGGGTTGGTGAGGACGTAATTGCCGTATTGACGCACCCATTCGCGTTCTTCGACCGGCGTGTCGCCGTCGTACACGGCCGGCCGCACCGCGGTGCCCAGCGGCGCCGCCAGATCGCGCACGGCGCGCCGCTGGTCGGCGGCGAGCGCCTTGGTCGGGGCGAGGTACAGGGCGGTGGTGCCCCGGCCGTTCGGCGCCTCCGAGCCGTCCAGCAGTCCCGACAGTACGGGAGCCTGATACGCCAGCGATTTTCCGGAGGCGGTGCCGGTGGCCACGATGACGGACTCGCCGCGCAACGCGTGCTCCGCCGTGCGGGCTTGGTGCTTCCAGGGGCGCTCGATGCCGGCGGTACGGATGGCGTCGATCACTTCCGTACGGATAGATGCGGGCCAGTCGGCATGGCTGCCGATCCGCGGGGGCAAGTGCTCCGTATGGGTGATGCGCGTAGCGCGGATCTCTCCCCTGGCGAGACGGTCGAGGACCATGCCCGGGGAGGGTCGCGCACCCGCATCCGGCGGCGGTTGATTGGAGGCCATCGGCACCGAGTGTGTCACCGGAGTGACGGACAATGCTCTTAAGGCGTCGTGCGCGCCTGCTGGTAAGTGATTGAATGCCATCGCGGCTGCCGATCCATGGGGGGCGACCGCTCGATAGCAAGGTGCTGGAGGATCCGTGGACCTGTCCCTGTCGACCCGTACCGTTGGCGACCGTACGGTCGTCGACGTCGGTGGCGAGATTGATGTATACACCGCGCCCAAGCTGCGGGAGCAGCTGGTCGAGCTCGTGAACGACGGCAGCTACCACCTCGTGGTGGACATGGAGCGCGTCGACTTCCTCGACTCCACCGGGCTCGGCGTGCTGGTGGGTGGCCTGAAGCGGGTGCGTGCCCACGAGGGCTCGCTGCGCCTGGTCTGTAACCAGGAGCGCATTCTTAAGATCTTCCGTATCACTGGACTGACAAAGGTGTTCCCGATTCACACCTCGGTCGACGAGGCCGTCGCGGCAACCGACTGACGGCTGTCCGGTGCCCCGTGCCGCGTGCACGGGGGCAGGAAGCAGTGGGGGGTACCGGACGACGCGTCCGGCCCCCTGCGTAGCACGCCCGCATATCGAGGGGGATGGCAATGGCCACCGTCGAACTTCGTTTCAGTGCCCTGCCCGAGCACGTACGGACCGCGCGTCTGGTCGCGGCCGCCGTGGCGCGACGGGCCGGGGTGGACGAGGCGGTGCTCGACGAGGTCCGTCTCGCCGTCGGTGAGGCGTGCAGCCGCGCGGTGGGCCTGCACCGCAGTCACGACATCGCCGCGCCCATCACGGTCGTGCTGATCGAGGACGAGAAGAAGTTCTCCATCGAGGTCGGTGACGAGGTGCCGGGCACGCCTGCCGGATCCGTGTCGGGCGCCGAGGGCGCCGGCGAGCCGGACGGCGCGGAAGCCGTGACCGGCGACGAGGCCGAGGACGAGATGGGTCTCGCGGTGATCAGCGGCCTGGTCGACGACGTCGAGGTGTCCTCCAGCGAGACCGGTGGCGTCATCCGCATGAGCTGGCCGACGGTCCCGGACCCGGTCCTGCCGTAAGCAAGTCAGCGGGATGCCCCAGTAAGTGGGGCGGTCTCAGTAAGCCCGGACGGCCTCGTCCCGGCAGAACCCGCCACAGCCCGACGATTCCGGGCCAACCCAGCGCTCTCGCGCGCCGCCGCAGCGCGCCTCACAGCGCCTTCTGACGACCGCACCCCGCCGGGACCACCCCCGGGACGCCCTCGATCCCACGTCGCGCTGCCAGCAGCCCTCAGCAGCCGCCGGAACCGGCCCCTGCGCCCACCGCCCCGCCCCGCTCCTCCCGATGCCGTACGCCGGTCCATGCCGTCCGCGTGCGTGGCAGCGCCGCGCGCAGCTGTACCGGCGGGCCTACGCCTGCGCCTACACGTTCGTACGCGTCCGCACACGCGTGCCGCCCCGTCGGCGCCGGGCGCCGGAGCGGAGGCCGTGACTCCGCGGCGCGCCCCGTACGGCCTGCGCGTAAAGGATCTCGCGCGCCGCTCTGAGCAGCGGCGTTCAATAGGACAGCGAGATCATCCGGCTGCGGTCAGCGAATTTGCTGCATTCCGTCTTTCGGGCGAATTCTCCAAGCGATCACCTATTGATCTTCGCGGCTGCAGGCGAATTCCCTTTGACGCGTACTGTTTTGATCTAGTGCGGCTCCCTACAATCCGTCCACATCTTTGCTCAGGACGCCTGAGCGTGCATTCGCGCGCCCATGTGCCAAACGTCAAGGAGGACGAATGGCGGGGCCTTACACCCCTCAGATGCTCGACACCCCCACATACCTGGCCGAGCCATCGCTGACGAGCGGCAACCGCGGCATGGTGCTGGTGATCGCCCTCGTGGCACTGGCGGCGCTCGCCGTCGCGGCCGTACTGGTGCGGCAAGTGCTCGCGGCCGGCGAGGGCACCGACAGTATGAAGAAGATCGCCGCTGCCGTGCAGGAAGGCGCCAATGCCTATCTCGCACGGCAGTTGCGCACCCTCGGCGTATTCGCCGTCGTGGTGTTCTTCCTGCTCATGCTGCTGCCCGCGGACAACTGGACGCAGCGCATCGGGCGCAGCGCCTTCTTCTTGATCGGCGCGGGATTCTCCGCGGCCACCGGCTATATCGGCATGTGGCTCGCGGTGCGCAGCAATGTGCGCGTCGCCGCGGCCGCCCGCGAAGCCACGCCGGCCGAAGGCGATACGGCGCCCCGTGATCTCACGGCCGTTTCGCACAAGGCAATGAAGATCGCGTTCCGTACGGGCGGGGTCGTCGGCATGTTCACGGTGGGCCTCGGCCTGCTGGGCGCCTCCTGCGTCGTCCTCGTGTACGCGGTGGACGCCCCGAAGGTGCTGGAAGGATTCGGCCTGGGCGCCGCGCTGATCGCCATGTTCATGCGAGTCGGCGGCGGCATCTTCACCAAGGCCGCCGACGTCGGCGCCGACCTGGTCGGCAAGGTCGAGCAGGGCATCCCCGAGGACGACCCGCGCAACGCCGCGACCATCGCGGACAACGTGGGCGACAACGTCGGCGACTGCGCCGGTATGGCCGCCGACCTGTTCGAGTCGTACGCGGTCACCCTGGTCGCCGCGCTGATCCTCGGCATGGCCGCCTTCGGCGACGCCGGCCTCGCCTTCCCGCTGCTCGTCCCGGCCATCGGCGTCGTCACGGCGATGATCGGCATCTTCGTCGTCGCGCCCCGGCGCTCCGACCGCAGCGGCATGACCGCCATCAACCGCGGCTTCTTCATCTCCGCCGCGATCTCGCTGGTACTGGTGGCCGTCGCGGCCTTCACGTACCTGCCGTCCAGCTACGCGGGCCTCGCGGGCGTCTCCGACGACGCGATCACCGGCCGGGCGGGCGACCCGCGCGTGCTGGCCCTGGTCGCGGTCGCCATCGGCATCGTGCTCGCCGCGCTCATCCAGCAGCTGACCGGCTACTTCACCGAGACCAGCCGGCGCCCCGTACGGGACATCGGCAAGACCTCGCTGACCGGTCCCGCGACCGTCGTGCTCTCGGGTATCTCCATCGGCCTGGAGTCCGCGGTCTACTCGGCGGTGCTGATCGGCCTCGCCGTGTACGGCGCGTTCCTGCTGGGCGGTACGTCCATCATGCTGGCGCTGTTCGCGGTCGCGCTGGCCGGTACGGGCCTGCTGACCACGGTCGGCGTCATCGTCGCCATGGACACCTTCGGGCCGGTCTCCGACAACGCGCAGGGCATCGCCGAGATGTCCGGTGACGTACAGGGCGACGGCGCGCAGGTGCTCACCGACCTGGACGCGGTCGGCAACACCACCAAGGCCATCACCAAGGGCATCGCGATCGCCACGGCGGTGCTCGCGGCGTCGGCACTGTTCGGGTCGTACCGGGACGCGATCGCCAAGGCCGTGGGCGAGGTGGGCGACGCCGCCCAGGGCATGGGCCTGAGCCTGGACATCTCGCAGCCCAACAACCTGGTCGGGCTGATCATCGGTGCCGCGGTCGTCTTCCTCTTCTCGGGGCTGGCGATCAACGCGGTGTCCCGGTCCGCCGGTTCGGTGGTCTTCGAGGTGCGCCGGCAGTTCCGGGAGAAGCCCGGGATCATGGACTACACCGAGAAGCCCGAGTACGGGCGGGTCGTCGACATCTGCACCAAGGACGCGCTCCGCGAGCTGGCGACTCCCGGCCTGCTGGCGGTGCTCACCCCCATCGCGGTCGGCTTCTCGCTCGGCGTCGGGGCGCTCGGCTCGTTCCTGGCGGGCGCGATCGGTACCGGCACCCTGATGGCGGTGTTCCTCGCGAACTCCGGCGGCGCCTGGGACAACGCCAAGAAGCTGGTCGAGGACGGCCATCACGGCGGCAAGGGCAGCGAGGCGCACGCGGCGACCGTCATCGGTGACACCGTGGGCGACCCGTTCAAGGACACCGCGGGCCCGGCGATCAACCCGCTGCTGAAGGTGATGAACCTCGTGGCGCTGCTGATCGCGCCGGCCGTGGTGAAGTTCAGCTACGGCAACGACGCGAACGCGGGCGTACGGATCGCGGTCGCGGTCATCGCGCTGTTCATCATCGTGGGCGCGGTCTACATCTCCAAGCGCCGCGGCATCGCCGTGGGTGACGAAGACAACTCCGGAAAGGTCGCACAGACGGTCGACCCGGCGGTCGCCTCCTAAGGGGCGACGGCACAACCGCTCAACGGGCGGGTGCGCGAGGTGTTTTGTGCGCCTCGGGCACCCGCCTGTCGGCGTGCCGGATACGAGAGGTATCGGTCACCGTCCCTTGGTGCAAATGGCTTCAATGCGGGTCGTACCGGATGCTCGTCTCATGGTCAAAGCACTCTGGGCGTGTATGTTCCGGGGCCGAGAGCCATGGAAGGGACCAATCCGGTGAACAAGAAGCTTGCGGCTGCACTGTCCGGCGGTGCGGCACTGGTGCTCGCGCTGACCGGCTGCAGCGACGACAGCAACAAGAAGCTCAATGACTGGGCCAAGCGTTTCTGCGACCCGGCGCAGGCTCAGTTCAAGCAGATCCAGGACGCCAACGCCTCGATGCAGACCGCTGACGACGGCAGCACCGACTCCAAGAAGGTCCAGCAGACCGACTCCCAGGCGTTCCAGAAGATCTCGGACGCGTACGGCTCGCTGGCGCAGTCCCTGAAGAAGGCCGGCGCCCCGCCGGTCGACGGCGGCGGCGCGGACCAGAAGAACGCCGTCAAGGAGCTGAACGGGCTCTCCTCGGGCTACGCGGACCTGAAGAAGCAGGTCGACGGCCTGGACACCAAGGACAAGCAGAAGTTCGCCGACGGGCTGCGCTCGCTGTCGGACGGCATCAACAAGCTCAACAAGAAGAGCGAGGCCGCCTTCAAGAAGCTGGAGTCCGGCGACGTCGGCAAGGCGATGGCGGGTCAGAAGGGCTGCCAGACCCAGAAGACCACGGCTTCGCCCAAGAAGAGCTCGTAGCGCTCACGAAGAGCATCGGTGCGCTCGGGAAGAACTCTCAGCGCTCGGCATACGGGTCACGCGGCCCGGTCGGCCCCCGGAGAGCGGAGGGAATCCGTCTCCGGAGAGGGCCGGCCGGGCCGTAGCCGTCGCGCCGGTGGTTCGCTGTCACTGGTTGCCCTGACAATGGGAGCGTGAGTACGCACCTCCCCGTCGCAGACGACCGAGACCCCGAGTCCGCCGCCCGCACCTCCCGGCTGCGGGAGGCACTGCTGGCCGCCGGCTTCACCGCCGATGGCCTGCTGGAGCTGCTCGGCGCCACCGCCTACGCCGCGCTGGCCCGCAGCGAGACCGTGCCGGCCCTGCGCGCCACGAGAGGCGAGGACCCGCAGGCGACGCTGGTGCGGCTCTTCCTGCTCCAGCAGCCGGTGCCGGCAGCGCGCGCGGGCGCCGCGCTGCCCCTGGACGACTGCCTCGCCGACGGCTGGCTCGTCCGGGACGGCGACGAGGTCCGCGCGAGCGTGGACGTACGGCCGTACGGCGGCCCCGAGGGCCAGGACTGGTGGATCGTCTCCGACCTGGGCTGCGCGGTCGGCGGCGCGGGCGGCATCGGCCGCGGCCCGGCCGGCGTGGACCGCTCCGAGCTGGTCCTCGGCGTGGGCGGCGCGTCCACGACCCTCGCCGGGCTCACGCTGCGCCCCCAGGGCGGCGACCCGGCCGCGGGCCCGTCCTTCGACTCCGTGCTCGACATCGGTACGGGCTCCGGCATCCAGGCGCTGCACGCCGCGCAGTACGCCACTCAGGTCACCGCCACGGACCTGAACCCGAGGGCGCTGCGCATCGCTGCCCTCACCCTCGCGCTCTCCGGTGCGCAGCCCGCCGACCTCCGGGAGGGCTCGCTGTTCGAGCCGGTCGGCGAGGAGAAGTACGACCTGATCGTCTCGAATCCCCCCTTCGTGATCTCTCCGGGCGCGCGGCTGACGTACCGGGACGGCGGCATGGGCGGCGACGACCTCTGCCGCACGCTGGTGCAGCAGGCCGCGGGCCATCTGAACGACGGCGGGTACTGCCAGCTGCTGGCCAACTGGCAGCACGTCGAGGGCGAGGACTGGCGCGACCGGCTGCGCGAGTGGGTGCCGGCCGGCTGCGACGCCTGGATCGTGCAGCGCGAGGTGCAGGACGTCACGCAGTACGCCGAGCTGTGGCTGCGGGACGCCGGCGACCACCGCGCGGGCCCGGAGGAGTACGCGGCGCGGTACGAGGCGTGGCTGGACGAGTTCGAGGCGCGCAAGACGAAGGCGATCGGCTTCGGGTGGATCACGCTGCGCAAGTCCGGCGCCGAGGACCCCTCGATCACGATCGAGGAGTGGCCGCATCCGGTCGAGCAGCCGCTCGGCCCCGCGGTGCTCCGCCACTTCGAGCGCCAGGACTATCTGCGGGCCACGGACGACGCGGCGCTGCTGGCCGGGCGGTTCAAGCTGGCACCCGAGGTCGTGCAGGAGCAGGTCGGGCTCCCGGGCGCGGAGGACCCGGAGCATGTGGTGCTCCGTCAGAACCGCGGTATGCGGCGGGCGACGAAGGTCGACACGGTCGGCGCGGGCTTCGCCGGCGTCTGCGACGGCACGCTGCCGGCCGGCCGCATCCTGGACGCGATCGCCCAACTGGTCGGCGAGGACCCCGTGATGCTGCGGGACCGCACGCCGGAGGCGATCCGGATGCTGGTCGAACAGGGCTTCCTGGAGCCGGTCGACGGCCCGGTGGCGGCCGCAGCACCCGGGGAGGGCTGACGGAGGACGGCGGGCTCACATCCGTATCTGTCGGCGGTGCGTACCGGGGAATGTGAAGCCCGTACGGGGGAGTCGCCGCGCGCGTTCACCCGCTGTTCGCCCGCGGGCCGTGCGGGAGTGCCAGGGTGCCCGCATGGAAAGTGGACCCGCGGTGTTCTCCGGTGCCGCCTTCGCACTCTTCGGCGGCGGGCTGCTGCTGTGGCTGGTGGCGCGCGTCAGCGTCCGTGCGCCGGTCGCCCACGGCGTGAGCCGCCCGCTCGCGGTGACCATGACCGCGCTCTTCGGCACGCTGTTCCTGGCGGCCGGCTGCTGGCTGCTGGCCACCGCGTGAGTCTCACCGCCTGAGCGCCGGTGCCCGGCTCCGGCCGGGCGTACGTACCGGGCCGCGCCCGCGCGCCTCTCAGCCCGCCACGTTCCGTACGACGCCCCAGACGACCGCGGTCGTCAGGACCGCGGCCAGGGCGCGCGGCGTCGGCCGGGGGCGGTAGCGGCGGCCCCGCAGCCCTTCGTAGAGCAGCCGCCCGCCCACGTACGCGGCGAGCGGCACTCCGAGGAGAAGCAGCGCCACGTTGTCGTGGAAGGCCGCGGGCAGATCGCCGTGCAGCAGGTCGTAGACCATGCGGGTACCGCCGCACACCGGACAGAGCAGACCGGTCATGGCGTTGAAGGGGCAGCGCGGCAGCAGCTGACCCGGCTGGTGCGGGTCGGTCCGCCACAGATAGGCGCAGGCCGCCGCCGTGAGACCGGTCACCGCCGCGGCGCCCAGCAGCGTCGCCCGCCGCACCCGCCGCCCGTCCTGCGACGCGCCCGGTGAGGCGGCCTCCGACGCGCCCGGGACGGGCGGTGCCGCCGGTGCTGTTACCGCACCGGCGGGGACGTCGCGCTCGCTCGTCATGGCCGGTGCCCCCCGAAGACGTCTGTGTGTGACCCGCCACCCATCCTGCCAGCCGTCCGCGCCCCGCTCCCGGGCCCCTACACGGCGCCGCCCGGCACCCGGGCATGCCCCCGGAAAAGCCCGGGAGAAATGCGGACGGGACACCGAAACGGAATTTCTTCCGTACGTCTTCCGTTGCAGGTCCGGACCGTCTGCCGGAGCCGGATCCGGAGTATCCCCTTCCGTGGCGCGCAGCGCCGTCGGCCGCCCTTTCGCGGCCCCTTCCCGCACCCTCCCGCGGGGCATGATCACGCCGAGTGGCGGGGCCTCCGGCGCGTGGTCCGGGCGGCATGAAGGGCTGGACTCGGGTTACCGTTCGAGTGGCGTTGTGGGCTTTTTCCGTTTGACACGGGGGCGGGATGTACCGTCACACTCCGCAGCGTCACCGCAGAGTCGCCCTCGGGAATCCCCTTCCGAGGTACCCCCCAGCGCCGACCGGAGAGAAGAGCGAAGTTGTCCCCGACCAGCGACACCGCACAAGGCGGCGGCCGCCGACTCGTCATCGTCGAGTCGCCTGCCAAGGCGAAGACGATCAAGGGCTACCTCGGTCCTGGCTACGTCGTCGAAGCGAGCGTCGGGCACATCCGTGACCTTCCGAACGGCGCCGCCGAAGTACCGGCGAAGTACAAGGGCGAGCCCTGGGCCCGCCTCGGCGTGAACGTCGACGCCGATTTCCAGCCGATCTATGTCGTGAACAGCGACAAGAAGGACCAGGTCAAGAAGCTCAAGGAGCTGCTGGCCGAGTCCGACGAACTCTTCCTCGCCACCGATGAGGACCGGGAGGGCGAGGCCATCGCCTGGCACCTCCAGGAGATCCTCAAGCCCAAGGTCCCCGTCCACCGCATGGTCTTCCACGAGATCACCAAGGACGCCATCCGGGACGCCGTGGCGAACCCGCGGGAGCTGAACAAGAAGCTGGTCGACGCCCAGGAGACCCGCCGCATCCTCGACCGCCTCTACGGCTACGAGGTCTCGCCGGTCCTCTGGAAGAAGGTCATGCCGCGGCTGTCGGCCGGCCGCGTCCAGTCGGTGGCCACCCGTCTCGTCGTCGAGCGGGAGCGCGAGCGCATCGCCTTCCGCTCCGCCGAGTACTGGGACCTGACCGGCACGTTCGCCACCGGCCGCGAGGGCGACGCGACCGACCCGGGCACCTTCGGGGCCCGCCTGAGCACCGTCGACGGCCGCCGCGTGGCCCAGGGCCGCGACTTCGGCTCCGACGGCCGGCTCAAGTCCGACCAGGTCCTGCACCTGGACGAGGCGAACGCACGGGCGCTGGCCGCGGCGCTGGAGGACACCCGGTTCTCCGTCCGCTCGGTCGAGTCCAAGCCGTACCGCCGCTCCCCGTACGCGCCCTTCCGTACGACGACGATGCAGCAGGAGGCCAGCCGCAAGCTGGGCTTCGGCGCCAAGGCGACCATGCAGGTGGCCCAGAAGCTGTACGAGAACGGCTTCATCACCTACATGCGTACGGACTCCACGACGCTCTCCGACACCGCCATCGCGGCGGCCCGGGCACAGGTCACGCAGCTCTACGGCGCCGACTACCTCCCGGAGAAGCCGCGCAGCTACGCCGGCAAGGTCAAGAACGCGCAGGAGGCGCACGAGGCGATCCGCCCCTCCGGCGACCGCTTCCGCACCCCTGCCGAGACCGGCCTGACCGGCGACCAGTTCCGGCTGTACGAGCTGATCTGGAAGCGGACCGTCGCGTCGCAGATGAAGGACGCCACCGGGAACAGCGTCACCGTCAAGCTCGGCGGCACGGCGAGCGACGGCCGCGACGCCGAGTTCAGCGCGTCCGGCAAGACCATCACCTTCCACGGCTTCCTGAAGGCGTACGTCGAGGGCGCCGACGACCCGAACGCGGAGCTGGACGACCGCGAGCGCCGGCTGCCGCAGGTCGCCGAGGGCGACGGGCTGACCGCCCGGGAGATCACCGCCGACGGCCACGCCACCAAGCCGCCGGCCCGCTACACCGAAGCGACGCTGGTCAAGGAGCTGGAGGAGCGGGAGATCGGCCGTCCGTCGACGTACGCGTCGATCATCGGCACGATCCTGGACCGCGGCTACGTCTTCAAGAAGGGCACGGCCCTGGTGCCGTCCTTCCTGTCCTTCGCCGTGGTCAACCTCCTGGAGAAGCACTTCGGGCGGCTCGTCGACTACGACTTCACCGCCAAGATGGAGGACGACCTCGACCGCATCGCACGCGGCGAGGCCCAGTCCGTGCCGTGGCTGCGCCGCTTCTACTTCGGTGAGGGCGACGCCAC
Organism: Streptomyces sp. NPDC053542; assembly: GCF_044544685.1. Taxonomy (NCBI): domain Bacteria; kingdom Bacillati; phylum Actinomycetota; class Actinomycetes; order Kitasatosporales; family Streptomycetaceae; genus Streptomyces; species Streptomyces sp. NPDC053542. The sequence goes on from NZ_JBITXL010000005.1 coordinate 524,981, forward strand.
GGGCGCCGCCTCCGAGGCGGGCAACGGCGACGGCGACCACCTCGGCGGCCTGAAGGAGCTGGTCACGGACCTGGGCGCGATCGACGCCCGGGAGATCTCCTCCTTCCCGGTCGGCGACGGCATCATGCTGCGCGTGGGCCGCTACGGCCCGTACGTGGAGCGCGGCGAGAAGGACTCCGAGAACCACCAGCGCGCCGACGTGCCGGACGACCTGGCGCCCGACGAGCTGACCGTGCAGTACGCCGAGGAGCTGCTGGCCAAGCCCAGCGGCGACTTCGAGCTGGGCACGGACCCGGAGACCGGCCACCAGATCGTGGCCAAGGACGGCCGGTACGGCCCGTACGTCACCGAGATCCTGCCCGAGGGCACCCCGAAGACCGGCAAGAACGCGGTCAAGCCGCGCACGGCCTCGCTCTTCAAGTCGATGTCCCTGGACACCGTCACGCTGCAGGACGCGCTCAAGCTGATGTCGCTGCCGCGGGTGGTCGGCCAGGACGCCGAGGGCGTGGACATCACCGCGCAGAACGGCCGCTACGGCCCGTACCTGAAGAAGGGCACGGACTCGCGCTCCCTGGAGAGCGAGGAGCAGCTCTTCACCATCACGCTCGAAGAGGCGCTGGAGATCTACTCCAAGCCCAAGCAGCGCGGCCGGGCGGCCGCCAAGCCGCCGCTGAAGGAGCTGGGCACGGACCCGGTCAGCGAGAAGCCGGTCGTGGTCAAGGACGGCCGCTTCGGCCCGTATGTGACGGACGGCGAGACGAACGCGACCCTGCGCCGCGACGACGACGTCGAAACGATCACGCCGGAGCGCGGTTACGAGCTGCTGGCGGAGAAGCGCGCCAAGGGCCCGGCCAAGAAGAAGACCGCCGCCAAGAAGACGACGGCGAAGAAGGCCCCGGCAAAGAAGACGGCGGCAAAGAAGACGGCCGCCAAGAAGACGACGGCGAAGAAGACGACCGCTGCCGCGAAGAAGACGGCGGCGAAGTCGGCGGCGTCCGACGACTGACTGGGGGGCTCGCGCCCGCAAGGGCGCGGCCTCCAGGGGCGCGGGAAGCGTCGATGTGCGGCTCCGCCGCGTGGGCGCGACCAGCCACGATGTCGCGACAGACGGCCACGCGCCGTACGCCCCCCGCCCGGAGGCCGATCTTCTGTTCGGGGAGGGACCCGGTGTGTCACCGGGTCCCGCTAGGCTGGCGGAATGACGCGTACCGAGCAGCCAACGGACGTGACCCCCACCTCAGGCGCACTCGCCGCGGATTCCCGCGAGCGCGCCGTGCGAGCACTGCTGCGCTTCCCTCCCCTCAAACGGCTGTGGAGCGCCCAGTTCGTCGGTGGCATCGGTGATGCCCTCGGTGTCCTGGTACTGGTCCTGCTCGCGCTCCAAGCGGCGGTCTTCACCCCCAACGGAGGCGTCGCGGCCTTCGGCGGCGGATACCGGAGCGCGGCCTTCGCGGTCGCCGCCGTCTTCGGTGCCCGGCTGCTGTCGACGCTGCTCTTCGGTGCCGTGCTGCTCGGCCCGCTCTCCGCGCTGACCGCCCCCGAGGGGCCGCTGGACCGCCGCTGGACGATGATCACCGCGGACGGCCTGCGTGCCCTGCTGCTCATCGTCGCGCCCCTGTGGATCGACTGGGTACGGGGCGACGCGCTGGCCTACGTACTGATCACGGCCTTCGTGGCCGGTGTCGCCGAGCGCTTCTGGACGGTGTGCCGGGAGAGCGCGGCCCCCGCGCTGCTGCCCGCGCCGCCCGCCGAGGGCGACGCCGTGAGACCGCTGCCGGACAACAACGAGGCGCTGCGCCGCCTCTCGCTGCGTACGGGCTTCGTGGCGCTCCCCATCGCCGCCGCCGGACTCCTGGTCGTCACGCTGCTCGGGAACGCGCTGGGCGCCGGCATCGAGTGGTTCCACACCCACCAGGCCGCGCTCGGCTCGTACGTCGCGGCCGGCCTGTTCGCCGCGTCCGTCTCGATCGTGTACTTCCTCGAATTCCCCGGCACGCGGACCCCGCGCCCGCGCTCGCCCCTCGAGGGCCTGCGCCGCCCGAAGACCGGCACCGGCGTCGACAAGGGCCGTACGGGCGCGATCCCGCTGCTCGTGCTGGCCTGCGCCGCGGTCGCCGGGGCGATCGCCGCGGCCGTCTCCCTGTCCGTGCTGCACGGCCGCGACCTCGGCGGAGGCCCGGTCGGCTTCGCCCTCTTCGTACTGGCCCTGACCGGCGGCCCGGTCCTCGGCATCCGCAGCGCCCGCAAGGTGCTGCCCGGCTTCTCCCGGCGCCGGCTGCTCGCCCTCTCCGTGGCCGTCACCGGCCTCGCGCTGCTCGCCATGGGCCTGGTGCCCGACCCGACCACCGTCCTGCTGCTCGCGCTGCTCACCGGGGTGAGCGCCGGCATCGCGGCCCACACCGGACACGCCCTCCTGGACCAGGAGACCGAGGAGTTCCGCAGCTCCCGTACGACCGAGCACCTGCACGCCGTCGTGCGGCTCGCGATCGCGCCCGCCGCGATCGTCGCCCCGCTGCTGGCCGCCGCGATCGGCCCGCACCACCTCGGAAGCGGCTCGTTCGTCTTCGCGCACGGCGGCGCGGCCTTCACACTGATGCTCGTCGGCGCGCTGCTGCTGCCGGTCGCCGCGTGGGTACTGGGCAAGACCGACGACCGGCAGGGCGTCTCGCTCCGCCGTGACCTGCGCGAGGCGCTGCGCGGCGGCGAGCCGGCCGAGGCGCCGGCCGCGACCGGCTTCTTCATCGCCCTGGAGGGCGGCGACGGGGCCGGCAAGTCCACCCAGGTCGAGGCGCTCGCGGACTGGATGCGGGCCAAGGGCCACGAGGTCGTGGTGACCCGCGAGCCGGGCGCCACCGCCATCGGCAAGCGGCTGCGCTCGATCATCCTGGACGTCTCGACGTCGGGCCTGTCGGACCGCGCCGAGGCCCTGATGTTCGCCGCGGACCGCGCCGAGCACGTGGACAGCGTGATCCGGCCCGCCCTGGAGCGCGGCGCCGTCGTCATCACCGACCGGTACATCGACTCCTCGGTGGCGTACCAGGGCGCGGGCCGCAACCTCGCCCCCACCGAGATCGCCCGCATCTCCCGCTGGGCCACCGACGGCCTCGTACCGCACCTCACGGTCCTGCTGGACGTCGCCCCCGAGACGGCGCGCGAGCGCTTCACCGAGGCGCCGGACCGGCTGGAGTCCGAGCCCGCCGAGTTCCACGAGCGGGTGCGCAACGGCTTCCTGACGCTGGCCGCGGCCGACCCGGCCCGCTACCTGGTCGTCGACGCGGGGCTGGAGCCGGAGGCCGTCACCACGGTCGTACGGCACCGCCTGGACCAGGTGCTGCCGCTCTCCGAGGCCGAGGTCAAGGCCCAGGCCGAGGCCCGCAAGGCCGCCGAGGAGGCGGCCCGCAAGAAGGCCGAGGAAGAGGCGGCGCGCAAGGCCGAGGAGGAGCGGCAGGAGCGCGAGCGCCAGGAGCAGCTGGCCCGGCTGCGCGCCGAGGAGGAGGAGCGCAAGCGCCGCGAGCTGGAGGCGGCCAAGGCGCGCGAGGAGGCCCGGCAGGCGGAGGAGGCCCGGCAGCGTGCCGAGGAGGCCCGCCGCCAGGCCGAGGAGGAGCGCAAGCGCCGGGAGGCCGAGGAGGCGGCCCGGCAGGCCGAGCGCGAGCGGCTGCGCCGCCAGCACGAGGAGGAGAAGCGGCTGCGCCAGGAGGCCGAGGAGCGCCGCCTGGAGAAGCAGCGCAAGGCCGAGGAGGCCCTGCTCCGCGCCGAGCAGGCCCGGCTCGCCGCGGCCTCGGCGTCCGAGGGGCTGCACGACTCCGATGCGCCGACCACCGAGACGCCGGTCATCAGCATGCGCAAGGAGCCGCAGGAGCAGGTCCCGCGGGACGCCGCGGAGACCGTGCCCGAGGGGACGCCGCGGGTGGAGATGCGCAAGGAGACGCGGCCGGACTCCGGTGGCGCGTCCGGCAGCCGTCCGGGCTCCCGCGCGGACTCCGGCTCCGACCCCGAGGAGACCGCCGTACTGCCGCAGCCGCAGCCGGCCGCGGACGGCGACGGCGGCGACCGGACGGACGGCCGGTCCGGGGATGCGCGGCGGGGGCCCGCCACGGGCTCCGGTGCCACGGACGAGACGGCGGTACTGCCCTCCGTACGCCCCGAGGACGCGGCACGCCCCGAGGACGCGGCGCACAGCGGCGCGGCCGACGAGACCGCCGTACTGCCGCCGGTGCGCCCCGAGGGTCCGGAGGACCGGGTGCCGTCGTGGATGTTCCGCCCGGAGCAGGGCGGCAGGCGCCGCCCCGCCGCCGAGTCGAGCACCGAGCGCACGGCCGAGCTGCCGCAGATCGACCCGGCGACGGGCCTGCCGTCCCCGGGCCGCACCGGGCAGTCGCCGTACGAGTCGTACGCGCCGCAGCAGCCGCACTCCCAGTACGAGCAGCAGCCGCGGCCGGCCGGCCGGCGGCGCCCGGAGTGGGCCGAGGAGACCCCGCTCGACGACCTCCCGACCCTCGCGGACGAGCTGCTCGGCCCGCGCGACACGGAGGAAGAGGAGGAGCGCCGCGGCCGCTGGGGCCGCCGCTGATCCCCGCCTCTCCGGCCCCAGTACGTGGATTCCGTACCGGGGCCGGTGGTGTTTCCGGGCCCGGACGCCCCCGGTAGCGCGCTTTCCGCCCCACGTGGACGGGATTGTCAGTGCCGTCCACCACAATGGGATACGACGGCGGGGCTCGGACACGGGACACGACAGGCGGCGGGGCAGCCCGGCGCGCGGCAGGACACGGACAGGACGGCGGAGCGGCAATGGCGGTGTGGGACGACCTGGTGGGCCAGGAGCGGGTGAAGGAGCAGCTCGCCGCCGCTGCACGGGACGCGGACGCCCTGGTCACGGCCGAGCAGCCGGGTGCCGCCGTGCCCGAGTCCGCGCCGGAGTCCATGAGCGCGTCCCGGATGACGCACGCCTGGCTGTTCACGGGGCCGCCCGGTTCCGGCCGGTCCACGGCCGCGCGCGCCTTCGCCGCCGCCCTGCAGTGCGTGAGCCCCGACCGCGCGCTGGGCGGCGCCCCCGGCTGCGGCTTCTGCGACGGCTGCCACACCGCGCTGGTCGGCACGCACGCCGACGTCGAGGTGGTCCGTACGGACCTGCTGTCCATCGGCGTGAAGGAGACCCGTGACCTGGTCCGCCGGGCCTCGATGTCACCGGCCGGCGGCCGCTGGCAGGTGATCGTCCTGGAGGACGCCGACCGGCTCACCGAGGGCGCGGGCAACGTCCTCCTGAAGGCCGTCGAGGAGCCCGCGCCGCGCACGGTCTGGCTGCTGTGCGCCCCCTCCATCGAGGACGTGCTCCCCACCATCCGCTCCCGCTGCCGCCTGCTGACGCTGTCCACGCCCGCCACGTCCGCGGTCGCCGACATGCTGATGCGCCGGGACGGCATCGAGCCGGCCGCCGCCACGGCCGCGGCGCGCGCCACCCAGGGGCACATCGGCCGGGCCCGTCGGCTCGCGACGGACGAGCGGGCCCGGGCCCGCCGCGCCGCCGTGCTCAGGCTCCCGCTCCGCGTCGACGACATCGGCGGCTGCCTCAAGGCCGCGCAGGAGCTGATCGACGCGGCGGGCGAGGACGCCAAGCAGGTCGCCGAGGAGGTCGACACCAAGGAGACCGAGGAGCTGCGGGCCGCGCTGGGCGCCGCGGCGGGCACGGGCGGGCGGCTGCCGCGCGGCACGGCGGGCGTGATGAAGGAGCTGCAGGACCGGCAGAAGCGCCGCTCCACACGTACCCAGCGGGACAGCCTGGACCTCGCCCTCACCGACCTGACGGGCTTCTACCGCGACGTCCTGGCGCTCCAGCTCGGCACGGCCGCCGAGCTGGCCAACGAGGACGTGCGGGACAGCGTCGAGCGCATCGCCGCCGGCTCCACCCCCGAGCGCACGCTGCGCCGGATAGAGGCGGTCATCGCCTGCCGCCAAGCCCTGGATCGGAACGTCGCCCCGCTGCTGGCGGTCGAGGCCATGACGGTGGCCCTCCGCGCGGGCTGAGCGCGCGGGCGGCGGCGAGCAGCGGCCGCAGTGGCGCGCGGGCGTCCATGACGGTGGGCGGACGGCCGAACTCACTCTTACGAGGGCAAAAGGCCAGGCATGACCCCATCAGGACCGATACGCTCCCCAGAGCTGTCGCGAACTGTCACCACTGGTCACCAATCGTCACCGAGCCGAGTGCCGCCACCGCCACCGCCGCCGAACGAGGGACGTTCCCATGGACACCAGCCGTCTGCTCCGCACCTCCGGCGCCGTGCTCGCGGCCGCCGCGCTGCTCGTCTCCTGCAGTAAACCCGCCGGCCCGGACGGCGACGCCGTCGCCTCACCGGCCCAGCACGGCCCCGACGCGCGCCCGGAGAGCGACAAGGCGACCAAGGCCCTGGACCCGCTGCCCGCAGGCGTACCGGCGGCCCTGCGCCCGTACTACGACCAGAAGCTCAGCTGGCACTCCTGCGGCCCCAAGGGCTTCCAGTGCGCGACGCTCCGGGCCCCGCTCGACTACGCGAAGCCCAGCCGCGCCACCGACCTGAAGCTCGCGGTCTCCCGTAAGAAGGCCACCGGGCCCGGCAAGCGGATCGGCTCGCTGATGGTCGACCCGGGCGGCCCCGGCGCCTCGGCGATCAACTACCTCCAGCAGTACGCGCCGGAGCCGGCCGCCGTGAAGGCCCGGTACGACATGGTCGCGATGGACCCGCGCGGCGTGGCCCGCAGCGAGCCCGTCCGCTGCCTCACGAACAAGCAGATGGACGGGTACACGCAGGTCGACCAGACCCCCGACGACAGGGCGGAGCAGACGAAGCTCACCACCGCCTACAAGAACTTCGCCGACGGCTGCAAGGCCCGCTCCGGCAAGGTGCTCGGCCACGTCTCGACGGTCGAGGCGGCCCGTGACATGGACATCTTCCGCGCCGTCCTGGGCGACCGGAAGCTGACCTACGTGGGCGCCTCGTACGGCACCTTCCTCGGCGCGACGTACGCCGGCCTGTACCCCTCCCGGGTCGGCCGGCTCGTGCTGGACGGCGCGATGGACCCCTCCCTGACCTCCCGGCAGCTCAACGAGGACCAGACCGCCGGCTTCAACACCGCCTTCAACTCCTTCGCCGCCGACTGCATCAAGAAGCGTGACTGCCCCCTGGGGACCAAGAGCACCGCCGACGCCGGCAAGCGGCTCTCCGCCTTCTTCCGCCGCCTGGACGCGCGCCCGGTCGCCACCGGCGAGTCCCGCAAGCTCACCGAGTCCCTCGCGACCAGCGGTGTGATCGCCGCCATGTACGACCAGTCGGCCTGGCCGCTGCTCCGCGAGTACCTCGGCAAGGCCCAGAAGGGCGACGGCAGCGGCCTGCTCGCCCTCTCCGACTCCTACTACGAGCGCGAGCCGGACGGCAGCTACGCCAACCAGATGTTCGCCAACCCCGCGGTGAACTGCCTCGACCTGCCGCCCGCCTTCTCCTCGCCCGCGCAGGTCGAGGCCGCGCTCCCCGCCTTCCGCAAGGCGTCCCCGGTCTTCGGCGAGAACTTCGCGTGGGCGCCGCTGAACTGCGCGTACTGGCCCGCCAAGGCCACCGGCGAGGCGCATCGCATCGAGGCGAAGGGCGCGGCCCCGATCCTGGTCGTCGGCACCACCCGTGACCCGGCCACCCCCTACCCGTGGGCCCGCGGCCTCGCCTCCCAGCTCTCCTCCGGCCGCCTCCTCACGTACGAGGGCGACGGCCACACCGCGTACGGCCGCGGCAGCGACTGCGTCGACACCGCCGTGAACACCTACCTCCTGGAGGGCACGCCCCCCGCCAAGAACAAGCGCTGCTCCTGACCGCACCACCGGCCCCCGGACCCCCTCCGAATCCGATTACGAACCACCCCTCCGCCATGTGTAGACTGGGCCGCGCACCACGCCGCCTTAGCTCAGTCGGCCAGAGCGACGCACTCGTAATGCGTAGGTCAAGGGTTCGATTCCCTTAGGCGGCTCGGCGAGGGGAAGCCCCAGGTCACATCGTGACCTGGGGCTTCTTCCGTTGTCGGACGTGCGGCGTCGCTGGAGGCCGGGTCGTGGCCGGGGGCCGGGGGCCGGGGGCCCGGGCGGGGGCGGGGGATGTGTCGGGAAATGGCGGTGTGCGGGCGGGGTGGGGGTCGTAGGGTCGGGGGGTGCAGGACCACCCGTTCATGCGGGTGCAGGGATCTCCGAGCCCCCGAGATCGTCGTCCGGGCCCACAGACGGCCGGAGATCCGCCGAGTCTGCGGCGACATGCGGTTCTTCCGGCCCCGCCCTCCCGGGCTTGTCCCGCCGGGAACATCCCGCGCTTCCGGCGGCCGGTGACGGGCGAAACAAGCGCCAGGAGACGGGGACGGGGAGCCACGCCTTCTCGCGCAGGTCGCCGCCGGAGCCGACTCACGCACCCGGCGGCGACCCCTCGCCGCCTTTTTCCTTTTGCCGGGGCCGGCCATTCGGTGCGCTACGCCATTCGGTTGAATGGTCAAACTCAGGGGCGTTGTGGGGCAGCGTAAGGGCGTCCGGGAATTCCTGCGACAGCGGGTTCAGCGGATTGCGCCAGTGGAGTTATTCGCAAGTCTGAGCGAGCGCCCAATGGGGTGGGGCTGTAATCATTTTTATGTCCCACTTCATGCGCAAAAGGAGAGAACCATGCGCAAGTTCATCGGACGCTTCGCCGCCACCGCCGCACTCACCGCAGCAGCGGTCGTCCCGCTGTCCGGGGTGGCCTCGGCACAGACGCCGACGACCGCCGCACCGACGTCCGCGTCGGCAGCCGGCCCCTGTGGGTGGGGTTGGGGATACGACTGCTGGGGCTGGGGCTGGCACCACCACGACCACAACCTGATCAACATCGACCTCGGCCTCGGGATTCTCTGAGGGGCCAGTGAAAGGAGGAAGGGCCCCGCTGCTGCGGGGCCCTTCCTCGCTGAACTGCTGCCGCGTGAACGTCAGTCGTTGACGCAGGTGTTGCCGAAGGCGGGGTTCAGCAGCCCGATGATGTTGATGGAGTTGCCGCAGACATTCACGGGAATGTGGACCGGCACCTGGATGGCGTTGCCGGAGATCACGCCGGGCGAATTGTTCGCGGCGCCGCTGGCACCACTGTCGGCCATCGCGGAACCGGAAGCGGCACCCGCGGCGAGGCCGGCAGCGGCCAGAACCATAGCGGCCTTGTGGGCAGTCTTCATGGGGAGTCCCTCCAGGGATGGTTACCGCGGCTCCGGACGGGCCGCACCGTGCTGAACGCAGATCCGGTTCATCGGCTACGGGCAGCCGCCGATAAACCTTCGATCGGCTCAATGCGCTGAATGTGCAGGAGCGACCGGCTGCATTCTGGATTCTGGTGGGTATTGAACGCCGGACTGCGTAGCGGCCGCACGAGCCGCTTTCGGCGTGTTGCGCTCCGTACACTGAAATCCGTACATCTGACCAGTGGTTCACCCGGCCGGGACCGCACCCGTCGGGCTGTTGATGCGTTGATCGGTCTGTTAGCCCAACTGGGCGACGGAAATCGAAGCCGACGTTACTGTCCGCTGTTCAGTGAAGAGGTACTGCTATGTCGCGCGTTGCCAAGACCGCCCTGCTCACCGCCGTGGCCGGGGCCGCGGTTCTCGGTGCTTCCGGTATGGCGTCCGCCACCTCCGGCGGCGCGGGCGCGTTCGGCGCCGCCGAGAACTCCCCGGGTGTCGGGTCCGGGAATCTCGTCCAGGCTCCGGTGCACGTTCCCGTGAACGCCTGCGGCAACACCGTGACCGTGATCGGCGCGCTCAACCCGGTCTTCGGCAACGACTGCGTCAACCACTGACGCGAGTGCGCGGAGCCGGCCGGTGACCGGCCGCCCGCACGGCCGCGGATCGTCCGTACGGCGCGGTGGCGTGATGCCTTTCGGGGCGTCAGGCCGCCGCGCCGTTGCGCGTTCATTCGAGTGACAGCACGCAACCAAACTCCCCGGAACACGTTGACCAGTTCGCTCCGACTACGGGCATTCCGTATTGAGAAGGGTGAATCGTGTTCAAGAAGGTTCTTGCCACGGGTGCCGTGGCGGCGTCCATTGTGGGCATGTCGGCGGCAGCGGCCCCCCAGGCGCTGGCGCTCGGTGACGACGGCGGTGCCACCAACCTGAGCGGCAACGGTGCTTCGTCGTCTTTCGGTAACCAGACGACGGCCGGCCACATGAGCACCCAGCTCGGCCTGGTCCAGGGCACGCTGAACAAGCCCTGCATCGGTCTGCCGCTCAAGGCCAACATCGGTTCGCTCATCGGTCTCATCCCGATCACGATCCAGGACATCAACGTGCTGGCGAACCCGCAGAACCAGCAGTGCACCGACAACTCCAGCCAGAACAAGGGCGACGAGCCCCTGTCGCACATCATCGACGGAGTTCCGATCCTGTCGGCCAACGGCACCGGCAACGGCTGATCCTCACCGGCTGCGAAGGCCCGGACCGCCCCCCTCTCCTCCTGGGCGGCCCGGGCCTCTTCGCGTTCCCGGAAAAACTGCCGCGTGCCCGAAGAGGAAACCCCGGTTGTATTCGCCGAATTGAGTACCGGCGAGGCGACGAGCGGAAATTCCTACAAACATTACTTCAGGCCGAGTCGTTGGGTCATTAGAGGGTGTTCTGAGGAAAGTTCCAGCAGTGGGGTTTCGATTCCCCCGGGTGCTCGTTACCAGACACGGCAGCGTTGTTACGGGCGATCGGGATAGCGCTCGTGCGGCACGAAGGTCGTGACCGTTACGAACTCCGCTGCAGAAAGGGCTGAAAGTGAAGTACACGAAGGTCGCCGCGGTCGCCGCTGGAACGCTGATGGCAGCGGGGACCGCCGCGCCGGCGTTCGCCGACTCGGGTGCCAGCGGTGCCGCCAACAACTCTCCGGGTGTGATCTCCGGCAATGTCCTGCAGGTTCCTGTTCACGTTCCGGTGAACGTCTGCGGCAACACGATCGACATCATCGGCCTGCTGAACCCCGCCTTCGGCAACACCTGCGTCAACGACTGACGTCCGCGACGTACGCAGTTGTGAGTTCGACCCGGACGGCCTCGGGACGCATGCCATGCGCCCCGGGGCCGCCTTGTAGTTACGGGCGTACGGGCAGCAGCCCTTACGCGACGGCAAGCGAAGACAGGAAGACCAATGCGACAGGTCCTGGCTAAGGGTCTCCTCGCCGCCGCGGCCACCACCGGTGTGCTCGGGGTGACCGGAGGCACCGCGTTCGCGGACGCGGGAGCGAGCGGTGAGAGCGCGAACTCCCCGGGAGTGCTCTCCGGGAACAACGTCCACGCACCGGTGGAGGTGCCCGCGAACATCTGCGGGAACAGCGCGGACGTCGTCGGGGCGCTCAACCCGTCCTTCGGAAACGGCTGTGCCAGTGACGGGGGCGGCCACCAGACGCAGAGCGGGCAGCAGCCGCAGGGCGGACAGGAGCAGCGCTCCACCGAGGGCGGGCAGGAGCCCGGGGAAGGCGCCGGGGAAGGCGCCGGCGAGGGCGCGGGCGCGGCCGGCTCGGCACAGAACTCGCCGGGTGTGGGTTCCGGCAACGACGCCAAGGCCCCCGTCGACGTCCCGGTGAACGCCTGCGGCAACACCGCGGACATCGTCGGCCTGCTGAACCCCGTCTTCGGCAACGACTGCGCCGGGTCGTCGAACGAGCAGGAGCACGCCGACGACTCCGTACCGCCGCAGCACGTGACGCCCGAAGCGCCGCGGCCGGCCGGACCGGCGGACCCGCGCGCCGGCGAGGCGCACGACACCGGCTCCCCGGTGACGCAGCTGGCCCACACCGGTACGCAGCAGATCGGCTTCGCGGCCGGCACCGGAGCCGCGCTGGTACTCGGCGGGGCGATTCTGTACCGCCGGGCGCGGCCGGCCGGGCGCTGACGCCGGGGAGAAATTCGGATTTCCTTATGGACGGCTGTGCGGGCGTCCGGGAAGCGGGCGAACGGCAACGCCGGGAGAACCGCCGGAATTCCCGTCGTTCGGGTGGAACGGGAAAAAGGAGCGGGCCCGCAGTTTCCGTGTGCGGACCGGTTCGTTACGCATGACGACAGCGGCGGAAGTACGGCACGCCACACTGCCTGCGCGACGCGCAGGGCGTTCTCGTCGCCCCGCCGCTGCGGAAAGGAACGCTGAAGATGAAGCTCGCGAAGACCGCGGCGATCCTCGCCGGCTCGGTGGTGGCGCTGGGGGCCGCGTCCCCCGCGCTCGCCGCCCCCGCCCCCTCGACCTCCCCGAGCATGAGCCTGAACGGCGGGCTGAACGACGCGCTCGCCAACGCGGGCAGGTCCGAGGTCGACCCGCTGATGGACAACGCGCACCGCGTCACGCACGCGCTGGGCCGTGGCGACACCAAGGACCTGGTGGGCGGCGTCACGCACCTCGCGGGGCACCTTCCGCTGGCCGGTCTGCCGCTCGGGAAGTAACGCCGCTGGGCGGCCGATCCGGCGCAAGGATCAGCCGCCGTGCAGCGGGACGGCGTACGGCCCGTCCGGGCCCGCGACCGCGAGGACGGTTCCAGGTGAAGGGGATCGGAATCGCCCCCGCTGATCGGCCGCTCGATCAACATACCTCGCTCCGGCCCGTAATTCGGCGCACCGCCGAATTTACCGTCGAACGGCGGAGGCCGGCCGTCGGTCCGCTTTCGCGGGATTGCCTGCGGGATTCCACGGGTCGAATACGCGCCCGGGTATCCGGTTATTCCACCGTACGGCTGTGCCGTCACGGTGAATTAGCTGCCAGGCGAAGAACCATATGGGTGAAAGTGCAAAACCAAACCCGCTGAAAAGAGTTGGGCAGAGCGCTCCGGATGCGGGCATTCAGTAACAAGAAGGGTGAATCGTGATCAAGAAGTTCATGGCCTCGGCCGCAGTCGCAGCGTCCATCGTCGGTGCCTCGGCCGCCGCCGCTCCCCAGGCGATGGCTGTCGGTGACGACGACGGTGCCACCGCCGTCTCCGGCAACGGTGCGTCGCAGTCGTTCGGCAACTCCACCACCCACGGCAACATGAGCCCGCAGATCGGTCTGATCCAGGGCTCGCTCAACAAGCCGTGCATCGGCCTGCCGGCCAAGCTGAACGTCGGTTCGCTCATCGGCCTCATCCCGATCACGGTCCAGGACATCAACGTCCTCTCCTCGCCGCAGAACCAGCAGTGCACCGAGAACTCCACCCAGAACAAGGGTGACGAGGCGCTGTCGCACCTGCTCGACGACATCCCGATCCTGTCCGCGAACGGCGCCGGCAACAGCTGAGCGTGACGAGAGCCCGGGCCGTTCCGCCTTCGGCGGGGACGGCCCGGGCTTCTTGCTGCGCGGAACACCGGAGAGGGGCGGGGGCCCCGGGGCCCCGAGGCGCGCGCACGGCTGTGGCCCCGGCCGCCGCGGTGGGGCGGCGGACCGGGGCGGGCCTCGCGTACGGCTCAGAGTTCGTACGGCCGCTGGCGGGGTGGCCGGCGTGGCGGGTCGGGCACGCGCGGCGGCCTGAGCGGCGGGATGCGCGGGCCGGCCTTCGGCTCGGCGTCGTCGGGGCGTTCACGGCGGGGCGGGAACGGGCCCCGCGCGTGCCACTCGGCCAGCAGCCGGTCGTAGATCGGCGTCGGCTCCTCCCGCACCCAGCGGCCGGGCCGTGGCACGCGCGGCGGCTGCCGGTCCGCGTGCTCGTCGTCGTCCTTCATGTCCACGTCCACGTACAACCGTCCGTACCGGTCGCGGGTTATGCCGGGTGTGGGCCGAAGGAGTTATACCGGCGGAGCCGTACGGGGAAGCGGACCGGAGGCGGACCGTCAGTAATCCACGTCGGGGGCCTCCTCGGACGGGTCCTGCTGCTGCGTGGACGGAGCCTGTGCCCAGGGGTCCCGCGGGCTGTTGGCGATGGTCTTGGCCAGGTCGCCGGCGGCGACCAGGGTCTGCTGGGCGGCGGTCACCACGTCCTCCCGGTCGCGCCCGCCGAGGGCCTGGACGAGCGCCTCGATCTTCGCCTGGAGGTCGCCGACGGCACGGGCCCGCGGACCGGCGGCGGCCGGCGCCCGGGTGTCGGTCCGCTCCGGGCTCCTGGCGGCAGTCGCGCCGGCAGCGGGTGCGTACGGGGCGCTCCCGGCGTACGGGTCGGCCTGGGCGTACACGTCCGAGGGCGCGTCCGAACCGGTGAGTCCGTACTGGTCCGTCGAGTACCCCTGCGCCGGCCGCACGTCGCGGCCCTCCAGCCTGGCGAGCTCGGCGGCGATGGCCTGGGCCTCGGTCTTGGTCTTCGCGGGGGAGGTGGTGTGGTTGTCCTTCTTCAGCGCGTCGCCGACCACGTGCAGTACGTCGCTGAGGGCGCCCAGCAGGCCGCCGTTCTCGTTGCCGTTCTGGGGGGCGTCGGGGGCGGGCGCCAGGACGGCCGCGTCGGGAGGGGCGGCGTTCCGCTCGGCGATGGACGCGGCGGCCGGGCCGGCCGTGCCGAGGACGAGGGCGCCGCAGGCGGCGGAGGTGACGATGAGTCCGGACTTCCGGAGCATGCGCATGGTGGTCCTTTCGGGTGACCGGTAGGAGTGGCCGTGGTCGGCTCGGCGGTGCCGTCGAGCGGTACCGCCGAGCGGTGCGTCGGGAGAACGCCGAGATACCGTCACGGTGCAAAGGCCGGTCGCCGCGCGCAATTCATCGGCAACGCGCCGTCAGGAGCAGTGGGTTGCGGTCGTATTGTCTGACCTGCCGTTTCTGGCCGAGCAGCGAAGACGGCGGGGCTGCGGCCATTCGTGGCGGCGGGGACGCCGCCGGGGCGCACGGCCGGGTGGCACCGGGACCGGAGTCATTACCTCCCGGCCCGTGACGGCGTTGCACTGGGTGTGGCGGAACGTGTCACTGGCCGTGATGCGTGGGCCTTCGCGGGGCGGTGCCGTCTTCACCCTCCGGCACCGTCCCGCCCCCGGCGGAGACGCGTTCGTACGGCTGAGGGAACGTATCTTCATGCCGTCCCCGGTGCAGGCGTATTCCGTAACCGGTACGGGTGCGGGCCGCAACCACGGGCCATGGGCACGAGTTGAAGCCCGGCGTGGAGCTCTTTCTCGACAGACAGCGCCCGGGAGTCGTGCCGCGCCCCGCGATGGAGCCGACCCCGATCTACGACCGGCTGCTGGCCGAATGGCGGGCGGGCATCGTCCGGCGGCCCGCCGCCCTGTGGCCGCACGACAACACGGTGTGCGGCACCGGCCAGGGGCCCGGCGGTCCCGGCCCCGGCGGACCGGGCCGGCCCGGCGGCTCCGGCGGGCGGCTGCCTGCCGCGCTGCCGCCCGCGATGGTGCGCAGGGGCAGGGTGCCCGTCGCGCCGCGGCCGGTGGCGGCCTCGCACCCGCTGTGAGGCCGGTGCGCCCGGGGCGAGGGCGGTACGGGGGCGGTGCTCAGCGAGCGGCGTTCGTACGGTCCGGCGGGCAGTCGCGCGGCCGCGGGATGGCCGGACCGAAGGCGAGCGCCTGCCGCACGACCTCCTGGGCGGTGGGCGGCACGTCGGGCCAGAAGATCAAGTCGCTGACGTAACGGCACCGCAGGGCCTGCTCCAGCCAGTCCAGGTGGGCGTAGAGCCCGGCCTCGCCGTCGTACTCGCCGTCCAGGATGCGCTGGACGACGGCGATGGCCTGCTGCCGTACGGCCTCGTCCGGGGCACCGTCGCGGGCGCCACCGCTGCCGTCGCTCTGGTCGCTGTGGTCGCTCTCCAAGCGTGGCTCCCTGTCGTCCCTGACCGGTCCCCCAGAGCCTGTCACTCTTTGACGGCCGTCAAAACCTCCGGGCCCCTGGCCGGCCGACGGCTGTATGTGGCTGCGGACCCGGCTCGGCGGTTGCGCTCCCCCGACGGGCGGTGTGCGCGCCGGCGCACCGACGGGCCGGATCCGATGTGACGATCTCATCGGACGGGTCCAACGGCTGACTAACATGTGCCCAACCATGTGGCCAACGGGTCGGCCTGTACGGAGGAGCAACATGCGGTTCGGCCTGTTGGGCCCGCTGACGGTGCACGACGGCGCGGGCGGGGCCCGCCCTCTCAGCAGCGCGAAGGGCCAGGCGCTGCTGGCCGCCCTCCTGTTGCGCGCGAACCGCGTCGTACCGGTCGACGTGCTCAAGGAAGCACTCTGGGGCGGGCACGCGCCCGCCTCGGCCAACGCCTCGCTCTACAACCACGTCACGCGGCTGCGCCGGACGCTCGGCGCGGACGGCGACGGCCGGCTCAGCTCGGTGGCCCCGGGCTATCTGCTGAGGGTCGGCCCGGGGGAGCTGGACAGCACCGAATTCACCGCTGCCGTACGGCGTGCCCGGGAGGCGTACGCCCGTGCGGACTGGACCGCGGTGCTCGGGGAGGCCGCCACGGCGTCCGCACTGTGGCGCGGCCGTCCGCTGGACGGGCTGCCGGCCGAGGTGTCCGACGCGCTGGACGCCCAGCCCTTCGTGCAGCAACTGGAGGAGGAACGTCTCCAGTTGCTGGAGTGGCGGTACGAGGCCGAGCTGCGGCTGGGGCGGCAC
This sequence comes from Streptomyces sp. NPDC053542, assembly GCF_044544685.1. Lineage (NCBI taxonomy): Bacteria > Bacillati > Actinomycetota > Actinomycetes > Kitasatosporales > Streptomycetaceae > Streptomyces > Streptomyces sp. NPDC053542. The sequence continues at coordinate 541,471 of NZ_JBITXL010000005.1, forward strand.
GACGGGCTGGCCCCCGAGCTGTGCCGGCTGGCCACCGAGCACCCGCTGCGGGAGGAATTCCACCGGCAGTTGATGCTGGTCCTGCGCAGATCGGGCCGGCAGGCGGAGGCGCTCGCCGTCTTCCAGGCGCTGCGCCGGCGGCTGGTGGACGAACTGGGCGTCGAGCCGGGCGCGGCGGTCCAGGAAGCGCTCCAGGAGGTGCTGCGGGAGGACGACGCGCCCCAGGAAGCGCCGCGGGGCATCCCGGAGCAGGCCGACGGGGACGCGGCCGAGGACGGCGTCGGGAGCGCCGCCGTAGGCACGCCCGCGGAGGCCGAAACCCGGGCCGAAACCCCCGCGGACCTGAAGCCTGCCCGCCGCCCCGCCCAACTCCCGCCCCCGCCCGACCCCTTCCTCGGCCGGGACGAGCAGGTCGCCGCGCTGCACGAGGCGTTGGCGCCGCGTGCCGGCCGGGCCGCGACGGCCGTGCTCAGCGGTATGGCGGGCGTCGGGAAGAGCGCGCTGGCGGTGCACGTCGCCCACGGGCTGCGCGAGCAGTACCCGGACGGACAGCTCTTCCTCAATCTGCACGGCGCGAACCCCGGCGTCGCGCCCATGAGCGCGCTCCAGGCCCTGGAGGTGCTGCTCCGCGACCTCGGCGTGCCGGCCGGGCGGGTGCCCGACGAGGTGCACGCCGCTTCGGCGCTGCTCCGCTCGACGCTCGCCGGAGCCCGTACCCTCCTCGTCCTCGACGACGCCGCCGGCGCGGCCCAGGTGCGGCCGCTGCTCCCGGCGGGCCCCGGCTGCGCGGTGCTGGTCACCAGCCGGTCGCCGCTGGCCGCGCTGGACGGCGCGGTGCATCTCCCGCTGGCCAGGCTCGCCGAGCGGGACAGCGTGGACCTGATCAGCCGGGTGTCGGGGCACGGCCGGGTGCCGGCCGGCAGCCCGGCGGCCCGGCGGCTGGCGGAGCTGTGCGGGCAGCTGCCGCTGGCGCTGCGGGTGGTCGCGGCGCGGCTCGCGGCCCGCCGCGCGCTGACCGTGGAGGCGCTGGTGGAGCTGCTGGACGGGCAGGACGGGCGGCTGGACCATCTGGAGTACGACGATCTGAGCGTGCGGCGCTCGCTGGCCGTCGCGTACGACGCGCTGGTGGCGTCGGAGCGCCCGGCCGACCGGGACGCGGCGCTGGCGCTGCGCCGGATGGGCGCGCTGGACCTGCCCGAGTACGAGACGGAGCTGGCCGCCCGGCTGATGGACGCCGGTACCCGGCGCACCTGTGCCGCGCTGGACCGGCTGGTGGACGTGGCGCTGCTGGAGGAGGTGGCGTTCGGCCGGTACGCGCCGCACGACCTGGTGCGGGACTTCGCGCGGGAACTGGCGGCGCAGCACGAGGACGCGGCGGAGCGGGAGGCGGCGGCGCGGCGCGGCCTGGAGTGGTTCGCCGCCCGCGCCGCGCAGTCCGTACGGGTCCTCCTGCCGCCCTCCCCCTTCCAAGCGCTGCGGCTGGCGGGCGAGCCGAAGGAGGCGGCGGCGCCGTTCGCGGACGCGGAGCAGGCGTTCCGCTGGGGCGACCGGGAGCTGGCCGTGATGAGCGGCCTGGTGGCGCGGCACGTCGGTACCGAGTACGGCAGGGAAGCGGCGGTGACGCTGGTACGGATGCTCGCGCCCTATCTGCAACGCCGGGGCCGTACGCAGGAATTGGCCAATCTGAGCGACCTGGCGCGGGCCGGGGCCCGCGAGTCGGGCGACGCGGGCGCCGAGGTGGTCGCGATGAGCGACCTGGCCAGTGCGTATTACATGTCGGGGCGCTACGAGAAGGCGCTCGTACTGATCGACGACGCGATCGCCCGGTGGCGGCTGCTGGGTGACGACGAGTGGCTGCAGCGGGTGCTCAGCAACCGGGGCCTGCTGCTGTACGTACTGGGGCGGGCCGAGGAGTCGGCGGCGGCGCAGGAGGAGGCGCTCGCGTACGCGCACCGGCTGGGCGACGACCACGCGGTGGCGATCTGCCTCAGCCACCTGGGCAATCTCTACGAGCTGACCGACGCGCGCAAGGCCATCGAGTACCACCGGCGCAGCCTGGAGACGGGCGTCCGGCTGGACAGCGCACGGTTGCAGCAGACGGCGCGCTGCAATATCGGCTGCGCCTACCTCACGCTCGGTGAACCGGAGGCAGCGGTCGGTCAGTTCGAAGAGGCGCTGCGCTCGCTGGAGGACTCCACCGACTGGCACACGGTCTCCGAGAGCCGTCTCGGGCTGATTCGCGCGCTGCGCACGCTGGCGCGCGCGGAGCGGGCCGCGCAGGAGTGCGAGACGCTGCTGGACCTGGCCGAGCTGCGCGGCGACGCGTACACCGCCGGCAAGGCGCGGTACGAGTACGGGCACGTGCTGCGCACTCTCGGGCGCGCGGCGGAGTCGGACGAACAGTGGCGGCTGTCGCTGGCGGCACTGGACGGCACGGACGCCGATGTGCTGCCGGAGTTGCGCACCCTCGTGTGACGTGCTGGGGCCGGCGCTTTTAACCCATGGCCAGTGAATTACCCCTCGTATTTCTCCCTTGTCGGGCGGCGCCCGTGTCCTGATTACACCGGGTCTGCTTAGCCCGCCTGGCGCACACGAATAGGAAAACGGATAAACTGGTGCAATTGTGGTGGGAGTTGTCATGGGCTCCGGTACCTGGCAGGGGTGGGCGGTCCGCTCCGGCCGGCACGCGAGGCCCGCCGCCAGCGTCCAGGAGGTCCCATGCTCCGAAGCGCCGTCCGCAGCGCCGCCGCCGGTCTCGTCCTTCTTTTCGCGGCGGTACTCGCCGCCGACGCGGGTGCCCCGGGCGGTGGTCGCCTCGCCGCCCCGCCGGCCCCGGTCCACCTGGTCTCCGCCAAGAAGGGGATGCCGCTCGACGGCCCCACGGTCATCGCGCACCGGGGCGCCGCCAAGTACGCCCCCGAGAACACCCTGGCCGCGGTCGACGCGGCCGACCGGCGCGACGTCGAGTGGGTCGAGAACGACGTGCAGCGCACCAAGGACGGCAAGCTGGTCGTCATCCACGACGCCACGCTCAAGCGCACCACCAACGTGGAGCAGGTCTACCCCGACCGGTCGCCGTGGCGGGTGGGCGACTTCACCGCCGCCGAGATCGCCAGGCTGGACGCCGGGAGCTGGTTCGGCAGGAAATTCGCGCGGGAGCGGGTGCCCACCCTCGCCTCGTACCTGAACCGGGTGGACCGCAACGACCAGCACCTCCTGCTGGAGGTCAAGAATCCCGAGAAGTACCCGGGCATCGAGAAGCAGATCCTCGCCCAGCTGCGGTCGTCCGGGTGGCTGGACGCGACGCATGTGATGGACGGGCTCGTCATCCAGAGCTTTGACGTCGCATCCGTCCGCCGCGTGCACTCCCTGGAGCCGGAGGTGCGTACGGCGGTGCTCGGCACGCCGAGCCGCGCGCAGCTCCCGGAGTACGCCCGCTTCGCCGACTGGATCAACCCGCCGTACAAGGGCCTGAGTTCGGCCTATGTGTCCGCTGTGCAAAGCCTGTGGGGACCGCACGCCGACCGGCTGGAGGTGCACACTTGGGGTGTGTCGGCCGGTCAGGCCAAACGGGCGTTCTCGGCCTACAGCGTCGACGGCGTCATCCTCTGACCTGCGCCTTCGCACGCTCCTCGGATGCACTGGCCGCCGTGTGACGTACATGGCATGTGAAGCATGTGAGGAGACGATTTACGGGATTCGGTGTGCCGGGCTAGGGTGCCTCTGATGTTCTCAGCTGCCTCGCTCCCCGCAATTCCGGTAAGACGGAGAATTCTCTCCCTGGGTTGCCCGGGGGAGGGGACGTGAACAATCTCGCGCAGCCGCACAGTGAGCGGCGCAGCCCCCTCCCGCCCACGCGGACCGCACCACCGGCGGACACGGATGCCGCGGTAACGGGCGGCGTACAGCAGGCCGATCGGAAGCGCACCGAGCCGTCGAAGAACGGCAAGCAGCGGGACGCCTTCTTCGACAACGCCAAGTACCTGGCGATCGTGCTGGTGGCCATGGGCCACTCGTGGGAACCGCTGCGGGACGGCAGCCGCTCGGCCGCGGCGCTCTACATCATGGTGTACGCCTTCCACATGCCGGCGTTCATCATCATCTCCGGCTACTTCTCGCGCAGTTTCGACATGCGCAAGGACCGGCTGCAGCGGCTGATCACCGGCGTCGCGGTGCCGTACGTTCTGTTCGAGGTCGCGTACACGCTGTTCAAGCGGTACGCGGACGACGACCCGGGCTACGACTTCAGCCTGCTGGACCCCTGGTACCTGACCTGGTTCCTGATCGCGCTGTTCATCTGGCGGCTCACCACGCCGATCTGGAAGGTCGTGCGCTGGCCGGTCCCGCTGGCTCTGGCCATCGCCGTCCTCGCGTCCGTCTCGCCGAACATCGGCAACGACCTCGACCTCCAGCGGGTGCTGCAGTTCCTGCCGTTCTTCGTCATCGGCCTGAACCTCAAGCCCGAGCACTTCCTGATCGTGCGCAACAAGCGGGCCCGCATCATCGCGCTGCCGGTGTTCGCGAGCGCGCTGGTCTTCGCGTACTGGGCCGCGCCGCGGATGAACGCCGCGTGGTTCTACCACCGCGACGCCGCCCAGGAGCTCGCCGCCCCGTGGTGGAGCGGCGCGGTCATGACCCTCGCGATGTTCGGCTGCTCGCTCGTCCTGGTCGCGTGCTTCTTCGCCTGGATCCCGGGCCGCACGATGTGGTGCACCGCCCTCGGCGCCGGCACGCTGTACGGCTACCTGCTGCACGGCTTCCTCGCCAAGGGCTCCCGCTTCTGGGGCTGGTACGACGACTGGGACTGGATCCACACGCCGTGGGGCGCCGTTCTGCTCACCCTCTTCGCGGGCACGCTCATCACCGTGCTGTGCACCCCGCCCGTGCAACGGATGTTCCGCTGGGCGATGGAACCGAAGATGGCCTGGGCCTTCAAGAAGGACCCGGCCGAGGCGGCCCGCCACCGCCGCTGAGCCCGACGCGAAGGGGCCCGGTCCGCTACGACGGACCGGGCCCCTCAGCATTTCAGGACACCACGGCGATGCCCTCGATCTCGACCAGCGCGGCCTCGTCCCACAGCCGCGTCGTGCCGATGACGGCCATGGCCGGATAGTCGCTGCCCACCAGACGCTTCCAGACCTGCCCGATGGCGGCGGCGTTGCGCCGGTAGTCGGCGACGTCGACCGCGTACACCGTGAGCTTGCCGAGGTCGGAGGGGGCGGCGCCGGCCGCCTCGGCCGCGGTCAGCAGATTCGTCAGCGCCTGCTCGAACTGCTCGACGACGTCCGAGCCCACGATCCGGCCGGCGCCGTCCAGCGCGGTCTGCCCGGCGAGCAGGACGAGCGTGCCGGAGGGCGCGCGCACGGCGTGGCTGAAGCCGGTCGGCGGGGACAGCCGCGGTGGGTTGATCCGCTCCAGCTCGCTCATGCTTCCGCCTCCGCCTCAGCCGCCGTTCGTCGCCACCAATTCGTAGCGCACACCCAGCGATTGAAGCGCCTCCTGCTCCTCCTGCGGAAGATCCTGGTCGGAGATGACGAGATCGAAGTCGGCCAGCGGAGCGAGCTCGTACAGCGCCTGACGGCTGAACTTGGAGTGGTCCACGAGCAGCACCTTGCGCCGGGCCGCCGCCATCAGGGCCCGCTTGACCAGGACGTTCTCCTGGGCCTGGTGGTAGCAGTGGCCGTTGTCGACGGCGGAGGTGGACAGGAAGGCGACGTCGGCGCGGAAGCTGCGCGCGATGTCGGCGGTGGACATGCCGAGGAAGGCGTTGAACGCGGCGTGGTACTCGCCGCCCAGCGCGATCACCCGGATGTCGGGCTCGTCGGCCAGCTCGTTGATCACCTGCAGCGAGTTGGTGATCACGGTGTACGCGCCGCGTCCGGAGAGCGAGCGGGCCAGCGGCAGCGCCGTACTGGAGTCGTCGATGATCACCGCCTGGCCGGGCTCCGCTATGGCCAGCGCGGCCGCGCAGATCGCCTCCTTCGCGGCGACGTGCTCGCTGCCGCGCCAGCGCGCGTTCGACTCGAACAGGGCGTTGGGCGCGGCCGTGGCGCCGCCGCGCACCTTCCGCAGCCAGCCCTGGTGCTCCAGGGTGTCCAGGTCGCGGTGGACCGTCATCTGGCTGACGCCCAGCTCCTTGACCAGGTCCTCGATGCTGACCTGGCCCTCGGACAGCACCCGGTCCGCGATCCGCTTCCGGCGCTCCTTGGGGCCGAGCTTGGCCGGGGAGGCGGCGTCGCCGCCGGCGGGCGCGGCGTCATCGGCCGGGGCCGGGGGCGCGGCGTCGTCGGCCGGGGGCACGGCGTCAGGAGTCCCCTCGGCAGTGCCGTCGGCAGTCCCTTCGGTACCGGTCAACGCTGGTCCTCTCCCGGATGGCGGTCGGCCACGTCCTTACACGTCCGCACGGCCCGGCCGGCCGCACCGGGGCCTCCTCGGAGTTTAGAGCCTGCGGGGCGGCCTTCCCCTGGCCCGGGCGCGGGCCTCACTTCGCGTCCGCGTAGCACTCCACCACCGCCGTGGTGAACGGGAAGCGGACCGGGGTGGGGCCGAAGGCGAGGCGGCCCGCCAGGTCGGCGGCCGCGGCGATGGCCTGCGCGACCGCCGGCGCCTCCTCCTCGGGGCAGTGCACGATCACCTCGTCGTGCTGGAAGAAGACCAGCTCGGCGCGCATGCCCGCCTCGTGCAGCGATCGGCGGAGCGCGGCCAGGACGAGGAGCGCCCAGTCGGCGGCGCTGCCCTGCACGACGAAGTTGCGCGTGAAGCGGCCGCGGGCCCGGGCGCCCGCCGTGCTGCCGTACGAGGGCGGGGCCTCCTCCTGGGGCAGGCCCGCCTCGTCGGGCGCGGCCACCGAGGCGGGCGGGCACGTGCGCCCCATCCAGGTGCGCACGAGGCGGCCCTCCTCGCCGGCCCGCGCCGCGTCGTCCACGTACGCCACCGCCGCCGGATAGCGGCGCCGCAGGTCCGCCATGTGCTTGAGCGCGTCGCCCGAGGTCTGTCCGTAGATCGCGCCGAGCAGCGCGAGCTTGGCCTGCGCGCGGTCGCCGCCGAAGGCGCGGGCAGCCAGGTCGGCGTACAGGTCCCGGCCGCTGCCCGCGACCTCCATCAGGCCGCGGTCCCGGGAGACGGCCGCCAGCACCCGCGGCTCCATCTGGTCGGCGTCCGCCACCACCAGCCGCCAGCCAGGGTCGGCGACCACCGCCCGCCGGATCACCTTGGGCACCTGCAGCGCGCCGCCGCCGTTGGTGGTCCAGCGCCCGGAGACCGTGCCGCCGGGCAGGTACTCCGGGCGGAACCGCCCCTCGTGCACCCACTGCTGGAGCCAGGACCAGCCGTGCGCGGTGTGCAGGCGGTAGAGCTTCTTGTACTCCAGGAGCGGGGCGACGGCCGGGTGGTCGATGCCGAGCAGCTCCCACTTGCGGGTGGAGGTCAGCTTGATGCCGGCCTGTGCGAAGGCCCGGATGATGTCGGCCGGCAGGTCGGGGCGGACCCGCACGCCCTCCCCGAACGCGCGGGACACCTCGTCCGCCAGCTCGGCCAGCCGCTGCGGCTCCAGGCCACGCGGATAGCGCTCGCCCAGCAGCTCGTCCAGCAGCGCGCGGTGCACGTCCGCGCGCCAGGGCACCCCGGCACGGTGCATCTCGGCGGCGACCAGCATCCCGGCCGACTCCGACGCGAGCAGCAGCCGCATCCGCTCCGGCCGCTCGGTCTTCTCCGTACGCGCCAGCTGGCCCGCGTACACCTCCCGCAGCGCCGTGAACTCGTCCGTGCCCGGCGGCAGCGGGGCCGGGCCCGGCTCGAAGAGCGAGGGCTGTGTCTCCGCGGTCCGCACCGGCGGGTCGTCCGGCACCGGCAGGCCGCGCAGCCGCGCCCAGGCCGCCGCGAGCGACCGCGGCTGGCCGGACTGGCCCTCCTCGTGCCCGATCAGCAGCGCCTCGGCGGCCTCGACGTCGTAACACCGCTCGACCCGCACCCCGGCCGCGAGCAGCCTGCGGTACGACTCCGCCGTGGAGCGCCACACCCAGCGCTCCACGTCCGGCCGCGCCCGCACCGCCGTGACCAGGTCCGGCTCCTCGGCGACCGCACCGACCACCGCTCCCGTCCCGTCCACCGCACACAGCCGGACACCCCCGTTCGCCGATTCGCCCACCACCCACCGCATGTCGTGAGTTTCGCACCGGGGTACGACAATCCGGCGGTGGCGCGGTCTCCCTCCGGCTCCCGTCGGAGCCCTCGCTCTCAGATCTCCTGGACTGCTGTCGGGCGGTCGAGGCCCGTGCAGCGGGCCAGGTGGGCCGCCTCGGCCGCCAGGCCCTCGGCCGGCACGGGGCCGTGCTCCGCCACGTGGTCCTTGAAGAGGCTGATCTCCACGGCCGTATCGGTGAAGGCCCAGACGCCCGCGACCCGGCCGCCGTGCACGACGACGGGGGAGATCCACCCGGCCGCACGGCTCACGTCCTTCCTGTGGTGCGCCGGGATCAGGCGGCTGTCGGCGGTGCCCGGCCCGAGGACGTACTGGTCGAAGCCGGCCAGCAGCCGCACCTCGCGGGAGGGCCGCACGGCCGCCAGCGCGTCGGCGTCCTCGCTGCGGAGGTACGCACCGGACTCGCCGTCCACCTCCACCGGCGTGAGCGCGTCCCCGAGCGCCGCGAACCAGCCGCGCAGCGTCGCCCTGCGGGTCGCGCCGCGCAGCAGCCACGCGTCGAAGGCGGCGGGCGTCGCCGGGCCGTGCGCCCCCAGATACGCGGAGATCACCGCACCGGACGCCTCCTCGGGGTCCGGCACACCGGCCCAGTCCGGCACCCACGACCGCGGTGCGGCGAAGGTGACGTTCCGTCCCCGGGGCAGGCCCTGGCACAGCCGGCCGGTCCAGGCCAGCGGCTTGAGCACCGCGCTCCAGCCCGAGGAGAGCTGCTCGCTGAGCCCGCCGAGTTCCTTGCGGGAGCACACGGCCGCCACCAGCTCCTCGCGGGTCAGCTCCCGCCCGTCCAGCTCCTCGTCGACCGCCTCGCCCAGCGCCGCCAGCTGCCGCGGGCTCACCCCGAACGCCTTCTGCCAGGACGGCTTCTCCCACGTCCGCGCCGCGCCGAGCAGGGAGAGGTACGCACCGGCCGCCGGCGCGGGCAGCAGATGCAGCGTGCCGCGCATGGCCCAGGTCCTGATCACCGAGCGGTCCGCGAGCGCGGCGTCGACGGCGCCCGGGGCCGGGTCGCTCCGGCGGGTGGCGATCGCCAGCTCGGCGGCCGAGGCGACCTGGGCCTGCACCCCGGCCAGCCGGCCGGCGAGCTGCGCGACGGACCCGGCACCGCGCGGTGCGAGGCGCTGCTGCCGCAGCCGCCAGGCCAGCACTTGGTCGTGACGCACCTTGAGGATTCGGTTCATGCGCCCATTGCACCGCACGTCACTGACAGTCGCCCGGCACCGCAAGTCACGGCGGTGCCAGCGGCGTTCACCGTGTCCCGCCTCTGGTCCCGCGCCACCGGGCGGCGGGACCATACGCTCGCGAGTCCGGAGAAACGGACACCGATGAGGGAGCCGCCGCATGACCAGAGCCGAGCAGACCGTCGCCCACCGCCTCATCGGCTCGGGCCCACGCCATGTCATCGTGCTGCACGACTGGTTCGCCACCTGCGCGGGCTGGGGCGCGGTCCTGGACTACCTGGACACCGAGGAGTTCACGTACGCGTTCCTGGACTACCGCGGTTACGGCGACCGCAAGGACGTCCCCGGCCGCTACGACCTCCCCGAGATCGCCGACGACGTGCTGGCCCTCGCCGACCAGCTCGGCTGGGACCGTTTCGCGCTGGTCGGGCACTCCATGGGCGGCAAGGCGATCCAGCAGGTGCTGGTCCGCGCGCCGGAGCGGGTCAGCCGCCTGCTCGGCCTCGCCCCCGTACCGGCGGCGCCGTACCCGATGGACGAGCCGACGCAGGCCCTCTTCTACGGGGCGTCCGAGGACCCCGAGAAGCGCCGGGCCATCCTCGACCTGGTGACCGGCCACCGTACGGGGCGGGTCTGGCAGCAGCGGATGATCAGCCACTCGATGGCGGCCTCCCGCAAGGAGGCGCACGCCGGCTACCTGGCCAGCTGGCACACGCTGGACCTCTCGGACGCGGTGCGCGGCAACCCCGTCCCCGTACGCGTCGTCGTCGGCGAGCACGACCTCGCCCTCACCGCCGACGTCATGCGCGCGACATGGCAGAGCTGGTACCCGAACGCCGAGCTCATCACCCTTCCGGGCACGGGTCACTACCCGATGCACGAAACCCCGGTGGCCCTGGCCGCCGTGATGGAGGACTTCCTCCGGCAGTAGAACCCGGGGTGTTACTCCTGGCCGACGGTCCGCTGCTGTTCCGGAGCCGCCGCCTCGCCGTCGCGGTACTCGGACTTCATGGCCTTGGTCTCCGCCTTCAGGATGCGCATCGACTTGCCGAGGCCGCGGGCCATGTCGGGGAGCTTCTTCGAGCCGAAGAGCAGGACGAGGACGGCGAGGATCAGCACCAGGTGCCAGGGCTCGAGGGCATTGCGGAACATGGGGGGCTCGCTCTCGTTGGGGTGCGTTCCCGTAGGTGCGCGGCCGCGCACCCGTACGCGCGGTACGGATTGGGACGTTCCGCTCAGTATGACCCGTACAGGGGTACGGGAAGGAAACCGGGGCCGGGGGGCGCGTGAACGGCGGCCCCCGGCCCCGGTGCCGCCGGGCCGGCTACCAGCTGGACTTCGTCACGCCCGGCAGGTAGCCGGCGTGCGCCTGTCCGCGCAGGTTGACGCGGGAGAGGCCGAAGGCGCGGAAGTAGCCGCGCGGGCGGCCGTCGACGCTGTCGCGGTTGCGGACGCGGGTGGCGCTGGCGTCGCGCGGCTGGCGGGCCAGTTCGCGCTGGGCGGCCAGCCGTTCCTCGTCCGGCGTCTTCGGGTCGCGGATGATCGCCTTCAGGGCGGCCCGGCGGGCCGCGTAGCGGGCGACGACGATCCGGCGCTTCTCGTTCTTCGCGATCTTGCTCTTCTTCGCCATCAGACGCGCTCCCCTCGTGCTCGGATCCGGGCGACGGCGGCTTCGATGCCGATGGTGTCGACGGTCTTGATCGCCTTGGCGCTGAGCCGCAGGCGTACGAAGCGGTTCTCGCTGGGCAGCCAGTACCGCTTGCGCTGGATGTTCGGGTCGAAACGGCGTGATGTGCGCCGGTGCGAGTGGGAGATCGTGTTGCCGAAGGCCGGCGCGCGGCCGGTCAGCTGGCAGTGGGCGGACAAGTGAGCTACCTCCTGCTGAGCGCTTAATGAAAATGACTGTCGTTTCTGTATAGTAGCCCGTATGGCCCGCAACGAACTACGTCCCGTGATCAAGCTCCGGTCCACCGCCGGCACGGGCTACACGTACGTCACCCGCAAGAACCGCCGTAACGACCCCGACCGGCTGGTGCTGAAGAAGTACGACCCGGTCGCCGGCCGGCACGTCGACTTCCGAGAGGAGCGCTGAGCAGCGTCATGAAGCCTGGAATCCACCCCGCCTACGGGCCCGTCGTCTTCCGCGACCGGGCCGCCGACTTCGCCTTCCTCACCAGGTCGACCGCCACCAGCGAGAAGACGGTCGAGTGGGAGGACGGGAACACGTACCCGGTGATCGACGTGGAGATCTCCTCGGCGAGCCACCCCTTCTACACGGGCACGGCGCGCGTACTGGACACCGCGGGGCGCGTGGAGCGCTTCGAGCGCCGGTTCGGCAAGCGGACGCCCGGCGGGCGGCGCGCGGCCGACGGTGAGCGCGGGGACCGCTGATGGACCGCGACCGGCTCTCCGTGGTGATCGTCGGCGGGCTGCACGCGGAGGCCCGCCGGGCCGCCGTCGAGCAGCTGCTGCGGACCGTCCCGGGCAGCGTCGCCCTCCACCACGACCTCGCCACCGCCGCCGACGGCGTTGTGCAGCGCACCGTGCGGGACGGCACGGGCCTGCTGGACAGCGGTGAGGCGCCGCTGGTCAACGACTGCGCGTGCTGCGCGCTGCGCGAGGACCTGGTGCCCGAGCTGGAGCGGCTGGCGGACGGCCGGACCTGCCGGCTGGCCGTCGTGGAGCTGTGGGACTCGGTCGAGCCCAAGGCGATGGCCGAGGTGATCGACTCCTGCGGCGGCGAGTCGCTCGCGCTGACCGGCGTCATGACGGCCGTCGACCCGGCCCTGTTGCTGCCCTACCTGGGCTGCGGCGACGACCTCGCCGAGGCGGGCCTCGCGGCCGCCGCCTCCGACCAGCGGACCGTCGCGGACACCTGGGCGCGCCAGCTGGAGTACCCCTCGGCGCTGGTGCTCGCGCCCGGTGAGGAGCCGGGCGACGAGGCCGACCTGGCGCTGCTGAACCAGCTGCACCCCACGGCGCAGCGCATCGCGGTGGAGTCGCCGGAGCTGGCTGCCGCCGCGGTGGCGGGCTTCGACGTCGCGGCCGCCGCAGCGCGCCAGCACCCCGCCTGCGCACTGCTGCCGCAGGAGGCCGACGAGGCGGACGTCGCCACCCTCGTGTGGCACCGCACGCGGCCGTTCCATCCGGGCCGGCTGCATGCCGCGCTGGAGGACCTGTGCTGTGCCGCCGCGCGCAGCCGGGGCCGCTTCTGGCTGGCCGACCGCCCGGACACGCTGCTGTCCTGGGACGCGGCGGGCGGCGCGCTCTGCGTGGAGAACACCGGGCCGTGGCTGGCCTCGCTGCCGGACGCCGCCTGGGAGATGGTGCCGCCGATGCGCCGGGCCGCCGCCGCGCTGGACTGGGACCCCGAGCACGGTGACCGGGCGCAGCACCTGGTGTTCACCTCGCCCGGCCTGGACCGGGAGGGGCTGACGGCGCTGCTGGAGTCCTGCCTGCTCACCGACGCGGAGTACGCGCGCGGCCGGGAGTACTGGCGGCAGCTGTCCACCGCGTTCGACGAACTGCTCGACCCGGTGCCGTAGGCGGCGTCCGCCAACCGCGATACGCGTGTGTCCTGCATCTACATCAATTCTCGGCCGTCTTCGATGGCCCGATCCTGTGAGGAAACCCCTGCCATGCCCCGTCGTCCCGACCCCCGCAAGAAGACCGCGCCGCGCCCCAACCCGCTCGACGCGGCGGGGATCACCTACGTCGACTACAAGGACACCGACCTGCTGCGGAAGTTCCTCTCCGACCGCGGGAAGATCCGCAGCCGCCGCATCACCAGGGTTTCTGCGCAGCAGCAGCGGCAGATCGCCGCGGCGATCAAGAACGCCCGGGAGATGGCGCTGCTGCCGTACGCCTCCCGCTGACCGTGCGCCGCCGGGCATGGGGGAGGGGCGGGAGGGGAAGGCGCTCGACGGACGGAACGCGGCCCGACGACCTGTGACGGGCTGGCCACAGGCTGTCGTGCACGTGCATCTGCCCGAGCATTGGCATATGAACAGAGTTATGATCCCGGGCAGTTGATGCCATTCCTCACCGGGAGAGACCAGTGCCCCACGCGTACAACGGCATGGCCGCATCGGATCTCGACGGAGTGGTGTGGCAGAAGAGCCGGCACAGCAACTCCAACGGTACGTGCGTGGAGTTCGCGAAGCTGCCCGGCGGCGACGTGGCGGTGCGCAACTCCCGCTTCCCCGACGGGCCGGCGCTCGTCTACACGCCGGCAGAGATCGAATCGATGCTGCTCGGCATCAAGGACGGCGAGTTCGACCACCTGATTCGGGACTGACCCGCGGGGCCTGCGGGGCGCGGCCGCGGCCGGCGCCCTCGGCGGATCGCACGCGCATGCGAATATGCACGTGCACGCACGGTGCCCGAGAGGGCGCCGATCCGGTACTGGTGCGGAGCGGTCAGCTCGCCTGGGCCCGCGAGGCGGCCGTGGCCTGGGCCGGTACCTGCGGCAGCTGGAAGAGCGCCCAGACGACCTTGCCGTGCGGGACGTCCTCCAGGCGGTGCCAGCCCCAGCTGTCGCTGAAGGAGTCCACCAGGTAGAGCCCGCGCCCGGACTCCGCGGAGAAGTCCGCCTCGCCCTCGACCGGCGAGGCGTCGCTGCCGTCCCGCACCGCGCAGACCAGCCGGCCCGCCCAGCGGATCAGGTGGAGTCTCGGCGGGGTGCCGTCGGCGGCCCCGTAGGCGCGACCGTCCGGCGCGTCCTCCCGCCCCGGCGCCGCGTGCCGCAGCGCATTGGTGACGAGCTCGGAGACGACCAGCGCGACGCTGTCGAAGAGCTCGTCCATGTTCCAGCGCTGCAGTGTCTCGCGGGTGAACTGCCGTGCGCCGCGCACCGATTCGTACTGCGGCTGCAGGGTCCAGGTGACGGAGCCGGAAATGGCTGCGGGGTCGACTGGCGGAAGCCCCTGCCATAACGGCGCGAGCATGGCCGAAACCTTGGTCCCCATGCGAGGCACTCCTGGCGTTCGCGGACGTCACGATCCAGACGGGTGTGCCCAGATCTCGCGGGTCTTTCACGAGCGTGCATGTGTGCGACCTCCATGGTTCCGAATGCGTACGGCAGATGCAAGGGCAGATGCACGTGCACGTGCCCACTTTGTGTATGGCCGTGGGCATAGAGGCGTAATTCTTCCTACGCACTCTTGTGCCCGGCTTTACCGAAGCCGCGAGAACTGGCCCATCTCCGTAACCGGTTGAGCACGCAACGGAGCCCGAACGTGGCAGACTGCCGCTCATTGTTGGACGGGGTGGGTCACGGGAGGGTCGAAGTTGTGACCGCAAGTGAGTCGAGCGGATCTGTGGTGCGGCGCATCCTGCTGGGGTCGCAGCTGCGGAGGCTGCGAGAGTCCCGCGGGATAACACGTGAGGCGGCCGGCTACTCGATCCGCGCATCGGAATCGAAGATCAGCCGTATGGAGCTGGGGCGGGTGAGCTTCAAGGCGCGGGACGTGGCGGACCTCCTCACCCTCTACGGCGTCGGGGACGAGGCCGAGCGCGACTCCCTCCTCGGGCTGGCCCGTGAGGCCAACGTGGCGGGCTGGTGGCACAGTTACGGCGATGTACTTCCCGGCTGGTTCCAGACATATGTGGGACTGGAAGGAGCCGCTTCGCACATCCGCACCTACGAGGTGCAGTTCGTGCACGGGCTCCTGCAGACGGAGGGGTACGCGCACGCCGTCGTGAGCCGCGGCATGCGCGGCGCCCCCGCGGCCGAGATAGACCGCCGCGTCGCGCTGCGCCAGGAACGCCAGAAGCTGCTGATCGCGGAACGGGCGCCGCAGTTCGACTGCGTACTGGACGAGGCCGCGCTGCGCCGCCCGTACGGCGACCGCTCGGTCATGCGCGGCCAGCTGCAGCACCTGATCGACATCTCGGAGCGCCCGAACGTGCGGCTGCAGGTCGTGCCCTTCAACTTCGGTGGCCACGCGGGCGAGAGCGGCGCCTTCACGATGCTGCGCTTCCCCGAGTCCGACCTCTCCGACATCGTCTATCTGGAGCAGCTCACCAGCGCGCTGTATCTGGACAAGGCCGAGGAGGTCGGCCAGTACGAGCGGGTGATGAGCAGCCTCCAGGAGGAGAGCCTGGATCCCTCGCGCACCCGGGATCTTCTCCGTGGACTCCTTCAACTGACGTGACCCGCCAGTAGAATGACGCCGGATCGGCCCACCCCACAGGCGCCCGCACAGAGTAGGAACGACCATGTCCTTCTTCTCCGACCTGGCCTACCAGTACATCGACGGTGAGTGGCGGGTCGGCAGCGGCTCGTGGGACATCATCGACTTCAACCCGTACGACCAGGAGAAACTCGCCTCCGTCACGGTCGCGGGCGTGGACCAGGTCGACGAGGCGTACCGGGCGGCCGAGCGCGCGCAGCGCGAGTGGGCGCGCACCAATCCGTACAGCCGCCGGCTGATATTCGAGAACGCGCTGCGCATCGTCCAGGAGCGCGAGGACGAGATCATCGAGGCGATCGTCGTCGAGCTCGGCGGCACCCGCGTCAAAGCGGCCTACGAAGTGCGCACCGCGCAGGAGTTCCTGCGCGAGGCCGTACAGCTCGCGCTGCGCCCCGAGGGCCGCATAGTGCCGTCCCCGGTGGAGGGCAAGGAGAACCGCGTCTACCGGCTCCCGGTCGGCGTCATCGGTGTGATCAGCCCGTACAACTTCCCGTTCCTGGTCACGCTGAAGTCCGTGGCGCCCGCGCTGGCCCTCGGTAACGCCGTGGTCGTCAAGCCCAACCAGAACACCCCGGTGGTCGGCGGCGGCCTGATCGCCAAGATCTTCGAGGACGCGGGCCTGCCGGCCGGCCTGCTGAACGTCCTGATCACGGACATCGCCGAGATCGGCGACGCGCTGATAGAGCACCCGGTGCCCCGGGTCATCTCCTTCACCGGCTCGGACAAGGTCGGCCGGCACGTCGCGGCGGTCACCGCGGGCCACTTCAAGCGCGCCATCCTCGAACTGAGCGGCAACAGCGCGCTGATCGTCCTGGACGACGCGGACATCGACTACGCGGTCGACGCCGCGGTCTTCAGCCGCTTCGTGTACCAGGGCCAGGTCTGCATGGCGGCCAACCGCGTCCTGATGGACCGCAAGGTCGAGGCGGAGTTCACCGAGAAGTTCGTGGCCCGGGTCAGGAAGCTGAAGACCGGCGACCCGCGGGACCCGGACACCCACATCGGGCCGCTCATCAACAGCTTCCAGGCCGAGGCGCTGACCGCGCTGGTGGAGCGGGCGGTCGCCGAGGGCGCCACGCCCCTGGTGCGCGGCCGTACGCAGGGCAATCTCGTCGAGCCGACGGTGCTCTCGGGGCTGCCCGCCGGCTCCGCGCTGTACGGGCAGGAGATCTTCGGGCCCGTGGTGCTGCTCGGCGCGTTCGACGGCGAGGAGGAGGCGATCCGGCTCGCCAACGACTCCCCGTACGGCCTGAGCGGCGCGGTGCACACCGGCAACGTGGAGCGCGGCGCGCGGGTGGCCCGGGAGATCGAGACCGGCATGATTCACATCAACGACAGCACGGTCCAGGACGAGCCGCTGGTCGCCTTCGGCGGCGAGAAGGCGTCCGGGGTCGGGCGGCTGAACGGCGAGTCGACGGTGGAGGCGTTCACGACCCAGAAGTGGGTCTCGATCCAGCACGAGCGGACGACGTTCCCTTTCTGACGGTACTGACGGGTACTGACGGATTTCCTTCGGGCGGGCCCTTGCGGACAGAACCTGACCGCAAGGGCCCGTAGCTTCATCGGTGTCGGGGAGAAGCCCTCCCCGGCCACCGCGAAGCGACGAAAGGCGGCTGCCATGCCCACTCACGTGCCTGCCGAGGCCCACGGCGACGAGCGCGGCGCGCTCCTGGCCTTCCTGGAGGCCCAGCGCGGCGGGCTCCGCCGCGCGCTGCTCGGGCTGACCGACGAGGCGGCCGCGAGTTGCCCCAGCGCCAGCGAGCTGTCCCTCTCCGGGCTGCTCAAGCACGTCGCCGAGACCGAGCTGAACTGGCTGGACATGGCCAAGCAGCGGCCGAGCTCCATCGAGCGGGACCAGAGCACCTGGCACCTGGGCTTCAGGCTGACGGAGGGCGAGACCGTCGCCGGCATGCTCGCCTTCTACGACAAGGTGGCGCGGGAGACCGAGGAGTTCATCCGCGCGGTGCCGAGCCTGGACGACACCTTTCCGCTCCCCGAGGCGCCGTGGTTCCCGCCGGACGCCCGGCAGTCCATGCGCTGGCTGGTGCTGCACCTGATCGAGGAGACCGCCCGGCACGCGGGCCACGCCGACATCATCCGCGAGTCCCTGGACGGCGCGACGGCCTTCGCCCTGGTGGACGAGGAGCGGGCGCTGCGCGAGAAGGAGGCGGTGCGGGGGCCGGAGTCCGCCGGGCAGTAGCGTGCTGACCGGCAAGGTCACCCGGGGACGAGGAGAGCGCGGGCGATGTCGGCGATCCGGCTGCTGGTACTGGGAGCCGTGCGGCAGCACGGCCGGACCCACGGCTACCAAGTACGCAGCGACCTCGAGTACTGGGGCGCGCATGAGTGGTCGAACGCCAAGCCCGGCTCGATCTACCACGCGCTGAAGCAGATGGCGAAGCAGGGACTGCTGCGCGCGCACGAGACGGCGCCGAGCACGGCCGGCGGGCCGCCGCGCACGGAGTACGAGCTGACGGACGCCGGGGAGGCGGAGTACTTCGCGCTGCTGCGTGCCGCGCTCTCCCAGCACGACCAGAAGGTGGACGTGCTGAGCGCCGGTATCGGCTTCATGGTCGACCTGCCGCGCCAGGAGGCGGTGGCCCTGCTGAGGGAGCGGGTGCGGGCCCTGGAGGCGTGGCGCGCCGAGGTCACCGGGCACTACGTCCCCGAGGACGGCCCGGAGCAGCTCGGCCACATCGGCGAGATCATGAACATGTGGGTGCACGCGGCGGACACCGGAGCGGAGTGGGCCCGCTCTTTGATCGCCCGCATCGAAGGGGGCGCCTACGTCTTCGCGGGCGAGGGCGCGCCCTTCGTGGGCGTACTGCCCGAGGGCGCGCCGAACCCGTTCGCGGACAAGCCGCCGTTCCGGGGTTAGCCGCTCAGCCGCGGGTTCTCAGCTCGTGCCGGCCATCGACAGCTTCGCCGCGAAGCCCAGGAAGGCGGCGCCGGCGCCCGCGGTCAGGCCCGCGGTGAGGCGGCGCCGCTTGCGGAAGGTCGCGGCCAGGTACGTACCGCTGAAGATCAGGATCGACAGGTACGTGAAGCTGAACAGCTGGGCCCACGCGCCGAGCGCCAGGAAGGACAGCGCCTGGTGCGCGTAGTGCGGATCGACGAACTGCACGAAGAAGGAGATGAAGAACAGGATCGCCTTCGGGTTGAGCAGGCTGACCACGAGGGCGCGGCGGTACGGCCGCTCGGTCTCCTCCTTGGGGCGCGCGGGCGAGGCGTCCGCCCCGTCCCTCTCGGCCTTACGGGCCTCCCGGCCGCGCCACATGGCCACCGCGCCGCGCAGCATCCCGACCGCCAGCCAGGTCAGATAGCCCGCGCCCGCGAACTTCACGATGCCGAAGGCGAGCGGGCTGGCCTGCAGCAGCGACGCCACGCCGCCCGCCGAGAGCGTCATCAGTACCGCGTCGCCGCACAGCACGCCGGCGGCGGCCCGGTAGGCCACCTTCGGGCCGCGCCGCGCGGCGACCGAGACGACGTACAGCGAGTTCGGGCCCGGCAGCAGGATGATCAGCGCGAGACCCGCAAGATACGTCGAAAGATCCGTTATCCCCAGCATGGCGGAAAGGATGCCATCCCGCGGGCGGCCGCTTCACCCGACTTCCGTTATGCGGACTTGCACCTCACGCGACGTGAGGAGCCACCGTGAAGGGCGTACCGAAAGGAGCGGACGCATGAGTTACTCCGTGGGACAGGTCGCGGGCTTCGCCGGCGTCACGGTGCGCACCCTGCACCACTACGACGAGATCGGACTCCTCTCGCCGAGCGCCCGCAGCCACGCGGGCCACCGGCGCTACGACGACGCCGACCTCGACCGGCTGCAGCGCATCCTGTTCTACCGCGAGCTCGGCTTCCCGCTCGACGAGGTCGCGGCCCTTCTGGACGACCCGGACGCGGACCCGCAGGAACACCTGCGCAGGCAGCACGATCTGCTGACCGCCCGGATCGAGAAGCTCCAGAAGATGGCCGCGGCCGTGGCGACCGCGATGGAGGCACGCAGCATGGGCATCAATCTGACCCCCGAGGAGAAGTTCGAGGTCTTCGGGGACTTCGACCCGGACCAGTACGCCGAGGAGACCGAGCGGCGCTGGGGCGGCACGGAGGCGTACAAGGAGTCGCAGCGCCGCGCCGCCTCGTACACCAAGGAGGACTGGAAGCGGCTGACGGCGGACTTCGACGCGATCCACCGCCGGATGGGTGAGCTGCTGGGAGAGGGCGTGCCCGCCGGCTCCGAGGCGGCGATGGACGTGGCCGAGGAGCACCGCAGCTTCATTTCCCGGCACCACTACGAGTGCTCGTACGAGATGCACACCTGCCTCGGCGAGATGTACGTCGCGGACGAGCGGTTCACCGCCACGTACGAGGCCATCCGGCCGGGCCTGGCCGTGTACATGCGGGACGCGATGCTGGCGAACGCGGTCCGTCACTCCTGAGGGGCCCGGGGCGCCGGGCCGGACAGCTGGAACCAAGGGGCGTCACAAGGCGTTGATAGCTTTGGGCCGCATACTGCGCCTGTACCCCTCTTCCCGCCTACCGACCGATCCGGCGCCCTCGACCCAGGAGCCCTGCCCACCGTGAACACTCTCGCGCTCGGCCCCCAGTGGCTGGACCCGGACTATCTGATCAGCACCTTCGGCCTGATCGGCGTTCTGGTCATCGTCTTCGCGGAGTCCGGTCTGCTGATCGGTTTCTTCCTGCCCGGCGACTCCCTGCTGTTCACGACCGGCCTGCTGGTCACGGCCGGGAAGCTGGACAAGCCGCTGTGGCTGGTGTGTCTGCTGGTGGTGCTGGCGGCGGTGCTGGGCGACCAGGCGGGCTATCTCTTCGGGCGGAAGGTCGGGCCCTCGCTGTTCAAGCGGCCCGACTCCAAGCTGTTCAAGCAGGAGAACGTCGAGAAGGCCCACGAGTTCTTCGAGAAGCACGGCCCGAAGTCGCTGATCCTGGCCCGCTTCGTGCCGATCGTGCGGACGTTCACGCCGATCATCGCGGGCGTGAGCCGGATGAACTACCGCTCGTTCCTCATCTTCAACGTCGTCGGCGGCGCGCTGTGGGGCGCGGGCGTGACGCTGCTCGGCGCGGCGCTGGGCGGCATCGAGTTCGTGCACAAGAACATCGAGGCCATCCTCGTCCTGATCGTGCTGATCTCGGTCGTGCCGATCGTCATCGAGTACCTGCGCGGCCGCAAGAAGGGCAAGAAGGCGGCCGCCGAGGGTGCTGAGGGCCCTGAGGGTCCTGAGGGCGCTGCGGGGCAGAACCTGCCGCAGGGCGGTCACACGGACGCCACCCAGCCGATGCCGCGCGTCCCGTACGAGGGCGAGGAGCGCGCCCCGTACGGCGGCGGGCACGAGCCGTCCCAGTACGGCGCGCAGCAGGGCCGGCCCCCGTACGGCGGGAAGCAGCCCCCGTACGGCCGCCAGGAGCCCCCGTACGGCCGCGGACAGGCCCAGTACGGCCAGGACCGGGGTCCGTACGGCCAGGGGCAGGCCCCGTACGGGCAGGGGCAGCAGGCGCCTTACGGGCGGCAGGATCCGGCCTCCTACGGCGGAGCGCAGGACCTCTACGGCGGGCAGCAGGCATCCTCCTACGGTGAGCAGCAGGCGCCCCGGGCGCAGCAGTCCCCGTACGGCCGGCAGGACGCGCAGCGGCCTCCGCAGGCGCCCTACGGACAGCAGCCGCAGCAGCCCCAGCAGCCCCCGTACGGCGGGCAGTCCGGGCCCGCTCCGTACGGCCGTCCCGCGCAGCAGCAGGGCGGGCCGGAGCAGTATCATTCAGAGCCGCAGCACCCTCAGCAGGGGCCGCAGCAGCCGCACCCCCAGGATCACCAGCAGCCTCCGGGAGAGGGCCGTCGCGGCCGCCACGCCAAGCGCTGACCGGCTGCGCAGCACATACCCCGTACCGCACCGCCCTTGGGCGTCCCTTCCGTTCCGCATCGCAGCGGGGCGGTCCAGGGGCGCCTTCGCGGCGTCCAGGGCGGGTTCACCCCCCACCCCATTTCCCACCCTGCGAACCCCCGCCCCGCGCGCCAGGGGCGGTGATCAGGCATGGTGGCTTTGACGACGGACGCAGCAGGCGCACGAGGAGCGAGGAGCAGTGGCGTCGGACCCGGAACCCCCCGAGGACCGCAAACCCCAATCGGACGAAGCGCGGAGCGCGTTCACCCCGCCGCTCGGCGTGCCCCAGCCCCCACTGCACGAGGACGAGCACCCCACCTCGGAATTCGCCCTCCCGGAGGGAATGCGGGCCGAGGCGCCCGCCGAGCCGGAGGGGTCCGCCTTCGCGCCCCCGGGCAGCACGTCGAGCGGCACCACGGGCTCCACCACGGGCACCCACCAGCTGCCCACCACGCCCGCCGGCTGGCCCGCCTTCACCCCGCCGCACGGCATACCGGTCGTCAGCCTGACCAAGGACGTCCCCTGGCAGGACCGGATGCGCACGATGCTGCGGATGCCGGTCACCGAGCGCCCGGCTCCGGAGCGGATCGAACGCGCCGACGATACGGGGCCCGCCGTGCCGCGCGTGCTCGACCTCACGCTCCGTATCGGCGAGATCCTGCTCGCCGGCGGTGAGGGGGCCGAGGACGTCGAGGCGGCGATGTTCGGCGTCGCCCACGCGTACGGTCTGGAACGGGTCGAGCCCACGGTCACGTTCACGCTGCTGTCGATCTCGCACCAGCCCTCGCTGGTGGACGACCCGGTGACGGCCAGCCGCACGGTCCGCCGGCGCGGCGTGGACTACACCCGGCTCTCCGCGGTCTTCCAGCTGGTCGACGACATCACCTCGGACGGCATCACCCTGGAGGAGGCGTACCGCGGCCTCGCCGAGATCCGGCGCAACCGCCACCCGTACCCCAGCTGGGCGCTCACCGTGGCGTCCGGCCTGCTGTCCGGCGCGGCGAGCATGCTGGTCGGCGGTGGCCTGACGGTCTTCGTCGCGGCGGCCATAGGGTCCATGCTCGGCGACCGGCTGGCGTGGCTGGCGTCCGCACGCGGACTGCCGGAGTTCTACCAGTTCGTGGCGGCGGCGATGCCGCCCGCCGCGATGGGCGTGGCGCTGAGCATGACGGAGACGGGCGTGCAGGCGTCGGCCGTCATCACCGGTGGCCTCTTCGCGCTGATCCCGGGGCGGGCGCTGGTGGCGGGCGTACAGGACGGCCTGACGGGTTACTACATCACCGCCGCCGCACGTCTGCTGGAGGTCGGCTACCTCATCGTCGGCATCGTCATCGGGGTGCTCGGCGTGCTGTACATCGGCGTCCAGCTGAGCGCGCACACGCTGAACCCGGAAGAGGGCTTCGGATCGTTCGACGAGCCGGTGGTCCAGATCATCGCCTCGCTGCTGCTGGCGCTGTCCTTCTGTGTGCTGCTCCAGCAGGAACGTCACACCGTGCTGTTCGCGACCTTCAACGGCGGCGTGGCCTGGGTGATATACGGCGCCCTCATCCACGCCAGGATCCACCCGGTGGTCGCCACCACGATCGCGGCCGGCCTGGTCGGCCTCTTCGGCCAGCTGCTGTCCCGGTACCGCTACGCGTCCGCGCTGCCGTACGTCACGGCGGCCATCGGCCCGCTGCTCCCCGGTAGCGCGACGTACTTCGCGCTGCTCAACTTCGCCCAGGGCAACCTGGACTCCGGCGTCTCCTCGCTGATCAAGGCCATCTCCCTGGCCCTGGCCATCGCGGTGGGCGTGAACCTGGGTGGCGAGGTCGCCCGCCTCTTCATCAAGGCCCCCAGCGGCGAAGAAGCCGCCACCCGCCGCGCAGCAAAGCGCACCCGCGGCTTCTAGTTCAGCCCGTCCGGCAATTCCAGCCCGTCCGGCGATTGAGGACATCTTGTACGTCGATGGGCGGACACCCGCAGGTGCCCGCCCATCGACGTATCACTCAGCCCGACTCTGTCGGAAAACCGAGCCGCCAGGCTCAGTGCTTGCCGCCCTGCGCCTCCAGGCGCTTGAACGAAGCCTCGATCTCGGCCTCGGCCTCGCTGCGGCCGACCCAGTTCGCGCCCTCGACCGACTTGCCCGGCTCCAGGTCCTTGTAGACCTCGAAGAAGTGCTGGATCTCCAGGCGGTCGAACTCCGACACGTGGTGGATGTCGCGCAGGTGCTCCACGCGCGGGTCCGAGGCGGGGACGCACAGCAGCTTGTCGTCGCCGCCGGCCTCGTCCGTCATGCGGAACATGCCGATGGCGCGGCACTTGATGAGGCAACCCGGGAAGGTCGGCTCGTCCAGGATGACCAGCGCGTCCAGCGGGTCGCCGTCCTCGCCGAGGGTGTTCTCGACGAAGCCGTAGTCGGCCGGGTAGCTGGTCGAGGTGAAGAGTCGACGGTCCAGGCGGATCCGACCGGTCTCGTGGTCCACCTCGTACTTGTTCCGCGAACCCTTCGGGATCTCGATGGTGACGTCGAACTCCACGGGTGGCTCCTCCATGATCAACACATACGTCTGGTGATTAAGTGTCCCCCACGCAGGTGTGTGGTGGCGAAAGGGGCTGGGTCAAAGGTGCCGGAGACCAGGTCGTGGCAGGTCAGGTGGGTCGGCCGGTGCCGTACCTGCATACGGGCGACAGCCGGCGCCGGCCGGGGCGCCGCACAGTTCGTGGCCGACGAATGGTTCTTCGCCCGCCAGTGGTGGCGGCGGACTCCTGTACAGCGCAAACGGACGTGGCAGGTCACAGCCGGTTCCGCCGTTGCCGGTCTCGCGGTCGCGGCCGGTGCGGTGGCGACGGCCGGTCCATGGGACTCCGGCCAGCGTACGGCCGAACGGGCCCGCGCGGCCCGCTGGGACGGCCGAGGTGGCGAGCGTCACGGCGACGGACCCTCGGCTCCCGGCGCCGCGCCCGTCCTGGCGGCCCTGGGCGCCCCTGTGAAGGGCGGCGGCGACAGCGCCCCGCCCCCGACCGGCAACGGCCTCGCGGACGCCCTGGCGCCCCTGCTGAAGGCGCCCGAGCTGGGTCCCGTACGGACCGCTTCGGTCGTGGACGTGGCCACCGGCCGCGAGGTCTTCGCCAGCCATCCGGGCCGGACCGCGACGCCCGCCTCCACGATCAAGCTCGGCACCGCCGTGGCAGCCCTCACCGCCCTCGGCCCCGAGCACCGCTTCACCACGAAGGCCGTGCAGGACGGCCGCACGAAGGACGGCACCCCACGGGTCGTACTGGTCGGCGGCGGCGACCCGGCCCTCACCGCCCGTAAGCCCAGGGCCGGCACTCCGGCCGCGCAGCGCCCCGCCGCGCTCGGCGACCTCGCCGCCGACACCGCGCGCGCCCTCAAGAAGCGCGGCACGAAAAAGGTCACCCTCGGTTACGACGACTCGCTCTACAAGGGGTCGCCGCAGCACCCGATCGGCCCGAACGAGAACCTCGCGCCCGTCACCGCCCTCACCGCCGACGAGGCCCGCCTGGACTCCAGCAGCCACGGCCCCGCGCCCCGCGCCGCCGACCCGTCCGCCGAGGCCGCCCGCGCCTTCGCCGACGATCTGCGCGCCCACGGCATCGCCGTCACCGGGACGCCCCGGGACGCCGAGGCCCGCCGCACGGCCACCCGGCTCGCCGCCGCCCGCTCCCTCCCGCTCTCGGTCATCGTCGAGCGGATGCTCACGCACAGCGACAACGACATCGCCGAGCAGCTGGCCCGCCAGACGGCCGTGGCCACCGGAGCGCCGACGACCTTCAAGGGCGGGGGCCGCGCAGTACAGCGCACACTCGAACAGCTCCGCCTCCCTGTGGCGCGGACCGTCTTCCACGACGGCAGCGGCCTGGACCGCGACGACCGGGTCTCCGCCGGCCTGCTGTCCCACGTGCTGCTGCTCGCCGCGGCCCCCGATCACCCGGAGCTCCGCCCGGTCCTCACCGGCCTCCCCGTGGCCGGCTTCACCGGCACCCTGGAGGCCCGGTACGCCGACGAGCGGGCGGGCGCCGGTGCCGTACGCGCCAAGACCGGCACCCTCACCGGCGTGAACACCCTCGCCGGCACCGTCGTCGACGCCGACGGCCGGCTGCTGACCTTCGCCTTCATGACCAACGGCACGAGCGACCCCTTCGGGGCGCAGCGCTCCCTCGACCGGCTCGCTTCGGCGGTGGCGAACTGCGGGTGCCGCTGAGCCCGGGGAGCCGCACCCGGCGGCCGGGCCGCACCCCCACGACGAGGAACCGCCAAGTCGGCTACCCCCAGGGGAGCGCGCCCCGTACCGTGAAGTCATGACGAGCATCGGTGGTGCCGAGATGGTCGACTGGAATCTCGCGGTGACGACCGCGTCCCGCTTCGTACGGCCGGGCCCAGAGGTGAGCCGCGACGAGGCCCGCGCGGTCGTCGCCGAGCTGCGCAGGCACGCGAAGGCCGCCGAGGAGCACGTGCGCACGTTCACCCGCATGACCCCACCGGGGAGCGAGGGCGGCGCGGCGGCCCACGACACCCCCGTGCTGGTCGTCGACCGGCCCGGCTGGATCCGCGCCAACGTCGCCGGCTTCCGTGCCGTACTGAAGCCGCTGCTGGAGAAGATGCAGGAGCGCCGCTCCTCGCTCCCCGGCGGCGCGGTGATAGGCGCGGTCGGCGGCAAGGTGACCGGCGTCGAGCTGGGCATGCTGCTGTCCTTCCTGGCATCCCGCGTGCTCGGCCAGTACGAGACGTTCGCGCCGCCCACCCGGGACCTGCCCGCGGGCTCCCGCGGCGGCCGGCTGCTGCTCGTCGCGCCGAACATCGTCCACGTCGAGCGCGAGCTGGAGGTGGCGCCGCACGACTTCCGGCTCTGGGTCTGCCTGCACGAAGAGACGCACCGCACGCAGTTCACCGCGGTGCCCTGGCTGCGCGACCACATCGAGGGCGAGGTGCAGTCCTTCCTCGGCGAGACCGAGATCGACCCCGGCACGCTCCTCGAACGGCTGCGGGAGGCCGCCCAGTCGCTGACCGGGGCCAAGCCCGAGGGCGAGGCCGGCGAGGACGACGGCGGCCGCAGCCTCGTCGACCTCGTCCAGACCAAGGCGCAGCGCGAGATCCTCGGCCGGCTGACCGCCGTGATGTCCCTGCTGGAGGGGCACGCCGACTACGTCATGGACGGCGTCGGCCCGCAGGTCGTGCCCTCGGTGACGGAGATCCGCGAGAAGTTCCAGCAGCGCCGGGCGAGCGGCGCGGGCCGCCTGGATCAGGCGCTGCGCAAGCTCCTGGGCCTGGACGCCAAGCTGCGCCAGTACCGGGACGGCGAGCGCTTCGTACGGGCCGTCGTCGACGAGGTCGGCATGGACGGCTTCAACCGCGTATGGACCTCGCCGAACACCCTCCCGACCAAGCAGGAGATCGCCAAACCGGCGGACTGGGTCGCGCGGGTGCACCGCAAGGCGGATGGTGCGCCCTAGGAAGGCAGGGCGCCATGGACGCGCCGTAGGACAGGAGAACGCCCCCTCAATCACCCTTCTGAGGGACCGTGGCCCGGGGAGAGGCGTGCAATGCTCGGGTAACAGCTCATCTCTGTCACCATCGAGACACTCTGAGTGACCGCCCCGGGAATCGCCCGGCGATCCCCCCGGCGCTCGACCCCGAGATGCTCCCGGTGGGCCGGACGGCAGCCGCCGCCCGGCCCGAGGCTCCCCCAGCTGAACGATTGGAAACGGACATGGGTCCCCATCCAGCGGTCGCCGCAATACGCCTGGCGGTCCGCCGCGTACTCCACGACGTCCTCACGTCCCACAACCGGCGGTCCGGCCCCGAGGCCCCGCCGCCCCTCGTGCTCGCCGCCTGCTCCGGCGGCGCCGACTCCATGGCGCTCGCCTCGGCCCTCGCCTTCGAAGCCCCGCGCCTCGGCGTCCGCGCCGGCGGCGTCACGATCGACCACGGCCTCCAGGACGGCTCCGACACCCGGGCCGCCGAGGTCGTCCTCCGTATGCAGTCGCTCCGCCTGGACCCGGCCGAGGCCGTCGCCGTCGAGGTCGGCAGGGACGGCGGACCCGAAGCCGCCGCCCGCGACGCCCGGTACGCCGCGCTGGACGACGCCGCCCGGCGGCACGGCGCCGACGCGGTCCTCCTCGGCCACACCCGCGACGACCAGGCCGAGACCGTGCTCCTCGGCCTCGCCCGCGGCTCCGGCACCCGCTCGCTGTCCGGCATGGCCGCCGTCTCCGGCACCGACGGCCGCTACCGCCGCCCCTTCCTCGAGATCGACCGGCAGACCGCCCGCAAGGCGTGCCTGATCCAGTCGCTGCCCGTCTGGGACGACCCGCACAACACCGACCCCTCGTACACCCGTTCCCGGCTCCGCCACGAGGGTCTGCCGGCCCTGGAGAAGGCGCTCGGCAAGGGCGTCGTCGAGGCTCTCGCCCGTACGGCGCAGCTCTCCCGCGACGACGCCGACGCACTGGACTCCTGGGCCGTCGAGGCCGAGCGCGGTGTGGCCGATGCCACCGGTGCGCTGGACGTGGCCGCGCTGTACGCACTCCCTCCGGCGGTACGCCGCCGAGTGCTCCGCCGGGCCCTGCTGCGTGCGGGCTCACCTGCGGGTTCGCTCTTCGCCCGGCACATCGAGGAGGTCGACCGGCTGATCACCGCCTGGCGCGGCCAGGGAGCCATCGACCTCCCCGGGCTGGTGGGTGTGCGACGGCAGGGTGGCAAACTGGTCATCCGGCAGGGCTGAGCCGAGCGGGACCGCCGGGACGGCCGAGTCGATGACGGTCTTATGACACCGAACCGAGCGAAAGTGGCACGGGTGGACGACAAGGACATGGGTTCCGACCTTCAGTCGGTGCTCATCACCAAAGAAGAGATCGACGCGAAGCTGGCCGAGCTGGCCGCGAAGATCGACGCGGAGTACGCGGGCAAGGAGCTGCTCATCGTCGGCGTCCTGAAGGGCGCCGTGATGGTGATGGCGGACCTGGCACGTGCGCTGTCCACCCCCGTCACGATGGACTGGATGGCCGTGTCGTCGTACGGCGCGGGCACCCAGTCCTCCGGCGTGGTCCGCATCCTCAAGGACCTGGACACCGACATCAAGGGCAAGCACGTCCTGATCGTCGAGGACATCATCGACTCCGGCCTGACGCTGTCCTGGCTGCTGTCGAACCTCGGCTCGCGCGAGCCGGCCTCGCTGGAGGTCTGCACGCTGCTGCGCAAGCCGGAAGCGGCCAAGGTCGACATCGACGTGAAGTGGATCGGCTTCGACATCCCCAACGAATTCGTCGTGGGGTACGGCCTGGACTTCGCCGAGAAGTACCGCAACCTGCCGTTCGTCGGCACGCTCGCGCCGCACGTCTACGGCGGCTGACGCCGCTTCGGCGGTGCCGGACAGGGCCTGGAAAGTGCCTCTTGCCGGACGGCGGGAACCCTCAGCGGTCTCCCGCCGTTGGAGCAGGGAGGGCGGAATCCAAGTCGCATTGTTCCCCACGGGCAGCGGCGTCGGGTGACAATGCTGGGGTACCGTCCGAAGGTCAGTCTTTTTCGGGCCAGTAATACACCGTACGCACGACCAGACCTCCCCGAGGGCTGGAGTGCCTCACTGTGGCAGGAGGGACGGGGCCTTTAGGGCTCCGTATGGATGGACGTGAAGCGATACTTCCGTGGGCCGGTCATGTGGATCGTGCTGGCCGTCCTCGCCGTGGTCGTGTTGATGCAGGTCGTCAGTTCGTCCGGCGGCTACAAGACGGTGGACACCGGTCAGGTCGTCAAGGCGATCACGGACAACAAGGTGAAGTCCGCCGAGCTGACGACCGGCGACGAGATGAAGATCAAGGTCGAGCTCTCCGGCGGCAACAAGGTCGAGGGTTCCGACAAGATCCAGTCGAGTTACATCGGCGACCAGGGCGTGGACCTGGCCAAGACCCTGCAGTCCAAGTACCAGACGGGCGACATCAAGGACGGTTACACCGTCTCGCCGCAGAAGCAGAGCCCCTTCGTGGGCATGCTGCTCTCGCTGCTGCCGTTCGTCCTGATCGTCGTCGTGTTCCTGTTCCTGATGAATCAGATGCAGGGCGGCGGCTCCCGGGTCATGAACTTCGGCAAGTCCAAGGCCAAGCTCATCACCAAGGACACCCCCAAGACGACGTTCTCGGACGTCGCAGGGTCGGACGAGGCGGTCGAGGAGCTCCATGAGATCAAGGAGTTCCTGCAGGAGCCGGCGAAGTTCCAGGCCGTGGGCGCCAAGATTCCCAAGGGCGTACTGCTGTACGGCCCGCCCGGTACGGGCAAGACGCTCCTCGCGCGCGCCGTCGCGGGCGAGGCGGGCGTGCCCTTCTACTCGATCTCCGGCTCCGACTTCGTCGAGATGTTCGTGGGTGTCGGCGCCTCGCGCGTCCGTGACCTCTTCGAGCAGGCCAAGGCGAACGCCCCGGCGATCGTCTTCGTCGACGAGATCGACGCCGTCGGCCGGCACCGCGGTGCGGGCCTGGGCGGCGGTCACGACGAGCGCGAGCAGACGCTGAACCAGCTCCTCGTCGAGATGGACGGCTTCGACGTGAAGGGCGGCGTCATCCTGATCGCCGCCACGAACCGGCCGGACATCCTGGACCCGGCGCTGCTGCGCCCCGGCCGCTTCGACCGGCAGATCGCGGTCGACCGCCCGGACATGCAGGGCCGTCTGGAGATCCTCAAGGTCCACCAGAAGGGCAAGCCGGTCGCGCCCGACGTCGACCTCAGCGCCGTCGCCCGCCGTACGCCCGGCTTCACCGGCGCGGACCTGAGCAACGTCCTCAACGAGGCCGCGCTGCTCACCGCCCGCAGCGACAAGAAGCTGATCGACAACCACTTCCTGGACGAGGCGATCGACCGGGTCGTGGCGGGACCGCAGAAGCGGACCCGGATCATGTCGGACAAGGAAAAGAAGATCACCGCGTACCACGAGGGCGGACACGCCCTGGTCGCGGCGGCCTCACCGAACTCCGACCCGGTCCACAAGATCACGATCCTGTCCCGCGGCCGCGCGCTCGGCTACACGATGGTGCTCCCGGACGAGGACAAGTACTCCACCACGCGCAAC
The DNA here is from genome assembly GCF_044544685.1 of Streptomyces sp. NPDC053542. Lineage (NCBI taxonomy): Bacteria > Bacillati > Actinomycetota > Actinomycetes > Kitasatosporales > Streptomycetaceae > Streptomyces > Streptomyces sp. NPDC053542. The sequence goes on from NZ_JBITXL010000005.1 coordinate 572,002, forward strand.
GAGATGCTCGACCAGCTGGCATACATGCTGGGCGGCCGCGCGGCGGAGGAGCTGGTCTTCCACGACCCGACGACGGGCGCCGCGAACGACATCGAGAAGGCGACCGCCACGGCCCGCGCGATGGTCACGCAGTACGGCATGACCGAGCGGCTCGGCGCGATCAAGTTCGGCTCCGACAACTCCGAGCCCTTCCTGGGCCGCGAGATGTCCCACCAGCGCGACTACTCGGAAGAGGTCGCGGCCCTGGTGGACGAGGAGGTCAAGAAGCTGATCGAGACCGCGCACAACGAGGCGTGGGAGATCCTCGTCGAGAACCGCGACGTCCTCGACAACCTGGTCCTGGCCCTCCTGGAGAAGGAGACCCTGGGCAAGGAGGAGATCGCCGAGATCTTCAAGCACATCGTGAAGCGCCCGTCCCGCCCCGCGTGGACCGGCTCCTCGCGGCGTACGCCCTCCACCCGCCCGCCGGTGCTCGCGCCCAAGGAGCTGGCCGCGGCCAATGGCTCCGCCACCGCGACGCCCACCGTCTCCGCGGAGAAGGTGGAGCTCCCGGAGGACTCCGGCAGCAGCGAGGCGTGACCCGTCGGCCGCTCGCCACAGCGGCCCCGGAATGAATGCCGCGTCCCCCAGGTTCTAGCCTGGGGGACGCGGCATTCCGCGGTTCGTAGCGGGGTGAAACACGGAACGAGGCACGAGATGACCGACCCGGTGACGCTGGACGGCGAAGGCAAGATCGGCGAGTTCGACGAGAAGCGCGCCGAGAACGCCGTGCGCGAACTCTTGATCGCGGTCGGCGAGGACCCGGACCGTGAGGGCCTCCTCGAGACGCCGGCGCGGGTGGCGCGCGCGTACAGGGAAATATTCGGGGGCCTCTGGCAGAAGCCGGAGGACGTCCTCACGACGACCTTCGACCTCGGTCATGACGAGATGGTGCTGGTCAAGGACATCGAGGTGATGTCCTCCTGTGAGCACCATCTGGTGCCGTTCGTCGGTGTCGCGCACGTCGGCTACATCCCGTCCACCGACGGCAAGATCACCGGGCTGTCCAAGCTGGCCCGGCTGGTGGACGTCTTCGCCCGCCGCCCCCAGGTCCAGGAGCGGCTGACCACGCAGATCGCCGACTCCCTCATGGACATACTGGAGCCGCGCGGCGTGATCGTCGTGGTCGAGTGCGAGCACATGTGCATGACGATGCGCGGCGTACGGAAGCCGGGCGCGAAGACGACTACGTCGGCTGTGCGCGGGCAGCTGCGGGATGCGGCGACCCGCGCCGAGGCGATGAGCCTGATTCTGGCTCGGTAGGTCTGCCGGGTGCGGCGCCATTGCGCCTGCGGCGGGCCGATACCGCTGCGCGGGGCTTGACGTTACGGTGCCGGACCCCCACCCGCTCCGGCCCGTCCCCTCCCGTCGGTGGTGGGTGAAAAGACAGGCCGGTGCGGGTCACGTGCTCAGGCGGCCTGCCAGCCAGCTCAGGGCCGCCGGGATCTCCCGGCGCCAGGTGTTGAAGTTGTGGCCGCCGCTTTGCAGGACTATCGAGGAGATGCGGGTGGGGGACTTGGTGCCCTCTATGAAGCGCATCGTGTCGGCGTAGTTCGACTCGCCCTGGCGGCTGGTGGTGACCAGGAGATTCACCGGGGGCGGGGGCAGGTGGCGCTGGCGCCAGAGCAGGTCGTTCTCGCGCTGTAGCTGCGCGTTGCCGGCGAAGAGGTCGCCGGTGGTGGGGTCCAGGGGGGCCTTGTAGTAGCCGGAGAGGGCGGCGGCCGTCGAGTACGCCTCCGGGTGGCGCATGGTCATCTTCAGCGCGCAGTAGCCGCCCGTGGAGTCGCCCATCACGCCCCAGCTGCGGGCGGCCGTGCCGGTGCGGTAGTGCGCCGCGATGTCCGCCCGCAGCTCCTTGGTGAAGAACGTCTCGGTCTGTGGACCGCCCGGTATGTCCATGCATTCCGTGTCGCGCGGCGGCGCGACCGTCGGGCGGAGCATGACCAGGATGGTCGGCCGCATCCGGCCCTTCGCGACGAGCCGGCGCTCGGTCTGCGGGTAGTGCAGCTTGGTGTAGAGCGCCTCGGCCGTGCCCGGGTAGCCGGTGAGGACCACGGCCGCGGGAAAGCGCTGGTGGGCGTAGCGGGGCTGGAAGTACTCCGGCGGCAGGTAGACGTACGCGGGGCTGGTGATGCCGGTGGCCTCGCCCCGTATCAGGACCTTGTCCAGCCGGCCGGCGACGTCGGCGCGCCGCTTGTCGTGCGGCAGCCCGGTCCGCTCCACACCCTGCCGTTTCAGGTCGGTGCCGCCCGGGCCGGTCGTGTGGTCGACCACGACACCGGTCTGGTGTTCCTGGCCGAAGAGGTCGGCCCAGGACGCGTAGAAGCCGAAGGCGTTGTTGACGATGAGGCCGATCGAGGCGAAGAGGGACAACTGGGTCGCCAGCAGCAGGCCGATTCGGCCTGTCACCGCACGCCAGGTACGGTCTGCGAGGCGTGGCCACAGCAGCACGGTGGAGGCGAAGAGGGCCACCGCTACCAGCACGGTGAGCGCCAGCACGGTCTTACTGGTGAGGTCCATGTCCACTTCCTGCCGGGCGGCCGGCCGGTCCGGTCGTCTGAGGGAACCCCGGGCCCTGAAGTGCCGTCCTACAGCGCGAATTGTCCGCGTAGTGGCGACTTGATGCTCCGCGTTCTGAAGGTCAGGCGGCTTGAGGAGCGGGCGACGGGAAAGTGATGTCTGACAGGCTAGATGGCGAAAAGTCCGGAGTGGTTGCGTGGCGTCGCGCGCGCTGGGTGCGGGGTCCGCGCCCGGAGGCGGTGCCCACGGCGGTCGGTACGGCCTGCACGCTGATCGGTCTGCTGAACGTGGCCTCCGGTGTGTTCCCGCGCTTCCGGCACAGCCGCATGCACGCCATGGCGGAGGTGCTGCCCGGCGCGGTGAGCCCGCTGGCCGCGGCCGCCGCGATCGTGGTGGGCCTGCTGCTCCTGCTGCTGGCGCACGGCCTGAAGCGGCGCAAGCGGCGGGTGTGGATCGCCGCGGTGACGCTGCTCCCGGTGGGCGCGGCGGCGCAGTTCGCGTATCGCCACTCCGTGATCGGAGCGGTGCTCTCGCTGGCGCTGCTGGCCTATCTGGTGCGGCACCGCCGGGAGTTCGCGGCGCTGCCGGACCCGCGCAGCCGCTGGAAGGCGCTGCTGAACTTCCTCGTGCTGGGCGGCGTGAGCGTCGCTCTCGGCATGGTGATCGTCAATTCCCATCCGCACCGCACCGTCGGTGACCCGACGGTCTGGGCGGAGCTGCAGCACGTCGTGTGGGGCCTGTTCGGCTTCGAGGGGCCCGTGGCGTACACCCATCACGTCGACTACACGGTCGGTTACTCGCTCGGCGCGCTCGGCCTGCTGACCCTGGCGACCACCGCGTACCTCGCCTTCCGGCCCGAGCAGCCGGCCGCCCGGCTCACGCCGGAGGACGAGGACCGGCTGCGGGAGCTGCTGGCCCGGCACGGCAGCCGGGACTCCCTCGGCCACTTCGCGCTCCGCCGCGACAAGGGCGCGGTCTTCTCGCCCAGCGGCAAGGCGGCGGTCTGCTACCGCGTGGTCTCCGGGGTGATGCTGGCCAGCGGCGACCCCATCGGGGACGTCGAGGCGTGGCCGGGTGCGATCGAGCGCTTCATGGAAGAGGCGCGGGCGCACTCCTGGACGCCCGCGGTGATGGGCTGCTCCGAGACCGGCGGCGAGGTGTGGACCCGGGAGACCGGTCTGGACGCGCTGGAGCTGGGCGACGAGGCCATCGTGGACGTGGCGGACTTCACGCTCTCGGGGCGTGCGATGCGCAACGTACGGCAGATGGTCAAGCGCATCGAGCGCAACGGCTACGAGACCAAGGTGCGCCGGGTGGCCGAACTGTCCGCCGAGGAGATCGAGGCGGTCCAGCGGGCCGCCGACGGCTGGCGGGGCACGGACACCGAGCGCGGCTTCTCGATGGCGCTGGGCCGGATCGGCGATCCCCGGGACGGGGACGCGGTGATCGCCACGGCGCACCGCGCCCCCGAGGAGGGCGAGGTGCCGGGCCCGTACGGCGACCTGAAGGCCGTACTGCACTTCGTGCCGTGGGGCGCGGACGGCATGTCGCTGGACCTGATGCGGCGCGACCGCAGCGCCGATCCGGGGATGAACGAGCTGCTGATCGTGGCTGCTTTGCAGGCGGCCCCGAAGCTGGACGTGACCAGGGTCTCGCTGAATTTCGCGATGTTCCGCTCGGCGCTGGCCCGCGGCGAGAAGCTGGGCGCGGGGCCGGTGCTGCGTACGTGGCGGGGGCTGCTGGTGTTCCTCTCGCGCTGGTTCCAGATCGAATCGCTGTACAAGTTCAACGCCAAGTTCCAGCCCCGCTGGGAGCCGCGCTTCGTGGTCTTCCGGGCCACCCGCGATCTGCCGCGGATCGGCTTCGCGGCGATGCAGGCCGAGGGGTTCGTGCAGCTGGGGCTGCCCCGGCTGCTGCGCCGGCGGCGTCCGGAGCCGGTGGCGCGCCCGTGTGCGCACCGGGCCTCGGGGCTGTGCGGTACGTCGGTCGGGCGGGCCGCCTGAGAGCCCGAGGGGCGGGCGCGGTGGCGGCCGGGCCGGCGGGGGAGTCGGCGAACGGGTACGTACAGGGACGTACAGGTGTGCCCATACGTCCGCGTTCGCCCAGGTACGCGCGGTGCTGGGGGCGAGCGGCCCGGTCACAGCGCCTAGGCTGGATGTATGAGTACTTTGCGTGGCCGGGTGGCCGGTCTTCCCGAGTGGGACCGGTGCGCGGTCATGGGCGTGGTCAACGTGACCCCCGACTCGTTCTCCGACGGCGGCGACTGGTTCGACACCGAGCTCGCGGTCAAGCACGGCCTGGACCTGGTGGCCCAGGGGGCCGACCTGGTGGACGTGGGCGGCGAGTCGACCCGGCCCGGTGCCGCGCGGGTGGACGAGGCCGAGGAGCTGCGCCGCGTCATCCCGGTCGTACGGGAGCTGGCGGCGGCCGGCGTGGTGATCTCCGTGGACACGATGCGGGCCTCCGTCGCCGAGCAGTCGCTGCAGGCGGGCGCGCATCTGGTGAACGACGTGAGTGCGGGGGCCGCCGACCCGGCGATGATCCCGGTGGTGGCCGCGGCGCACGCGCCGTTCGTGGTGATGCACTGGCGCGGCCAGTCCGTCGACATGAACGACCGGGCGGTCTACCGCGATGTCGTCGGCGAGGTCGTGGCCGAGCTGCGGGTCTCGATGGACCGTGCGGTCGCCGGGGGCATCGACCCGGAGCGCATCGTGATCGACCCGGGCCTGGGCTTCGCCAAGCAGGCCGATCACGACCTGGAGCTGGTCGCGGGCCTGGAGCGGCTGCACGAGCTGGGCCGGCCGCTGCTGGTGGCCGCCTCCCGGAAGCGGTTCCTGGGCCGGGTGCTGGCCGGTGCCGGCGCCTCCGCCTCGGTGCCGCCGGCGCGGGAGCGGGACGCGGCGACGGCGGCGGTCACCGCCCTGTCGGCGCGCGAGGGCGCCTGGGCGGTCCGCGTGCATGAAGTGCGGGCCAGCGCCGACGCCGTACGGGTCGCGCGCGCCGTGGAGGCCGCCGGTTCCGCCGCGGCCCGGCGCACGGCGTAGAACGGGGCCCGGCAGGGCACAGGGCAGCCAGGTGGCGCGCGGTGTCTCCGGTAACGGGGTCGCTGGGCGCGGGGCCCGTATGCGTGCACGTACCTGTGCACGCCCAAAAGAACGCGAAGTACGCACGAGGACCATGACGGGAGCGGTGTGAGCGGTTTGAGCCCACGTACGGACATCGAGCTGGTGGAGCAGGCCAATACCGCGTTCTACGAGGCCATCGAGCGCGGGGATCACGAGGCGATGTCCGAGCTGTGGCTGGACGGCCAGGTGAGCGTGGTGCACCCTGGCTGGCCGGTGCTGCGCGGCCGCAGCGAGGTGCTGCGCTCCTATGCGCTGATCATGGCGAACACCGAGTACATCCAGTTCTTCCTCACCGATGTGGAGATCGACGTGGTGGCCGACACCGCGCTGGTGACCTGCACGGAGAACATCCTCAGCGGCGGCCCGGCCGAGGAGGACGGCTCGGTGGGCCCGCTGATCGGCCAGCTGGTCGTGGCGACGAACGTCTTCCGGCGCACGGAGGACGGCTGGCGGGTGTGGTCGCACCACGGGTCGCCGGTGCTCGCCGACCGGGACGACGAGGACGACGAGGACGGCCCGGAGGACGAGGACGACGGCGTGGGCGGGCTGCCGGGCGGCCTGTGAGGCACGTCTCGGCGGCTGCGAGTCCGCCTGCTGAGACTGCTGAACGGCCGCGTGCACCGCGCTGACGTGGCCGGATACCGTGTCCGGGGTCAGCGGTCAGGGTCAGCGGGGTGACCGAGGGCGCACTCGTTCGAGCCAAGTCGGGTCGGGGTAGGGGTGGAGCGAGGGGCCGCGGGGTAAATGGCCGCGCGGACGGGGACTCGGCTGTGCGGCAGCTGTGCGGGGTGCCGTCCACGGCCCCCGTGGGCGAGCACTGTCAGTGCTCGCAGGTAAATTCGATGACCGGGTGGTGTTCCGGACGGTGTCCGGTGCGTGCCCGGTAATCCGACGATCAGTGGTACCAGTGGGAGTGATTCGCGTGGACCGTGTCGCGCTGCGCGGGCTGAAGGCCCGGGGACACCACGGCGTGTTCGCCCAGGAACGCGAGGCGGGCCAGGCGTTCGTCGTGGACCTGGTCCTGGGCCTGGACACCCGGCCGGCGGCGGCGACCGACGACCTCGCGAAGACCGTGCACTACGGAGTCGTGGCGGAGGAGGTCGTGGCGATCGTCGAGGGCGAGCCGGTCGACCTCATCGAGACGCTCGCGGAGCGGATCGCCGCCCAATGCCTGAAGCACGAGGGGGTGGAGGAGGTCGAGGTCGTCGTTCACAAGCCCGATGCCCCGATCACGGTCCCCTTTGACGACGTGACCATCACCATCACCCGGAGCCGAGTATGACCAGCAGTGACCCGACCGTACAGCCGGTGCCCGCCTCCGTGGTGGAGCAGGTTGACGCGGCGGACGTGACGCTCACCAACCCCAAACGCGCGGTGATCTCCCTGGGGAGCAATCTGGGCAACCGCCTGGAGACGCTGCAGGGCGCCATCGACGCGCTGGAGGACACCCCCGGCGTGCGGGTGAAGGCCGTCTCGCCGGTGTACGAGACCGAGCCGTGGGGCGTGGAGCCGGGCTCCCAGCCGACGTACTTCAACGCCGTGGTCCTCCTGAAGACCACGCTGCCGCCGTCCTCGCTCCTGGAGCGCGGCCACGCCATCGAGGAGGCGTTCGAGCGGGTGCGCGACGAGCGCTGGGGTCCGCGCACGATCGACGTCGACATCGTCGCGTACCAGGACGTCGTCTCCGAGGACCCGGTGCTGACCCTGCCGCACCCGCGCGCCCACGAGCGCGCCTTCGTCCTCGTGCCGTGGCACGACGTCGACCCCGAGGCCAAGGTCCCCGGGCACGGCCCGGTGGCCGAGCTGCTGGCGACGCTGGGCCGGAGCGGCATTTCTCCGCGCGCCGACCTGGAACTGCGACTGCCGGAGTGATCGTTGTCCCTACGGCTCTCCGGGGGCCGGTGCAGGGATCATGATGGTGTCCGGTGGACATGACGGCCGGCGCGCCCGCGCGGGCGCGTGGCCAGAACGGTGTGAGGGGCGAAGAGCTCGGTGAAGCAGCTACGGATCAAGGTGCTGGTCGGGCTGTTCGTGGTGGCAGGCGTGCTGGCCTGGGCCGGCGCCCGGCTGTGGGACGCGCTCGGCTCGCTGCCCAGCGTGCCGCTGGCGGCCCCGATCGTGCTGGCGCTGATCGCGGCCGTGCTGGCGGCGACGGCCCTGTCGCTGCGCAGCCGGCTGAAGGCCCAGCGTGAGCGGGTGCCCGGCGCGAAGGGCGTCGAGCCGATGATGGCGGCGCGGGCCGTGCTGTTCGGCCAGGCGAGCGCGCTGGTCGCCGCGGTCGTGAGCGGCCTGTACGGCGGCGTCGCGGTCTTTCTGCTGACTTCGGGCTCCGCGGCCCAGGGCCGTGGGGACCAGACGGTGTACGCGGGCCTGGCGGTCCTCGCCGGCCTGGCGGTGGTGGCCGCCGCCGTCTTCCTGGAGCGCGTCTGCAAGCTCCCGGACGATGACGACGAGGCGGGTGCGGCGGCCGCGTAGGGGGCTGCCTTGCCCTGAGAGCCCGCGGGCCCCTTTCGAGTGCACTCGGGGCTGCTCGGGTGCGTCGGCGGCTTCCCCCGGGTAACCCCCGAGGTGGGGGAGTGGCGAGCTGCACCTGTAAGCGCAGCGCCCGCCCCGCCCCCTGCTTCCCGCCCCGCCCGCTCCTTCCCGCGCCCCGTTTGCGCGCCGCCCCTTTGCCCGGTCCGCCCGCCTTCTTCGCGTCGCGGCCTCACGCGTCCAGTACCGACTCCAGGGCCACCTCCGCGCGGGAGATCTTTGCCGCGTCCGCCGTGGTCGAGCGGCGCAGGGCTTCGTGGAGGCGGCCCGGGGTGAGGACGCCGAGGAAGCGGTCGCCGTCCAGTACGGCGATCCAGCCCGCGTCGTGCTGCAGCATCGTGCTGAACGCCTGCTTCAGGGGCGCCCCGACCGGCAGCCACGCCTCCATGCGCCGCGCGTGCTCCCGGACCGTGCCCTCCTTCGCGAGCGCGAGGGTGTCCGCCGCGACCCAGCCGTGCAGCCGGTCCTCGTGATCCACTACGACCGCCCAGCGGGCGCCGTCCGCCGTCATCCCGGCCAGCGCGCGCCCCACGGGGTCGTCGAGGTGAAGGACCGGCGGCTGTTCGAGGTCGCCGGTCTCGATGGGGGTGACGGACAGCCGCTTCAGCCCCCGGTCGGCGCCCACGAACTCCGCTACGTACGGTGTCGCGGGCGCGCCCAGGACCGTCGCGGGAGTGTCGAACTGTTCGACGCGTCCGGCCCCGTAGACGGCGATGCGGTCGCCGAGCCGTACCGCTTCCTCGATGTCGTGCGTCACGAAGAGGACGGTCTTGCGGAGCGAGGACTGCAGGCGCAGGAACTCCGTCTGCAGGTGCTCGCGGACGACCGGGTCGACGGCGCCGAACGGCTCGTCCATCAGCAGCACGGGCGGATCGGCGGCGAGGGCGCGGGCCACGCCGACGCGCTGGCGCTGGCCGCCGGAGAGCTGTTCCGGGTACCGGTCGCCGTACACGGACGGGTCCAGGCCGACCAGGTCGAGGAGTTCGGCGGCCCGGGCGCGGGCCTGCTTGCGGGGGCGGCCGAGCAGATGCGGGACCGTGGCGGTGTTGTCCAGCACGGTCTTGTGCGGGAACAGCCCGATCTGCTGGATGACGTATCCGATGCGCCGGCGGAGCTCGACCGGGTCGACGGTGGAGACGTCGGCGCCGTCGAGGAAGATGCGGCCGTCGCTGGGCTCGATGAGGCGGTTGACCATCTTCATGGTCGTGGTCTTGCCGCAGCCCGACGGGCCGACGAGCGTGACGAGCTCGCCCTCAGCGACCTCGAACGAGAGGTCGTCGACGGCCGTGGTGCCGTCCGCGTAGCGCTTGGTGACGTGCTCGAAACGGATCATGCTTCCCCATTGTCGTCGGTCCGCCCGGGGCGGGATGAACGGGATGTTGCGAGTGAATGGCGGTCCGGTCCGATTGTCAGTGGCGGGGGATAAGGTCGCAGACAGTCACCGGATTTGTGAACGAGCGGACGGGGGAGGTGACGTGGCGTGAGCACGCCCATGAGCACGGTCGCGAGTACGTACATGAGCGCGGCCCCGAATGCGTACGTGAGCGCGGCATCGAGCCCGCGCGACTGCCTGCGGGCGAACGACTGGATCTGCGGCGAGTACCTCCGCAGCCGTGGCCAGGAGCTGGTGGACGCCACCGTCCAGCACGTCTGGATCACCGTCCTCTCCGTGGCCCTCGGCCTGTTGGTGGCGTTCCCGCTGGCGCTGCTCGCCCGGCAGCGGCGCGGCGCGGCCGGGCCGGTGCTCGGCCTGACGACGATTCTGTACACGGTCCCGTCGCTGGCCATGTTCGCGCTGCTGACCCCGGTGTTCGGGGTCTCGGCCGCCGTGGTCGTGACGGGCCTGGTGCTCTATTCCCTGACGATCCTGGTGCGGAACATCCTCGCGGGCCTGCAGGCGGTCCCCGCGGAGGTGCGCGAGGCGGCCCGCGGGATGGGATACGGCCCGCTGCGGCTGCTCTTCCAGGTCGAACTGCCGCTGGCGCTGCCCGCGTTGATGGCGGGGCTGCGGATCGCCACGGTCTCGACGGTGGCGATGACGACGATCGGCGCGGTCGTCGGCTTCGGCGGGCTGGGCAATCTCATCGACAGCGGGATGCAGGGCTTCTTCAAGGCCGAGGTGCTCACGGCATCCGTGCTGTGCGTGCTGCTGGCACTGGTCGCCGATCTGCTGCTGGTGGGCCTGCAGCGGGCGTTGACGCCCTGGACGCGGGCCGGCCGGACGCGGCGGGTGCGTGGCGGGGCCGGCGGGATGCGCAGGTCCGGGCGCGAGCGGAAGGCGGTGGCCTGAGCGATGGACGCGATCACGGGCGCGTGGGACTGGCTGGGCTCCGCGGCCAACTGGGTGGGGGAGAACGGCGTATGGCACCGCCTGGGCCAGCATGTGCAGCTCAGCGTGGTGTGCCTGGTCATCTCCGCTCTGCTGGCGCTGCCGGTGGCGCTGTATCTGGGCCACATCGGCAAGGGCGGGGCGCTGGCGGTCAATCTCGCCAACGTCGGCCGCGCGGTGCCGACCTTCGCGGTACTGGTGCTGCTGACGCTCAGTCCGCTGGGCGGGGCGGGGGACTGGCCGACGATCGTGGCGCTGGTGCTGTTCGCGGTGCCGCCGCTGCTGACCAACGCGTACGTCGGGATGCGGGAGGCCGACCGCGATGTGGTGGAGGCGGCCCGGGGGATGGGCATGTCCGGCTCGCAGCTGCTGATACGGGTCGAGCTGCCGCTGGCGTACCCCTTGATCATGACGGGGCTGCGGTCGGCGTCGGTGCAGGTCGTGGCGACGGTGACGCTGGCCGCGCTGGCCGGCGGCGGCGGCCTCGGCCGGATCATCACGGCGGGTTTCGGCAATTACGACACCCCGCAGGTGGTGGCCGGGGCCGTGCTGGTCGCGGGGCTGGCGCTGCTCGTCGAGGCGGTGCTGGTGGCGGTGGAGCGGCTGTGCGACCCGATGCGGGGCAAGCGCCCGGCGCGCACGGCCCGCCGGGGCATACGGACGGCCCGTAAGGACGCAGCCGCGGTGTGAGCGGATGTCAGTGGACGACTGGATGGGGAGTTCGGATGAACAGCAAGTCGCGTACCGCGCGGACGGCGCTCGTCGCGGGGACGGTGCTGGCGCTGGCCGCCGGGCTGTCCGCGTGCGGTGGCCAGAGCCTTGAGGAAAAGGGCGGCAAGAGTTCGGGCGGCAAGGGGACGATCGTCGTCGGCTCGGCGGGATTCACCGAGTCGCAGGTGCTCGCCGAGCTCTATTCCAAGATCATTTCCAATGCCGGGTACAAGGCGTCCGTGCAGACGCTGAAGAATCGCGAGCTCTACGAACCGGCCCTGGAGAAGGGTGAGGTCGATGTCGTTCCGGAATACGCCTCCACGCTCGCCGATTTTCTCAACGCCAAGGAGAACGGTGCCAAGGCGAAGTCCGTCGCGTCCAACGACGCGGACGAGACCGTCGCGGCACTGAAGAAGCTCGCCGAGCCGCGCGGACTGAAGGTTCTCCCGCACGGCGCGGCGGCGGACCAGAACGCCTTCGCGGTCACCAAGGAATTCGCAGCGAAGCACAAGCTGAAGACTCTCTCGGACCTTGGCGCGTCGAAGCAGAAGGTGAAGCTCGCGGCGGGCGAGGAGTGCGAGACCAGGCCGTACTGCCTGCCGGGCCTGAAGAAGACGTACGGCATAGCCGTGACGTCCATCGACCCCAAGGGCGTGGGCACGGTGCAGGCCAAGCAGGCGGTCAAGGACGGCACGGACCAGCTGGTGCTGACCACCACGACGGACGCCACGCTCGACAGCTTCGGGCTGGTGCTCCTCAAGGACGACAAGCACCTGCAGAACGCCGAGAATGTGCTGCCGGTGGTGAATGCGGAGAGCGCCGGTGACAGCGCGATCGCGAGTGCGCTCGGCGAGCTCACGAAGGTGCTCACGACGAAGGACTTGATCGAGCTGAACCGTCAGGTCGATGCCGACCGGCGCAAGCCGGCGGATGTCGCGACGGCCTATCTGAAGGAGAAGGACCTGCTCAAGAAGTAACCAGCGGGAAACGGATTGCAGGGCGGGGCCCCACCAGCCTCGTACGCACGGTAAATTTCAGGCCATGCCACGAGGACGCCATCGCCATTCCCCACCCCTGCACCGGCTTCTTCCCCCTACGACGGTCGCCGGTGCGTCAATTGCCTGCGCCGCCGGTGCCTGGCTGGTCGGCGATGCGCTGGTGCTCCGGATCCTGGTCGGTGCCGCGGCCGTTGCCGCGGTCGGCGGGGCCGTGCTGGCCCGCACCTGGGACCGGAGGGCCGGCAAGCGGGTCGCCGAACTCACCCGCGCCCGGGTGCGCGACGAGTGGCGGACCGAGGAGCGCGTCGCCGAACTGGAGACGGACGTCGAGGAGGCGCGGGAGATCCGGGCCGCGCTGGAGACCAAACTGCGCGCCAAGCGCGCCGAGCTGGCCCGGCTGCGCAATGAACACGCCGCGCTGCTGCGCCGGTACGCCACGGCCGAGACCGAGCGGGCCAGCGCCCTGGAGGGCCGTCGCCGGCTCGCGATCGAAGCCACGGCTCCGGCCCGCGAGCTGACCGCGGGCGGCGCCGTGCCGGTACCGGGTCTGACGGCCGTTCGGCCCGCCGCCGTCGGCCCCGTCGCGGACGGCACGGCGGCGGCCGCCATCACGCCCGGCGCGCCGGCCGCGGCTCCCGGCCGCGCCGCCGCTCACCCGGCCACGGACACCGACGCCGCCTCCCCGGCTGCCGGAGCCGCCTCCGCGGCCCCCACAGCGGCCCCCACCGCGCGGGACTTCCGCAAGGCGGACGAGGCGCTGCTGCGGCTGAACGAGAGCGCCGTACGGCAGGAGGCCGCCCGCCGCGACGCCGCCCAGCGGGCGGAGCGCGAGCGGGCGGAGCGGCAGCGCGCCGCCGAACAGGCCCGCGCGGCCGCGCAGATACGTGCGACGGCCGAGGGTGCCCCCGCGCTGCGTCCGGTGCCGGCCGCCGCGGTCGCGCCGCTCAGCGCGCAGCGCCGGCCCGCCTCGCGGACGACCGGCGGCTTCGACTTCTTCGGTACGGGCACGGGCACGGCCGCCGTGCCCAAGGAGGCCCCGGCGGAGCCGCTGGAGGAGGACCTGGCGGACGTGCTGGGCGACGAGGCGGTGGCCGAACAGTCGGCCCGCGCGGCGGCCCGCCGGGCCGCGCAGCAGACTGCTCCGGAGACCCCGCAGCAGGCCGCTCCGGAGACCGCCCGGCAGACAGCCCCGGAGGCCGCCGCGGAGGCCGCGCCGGAGACCGCCGCGGAGGCCGAGCCCGAGGCGCGGGAAGAGGCGCGGGACGAGGCCGCGCCGGAAGCCCCCGGTGAGCCCGCTGCCGATGAGCCCGGTGCCGATGAGTCCGAGGCAGGTGAGCCCGCCGCCGGTGAGGTCATCGACCTGACCGCGCACGACGAGACCGAGCAGATCGACGTCGTCGAGCTCCGCAGCGCGGCCTCTCAGTAAGCCGAGCAACACGGGAAACGCCCGCACCGGTCGCTGACCGGTGCGGGCGTTTTTGCGAGTGTCCGGAGCGAGTGTCCGGAGCGGGCGTACGGAGCCGGCATCCGGAGCCGGCATCCGGAGCTTTGCGTGCCCCAGAGCGCGGAAAAGTTATCCACACCCTGTGGATGACCCTGTTGGCATTGGCCCGCGCGCTACCCGTCGTACAGCGGGCCATGCCCTGAAGGTCACTTGTCGATGTCGCCCACCACGAAGAACAGCGAGCCCAGGATCGCGACCATGTCGGCGACCAGCGTGCCGGGGAGCAGCTCCGTCAGGGCCTGGATGTTGTTGAACGAGGCGGAGCGGAGCTTGAGGCGGTACGGGGTCTTCTCGCCCTTGGAGACGAGGTAGTAGCCGTTGATGCCGAGCGGGTTCTCGGTCCAGGCGTACGTCGCGCCCTCGGGGGCCTTGAGCACCTTCGGGAGCCGCTGGTTGATCGGCCCGGGGGCCAGCTCCGCCATCCGGTCCAGACAGGCGTCGGCCAGGTCGAGCGCGTTGTGCGTCTGCTCCAGCAGCACCTCGAAGCGGGCCAGGCAGTCGCCCTCGGAGCGGGTGACGACCTTCAGGGTGTCCTGCAGCTCCCCGTAGGCCAGGTACGGCTCGTCGCGGCGCAGGTCGAAGTCGACGCCCGAGGCGCGGCCGATGGGTCCGGAGACGCCGTACGCGTGCACCGCCTCCGGGGTCAGCACGCCGACCCCGCGGGTGCGGCCGCGGAAGATCTCGTTGCCGAGGACGAGGCGGTCGAAGACGTCCATACGGGAGCGGACCTCGGAGACCGCGTGCCGGGCCCGGCCCAGCCAGCCCGCCGGCAGGTCCTCCTTGAGGCCGCCGACGCGGTTGAACATGTAGTGCATCCGGCCGCCGGAGAGCTCCTCCATGACGTTCTGCAGCTCTTCGCGCTCGCGGAAGGCGTGGAAGACCGGGGTGATCCCGCCCAGCTCCAGGGGGTAGGACCCGAGGAACATCAGGTGGTTCAGTACGCGGTTCAGCTCGGCCAGCAGCGTGCGCGTCCAGACCGCCCGCTCCGGGACCTCCATGCCGAGCATCCGTTCGACGGCCATCACGACGCCGAGCTCGTTGGAGAACGCCGACAGCCAGTCGTGGCGGTTGGCGAGCACGATGATCTGGCGGTAGTCGCGCGCCTCGAAGAGCTTCTCCGCGCCCCGGTGCATGTAACCGATCACCGGTTCGGCGTGGCTGATGCGCTCGCCGTCCAGTACCAGGCGCAGCCGCAGCACTCCGTGGGTGGAGGGGTGCTGGGGCCCGATGTTGAGCACCATGTCCGTGCTCTCCGCCGCACCGCCAATGCCGACCATCGTCTCCGTCATGGGGACAGTCTGACAGCTCCCGCCGGCAGGCCGACCGGCTGGACCAGCCAGTGGAAGGCCCCCAGGCCGCCCGGGTCGGTCAGCTCGGCGGCCTCGCCGGCGCCGCTGAGGGCCCGCAGGTAGGCGGCCGGATCGGTGGTCGCGAGGGCCAGCGGGGGGCGGCTGCCGTCGACGCCCAGGGAGCGCAGCGCGGCCCGCTGGGTGAGCAGCAGCGCCCCGGTGCCGCCGGCCGCCGCGCAGGCGTCCAGCGCGACGTGCGCGGTGATGTCGCGGCTGCCGTCCGGTACGGGGGCGGCCTCGCGGCCGTCGCGGAAGCCGGTGAGCGTGCCGTACGGCGGGCGGGCCTCCCGAAGGTGCGCGTAGTCGGCGGTCACGGCGAACCCGCGGCGCAGCGTCCGTACCGCACGTGCCCACGCCGCGTCCCGGGGCCGCCCGATCTCGGCCCGGCACCCCGGCCCGCCGTCCCCGTCCAGCGGCCCGCCGGCCCCGCCGGTGGGCCACCACTCCGCCAGCCACGCCGCGTCCTCGCCCGTCACCGGCTCGCCGAGCCGCTCCGCGCCGTCCTCCGCGCGTACGAGTACGCGGCGCACCACGCCCTCCGGGTCCGTCTCGACGACGTCCACCGGGACGTTGTCCAGCCACTCGTTGGCGAAGAGCAGCCCGGTGAGCGTCCCTGGGGCGGGCAGCTCGGCGAGCCAGGTGATGCGGGGGTCGAGCCCTTCGGGGCGGGGCGCCTTCTCGACGGCGTACGCCCGCAGCCGCCCCGGGAGCGTGCGAGCGGCCTCCCCGGCCGGCGACTCGGCGGCCTCCGCCCCGGCCGTGTCCAGCGCCGCCAGGACGCCGCTCAGCAGCTCGCCGCGCCCCGCTCCGACGTCCAGGACGTCCAGCCGCTCCGGACGCCCCAGCGCCTCGTCCACGCGCTCCAGCAGCCTCGCCACGGCGCCCGCGTACTGCCGCGAGGCGTGCACCGAGGTGCGGAAGTGTCCGGCCGGCCCGGGGCCGTCGGCGCGCGTGTAGAAGCCGCCGGGCCCGTACAGCGCCCGTTCCGTCGCGTCCCGCCAGCCGCACCACTCGTTCGTCACCGCCCCACCGTACGGGCGGCCGGGGTACCGTCCGGCATCCACCTTGGGGAGTAGGGCGCGCGCCGAGGATCGCTCCTTCGGTTGACCCGTACACCTATACGCGCTGCCTACGCTGGGTGACGTGCAGCGTCTCTACGACTTCTTCCGCAGGCACCCGACAGGTGTGGACACCTTCTGGGCGCTGCTGCTGCTCGCGTTCTGCGGCCTGTGGCTGGTCTCCGACATACTCACCGGCCCGGTCCAGCGCGTCGTCGGAGTGCTGGTCGTCCTCGCGCTGTGCACGGTCGTCGCGCTGCGTCGCAAGGCGCCGCTGAGGATGCTGCTGCTGGCCACCCTCGCGGGCGTCGCGCAGCTGGTCTTCGACGTGGAGTCGAACCCGGCGGACTTCGCGATGCTGGTGATCATCTACACCGTCGCGTACGGGAACGTCCGCTGGGCCTCCTGGTACGCGCTGGCCGGCGGCATCCTCGCGCCGATCCTGTCCAGGCTCCGCTGGCACCAGCCCGACCCGTACTACACGATGTGGCAGGACGTGGTCGTCGTCGTCTTCCTGACCGTCCCGTTCGTACTGGCCTGGGTGATGGGCGACTCGCTGCGCACCCGGCGCGCCTACTGGGCGCAGCTGGAGGAGCGCGCGGCGCGGCTGGAGAAGGAGCGCGCGACGCAGTCCCGGATGGCGGTGGCGGCCGAGCGCGCCCGGATCGCCCGCGAGCTGCACGACGTCGTCGCGCACAACGTCTCGGTGATGGTGGTGCAGGCCGACGGCGCGGCGTACGTACTGAAGTCCGCGCCCGAGCAGGCCCGGCAGGCGCTGGAGACCATCTCCGGCACGGGCCGGCAGGCGCTCGCCGAGATGCGGCGGCTGCTCGGCGTGCTGCGGACCGGCGAGGGGGCCGAGGGCGGCGAGTACGTGCCGCAGCCCGGCGTCGACCAGCTCGCCGACCTCGTGGAGCAGGTGCGCGGCGCGGGCCTGCCCGTGGAGTTCACGGTCGGCGGCCGGGAGCGGCCGCTGCCCAGCGGCGTGGAGCTGACCGCGTACCGCATCGTCCAGGAGGCGCTGACCAACACCCGCAAGCACGGCGGGCCGGGGGTCGGTGCGACGGTCCGCCTCGTCTACGGGGAGGAGCGCCTGGAGCTGCTCGTCGAGGACGACGGCCGGGGCGCGCAGCACGAGCTGTACGAGGAGGGCGGCGCCGACGGGCAGGGCCACGGCCTCATCGGCATGCGGGAACGCGTCGGTATGGTCGGCGGCAGTCTGGACGCGGGGCCGCGGCCGGGCGGCGGCTTCCGTATCAGCGCCGTGCTGCCGCTCGCACCGGCGCGTTAGGGCACTTGGGCGCGCCACCCCTCCTTGGACGCGCCACCACCCACCCGGTGCGCCGCCCGTGGCGCGCCATCCTGTTGACCGAATGCCCCCGAAGGGACGGACCCCCGCATGACCATCCGCGTGATGCTCGTCGACGACCAGGTGCTGCTGCGCACCGGCTTCCGGATGGTGCTGGCGGCCCAGCCGGACATGGAGGTCGTCGCGGAGGCGGGCGACGGCGTGGCCGCCCTCGAGGTGCTGCGGTCCACCCGGGTCGACGTGATCCTGATGGACGTGCGGATGCCGCACCTGGACGGCGTGGAGGCGACCCGGCGGATCTGCGCGGACGGGACGGCCGAGGACGCCCCGAAGGTGCTCATCCTGACCACCTTCGACCTGGACGAGTACGCGTTCTCCGCGCTCAAGGCCGGGGCCAGCGGCTTCATGCTCAAGGACGTGCCGCCGGACGAGCTGCTGGGGGCGATCCGCGCGGTGCACAGCGGTGACGCGGTGGTCGCGCCGTCCACCACCCGCCGCCTGCTGGACCGCTTCACGCCGATGCTGCCGTCGGCCGCACCGCAGGAGGGCCGCCCGGAGCTGCGGCGGCTCACCGAACGGGAGCGCGAGGTGCTGCTCCTCGTGGCGCAGGGCCTGTCCAACGGTGAGATCGCCGCCCGTCTCGTCCTCTCCGAGGCCACGGTCAAGACGCACGTGGGCCGCATCCTCACCAAGCTCGAGCTGCGGGACCGCGTCCAGGCGGTCGTGCTGGCGTACGAAACGGGCCTGGTGCGGGCGGGCGGCGGCGCATCATAGAAGTACCGCCGTCCCCCCGCTTCGAGGGAGCGCACCGTGACCGACCGCAAGCCGCCGGGCGTCAGCTTCGAGACCTGGGTCGACCGGCAGATCAGGGAAGCCGCCGAGCGGGGCGAGTTCGACGATCTGCCCGGCGCCGGTAAGCCCCTGAAGGGGCTGAACAAGCCGTACGACGAGCTGTGGTGGGTGCGGGCCAAGATGGAGCGGGAGAGCCTCTCTTACCTCCCGCCCACGCTCGCGCTGCGCAAGGAGGCGGAGGACGCGCTGGCGGCGGCGCGCGGCGCCCGCTCCGAGCGCGAGGCCCGGCGGATCGTCGCGGACATCAACGACCGGATCCGGGAAGCGCTCAGGAATCCGCCTCCGGGGCCGCCGCTGGGCCTCACGCCGTACGACCCCGAGGAGGTCGTCGAAGCCTGGCGGACGGCCGTACGCGAACGGATGCGGCAGCGACAGGACCCGTAGGCGGCCGCCCTCAGCGCAGGATCCCCTCCAGGAAGTCGCTGCCCAGCCGGGCGACGACCTGGAGGTCGAGCTGGTGCAGGACGTACCGGCCGCGGCGGCGGGTCTGGATCAGGCCCGCCTTCTTCAGGACGCCGAGGTGCCGGGAGACCTCGGGCGCGGTGATGCCCTGCTCCGCGGCGAGTTCGCCGGTGCTGTACGCGGTCCGGGCGAGATTGCGGCAGATCCGGATGCGCACCGGGTGCGCCAGCGCTTCCAGGCGCTGCTGGAGCAGCTCCACGGAGGCCGTGCGCGACAACTCGGGCGCGGCCACCGGGTAATGGATCACCGGCCGCCAGCCCGGCGCGTGCAGCACCATCAGGTGCGGCCAGCCGAAGGAGCTCGGGACGAACGTCAGCCCGGCGCCGGTCCCCGGGTTCACCGCGGTGGTCCGGCCGTTGCTCAGCTTGTCGACCGTGATGCGGCGCTGCTCCTCGTCCACCGTGAGGGCCGTGGACACCTCCGTGAGCGCGTCGGCCAGGCCCTTGCGGCGCAGCACCTCGGTCTTGTGCCGGGCGTCGGCCGCCAGCTGCACGCGGACGCGCTGCCAGACGTCCGCGAAGAACGCCTGGTCGCAGTCCTCGAAGAAGCGGCGTATCCAGGCCCGTACGGCGGGCGGGTCGGCCAGCAGCCGGCGCGCGAACTCCGCCTGGCGCGGGCCGCGCGCCACCGCACGCTCCAGCGCCTGGTGCCGCGCCTCCGCGTCGACCAGCGGCGAGGGGCCGCCCTTGCTATAGAGGCTGGCGCAGGAGATCTCCAGCGCCGCCGCGACGTACAGCTCGTCGTCCAGCCGGTCGAGCAGGTCCAGGTCCTCGGCGAGGGTCGCGCCGGGCATGCCGTGGGTCTCGGCGAGCGCCGCGAACGGCATCGAGATGTCGGAGAAGGTCGGCCCCCACAGGAAGTCCGCCTCGTGCAGCCGGTCGGCGAGGTCCGGCTTGAGCGCGGCACGGGTCGCCGTGGTCCAGCCGTGCAGCCCGGGGTGGTGGCCGGGCTCGGTGAGCGCGTGCAGCGCCGTACCGAGCTCCGCGAGCGGCGAGGGGGCGAAGACGAAGCGCTCCTCCGGCAGGCCGGTGATGTCGATCTGGATCCCCACGTGTTCCTCCCCTGTGCGTACGCGCCGTCGCCGGCCCGGTACGCCCATCATGCGCGACCCGTGAGGCGCGCCCGCCGACGTTTGACGGCTCCCGTCAATCGGCGTGCCCCCGATGGCGCGCGCCGCCCACCGTGGAGGACATGAACGCGATGCAGCAGCACATGATCGATGTCTACCGCGCAGCTCAGCGGGGGGAGGCCGGGCCGCCGTTGCCCGGTACCGGCGACGTACAGGCGCTGCGGGCAGTACGCGACTGGCGGCGCTTCCAGGCCGTCGTCGCGCCGCCCGCCGGCCGGCTGCCGGTCCGGGCCCTGCGCGCCGCTGTACGGGCCCTGCTCGGGCGCCGTACGCTCGCCTCAGCCCCCGCCGGCCACCGCCCGCACCCGCGCCAGGAAGTCCGCGAGAACGCCCCGCACATCGGCGGCAGTCCAGCCCAGTGCGGCTGAGGCCACGTGGACCTCGGTCGTCGCCACGCCCGGTACGCCACCGCCCCACCAGCGCCGGAAGAGCGCCGTACGGGTCTCCTCGGCCAGCCGCAGGCTCGCCTCTTCCAGCACTTCGGGGGCGTACGGCAGCCACACCTGGAAGTCGTGGGTGTGCGGCGGGTCGGGGTGCACCCGGAACCACGGCACGCCGCACTCGGCCAGCCCCTCGGCCAGCGCCCGCGCGATCACCTTGGCGTGCGCGACGTACTCGGGGAGGCGGGGCAGTTCCCGGTCCAGTCCGGTGAGCGCGGCCAGCGCGGCCGGCCACTGCTGGAACGGCAGCCCGCCGTACCGGTGCCGCCAGGCCCGCGCCTCGGCCACGAAGTCCTCGCCGCCGGCCAGCGCGGCACCGGATATCCCGCCGAGCGACTTGTAGAACGACACGTACACGCTGTCGGCGAGATCGGCGATCTCCGGGAGCGGGCGCCCGAAGTGCGGCGCCGACTCCCACAGCCGCGCCCCGTCGAAGTGCACCACCGCGTCGCGCTCCCGGGCCGCGTCCGCCACGGCCACCAGCTCGTCCCACGAGGGCAGCACGAAACCGGCATCCCGCAGCGGCAGTTCCAGCGCGAGCGTCCCGAAGGGCTCGTCCAGACCGCGCACCTCCTCGGCGGTCGGCAGCCGGGGCTCCCGCGTCGGGTGGATCATGCGCAAGCCGCTGACCACCGCGTACGCGTCCCGCTCGTGCACCTCCAGGTGCGACATGGCATGCCCGGCCACCGTGGCGTTCCCCGTACGCCCCGCCCAGCAGCGCAGCGCGACCTGCTGCGCCATCGTGCCGGTGGGGAGGAACACCGCGGCCTCGGTGCCCAGCAGCTCCGCCGTGCGCCGCTCCAGGGTGCCGACGACGCTCTCCTCGTCGGCGTAGAAGTCCACCGGGGTGTCCAGGTCGTACGTACCGGGCGCATCGGCGGTCAGCCGGGCCAGCCGCTCGGCGACGGTCTCGTCGCCGGCGCCGCGCATCAGTGCCCGGTCGCAGCCGCGCCAAGCCGCCAGTCGGCGCGTCCGGTCCTCCTGGTCGGTCATGTGCTGCCCGCCTCCTCCGCCCGCCCGCGTACGTCCGCCCGATCATCGCGTACCGCCCCGGGGAGGGCGAGGGAGTTTTGACGCGGTGACGAGACGCCCGTCTCACCTGCCGTCCGTCCCTCGGGGCGCGTGCGGAACACCGCGTAGCATGACCAGGAAACGTCCGGTACCCCCCGCGGACTGGAACGGAAGGCCATTGCCGCGTGAATGAGAATCCCCTTACCGAGGCCCAGGACCGCCCCGCCCGGCTCACCGTCGGTGTCGTCGGGGCAGGCCGCGTCGGGCCCGCGCTCGCCGCGTCCCTGCAGCTGGCGGGGCACCACCCGGTCGCCGTCTCCGGCGTCTCCGACGCCTCCCGGCGGCGCGCCGCCGCGCTCCTGCCCGACGTGCCCCTCGTGTCGCCGGAGGAGGTCCTCGCGCGCGCCGACCTGGTGCTGCTGACGGTCCCCGACGACGCGCTGCCCGGCCTGGTCGCCGGGCTCGCGGAGACCGGCGCCGTGCGGCCGGGACAGCTGCTCGTGCACACCTCCGGGCGGTTCGGCGCCGGGGTGCTGGACGAGGCCACCCGGGCCGGCGCGCTGCCACTGGCCCTGCACCCCGCCATGACGTTCACCGGCACCTCCGTGGACGTCCAGCGGCTGGCCGGCTGCTCCTTCGGGGTCACCGCTCCCGAGGAGCTGCGGATGGCCGCCGAGGCGCTGGTCATCGAGATGGGCGGCGAGCCCGAGTGGATCGAGGAGGCGGCGCGGCCGCTGTACCACGCGGCCCTGGCCATCGGGGCCAACCACCTCGTCACGCTGGTCGCCCAGTCCCTGGAACTGCTGCGCACGGCCGGGGTCGGCGCACCGGACCGGATGCTCGGACCGCTGCTGGGTGCCGCGCTGGACAACGCGCTGCGCTCCGGTGACGCCGCGCTGACCGGGCCGGTCGCGCGCGGTGACGCCGGTACGGTCGCCGCGCACGTCGCGGAGTTGCGCAAGCACTCCCCGCAGGCGGTCGCCGGATACCTCGCGATGGCCCGTACGACGGCGGACCGGGCGCTCGCGCACGGCCTGCTCAAGCCGGAGCTCGCCGAGGACCTGCTCGGCGTGCTCTCCGGAGATGTGGACCGCACGGAGGGAGGCACCCGATGAACACCACGGCACACCACCCGGCCGCTACGGACGCCCACGTCCCGTCGGCCGCCCCCGCTCCCGCGCCCGCCGGCCCCCGCCTGGTGAGCACCGCCGCCGAGCTGCGGGCCCTGCCGCGCCGCGGCCGCCGCGCCGTCGTGATGACGATGGGCGCGCTGCACGAGGGCCACGCGACGCTGGTCCGTACGGCGCGCGCGCACGTCGGCCCCGAGGGGCAGGTCGTGGTCACCGTGTTCGTGAATCCGCTGCAGTTCGGTGCGGGCGAGGACCTGGACCGCTACCCGCGCACGCTGGACGCCGACATCGTGGTGGCCGGTGCGGCCGGCGCCGACGCGGTCTTCGCGCCGTCGGCCGAGGAGGTCTATCCGGGCGGCGAGCCCCAGGTGCGCATCAGCGCGGGCCCCATGGGCGACGTGCTGGAGGGCGCCTCGCGCCCCGGTCACTTCGACGGCATGGCCACCGTCGTCGCCAAGCTGCTCCACCTCACGGCACCGGACGTGGCCTTCTTCGGCCAGAAGGACGCCCAGCAGCTCGCCATCGTGACCCGTATGGCGCGCGACCTGAACTTCCCCGTGGAGATCGTCGGCGTGCCGACCGTACGGGAGGACGACGGGCTGGCGCTCTCCAGCCGCAACCGCTACCTCTCGCCCCCGGAGCGCCGCACCGCGCTGGCCCTCTCGCGCGCCCTGTTCGCGGCCCGCGACCGGCTGGCCGCCGAAGAGGCGCTGCGGGTGCGTGCCGAGTCCGGTACGCACTCCGAGGCGCGCGCCGTGGGCCTGGCCGCGATGGGCGAGGACCGGGCGGCGGCCGACGCGCACGCGCTCGCCTACGTGGCGTCCGCCGACAGCCCGCAGGGCCCGGCCGTGGCCCGCGCGGCGGCCCGCGCCGTCCTGGAGGACGCGGCGCGCTTCGACCCGCCGCTGGAGCTGGACTACCTGGAGCTGGTCGACCCGGAGGGGTTCACGGTGCTCCCGGACGCGGAGCGGGCCCCGGACGACGGGCCGTACAAGGGCGGGTACGAAGGCGAGGCGGTGCTCGTCGTCGCTGCCCGGGTCGGCACCACCCGCCTCATAGACAACATCCGCCTCACTTTCGGGCCCGCCGTACCGCAGAGCGGACCCCCGTCAGCAGGAGCACCACGATGACCGCAGGAGCGCCCCGATGACCGGGCCCGGCATACGACTCGACGCCCCCGCGCCCGGCTGGGCCATCGACGCGGACGTCGTCGTGGTCGGCTCCGGCGTCGCGGGGCTGACCGCCGCGCTGCGCTGCGCGGCGGCCGGCCACCGTACGGTCGTGGTCACCAAGGCCCGGCTGGACGACGGCTCCACGCGCTGGGCGCAGGGCGGCATAGCCGCGGCCCTCGGCGAGGGCGACACCCCGGAGCAGCACCTCGACGACACCCTCGTGGCGGGCGCCGGGCTGTGCGACGAGGCGGCGGTGCGCACGCTGGTCACCGAGGGCCCGGACGCGGTACGACGGCTGATCGCCACGGGCGCGCGCTTCGACCCGGAGGAGGACGGCGCGGGCATCGCGCTGACCCGCGAGGGCGGCCACCACCGGCGCCGGATCGCGCACGCGGGCGGCGACGCCACCGGCGCGGAGATCTCCCGCGCGCTGGTCGAGGCGGTCCGCGCCAAGGGACTTCGCACCATCGAGAACGCGCTCGTCCTGGACCTCCTCACGGACGCCGAGGGCCGCACGGCGGGCGTCACCCTGCACGTGATGGGCGAGGGCCAGCACGACGGCGTGGGCGCCGTGCACGCGCCCGCCGTGGTGCTCGCCACCGGAGGCATGGGCCAGGTCTTCTCGGCGACGACCAACCCGTCCGTCTCCACGGGCGACGGGGTCGCGCTGGCCCTCCGGGCCGGCGCCGAGATCTCCGACCTCGAATTCGTACAGTTCCACCCGACCGTGCTCTACCTGGGCCCGGAGGCCGAGGGGCAGCAGCCGCTGATCTCCGAGGCGGTGCGCGGAGAGGGCGCGCACCTCGTGGACGGCGACGGCGTGCGCTTCATGGTGGGCCAGCACGAACTGGCCGAACTGGCGCCGCGCGACATCGTGGCGAAGGGCATCCTGCGCCGCGCCCTGGAGCAGGGCGCCGAGCACATGTACCTGGACGGGCGGCACTTCGGTGCGGCCATGTGGGAGCAGCGCTTCCCGACCATCCTGGCGGCCTGCCGCAGCCACGGCATCGACCCGGTGACCGAGCCGATCCCGGTGGCGCCCGCCGCGCACTACGCCTCCGGCGGCGTACGGACCGATCTGCACGGCCGGACGACCGTGCCGGGCCTGTACGCGTGCGGCGAGGTCGCCTGCACCGGCGTGCACGGCGCGAACCGGCTCGCGTCCAACTCCCTCCTGGAGGGCCTGGTGTTCGCGGAACGGATCGCGGCCGACATCGGATCGCGGCCGCTGCCGCGCCCCGGGGAGCCGCGGCTGCCCGAGGGCCCGCCCGTACCGCTGCTCGCGCCCGAGACGCGCTTCGAGATCCAGCGGATCATGACGGCGGGCGTCGGGGTGCTGCGGTCCGCCGACAGCATCGCGGGGGCCTACAAGGCGCTCGTACGGCTGACCTCCCGGGCCTCGGCGGAATCCGAGGAGGGCAAGTCCGCGGAGCCGGGCGTGGAAGCATGGGAGGCCACCAACCTCCTGCTGGTCGCGCGGGCCCTGGTCGCCGGTGCGCGGGCGCGCGAGGAGACCCGCGGCTGCCACTGGCGGGAGGATTACCCCGACCGGAACGACGAGGTCTGGCAGCGCCACTCCGTGGTCACCTTCCGCCCGCCCCACACGGTGGAATTCCGGGTCACGGACTCCGCCGACTTCCCCGCCACCCATCCCGAAACGGAGCCGAACCCGTGAGCACGCCCGACGACCTCCCCCTCCTCCAGATCGGCCGTCCCGGCCAGAGCCCGTCGGACGCGTCCGGCGGCGGCTGCGGCGACGCCTGCGGCTGCGGCTCCGGCGACGACGCGTACGAGCTGGACCCGCTGGAGTGCGGCCTGGACCCGGACCTGGCGGCCCTGCTGGTCAACGAGGGGCTGGACCCGGTACAGGTCGAGGACATCGCGCACCTGGCCATCGAGGAGGACCTCGACCAGGGCGTGGACGTCACCACCGTCGCGACCATTCCCGAGGACGCCATCGCCACCGCCGACTTCACCGCGCGCGACGCCGGTACGGTCGCGGGGCTGCGGGTCGCCGAGGCGGTGCTCTCCGTCGTGTGCACGGACGAGTTCGCGGTCGAGCGGCACGTCGAGGAGGGCGACCGCGTCGAGGCGGGGCAGAAGCTGATCTCGGTCACCGCCCGCACGCGCGACCTGCTCACCGGGGAGCGCAGCGCGCTGAACCTGCTGTGCCGGCTCTCCGGCATCGCCACCGCCACGCGGGCCTGGGCGGACGCCCTGGAGGGCACGAAGACCAGGGTGCGCGACACCCGTAAGACGACGCCGGGCCTGCGCTCCCTGGAGAAGTTCGCGGTGCGCTGCGGCGGCGGCGTGAACCACCGCATGTCGCTCTCGGACGCGGCGCTCATCAAGGACAACCACGTGGTGGCCGCGGGCGGCGTCGCCGAGGCGTTCAAGGCCGTACGGACCGAGTTCCCCGGCGTGCCGATCGAGGTGGAGGTGGACCGCCTCGACCAGATCCCGCCGATCCTCGCCGAGGGCGCCGACCTGATCCTGCTGGACAACTTCACGCCGGAGCAGACCCGGGAGGCCGTGGAGCTGGTCGCGGGCCGCGCGATGCTGGAGTCCTCGGGCCGCCTGACGCTCGGGAACGCCCGTACGTACGCGGAGACCGGCGTGGACTACCTCGCCGTCGGCAGCCTCACGCACTCCTCGCCGGTCCTGGACATCGGCCTGGACCTGCGCGAGGGCGCGTACGAGGGAGCCGGGGAGGCCGGGGCCTGATGCTGCTGACCATCGACGTCGGTAACACCCACACCGTCCTCGGTCTCTTCGACGGTGAGGAGATCGTCGAGCACTGGCGGATCTCCACCGACGCGCGCCGTACCGCCGATGAGCTGGCCGTGCTGCTCAACGGCCTGATGGGAATGCACCCGCTGCTCGGCGAGGAGCTGGGCGACGGCATCGAGGGCATCTCGATCTGTTCGACCGTCCCCTCGGTCCTGCACGAGCTGCGCGAGGTCACCCGCCGCTACTACGGCGACGTGCCGGCCGTACTGGTCGAGCCGGGCGTGAAGACCGGCGTGCCGATCCTCATGGACAACCCCAAGGAGGTCGGCGCCGACCGCATCATCAACTCCCTCGCGGCCGTGGAGCTGTACGGCGGCCCGGCGGTCGTCGTGGACTTCGGCACGGCCACGACCTTCGACGCGGTGAGCGCGCGCGGCGAGTACGTGGGCGGCGTGATCGCGCCGGGCATCGAGATCTCGGTGGACGCGCTGGGCGTCAAGGGCGCGCAGCTGCGCAAGATCGAGCTGGCCCGGCCGCGCAGCGTCATCGGCAAGAACACCGTCGAGGCCATGCAGTCCGGCATCCTGTACGGCTTCGCCGGGCAGGTCGACGGCGTCGTCCAGCGGATGGCGCGGGAGCTGGCCGAGGACCCCGAGGACGTGACCGTCATCGCCACGGGCGGGCTGGCCCCGATGGTGCTGGGCGAGTCCTCCACGATCGACATGCACGAGCCCTGGCTCACCCTCATCGGGCTGCGCCTGGTGTACGAGCGCAACGTCGGACGGCAGTGAAGCGGCACTGAAGCGTGCCGAAGCGGAACTGAATACGGGGCGCCCCGCGGCGCCCCGTAAGGCGCGTCCGCGCGGCACCCCGTAAGGCGCGCTCTGCGGCGCCCCGTGCGCCGCACCCGGGAATTCCAAATACCGGGGTTTTTGTCCGTTTAGTAATTAAAGTCGGGCCTATGCCCACGCCATACGGATACCGCGGCGGCATGGCGTTCAGCGCGGACGAACTGCGCGTGGTCCGCCGCGCCCTCGCCACCGCCCTCAAGCCCGCTTCCGTCCCCGCCCACGCTCCCGTCGGCGCCGTCCCCGCGACCCGCGATCCGCGGCGCGCGGAAGAGATCCGGGAGTGCCTCCGGCTCTCCGAGGCACTGGACGAGGCAGCCCGCGAGGGCGGCCGGCTGCGCGACTTTCTCTTCGCCGACCTCGCCCGGTACCGCGACGCCCTCCCGGGCTCCGTACACGGCTATCTGGGGCGCCTCCAGGAGGCCCTGGCGGCCGGGTACGTCCCGGGCCCGGACGACCTCGGCGCGCTCCGGGTGCTGCGCTCGGTGGACGCGGGCCCGACCGAGCAGGCCCGCCGCACGGCCCTGCTGCGCCGCTGCGAGCAGGCCGCCGAGCCCTCCGTACGCGCCAGGCTGCGCGCCCTGCCCGGCGGCCGGCTGGCCGACGAGCCGGAGCGCCCGCCCGCCCCGCAGCCCGCCCCGCAGCCCGGTCAGCAGCCCCCGCCGAAGCCCCCGCAGCCCGGCCCCGGGGGCCCGCAGCCGGACCGCCGCGGCCGCCCCGTCCCCACCCCCGGCGAGGTCTTCCCGCCGCGCCGGAAGCCGTCCGCGCCCCCCGCGGCCCGGACGGCCTGAGCACGGCGCGTACTCTGGAACCCTCGTCGCACAAGGAGGCCCTCGGCATGGATTACGTATCGGCGCTGCTGCCCCCCGTAGTGATGGCCATCGCCTTCACCGCGGTCATCGTGACGATGATCAAGAGCCAGGGCGGCGCGAACAAGGCCAAGGAGGACGCGGCCGTGGACGCCGTTCTCAAGAGCGCCGAGTCCGCCCGCCAGGAGCCGAAGGCGCACGGCGTCTGATGCCGCGCGCCGGAGCGGTGTGATCCGCTCCGGTCTTCGAGCTTCGCGAATGTGACGTACGGCCCGGGATTGCACATCCCGGGCCGTACGTCTTTTTCTGCGATGAATCGGTCGCTCGCCGACGTGAACACGCGGCATTCTGGACATCTCCCACTATTGTTCTCGTGTGCCGAGACGTTTGGGTGAACTGGAAGATGCCGTCATGACGCGGGTCTGGCAGTGGAACCGGCCGGTAACCGTTCGGGAAGTACTCGAAGATCTGCAGAAGGAACGGTCCATCGCGTACACCACGGTGATGACCGTATTGGACAACCTTCACCAGAAGGGCTGGGTACGGCGAGAAGCGGAAGGCCGGGCCTATAGATATGAGGCGGTCTCCACTCGCGCCGCCTACTCGGCCGCACTGATGAACGAAGCGTGGTCCGTGAGCGACAACCCCGCGGCCGCCCTCGTCGCCTTCTTCGGGATGATGTCCCAGGAACAGCGGCAGGCCCTCAGCGATGCCATGCGCGTCGTCCAAGCGGGGACACCGGAGGAAGTCGCGGAACCCGGCTCCGGAGCGGAGGAGTCGGAACGATAGCGTCCTTGCATGCCACCGCTATCGAATGGCGTCACCGTCCGCCGGGCCCGGACCAGTGATGTGCCCGCCGTACGCCGCCTCATCGACTCCTACTCGCGTGACGGGATCCTGCTGGACAAAGCCACCGTCACGCTTTATGAGGACATCCAGGAGTTCTGGGTGGCCGAGCGCGACGAGGATGCCGAGGTGGTGGGCTGCGGCGCGCTGCACGTCATGTGGGAAGACCTCGCCGAGGTGCGCACCCTCGCCGTCGCCCCGCAGCTCAAGGGCGCGGGTGTGGGGCATCTGGTCCTGGACAAGCTGCTCCGTACAGCAAGCTGGCTGGGAGTGCGCCGTATTTTCTGTCTGACCTTCGAAGTCGACTTCTTCGCCAAGCACGGCTTCGTGGAGATCGGCGAGACTCCGGTCGACGGCGATGTCTACAGCGAGCTGCTGCGTTCCTATGACGAGGGCGTCGCCGAGTTCCTCGGTCTCGAACGAGTGAAGCCCAACACCCTAGGCAACAGCCGCATGCTTCTGCACCTGTGATCAGTGTTCTATGTCCGAATCGCGCCCCTATCTCATAGCTGTCGAAGCCGGTGTTCCCCGGACCCGTCGCATCTGAACCCGACCCGGGGGTTTGTGTTTTTCCCGGAAAAGCGGTTTGCTTTCCGTCGTAATCCACATTCGATGAAAGGGAAACCGGTGGCACAGAAGGTTCAGGTTCTTCTTGTCGACGACCTCGACGGTGGCGAGGCGGACGAGACGGTGACGTTCGCGCTCGACGGTAAGTCCTATGAGATCGACCTCAGCAACAGCAACGCGGAGAAGCTCCGCGAAGCCCTTGAGACGTTCGTGAAGGCCGGCCGCCGTACCGGTCGTGCCGCGAGCGGCCGTGGCAAGGCGCGTGCTGCCTCGTCCGGCAACAAGGACACCGCTGAGATCCGTAAGTGGGCCAAGGAGAACGGCTACGAGGTCAATGACCGCGGCCGCGTCCCCGCCACCGTCCGCGAGGCGTACGAGAAGGCCAACGGCTGATCACCGCGGAAGCGATCCGTTCGACCTTTTCTTACGCGCAGCAACCGGGCCCGGTGGCATTCTGTGGCCGCCACGCTCACGAGCCGTACGAGGTCGGGGGCGCGCCCCATACGTGACGTACGGGGAACCCCACCACCGCCCCCGAGACCTGCCCCGCTCCCCGTGGAGGGCAGCGTCGCCTCGACATCGCAGCCCGGCTCCGGAGGCCGTACCCACGCGGCCCCCCACGGACCGGATCCCGCAGGCAGCCCGGGCCCCGCTGCCAGGACCGGCGCCGTCGCGTCCCGCGCGGCCGGCGTCCAGGGCGCCACAGGCGGTGGCGCGGGCATCAGGTCACCGGAGCCGAGAGCGGTCAGCTCCAGGCCCACCGAGCCCCACTCCAGCCACTCCAGCACCCCTGGCAGCTCGTCCGCCGCGCCCGTGGCCACCAGAAGGCGCAGGACCGGTTCTCCGGGCTCCTGGGGGCCGTACGGGCGTCCACGGCTCCGGCCGAGCGCGACCGGGCCCGTGCGCCCGGCACGCCGCAGCGTGGCGAATCCGGCGTCCGCGGGCATCTCCAGGACGTCGAAGCGGATTCCCGTGCGCAGCCGGAGGGGCTCCCCGGCGGCCGTCGGCCAGCCCAGCGCCTGTTCGTACCACTGCCGCGCGGCAGAGCCTGCGGCGGACAGCGGATCTCGGGGGCGCGGGAGCGCGAGGGCCATGACCGGTGCAACTCCCGAAATGCTCAGAAGTTACGCTGGGTTGAAGCATGGATACGTACCGTGCTCGCCCGATGGGTATAGGACGGGTGTGCGGGTGCGTAAAACGGCGCAAGGGTGTTCGCCCGTAGCGGAGGAAGGCGGGCCGCGCGGATGGACTGTCAGAGGCAGCGGGTAAGACTTTTCGCGAGGGGAGGGACGATGAATCGGCGCTCTGAGCGGGATGGACGCGACGGCCGCGCGAGAAGCGCGGGCGTGTCGGGCAAGGCCGCGTTCGCCATGGGCGTACTGGCATGGGGCGTATATGCCTGGCCTGCGGGAACATCGTCTCGCACCATCGGGTTGGAGCAGATGTCGGCTGTTCGGGGCAGGAGGCCAAGGACGGGTGTCGGCAGTTGGAATGAGCTGTCCCGCCCCGCGGGACTAGCATGCGGAAGGACAGGGAGGGGACCGACCCCTAACTGCCTGACCGCTCTGAGGAGCGATTAACGATGTTCGAGAGGTTCACCGACCGCGCGCGGCGGGTTGTCGTCCTGGCTCAGGAAGAAGCCCGGATGCTCAACCACAACTACATCGGCACCGAGCACATTCTCCTGGGCCTGATCCACGAGGGTGAGGGTGTCGCCGCTAAGGCCCTGGAGAGCCTCGGGATTTCGCTCGAGGCGGTCCGCCAGCAGGTGGAGGAGATCATTGGCCAGGGCCAGCAGGCCCCGTCCGGTCACATTCCCTTCACTCCCCGTGCCAAGAAGGTCCTGGAGCTGTCGCTCCGCGAGGCCCTTCAGCTCGGCCACAACTACATCGGTACCGAGCACATCCTGCTCGGCCTGATCCGCGAGGGCGAGGGCGTCGCCGCCCAGGTCCTCGTGAAGCTGGGCGCCGATCTGAACCGGGTGCGGCAGCAGGTCATCCAGCTGCTCTCCGGCTACCAGGGCAAGGAGACGGCCGCCGCGGGCGGCCCCGCCGAGGGCACGCCCTCGACCTCCCTCGTCCTGGACCAGTTCGGCCGCAATCTCACGCAGGCCGCTCGTGAAACCAAGCTCGACCCGGTCATCGGGCGCGAGAAGGAGATCGAGCGGGTCATGCAGGTGCTGTCCCGGCGTACGAAGAACAACCCGGTCCTCATCGGCGAGCCCGGCGTCGGCAAGACGGCGGTCGTCGAGGGCCTGGCGCAGGCCATCGTCAAGGGCGAGGTGCCCGAGACCCTCAAGGACAAGCACCTCTACACCCTCGACCTCGGTGCCCTGGTCGCCGGCTCCCGGTACCGCGGTGACTTCGAGGAGCGCCTGAAGAAGGTGCTCAAGGAGATCCGCACCCGCGGCGACATCATCCTGTTCATCGACGAGCTCCACACCCTGGTGGGTGCGGGTGCCGCCGAGGGCGCGATCGACGCCGCGAGCATCCTGAAGCCGATGCTGGCCCGTGGTGAGCTGCAGACCATCGGTGCGACCACGCTCGACGAGTACCGCAAGCACCTGGAGAAGGACGCGGCCCTCGAGCGCCGTTTCCAGCCGATCCAGGTCGCGGAGCCGTCGCTGCCGCACACGATCGAGATCCTCAAGGGCCTGCGCGACCGCTACGAGGCGCACCACCGCGTCTCGATCACGGACGAGGCGCTGGTCCAGGCCGCCCAGCTGGCCGACCGGTACATCTCCGACCGCTTCCTGCCGGACAAGGCGATCGACCTGATCGACGAGGCCGGTTCCCGGATGCGCATCCGCCGGATGACCGCGCCGCCGGACCTCCGCGAGTTCGACGAGAAGATCGCCGACGTGCGCCGGGAGAAGGAGTCCGCGATCGACTCGCAGGACTTCGAGATGGCCGCGGGCCTGCGCGACAAGGAGAAGCAGCTCCTGGCCGCGAAGGCGAAGCGGGAGAAGGAGTGGAAGGCCGGCGACATGGACGTCGTCGCCGAGGTCGACGGCGAGCTGATCGCCGAGGTCCTGGCCACGGCCACGGGCATCCCGGTCTTCAAGCTCACCGAGGAGGAGTCTTCCCGTCTCCTCCGCATGGAGGACGAGCTGCACAAGCGCGTCATCGGCCAGAAGGACGCCATCAAGGCGCTCTCGCAGGCCATCCGGCGTACGCGTGCCGGCCTGAAGGACCCGAAGCGCCCCGGCGGTTCGTTCATCTTCGCGGGCCCGTCCGGTGTCGGTAAGACCGAGCTGTCCAAGACGCTCGCCGAGTTCCTCTTCGGCGACGAGGACGCGCTGATCTCCCTCGACATGTCGGAGTTCAGCGAGAAGCACACGGTCTCGCGGCTGTTCGGTTCGCCTCCCGGCTACGTCGGCTACGAAGAGGGCGGCCAGCTGACCGAGAAGGTCCGCCGCAAGCCGTTCTCCGTGGTCCTCTTCGACGAGGTCGAGAAGGCCCACCCGGACATCTTCAACTCGCTGCTGCAGATCCTGGAGGACGGTCGCCTGACCGACTCCCAGGGCCGGGTCGTGGACTTCAAGAACACCGTCATCATCATGACGACGAACCTCGGCACGCGGGACATCTCCAAGGGCTTCAACCTGGGCTTCGCCGCCCAGGGTGACGTCAAGTCCGGCTACGAGCGGATGAAGAACAAGGTCAACGAAGAGCTCAAGCAGCACTTCCGGCCGGAGTTCCTGAACCGTGTCGATGACACGGTGGTCTTCCACCAGCTCACCGAGGAAGACATCATCCAGATCGTCGACCTGATGATCGCCAAGGTGGACGAGCGCCTCAAGGACCGCGACATGGGCATCGAGCTCAGCGGCGAGGCCAAGTCGCTGCTCGCCAAGCGCGGTTACGACCCGGTGCTGGGCGCCCGCCCGCTGCGCCGGACGATCCAGCGCGAGATCGAGGACGCTCTCTCGGAGAAGATCCTCTTCAGCGAGCTGCGTCCGGGCCACATCGTGGTCGTCGACGTCGAGGGCGAGGGGGAGAACGCCAAGTTCACCTTCCGCGGCGAGGAGAAGTCGGCCCTGCCCGACGCCCCGCCGATCGAGTCCGCCGGCTCGGGCCCGAACCTGAGCAAGGACGCGTAAGCGTCACCGCAGCTCACCGCCGCTGCCCCGGAACCACCGAGTGGTTCCGGGGCAGCGGCGTTTTTATGCCTGTGCCTACAGCTCCACGACCTCGATGCCCTCCGGCACCCCGGTCGGGCGCGGCAGCCGGGTGCCGACCAGGAGCGTGTCCAGGCGCGGGAAGGCGGCCAGCCAGTCCATCGGGACGCCCAGGTCGTAGGAGAGCCACAGCCGGGTCAGCGGCTCGGCGACGATGCCCTCGATGAGCTGGTCGGGCGTGAACCGCCCGGCGATCTGGAGGTGCGGCCGGCCGCCGAGCCGGCGCAGCGCGTGCAGCTCCTCCAGGTCGGACACCGGGAAGTACAGCTCGGCGTCGTCGAGGTGGGCGATGATCTCCCGCGCGTACCGCTCGGTGTCGTACCGCCGCCAGGCGCTCGCCAGTTGCGCCCGCACGTCCAGGTGCGGCCGCTCGCGCAGCCCGGTGAGGTAGTCGATGGCCATGTCGTCGCCGATGGAGGTGGCGGTGAGCGCGAGGAGGTACGCCTCGGCGTTGGTGGCCTTGGCCGGGTCCGGCAGCATCTCCAGGACGATCGGCCCGATCCAGCCCAGTGCGCGGGCCCCGGCCGCGGTGGTCGGCCGCATCATGTCGCGCGTGAAGCGCTGCACCCGCCACCGGACCTCCGGGTCCAGCTCCGTGGCGTGCTCCAGGCAGGCGGCGGCCAGCAGCTTGCGGTGCCGGGCCTCCGCGGCGCGTACGCCCGCGTGCGGCGCCAGCAGCCCGTTCAGCAGCGTGGCGCACTCGTCGGGCCGGGCGAGGGCGACCGCCATCCGTATGACGTCCTCCCACTCCGTGTGGTGCGCGTGCTCCAGCAGCAGGCCGAAGTCGTGCTGCTGCACCGTGGCCCGCGCGGCCAGATAGTCCTGGAACGTGCGGTGTACGAAGTCCACGGTGCCGGGCGTCGTCTCGCGCAGCAGCCCGGTGCGGTTCAGCAGGTGCCGGTAGACGTCCTCGGCGTCGCCCTGCCGGGCCGCGTCGGGAATGGCGGGCAGATGCCGGGCCAGGGTGTCCACGGCGACGTCGCGGTCCATCTCGGAGCGGCCGTTGACCAGCATCCAGCGCGCCAGCTTCTGGAGCAGCTGTATCTTCGGCTGCCGCGGCAGGTCGATGGCGTCGGTGGGCACCATCGCCCGCTCCCGGTCGCGCCGCTCCAGCAGCATCGACAGGCCCGCGTCGTACAGCTCCTTGCGCCCGCTGGGCAGATAGCCGCGCCGGTCCCGGTGGAGCGCGCACAGCAGCCCGCACATCAGCGGATTGGTGGCCAGCCGCCCGAGGTCGCGGGTGATGCGTACGGCGTTCAGCAGCGTTTTCTCGTAGTGTCCGAGCCGGTCCAGGTCCGCGGGCGACTGCTGGGCAGCGGCGCGGTGCCAGCGCTGGATGAACGCCGCGACGTCCTCGCGGCTCATCGGCGCCAGCCGCAGCTCGGTGAAGCCGTCGGCGGCCAGCCAGTCCTCGGGCACGGCGGACGGCCGGGAGGTCACCACCCAGACGTTGCCCGGGTACCGCTCCGCCCAGTCGCGCAGCCGCAGCCGGAGCCGCTCGCGGTCGTCCTCCGGCGCCTCGTCCACGCCGTCGACGAGCAGCAGTCCGCGGCCGGCCCGCAGCACCCGCTCCGCCCAGCCGGGCGGCTGCGCGTCCGCGCCCGGGTATCCCATGGCAGCCAGGAAGCCGGCCGGTTCCGGGATGCCGGAGCGGGACGCGAAGCGGCGTACGGGCAGCAGGAACGGCACCCGGCCGTGCAGCTCCCCGGCCAGTGCTGCGGGCAGCTCGCCGCGCACCGTGCCCACCGCCAGCCACTGCAGCAGCGTCGTCTTGCCGGACCCTGCGACGCCCCGGACGAGCACCCTGTCCAGCCCGGCCAGCGCCTGTTCGGCGGGGACGGGCGGGGCCTGCGGCCCCGGGTCGCGCTGTTCGTCCGGCGCCACGGGCAGCCGCGGCTGGCCGCGCTCGCACTGCAGTCCCAGATAGGCCGCGTCCAGCGGCCAGCTGTCCGGCGAGTGCGCGAGATCGATGCCGAAGATCGTGAGGTGGTTGTGGAGCGCGGTGGTGTCCCGCGCGAACCGCTCCTCGAAGGCGGCGTCGTCGGCGGGTGCGGGGGCTGACGTGCCGTCAGCGGGGGCGGGCGGAGCGGCTCGTTCCGACAGCCCTTGGAGGTGTACGGCCACGATGTCGAGCACGACCGTGAGCAGCGCGCGGCCGTCGGGGGCCAGCCCGCGCTCCGCGCCCGGCGCGGCGGCGCGCAGCTCGCGCGCGAAGTCGGCGGGCGGCAGCTGTACGGCCTGCCGGTCGTTCAGCCCGCCGGCGCCCAGTACGCCGAGCGTACGCGCCAGCGCGCCGGCCACCGGACGCGCCACCGGCTCGCCGGGAGCCGCGATCGCGACGAGCCGTCCGGCGAGCGCTTCGGGGTCCTCCCCGCTGACCAGCGCTCTGACGAGCGGCGCGACGGCTTCGGGGGTGAGACGGGCGGCGGCGGTCGTGGGATCCATACGGTGTCCCCCGGTCGGCGGTGAAGTTCCTTGGGACTGACGGGAATTCAGGGTAGGGGAGTGAGGCCGATGCGGGTGAGGGGGTTGCCGGGGACGGCGAGGTAGAGATCTTGGAGGCCGGGGAAGTGGCGGGTGACGGCTGCCAGGTCGGGCCGTTCCCCGGTGGGAGAGAACAGTCTGAGGGTGGCGAGACCGGGGAACGTGAGTCCGGCGGGGCAGTGGGCCAGGCAGTCGGCATCCACGCTGAGCGACGACAGCGAGTCCAGCGTGGCGATCGCTTCCCAGCCCGCGGCGTCACGGGGGCAGGCACGGGAGTCGAGCAGGAGCTGCCGCAGACCCGGCCACGCCCGCACGGCGAGCGGGCCGGACCAGTCACGGGAAGCGGTGCCGCCCAGCCGCAGGCTCTGGAGGGGAGCGTCCTTCGGCAGGTCGTCGGGGCTCCAGTCGACGTCCGGCAGATGGACCAGCAGGGTGGTGAGTCCGGTCAGCGCGGCAAGGGGGCGCAGGTCCCGGACCCGGGGAAGGTGGTGCAGCCCCAGCAGGTCCAGCGGGGGCCCGGCGAGCGGGGACAGATCGGTGACCGGCGCGGCATACAGGGTCAACCACGTGAGGTCCCGTGCGCCCCGCAGGAAATCCAGGTCGGTGATGTTCTTGGACTCAATACGGAGGATCTCCGGGCCGACCTCGCCGGCGTACCTGGCCAGCGCCTCCTGTGACACCTCGCCCCGTGCGTCGATCCGCTCGGGGCCGCCCAACCCGCGCAGGATGCGCAGCTGCTCGTCGGAGTGCACGCTGAACATCAGCTGTTCCGCGTCGAGATGCCGGACGACCTCCTCCGCGTACCGCTCCGCATCGAAACGGTGCCACGCCCAGATGAGCTGGGAGCGGACCCGGAGCGCCGGATGGTCCCGGAAGCGCGCCAGCACCGGCAGCGCCCGCTCCGACTCCACATTCGACGCGGCGACCGTGACCGCGACCGCCTCTTCCTCGCTCAGCCCCTCCGGGCCCGGCAGGAGTTCCAGTACCAGCGGCCCCGCCGCCGCCAGCTCCCGTGCCTCCTCGGCCGAGCGGGGCGGCAGCAGCTCCGCCGCTCCTTCCTCCACGGCGGTGCGGACCGCCGGGTCCAGTTCGGAGGCGTGTTCCAGGCAGGCCAGCGCCAGGAGCCGGAGGCGCGTCCGTACCGCACCCGCGTCCGTGCCGTCCGCCGCGTCCGCCCGTGCCAGCAACTCCCGCAGGATCTCCGCCCGTTCGCGCGGCCGGCCGTGGGCGACCGCCATCCGGATCACGTCCTCCCACTGGGAGTCGTGGGCGTGGGCGATCAGCAGGCCGATGTCCCACTCCTCGACGG
The DNA here is from genome assembly GCF_044544685.1 of Streptomyces sp. NPDC053542. Lineage (NCBI taxonomy): Bacteria > Bacillati > Actinomycetota > Actinomycetes > Kitasatosporales > Streptomycetaceae > Streptomyces > Streptomyces sp. NPDC053542. The sequence continues at coordinate 609,445 of NZ_JBITXL010000005.1, forward strand.
CGGCCCGCGCGCCCAGGTAGTCCTGGAAGGTGCGGTGCACGAAGTCGACGGCGCCCGGGGCCGGTTCGCGCAGCAGGCCGCTGCGGAGCAGGAGGTGGCGGAAGACGGCGGGCGCGTCGCCCTGCGCGGCCGCCGCCGGTACCGCGGGCAGCGCGTCCGCGATGATGCGCTCGGCGTGCTCCCGGCCCAGTTCCGTCCGGCCGTTGCGGATCAGCCAGTACGCGAGCCGCTGGAGCAGCTGGATCTGCGGCTCGTCGCTCAGCTCGATGCCGTCGGGGCCGTTCATGTCGCGCTCGCGGTCGCGGCGCGAGAGCAGCATCGTCAGCGCCGCGTCGTACAGCTCCTTGCGCCCGTGCGGCAGATAGCCGCGCCGGTCCCGGTGGAGCGCGCAGATCAGGCCGCACATCAGGGGGTTGGTGGCCAGCCGCGCCAGGTCCGCCTTGGTGCGTACGGCGTGCAGCAGCGACTGCTCGTACGCGGCCAGCCGCTCCTCGTCCGCCGGGGCTTCCGCGCGGGCCGCCGCGTGCCAGCGCCCGATGAACAGGGCCACGCCGTCCCGGCTCATCGGCGCGAGCGTCAGCTCCGTGAAGCCGTCGGCCGCGAGCCAGTCCTCGCGTACGGCCGAGGGGCGCGAGGTCACCATCCACAGGTTGTGCGGGAACGCGTCGAGGAGGTCGCGCAGCCAGCGCCGGGTCCGGTCGCGCTCCCGTTCCGGTATCTCGTCCAGGCCGTCCACGAGGACCAGCCCGCGCCCGCTCGTCAGGACCCGGTGCGCCCACCCGTCCGGCTGCGCGCCGGACACCGGGCAGCCGACGGCCGCGAGGAAGCGGTCGGGCGTGGGGAGGTCCGCGCCGGCGCGCTGGAGCGTGCGCAGGGGCAGGACGAAGGGGATGCGCCCGTACAGGTGCGGCATCGCGACCGCGTCGCCCACCGGGGTGCAGGAGACCGCGAGCCACTGCACCAGCGTGCTCTTGCCGGAGCCCGCCACGCCGCGCAGCAGGACCCGGCTGTGCCCGGCGAGCGCGTGGTCGGCGGGGACCGGCGCAGCGGGCGGCGCGGGGGCGTCCAGCAGGCCATCGCACGCGTCGTCCAGCAGGCCGTCGAACGCGTCCTCGGCGCTCGCCGCCGCGCGGTCCGCGTACGTCGCCTCCAGGCTCATGTACGCCGCGTCCAGTGGCCACCGGTCCGGGGAATGGGCCAGGTCGATGCCGTAGATCGTCAGCCGGCCGTGCTTCTTGCCGAGGTAGCCGAGGTAGTCCCGCTCGAAGGCGGTGTCCGCGGCCCGCGGCGAGGGGGTTCGTGCGATGAGCTCGTCGGTCAGCGTCACGAGCCGGTCCAGGCTCCGGCTCTGCTGGACGAGGGTGCGCGCGACAAAGGTCGAGCGCTGGGTGAAGAAGTGCACGATGTGCAGACAGGCCAGGCCCAGCAGGGCGTCGTGCAGCAGCTCCGCGTCCCGGGGGAGCGTGCCCAGCCGCGCGCGGTTGGCCTGCCGCAGCCGCTCGGCGAGTGCCGGGGCACCGAGCTGGACGGCCTGTACGTCGTCCATGGCCAGCTCGCCCAGGCCGTACAGGGTCCGCGCGAGCGCGTCGGCGACGGCGCTCTCCTCGCCGGCGGGGACGGGCCGCTCGCCGGGCCCGGCCGCGCGCACCGCGCGCGTGACCAGCTCCTCGGCGATCTTGCGGAGATCGCCCTCGGTGAGCGTCCGCTTCTCGCCCGTGAACGACACCAGCGCGGACACCCGTACCGGCTTCTCCGCGAGGCCCGCGCCGGGCCCTTCCTTCACGAAGAGCCGCTTCACGAGCGGCGCGACGACGGACGACGCCAGCCGCGCGCCGAGTGCCGAGGGGTCCATGCCGGGCCCTCCCCCTTCTTTCCGCCGGGCCGGATGCGGCCTATTACGTTACCGGGATCACAGGCCCTTGGTCCCGAAACGGACATACCAAGGGCCTCGCGCAAAGCGGGCGGAACGGGGGGTTCGGTGACATGCCGCACAGCGGATTCCGGGCCTACTAAAGGCCATAGGAAAGGCGCCGGACAGTAGCGCGGGACCCGTTTCCCGGGTGGCCCGGGACTTTTGGCAGGGGGGTGGGAGGGACCTGCGCCGGAGAAGTCGAGGATCAAGGGAATGGCTGGTGGGGGCGGAATTCCGGCCGGTGAACCGGCTTTCGTGCAGGTCGGACCGGGATGTTTTGAAGCGGTGCGGCCGGGTAGCGCAAGGGGCCGATTCCCGTGGCTTTTAATACGGGGTGCGGTAGTAGAAAGGCTTCTTGGCAGGCCCGCGAGCGGCGGTTACCAATGAATAGCGATCCCGGTTGGTCCCGGCCGGGAGCCAATTGTTTCGGAGGTAATCCCCGTATGTCGAAGTTCTCCCTCACCCGGTATTCGAAGAAGCCCGCCCTGCGTACCCGCGCCACCGTTCTCGTGGCCGGAATGGGCGCCTCCCTCGCGCTGGGTGCCGGTGCTGCTTCGGCGATGGACGGCAGCGCGGTATCGCTCCAGGGCCTCTCCACGGACGTGGGCAGCACGGTGAGCGCGCAGGCCGACGCGCAGAAGAAGGCGATCGACGCGGAGAAGAAGGCCGCGGCCGACCGCGCCAAGGCCGCCGCGGACCGGCACGAGCGTGCCGAGCGGCAGCTGCAGAAGACCAACGGCTGGGAGAAGCCGGTGGACAAGTACGGCATCGGCGAGAAGTTCGGCCTGGCCGGCAGCCACTGGTCGCACAAGCACAGCGGTCAGGACTTCGTGGTGCCCACCGGTACGAAGGTGAAGGCCGCGCACGAGGGCACCGTCGTGAAGGCGGGTCCGAATGGCGGCGGCGACGGCCCCGCGTACGGCAATGCCATTGTGATCAAGCACGGCGGCCACACGTACACCCAGTACGCGCACCTTTCGAAGATCGAGGTCCAGGTGGGCCAGAAGGTGTCCGCGGGTCAGCAGATCGCGCTTTCCGGCAGCACCGGTAATTCCACCGGCCCGCACCTGCACTTCGAGGTCCGTACCGGCCCGGACTACGGCACCGGTGTCGAGCCGATGAAGTTCCTCCAGGGCGAGCACCTGCACATGTGAGCCCGAGTGCGGTGAATCACCGCCGAGTGCCGAATCGCTTTCTGGTGCGCTGAATCACTTCCGGTGCGGTGAATCACTTCTGTGGTGCGCCCGGCCTGTGCGCCGCGGTGACCAATTCCAAGGCGACTTCGAGGACGGCCCTGCGCTTCTCCTCGGGGTCGCCTTCGACGTTCTGCATGGCGAACATGCCCGAATGCAGCGATACCAGCGCGGTGACGCAGCGGGCCTGGTCCGTCAGTTCGGCGTCCGGCTCCTTGAGGAGCCCGACCAGCGTGAACATCCGCTCCTTGAAGGACTCGCCGATGCTCAGGTCGCGGACGGTGGCCTGGTTCTCCTGCATGAAGCGGAAGAGCGGCGCGGCGTCGCGCAGCGCCTCGCTGTAGCGGCGGAGCACCTCCGTCTTCGTCTCCAGCGTGCGCGGCCGGTCCGCGGCCCACGCGATCAGCTCGTCGCAGGGCCCGGCCAGGTCCTCGAAGAGGCTGATGACGATGTCTTCCTTGGTCTTGAAGTGGTAGTACAGGGCGGCCTTGGTGACGTCGAGGTGCGCGGCGATCTCCCGCAGTGAGGTCTTCTCGTACCCCTGCTGCGCGAAGAGGTCCAGGGCCACGTCCTGAATGCGCTGCCGGGTGTCGCCCCTGCGTGCGCGTGCTGTGCCCATGGTGCTCTCCTACGTCGTCGGTGCTGGCGTCCCCGCAGGTTATCCCCGGTCAGGCCCGTCCGGCCGTTAACTTACTTGACGACCGGCTAGTTTCCGTTTACCTTCCTGATCACAGTCCAAACTTGCCGGGCGGCAAGTAAGTAAACGGAAACGGGGGAACGATGGCCGCCACCCAGGCCACCGCACCGGCCGAGCGCGGCGGGAAACAGCCCGCGAGCGTGCGCGTGGTGCTCTTCGCCTTGATGATCGCGATGCTGCTCGCGATGCTCGACAACATGATCGTGGGCACCGCGATGCCGACGATCGTCGGCGAGCTCGGCGGCCTCGACCACCTCTCCTGGGTGGTCACCGCCTACACCCTCGCCACCGCCGCCTCCACCCCGATCTGGGGCAAGCTCGGCGACATGTACGGCCGCAAGGGCGTCTTCCTCGCGTCCATCGTGCTGTTCCTGATCGGCTCGGCGCTCTCCGGCATGGCCCAGGACATGGGCCAGCTCATCGCCTTCCGCGCGGTCCAGGGCCTGGGCGCCGGCGGTCTGATGGTCGGCGTCATGGCGATCATCGGCGACCTGATCCCGCCCCGTGAGCGCGGCAAGTACCAGGGCATGATGGCCGGCGTCATGGCCGTCGCCATGATCGGCGGCCCGCTGGTCGGCGGCACCATCACCGACCACCTCGGCTGGCGCTGGAGCTTCTACATCAACCTGCCGCTCGGCGCGATAGCCCTGGCCATGGTCACCGCCGTGCTGCACCTCCCGAAGAAGCGCACCCAGGCGCGCATCGACTACGTCGGCGCCGCGCTGCTCACCCTCGGCATCACCGCGCTCGTCCTGATCACCACCTGGGGCGGTACGGAGTACGCCTGGGGCTCGGCGCAGATCGTGGGCCTCGGGGCGCTCGGCGTGCTCTCGCTCGCCGCGTTCGTCCTGGTGGAGCGCAAGGTCAGCGAGCCGGTGCTGCCGCTGCACATCTTCCGCAACGGCAACTTCTCGCTCGTCACCGTGATCGGCTTCCTGGTCGGCTTCGTGATGTTCGGGTCGATGACCTTCCTGCCGCTCTTCCAGCAGACCGTCCAGGGCGCCTCGGCCACCAACTCCGGGCTGCTGCTCCTGCCGATGCTGCTGGCGATGATGGCGGTCTCGCTGGTCGCGGGCCGGATCACCACGACCAGCGGCCGGTACAAGATCTTCGTGGTCGGCGGCGGCGCGCTGATCACCGCGGGCCTCTTCCTGCTGTCCCTGATGGACACCGGCACCAGCCGCTTCACCTCGGGCGCGTACATGGCCGTCCTCGGCGCCGGCATGGGCTTCCTGATGCAGACGACCATGCTCATCGCGCAGAACAGCGTCGAGATGAAGGACATGGGCGTCGGCTCGTCCTCCGCCACGCTCTTCCGCACCATCGGCGGCTCCTTCGGCGTGGCGATCTTCGGCGCGCTCTTCACCCACCAGGTGCAGAACACCATGACCGAGCGGGTCGGCGCGGCCGGCGGCAAGGCCATGTCCGGCGGCGCGCAGCTCGACCCCAGCGGGCTCGCGCAGCTCCCGGCCGCGCTGAAGGACGCGTACCTGCACGCGGTCGCCGACGGCACCCACCTGGTCTTCCTGTGGGGCGCCGCCATCAGCGTCATCGGCTTCGCCGCGGCCTGGTTCCTCAAGGAGGTCCCGCTGCGCGGCGGCCCGGCGAAGCCCGCGGACGCGCCGCGGGACGCCGTGCCGGCCGACGAGGCGAAGCAGCCGCAGGGCGTCTGACGCCCGGCCCGGCCCGCCGGTCAGTCCGGCGGGCCCGGCAGCTGGATCACCGGGAAGCTGCCCGTCGCCGTCGGGGCGTTCTCCGGCAGCCACAGGACGGCGACGGCGCCGGTCGTGCCGTCGACGGCGGGCTCCGCGTTGCGGAAGGTCAGCCGCGCGCCCAGCACCCGCGCCTGGCCCGCCGCGATGGTCAGGCCCAGGCCGTGGCCGCGCCCCGCCCGGTCGCTGCTGCCGGTGCGGAAGCGGCTCGGGCCCTCGCGCAGCAGCGCCTCGGGGAAGCCGGGCCCGTGGTCGCGGACCCGGATCACCCGCCCCTCGACCGTGACCTCGACCGGCGGCCTGCCGTGCCGGGAGGCATTCGCGATGAGGTTGCCGAGGATGCGCTCCAGACGGCGCGGGTCGGTACTGACCTCCGCGTCCCGCACGATCTCGACCTCGATGTCGGGCCCCAGCGCGCGCACCCGCCGCCGGACGAACTCCCCGAGGTCCACGTCCTGCAGCTCGGCCCGCTCGGCGTAACCGTCCAGCCGGGCCACCTCCAGTACGTCCTCCACCAGCGTCCGCATGGCCTGCGCCCGGTCCCGTACCAGCTCGGTCGGTCGGCCCGGAGGCAGCAGTTCGGCCGCCGTGAGCAGCCCGGTGACGGGCGTGCGCAGCTCGTGCGCGATGTCGGCGGTGACCCGCCGCTCGGCCTCGATACGGGTCTGCAGCGCGTCGGACATGGCGTCCATGGCGTGTGCCAGCTCGTCCGTCTCGTCCCGCACCCGGCCGCCGATCTCGTCCCGTACGCGTACGGACGTGTCGCCCTCGGCGAGCTTGCGGGCCGCCGCTGCCGCCTTCCGCAGCCGCTGGGAGAGCCGCCCGCCGACCAGCACGCCCAGCGCGCAGCCCGCGGCGACGACCGAGATGGACCCGATGAACAGCGCCTGGTCCAGGTCGTCCAGGACGGTGAAGCGGTCGGGATAGTCGTTGTGGAGGGACAGCACCCGGCCGTCGTCCAGCGGCGCCGCGGCCCACACCTCCGGCGCCGCCTCCCCGTTGTCCTCCAGGTAGGTGGCGCGCCGGCCCTCGGCGACCTCGGCGCGCAGCGCCTTGGGCAGCTTCGGGTCGTCGATGCGGGCGCCGAACTGCAGCCGGCTGGTGGTCTCGTAGATCCGCTGGGTGAAGTTCAGCCGCTCGATCTGCACGTCGCGGCTGTTGTCGAGCATGGAGACACGGGCGGCGTTGTGCACGACGAGGCTCAGCGCGATCGCGACCAGCGCGCCGACGAGCGCGATCGCCGCGCTGAGCTTCCAGCGCAGTCCCGTACGCAGGGCGAGGCCGACCACCGGTGGGTCAGCCTCTCAGCTTGTAGCCGAAGCCGCGGACCGTCTCGATCCGGTCCTGGCCGATCTTGCCGCGCAGCCGCTGGACGTGGACGTCCACGACCCGGGTGTCGCCGCCCCAGTCGTAGTCCCACACCCGCTCCAGCAGCCGGTCGCGGGAGAGCACCGTGCCCGGCGCGTCGGAGAACTCCAGCAGCAGCCGCATCTCGGTGGGCGTCAGCGCCACCGGCCGGCCGTCCTTGCGCACCTCCATGCCCTCGGTGTCGACCTCCAGGTCGCCGAAGCGCAGCGGCCCGTCGGGCGCCGGCGGAGCCGCCTCCCTGCCCGCACCGCTGCGGCTGTCCGGGCCGCTCGCGTGCCCGAAGCGGCGCAGCACGGCCCGTATACGGGCCACCAGCACGGCCCCGTCGAACGGCTTGGTGACGTAGTCGTCGGCGCCCGCCTCCAGGCCGAGCACCACGTCGATGGAGTCGGCCCGCGCGGACAGCATGATCACCGGGACCGTCGACTCGTCCCGGATGCGCCGGCACAGGCTGACGCCGTCCAGGCCCGGCACCATCACGTCCAGCAGCGCGATGTCGGGCCGGGTCGCGCGAAAGGCGTCCAGGCCCGACAGCCCGTCGGGCATCGCCGTCACGCGGAAGCCGTCGCGCTCCAGCGCGAGCTGGGTGGCCTCCCGGATGACGTCGTCGTCCTCGACGAAGAGCACATGGGTCTCGGCCATGCCGGTTCTCAGTCCTCCGATGGTGTCGCGCTGGATTCCGTGCCGTCCACGGTCTTGCTGTAGTCGGTGTGGTAGCGGGAGTACTCGCTGAAGCGGTGCTTCGCCCAGCGGTACGTCAGCACATCCTCGCCGGTGGGACAGCACACCGCGTCCCCGGTGTCGTACGTCTGCTTGGTGATCTCCAGCTCGCCCTTGCTCACCCCGGCGTAGACCGGCGGCTGCTCGTTGCTGAAGACGTTCTCATAGCCCTTGTCGTCCTTGCGGTACACGTACGAGCCGATCCCGACGGAGTCCGCGCAGGTCATCACGTTGATGATGACGTCGGCCGTGGTGCCGCCGGTCAGCGCGGCGTAGGTGACGTCTATCGGATACTCGTCCGCCGTGCACGGCTTGGCGAGGGTCTTCTTCACCTCGGCGCCGACCTTGGGGTCCTTGCGCAGCAGCGCCCGCGCGTCGACCTTCTTGTACGCCACGGAGGACGAGGGGGAGGGCGTCGGCGTCGCGCTGCGGGCCCGGGACGGCACGGGGCTGTTGCTGGCGGAGCCCTCCGAGCGGACGCCGTCACCGGTCGCGTCGCACCCGGCCATCAGCAGCCCCACCGCCGCGGTCCCCGCGAGGGCCGTACCGGCCGTGCGCCACCAGCCCCCGCGCAGGCGCGCGGAAGCGGCCGGCCGCACCTCGGCCGGTCCGCCGTCGGCTCCGCCGCCTCTGGTCACACCGCTCCTGCTCACCATGCCTGTCACCCGCCGCCGGCCCGGGGACCCGCGGCTCCGCGGCCGGTCAGGCCGCGCACCGCTCCCGCTCCTGGTCGTCACGCTCCAGTACGCGCGCGTCGGCCTCGCGGTTCACCAGCTCCTGGCGCAGCCGGGCCAGCGCCCGGTGCAGCGTGCTCTTGACCGTCCCCGTGGACATGCCCAGCGCCGCCGCGGTCTCCTCCGTACTCATCTGCTCCCAGTGTCGCAGGACGACGACGCTGCGCTGCTTGGGAGCCAGTACCGAGAGGATGTCCATCAGCAGGGCGCGGTCGGCGCGCTGCTCGGTGCCGTCGTCCACGCTCGCGTCCGGGAGCTGCTCGGTCGGCACCTCCTCCAGCTTGCGCGCACGCCACCACTCGGTCCGCGTGTTGATCATGACGCGGCGCAGGTAGGCGTCGGCGAGCGACTTGTCGGCGATGCCGTCCCAGCGCCCGTACGTGCGGACCAGGGCCGTCTGCAGGAGGTCCTGCGCGTCGACCGGGTCGGGCACCAGACGCCGGGCGCTGCGCAGCAGGGCGTCCTGCCGGGTGCGCACGTATTCCTCGAAGTCCAGTACCTTGCCGCCGCTGGTCGCCATGCCGACGCCTCCGATCTCCGCTTGCTTCCCCACGTTGTCCGTGCCGGGTGGTCGTGGACCGGCCGAGCGTTTCGGCGCACGGTCCGTCTCCAGCACGAAGACGAAGCTACGGAGGGGGTGTTGCGGCGTCATGTGCGGCTGACGCACAGCGGATGCACGGAAATCCGTCGGTTGTGTAACAGCGGCCCCGCGCTCCTCCTTGCGGGGGACGGGAGCGGCGGCGAGGTCCTCCTGCAGGGGGAGGCCGGGCCCTCCGTACGGAGGGCCCGCCGCGGGTCGGGTCAGCGGAAGCCGGTACCGGCTGTCATCAGGTCAGCGGAAGCCGGTACAGCCCGTCCGGCAGCGGTTCCACCAGGCCGTCGGCGACCAGCCCGTCCAGGGCGCGGGCCCGCTGGACCGGCTCGTGCCACACCGCGTCGAGCCGCGCCTGCGGCACCGGCGCGACGGCCTCGCGCAGCACGGCCAGCAGCTTGCCGCGCACCTGGCGGTCGGTGCCCGCGTACGTCTGGACGCGCCGCGGCGGGCCCTCGTGCTCGGGGGAGCCGGCCAGCCGCCAGGCGCACTGCGCCGCGATCGGGCAGCGCACGCACTCCGGGCTGCGCGCCGTGCACACCAGCGCGCCCAGCTCCATCGTGGCCGCGGCCCACTTCGCGGCCGTCTCCTCGTCCTCGGGCAGCAGCGCGCGGGCGAGCTTGCGCTCGGCGGCGGTGGTGGCGTTCGGCGGGTACTGGCGGCCGGTGACCGCGCGGGCGAAGACCCGGCGGACGTTGGTGTCGAGGACCGCGTGCCGCTGGCCGTACGCGAAGGAGGCCACGGCGGCGGCCGTGTACTCGCCGACGCCGGGCAGCGCCAGCAGCTGGGCGTGCTCGCGCGGTACGTCGCCGCCGTGCCGCTCCCTTATCGCGGAGGCGGCGGCGTGCAGCCGCAGCGCGCGCCGCGGGTAGCCGAGCCGGCCCCAGGCGCGGACCGCCTCGCCGGACGGCTCGGCGGCCAGGTCGGCCGGGCGGGGCCAGCGGGCCAGCCACTGCTCGTAGACCGGCAGGACACGGTTGACGGGCGTCTGCTGCAGCATGAATTCGCTGACCATCACGCCCCAGGCACCCGCCTCGGGGCGGCGCCACGGCAGGTCGCGGGCGTGCTCGTCGAACCAGTCGTTGACCGGTGCGTGCAGCCGCCGGCCGGCCGCGTCGGCGGCGTCGGCGGCATCCGTGGCGGCGCCGGTGACGGATGCGGCAGCAGGGGCGGACACGGCGGCGGAGTCGGCGGGGCGCGGCGCCGGGGTCCCGGCGGGGCGTCCGGTGGGCTCCACGGCGGCGTCGCCGGCGGACTGGGCGGTGGCAGGAGTGGAAGTCATGGCACCGCCGATCCTGACACGGGGCCCCGCGACGGTGAAACGCGCCGGGCCCGAGCCGCCCGTTGTGCACCTGCACGTGGTAACCGCACTGCTGCAACGGGGCGTGCGCGGGGCCGCCGGGGAGCTGCCCGGGCCGAGGTGTCCCGGGGCGCCGCGTGCCGCGTCAGGCCGGCGCGCGAGGATGCTGTCATGAGCGACAGCACGCCCCCGCCCGGCATCCTGCGGGCCCTCGCCGACCACACCACCATGACGCTCGCCTACACGGACGGCGACGGCCCCCAGGCGTGCGCCGTCCTGTACGCGCTGCGCACCGGGACCGAGGACGGATACGAGGCCGGGCCCGGGGACCCGGTCCCCGCCCTCCTCTTCGTCACCTCGGAGTCCACCCGCCACGGCCGCGCGCTGTCCGCCGCGCAGCCGGCGGCACCGGTGGCCTTCACCGCGCAGCGCGACGGCCAGGACTGGAGCGGCCTGACGGGCGTACAGGGGCGCGGCGTGTGCCGCCGGCTGGACGGCGGGGAACGCAGGCGCGCGTGGCGCATGTACGCCGACCGCTTCCCCTACGTGGCGCTCAGCCCCAAGCTCCGCGGCGCCATGGACCACACCGCCTTCTGGGAGCTGCGCCCCACCTGGCTCCGGCTGATCGACAACTCCCGGGGCTTCGGCCACAAGGAGGAGTGGGGCGCGTGAAATCGCGGGAGACGTTGGCCGGTTGACGCCCAGAGGTCGCTCGTCCGGGCCAATTTCCCTTTCTGACCAGGAAGAACCGGGCAGATGATGGGAAAAGCCGGTGGCCCGTCGGCGGGTACTGGCTGGCATCCGGGCTGATCTCTCGTACAGTTTCCGCGTGGGATCTCTGCGCAATCCGATCGGGCCGCTTCCCTCCTCCATCTACTGGCGACGGAGGGCGGTCGCGCTCGCGATCCTCGCGCTCCTCGTACTGCTGGTGGTGTGGACCGTCAACATGGGCGGGACCAGCGGTGACGGCAGCTCGAACAGCAAGGGCTCGGCCGGCGGTCCCGCCACGTCCATCACCCCGGGGCCCAACGCCACCGACTCCGGCATCAGCCAGAAGCCGGGCGGCCGCGACGAGTCGGGCGACGGCGGTACCGGCGGCGCCGACGCGGGGTCCGGCGGCGCGGGGAGCGGCGGTTCGGGCGGCTCCGGCAGCGGGACGCCGATCGGCGAGGGCGGCGGTGCGGGCACCGGCTCCGGCGCGGGCGCCGGCAGCGGCGGCGGCGTGCTCGTGCCGGGCGGTTCGGCGCTCGCCGACTGCACCGGCTCCGGGACGCGGCTGACGCTGCGCAGCGTCAAGAACTCCTACGGCCCGGACGACAAGCCGCGCTTTGAGCTGACCCTGAAGAACACCTCGGACGCGGACTGCAAGGCCGACCTCGGCCGCAAGGCCGCGGTACTGACGATCAGTCACACCGACGGCGACGCCCATGTGTACGCCTCGGACGACTGCCCGCCGAGCACCGGCAGCGCCCTGGTGAAGATCCCCGCCGGGTCCGCCATCACGCGCACCATCGAGTGGGACCGCAAGCCCTCGGCCCCCGAGTGCGCCACCCCCGCCGCCAAGTCCGCCAAGCCCGGCACCTACCTCGCCGAGGCCACGGTCTCGGGCCTGAAGCCGGACAGCACGTCGTTCGTCCTCGCGAAGGACTGAGAACGGCCGGGGACGGCGGCCGGAACGGTCAGACGTACCGTTCCAGGATCGAGGACTCCGCGAGGCGGCTGAGGCCCTCGCGGACGGAGCGGGCGCGGGCCTCGCCGACGCCGTCCACCGTCTGCAGGTCGTCGACGCTGGCCGCCAGCAGCTTCTGCAGGCCGCCGAAGTGGTCCACGAGCCGGTCGATGACCGCGCCGGGCAGCCGGGGGACCTTGGCCAGGAGGCGGAAGCCGCGCGGGGAGACCGCGGAGTCCAGCGTCTCGGGGGAGCCGCTGTACCCGAGGGCGCGCGCCACGATGGGGAGTTCGAGCAGCTCGGTGTGGGAGAGCGCGTCCAGCTCGGCGAGTGCCTCGGAGACCGTACGGGAGCGCTTGGCCGTCGGCTCGGGGACGTAGTCCCGGGCGACCAGCTCACGCTCCGGCTCGACGCCCGCGATCAGCTCGTCCAGCTGGAGGGAGAGCAGCCGGCCGTCCGTGCCGAGCTCGACGACGTACTCGGCGATCTCGGTGGCGATACGGCGGACCATCTCCAGCCGCTGCGCCACGGCGGAGACGTCGCGGACCGTCACCAGGTCCTCGATCTCCAGGGCCGAGAGCGTGCCGGCGACCTCGTCCAGCCGGAGCTTGTACCGCTCCAGGGTGGCGAGCGCCTGGTTGGCGCGGGAGAGGATCGCGGCGGACTCCTCCAGGACGCGCCGCTCGCCGTCCACGTAGAGGGCGATCAGCCGCATGGACTGGCTGACCGAGACCACCGGGAAGCCGGCCTGGATGGACACCCGCTGCGCCGTGCGGTGGCGGGTGCCGGTCTCCTCGGTGGCGATGGAGGCGTCGGGCACGAGCTGGACGCCCGCGCGCATGATCTTGGTGATGTCCTTGTCGAGGACCAGCGCGCCGTCGAGCTTGCACAGCTCGCGCAGGCGGGTGGCGCTGAACTCGACATCGAGGACGAAGCCGCCGGTACACATCGATTCCACGGTCCGGTCGAAGCCGAGGACGATGAGACCGCCGGTGTTGCCGCGCAGAATGCGTTCGAGTCCGTCGCGCAGTGCCGTGCCCGGTGCGACCGCGCTGAGCGAGGCGCGCATCAGACTGTCACCGCCGGAGCTACCGCCGGACCTTCCGGGGGACGACGCCCGGTCGTTGGCTGCCACTGCACTCCTCCGTCGCAAGGTCTGTCGGTGCCGCAGCCCGCCCGGAGTTGCCTTGGCCGCGTACGTGACGTCGCGGACGCGATCTGCGGCAGGACTGCGTTGACGGGCGAGACCAGGGCAAAGTCTACCGGCGACGCGCCGTTTACCTAGGGGAGTCCTGCGCGGGCGGCGCGGGGCGGCACAACGGAGGCAGCCTCCGGGGCTCAGTGGCCGCTCAGCGGCGACCCGGACGTCTCTTCGACGGGCGCCTCCTTCCGCGCGGATTCACGGCGCGGGCGGCGGGGGAGCACGCGCAGCGCCTCGCCGACGTCCGCGACCTCCAGGACCCGCATCCCGGCCGGAATCTTGCCCGGATCGGTCGGCACCAGCGCGTGCGTGAAGCCCAGCCGCGCCGCTTCGGAGAGCCGGCGCTGCACGCCCGTGACCCGGCGGACCTCGCCGGCGAGCCCGACCTCGCCGATGGCGACGAGATTCTTCGGCAGGGGCGTGTCGGAGGCGGCGCTGGCGAGGGCGAGCGCCACGGCGAGGTCGGCGGCCGGCTCGGAGAGCTTCACGCCGCCGACCGTCGCGCTGTAGATGTCCCGCTTGCCGAGGGCCGAGATCCGGCCGCGCTGCTCCAGTACGGCCAGCATCATCGAGACCCGGGAGGTCTCCAGGCCGGAGGTGGTCCGCCGCGGGGAGGGGATCTGGGAGTCCACCGTGAGCGCCTGGACCTCGGCGACCAGCGGGCGGCGGCCCTCCAGGGTGACGGTCAGGCAGGTGCCCGGAACGGGCTCGTCGCGGCGGGTCAGGAAGAGGCCCGAGGGGTCGGCGAGGCCCGTGATCCCCTCGTCGTGCAGCTCGAAGCAGCCGACCTCGTCCGTCGCGCCGTACCGGTTCTTCACGCCCCGTACGAGGCGGAGGCGGGCGTGCCGGTCGCCCTCGAAGCTGAGCACGACGTCGACGAGGTGCTCCAGGAGGCGGGGACCCGCGATGTTCCCGTCCTTGGTGACGTGGCCCACCAGGATGGTGGACATGCCGCGCTCCTTGGACGCGCGGATGAGCGCCCCGGCGACCTCCCGGACCTGGGCCATGCCGCCGGGCGCGCCGTCGATCTCCGGCGAGGCGATGGTCTGGACGGAGTCCAGGACCAGCAGCGAGGGCTTGACCGAGTCCAGATGGCCGAGGACCGCGGAGAGGTCGGTCTCGGCGGCGAGGTACAGATGGTCGTCGAGGGCGCCGATGCGGTCGGCGCGCAGCCGCACCTGGCTCGCGGACTCCTCGCCCGTGACGTACAGCGTGCGGTGGTCGTCGCTGGCGGCCTTCGCCGCGACGTCCAGCAGCAGGGTGGACTTGCCGACGCCGGGCTCGCCGGCGAGCAGCACGACGGCGCCGGGCACGAGGCCGCCGCCCAGCACGCGGTCCAGCTCGGCCACGCCCGTCGAGCGGGCCGTGGCCTGCCGGCCGTCGACCTGGCCGATCGGCAGCGCGGCGGTCGTGACCCGGCCCGGCGCGGTCGTCCGCACGGCCGGGCTGCCGCCGGCCTCCTCGACCGTGCCCCACGCCTGGCACTCGGGGCAGCGGCCGAGCCACTTCGCGGTGGTCCAGCCGCACTCCGTGCAGCGGTACGACGGGCGGTCCTTCGCCGGGGATTTACGGGTTGCCATGGGAGCCACCGTAGCCGTGGGGACTGACAACGCGGCCGGGCGGCGGGCGGCGGACGCGTTCCGGCGGCCGGCGGGCCCGTTCCGGCGGACCGGGGGCCCGTACCCGGGGCGCGTTCCCGGGGCGCGTTCCCGGGGCGCGGGACGGGAGAGGCGTGACGGGCAGTCGGGGCGGCAGGTACGCGTGTGAGGGAGGGGCAGGATCGGACTCCTGTCCCCTTTTGAGGGAGATCGTCACCCGAAAGAATTAAAACCGGCCGAGCGCCCCTGACCGGTCCGTGCCATCTGTCTACCGTCGCCGGGTGATGAGCAGCAGGCCCGGACACCCCACGCACACCACCACCGCCCCGCCCCCCGTCGGCCGGGCGGAGCGGGCACAGCGGGCGGGCCGTGGCGGCCGGACCGCCGGGCCCGACCGCCACGACCCGTCCCCCGAGCGCTACGAGCCCTATATCGACGGGCTGTTCACGTACTGCCTCTCCGTCCTGTGCGAGCACGACGCGGCGACCGAGGTGCTCGGCGAGGTGCTCGCGCTCGCCGAGCGGCAGCACGGGCGCCGCCCGTCCGACCCCGGCCTGTACCGCCCCTGGCTGTACGCGCTGGCCCGCTGGGCCTGCCTGCGCCGGCTCGCCGACCCCGGTGCGCCCCAGGGGCCCGCGGTCGCCGAGGAGTCCGACCGGCGGCGCGAACTGTCCGCGCTGGCCTGGCCGGAGGCCGCCGGTGCCACGCCCGAACAGCGCGAGGCCCTGGAGCTGTCCGTCCGGCACGGGCTGGGCTCCCGGGAGCTGGCCGCCGTCCTGGGCATGGAGCCGGTCGCGGCCCGCGCGCTGCTGTCCACCGCCGCCTGCGAGGTGGAGCGCACCCGCGCGGCGCTCGCCGTGGCCGAGACCGGCCGCTGCCCCGAGGTGGCGCGGCCGGCCGGGGACGGCCGGATGCTGCTGAGCACCGCCCTGCTCCGAGAGCTGGTGCGGCACGTCGACGGCTGCGAGGAGTGCCGCCGTACGGCCGAGCGGGCCACGGCGGACGGGCCCTGGCCCGGCACGGAGCCGGTGGCGCAAGGTCCGCTCCCGCTGGTCACCGCGCCGCGCGCGGCGGCCCGCGTGGCGATGCGGGCGGCGCTGCGGTCGCGCACGGGGCGGGCGGTGGAGCCGCCGGAGAAGGGGACGCAGGGGCGCGCCAAACGGGCGGGCGGCGTAAACGGTTCTGCACCCCGGTACGACCGCAGCGGGTTCCCGCTCGGGCCCAAGGACCGGGCGGCCCGCAACGCCCGGCTGCGCAGCCGGGCGCTCACCACGACCGTGGTGGCCACCGTGGTCGCGGCGCCCGTGCTCGCGCTCTGGGCGGCGTACCGGGGCGCGCCGCTGACCGGCGAGACCGACGGCACGGCCGTCACGGCGGGCGACAGCGAGGGGGACCGGATCGGCGGCCGCCCGTACGAGAAGGCCGGCAGCGCGCAGATGACGCCCGATCCGCGGATGCGGGCCGGTACGCACACTCCGGACGTCTCGGTGGAGGTGATCGGGGCGCGGGGCGAGCGGCAGCGGGAGGCCGGTCCGAGTCCTTCGCGGTCCCGCTCCGGGCCGGGGCGGCTGACCGTCGCGGCGCAGCCGAGCGGCGACCTCACGGTCATCACGCTGGCCGCGTCCGGCGGGACGGCGGTGCGGTGGGCGGCGCACACCGGGGCGCCGTGGCTGCAGTTCAGTACGACCTCGGGCGTGCTGCAGCCGGGCGAGACGACGACGATCAAGGTGTACGTCGACCATGACCGGGAGCCGGCCGGGTACTGGCGGGCGCGGGTCTCCGTGGAGCCGGCGGGTGCGGTGATCACGATCGAGGGCCGCGGCGCGACGCGTCCGGCGCCGGGCGGGCCCCGCCCCACACCGTCGGCTCCGCCGAACTCGCCGACACCTACGCCGACGCCGTCGCCTTCCGACCCGTCGCCGTCCGATCCGCCCCCGAGCGACCCGGCGCCGTCCCCGACGCCGACGCAGTCCGACCCGCCACCGAGCGACCCGGCACCGTCGCCGTCCCCGTCGGACACGTCCAGCCCGTCGGGCTGAGCCCCGGGGGCGCTGCCCCCGGGCCCCCGGTCCTCAAGCGCCGGACGGGCTGGGGTGGGGTCCTCAATCGCCGGACGGGCTTGCCTTTTCCCGTACCACCGGCATCGGCAGCAGCACCGGGTCCGCCGGGTGCGGGGCCGTCGGGCGCTCCGTCGCGAGGCGTTCCTCGCACAGTTCCGCCAGGCGGTCGTAGCCCTCCTTGCCCATCAGCTCGATGAGCTCGGGCGCGTACGACTCGTACACCGGCTTCGAGGCGCCGTGCGCCGACGTCGCGGACGTGCACCACCAGTTCAGGTCGTGGCCGCCGGGGCCCCAGCCGCGGCGGTCGTACTCGCCGATGGTGATCTGGAGCACGCGGGTGTCGTCGGGTCGGTCGATCCAGTCGTACGTGCGGCGGACCGGGAGCTGCCAGCAGACGTCCGGCTTGGTCTCCAGCGGCTCGCGGCCCTCCTGGAGGGCCAGGATGTGCAGGGAGCAGCCGGCGCCGCCGGGGAAGCCGGGGCGGTTCTGGAAGATGCAGGAGCCCTTCCAGCGGCGCGTCTGGCGCTCGCCGTCGTCCTCGTCCTCCTCGACCCAGCCGGTCGTGGTGCCCACGTCATGGAACTGCCAGAGGTCGGGAGTCAGCCGGGCCACGTGTTCCGCGACGCGCTGCTCGTCCTCCTCGTCGGAGAAGTGCGCGCCGAGCGTGCAGCAGCCGTCGTCGGCGCGGCCCGCCTCGATGCCCTGGCAGCCGTTCCCGAAGACGCACGTCCAGCGGGAGGTGAGCCAGGTCAGGTCGCACCGGAAGATCTGCTCGTCGTCGGCCGGGTCCGGGAACGTGACCCAGGCGCGGGCGAAGTCGAGGCCGACCTCGTCGGTCACCTCGTCGGACGCCGCCCCGCGCGCTTGTTGCTTTTCCATCTTTTTGCGGGCCTTTTCCAGCTTCGCCTTTTTCGTCTTCGCCACCTCCCCAGCGTAAAGGCGCGACATGGCCGCAGTAGCTTTCTGGGTATGAGACTCGGTGTCCTCGATGTGGGTTCGAATACGGTCCACCTGCTGGTGGTGGACGCGCACCCCGGCGCACGCCCGCTGCCCGCCTACTCCCACAAGGCGGAGCTGAAGCTGGCCGAACTCCTCGATGAGGACGGAAACGTCGCAGGTCCGGGCGTCGACCGGCTCATCGCGACGATCCGCGAGGCGATGCAGGTCGCGGAGGACAAGGGCGTCGAGGACGTGCTGCCGTTCGCCACCTCGGCGATACGGGAGGCGCCCAACGGCGAGGACGTGCTGGCCCGCGTCGCCGAGGAGACCGGCGTCACCCTGCGTGTCCTGTCCGGGGAGGACGAGGCGCGGCTCACCTTCCTCGCGGCCCGCCGCTGGTTCGGCTGGTCCGCCGGGCGGCTGCTGCTCCTGGACATCGGCGGCGGCTCGCTGGAGATCGCGTACGGCCTGGACGAGGACCCGGACGCGGCGGTCTCGCTGCCGCTCGGGGCCGGCCGGCTGACCAACTCCGACCTGCCCGGCGACCCGCCGGACCCGGAGGACGTACGGGCGCTGCGCCGCCGCGTGCGGGCCGATGTCGCGCGGGTGGTGAGCGACTTCACACGCTTCGGCACGCCGGACCACGTGGTGGGCACGTCCAAGACCTTCAAGCAGCTGGCCAGGCTGTCCGGCGCGGCCCGCTCGGCGGAGGGGCTGTACGTGCAGCGCGGGCTGAGCCGGAAGTCGCTGGAGGAGTGGGTGCCGCGGCTGGCCACGATGACGGCGGCGGAACGCGCCGAACTGCCCGGGGTCTCCGAAGGGCGCGCCCGCCAGCTGCTGGCCGGCGCGCTCGTCGCGGAGGCGGCGATGGACCTCTTCGGGGTGGACGAACTGGAAATCTGCCCGTGGGCCCTGCGCGAGGGCGTCATCCTGCGCCGCCTGGACCACCTGCCGTAGCGGCGGAAAACAAGCCCGTCCGGCGATTGAGGACGAGCCCGAAGGGCGATCCAGGGGCGCGGGGAACTGCGCGATCAGCCACGACGGCGCCGCGGTCGCCCACGGTGGGACAGGGGCACCCCCATTGGCGGCCCATTGCCCCGCGCACAGCGCGGCCCCGTACCCTGTCCCTCGTGACGGAGCCAGTGGTGCGCATCCCGGATGCGAAGGTCGCCCTGTCCACGGCGTCGGTGTATCCGGAGTCGACCGCGACGGCCTTCGAGATCGCCGCGCGCCTGGGGTACGACGGCATCGAGGTCATGGTCTGGACCGATCCGGTCAGCCAGGACATCGAAGCGCTGCGCCGGCTGTCCGACTATCACGGCGTGCCGGTGCTGGCCATTCACGCGCCGTGTCTGCTGATCACGCAGCGCGTGTGGTCCACCGACCCGTGGACCAAGCTCCAGCGCGCCCGCAACGCCGCCGAGAAGCTCGGCGCCTCCACAGTCGTGGTGCATCCGCCGTTCCGGTGGCAGCGCAACTACGCCCGGGACTTCGTGCGCGGCATCTGGCGCATGGAGGGCGAGACGGACGTGAAGTTCGCCGTCGAGAACATGTACCCCTGGCGGTACCGCGACCGCGAGATGCTGGCGTACGCGCCGGACTGGGACCCCACCAAGGACGACTACCGGCACTTCACGGTCGACCTCTCGCACACCTCGACCGCCCGGAGTGACGCGCTGCACATGGTGGACCGGATGGGCGACCGGCTCGCCCATATCCACCTCGCCGACGGCAACGGCTCCAACAAGGACGAGCACCTGGTCCCGGGGCGCGGCAAGCAGCCGTGCGCCGAGCTGCTGGAGCGGCTGGCCGCCACCGGCTACGACGGGCACATCGTCATCGAGGTCAACACCCGCCGCGCGATGTCCGCCGCCGAACGCGAGGCCGACCTCGCCGAGGCCCTCGCCTTCACGCGCCTGCACCTGGCCTCGCCGAACCGGGTGTACGGGTCGTGAGCGCGCCCGGGACGGGCGCTTCCGGGCCGGCACCGCGCCGGCGCGGCCGTCCGGCGCGTACGGAGGCCCCGGCCGGCCCCGGCGCGCGGGAGCGGATTCTCGCCGCGGCCCGCACGGAATTCGCCGAGCGCGGCTACGACAAGGCGTCCATCCGCGGCATCGCGCGGACGGCAGGGGTCGACCCGGCGCTGGTGCACCACTACTTCGGCACGAAGGAGCAGGTCTTCGGCGCGGCCATCGAGGTCACCTTCGAGCCCGCGCTGCACCTCCCCGACCTGCTGGCGCACGGCGCCGACGGCATCGGCGAGCGGTTCGCGCGGTACTTCCTCGGCATCTGGGAGAACCCCGCGACCCGCGCCCCGCTGATCGCCGTGATCCGCTCCGCGATGACCCACGAGACCGCGGCGAAGGTGCTGCGCGGCTTCGTGCTGCGGCGGATGCTGGAGCGGGTGGCGGCGGAACTGGCGGTGCCGGAGCCGCGCCTCCGGGCCGAGCTGGCCGCCTCCCAGCTGGTCGGTATCGCGATGCTGCGGTACGTCGTCCAGGTCGAGCCGCTGGCCTCGGCCGATCCCGAGGACATCGTCCGGATGGTCGCGCCGACGCTGCAGCGGTACCTCGCGGAGGCGTGAGCGGGAGCCGGGCGGGACGTGCGCGGAGGCGTGAGCGCGCGCGTCCGTAGTGCGGGCAGATGTCTCATATTCTGGCGGCGCTGTCCAGATCTTGGATCGGCAGCGTAACCTCGGGATCAGGTGATACGTGGTGCGGAATGTCTCCGCAGCCGCGTGCCGCAGACGAACCCCAAGGGAGTGACCATCGTGCCTGAGCTGAGGTCCCGCACCGTTACCCACGGCCGCAACATGGCGGGCGCCCGTGCCCTTATGCGGGCCTCGGGTGTAGCGAGCGAGGACATCGGCAAGCCGATCATCGCGGTCGCCAACTCCTTCACCGAGTTCGTGCCGGGCCACACGCACCTGCAGCCGGTCGGCCGGATCGTGAGCGAGGCCATCAAGGCGGCCGGGGCCGTCCCGCGCGAGTTCAACACGATCGCGGTGGACGACGGCATCGCGATGGGCCACGGCGGCATGCTGTACTCGCTGCCGTCCCGCGACCTGATCGCCGACTCGGTCGAGTACATGGTCGAGGCGCACTGCGCGGACGCGCTGATCTGCATCTCCAACTGCGACAAGATCACCCCGGGCATGCTGAACGCCGCCCTGCGGCTCAACATCCCGACGGTCTTCGTCTCCGGCGGCCCGATGGAGTCCGGCCGGGCGACCCTCGTGGACGGTACGGTCCGCACCCTCGACCTGGTCGACGCGATGTCCGAGGCGGTCAACGAGAAGATCTCCGACGCGGACATGCTCCGCATCGAGGAGAACGCCTGCCCGACCTGCGGCTCCTGCTCCGGCATGTTCACCGCCAACTCGATGAACTGCCTGACCGAGGCCATCGGCCTCTCGCTGCCCGGCAACGGCTCGACGCTGGCGACCCACACCGCCCGTAAGGCGCTGTACGAGAACGCCGGCCGTACGGTCGTGGAGATCGCCAAGCGCTACTACGAGGGCGGCGACGAGTCGGTCCTGCCGCGCAACATCGCCACGTTCGACGCCTTCGAGAACGCCATGGCCCTCGACATCGCCATGGGCGGCTCGACCAACACGATCCTGCACCTGCTCGCCGCCGCCCAGGAGGCGGAGGTCCCCTTCGGCCTGGAGGCGATCGACGCCGTCTCGCGCCGCGTCCCGTGCCTGGCCAAGGTCGCGCCGAACGTGGCGAAGGACCGCACGTACTACATGGAGGACGTGCACCGCGCCGGCGGCATCCCCGCCCTCCTCGGCGAGCTGCACCGCGCCGGACTGCTCAACGAGAACGTCAACTCCGTGCACAGCCCGTCGCTGGCCGACTGGCTCAAGACCTGGGACGTGCGCGGCGGTTCGCCCTCCCAGGAGGCCATCGAGCTGTGGCACGCGGCCCCCGGCTGCGTCCGCTCCGCCGAGGCGTTCTCCCAGTCCGAGCGCTGGGCGGCGCTGGACGAGGACGCCGAGGGCGGCTGCATCCGCTCGGTCGAGCACGCGTACTCCAAGGACGGCGGGCTCGCGGTCCTGAAGGGCAACCTGGCGGTCGACGGCTGCGTCGTGAAGACTGCGGGCGTCGACGAGTCCATCTGGACGTTCGAGGGCCCGGCCGTGGTCTGCGAGTCCCAGGAAGAGGCCGTCGAGAAGATCCTGATGAAGCAGGTCAAGGAGGGCGACGTCGTCGTCATCCGCTACGAGGGCCCCAAGGGCGGCCCCGGCATGCAGGAGATGCTCTACCCGACCTCGTACCTGAAGGGCCGGGGCCTGGGGAAGACCTGCGCGCTGATCACCGACGGCCGCTTCTCCGGCGGTACGTCCGGCCTCTCCATCGGCCACGCCTCGCCCGAGGCGGCCGGCGGCGGCACCATCGCGCTGGTCGAGGACGGTGACCGGATCCGTATCGACATCCCGGGCCGGTCGATCGAGCTGCTGGTCGGCGACGAGGAGCTGGCCGCCCGCCGCGCGGCGCTGGGCGGCGTGTACGCGCCGAAGAACCGCGAGCGCAAGGTCTCGCAGGCGCTCCGCGCCTACGCGGCCATGGCCACCAGCGCCGACAAGGGCGCGGTCCGGGACATCAGCAAGCTCGGCTGACCCCGGCCCCGCACCGAAGAGGACTCCGCAGCGAAGAGGACCCCGGACCGCTACCAGCGGCCGGGGTCTTCCGCGTCCACGCCGAAGACCGTGCCGTCCGGTGCCGACCCGAAGACCCGGTCCCCGGCCGGGCCCACCACCGGCGCCGGCACCGTCTCCAGGAAGCCGCCGCGCCCCGTCGCCAGCCGCGGCTGCGTCTGCCCCAGCATCGCCCCGCGCCGGGTGTCCACGGCCAGCAGCCGCCCGTCGGCCGCGCTGAAGTACAGCCGGTCGCCGTCCACCACCGGCTGCGAGCCGCGGCTGACCGAGGTCTCCACCGACCACGTCCGCGCGCCGACGGCCTGCAGCGTGCCCCCGTAGGCGAGCAGGTAGACCGTGTCGCCCCGCACCGCGGCGAGCGCGTCGTCCAGCGGCGCCGCCAGCCGGTACGTACGGACCGCGCGGCTGCCGGGGTCGTACCGCACCACCGCCTCGGTACGGGAGTCCAGCGCCGCCGAGGTCAGGAAGAGCGCGCCGCCGCTGCCGGTCCCGGCCGGAGTGAGCGTCCCGGGCAGCCGCCGCTCCCACCGGACCGTGCCGTGCGCGAGGCCGACCGCGGTGACGAGGGTGCGGCCGCCGTCCTGCGCGGTGACCGTGTACGCGGTGCCGGTGTCCGCCCCGTACGCGTGGAAGCGGGGCAGCGCGTGCCCCGGGAAGGAGTGGCGCCACCGCTGCTCGTGCGTCCGGCTGTCCAGCGCCGTGACGGTGCCGTCCGGGGCCGTGAGCAGGACCGCGTCGCCCACGACGGCGACCTGCCCGTGGTACGCGGAGACGTCCTTGGTCCAGCGCCGGGCGCCCTTGCCGTCCGCCGCCGGATCGAAGGCGTCCAGCCGCCGGCCGTCGGGGGACAGGGCGTACAGCAGGCCGCCGGAGAGCACGGGCGCGGCGGGCGGCAGGTCGGTGTCGGAGGCGGGCCCCGCGGGCAGCCGCCATTTCACGGCGCCGTGCTCCGGGTCCAGGCGCGCGGCCCGTACGCCGCGCTGGGCACAGAAGAGCGCGGTAGCGGACGCGGCGCCCTTCGGGACGGCGCGCGGCGTGACGGAGCAGAACGGCATCTCCGCCGGGTGCCCGGCGGAACGTTCGAGCAGGGCGGTGCGCCAGGGGTGGAAGGGCTCCGCCGCTTCCGTACGGCCGACCTGCCGCACCGGACCGTCCTCCGGGAGGAGCGCCCGTACGCCCAGGAAGCCGCCCCCGCCGACGACGACGGCCGCGACCGCCGCCCAGACCGGCCAGCGGCGCGGACGGCGGGGCGCTGACTCGGCACCGTCCGGAAGCGCGGCCGGTGCCGCGGGCGGCCTGGCCCGCACATGCGTGGGCACGGCCTCGGCCGGTCCGCGCTGGGGCGGTATGTGCGGCGCGGGCGCGTCCCATGCCTGTGGCGCGTCCCCCGTCCGCGCTTCGGGCGCGTCGAGGGTCGAGTCGGGCTCCAGGAGCGACGGCTCCGTCACGGGCGCGTGCCCCGTGGCGGGCGCCGCGAGCGCGGCCGCCGCCGGCGCGTACAGCGGCTCCAGATACAGCTCCGTCGGGAGGTCGACGCGGAGGCGGGCCATCAGCTGGCTCGGCGTCGGGCGGTCCGCCGGGTCCTTCGCCAGGCAGCTGCGCAGCAGCGGCGCCAGCTCCTCCGGCACGCCCGCGAGATCCGCCTCGTCATGGACGACCTGGTACGCGACGAGGTACGGGCTCTCCGAATCAAAAGGGCCGCTGCCGGTCGCCGCGTGCACCAGTACCGAACCCAGCGCGAACACATCCGCCGCCGGGCCGACTTCCCGCGGCCGCTGGAACTGTTCGGGCGCCATGAAAGGCGGCGTCCCGATCAATTTGCCGGTTTCCGTCCGCATTTCGCTGTCGGACGGTCGCGAAATGCCGAAATCGATGACTTTCGGGCCGTCCGCCGCCAGCAGGACATTGCTCGGCTTCAGATCGCGGTGCACCACGCCGGCGCGGTGGATGTCGCGCAGCGCTTCCGCCAGCCCGGCACCCAGTTTCCGTACCTCGTCCAGCGGCAGCGGACCGTTCCGTTTCACATGCGCGGAAAGCGTGGGCCCGGGAATGTAGAGCGTCGCCATCCAGGGCCGCTCACTGTCGGGATCGGCGTCCACGACCGGCGCGGTGAAAGCCCCGCTCACCCGCCGCGCGGCCGCCACTTCCTGCCGGAACCGGCCCCGGAACTCCGGGTCCTGGGCGAATTCCGCGTGCACGACCTTCACCGCGAGCCGCAGCCCGGACGCCGAACGCGCCAGGTGCACCACGCCCATACCGCCCGAACCGAGCGGCATTTCCAGTCGGTAGTTCCCCGCGTATTCCGGATGTTCCGCTTCCGGTCCGGCGCCGGAACTCCGCAGCGGCGGCATCTCCCCACCCCCGTGTATTCGGCCGCGCAATCGGCCGCAGATGCGACGTTCGGAGCCTAGTGGATGCCCGGCGGAGGCCGGTTACGGCCCGGGTACGGCTTGCTAGCCTGAGCCCCGTATTCACACGACATTTCACGGGGGAGTGCGTCATGAGCACGCAGGAGAACACGGCCGACAGCGCGGCCGGAGCGGCCGGCACCGTCGCGGCCTACCGCAGCTATCCCGTCGCGCCGGGCTACCGCCTCAACGTCCGCAGCGGCCCGAGCACCGGCGCCGCGATCGTCCGCACGCTCCCGGCCGGCTCCTCGGTGCCGATCCGCTGCCAGCGCCACGGCGAGCGGGTCAGCGGCCCGTACGGCAGCAGCGACATCTGGGACTGCATCGGCAGCGGCGAGTACGTCTCGGACACCTACGTGCAGACCGGGAGCGACGGCTTCGTCGCCCAGCGCTGCGCGAGCTGACCGCCGGAGGGGCGCGAGCCGGCCGCCGGACGGGGCGCGGGCCCGCCCGAGGGGCAGCCGGGGATAATCGAGGCATGAGCGAGGAGCACAAGCGCCCGGCCGCCGAGCCGGCCGGGCCCGAGCCGGTCGCCATCCGGTTCTTCGGCACGACCTGGGTCCACCACGACGGCGGCTACGCGCTGCGCCGCGCGGGCGTGGCCCTCGGCGCGCTCGTGCTCGCCGCGCTCGGCGCCTTCGTGCTGCGCTTCGCCTTCGAGGGCCTGGCCGTCGCCGAGGTCGGCTCGCTGGTGAACGTCCTGATCGTGGTCTGCTTCGCGGTGTGCAGCGCGCTCGCCTTCCGCCGCACGTGGGACGGGTTCGTCCGGCGCCGCGAACCGGCCGCCGACCGCGCCGCCGAGAAGGCCGAGAAGTCCGCGCAGAGCCTGATGATGATCGGTTTCATCGGCTCGCTGCTGGCCTACTTCTGCCGCGCGCTCATCGAGGCGCCCGGCGAGAAGCTGCACCGCGCGGAGTACGAAGCGGCCCGGGAACGCTTCGCCCGCCGCCGTACGGCCCGCACGGGCAACCCGGCGGCCCGCGGGAACAAGGGCAAGAAGCGCCGCTGACCAGGCCCCCGCGCCCGCGTCAGTACGTCCGGCCCGGCTTTCCCTCCCCGTACAGCCAGGCGTCGAACAGCCCCGTCAGGTCCTTGTGCGCGCGCTGCTCGCAGAAGGCGATGAACTCCTTTGATCCGGCGTTGCCGTGCCGGTGGGCGGCGGGCCACTCCTTCAGGATGCGGAAGAATGTCCGGTCGCCGACCGCGTTCCGCAGCTGCTGGAGGACCATCGCGCCGCGCTCGTACACCGGCGTGTCCATCACGTTCTCGGCCTTGCCCGGGCGGCCGGGCGGGAAGTCCCACAGCGCGTCGCCGGCCGGCAGCCGGTAGTGCGCGTCGAACTGCCGCTGCGGTGACTTGCCGCCGTGCTCCTCGGCCCACAGCCACTCCGCGTACGTCGCGAAGCCCTCGTTGAGCCAGATGTCCTGCCAGGTCTTCGGCGTCACCGAGTCGCCGAACCACTGGTGCGCCATCTCGTGCACCACGGTCACCTCGTCCGGCGCCCCGGAGTAGATCGGCTTGGTCTGCGTCTCCAGGGCGTAGTCGATGCTCCGGGGCGGGTGGTCGACGATGGCCCCGGCGGAGGAGAAGGGGTACCGGCCGAAGAGCTTGCTCTCCCAGCTCACGATCTCCGGCAGGCGCGCGAGCGGCCGGGCGCTCTTCGCCGCCTCCTTCGGGTCCACGGCCACGTACAGCGGCACGCCCTCCTCCGTACGGCCGGTGCGCACGCGGAACTTCCCGATGGTGGCGGTGGCCAGGTAGGACGCCATCGGCTCCCCGCTGTGCCAGCGGAAGGTCCGCGCGGCGCCGTCCTTCGCCGCCGCGCTCTTCTTCAACTCGCCGTTGGCGACGGCGGTGTAGCCCTTGGGGACGGTGACCGCGATGTCGTACGTGGCCTTGTCGCTCGGGTGGTGATTGCCGGGGAACCAGGTCTGCGATCCGGCCGGCTCGCCCACGACGAACGCCCCGTCCGCCGTGCGCACCCAGCCCTCCTTCGACCCGTCGGGGTCGGCGAAGTCCGTCGGGTGCCCCTCGTACGCGACCGTCGTACGGAACGTACGCCCCTTCGGCAGCGCGCTCGCCGGCCGCACCCGCAGCTTGTCGCCCCGCCGGGAGAACTCCGCCCGCTCGCCGTTCACCTGAACGCCCGTCACCTTCAGGCCGTGCAGGTCGAGGGAGAAGGAGGCCAGCCGCTGCCGTGCCGTCGCGGTGAGGCGGGCCGTGGCGTCCAGGCTGCCGTGCCGGACGTCGTAGTCCAGGCCGAGCGCGTAATGGCGTACGTCGTAACCGCCGTTGCCGAGGGCGGGGAAGAGCGGGTCGCCGAGCGTGTCCCGGCCGTCCACGGCCGAGGTGCCGGCGGGGCCGGCCGCGAGGTCGTGGGTGCAGGCGGACAGCAGAAGGGCCACGGACAGGGCGGCGGTCGCGCCGCAGGCGCGCAGGGGCCGGCGTTTCACGGGGAGTCCTGGGGGGTGTGGGGGACAGGAAACAGGAGAGGTTGCGCTGACCTTATGAGGTCCTACGGATTCCTGTATCCCCCCGGCGGCGGGAAGCTCTTCCGCCACCAGGAGGACGTCCCAGGACAAGGGCCCTGCTTCGCGGGCCCTGCTTCAGCGGTGGCGGGTCAGGAGACGGCCCCGCGCACCGGCATGTGGTCGATGCTCACACCGGCCGGTTCGGTGAGCTCGCGGCGACGCTGCTCGGCCCAGCCGAGGAGCGCCGCCTCGCAGGCGTGGTCGAGGTGGCGCAGGCCCGAGAGGTCCAGCTGGATCTCCCGGTCGGCGGGCAGTGCCTCCAGCTGGTCGAGGAGGCGCGGCAGCCGCAGGAAGGTGGCGTTGCCGACGGCCCGTACGCGGACGGGCTCCGCCGCCTTGGCGGTCGCGGGCTCGGCCTCGTCCAGGGTGGCGGTCGGCGCGGAGCCGTGCACCGACTTGGCCACCACGACGCTGTGGGGTTCGCGTACGTGGCCGCCGGTGCCGCCGTCGCCGGAGACCTCCAGGTGCACGTGCGAGGTCTCCCAGGCGGTCTTCGCGACCGCCATGAGCAGACCGATCAGTACGCCTTCGAACATGTTGGTGACCACGATGGCGATGGCGGTCGTCGCGAGCACGATGGCCTCGCCACGGTGTTCGCGCCACAGCGGACGGATCTCCTTCAGCGGCATCAGCTTCCAGCCCGCGTGCACCAGGACACCGGCCAGCGCCGCCACCGGGATGACGCCCAGCGCGGCCGGGAAGGCCGCCGCGAACACCAGCAGCCAGACACCGTGCAGGATGCGGGAGAGCTTGGTCTTCGCGCCGGCCGACACATTGGCGGAGCTGCGCACGATGACCGCGGTCATCGGCAGCGCGCCGAGCACACCGCAGACGGCGTTGCCCGCGCCCTGGGCCATCAGCTCCTTGTCGTAGTCCGTCTTCGGCCCGTCGTGCAGCCGGTCCACGGCCGCCGCGCTGAACAGCGACTCGGCGGACGCGATGAGCGTGAAGGCGAGCACCGTACCGATGACGCCGAACTCCGCGACGCGCGAGAAGTCGTCGGCGCCCGGCGGCTGGATGGCGCCCAGCAGGCCCTGTACCTCGACGCGGGCGACCGGCAGATCGAACGCGAAGACCGCGAGCGTGGCGAGGGCCACCGCGGCGAGCGGCGCGGGCAGCACCCGCGCTGCCTTCTTCCAGCGGGGCCACAGGACGAGCACGGTGATCGTGCCGACGCCGATCGCGAGCGCGGCCAGCGCCGAGTTCGAGCCGACCGTGTCGATGAACAGGTCGGGCAGCCCGCCCAGGTTGGCGAGGCCGCTGCCGGGCGCCTTCGCGTCCGCGAGGGCGTACACCTGACCCGCGATCAGCACCAGTCCGATGCCGGCGAGCATGCCCTGCACCACCGCGACGGAGATCGCGCGGAACCACCGGCCGAGCTTGAGCGCGCCCATGGCCAGCTGGAGCAGGCCGGCGACGAGGACGAGGATGCCGAGCGCGCCGACGCCGTACTGCTGCACGGCTTCGTAGACGAGCACGGTCAGGCCCGCGGCCGGGCCGCTGACCTGGAGGCTGCTGCCGGGCAGGAGGCCGGTGAGCAGGCCGCCCACGATGCCGGTGACCAGGCCGAGCTCGGCGGGTACACCGGAGGCCACGGCGACGCCGACGCAGAGCGGTACGGCGACGAGGAAGACGACGAGCGAGGCGGTGAAGTCCGCGCGGAAGGTGCCGCGGGGGGTCTTGGCGGAGCCCGGCGGCGCGGCGGCGCCCGGGGGACCGAGACGGGAGTTGACGATCCGTTCGACGAAACTGCGCATGAGGATGCCTCCAGCTGGTGCCCGCGGGCAGCGCGTACTGCCGGCGGGAGCTGTTGCGGATGGATGGCTGGATCCGTACGAGCGGGCGTGGGTGAGCCGGTTGGCGGCCGGTACCGGTACTGGTCGGCTACTGGTCGGGGGCCCGGGTCCGGTGCCGGTCAGCAGCGCGTGCTGGTCAGCATCCGGTGCCGGGGCCGGTCAGGAGCCGGTTCCGGTCAGCCGTTTCGTGGCGGGGTACGCCCGTGTTGCGGTGCGCGGGCAGGGGGGAAGCCCGTTCTGACATCCCTCAGCAGCGGAAAACACAGAGAGTGAGGGGTATTTGACCGGTTCTCTGCAGTGATTTGGCGTGCGCGCGGGTGAGCGGAACGGTCGGCTCGTGTTCGTCCGCCGGTGCGGTGCGGCAGCACACGCACAGGGCGCGCGGATCGGGAGGAGTGGGCGGCCCGGCAGAGATGCGGGCGGCCCGGCGGAGATGAGCGGTCTCGGGACCGACCTCGCCCTCGCTCCCGCCCTTCGTGGCGGTGTGCTTGGGCTCGGCGGCAGGGGTGGCGGGCGCGGCCGGTGTACCGGGTATGGACCCGTCGTCCGCGGGTGCGGTCGCCCGTGTCCCGCTGCCGCTCTGCGCGGGCTCGGCGAAGGCGAAGCCGGCCGTGGTCAGCAGGGCCAGCAGGGCGGCAATGAGAATGGCCAGGGCAGGGCGTATCGCGGTACCCGGCTTCCCCATCGTCGCCTCCTCCGGCGCCCGTGGACAGTCAATTCCATTGTGTCCAAAGACGACTGCCTCAGAGCAAGTCGGCGTGTAACCGTCAGGTTAACGCGGTGTTATCAGACCGGAACGATCTTCTCCGCGCGCTCCGGCGGCCGCCGGGAGCACGCCCGGAACCACCGCACGCCGGACCCGCCGAACGCTCAGCGACCCCGCCTCGTGACACAACGTGCACACCTTTACCGAACGTTGACCTCCCCTGGCAGGTTCCCGGGAGGGGGGGCTTGACGCCTGGTTCCGGACGGACGCATATTCAACACATGGTGAATTATGCGTCCGGCGCGACCGGTGAGACCGGCAGGACGAGCGGGGCCACCGAGGCCGGAAAAGCCGGCGCTCCGGCCCTCCCCGCTGTACGCGCCCGCGGGCTCTCGGTGGTCCGCGGCGGCCGGACCGTCCTGGACGCGCTCGCCTTCGACGTCCCGCGCGGCCAGGTCACCGGCCTCCTCGGCCCCTCCGGCAGCGGCAAGACCACGCTCATGCGCGCCATCGCCGGCACCCAGGCACACGTCACCGGCACGCTCGACGTCCTCGGCCGGCCCGCCGGCGAGGCGTCGCTGCGCCCCCGGATCGGTTACGTGACCCAGTCCCCGTCCGTGTACGACGACCTCACCGTCCGGCAGAACCTCACGTACTTCGCCGAGATCCTGCACCCCGGACGGACCGCCCGCGCGGCGCGCCGGGCGGCCGTCGACCGCGCCATCGACGACGTGGACCTGGCCTCGCACGCCGACGTACTCGCCGGGAACCTCTCCGGCGGCCAGCGCAGCCGCGTCTCCCTCGCGGTGGCCCTCCTCGGCGACCCGGAACTGCTGGTACTGGACGAGCCGACCGTCGGCCTCGACCCCGTACTCCGCCGCGACCTCTGGAACCTCTTCCACACCCTGGCCACCGACCGCGGCGTGACGCTCCTCGTCTCCTCCCACGTCATGGACGAGGCCGAACGCTGCGACCGCCTCCTCCTGATGCGCGAGGGCGCCATCCTGGCGGACGGCACCCCGTCCGAACTGACCGCCCGCACGCAGACTCCGACGGTCGAGGAGGCTTTCCTACGGCTCGTCGACGCCGCCGCCGCTGTGGGCAGCCATGCCGCCGCTGTGGGCAATCGTGCCGCTGGGGCGGCACGGGTGGGCACAGCGGCACCCACGCGGCGGGACGCCGATCCCGCGCACCCGCACCCCGCCGACCCGGCCACCCGCCCCCGCCACGCGTCGGCGCCCCGCACCGCGGCAACCACCACCCGCGTCCTACGCCAACTCCACCACGACCCCCGCACCATCGCCCTCATGCTCATCGTCCCGTGCGCGATGATCGCCCTGCTCCGCTACGTCTTCGACGGCAACCCCCGCACGTTCGACGCCACCGGCGCCTCCCTCCTCGGCATCTTCCCGATGATCACGATGTTCCTGGTGACCTCCATCGCCACCCTGCGCGAACGCACCTCGGGCACGCTCGAACGCCTCCTCGCCATGCCGCTCGGCAAGACCGACCTGATCGCCGGTTACGCCCTCGCCTTCGGCCTGCTCGCCGTCGTCCAGTCCGCGCTCGCCACCGCCCTGTCCGTATGGCTGCTGGGCCTGGACGTCACCGGCTCCCCCTGGCTCCTGCTCCTGGTGGCCGTCCTGGACGCCCTCCTCGGTACCGCCCTCGGCCTCTTCGTCTCGGCCTTCGCCGCCTCCGAATTCCAGGCCGTCCAATTCATGCCGGCGGTCCTTATGCCGCAGATCCTGCTCTGCGGCCTCTTCACTCCGCGCGACGAAATGCAGCCGGTACTCTTCGGCCTTTCCGACGCCCTCCCGATGTCGTACGCGGTCGACGCCATGAATGAAGTACTCCGCCATTCCGACCTCACCACGGCTTTCCTCCGCGACACCGCGATCGTCGCCGGCTGCGCCCTCCTGGTGCTCTCCCTGGGCGCCGCCACCCTCCGCCGCCGCACCCGCTGACCCAGCGAAAGCAACAGAACCCACAACAGGACCATTGGCCGACCGCCATCCCCCGGGCAATATGACGCCCATGGGGAATGGGGAGGGCTCAGCGCCGTACGAGGCACAGGACACGGCCGAGTTCATCGAAGCGATGCGGCGCCTGAAGGAACGGTCTGGCCTGACCTACCGCCAGCTGCAGGAGAAGGCCGCGGGCCAGGGCGAACCCCTGCCGCGCAGCACCCTGGCCAACGCGCTGTCCGGCCGTTCGCTGCCCCGCCCCGAACTGCTGGCCGCCTTCGTCCGGGCCTGCGGGGAAGGCGACCAGGCCGCGGAGTGGACCAGGGCCCGCGCCCTGCTCGCCGAGCGCTCCCGTACCGGCACGCCACACCCACCGACACCGCCGTCTCCACCGGACTCCTCGTCCCCGAGACCCGGCCGCCGCACCACGTGGCGCACAGCACGACGCTCCCCCGCCCTCCTGACCCTCGCGGCCCTGCTGACCGCCGCCGCCATCGCCACCGTCTGGATACTGGCCTCCCCCGACCGGGCACCGGTCACCGCCGCCCCGCACCTCCCCACCGGCCCGGTACTCCTCCACCCCCTGAGCGCACCGGACCTGTGCCTGACCGACGGGCACGTCCCGGACGGCCGGTACGGCTCCCTCGTGGCCGTGCAGCGCCCGTGCGGCGAGGTGGCCCCGCAGCGGACCAGGCTGATCCCGGCGGGCGGCGGGCTGTACCGGATCGAATGGTTCCGCCCCGACCAGGGCAAGGGCTGCCTGGCGGCGCGCTTCGAAGGCCCGGCCGCCGGCCTGCTGGAACCCCAGAACGACTGCGGCACCGCCACCCGTCTCCACATAGAGCGCGCGCCGAACCACGGCAGCAGCATCTACACCTTCCGCGCGGAAGCCACCCACCGCTGCCTGGCCATCAAGGCCACCACCCCCGAATCCGCGAAAGCCGCCGCGCCAGGCACCGAAGCCGTACTCACCCCCTGCACCACCCGCCTGAACCAGCTCTTCCGCATCACCGCGGCCCCCTCTGCGCCCCAGTAACCACGGCCCTCACCGGCCCCACCCCCGGCCGGGCACTCGCCCACAACGTGGAACGCCCCCGCACGCCCGCCCCACCCGATGCGACGATGACCGTACGGACAAGGCCCAGGCCCGGCGCAGCGTAGAGGTGAACCGCACCATGACCCAGAAGGTCGCAGTACTCGGTACCGGAAAGATCGGCGAAGCCCTCCTCAGCGGCATGATCCGCGGCGGCTGGGCCCCGTCCGACCTCCTGGTCACCGCCCGCCGCCCCGAGCGCGCCGCCCAGCTCCGCGAGAAGTACGGCGTCGAGACCGTCAGCAACGCGGAGGCCGCCAAGGCCGCCGACACGCTCATCCTCACGGTCAAGCCGCAGGACATGGGCACGCTGCTGGACGAGCTCGCCCCGCACGTGCCCGCCGACAGCCTTGTCATCAGCGCCGCCGCCGGCATCCCCACCTCCTTCTTCGAGGAGCGCCTGGCCCCGAACACCGCCGTCGTACGGGTCATGCCGAACACCCCCGCCCTCGTCGACGAAGGCATGTCCGTCATCTCCGCCGGCACCCACGCCACCGCCGAACACCTCGCCCACGCCGAGGAGATCTTCGGCCGCGTCGGCAAGACGCTGCGCGTCCCCGAGAGCCAGCAGGACGCCTGCACCGCGCTCTCCGGCTCCGGTCCGGCCTACTTCTACTTCCTCGTCGAGGCCATGACCGACGCCGGCATCCTCCTCGGCCTGCCCCGCGACAAGGCGCACGACCTGATCGTCCAGGCCGCCATCGGCGCCGCCGTGATGCTCCGCGACAGCGGTGAGCACCCGGTCAAGCTGCGCGAGAACGTCACCTCGCCGGCCGGCACCACCATCAACGCCATCCGCGAGCTGGAGAACCACGGCGTACGCGCCGCCCTCATCGCGGCCCTGGAAGCGGCCCGCGACCGCAGCCGCGAACTCGCCTCCGGCAACGGCTGACGCTCCTGGGGGCGGTCGTACGACCGCCCCCACGCCGCCGCGCTACCCCAGCAGCCCCACCGCCCGATAAGCGGCATCCACCCGCGGCCGAGCCATCGTTCGCGCCCGCTCCGCCCCGGCCCGCAGCACCCCGTCCACATACGACGGATCCGCCGCGAGCTCCCCATGCCGCTCCTGCACCGGCCGCAGCATCTCGACCACGGCCTCAGCCGTGTCCTTCTTCAACGCTCCGTACGAGTCGTACTCCTCCGCCAGCCCCCGCGGATCGCGCCCCGTACACGCGGCGAGCACATCCAGCAGATTCGCGACCCCCGGCCGCTCCGCACGGTCGTACACGACGTCGCTCGCCGCATCCGTGACCGCCCGCATCACCTTCTTCCGCACGACCTCCGGCTCGTCGAGCAGGTAAACGATCCCGGCCGTCCGCGCGTGCGACTTCCCCATCTTCGACATCGGATCCTGCAGATCCATCACCCGGGCCGCGACCTTCGGGTTCGTCGCCCGCGGCACTACGAAGGTGTGCCCGTACCGCTGGTTGAACCGCACCGCCAGATCCCGCGTCAGCTCCACATGCTGCGTCTGGTCCTCACCCACCGGCACCTCATCCGTCCCGTAGGCCAGGATGTCCGCCGCCATCAGCGCCGGATACGTCAGCAGCGACAGCCGTACGCTCCCGCCCCGCTCGCGCTCCCGCGCGGCCTTCTCCTTGTACTGGATCATGCGCCGCATCTCGCCGTCCGTGGCCGTGCACTCCATCAGATACGCCAGCCGCGTGTGCTCGTCCACATGGCTCTGCACGAAGAGCGTGCACGTCTCCGGATCCAGCCCGGTGGCCATCAGCAGCGTCGCCGCCTGCCGCGTGAGCCGCCGCACCCGCGCCGGATCGTGGTCCACGGTCAGCGCGTGCAGGTCCACCACGCAGAACAGCGCGTCCGCCCGGTACTGGTCCTCCTGTGCCCACTGCCGCATCGCGCCCAGGTAATTGCCCAGGGTCAGATGCCCGGTCGGCTTCACACCACTGAAGATCCGCTGCTGCGCCATCTCCGCCTGTCTCCCTTACGTATGTACGTGGAGACCGCCGCACTCACCGGCCGGCCGGCTGCGGATGGGAGATACGCGAACGGCCGCCGGAGGCGGCGGCCGTGGTCATGCATGCGCTGTGGTCGGCCGCCGTCAGGCGGGCCACCACTGCTGTACGAGCTGTACGCGCCGTACGGGCGCATGCGAAGTCATGGCCCTCACGGTACGCCGCGAACCGGGCCCAGGCACGGGTTTGAACGAAGTCGGGGGCTCGTGTAGTGTCCTCCGAGTTGCCGCGGAGACAGCGTCTCCACGGCAGCCACTCACGCCGCACCGGCGGCAACCCACTACTGCACGGCCTTCCCTCGGGAACAATTTCGGCATGCCGAAATTCGGACCGCGGACTCGATTATGAGTCGCCAGGGGAAACCGCTAAAGTAGTGGACACGCCGGAAACGCGACAGAGAAATCTGCCGCTAACGCGGCGGGCCCCGCCGACGGGGACCGGAAACAAATTCGGACCGCGCTTCGCAAGAAGCGGGAACGAATGAGGATCTGGTAAAGTCGGAGCCGCTGAAAGGGAAAGCCCGAAAGGGCCGGACCGGAAAGCAACCCCGCTCCAACAGGGGGCCGGATCACCGAAAAGGATCTGGTAAGGTTGGAACCGCGAAGAAGCTGAAAGGCCGAAACGCACCGGCGAAAATCAGGCCCGCAAGGATCTGATAGAGTCGGAAACGCAAGACCGAAGGGAAGCGCCCGGAGGAAAGCCTGAGAGAGTCTCTCGGGTGAGTACAAAGGAAGCGTCCGTTCCTTGAGAACTCAACAGCGTGC
>NZ_JBITXL010000006.1:0-508284 GCF_044544685.1 Streptomyces sp. NPDC053542
ACTCCTTGCGGATCGCCATCAGACCGGGCATCTCGTGCTCGGCGAGGGTGATCTCCTTGCGGCCGAAGGCGGCCAGGGACAGGTCGGCGACCTTGAAGTCCTGACCGGTGGCTGCTGTCGTCATGTCGGGCTGCTCCCCGGAGGTCGGAGGGTGGTTGCGGTCGGCAGTCTGCGGCGCGGGCAGGCGGGGTGCACGGGCGGGGTACGCGATGCGGTACGCCCGGCCCCGGACAATCCTGTGACCGGTTGCCCGGTCGTGTGGACCTGATCGTCGCCGGCGCGGACGTATCGCTCGGATGTGTCCGCCACCGGGACATACCTGTCCCCTGGCCGCAGCACGCAGTCCGTCGGAGGCCCTCTCTCCCTCGGCCGGTCCGCGCTGCGGGCCGCCCGACCGCCATCAGCAGCGACGTCTGGCACTGGGCACGAATCTACACCGATCGGCCCAGTGAACCCCAGCCCCTCCCGGGCGGTGCGGCGCGTCACACACGCGGTCGCGGGCGGCTTCGGCGCGGCTGTCCGGGTGGGGAGCGGCACTGCCGCGGCCGGGGCATATGACCCCGAGTGGAGGTGTGTCCCGAGCAGAGGTGTGACGCCGAGTGGTCGTGGCGCGTGGGGGCTGTGTGGGTGGGTTGGAGGGGTGGGGTTCTTGTTGCAGGATGCGGGGTGCGCGGGAACACTTGCACGCTCTTGCGCGGCACATCGTGAGGAGAGAGACGTGACCAGCAGTTCAGCGGTGCCCCCCGAGGGCGCCGGGCCCCCGGGCCCGGAGAGCACAGGCCCCCGGGGCGCAGCGTCCGAAGGGGTCGCGCGCACCGGAACGAGCACCGGCACCGGCACCAGCACCAGCACCAGCACCAGCACCAGCACCGGAACGAGCACAGCAACGCGCGCCGACAAGGGCGAGCAGAAGCAGCGGCTGCGGCTGCTCGCCGTGACCGCCTGCCCGACCGGTATCGCCCATACCTACATGGCCGCCGAGAAGCTGGCGCAGGCCGCCGAGGCGCTCGGGCACGAGATGAAGGTGGAGACGCAAGGGTCGATCGGGGCCGAGAACGTACCGTCTGACAACGATGTCAGACGTGCTGACGGCATCATCATCGCGGCGGACAAGGACGTCGACCGCGCCCGGTTCGTCGGTAAGCGCGTCATCGTGGTCGGCGTGGCGGAGGGGATCCACCATCCCGAGCAGCTGATCGAGCGGGTGCGGAGCGCGCCCGTGTACGGCGCGGACGCGGATGCGGGTGCCGGGAGCGGCGGCGCGTCCGGTACCGATGCGGCATCCACAGGGAAGGGCGGCGGCAAGGAGCGCAGCGTCGCGTACAAGGCGCTGATGAACGGCGTCAGCTACATGATCCCGTTCGTGGTGGTGGGCGGACTGCTCATCGCCGTCTCGCTGGCGCTGGGCGGTCATCCGCAGGCCGACGGCGGGCTCGTGATCCCCGACGGCTCGTTCTGGAAGCACGTCAACGACATCGGGACGATCGGCTTCACGCTGATGGTGCCGATCCTGTCCGGGTACATCGCGTACGCGATCGGGGACCGGCCCGCGCTGGTACCGGGCATGATCGGCGGCTGGATCGCCAATACGGGCGCGCTGTACGACTCCAAGTCGGGCGCGGGCTTCATCGGGGCGATCGTCACCGGCTTCCTGGCCGGGTATCTGGTCCTGTGGATCAAGAAGGTCCGGGTCCCGAAGTTCGTCCAGCCGATCATGCCGATCATCGTGATCCCGATCGTGGCCACGACGGCGCTGGGACTGTTCTTCCTCTACGTCATCGGGCAGCCGATCTCGTGGGTGTTCGAGCATCTGACGAGCTGGCTGGGCGGCCTCACGGGGTCCAGCGCGGCGCTGCTCGGCATCATCCTCGGGCTGATGATCGCGTTCGACATGGGCGGGCCGGTCAACAAGACGGCGTTCCTCTTCGGCGCGGGGCTGGTCTCCAAGAACCCGGAGATCATGGGCATGTGCGCGGCCGCCATTCCGGTGCCGCCGCTCGGGCAGGGGCTGGCGACGCTGCTGCGCCGCCGGCTCTACGACGACCAGGAGCGGGAGACCGGGCTCGCGGCGCTGTTCATGGGGTGCTTCGGCATCACGGAGGGCGCGATCCCGTTCGCGGCGGGGCGGCCCGCCCGGGTCATCCCGTCCAACATGATCGGCGGCGCGGTGGCCGGTGCGCTGGCCGGCCTGGCCGGGGTGACGGACAACGTGCCGCACGGCGGGCCGATCGTCGCCGTACTGGGCGCGGTGGGCGGCGTCGCGATGTTCTTCGTGGCCGTCGCGGCGGGAACGGTCGTCACGGCGCTGTGCACGGTGACGCTGATATCGATGGCCGAGCGGCGTGACGGTACGGAAGCCCGTACGGAGGCAGCAGCTCGTACGGAGACGGAACCGATTGCCGAGGCGGAACCTCGGGCGGAGGTGGTCGGCGCGGCCGCGGCCGAGGCCGACGCCACCACGGCCGGTGCCACCGCGACCGGTACAGAGTCCAGTACGCCCCAAGAAGTCCTCTCCGGCTACCTCACCCCCGTCACCGTCAAGATCCAGCTCGACGCCACCGAGAAGGAGGCGGCCATCCGGGAGATGGCCGAGCTGGCGGCCGGGACCGGGCGGGTCGCGGACGTGGACGAGCTGGTGCGGGTGGCGCTGGCCCGGGAGGCGCAGGGCACCACCGGGCTCGGCGAGGAGATCGCGATCCCGCACGCCAAGACGGACGCGGTCACCGCGCCGGTCGTCGGGTTCGCGCGGTCCGCCGAGGGCATCGACTGGGAGTCGCTGGACGGCACGCTCGCGAAGCTGGTCTTCATGATCTCGGTACCGGCGGCCGCGGCGGGCGACGAGCACCTGCGGATTCTCGCGCTGCTCTCGCGGAAGCTGATGGACGCGGACTTCCGGGCGCGGCTGCAGGCGGCGCCGGACAGCGACGCGATCATGACCGTACTCGCCGAGATCCAGTAACGGGATCCAGTAGACGAACGGCAGCGACGAACAGCAGCAGAGAAGAAAAGCGGGCCCCGCACTCAGCACCACTGAGTGCGGGGCCCGCTTCACAAGAGCCCGCGAGGTCAGGCGCCCGGTACCGGTTCGCCCGAGGCCGCGGCCTCCGCGCTGTAGATGTCCGGCTCCAGGTAGATGACGCGGGCGATCGGGACCGCGGCGCGGATGCGGTCCTCGGCGGCGTTGATCGCGTCGGCGACCTCCGTGGCCGTGTCGTCGTGCTGGACCGCGATCTTCGCGGCGACCAGCAGCTCCTCCGGGCCGAGGTGGAGGGTGCGCATGTGGATGACGCGGGTGACGGTGTCGCCGTCGACGATGGCCGCGCGGATCTTGGCGACCTGGTCGGCGCCGGCCGCCTCGCCCAGGAGGAGCGACTTGGTCTCGGCGGCCAGTACCAGGGCGATCAGTACGAGCAGCGCGCCGATGCACATCGTGCCGATGCCGTCCCAGACCGCCTCACCGGTGATGAGGGTGAGGCAGACGCCGAGCAGCGCGAGGATCAGGCCGACCAGCGCGCCCAGGTCCTCCAGGAGGACGACCGGCAGCTCGGGGGCCTTGGCGCGGCGGACGAACTGGGGCCAGGACTGCTCGCCGCGCAGCGAGTTCGACTCCTTGATGGCCGTGCTGAAGGAGAAGCCCTCGGCGACGATCGCGAAGACGAGGACGCCCACGGGCCAGTACCAGTGCTCCAGCTCGTGCGGGTGCTGGATCTTGTCCCAGCCCTCGTACAGCGCGAAGACGCCGCCGATGGTGAAGAGCACGATGGAGACGAGGAAGCCGTAGATGTACCGCTCGCGGCCGTAGCCGAACGGGTGCTCGGCCGTCGCCTCGCGCTTGGCCTTCTTGCCGCCCAGGAGCAGCAGTCCCTGATTGCCCGAGTCGGCGATCGAGTGCACGCCCTCGGCCAGCATGGAGGACGAACCGCTGAAGGCGAACGCCACGAACTTCGCTGCGGCGATGGCCAGATTGGCGCCCAGCGCCGCGACGATGGCCTTGGTGCCACCTGATGCACTCATGAGTGCCGCATGTCCCTTCCGTCGACCGGGCTTTACCGCCCCTTTAAGCAACTGGAAAGGTCATTCTTGCAGCCCGCCCCAGGGGCCTGCATCAGGCCACCACTGTGGCCCGGAAGAGCGTGCCCTCGCCGTCGATGGTGATTTCCTCCCCGGCCGGGACGAACGCGGACTCACCGGGCGCGAGTGCCAGTTCCCGCCCCGCGGACGCCGCGCCGGGCGCGTCCCGCAGGACGACCGAGCCCGCCGTGCACAGCAGGACCTGCGGCGTACGGGCGTCCAGGGGCACCGCCGCGGAGCCGGGGGCCAGGACGTAGCGCGAGAGCCGGAACTCGTCGATGGGCGTCTCGTAGACCTCCTCGCCCGAGGGGCCGGCCTCCGGGCGCAGCACGCCCGCGTCGCCCGCCTCGAAGCGGACGATGCGCAGCAGTTCGGGGACGTCCACGTGCTTCGGGGTGAGGCCGCAGCGCAGCACGTTGTCGGAGTTGGCCATCAGTTCGACGCCGAGGCCGTTGAGGTAGGCGTGCGGGATGCCGGCGCCGAGGAAGAGGGCCTCGCCGGGCTGCAGCGTCACGTAGTTGAGCAGCATCGCGGCGATCACGCCGGGGTCGCCCGGGTAGTGGTGGGCGATCGAGGCGTACGCGGCGTAGGACTCGGCGTGCGGGCCGCCGGCCTTGCCGAGGCGTTCGGCGTGCGCCGCCGCCTCGCCGACGGTCTCGGCCATGGCGTGCTTGTCCGCGGTGAGGACGGCGGTGAGGACCTCGCGGAGCGCGTCTTCTTCGGGCCCGGCGCGCAGGATGTCGACGTACGGCTTGAGGCTGTCGACGCCGAGCCCGGCGAGCAGCTCGGCGGCCTCCTCGGGGTGCCGGAAGCCGCACAGGCCGTCGAAGGGGGTGAGCGCGCAGATCAGCTCGGGCTTGTGGTTGGCGTCCTTGTAGTTGCGGTGCCCGGCGTTCAGCGGCACGCCGCGCCGCTCCTCGTCGGCGAAGCCCTCCTTGGCCTGCGCGAGGTCGGGGTGGACCTGGAGGGAGAGCGGGGAGCCGGCCGCGAGCAGCTTCAGCAGGAAGGGCAGCCGGGGACCGAAGGCGCGTACCGAGTCGGCGCCGAGCTCGTGCTCGGGGTCCTCGTCGATGATCTCGGCCAGGGACTGGGGGCCGAGGCCCCGGTCGACGCGGGACGGCGCGCCGGGGTGGGCGCCCATCCACATCTCCGCCTGCGGCTCACCGGTCGGCTCGACGCCGAGGAGGTAAGGGATCGCGGTCGTGGAACCCCAGGCGTAGGGGCGCACGGTGTTGGTGAGGCGGTCCATGGCGGGCGGACTCCTGTAGTGGTCAGTAGGGGTTGTG
Source organism: Streptomyces sp. NPDC053542 (assembly GCF_044544685.1). Classification (NCBI taxonomy): domain Bacteria; kingdom Bacillati; phylum Actinomycetota; class Actinomycetes; order Kitasatosporales; family Streptomycetaceae; genus Streptomyces; species Streptomyces sp. NPDC053542. The sequence continues at coordinate 5,358 of NZ_JBITXL010000006.1, forward strand.
GATGGCGACGGCGGAGCGGCGCCGCGGCGGTCCGCAGGGGCGCCGCGCACCGCCCCGCCTCATGATCCCTCGGCTCCGGCGAGCGCCAGGTAAACGGCGGCGAAATCCGTGGTGGCCAGGAGCTGTGCGGCGTTCTCCAGGGGGCTGCCGTCGGTCTCCGCCTCCAGCTCGCTGACCGGGGTGTCCCGCTCCAGGGCCAGGTCACGGGCGGCGGGCGCGGCGGACAGCGGGCCCGGCGAGCCCTCCCGGAGCAGCAGCGCGCGGGCGTGCAGCGCGCCGGGCTGCTCGACGCGGTCGCGGAAGAAATCGTCCGGATCCGCACCGGCCGCGAGGGCGCCGGCGAGCAGCATGCCGTGCGCCGTGAGCGCTTCGGGGAGCTCGGCGGCGAGCGCGGGGCGGCCCGCGAGGCCGGTCAGTACGGCGGCGAAGTGCCGGCCGACGGCCCCGGCGACCGGGCCCTCGGTCCAGATCAGCGGGAGGGTGTCGGCGAGCTCGGCGGCGAGGGTCTTGGCCGGGTTGCCGTACGTGGCGATGGCCGGGCCGCAGTGCTCGGCGACCTGGTCGAGCCGGTCGGCGAGCCGGGACAGCGCGTCGGCCGGGGCGTCGAGCAGGCCGATCCGGTCGGCGAGCGCGAGCAGCGGGGTGAGCAGCGACCAGAGGGTGCCGGGCGCGGCGGGCGGCGCGCCCTCGACGTCGAACTCGCCGTCGTACGGAGTGACGGCGAGCGGTACGGCGAGGCCCCGGGCCTGCCCGATGGCGTCGGCGAGCGGGCTGCCGGCCGGGGTGACGCCCACGATGGAGCAGCCCCGGCGGTAGGCGTTCTCGACCAGCTCCGCCAGGCCCGCGTCGGCGCCGTCGGGGCCCGCGACCAGCAGCAGGTCCAGCGGGCCCGTCCAGCCCGGCAGGGTCCAGCGCAGCGCGCCCGGGGCGGGGGCCACGCCGGTGGGCCGGATCAGCGTCACCGGGCAGCTGCCGCCGCCGAGGGCGCCGAAGAGGTCGGCGACGCAGGGGGCTGCGGGGCCGGGGCCCGCGACGAGGACCGTGCGGGGGCGGCCGTCGGGCGTGAGATCCGGTATGCCGGCCTCGGTGGCGTTACGGGCCGCGGTGCGCACGCGGGCACCGGACTCGGCCACGGCGCGCAGCAGGCCGTACCGGTCCGCCTCGGCCAGTGCTTCGGGGGCGTCGAGGAGTGACTCGTCGAGCATCGTGTGCTGCCTTCCGGTCGCCGGGTTGGCTGGGCGGAGCGGCGGTTGCCGGCCTGGGGCGGGGCGCTCAGGCCGGTCGGCGGGCCTCGTCCACGAGGAGGACGGGGATGCCGTCGCGTACGGGGTAGGCGAGGCCGCAGTCGCTGCCGGTGCACACCAGCTCGGCGGGGTCGTCCGAGGACTTGTCCGCCAGGGGGGCGTGGCACGCCGGGCAGGCGAGGATCTCGAGGAGGCTGGCTTCGACCGGCATGGAGGCGACCCCTTCAGGGTGATGATGTGTTTCCCCTCGTCAGCGTACCGCCGGGTGGCGGTGAGGGGTGCTTTTGGGCGGCCGGCGGCGGTCTGCGGGCCGCCGCCGGCCGCCCTTCGGGGGGGCCGGGCGGGGCTATCCGCGGACGACGGCCAGGACCTCGTCCTGTACGCGCGCGACCGTGTCCGCGTCCCGCGCCTCGACGTTCAGGCGCAGCAGCGGCTCGGTGTTGGAGGGGCGGACGTTGAACCACCAGTCGGCGGCGGTGACGGTGAGGCCGTCCAGCTCGTCCAGCTCCACGCCCGCGCGGCCCTCGTAGGCCGTCCTGATGGCGGCGAGCCGGCCGGCCTGGTCGTCGACGGTGCTGTTGATCTCGCCGGAGGCCGCGTACCGGTCGTACTGGGCGACCAGGCCCGAGAGCGGGCCCTGCTGGCCGCCGAGCGCGGCGAGTACGTGCATGGCCGCGAGCATGCCGGTGTCGGCGTTCCAGAAGTCGCGGAAGTAGTAGTGCGCGGAGTGCTCGCCGCCGAAGATCGCGCCGGTCCTGGCCATCTCGGCCTTGATGAAGGAGTGGCCCACGCGGGTGCGGACGGGCTTGCCGCCGCTCTCCTTGACGACCTCGGGGACGGACCAGGAGGTGATGCAGTTGTGGATCACCGTGCCGCCGGAGTGCTTGGCCAGCTCGCGGGCGGCGACCAGCGCGGTGATCGCGGACGGGGAGACCGGGTCGCCGTTCTCGTCGACGACGAAGCAGCGGTCCGCGTCGCCGTCGAAGGCCAGGCCGATGTCCGCGCCGGTCTCCCGGACGCGGGCCTGGAGGTCGACGATGTTCTTCGCATCCAGCGGGTTGGCCTCGTGGTGGGGGAACGTGCCGTCCAGCTCGAAGTACATCGGGTCCAGCTGGATCGGCAGGCCCTCGAAGACGGTGGGGACGGTGTGGCCGCCCATGCCGTTGCCCGCGTCCACGACGACCTTCAGGGGGCGGATGCCGGAGAGGTCGACGAGGGAGCGCAGGTGCGCCGCGTAGTCGCCCAGGACGTCGCGCTGGGTGACGGAGCCGGTCTCGGCGACGGGCTCGGGCGCGCCCTTCTCCAGCCACTCCTCGGCCAGCGCCCGGATCTCGGCGAGGCCGGTGTCCTGGCCGATCGGGGCCGCGCCGGCCCGGCACATCTTGATGCCGTTGTACTGGGCCGGGTTGTGCGAGGCGGTGAACATCGCGCCCGGCAGGCCGAGCGCGCCGCTCGCGTAGTACAGCTCGTCGGTGGAGCACAGCCCGATCTCGGTGACGTCGGCCCCGCGCGCGGCGGCGCCGCGGGCGAACGCGCGGACCAGGCCCGGCGAGGACGGCCGCATGTCGTGCCCGATGACGATCGCTTCCGCCTCGGTGACCTGGGCGAACGCCGCACCGAACAGCTCGGCCAGGGTCTCGTCCCACTGGTCGGGGACCACGCCGCGCACGTCGTACGCCTTCACGATCTGCGACAGATCAGCCACAGCCACCCTCCTGAGGTTCTTCTTCGGGAACCCCAAGCTACCGGGAAGATCTGTGGACCCGGTGTGAACCATCGGTGAACGGCGGCCCGTAGGGCGGCTTCCGGCCCGAAACCGACGGTCGGAAGCCGGTCCGCCGGGCCCCGAGCGGGCCCGGCCGTGGGCTCTCAGGGCAGCATCCAGCCCAGTACCGCCGTGCTCTGCCCCAGCACGATCAGGCACATCACGAGGAGCAGCAGCAGGCTCCAGGGCAGGACCTTGCGGAGCAGATCGCCCTCGCGGCCCGCGAGGCCGACGGCGGCACAGGCGATGGTGAGGTTCTGCGGGGAGATCATCTTGCCGAGGACGCCGCCGGAGCTGTTGGCCGCGGCGAGGAGTTCGGGCGACAGGCCGGACTGCTGGGCCGCGGTGACCTGGAGGGCGCCGAACAGGGCGTTCGCGGAGGTGTCGGAGCCGGAGACGGCGACGCCGAACCAGCCCAGTACGGGCGAGAGGAAGGCCAGCCCGGCGCCGGCCGCGGCGACGAAGTGGCCGATGGTGGCGGCCTGGCCGGAGAGGTTCATGACGTAGGCCAGGGCGAGGACGGACGTCACGGTCAGGATGGCGAAGCGCAGTTCGTGGACCGTGGCCAGCCACTCCTTGGCGGCGGCGCGCGCCCGTACGCCCAGGACGGCCGCGGTGACCAGGCCCGCGAGGAGGACGAGCGTGCCGCCGGTGGCGACCAGCGGGAGCGTCAGGACGTTACCGCCGACCGGCTTGCCGTCGGGCCCCGCGACGTCCAGCAGCGGCCAGTCGAAGGACCGGGTCGCGGCCGCCGCCCAGTCCTTGAACGGCGGTATCTGGGCGAGCGAGAAGATCACGATGATCAGGCCGTACGGGGCGTACGCGCGGACCGTCTCGCGGCGGCTGTCGCGCACGTCCAGGTCCTCGCTGCGGGCGCCGGTCAGGACGGCGGCGCGTACGGAGGCGGTGGCGGGGCGCCGGGCGGCGGGCACCGCGACCAGCGCGGCGGCGCCGATCAGCGCCGCGCCGATGTCGGCGAGCTGCGCCGAGACGTAGTTGGCGGCGGCGAACTGGGTGGCGGCGAAGGCGATGCCGCAGGCGAGCGCGGGCAGCCAGGTCTCGCGCAGGCCGCGGCGGCCGTCCACGAGGGCGACGAGCAGCAGGGGGACGATCAGCGCGAGCAGCGGGGTCTGGCGGCCGACGACGGAGGCGACGGAGTCCAGCGGGAGGCCGGTGACCTGGGCGAGGGTCACGACGGGGGTGCCCATGGCGCCGAACGCGACGGGGGCCGTGTTGGCGACGAGGGCGACGACCGCCGCCTTGACGGGGTCGAAGCCGAGGGCGACCAGCATGACGGCGCTGATGGCGACCGGGGCGCCGAAGCCCGCGAGCGCCTCCAGGAGGGCGCCGAAGCAGAAGGCGATGACCAGGGCCTGGATGCGGGGGTCGTCGGAGAGCCGGGAGAAGGAGCGGCGGAGGACGTCGAAGTGCTGGGTGCGGACCGTCATCCGGTACACCCAGAGGGCGTTGACGACGATCCACATGATGGGGAAGAGCCCGAAGACGGCGCCCTGCACGGCGCTGGACAGCGCCTGCGTCACGGGCATCCCGGAGCCGAACCAGGCGGTGAGCAGGGCGACGGCGAGGCCGATGAGGCCCGCGTGGTGGGCGCGCATCCGTACGGCGCCGAGCAGGACCAGGACGGTGATCAGCGGCAGGGCCGCGACGAGCGCGGACAGGGCGAGGGAATCGGCGATCGGCTGAAGCTGCTGGACGAACACTCCGGACATGCGGCCTCCCCGGCGGCGTGGCGGCTCCCCCGCACCTTCCGGCATGCGGAAGGCGATCTCGCAGGAGTGGAGGAATGGTCGTGTCCGCGCCAAGCCGGAGTCAATGGGCCGTCATGAACTCACTGAACGGTCCGTCATGAACTGACTGCCGATCAGAGGTGATCGCGCGTCAGGAAGGGATGCGACCGGAAGGCAGAAACGAATGCGCCCCGGAAACGGCTGGAAATCGGCGGTCGTTGGGGCGTGGCGCCCCCAACGCGCGGGCGCTCAGGAGTCCGGGGAGCGGAGCACGCGGAGATGACCGCGGCGGGCGACCTCCATGGGGTCGGCCTCACGGGGGCCTGCCGCCTCGGGACCGCCGACCGTACGTTCCTGCGGACGCGCCGCTTCCCGCACCGCGTTGGCGAGTGCTTCGAGGTCGTCACCGCTCGGCTGGACCGCGCCGGGATCGGCGGCCAGCCGGACGACCTCCCAGCCGCGCGGCGCGGTCAGGCGCTCGGAATGCTCGGCACACAGGTCGTAACAGTGGGGTTCCGCGTAGGTGGCGAGCGGGCCGAGCACAGCGGTCGAATCCGCATAGACGTACGTCAGCGTTGCGACGGCGGGACGGCCGCACGCAGTGCGCGAACAGCGACGTACAGGGCTCACGACGTTGGACGGTACCGCACTCTTGAGCGGGCCGCGACGACTCTCCACGACCTCACCCGGCCGTGTCGTCCCGGTTCGCCCGACCTGTCTGACCTGCGCACGCTCGGCCTGACCTGCGTCGAGAACCCGTTGCCGCCCGAGTGGGGGCGATGATTCCCCTCCGTACTCCAGTCAATTCGTGTCATTTCGCGGGCGTTACGCGAGCGTTCGGCGGTCACATGGCCTTAGATGAACGAACGGAACAGAACTCGTACCGATCAGTGAGCGACATGAGGCGGACGGGGCAAGAGTTCGGCCGTCCTCGGCCCTCGGCGGCTACGCTCGTGGTTGATGGACAGCCCCGTACCTCCCCCGGCCGGCGCCGGGGGCAACCCCAGCCCGACGGAGCCGCGTCCGCGCCGCCGCGACCGCCACGGCCGCGGAATGCGCGGTCCGATCGCGCCGCCCCAGGTGCCGCTCTCGGTGAGCCGTGCCGACGCCTTCGTGGACCTCGTGCACGACTCCGTGGAGCGTCTGGAGCGGCGCTGGCCGCAACTCTCGGAGGTGGAGTTCTCGGTGCGCGAGGTGCCCCGGCTGGGGCCCGGCGGGGACGAGGGAATCGCGGCGGACGAGGACACGGTGCCCCTGGGCAGCGTGCTGCCCTCGGAGGCCGGCCACCGGGACCGGATCGTGGTCTACCGGCGCCCGGTGGAGATCCGTACGAAGAACCGCGAGGAGCGGGCGCTCCTCGTCCATGAGGTCGTCGTCGAACAGGTCGCGGAGCTGCTGGGGCTGGCCCCGGAGTCGGTCGACCCCCGGTACGGGCAGGACTGAAACGGGCCTCTCAGGAGTCATCTCCTGAGAGGCCCGGGCCGGTTCGGCCGGTCAGTCGTTCAGTACCGACATGTTCCAGCCCGCCGTCGGCACCTCGACCGTGCCGCGGTCGTCCGGCAGGGGCTGGACGGTGAAGCTCTGGACGCCGCCGTGCGGCAGCGCGAGCGTGCGGGCCGCGTAGACGGGCCCGCTGCCCTTCTCCGGCTCCACAGTGAGCGCGTAGGAGCCCTTGAGGCCCTTCGGACGGGGCGGCTCGACGGCGAGCGTGGTGCCGCCCTTGACCGTGTACGTCTTGGTGACCGGGCTGCCGCCCCCGCTGCCCGCCGACGCGGTGACCTTCACCCGCGCGTCCTGGCCCTTCCGCGGGGCGACGAGCGAGAGCGTGCTGCCCTTGGCGCGGTTGTCGGGCGCGGTGGCGCGGTCGCCGACCGGCTTCGTCGCGGGGATGAACGCCATCTCCTGGTCCGCGCCCTTGCCGCGGGTGACCCGCAGCGCGGCGGCTACGGGCGCCTTGGAGCCCTCGGCCGGCGTGAGGAGCAGCGAACCCGCCTCCCCCTTGGTGAGGTCCTTCAGATCGACCGCGGTGGTCATCCCGCTCTTCAGGTGCAGCGTCTCCAGCCCGGCCGGCACGATCGAGCCGGTGGGCGTGGCGAGCTGCACCTTCAGGTCGGCGTCGGCGGAGCCGGGCGCGAGGGCCACCAGCCGTACGGAGGTGGCGTCGGCCGGGATGCCCGGGAGCACCAGCCCGGAGGCGCCGGAGGCCGGGTCGGCGGCGGCCGGCAGCCAGTCGCCGCCGATCTTCTCGTCGCCGGCCTGCACGGCCGCGCCGACCCGGCCCTCACGGGCGATGACGTGCAGCGACACGTTGGCGGCGCGGGTGTCGGAGAGCGTGGAGAGCAGTACCGGGACGCTGGAGTGCGGCGGTACCTGGATGTCCTCGCCGGACGCCGCCTTCAGGGGGCCGTCCTTGCCGTACAGCTTCAGGTCGACGACGGCGGCGGTGGAGTCGGGGTTGGTGAGGTGGACGTAGTCCTGGCGGTCCGGGGAGGTGCTGGCGCCGGGGAACCAGAAGTCGGTGTCCGGTGCGGTGCAGGACGTGCCGAGCAGGCCGCGGCCGATGCCCGCGCCGACCTCGGTGGTCTGCTGGACGCTCCAGCCGGGCGCGAGGCCGCCGTCGGCGGCGCCGATGAGGGCGGGCGCGGCGGAGCTGTCGGTGGTCGCGGTGACCGGCGTGCCGGGGGCCTTCAGGGGCGCGACGGGCTTCGCGTCCGCCGCCTTCTTCTTGTCCTTGCCGCCCTTGCCGGTGTCGTCGGCCCGGCCGTCCGCCGCGGGCTCCAGGCTCGCGCTGCCCTTGCCGGAACCGGCGCCCTTGGGCGTGAAGGCGGTGTACGTCGTCTCGCCGACCTCGGAGGAGGTCGGGGCCGGGCACATCAGCGCGGAGCGCTGTACGGGCAGCCTGGCGGCCTTCGAGGCGGCGGGCTCCGCGCCGTCTCCGGGAGCCGCGACGGCGGCGACACCGGTGACGGCGGCGAGCGCGACGACCGCGCCGATCAGGGACATGGTGGTGCGGTTCACTGCTGGTCGCTCCCGTCGCGGCGGGGCTCGCGGTACGAGCCGTCGTGCGTGGTGCCGTCGTACGGCGTGCCGCCGTGGTGCATGCCCTCGTACGCCGTGCCGTCCCCGTAGGGCTGCTGCTGCCCGTAGCCGTACGGGTCGTAGACGCCGGCCCCGTAGGGCTGCTGGGCGTACGGATCGGGCTGGTACGGGTCGGCGGACTGGTACTGCTGCCCGTACTGCTGGTCGTACTGCGCGCCCTGGTACGGATCGGCGCCGGGACCGGCCTGCCAGTCCTGGTACGGGGGCTGCTGCGGCATCCCGGGCGCCGCCTGCTGCTGCGGCGCCCCCTGGGGAGCCGCGGCCGCATACGGGTCCGCCGCGTACGGATCGGCGGGATACGGGATGCCGCCCTGCGCGGCCGCGTACGGGTCGGCCACCGGGTCCGCGCCGTCCCGGGCACCGGGCACGGCCGCCTCCGGGACGGGCTTCTGCGCTGCCGCCGCCTCCTGCGCGGCGCGCAGCCTACGGGCGCGGCGGCCCTCGCCCTCGATGGGCTGCGCGGGCACCGCCGCGAGGCCCTCCTCGGGCAGGTCGTCGTCGACGTCCCGGCGGCGGCCCGGCAGGGCCATGACCACCAGCACGACGGCGAGCAGGCCCTGTGCCGTCATCCAGAGGGTGTGGGTGAGCGGGCTCTCGTGGGTGAGGTCCAGCCGGCCGCCCGCGGCGGGCAGCTCGAAGCCCTGCGCCCAGCCGTCCACCGTGACCGGCTTCAGCGGCTTGCCGTCCAGCGTGGCCTGCCAGCCCTCGTCGGCGGCGTCGGCGAGGCGCAGCACCCGCCCCTCGGGTCCGGCGGGCACCTTCGTGTGCGCGTCGACCGGGTCGGCGGCGACCGCGACCGGCGCGGCGGCCGTGCCGGCCTGCGGGGCGCCGCTCTTCGTACCGCTGACGATGGAGACGCGGGAGACCCGGCGGTCCACCCGCCACAGGGCGCTGCCGTCCTCCTGGCTCATCCGGGTCAGGCCCGGCGTGGCGTCCAGGGTGCGGCCCATCTCGCGCGGGGCACCGTTCTTGACCAGGACGTACCGCACGGCGTAGCCGCCGAGCCGGTCGGTCTGGTCGGCGCCGGAGCCCGCGACCAGGTTGGCGACGATGTCGTTCAGGCGGCTGTCCTCGCCGGCCTCGGCGGCGATGTCCGCGTCTCCGAGGCGCGCGCCGGAGCCGCGCACCAGGGAGTACGCGACGTGCCCCGCATCGCCGTCCAGGACGAGGGTGCGGGGGCGGTCGGCGCTGCCGGACTCCTCGGCGACGAACGCCGGTACCTGCTCGGGGTTGCGGCGCTCCACGGGGCCCGCGGCGCCGCCGAGCATCCAGCTGACCGCCGCCCACACCGGGGCCAGCGCGGCCGCCAGCGCGATCAGCACGGCCACCGGCTGCTTCCAGCCGAAGCCGAGCGCCATCATGCGAGTGCGGATGCCCTCGGCGCCGACCGCGGCGGCGCACAGCAGCGCCAGCCCGTAGATCAGCGCGGGCGGACCGGCCCAGCCGGAGCCGTTGGCCAGGCCCGCGAAGAGCAGCGCGACCAGGCCGGCGACCCAGGCGGTGCGGATGGTGCGCTGCCGCTCGTCGCGCAGCAGCGCGCCCAGGGCGGCGAGCACGACGCCGAGCAGCAGGACGCTGCCGTACGCCTTGGGGCCGCCGGGGCTGAACCCGACGAGGTCCAGCCAGGACGCGGCACCCGGCTTGTTGGCGAGCCCGGCCTCCAGGAAGAAGCGGGACGGCTCGGTCAGCAGCGACAGCGACCAGGGCGCGAGCACGACGATCGGGGAGACGACGACGGCGAGGAAGCGCAGCACGTACGCCACGATCTTGTCGCGGTTGCCGTCCAGGAAGCGCAGGACCAGCAGGCCGAGGCCGAGGAGCACGGCGATCGGCCAGACGATCGGGGTGAAGGCCGTGGTGAAGGTCAGCAGCAGCGCGTACGCCCAGGCGGCGCGGAAGCTCGGCCGCACGCCCGGCGCGAGCCGCAGCCCGCTCGCGGCGATCGCGGCGCGGGCCATCAGGGGCAGCAGGATGGCCAGGACGGCGGTGCCGATGCGGCCGCCGGCCAGCGCGCCGGTGGCGGCGGGCAGGAAGGCGTACGCCACGGCGGCCCAGGCCCGCAGCAGGCGCGAGGCGACCAGCGGCCGGGAGGCGAAGTACGCGGTCAGCCCGGCCAGCGGCACGGAGCAGACCAGCAGCAGGGTGACGGCGAAGCCGGTGCTGCCGAAGAAGACGCTCGCCACAAGGGCGAGGACCGCGAGGTAGGGCGGCGCCGAGGCGGTGGAGCCGATGCCGACGTCGTGCCAGCTGTGGAAGTAGCGCGCCCACAGGTCGGAGACGTCGCCGGGCGCGGGCAGCAGGGCGCCGCCGGTCAGCGCGCCGCCGCCGAGCAGGCCGCGGCAGGCGACCACGGAGACCAGGAGCAGGACGACGAAGAGGACGGGCGCGGGCCGGCGGGCGATCCGCTTCAGCCGCGCGAACTGCTCGACCTCCAGGAAGTCCGCGTCGTCGCCGCCGGGCCCGGACTCCACGGCGCCGTGCCGGCCGCCGGCGGAGGCGTCGGGCGCGGCCCGCCCGGCGAAGTTGCTGGCGACCTGTTCGGCGGTGGCCCGTACGGTCGCGCCGGGCGGCGGGAAGAGCGGGCGCAGCTCGCTCGCCTCGACCGCCGGCTTCCCGCGTCTGCGCCGCGCGGCCATGATCTTGCCGGGCCGCAGCAGGGTGCCGAAGAGCCCCGCGAGTTCGTCCAGCGCCTGGCCCGGCACCTTGCCGACGAGGTAGGCGAGGACGCGCAGGAAGGTGCCGAGGACGAGGCGGAGCAGGACGTACGGCAGTATCGCGCCGCGGGTGTTGGCCAGCAGGGTGTAGACGGCACCGGCCTTGTCGACGCGGTGCGGGCCGGCCACCGAGCGGCCGACGCAGTCGATGGGGCGGCGCTCGCGGGACGCCGCCTCGGCGTGCCGCAGCACCGCGTCCGGCGCGATGAGCACCTGGTGTCCGGCGGCCTGGGCGCGCCAGCACAGGTCCACGTCGTCGCGCATCAGCGGCAGCCGGCGGTCGAAGCCGCCGAGCTGTTCGTAGACGTCGCGGCGGATGAGCATGCCGGCGGTGGAGACGGAGAGCACCGCGCGCACCTGGTCGTGCTGGCCCTGGTCCTGTTCGCGGCGGTCCAGGCCGGTCCAACGGCGGCCGGAGCGGGCGATGCTGACGCCGGCTTCGAGGAGCTGCCTGCGGTCGTACCAGCTGCGCAGCTTGGGGCCGACGATCACGGTGGAGGGGCTGGCGTCGACGACGCGCAGCAGTTCGGCGAGCGCGTCGGGGGCCGGCGCGCAGTCGTCGTGCAGCAGCCAGAGCCACTGCACGGGCTCGCCGTGCGGCAGGTCCGGCATGTCGTACGCCTCGTCGTGCCAGGTCCGGGTGACCGGGTCCCAGCCGCTGGGGCGCTTGAGGTAGGGCAGGTCGTCGGGGGTGAGCACCGGCGCGGTGCGGACGGCCTCGTCGACGGCGGTGCCGAAGCCGGAGCGGCGGGCGAGGTGCAGCACCCGCTCGTCGCCGAGGGCTTCGGTCAGCAGCCGGGCGGAGTCGTCCGCGCTGCCGGTGTCGGCGCCGATGACGTTCTGCACCGGGCGCTCCTGGCCGAGCAGGCCGTCGAGCGCGTCGGGCAGCCAGCGCGCCCCGTCGTGCGAGACGATCACGGCGGTGACGACATGCCGCGGGAACTGTGGCGCGGCGGCTTCGTATGAGGCGGCCTGGGCCGCCGACTGGCTGTGCACGGACATCGAGGTACGGGCCCTCCGGACCCGGGGCTGCCGTCTCCCGCGGCGGCCGGGCCGCTGCGGGGTGTGGCCCCCGGAAGACACTGCGATGGACTGCGATGGACTGCGCTTGGACGCGCGCTCACCATGCGGGTGTTGGTGCGTCTCGGACGGAGCCCCACACTAATGGTTCTCGCGGGCGCGCCCGCCGGGTCCGTACGCGGTGCCCTCCTGGCTGCGCAAACAGCACTCCGCCCCCGGCAGTGGGATGCCGGGGGCGGAGTGGGTGCTCGCCGTCTTCCTGCTCGCCGTCTTCCGCTGTGGCGGTGCCGGTCCGTGGACCGGCGTGCGTACGCTGTGCCGGGCGGTACCGGGCGTCTGCCGCCGGGACCGTCGCCGTCGGGCTTCAGACCGCGGCCTTCTTCAGCCGGCGCCGCTCGCGCTCGGACAGACCGCCCCAGATACCGAAGCGTTCGTCATTGGCAAGAGCGTATTCAAGACATTCGGAACGGACCTCACAGGCGAGGCAGACCTTCTTCGCCTCGCGGGTGGAGCCGCCCTTTTCCGGGAAGAAGGACTCGGGATCGGTCTGTGCGCACAACGCGCGCTCCTGCCAGCCGAGCTCCTCGTCCGCCTCCTCGACCAGCAATTCTTCGAACAGCTCGGTCATGTGCGCCCCTCGTCTGTCATTGCGTCCCCGTGATGTTGCCGTTACCGATGACGGCTGAACGACACGAGTGAAATTACAAGTGTGCCGATCCGGGCCAGTCAAGCCGAGATCTGCTATTGGGCCCCTTATTCACTCTGCGGAACCAAGGGTATGCGGTAAGTGTTCAAATCGGCAAAAACCAGGACAAACATTCGCCTCACGCACCCCGCACCCCCCTTCTTCCTCTGAAGGACTCAACGGGCAGCGATCACGTTGCACTCCTGTACCAGAAGCGGGCTTGATCACATTCAGATCACGGAACCGCAACGGCGTTTGGCGGCGCAACTGATGGGCCACCTCTCCCACCCATCGGGTGCACAAACCTTTCGTCGGTCGCAGTTAACCGGATGAGGTGAAACATTTGCCACATTCACGACATCCGGTTGACACGGCCGCCAAGTACCCGCTCTTCTTGTTTCCATGCCAGTGAAGCCCGCGCCCCGCCTGACCCGTTCCTACGGGTCCCGCTGCGCTGTCCAGGCTCGCTGTCGCTGTTGCAGCTGTTGACGCTTCCGAGCTCCAGCTTTCTTCTCCCGCACCACTGCTGAGTGCCGCCCGGCGCGGCTGTACGACGCGCCGCGCCGCACCGCACTTCCCTTCGCGCACCAGCTCTTCTTCTTCCGAGGAACCAGAAGTCCATGAACAGCGACAGTGACCTCCAGATCGCCGGCGACATCTTCGAGGTCAGCCATCTCCTCCAGCCCGCACGAGAGCACCCCGCGACCGTGGCCGAATTCGCCGGGCTCGCCCGTTCGATCGCCGCGGACCGCGCCCAGTGGGCGCATCTCGTCGAGTACGACGCCACCACTCGCTGGTACCACCGTCTGCGGACGGGACCGGGCTACGAGGTCTGGCTGCTGAGCTGGCTGCCCGGCCAGGGCAGCGGCCGGCACGACCACGGCCCGTCCTCCGGTGTACTGACCGTCCTGGACGGCGAGTTGACCGAACACAGCGCGAGCGGCAGCCGCGGCCTGACGCCCGGCGCGCAGCGGGTCTTCGCGCCGGGCTACGTCCACGAGGTCACCAACGACACGCTCACGCCCGCGGTCAGCCTGCACGTCTACTTCCCGGGGCTGACGGACATGCCGATGCTCCCCCAGTCTCAACTTCGTTCGACCGGGGGGACCCCCACCTCGCAGTGCTCGCCCGCTCAGCACAAGGCGGCCTCCTCCTGACGCCCACCCGTCGCCCGACCGCCACCCCTCATGGAATCGGCCTTCGGCTGAGACACTTACCGCCATGCGCATTGTGGTTCTCGCCGGCGGTATCGGCGGCGCCCGCTTTCTGCGGGGACTGAAGGCAGCGGCTCCGGACGCGGACATCACGGTCATCGGCAACACCGGTGACGACATCCATCTGTTCGGGCTGAAGGTCTGCCCCGACCTGGACACCGTGATGTACACGCTCGGCGGCGGTATCAACGAGGAACAGGGCTGGGGGCGTACGGACGAGACCTTCCGCGTGAAGGAGGAGCTGGCCGCCTACGGAGTCGGACCCGAGTGGTTCGGGCTCGGCGACCGGGACTTCGCCACGCACATCGTCCGGACACAGATGATGAGCGCCGGTTACCCGCTCAGCGCGGTGACCGAGGCGCTCTGCGACCGCTGGCAGCCCGGCGTCCGGCTGCTCCCGATGACCGACGACCGGGTCGAGACCCACGTCGCCATCGAGGAGGACGGCGAGAAGAAGGCCGTGCATTTCCAGGAGTACTGGGTCCGGCTGCGCGCCTCCGTGCCGGCGCAGGCCGTCGTCCCGGTCGGCGCCGAGCAGGCCAAGCCCGCGCCCGGCGTACTGGAGGCCATCGGCTCCGCCGACGTGATCCTCTTCCCGCCGTCCAACCCGGTCGTCAGCGTCGGCACGATCCTGGCGATCCCCGGCATCCGCGAGGCGATCGCGGAGGCCGGCGCGCCGGTCGTCGGCCTCTCCCCCATCGTCGGCGACGCGCCCGTGCGCGGCATGGCCGACAAGGTGCTGGCCGCGGTCGGCGTGGAGTCGACGGCCTCGGCCGTGGCCGCGCACTACGGAGCGGGGCTGCTGGACGGCTGGCTGGTGGACACCGCCGACGCGGACAGGACCGCCGAGGTGGAGGAAGCCGGGATCCGCTGCCGCGCGGTGCCGCTGATGATGACCGACATCGAGGCGACCGCCACGATGGCCCGCGAGGCGCTGGCACTGGCCGAAGAGGTACGGGCGTGACCGCCGGACCGCAGGACGCGGCCGCGCGCGCCCCGTACGACGCGCCCGCCGAGGAGGCCCCCTCGTACCGTGTCTGGGCGCTGCCCGGCATCCCCGAGGTGCGCCCCGGCGACGACCTCGCCAAGCTGATCGCCGCCGCGGCCACCGGGGCCGGGATGCCGGGGCTGGCCGACGGCGACGTGCTGCTGGTCACCTCGAAGATCGTCAGCAAGGCCGAGGACCGGATCGTGCGGGCCGACGACCGCGAGGCCGCCATCGACCGGGAGACCGTGCGGGTCGTGGCGCGGCGCGGCACGCTGCGCATCGTCGAGAACCGGAACGGCCTGGTCATGGCCGCCGCCGGGGTCGACGCCTCGAACACCCCGCAGGGCACGGTGCTGCTGCTGCCCGAGGACCCCGACGCCTCGGCGCGGGCCATCCGGGCCGGGCTGCGCGAGACGCTCGGCGTGGACGTCGGCGTGATCGTCACCGACACCTTCGGGCGGCCCTGGCGGAGCGGGCTGACCGACGTGGCCATCGGCGCGGCCGGCGTGCGGGTCCTGGAGGACCTGCGCGGCAGCACCGACGGCCACGGCAATCCGCTCGGCGTCACGGTCGTCGCCACGGCAGATGAGCTGGCGAGCGCGGGCGACCTGGTCAAGGGCAAGGCGGGCGGGCTGCCGGTCGCGGTGGTGCGCGGCTTGCCGCACGTGGTGGCCGCCCCTCAGGAGGCCGGAGACGACACCGGCGCGCGGGCGCTGGTGCGCTCCGCCGCCGACGACATGTTCCGGCTCGGTACGTCCGAAGCCGTACGGGAAGCGGTGACGCTGCGCCGTACGGTCCGGGAGTTCACGGACGACCCGGTGGACGGCGGCGCCGTGCGGCGGGCCGTCGCGGCGGCCGTGACCGCGCCCGCACCGCACCACACCACTCCGTGGCGGTTCGTCCTGCTGGAGTCCGAGGAGTCCAGGACCCGGCTGCTGGACGCGATGCGGGACGCGTGGCTCGCGGATCTGCGCGGCGACGGGAAGTCCGAGGAGTCGGTCGCGAAGCGGGTGCGGCGCGGGGACGTGCTGCGGAACGCGCCGTATCTGGCGGTGCCGTGCCTGGTCATGGACGGCTCGCACACGTACGAGGGGCCGGACGCGGCGGCGGACGCGCGGCGGAACGCGGCCGAGCGGGAGATGTTCGTGGTCGCGGCGGGGGCCGGGGTGCAGAACTTTCTTGTGGCGCTGGCCGGGGAGCGGTTGGGCTCCGCCTGGGTTTCCTCGACGATGTTCTGCCGGGATGTGGTGCGGGAGGTTCTGGGGCTGCCGGACTCCTGGGACCCGATGGGGGCGGTGGCGATTGGGCGGCCGGCGTCTGCGCCGAAGCCTCGGCCGGCTCGGGAGGCGTCGGACTTCGTCGTGGTGCGGTAGGCGCCTTCGGCGGGGTCCGGCTGCCCGCCGGTGGGTGCCGCTGTGCCCACCCTCCCCCAAGCTCTCGGCTTCGCTCGAGCAGGGGGGGACCCCCATCGCCCTGCGGCACGATTGCCCACAGCTGGGTGGGGGGAGAGCGGCAGCGGGGCGAATGCCCGCGGCAGAAGCGCTCAGATGCGGGCGATGTCCCTCGGGGAGTAGCGGGGGGCTCGGCGGGGTGGGACTCGGCCTGACAGGAGGAGGTAGCGGGTCGCGCGGTGGCGTTGGCCCTCGTAGGGGGCCAGTAGGTCGAGCATTTGGTCGTCGGTGCCGCCGCGGCGGCCCGTCAGTGCGTAGACCGCGATGCGCGGCAGGTGCAGGTCGCCGAGGGTGAGGGCGTCGGCGGCGCCGTTGGAGCGCTGCAGGGCCTCGGCGGCGGTCCACGGGCCGATGCCGGGGACCAGCTGGAGGCGGTGCAGTGCGGCCGGGAGGTCCATGGCCGCCGCCTCCTCCAGGCGGCGGGCGACCCGGGCGGCCCGCACGATCGTGTCGGAGCGCTTGGCGTCGACGCCCGCGCGGTGCCACTCCCAGGACGGGATCATGGCCCAGCCGCGCGCGTCCGGCAGGACCCGCAGCCGCTCGTGCGGGCCCGGCGCGGGCTCGCCGAACCGCTGCAGGAGCAGCCGCCAGGCCCGGTACGCCTCGTCGCTGGTGACCTTCTGCTCCAGGATCGAGGGGATCAGCGACTCGAGGACGAGGCCGGTGCGGGCCAGCCGCAGCCCCGGGTTGCGGCGGTGCGCTTCGTGGACGATGCGATGGCGGGGCACGAAGGCCGACGGTTCGTCCAAACCCCCCAACAACAAAGGGAGTTGTTCCAGCATCCAGTCCGCGCCCGGGCCCCACGCCTCGGCCACGACGCACGCCTCCGAGGGGCGCGCCGCGACCTTGAGCGTCACCGGCCCGTCGGGCGTGCGGGTGGCCCGCCAGACGGCGCCGCCCTCCACCCGGTACGCGGGATCGCCCGGTCCGCGCCCCAGCACACCGAGGGTGCGCAGAAGGTCGTACGGGCCGGGCGGGGCCCAGGTGCGGGTGCGGGGCATCCATTCAGCCTACGGGAGCCGGGCGGCCCGCCTGCCGCCCGTCATCCCGTGGCAGTCGTCACTGGTCCGAGGAGAAGCGGACCGCGCCGGCCGGCAGGTCCGCGCCGCACCACACGCGGATGCCGTCGCGCAGCTCGTTGTCCGCGCCGACGGTGGCCCCGTCGCCGATGACCGCGCCGTGCAAGACCGTACGGGCGCCGATGCGCGCCCCGGCCCCGATGAGCGAGTCGTGGATCTGCGCGCCGGGCTCGACGACCGCGTCCGCCAGGACGGTGCTGCCCACGATGCGCGCGCCCGCGCCGACCCGGGCGCCGGCGCCGACGACCGTGCCGCCGCTGAGCTTGGCGTCCGCGGCGACGTCGGCGCCGTCCAGTACGAGGTGTTCACCGCGCCGGCCGGGGACGGCCGGGGAGGGCGCGTGGCCGAGGACCAGGTCGGCGGAGCCGCGGACGAACGCCTGCGGGGTGCCGAGGTCCAGCCAGTAGGTGGAGTCGACCATGCCCTGGAGGTGGGCGCCGGACTCCAGCAGCCCGGGGAAGGTCTCGCGCTCGACGGAGACCGGGCGGCCCTGCGGGATGGCGTCGATCACCGAGCGGTTGAAGACGTACGCGCCCGCGTTGATCTGGTCGGTGACGATCTCCTCGGGGGTCTGCGGCTTCTCCAGGAAGGCGGTGACCCGGCCGGTGCCGTCGGTGGGGACGAGGCCGTACGCGCGCGGGTCCTCGACCCGGGTGAGGTGCAGCGAGACGTCCGCGGAGGTCTCCCGGTGGGTGCGCACCAGGGCCTCGATGTCCAGCCCGGTGAGGATGTCGCCGTTGAAGATCAATACCGGGTCGTCGGGGCCCGAGTGCAGCCGGTGGGCGACGTTGCGGATGGCGCCGCCGGTGCCGAGCGGCTCCTCCTCGGTGACGTATTCGAGATGAAGCCCCCATTCCGCCCCATCACCGAAATACGGCTCGAAAACCTCGGCGAGGTAGGAAGTGGCGAGCACGATGTGCTCCACGCCCGCGGCGCGCGCCCTGGCCAGCTGATGGGTGAGGAACGGCACTCCCGCGGCCGGGACCATGGGCTTGGGCGTGTGCACCGTCAGCGGGCGCAGCCGGGTGCCCTTGCCGCCGACCAGAAGGATCGCTTCAGTCACCTTTTGTTCTCTGCTTCCTGCTGGGGTCGGCCGGACGGCGGACCAGTGTAGGCAGACGGTTTGCCCGCTTTGCCAACGGGCTTACCCGCCAGTAGACGGGATTTTCCGGCGCCGCCCGGCCTGGGCGCCCGTGCAGGTCACGGGCGCCGACCCCGGGCCCTCAGCGCCCCTGGAAGCGGGCGGAGGCGGTGCGCGCCGAGCCGAGTGTGCCGTACAGCGCGGCCCCTGGGCAGCTCGTCACATATCCGTCCCTGTGTCCGGAGATGACATTCAGCCGGACTTTGGTTCCCTTCTTGTAACGGTTGTTGCCCGCCGAGGTCAGAGTGGCTTTTCCGGCGGGGTCACGGCCGTGCAGCCCCAGCTTCCAGGCGGTGAGTTTGCCGAGCGCGTCGAGCGCGGGGGCCGGCGGCTTGGCCTTGTCGAAGGTGCCGATGACGGCGATGCCGGTGGTGTCGTTGTTGAAGCCGAGGGTGTGGGCGCCCATGACGGGTCGGGCGACGCCGCCGGCCCGGCCCTCGAAGACCGCGCCGCACTTGTCGATCAGGAAGTTGTACCCGAGGTCCCGCCAGTGGTTGCTCTTGACGTGGTACCGGTAGATCCCGCGGACGATCGCCCCGGACTGGTTGCAGCTGTAGCCGTTGCCGGTGGCGCTGTGGTGCACGAAGGCCGCCTTGACGGTCTTGGTGTACTCGAGCTTCGCCTCCCGCAGCTGCTCGTCGGCGCCCCAGCCGATCCGGGTGATGATCTGCGGCCGCGGCCCGATCTGCGGCTGCGCCGCGGGCGCCTGGCCGCGCTCCTCCTCGCCGGCCGCCGCGAGGTCGGCCTGCAGCGCGTTCGCGGGCGCCGCCGGGATGGTGGTGGCTCCGGGAGGCGCGAGCCCGGCGTTGAGGTTCGCGCCCTCCGCCTCCTGCCCGGCGGCGTTCGGCGCGGGATCGCGCGGCTTGGCGGGCCGGCCGGGGTCGACCAGCTCCAGGCGCATCCCGGCGGGCAGTTCGGTCACCGCCTGCCGGCCCTGCTCCGGGGCGATCCGCATCTGCACGGCGTCGGAGTCGCCCACCCACAGCGGGGCCGTGCCGCCGCGCGGCTTGTCGCCGCGGCGCTCGGCCGCGTCCAGGTCGGGCGCGTCGTCGTAGTGCGTCTGCACGTCCTGCCAGGCACCCCACCGGTGGCTGCCGGTGGCACGGGTGCGGACCTGCGGCTGGCCGTGCAGTTCGGCCTTGGCGTCGTTCCACACGACGCCGACGAGTGAGAAGGGCCGTACGTCCTTGACGGGCATTCCCAAGGGCGCGGCGCGGCCGGCCCGGCCCGTCCCGCGGCCGGGCAGCACACGGTCGCGGTCGCCGAGCCGGACGAGCGGCAGGGACTGGGTGCTGCCGGGCACGTCCGCCGAGGCGGGCCCGGGAGCGGCGGCTGTCCGGGCCGGGGCGGGGTTCGCTCCGGCCGGCAGCGCGAGCGGTACGACGAGGGCCGCGAAGGTCGCGGCGCCGAGCGAAGTGGCAACAAAGGCACGCATGGCAGCGATCATGTACTTAGTAGGGCAAATCCGCCATTTGGCACCTGACGCCTCATCGGTGCGGCACGGCACCGCGGGAGCCGCGGGTACGCCGTACGGCGGCACCCGGCCCACGTAGGCTTCCAGGAATGAACGCCACCGACCGAACCCCCGCCGACCTGCTGGGATCCGCGCTGTCCACGGACCCGGCGCGGCCGCTCGTGACCTTCTACGACGACGCCACCGGCGAGCGCGTCGAACTGTCCGTCGCCACCTTCGCCAATTGGGTGGCCAAGACCGCCAACTACCTCCAGGACGAGCTCTCCGCCGAGCCGGGCGACCGGCTCGCGCTGCTGCTGCCGGCGCACTGGCAGACCGCCGTCTGGCTGGTGGCCTGCTCGTCCGTCGGCGTGGTCGCGGACGTCGGCGGCGACCCGGCCGCGGCGGACCTCGTCGTCAGCGGCCCGGACACCCTGGAGGCGGCGCGCGCCTGCTCCGGGGAGCGGGTGGCGCTCGCGCTGCGCCCGCTGGGCGGCCGCTTCCCCGAGCCGCCGGCCGGCTTCGCCGACTACGCCGCCGAGGTGCCCGGCCAGGGCGACCGCTTCGCGCCGTACGTGCCGGTCGATCCGCACGCGCCCGCGCTCGCCGTGGCCGGCCGCGAGTTCACCGGCGCGGAGATCGGCGCGGCCGCGGTGGAGCTGACCGGGCTGCCCGAGCGGCAGCGGGTGCTCTCCGCTCTGCCGTACGGGACGTGGGACGGGCTGGCGTACGGGCTGTACGCACCGCTGGCGACCGGCGGCTCGGTCGTCCTGTGCCGCAACGCCGACCGGCTCGACGCGGACGGACTGGCCCGGCGCAAGGAGGCCGAGCAGGTCACGCTCACGGCGCCCGCCGCGTCCTGAGCCCGCTGCCAGGCAGTTCGCGTCCGTCGCCCGACCGGCCCAGCCGGCACCCGCTGCGGGAGCCGATCCGTCCGGCGCGGTCAATGATCGTGTGGAGGTACAACCCTGCGCGGGACTCGGCCGTCTGCCTGAGTACCGGGGCCCGGGCACGCCGTCCGGGCCGCGGCACCGAGTGAGACGGCCGTATCCCGTGCGGCCGACGCACGAGGGGTGGACGCAGCCGTGGACGACAGGCCGGAGATCCCCGAGGAACTGCAGCGCTGCAACGAGCCGGCGGCCGGTGGCGGCCCGCCCCGGCGCCGGTGGCTGCGCTGGACCGCGCTGGGCGGCGGTGCCGCCGTGCTGGGCACGGCGGCCGTCGGCTGGCTCGCGTACGACAAGCTCAACGGGAACATCACGGCCGACTCCGGCACCGCGGCCCAGCTGCGCGAGTACGAGGCGGAGCGGCCGCCCGCCTCGGCGAAGAACGTGCAGAACATCCTGCTCATCGGCTCGGACAACCGCGGCGGCGGGAACCGGAAGTACGGCGCCGACGACGGCACCCAGCGCTCGGACACCACGATCCTGCTGCACCTGGCGGCGGACCGGAAGAGCGCGACGGCGGTCAGCATCCCGCGCGACCTGATGACGCAGGTGCCGCAGTGCATGAAGCCGGACGGCAGTCGTACGCAGCCGCTCTTCACCCAGTTCAACTACGCCTTCGAGGCGGCGGGGCCGGCCTGCACGATCCGCACGGTCGAGCGGATGACCGACATCCGCATCGATCACCACATGATCCTGGACTTCACCGGCTTCAAGAAGATGGTGGACGCGGTGGACGGCGTGGAGGTCTGTCTGCCGCAGGCCGTCGCCGACCAGGACGCGCACCTGAATCTGGCGGCCGGGCGCCATCTGCTCCGCGGCGAGCAGGCGCTGGGGTACGTACGGACCCGGAAGGCGCTGGGCAACGGCAGCGACACCCAGCGGATGGAGCGCCAGCAGCGGTTCCTGGCGGCGCTGGTGAAGAAGGTGCAGGGCAACGGCGTACTGCTCAATCCCACGCGCCTGTACCCGCTGCTGGACGCCGCGACGAGCTCCCTCACCACCGACGAGGGGCTGGCGTCGCTGAAGGATCTGTTCAATCTGGTGCGCAGCGTCCGCGACATCCCCACGGACAAGATCCACTTCCTGACCGTTCCCCGGCAGGCGTACGCGTACAACCTGAACCGCGACGAACTGGTGCAGCCGGACGCCGGCCGGCTCTTCGCGCGGCTGCGTGCCGACCGCCCGGTCCCGGTCCGCCCGGCCCCGGCGGAACGGACGGACACCACCGAATACGACGACCCGGCCAAAGACCCGCAGACCGGACAGACGGATGCCCGCGGGGGGAGCCATTCGAACAGCCGGGACGAAGCTGACAAGCCCGGCCATCACGAATCGGCCACGCCGGGGCCCTCGACGGCCTTCCGGGGAACCACAGCAGATCGGGGCATCTGCCAATAAAGCCTCCGCAAAGGGTGGATCAAGGACACGAAAGTATCGGGTGGATTGCCCAGTTGTAGGGACGTGGAATTTGTCACGGGCGTCGCTTGACGCTGAACTGGGCGGATAGTGTGAGCGATCCGGTCCGCACGACTGGCTGACCGCGCACTGCAATCCGACCGACCGAGCGCCTTGAGGGGGCAGGCGCCGCGTGGCACCGACGGAGGACTCACAGCACCGTGGACGCGCAAGGCCGTGGGCAGGCGGGGGACATGGACCCCGCCGATCAGTGGGTGTTCGACCCGAACACCGGCAACTACGAACTGCGACTGGATGCTGGCTCAAAGTCAGCCCCCAGGCAGGCAAGCCGGAGAGCCGCCGCCCCCTCCGCGACCGCCCCGGGAAGCAGCCGCCGGGAGCGGCGGCTCCAGGAGCGCGGCCGGACGGCGGAAGCCGACCGTGACACAGCGACCCGCGAGCTGCCCGCCCAGCGCAACCGCCGGGCCGGCGGCCGGGCGGGACACCGCGCGGCAGCGGCGGCGGCGCCCGCCGCGAGCACCGGCCGGCGCAAGCCGAAGCCGAAGGCGACGAAAAAGAAGAAGGCGCTGTACTGGGGCGCGGGCGTGATGGGCTTCGTGCTGGTCGCCGGCTGCACCGGCGCGTACTTCATGTACCAGCACCTCGACGGCAACATCTCCAAGGTCGACGTCGGCATCAACAACGACGCGGTCACCGAGGGCCCGGTCAACATCCTGATCATCGGGACGGACGCCCGCGAGGGGAAGGGCAACGAGGGCTACGGCGACATGGGCAGCGTCGGCCACGCCGACACCACGATCCTCATGCACGTCTCCGCGGACCGCACCAACGCCACCGCGCTCAGCATCCCGCGCGACATGGTCACGGACATCCCGGACTGCCCGACCACGATGAAGGACGGGACCAAGAAGACCATCCCGGGCGAGACCGGGGTGCGCTTCAACACCAGCCTCGGCCAGGAGGACCGCGACCCGGGCTGCACCTGGCGGACCGTGGAGAAGCTGACCGGGCTGAAGATCAATCACTTCATGATGGCGGACTTCAACGCCGTCAAGGAGCTGTCCACGGCGGTGGGCGGCGTCGAGGTGTGCGCCGGCAAGGACATCAACGACCCCAAGTCGCACCTGAAGCTCAAGGCCGGCCGGCACATCGTCAAGGGCGAGCAGGCGCTGGCGTTCGTCCGGACCCGGCACACCGTCGGCTTCGGCAGCGACCTGAGCCGGATCGAGCTGCAGCAGCAGTTCCTCAGCTCGATGATCCGCAAGATGAAGTCCGGCGGCACGCTCAGCAACCCCAGCAAGCTGTGGAGCCTGAGCAACGCGGCGACCAAGGCGCTCACCGTCGACACGGGTATCGGCAGCGCGAGCAAGCTGATGGACCTGGCCAAGGACCTCAGCCGGGTGGACGTCAAGAACGTCACTTTCGCCACCGTGCCGGTTCTGGACAACCCTGACGACCCCGCGACAGTCATATTGGACAAGCCCAAGGCCGAACCGCTCTTCAAGATGGTCCAGGCCGATCATTCTCTGACGAAGACAAAGAAGGAAAAGAGCAAGAAGAAGCCCAAGCCGGTCACCAAGGCGCCTGCCGCCGAGGTCCGGGTCGACATCTCCAACGGTGGCGGCCCGCTGGGCGCCGCCCAGGAGACCGTCGACTGGCTGCAGAACGACAAGGGCGCGCCGCTGACCACGAACGCCGGCAACGCGACGACGACGCTGGACACGACGCGCCTGGAGTACGCGCCCAACCAGGCGGGCCAGGCAGCCACCCTGGCCGAATGGATGGGCCTGCCCAAGTCCGCGATGAAGCAGACGAACGGCGACGCCGGTCCCAAGGTGCCGATGAAGCTCATCCTCGGCAAGGACTTCACCGGTGCCGGGGAGCCGATAGCGGCGCCCGACAAGGCGCCCGACGGGGTCCAGAACGTCAACGCCGACGACAAGAACGTCTGCGCCAAGTAGGACCGCGCGGGACCAGCAGTACCCAAGTGAAGAACGACCGGCCGCCCTGCCAGGCCGCCGA
Source organism: Streptomyces sp. NPDC053542 (assembly GCF_044544685.1). Classification (NCBI taxonomy): domain Bacteria; kingdom Bacillati; phylum Actinomycetota; class Actinomycetes; order Kitasatosporales; family Streptomycetaceae; genus Streptomyces; species Streptomyces sp. NPDC053542. Next base: position 29,344 of record NZ_JBITXL010000006.1, read on the forward strand.
GCGCACCACCGGATGAAGGAAACGGGGAGGGGCAGCCGATGCGGCAGAGCAGTGTGCGTGGTGACCGATCACGTCGACACCAGCCCGACGCCCAGGAGTTGGGCTGGGACGACAGCCTGTACGAGGGCCGCAGCGACGGGGGCGGGGACGGCGGCGCGGCCGTCCCCGCGGATTCCGGCGGGCGGGGCCGGCGGAAGCGCCGAAGAGGCCGCCGGGTCCTGAAGTGGACCGCCGGCATCGCCGCGCTCCTCGTCCTCGGCACGGCGGGCGCCGGGTATCTCTACTACGAGCACCTCAACGGCAACCTCCGCAAGGGCCTCCTGGACCTCGGCGACGGCGGGCTGAAGAAGCCCGAGCCCAACGCCTTCGGCCAGACCCCGATGAACATCCTGCTGCTCGGCTCGGACAGCCGGAACAGCAAGGAGAACGTCAAGCTCGGCGGCGCCAAGGCGGACGTGGGCCGCAAGCCGCTGGCGGACGTGCAGATGCTGCTGCACGTCTCCGCCGACCGCTCCAGCATGTCGGTGCTCTCGATACCGCGCGACACCCGCGTGACCATCCCCGAGTGCACCGACCCCAAGTCCGGCGAGAAGTACCCGCAGACCACCGCGCCCATCAACCAGTCGCTCCAGCACGGCGGCCCGGGCTGCACGGTCGCCACCTGGAAAGAGCTGACCGGCATCTACATCGATCACTTCATGATGATCGACTTCGCGGGTGTGGTGCAGATGGCCGACGCGGTGGGCGGCGTCCCGGTCTGCGTGGACGACAACATCTACTCGCACGACAGCAAGGGCCACGGCAGCGGGCTGAAGCTGACCGAGGGCGAGCACAACATCAAGGGCGTCCAGGCGCTCCAGTGGCTGCGCACCCGCTACGGCTTCGAGGACAACACCGACATCGGCCGGGCCAAGGCCCAGCACATGTACATGAACTCGATGATCCGTCAGCTCAAGGCGGGCACCAAGCTCACCGACCCGGGCAAGCTCCAGGCGCTGGCGGAGGCCGCCACCAAGGCGCTGACCGTGGACGAGGGCCTCGGCAGCGTGAAGAAGCTGTACGACCTCGGCGGCGACCTGAACCGGGTACCGGTCAAGCGCGTCACCATGGCGACCATGCCGTGGAGCTACGGCCCCGGCGAGTCCTACGTCATGCCCAAGCCGGGCGACGCCGAGCAGGTCTTCGCGATGCTGCGCAACGACACCGCGCTGGACGGCAAGGACGCGGAAAAGAAGAAGAAGCCCGCCGCGGACCCGAAGCCCACCACGCCCAAGGAAGAGCTCCAGGTCACCGTGCAGAACGGCACCAACGGCGCCATCCAGGGCCCGGTGGTCGGCCGCGCGAGCGCCGTCCAGGGGCAGCTCGCCACGCTCGGCTACACGGCGGCGGGCACCGACGCCACGCTCATCGCCCAGGCGGACACCACGATCACGTACGGGGGCAAGGACGCCGAGGGCGACGCGCTGGCCGTCGCCAAGGCGCTCGGGCTGCCCAAGAGCGCGGTGAAGGAGTCCAGTTCGGCGCAGGGCATCCGGCTGGTCGTCGGCAACGACTGGCGCACCGGTACCGCGTATCCGGAGACGGCCGGCGGGAAGCAGCAGGCGGAGAAGGCCCCGGAGAGCGCGGACGCCCTCAACGGCGAGGACAAGAAGGCGTGCATGAAGGTGAACCCGGACTACACCTGGTGAGCACAGGCTCCAAGCGGAGTGGCGCCCGTATCCCCCAGGGATACGGGCGCCACTTTGTACTGCGCAGGGACCGCTAGGCGGTCTCCGCCGGGGCCTTCGTCACCGCCGGGCGGCGGCTGGCGATGACCTTCCTGGCCAGCGAGCGGGGGCTGGTCAGGAAGCCCCAGCCCCACGAGAAGTGCATGGTCGCCAGCGCGACGGGGATCTGGGCGCGGGCCTTGAGCGACAGGCCCTTCCCGGCCGGGACGGAGCCCGCCAGGATGGCGGCGAGGTAGGCGCCGGGGACGACGAAGCCCCAGGGCGTCACGGCCGCGCCGACGACGAGGCCCGCGGCGAACGCGCACAGCGCGGTCGGCGGGGCCAGGTAACGGGCGTTGATCGAGCCGGAGTGGTAGCGCGCGACGACGTGCCGCCACTTGCCGTAGTCCTTGTACTGCTTGGCCAGCGCCTTGACGCTGGGCCGCGGCCGGTACTGCACCTTCAGCTCGGGCGAGAACCAGATCAGGCCGCCCGCCTCGCGGATGCGGAAGTTCAGCTCCCAGTCCTGTGCGCGGATGAACTCGATGTTGTACCCGCCCTGCTGCTCCAGCGCCTCGCGCCGGAAGACGCCCAGGAAGACGGTCTCGGCGGGGCCCGCCCGTCCGCCGGTGTGGAAGGCCGCGTTGCCCACCCCGATCTTCGAGGTCATGGCGGCCGCGACGGCCTCCTCCCAGGGCGTCTCGCCCTCGGCGTTCATGATGCCGCCGACGTTCTGCGCGCCGGTCTCCTCCAGGAGGCGCACGGCCGTCGCGATGTAGTTGCGCGACAGCATTCCGTGGCCGTCCACCCGCACCACGATGGGGTGCCGGGACGCGTTGATCGCGGCATTCAGCGCAGCGGGCGTACGCCCGGTCGGGTTGGGCACGGTGTGGACCCGGGGGTCCTCCCGTACCAGCTCGGCGGCGATCTCGTCGGTGCGGTCCGTGGACGGCCCGAGCGCGATCACCACCTCCATCTCGCCCTCGTACTCCTGCTCCAGGATGTGGCGCACGGAGTCGCGCAGATGACGTTCCTCATTGAGCACCGGCATGATCACGGAGACTGCGGGGGGCCGGCTCGGCGTGGCGTGGGTCGCGTTCATCAGAGTTCACGTTACCGCGAACGGGCGTACGGGGCCGACGGCAGCCGAGTGGCGCGATGGACCGGTGCGGCGTGTGATGACAGTCAGCCGATCATACGGACGTACTGTCACTCTTTCTCCGCGTCTACGAGGAGGTGCCCTCTATGCCCGAGCCGCCCCGCACCCTCCCCCTCCCCGCACCCGGCAGGCGGCGCCGGAGAGCGCGGTGGATCGTGCGGGCGACCGCCGGCGTCTCGGTCGTCCTGCTGGCCGCGAGCGGCGTCGGCCACGCGATGGTGACCGGGGTCAACGAGGGCATCTCCCGGGTGGACGCCTTCAAGGACATGGGCAAGCGGCCCAGGGCCGCCTCCGGGAACGGGATGAACTTCCTGGTCGCGGGCACCGACGGCCGGGACCGGCTGTCGGCGGCGGAGAAGGAGCGGTACCACCTCGGCGGCGCGCCCTGTCACTGCACCGACACGGTCATGCTCGTCCACCTCTCGGCGGCCCGGGACCGGGCGAGCGTGATCAGCCTGCCCCGCGACTCCCTCGTGGAGGCGCCCGCGCGCGAGGACGAGAAGACCGGGCGGACCACGCCGGCCCACCCGATCAAGCTGAACGCGGCGTACGCGGAGGGCGGCCCCAGCCTCACCGTTCGCACCGTCGAGCACATGACCGGGGTGCACATCGACCACTACCTGGAGGTCGACTTCACCAGCTTCATGAAGACCGTGGACGCGGTCGGCGGCGTTCAGGTGTGCACCACCCGGCCACTGCGGGACCGCTACTCCGGATTGGACCTGCCCAAGGGGACCAGCGAGCTGAACGGCGGCCAGGCGCTCCAGTACGTCCGCGCCCGGCACCTCGACGGCGGCTCCGACCTGGGCCGCATGCAGCGCCAGCAGCGCTTCCTGGTCGCCCTGCTGCACAAGATCACCGACTCGGACGCGCTGGTGAACCCCGTGACGTTCAAGCGGATCACCTCGACCCTGCTGGACTCGCTGCGCGCCGACGCGGGCTTCGGCACGCGCGAGATGGTCGCGCTCGGGCAGGCGCTGCGCGGCTTCAAGCCCTCCTCCTCGGAGTTCGCCTCCGTCCCCGTCAGCGACATCAGCTACTCCGTGCCGAACGTCGGCTCGACGGTGAAGTGGGACGAGAAGCGCGCGGAGAAGCTCTTCGCGGCCGTCCGCGCCGACCGCCCGCTGGCCGTGCACAAGAAGCGCAAGGAGCGCGCGACCGTGGTGGACGTGGCGCCGGACGAGATCCGGGTGCAGGTCGAGAACGGCACCCGCGTCCGCGGGCACGCGGCGCGGGCCGACAAGGCGCTGCGCGCGACCGGCTTCGACACCACCGGCACGCCCCGCAACGCCGCGGCCCCCGCCGAGCGCACCGTGATCAGCTACGACCCGCGCTGGAACCGCTCGGTACGGACGCTGGCCGCCGCGCTGCCCGGCGCGGAGCTGCGCCCGGTACAGGGCCAGGGCCCGGTGCTGCGGGTCACCCTCGGCCCCGACCACAAGGCCGTCCACAAGGTGCGCGCCGAGGTCCCCGCGCCCGACTCCGGCGATGTGCCGGCGGTCACGGGGGACGAGGAGGAGTGCCGGTGACCGCGCCGAGCGGGCGGCTCAGTTCTCGTCGACGCCGTCGGCGACGCGGCGCTCGCGCAGCTCCATGATGGCGCGGCGCCGGGCCAGCCGGTGCGTGCGGCGGATCTGCGCCTCCTGGTACCGCCGCTTGTCGCGCTCGGTCTCGGGGATCACCGGCGGGACCCGGCGCGGCTTGCCGTTCTCGTCGACGGCGGCGAAGACGAGATAGGCGGAGCCGACCTGCTGGGCGGGCGTGGACTCGTTCCAGCGCTCGGCCAGGACCCGCACGCCGACCTCCATGGAGGACCGGCCGGTCCAGTTGACCTGCGCCTTCACATGGACGAGGTCACCGACCCTGACCGGCTCCAGGAACGCCATCTCGTCCATGGAGGCGGTGACGGCGGGGCCGCCGGAGTGCCGGCCGGCCACCGCGCCCGCCGCGTCGTCCACCAGCTTCATGATCACGCCGCCGTGGACGGTGCCGAGCAGATTGGTGTGGCTCGCGTCCATGATGTGGCTGAGCGTCGTACGCGAGACGGAGGTGGGCTTGCCCGGAAGGCTGCCCTCCGTGCCGTCGGTGACGAGGTCGGTCATACGTCCACCCTATGCACCCCGTCGGACGCCTTCTGCCCGAGACGGTCACGGAGCCCACCAACCGGTCCGCTTTGCTCCCTTTTCGCCCCATTACAAGTGCAATCACGGGCAAACGTGCGTCCCGCCTGTCCCGAATCGTCGTCTCCTGTCCCACGCGGCCCAATCGTCGCGCCCTCCCCTTTATGCCGCACCGTTTTGCATCAGCTCTGCAACAGCCGCGGTCCGATCCGGTCCCCGCCCTGTATGGCGAGGTGTACCGGCAGGCACACTTTGCTCCATGAACGAGTGGCGCGACGGGTACCCCCGCGACGACGACAGAGACCGGTATGGGCGCGGCAGCAGCAGCACCCAGCCGGAGGGCGTGCGCGCCATGCGACAGGTGCGCCGGGAGCCCACCGCCGGTTACAACGAGCCGCCGCTGCCGCCCGGCATGTCGCCGCGCCGCCGGCAGGGCGTCCCGCCGCAGCCGGGGTACGACGGCGGGCATGGCGGCGGCCGCTACGACGACGGGTACAACACCGGTCAGGTCTACGGCGGCGGCCAGGGCGGGCACGGCGGCGGATACGGTGACGACGGCTACCGCCCCCGCCCCCAGTGGGGCCGCCGCATCAAGCGGGTCTTTCTCACGCTCGTCGTGGTGCTGCTCGTCGTCTCGGTCGGCACGTACTTCTGGGCCGACTCCAAGATGCGCAAGGAAGTCGACCTCAGCAAGGTGATCGACCGCCCCGAGGAGGGCGACGGCACCAACTACCTGATCGTCGGCTCCGACAGCCGCGAGGGCATGTCCGACCAGCAGAAGAAGGACCTGCACACGGGCTCCGCCGACGGCAAGCGCACCGACTCGATGATGATCCTGCACACCGGGTCCAACGGCCCGACGCTGATCTCGCTGCCGCGCGACTCCAACATCACGATCCCGCAGTTCCGCGGCTCCGAGTCCGGCAAGATGCAGCCCGCGATGGGGGCCAACAAGCTCAACGCCGCGTACTCCATCGACGGCCCGCAGCTGCTGGTGCGCACCGTGGAGTACAACACCGGGCTGCACATCGACCACTACGCCGAGATCGGCTTCGCCGGCTTCGCGAACATCGTGGACGCCATCGGCGGCGTCGACATGAAGCTCGACAAGGGCTTCAAGGACAAGTGGTCCGGCGCCGACTTCAAGGCCGGTGAGCAGACCCTGAACGGCCAGCAGGCCCTGGCGTACGTCCGTACCCGGCACGCCTTCACCGGCAGCGACCTGGACCGCACGAAGAACCAGCAGAAGTTCCTCTCGACGCTGGCCCACCAGGTGGCCTCGCCGGGCACGATCCTGAACCCCTTCGCGCTCTACCCGGCCATGGGCGCGGGCCTGGACACCCTGATCGTGGACAAGGACATGGGCCCCTACTCGCTCGGCAAGATGTTCTTCGCGCTGAAGGACGTCACCGGCAAGGGCGGCGAGGGCAAGTCGATGAACATGCCGGTCTCCGGCAGCGTCGGCGGCAACCTCCAGTGGGACATGCCGAAGGTCAAGCAGCTGGTCGGCGAGCTGAAGAACGACGACCCGGTCACGGTCACCGCGGACCAGTGACCCGCCCCTGATCGCGCGAAGGCCCCGGCTCCTGGAAGGGAGCCGGGGCCTTCTCGTCTGCCCTGTGCCGCGCCGTTACGGCAGGTTGCGGGCCATGACGATGCGCTGGACCTGGTTGGTGCCCTCGTAGATCTGGGTGATCTTCGCGTCGCGCATCATGCGCTCCAGGGGGTAGTCCCGGGTGTAGCCGTAGCCGCCGAGCAGCTGGACCGCGTCGGTGGTGGCCTCCATCGCGACGTCCGAGGCGAAGCACTTGGCGGCGGCGCCCTGGAAGGTCAGGTCGGCGTCGCCGCGCTCGGACTTGGCGGCCGCGGCGTAGGTGAGCTGACGGGCGGCCTCGATCTTCATGGCCATGTCGGCGAGCATGAACTGCACGCCCTGGAAGTCGCCGATCGGCTTGCCGAACTGCTTGCGCTCCTGGACATAGCCCTTGGCGTAGTCCAGCGCGCCCTGGGCGATGCCCAGCGCCTGGGCCGCAATGGTGATGCGGGTGTGGTCCAGGGTCTTCATCGCGGTGGCGAAGCCGGTGCCCTCGGCGCCGATCATGCGGTCCGCGGGGATGCGCACGTTGTCGAGGTAGACCTCGCGGGTCGGCGAGCCCTTGATGCCCAGCTTCTTCTCCGGGGCACCGAAGGAGACACCCTCGTCGCCCTTCTCCACCACGAAGGCGGAGATGCCCTTGGAGCGCTTCTCCGGGTCGGTGACCGCCATCACCGTGTAGTACTCCGAGACGCCCGCGTTGGTGATCCAGCGCTTCACGCCGTTGAGGACGTAGAAGTCGCCGTCGCGGACCGCCTTGGTCTTCATGCCGGCCGCGTCGGAGCCCGCGTCGGGCTCGCTGAGGCAGTACGAGAACATCGCGTCGCCCTTGGCCAGCGGCCCCAGGTACCTCTTCTTCAGCTCCTCGGAGCCGGAGAGGATCACCGGCAGCGAGCCCAGCTTGTTCACCGCCGGGATCAGGGAGGAGGAGGCGCAGACACGGGCCACCTCCTCGATGACGATGACGGTCGCGAGGGCGTCGGCGCCGGCGCCGCCGTACTCCTCCGGCACGTGCACGGCGTGCAGGTCATTGGCGACCAGGGCGTCCAGCGCCTCCTGCGGGAAGCGGGCCTCCTCGTCCACCGGAGTGGCGAACGGTGCGATCTTCGCCTCGGCGAGCGCACGCACCGACTCACGGAGCATGTCGTGCTCCTCGGCCGGCCGGTACAGATCGAAATCGGCGTTTCCCGCCAAGGTCTCTCATCTCCCCTGAGTGCTAACTACCGTTAAGTAACCAGTCGCGTTTCCCCGAATTCTAGAGCCGGAGCACCTTGCGGGGTACGTGAGGTTGCCGACAACGACCGGATCGGCACACCCCTTGTCCCAGCTATGCTCGGCCCCGCAACAGACTTCGTTCGCACCTGGAGCGTCCATGCCCCTCAAGATCACCGTGATCGGCACCGGCTACCTCGGCGCCACGCACGCCGCCGCCATGGCCGAGCTCGGCTTCGAGGTGCTGGGGCTCGACATCGTCCCCGAGAAGATCGAGATGCTCAGCCGGGGCGAGGTGCCGCTGTACGAGCCGGGGCTGGAGGAGCTGCTGCGCAAGCACGTCGCCGGGCTTCCGGGCTCCAGCGGGCGGCTGCGGTTCACCACGTCCTGGGAAGAGGCCGGCGCCTTCGGCGATGTGCACTTCGTGTGCGTGAACACCCCGCAGAAGCACGGCGAGTACGCCTGTGACATGTCCTACGTCGACAGCGCCTTCGAGTCGCTGGCGCCGCACCTGACCCGGCCCACGCTGGTCGTCGGCAAGTCCACCGTGCCGGTGGGCAGCGCGGCCCGGCTCGCCAAGCGGCTGGCCGAGCTGGCGCCGGCCGGCGAGGAGGCGGAGCTGGCCTGGAACCCGGAGTTCCTGCGCGAGGGCTTCGCCGTCGAGGACACCCTGCACCCCGACCGGCTCGTGGTGGGCGTCGCCAGCGAGCGCGCCGAGTCGCTGCTGCGCGAGGTGTACGCCAAGCCGCTGGCCGAGGGCTCGCCGTGGGTCGTGATGGACTACCCGACCGCCGAGCTGGTCAAGACGGCCGCCAACTCCTTCCTGGCGACCAAGATCTCCTTCATCAACGCGATGGCCGAGATCTGCGAGGCGGCCGACGGCGACGTGGTGAAGCTGGCCGAGGCGATCGGCCACGACGAGCGGATCGGCAAGAAGTTCCTGCGCGCCGGGGTCGGCTTCGGCGGCGGCTGCCTGCCGAAGGACCTGCGCGCCTTCATGGCGCGCGCCGGCGAGCTGGGCGCCGACCAGGCGCTGACCTTCCTCCGCGAGATCGACTCGATCAACATGCGCCGCCGCGGCCACATGGTGGAGCTGGCGCGCGAGGCGGTCGGCGGCGGCTTCCTCGGCAAGCGGGTCGCCGTCCTCGGCGCGACCTTCAAGCCGGACTCCGACGACGTGCGGGACTCCCCCGCGCTGAACGTCGCGGGCCAGATCCACCTCCAGGGCGGCCAGGTCACCGTGTACGACCCCAAGGGCATGGAGAACGCCCGCCGGGTCTTCCCGACGCTGGGGTACGCGCCGACCGCGCTGGACGCCGTGCGCGGCGCCGACGTCGTACTGCACCTGACCGAGTGGCGGGAGTTCCGCGAGCTGGACCCGGCGACGCTGGGCGAGGTCACGGCGCACCGCCGCATCCTGGACGGCCGCAACGCGCTGGACCCGGAGCTGTGGCGCAAGGCCGGCTGGACGTACCGCGCACTGGGGCGCCCGCGCGCGTAAGCGCTCCGCTGGAAGTGCCGCGAGCTGCCGTCGGTCGTCCGCGGCCTCATCGTGGCTGGTCGCGCCCACGCGGCGAAGCCGCACAGTGTCACAGGCCCGCGCCCCTTCAGGGCGCGGGCCTGCTCAGCCTCAGCCCTCGGCCTTCCGGGCCCGGTACGTACGCATCTTCGCGCGGCTGCCGCACACCGCCATCGTGCACCAGCGGCTGCGTGCCGCCGGGCTGCGGTCGTAGAACACCCACTGGCAGTCGTGGGCCTCGCATGCCTTCAGGCGGGGCCAGGTGCCGTCCGCGGCGGCGGTGGCGATGCCGGCGGCGATCCGGGCGGTGAGCGCGGGGAGGCCCGTCAGCCCGGGCGCCGGGCGCAGCTCGGCCCCGCCCTGTGCGTCGATCGTGAGGACGAGTGGCGCCTCGGCGAGCAGCGCGCCCAGTTCGCGCTCGGTCTCCTCGGTCAGGTCGGTCCCCGTGTGCGCCAGACAGGCCGCTCGCAGCGCCTCGCGCAGCCGCTGGACGGCGGAGAGCGCACGTTTCCCGGTGGGAGCCGACGGCAACCCGTGGTCGCGCAGGAAGGCGGCCAGGCCGCCGGGCGCGGCCAGCGCGTCCTGCCCGCTCTCGATGTCCAGGGTGTTCGCCAGATCCTGGGCCAGGGCCAGGGAAGGCGGCGCGCTACGGTCGGCCACCCTTGCCACGTTACCGGCTGCGCGCCATGATGCAGTAACGCAGTTACCGCTACACCGTCGCAGGAGGTAACACCATGGCCATCGCTCAGTTCGGCGTCGTCGTGCTCGACGCCCGCGACCCGCAGGCCCTCGCCGAGTTCTACGCCGGTCTGCTCGGCTGGCAGGTGGGCGAGCTGGAGGGCGACTGGATCGAGGTGGCCGGGCCGCAGGGGCGGATGCTCGCGTTCCAGACGGCGCCCGACCTGGTGCCGCCGGACTGGCCCAGCGGTGAGCGCTCCCAGCAGCTGCACCTGGACTTCCGGGTGCCGCGGGACCGGATCGACGAGGCCGAGCGCGAGGCACTGGAGCTCGGCGCGAAGCTGGTCCAGCACGACGAGGGCAAGCGCGACTTCCGGGTCTACCTCGACCCGGAGGGGCACCCGTTCTGTCTGTGCCTGCACTGATCTGCCTGTGCTGCACTGAGAAACAGCTCCGGTGAGGGGCGGGCGGGAACACCCCGCCCGCCCCTCGTCCGTGTCACCGCTCTCAGGTCCATGCCCAGTGCAGCTTGGTCATCCGGTCCCGCCGGTCCGCCCGGTCCAGCCGGTCGATGGTCGCCGTCGACGGCCCGCGGCGGTGTCGGGCCTCGCGCGCGGCGAACTCCGCACCGCGCATCGCACGCAGGGCGTTGCCCCAGGTCAGCCCGGCCAGATCGGAGAAGGACCAGCCGCGGGTGATCAGTTCGGCGATCAGCCGCGGATAGCCGGAGACGTCCTCCAGCCCTTGCGGCCGGCCCTCGGCCGGGTCGGTGTCGAAGCCGGCGCCGAGGCCGACGTGCGCCGCGCCCGCCACGTTCCGTACGTGGTCGAGGTGGTCGGCGACGTCCTCCACGGTCGCCGCGCCCACCGGCCCGGTGACCCGCTGCGGGGCGAAGGTGACCATGCAGATCCCGCCGTTGCGGGACAGCTGCGCGAGCACGTCGTCGGGCACGTTGTGCCGGTGGTTCGTCAGGTTCCGGGCCGCGCAGCGGTTCAGGAAGACCGGCGCCTTGGTGATCGCCAGCGTGTGGCGCATCGTGTCGGTCGAGGCGTACGAGAGGTCGATGAGCATCCCGAGGCGGTTCATCTCCCGGACCACCTCCTCGCCGAAGGCGGTGAGGCCGCCCGCGCACGGGGTGTCGGCCGCCGCGTCCGCCCACGGGGTGTTGCGGTCCGGCGTGAGCAGCATCGAGCGCACGCCCAGCGTGTGCAGGGCGCGCAGCGCGCCGAGCGAGCTGTCGATGATCTGGCCGCCGGCCGAGCCGAGCAGACAGGCGATGCGGCCGCGATTGCGGCACTCGGTGACGTCGTCGGCGGACATCGCCAGGCGCAGCGCTTCGGGGTAGGCGCGCACCAGCTGGTACACGAAGTCGATCTGTTCGAGGGTGGCGCTGATGGCGTGGTCACCGCTGAGCGCGGTGGGCACCTGCACGGACCAGAACTGCGCGCCGACACGGCCCTGCCGCAGCCGGGGGATGTCGGTGCTGACGGCGGGTTCGCCGTAGTCGAGGTCGTAGTAGTGACCCGGCGTCAGGTCGTCGCCGTGGTGCAGCCGCAGCGCCCAGGGCAGGGCGTTGTGGCCGTCGAAGACGGGGTGCGCGGCGAGCAGCGCCTGCGCGCGGGAGAGCGGGTCGCGGCGCAGCGGCGGGTCGGCGGGACGCCCGATTGATCCGTACGGGGAGTGGGCGTCCTCGGCGGCGCCGAGAACCCCGGCGGCACCGGTGAGGTCTGCGGCTTCCAGATCGGGGGCGAGGTCGGCCATGGTCGGAACTCCTGGATCGGTGGCAGTAGGGCCACGGTGACACGGGAGATCCACTTCTTCGCGGTGGATGATCCGTACGGGTCACCCGCCGCGCGCCACGCGGTGGATGACCCGTACTGCCGCTCTCAGCCGTCCAGCTGACCGATCGTCGCGTTCGACGGGCCGCGGCGCTTCTGGACGTCGCGGGCCACGTCCTCCGCCGCCCGCAGCGTGCGCACCGCGTTCTGCCAGGTGAGCTTGGCGAGGTCGGCCTCGGACCACTTGCGGTCCAGCAGTTCGGCGATCAGGTTCGGGTAGCCCGCGACGTCGCGCAGACCGTCCGGGGTGAAGGCCGTGCCGTCGTAGTCGCCGCCGATACCGATGTGATCGACGCCGGCGACCTCGCGCATGTGGTCGAGGTGGTCGGCGACAGTGGCGGCGGTGGCCACCGGGCGCGGGTGCGCTGCCTCGAAGGCGCGCTGCACCTTCATGCCGGCCTCGGTGGTGTCGAGGTGGTGCAGGCCGTGCGCGCGCATGTTCTCGTCGGCGCGCTTGGTCCACTCCCCGGCCTCGGGCAGCACGAACTTCGGTACGAAGGTGGCCATCGCGACGCCGCCGTTGGCGGGCAGCTGTGCCAGTACGTCGTCGGGGATGTTGCGCGGGTGGTCGCAGACGGCGCGCGCCGAGGAGTGCGAGAAGACCACCGGCGCCTCGGTGACCCGCAGCGCGTCCCGCATCGTGTCGGCGGAGACGTGGCTGAGGTCGACGAGCATGCCGAGCCGGTTCATCTCGCGCACGACCTCCTCGCCGAAGGCGGTGAGGCCGCCGTGGCGCGGCTCGTCGGTCGCCGAGTCCGCCCAGGCGATGGTGTCGTTGTGCGTCAGCGTCATGTACCGCACGCCGAGCGCGTACAGGGCGCGCAGGGTGGCCAGCGAGCAGTGGATCGAGTGCCCGCCCTCGGCGCCCATCAGGGACGCGATCTTTCCCTCGGCGCGGGCCGCCTCCATGTCGTCGGCGGTGAGCGCGCGCCGCAGGTCGCCCGGGTACCGGTCGATCAGCTGCGCCACGCAGTCGACCTGCTCCAGGGTGGCGCTGACCGCCCGGTCGCCGTCGTAGTCGGAGCGGACGTACACCGACCAGAACTGCGCGCCGACGCCGCCGGCCCGCAGCCGGGGGATGTCGGTGTGCAGGTGCGCGGACTGGTCGGTGGCGATGTCGCGCTGGTCCAGGTCATAGGTGACCTGCTCGCGCAGCGCCCAGGGCAGGTCGTTGTGGCCGTCGACGACGGGCCAGCGGGCGAGCAGGTCGCGGGCGGTCTCGGTGCCGGCGGGGCCCGCCGCCCCGCCCTCGCGGGCAGCCTCGCTCACTTGCCGCTCCCGAAGCCGAAGCCCTCGTTCCCTCCGACCTTGTTCCGCAGCCGCTTGCCCTTCTCGGTGGCCTGCTCGTTCAGCTCCTGCTGGAACTCACGCATCCGCTCCTGCAGCTCGCCGTCGTGCGCGGCGAGCATCCGGGCGGCGAGCAGACCGGCGTTGCGGGCGCCGCCGACCGAGACCGTGGCGACCGGCACGCCGGCCGGCATCTGCACGATGGACAGCAGCGAGTCCATGCCGTCGAGGTACTTCAGCGGGACCGGCACGCCGATGACCGGCAGCGGGGTGACCGAGGCCAGCATGCCCGGCAGGTGGGCCGCTCCCCCGGCACCCGCGATGATCGCCTTCAGGCCGCGGCCCGCGGCCTCCTCGCCGTACGCGACCATCTCGCGCGGCATCCGGTGCGCGGAGACGACGTCGACCTCGTAGGGGATCTCGAACTCGTCGAGGGCCTGCGCCGCGGCCTCCATGACGGGCCAGTCGGAGTCGGAGCCCATGACGATGCCGATGACAGGTGCCTGGGAGCTGGAGCTCATTCGGTGATCGTTCCTCGCAGGTAGCCGGCGGCGTGCGCGGCGCGCTCACGCACGTCGGCCAGGTCGTCGCCGTAGGTGTTGACGTGCCCGACCTTACGGCCGGGCTTCACGTCCTTGCCGTACATGTGGATCTTCAGCTGCGGGTCCCGGGCCATGCAGTGCAGGTACGCGCTGTACATGTCCGGGTAGTCGCCGCCGAGCACATTGGCCATCACGGTCCACTCGGCGCGCGGCCGCGGGTCGCCCAGCGGGAGGTCCAGTACCGCGCGGACGTGGTTGGCGAACTGCGAGGTGATCGCGCCGTCCTGGGTCCAGTGCCCGGAGTTGTGCGGGCGCATCGCCAGCTCGTTGACGAGGATGCGCCCGTCGGCGGTCTCGAACAGCTCGACCGCGAGGTGGCCGACCACGTCCAGCTCCTTGGCGATGCGCAGGGCCAGCTCCTGGGCCTGCGCGGAGAGCTCATCGGAGAGGCCGGGGGCCGGCGCGATGACCGTGTCGCAGACGCCGTCGACCTGGATGGACTCCACGACCGGGTACGCGACGGCCTGGCCGTGCGGGGAGCGGACGATGTTGGCGGCCAGCTCGCGGGTGAAGTCGACCTTCTCCTCGGCGAGGACGGGCACCCCGGCGCGGAACGGCTCCTCGGCGTCCTTGGCGGATCGTACGAACCAGACGCCCTTGCCGTCATAGCCGCCGCGAACGGTCTTCAAGATGACGGGGAAACCGTCGCCCTCGGCCGCGAAACGCTCCACATCGGCCGGGTCCGAAACGATGCGGTGACGCGGGCACGGGGCACCGATCTCGGTCAGTTTCGCGCGCATCACGCCCTTGTCCTGGGCGTGCACCAGCGCGTCCGGACCGGGGCGTACGGGGATGCCGTCCGCCTCCAGGGCCCGGAGATGCTCGGTGGGGACGTGCTCGTGATCGAAAGTGATCACGTCACAGCCGCGCGCGAAGTCCCGCAGAGTGGCCAGATCGCGGTAGTCGCCGATGACGACATCGCCGACGACCTGCGCCGCGGAGTCCTGCGGGGTGTCACTGAGGAGCTTGAACCTGATGCCGAGGGGGATGCCTGCCTCGTGTGTCATACGAGCGAGCTGTCCGCCACCGACCATGCCGACTACCGGAAACGTCACGCCTTCAGGGTATCCGCTCCGACCGACTAGTCCCGGCCACCCCTTGGACGATCCTCTGAATCCGGACGTTCCGCACCTCTGTACGAGCTGCCATCGGGCGATAGGCTCGTCCGGACCGCGGACCAGGGGGAGGACGCATGGACGCCACCGACGGCATATCGACGCCGTCCCGCAAGATCGGCATAGCAGTCGCGGTGGCGGCCCTGCTGGTGACGGTGTACTCCCTGATCTCGCTGCTCACCGCCGGTCCGCAGGTGTACGGGCCGCAGGACACCGTCATATCCGTCGCCCCCGGCGAGCGCTTCTCGATAGAGCTGGACGACAACCCGAGCACCGGCTACCGCTGGACCGTTTCGCCCCCGCCGCCCGACCCGCAGGTGCTCAAGCCGGCCGGCAGCCACTACGAGGCCGACGAGCCGGTGATCGCGGGCTCCGGCGGCACCCGCTACCTGGAGTTCCAGGCCGTCCGCGCAGGCCGGACCGAACTGGAGCTGCGGCACTGCTTCCAGTGCGGCACCGAGCGCGCCGACAGCGGCGGCGAGCGGCTCGCCTTCCGCGTCACCGTGACCGAGTGACGCGCCCCGATGACCGAGTGACGCGCCTTCGCACCGGCACAACCAGCTGGGCACGGGCGGCCCGCAAGCGCGCTCGTTAGCATGAGTGAGCGGCCGGCCGCCGACCACGGCCCGCCGGACTCGACGCCTCACGGGGAGCTGAACCGCCAATATGTCTGGACCGAGCCCGCTGCGTTCGCGGCTGGAGCTGCTGGGCCGCGAGATCGTGAAGTTCGGCGCGGTGGGCGGAGCCGGTGTGCTGGTCAACCTCGTGGTCTTCAACCTCGTACGGCACGTCACCGAGCTGCCCGTGGTGCGGGCCGGGATCGTCGCGACGGTCGTCGCGATCCTCTTCAACTACGTCGGCTTCCGCTACTTCACGTACCGCGACCGCGACAAGAGCCGCGGCACCAAGGAGCTGGCGCTCTTCGTCTTCTTCAGCGCGGTCGGCCTGGTGATCGAGAACGGCATCCTCTACGCCGCGACGTACTGGTGCGGCTGGGACACCCCGCTGCAGAACAACGTCTTCAAGTTCCTCGGCATCGGCATCGCCACGCTCTTCCGCTTCTGGTCCTACCGCTCCTGGGTCTTCCGGGCGCTGCCGGCCCGCGAGGCCGTGGAGACCGCCGAGTCCTTCCTCACGGACGGGACCCGCTCCGAGGCGTCCCGGCGCGGCTCATCGGGGTCCTGACCCGGCCCCCTCCGCCGACGCCGGCCCGTACTGCTCGGACTCCCGGCTGAGGAAGAGCGCGAAGACCGGCGGCTCCTGCTGGAGCAGCTCCAGCCGCCCGCCGTCGGCCTCCGCCAGGTCGCGGGCCACCGCGAGCCCCAGGCCCGTGGAGTTCCGGCCGCTCACCGTCCGCTCGAAGACCCGGGAGCCCAGGTCGGGCGGCACGCCGGGGCCCGCGTCGGTGACCTCCACGACGGCCTGGTTGCCGGTGACCCGGGTACGCAGCGCCACCGTGCCGTCACCGTGCATCAGCGAGTTCTCGATCAGGGTCGCGAGGACCTGGGCGACCGCGCCCGGCGTGCCGACCGCCCGCAGGTTCTTCTTGCCCGAGCGGACGATGGCCCGGCCCGCGCTGCGGTACGCCGGGCGCCACTCCTCGATCTGCTGCTTGACGACCTCGTCCAGGTCGAAGGCGACGGCGGAGCCGGAACGCGGGTCGCGGGAGTTCGTCAGCAGCCGCTGGACGACGTCGCTGAGCCGGTCCACCTGCCCCAGCGCGATCGTCGCCTCCTCCTTCACCGTCTCCGGATCGTCGGTGAGGGTGATCTCCTCCAGCCGCATGGACAGCGCGGTCAGCGGCGTACGGAGCTGGTGGGAGGCGTCGGCGGCGAGCCGGCGCTCGGCGGTCAGCATCCGCGCGATCCGCTCGGCGGAGGCGTCCAGCACGTCGGCGACCCGGTCCAGCTCGTGCACGCCGTACCGGCGGTGGCGCGGCCGGGGGTCGCCGGAGCCGAGCCGTTCGGCGGTCTCGGCAAGGTCGGTGAGCGGCGCGGTCAGCCGGCGGGCCTGCCGTACCGCGAGGCCCACGGCGGCGAGGATGGCCAGCGCCGCGACCGCCAGGATGATCAGCAGCGTGCGGCCGATCTCGGCGCTGACGGCGGAGCGGGGCTCCTGCACGGTGACGGTCTCGCCCTGCTCGCCGTGGACGGTGGAGGCGATGACGTCGCCGGAGGGGCGGCTGCCGATCTGTACGGGGGCGTGGCCCGGGACCTCGATCAGCGCGTACCGGTCAGTGGTGATCTGCTCGGCCAGTACCTCGGCGGTGATCTTCTCGCCGCCGCTCAGCCGGCTCTCGACCATGCCCACCAGGCGCACGGCCTCCGCCCCCACGCTCTCCTGGGCCCCCGCCTGGATGGTGCGGGTCTCCACGATGACGAGCGAGACGCCGAAGACGGCGATCACGACGAGCACCACGGCGAGGGTGGAGTTGATCAGTCGGCGGCGCACGGTGCCCTCCGGGGCGGGTGGTGGTTCCGGGGGGAGCTTCAGCTCTTCTCGAAGCGGAAGCCCACCCCGCGCACGGTGGCGATGTACCGCGGATTGGCCGCGTCGTCGCCCAGCTTCTTCCGCAGCCAGGAGATGTGCATGTCGAGCGTCTTCGTCGAGGACCACCAGGTGGTGTCCCAGACCTCGCGCATCAGCTGATCGCGGGTCACCACCCGGCCGGCGTCCCGCACCAGCACCCGCAGCAGGTCGAACTCCTTCGCCGTCAGCTGCAGTTCCTCCTCGCCCATCCAGGCGCGGTGGGACTCCACGTCGATCCGCACGCCGTGGGTGGCCGGCGGCTGCTGGGGCTCGGCGGTGGTGCCGCGGCGGAGCAGGGCCCGGACCCGCGCGAGCAGTTCCGCCAGCCGGAAGGGCTTGGTGACGTAGTCGTCGGCGCCGGCGTCCAGGCCGACCACGGTGTCCACCTCGTCGGCGCGGGCCGTGAGGACCAGGATCGGGAAGGAGTGGCCTTCGTTCCGCAGCCGGCGGGCGACCTCCAGGCCGTCCATGCCGGGCAGGCCCAGGTCGAGCACGAGCAGGTCGATGTTGCCCTGCAGACCGGCGTCGAGCGCCGTGGGGCCGTCCTCACGCACCTCGACTTCGTAACCCTCACGGCGGAGTGCGCGAGCCAGCGGCTCCGAGATGGACGCGTCGTCCTCGGCGAGCAGTACACGGGTCATGGCCCGATGGTAGTCCGACAGGTCACGGCCACGATGCCCCTCCGGGGGTCCCGGGCGGCGGCGGTGGGGGCGCCCGCCCGGTTCCCGCTCCGGGTGTGACCGTTGTCTCACTCGGCCCAACCGCAGCTACGCGCGTCGTACAGTGGCTGAAACGTCCGTCGTACAACCCGGGACCTTGGCGCTCATGTGACGCCACGGTCCCTGTTGTGTGCGGGACCGGCACGACCGGGCCCGCGGGCAAATGACCTCCTAGACCGGGTCCATCGCACATACACGGGGGCGTGGATTCCGGTGTACGGCCGTCCTGTCGATTCCTCTCTCCACAGTGGTGTCGCACCCTCCTACCGGGCGTGGGCGGGCGGACGGCACTGCGCCGGTGCCGGTCAGCCGACCCGGGCGCGCGGCCCCACCCGCGCGTCCCGATCACCCAAGGATCGACCATGGCGTCCAGCCTGACGAAGGATTCTCCAGGGCAGGGAACCCCTGCCGGCGGCAAGACCTTCTTCGGCCACCCCCGCGGACTGGCCACCCTGTTCATGACCGAGATGTGGGAGCGCTTCAGCTTCTACGGCATGCGGGCCCTGCTGACGATCTACCTGCTGTCCGGCGGTCCGGACGGATCGGGCATCCGTGAAGGCGGTCTGGCGTTCAACGCCGCCGCGGCCACGGCCATCTACTCCATCTACATGGCGATGGTCTACCTCCTGGCCATGCCCGGTGGCTGGCTCGCCGACCGCGTCTGGGGCCCGCGCAAGACCGTCGCCATCGCCGCCTCGATCATCATGCTCGGCCACCTCTCGCTGGCCGGCCCGGGCCAGGGCTTCTTCTTCGCCGGTCTGGCACTGGTGGCGCTCGGTTCCGGTCTGCTGAAGGCCAACATCTCCACGATGGTCGGCCACCTCTACGACGGGCCGAACGACCCGCGCCGTGACGGCGGCTTCACGATCTTCTACATCGGCATCAACCTCGGTGCCTTCCTCGCCCCGCTCGTCATCGGCACCGTCGGTGAGAATTACAGCTGGCACCTGGGCTTCGCCCTCGCCGCCGTCGGCATGGGCATCGGCCTGGCCCAGTTCCTGCTGGGCACCAAGCACCTGAGCCCGGAGAGCAACAAGGTCCCCACCCCGCTGACCGTCGAGGAGCGCAACTCCTGGCTGCGCAAGGGCCTGATCTGGCTCATCATCGCCGTGGTCTTCTACGGTGTGGTGACCTTCACCGGCCACTTCACCCTGAACTGGGCGATGATCCCGCTGGGCGTGCTGGGCATCGTCATCCCGGCCGCGGTCCTCTTCCGCATCAAGCGGGACAAGGAGCTCTCGGGCGACGACCAGAGCAAGGTCTCGGCATACATCTGGTTCTTCATCGCCGCCGCGGCCTTCTGGATGATCTACGACCAGGGCGGCTCCACCGTCCAGGCGTTCGGCACCACCAAGACCTCCGGCGAGCTGCTGGGTCTCGCCTTCCCGACCACCTGGTTCCAGTCGCTGAACCCGATCTTCGTGATGGCGCTGGCCCCGGTCTTCGCCTGGCTGTGGCTGTGGCTGAACCGGAAGGGCAAGGAGCCCAGCACGATCCTGAAGTTCGCCGCCGGTCTCTTCCTCATCGGCGTCTCGTTCTTCTTCTTCCTGCTGCCGCTGGCCGTCGCGTCCGACGGCACGAAGGTCAGCCCGATGTGGGTGCTGGGCATCTACTTCATCCAGACCATCGGTGAGCTGTGCCTCTCCCCCGTCGGCCTGTCGCTGACCACGAAGATGGCGCCGGTGAAGTACGCCAGCCAGATGATGGGCATCTGGTTCCTCGCCAACACCGCGGGTGACTCGGTCACCAGCCTGCTGTCCATCGGCAACGTCGACATGAGCGGCTCGCGCGCGGTCCTCGTCGAGGCGATCCTCGCGGCCCTCGCGGGCTTCGCGGTCTACATGTTCCGCAAGAAGGTCCGCGCCCGCATGGGCGAGATCCACTGACGGACCCGCTGCCACGCGCACGCGAAGGGCCCCGGCGCCATGGCGCCGGGGCCCTTCGCGTGCGCGGCCGTTCGGGTGGGGTGCGCGAGGGGCCGGGAGGGCCGGGGTGCGGTGCGGTAATCATCCCGGTGTGCGTCGAGGAACTGTGTGGGCCGGTCTGTGCGGGGGGCTGGCCGCCGCCTGTCTGACGGTGGCCCCGCATGCGGGGCGGGCCGCCGCGGCCGAGGGGCCGCGCGTCGCGGCGGACGTCCGGGACGCGTATCTGGGGACGTACTCCTACGGCACGGCGAAGCGGCAGACCATCGGGGCCTACCGGGCACCCGGTCAGGGTGTCCGGCCCGTGGTGATGATTCTGCACGGCGGGTACTGGGCGCAGGATTCCGACTGGAGCGGGTGGGCCCGGAAGCTGGCGGCCCGGGGGTTCGTCGTCTTCGACGTGGACTACCGGCTCAACACCGACGCGCACTGGCAAGCCCAGCGCGCCGACGCGCTCGCCGCACTGCGCTGGATCCGCGCGCAGGCCGGCCGCTTCCGGGCCGATCCCCGGCGGGTCGTGCTGCTCGGCTCGTCGGCGGGCGGGCAGATCGCGGCGAACACCGCGGAGTACACCGCCGGCACGGCCGAGCGGCCGGCCGGGGTGATCGCGCTCTCGCCGGTGGCCGATCCCTATCTGGCCTGGCGGGCGGGCGCGCGCTCCGGCGCCTCGGCCGCCCAGCGCCGGCTGCGGCGCGAGGCGCAGAAGCTGGCGGGGTGCGCCCCGGTGAAGGCGGAGAAGAAGGCCGCGCCGGGGCCCGCGGACATCGCGGCCGCCGCCGCGGCCGCCCAGTGCCGCGCCGTATGGGACGACATGGCCGCGCGGACCTGGGCGCCCGGTGGACCGCGGCGGCCCGGCGGGCCCGGTATGCCGATGCTGCTGATGCACTTCGCGCACGACTTCGTCCCGGTGGCGCACTCCCGGGGCCTCGCGAAGGCCGAGCCGCGGGCCACGGTGTCGGTCCTGCCGGGCACCGGGCACGGCATGGCGGCCCTCACCCGGCCCGGGGTCGAGCGCCGGGTGCTGGCCTGGCTCATGGCGCGGGTGGGGCGGCCGGCGGACCGCGGGTAGGCGTACGGGACCGAGATCCGTACGCCCGGCGCGGAGCCGCCGGACGCCCCGGCCGGTCAGCGCCGCAGGTAGCGGCGCGGCATGAAGGTGAAGACGGCGCCGCCGAGCAGGATCACCGTGCCGGCGATCAGGCCGAGCGCCTGGAGGCCGCCGTGGTCCGCAGCGCCGGTGTCGGCGAGCCCGCCCGCGGCACCCGCGGAACCGGACGTACCGCCCGTACCCGCCGTACCGCCGGAGGCGTCCCCGCCGCCCGCGGAGCCGCCCGAGGACGTACCGCCGCTCGCGCCGCCCGGCTGGGCGCTGGTGTCCAGCTCCAGCGAGACGCCCGGGTCCTTCTCGGGGGTACAGGTGGTGGTCGTCCCCATCGCCTTGACCGTCAGGACGCCGGGCGTGAGCGTCGCCTTACCGCTCGCGCCGGGCTTGTACGTGCCCTTGAGGTCGGGGATCTCGATGGGGTCGCCGGACTTGATCGGCTCCTTGTTGGCCGGGCCCTCGACGTGCACCGTCCCCTTGTCCGCGCCGCCCAGCTTCACCTCCATCGACGGCTTGACCGAGTCCTTGGGGATGTCGGCCGGGCTGTCCATCACGGACTTGCGGAACTTGACGGTGAGGT
This sequence comes from Streptomyces sp. NPDC053542, assembly GCF_044544685.1. Lineage (NCBI taxonomy): Bacteria > Bacillati > Actinomycetota > Actinomycetes > Kitasatosporales > Streptomycetaceae > Streptomyces > Streptomyces sp. NPDC053542. Next base: position 51,026 of record NZ_JBITXL010000006.1, read on the forward strand.
CGAAGGCGCCGCCCTTCTTGGTGCCGTTGATCTGCACCGGTGAGGTCGCCTTCTTGTCGCCGATGGGCGTCTTGCAGGCGTACGGGACGTCCACCTCCTTGCCCTTGTACGCGGTGCCGTCGGGGTCGCCGTTGCCGCCTCCGGAGGAGCCGCCGGAGCCGCCGCCGGAACTGCCACCCGTACTCCCGCCGGTACCACCGGAGTCACCGCCCGAGGCGCCACCGGACGAGGACGAACCGCCTGACGAAGAGCCGCCCGACGACGACGTGCCGCCCGAGTCCGACCCGCTGCCGTCCGTCACCTTGATCGTGAGCGCGGGCTTCACCTCGCCCTTGGGCGCGCACTTGGTGTCCGTCGAGACGGGCTTGTTGACGTTGATCGTGTACGCGCCCGGGGTCAGCGTGACCTCGCCCGGCTTCTCCAGCGTGAGCCTGCCCTTCATGGCGGGCAGCTGCATCGGGCTGTTCTTCGGGATGGGCGGGTTCTGCCGGGGGCCCTCCATCGGGACCTCGCCGGTCTGCGCGCCGCTCGCCTTGAGCACGCCGGTCGGCTTCACCGTGTCCTTGCCCAGGTCCAGTACGTCCGGGTTCTTCGACGCGGCGGCGACCGTCGTCCACACCACCTCGACCGTGTCGCCCACCTTCGCCGTGGCGGGCGCGGTGATCTCGACCTTGGTGGTGCCCTGCACCGGATCCAGGCCGGAGATCGGCGGCGGGATGCACTCCGTCAGGTACGACACGGTGGTCGCCGGGTCGGGTACCGGGGCCGCCGCCGCGGTGCCGGACACCGCCACCAGGCCCGCTCCCGCGAGCATCAGCGCGCTCCCGGCCGCGGCCGCTCTCCTCCGTTGCCTCATCACAGGGAACCTTTCGACGTCGGTCGCTCGGTGAGTGTGGTGACGGACGGTGCGGTGTCCGGGGTGAACCAGGGCAGGCCGGCCGGTGCTTCGTCCGCCGCCCCGCCCTGGGCGGGGCGGTCGCGCGGCCGTACCTTGTCGACGATCGCCATGCCGATGCGGAAGACCGCGGCCGGCACCACGACGCACAGCAGGATCCAGAAGAGCGTCACGCCCCACGGCCGGCCCACCTGCCAGGGCTGCTCGGCCAGTACCTTGCCGCCGTACCGCACGGCGACCGTGTAGTCCCCGTACGCGCCGGCCGCCAGCTCGACGGGCAGCGTGACCTGGGCTTTCCTCCCGGCTTCCAGCGTGCCCCGCCACTGCTGGTCCTCCCACTGCGGGGCGAGGACGCCGTGCCGGGTGCCGACCTGGAAGACCGGGTTCCTCGCGGGCTCGGCACCGAGGTTGCCGACCGTGAGCACCAGCTCCCGCTGCGGTGGCGCGCCGAACCAGGTCAGCAGCGACGAACTGCCGCGCAGCCGGGCGGGCGCCAGTACGGCCAGCCGCCCGCCGCCGGTCCGCTCGGGCAGCGGGGCCACGGGGTGTCCGGCGACGGTGAACGGGGCGTCCGCCGCCGCAGCTTGGCCGGTCACGGTGGCGACGTGCACGACGCACGGGCACGGCTTGGGCGGCTCGGCGACCGGCAGCTCGATCCGGAAGCGGCCATCCTTGCCGGTGGTGACGGCACGGCCGTCGGCGTTGGCGCAGGCGTTGGTGCCGCCGATCATGTTCTGGCCGCAGATCAGCAGGGTGAGCAGCGCCTTGGGGCGCCATCCGGCGCCGGTGACCGTGATCGAGCCGCCCTTGCCCGCCTGCCGCTGGGAGAGCTCGACGGCGGGACGGCCGTCGTCGGCGGCGCGGGCCGTCCCGGCCGGCGGAAGGACGAGGAGCAGGGCGGCAACGGCGGCCGCCCAGGGAGCACTTCGCCACCGGCCACCCGCCGCCCGGTCCGTACGTACGCCCCTCACGCCGTCACCCCCGTCGTCAACTCCCGTACCGGGTCGCCCTCTTGAACCGGTGAGTCGTCCGCACCCGCCCGGCGCCGGCGCCGCAGGAACCACCCGCCCACCGCGGCGCCGCCCCCGGCCGCCGCCCAACCGACCGCACCCCACGGCACCGCCGTGTACCTGGCGCGGGCCGTGCCGTGCGCGCCGCCCGCGGCGGTGGCCGTGACGGCCACATCCACGGAGTCCAGCGCGGGCGGGTCGGCCCAGTTCTCGGTGCGGGTGATCCGCTGTCCCGGCGGCAGGTCACCGGACGCGGCGTGCGCGGGGCGGTGCAGCTCCCCGCCGAGCAGCCCGTCGGCGCGCACCACGACCCGCGGGTCCAGCGTCGTATTGCCGCGGTTGACCAGGTCGTACCGGATGACGGCCGCGCCGCCGCGGTCCGCGACGGACACGTTCTCCACGGTGAGGGCGGCCAGCATGGGGCCGCTGACCCGCAGGTGGACGCGTACGGCGCGCTCGGCCCCGCGCTGGTCGCGCACCCGGAGCGCGGCCGGGTGGTCGCCCGGTGCCGCACCCGCCGGCACGGTGACCGTGAACGGCACCTCCGCGCGGGTACGGGCCGGCACCCGCACGGTCCTGGCAGCCGTGGCGATCCAGGCCCCCGCGCCGGACCCGGAGCTCCCGGACACCGTGAACGTACGGGCCTGCCGCCCGCGGTTGGTGAGCGCGAGCCGGTCGGTGAGGACGCTGCCGGGGGCGCCCTCCAGGTAGAAGTACGGGCGCGCGTGGGCTCCCGCGGGCGCCGCGCGCCAGCCGCTCGGCGCGGCCGCGGACGGTGGCGCGCACGGCAGCGTCGCGGCGGTCAGCGCGGCCGCGCCCGCGGCCACGGCACGGATACGGCAGCCCACCGGCGCTCAGGCCCGCTGCTGCCGACGGCGCGTCAGCCAGAGCGTCCCGGCGGCCCCGGCGAGCAGTACCGTGCCGCCGAGCGTGCCCAGCGCGATGGCGTCGTCGGCGGGGCCGGTCTGCGGCAGTTCACCGCCGGGCGGGGGCGCGCCGCCGGCGCCCTTCACGTCGAGGCTGAGCGAGGGCTTGGGGTCGTTGCCGGGCGTGCACGTCGTGGTCGTGCCCAGCGCCTTGATGGTGAGCGTGGAGGCCGTGAAGGTGACCTTGCCGCTCTTCTTCGGGGTGTACGTCCCGCTCAGATCGCTGATCTTGATGGGGGTGTTGGCGGGGATCGCCTTGTCGTTGGACGGGCCGCTCACCGGCACGTCACCGGTCTCCGCGCCGCCGAGCTTGATCAGCGCGGTCGGCTTCATCGCGCCCTTGCCCAGCTCGACGGGGCTGGAGGAGACGCCCTTCTGGAAGGACATCACGAGCTTGTAGCCGTCGCCGGACTTGGTGGACTTGATGTCGATGGGCGAGACGGCGCCCTTGTTACCGATCGGGGTCTTGCACTGGTAGTCGACGTCGACGACTTCGGCGTGCGCGGCGGGGGCCGCGAAGAGCACCGACGCCGCCGCCGTGAGCAGCACGGCCGCCGGTCCTGCCGGGCCCGTGCGGCGCCGGCTGCGCTGGGCGTTGAAGCGGGCCACCTCGATCTCCCCTTCTCCCGGTGAGCGCACCGCCGGAAGTTACTGACGGCACATCAGATCGGGCGTCAAGGTACGCCGGGGGCCGTGGAGAGGGAAGAGAGAGCACACAACGAAAGCCGCCCCACGGGGCGGCCGAGCGGAACGGGAAGGCGGCTGCCGGGATCTGGGGCAGCACACATTCCCTACGACGGAGCGGCCAGCTCCGCCCACACGGTCTTGCCCGTGCCATCGGGGTTGCGGACGACCCCCCAGTCCAGGCAGAGCCGCTGCACGATGAACATGCCGTGGCCGCCGGGGCGGCCGGCGCGGTGCGGGTTGCGCGGGGCCGGCGAGCCGGTGCCCAGGTCGGTGACCTCCAGGCGCAGCACCTTGGCGTTGCAGCGCAGCCGCAGCTCCTCGGGGCCCTCGGCGTGCAGACAGGCGTTGGTGACCAGCTCGGAGACGACGAGCAGGACGTCCTCGGCGGCGGCGCGCTGATCGGCGCCCGCGGCCGGCAGCCAGCCCCAGTCGTGCAGCGCCTGCCGGGCGAAGTCACGACCACGGGCGACAGCGCCACGGGCGCCTGCGAGACGCAGCCTGCGGACCTGACCGGCCGGGACGGTGGCCGGGGCGGCAGCGGCACCGGCGCTCCCCGCGTCCGGGCCCAGATCGCCCGGCGGATACGGCCGGGTGGTGCTCATCAGCGCTTCACCTCACCGATTCGCCTTTTCACGGATGACGGATACCTGACGGGTTCAAGAAGATTCAGATGTCTCCTGCCCGGCCGGACCGTGAGAACACCCACTTCTTGGGGACGGAAGTTGTGATGGAGCCAACGTGATCGAAAACGGGCCTTCCGCAGACCGTCCGTCACTGGCCGCCCCCGGTACATCCGGCTCAGCCGGCGGCCAGCGCCGCGTCGACCGTGTCGTGCACCGTGAAGACCGCTTCGGCACCGGTGATCTCGAAGACCCGGGCCACCATCGGCTGCATCGCCGCCAAGTGCACCCCGCCGCCTTCGGCCTCCACCCTCAGCCGGGCCCCCAGCAGAACGTTCAGCCCCGTGGAATCCATGAACTCCAGTTGCGAACAGTCCACGACCAGTCGCACATAGCCATCGTCCGCACAACTGTCGAGTGACTCGCGCAACAATTCCGCGGTGTGGTGATCCAACTCACCCGCCGCGGTGACGACCGCACTGGCGCCGTGATGGCGGACCCCGACGTGGAGCCGTCCCCGGCTTGCACTGCCGACCGTCCCACGGTCCATGCGCGCGCACCCCTCTTGCTGTCTCGGCGTCTGGATTTGCTTACGACTGCGCACGTCGAAGCCTACGCCTTAGATACGCGGGCTGGTACCCGAACAGTACGCGTACTAACACAAATACGGACAACACGCACTTGCCATCTTCAGGTGAACCCGGGTAGGCGTAGTAGGGACACATTCGAAACAGCCGCGCTTGGGAGGCGCCGCAGACCGCAGCTTCACGTACAAGGCATCGGCAGCCATATGCCGAGAACCATGGAGGACACCATGTCACCCCGGCTCGACGAAGTGCGCACCGACGAAACCACGGACAACGCGTCGTCGACATCCCTGTCCGAACACATCCCTGCCCAGCACCTGCCGATCGATGCAACCGGATTCCCCGGGATGCCGGAGATCGACGGACTGCCCGAGATCCCGCCGTACGACGAGGTCGGACCGGTGGACGCGCGGGCGCTCTCCAAGACGCTCTTCGGGCGCCTGGAGACCCTGGAAGAGGGCACGCACGAGTACGCATACGTCCGCAACACCCTGGTAGAGCTCAATCTCGCCCTGGTGAAGTTCGCGGCCTCGCGGTTCCGCTCCCGCAGCGAACCGATGGAGGACATCGTCCAGGTCGGCACCATAGGGCTGATCAAGGCGATCGACCGCTTCGAACTGGACCGCGGCGTAGAGTTCCCCACCTTCGCCATGCCGACCATCGTCGGCGAGATCAAGCGTTTCTTCCGCGACACCAGCTGGTCGGTGCGGGTCCCGCGGCGCCTTCAGGAGCTGCGCCTGGACCTGGCCAAGGCCGGTGACGAACTGGCGCAGAAGCTCGACCGCGCACCCACCGTGAGCGAGCTGGCCGCGCGCCTGTCCATCACCAAGGACGAGGTCGTCGAGGGGATGGCCGCGAGCAACGCGTACACCGCGAGCTCGCTGGACGCCCAGCCGGAGGAGGACGACACCGAAGGTGCGCTGGCGGACCGCATCGGTTACGAGGACCACGGGCTCGAGGGCATCGAGTACGTCGAGTCCCTGAAGCCGCTGATCGCGGATCTCCCGCCGCGCGACCGCAAGATCCTCTCGCTCCGCTTCGTCGCGAACATGACGCAGTCGGAGATCGGCGAGGAGCTGGGCATCTCCCAGATGCACGTCTCCCGCCTGCTGTCCCGCACCTTGGTCCGGCTCCGCAAGGGCCTGATGATCGAGGAGTGAGTTGCCGCGGTCACGGCGTCCCGCACGGCTGACCGCGCGGAGGAGGGCCGGCCCCGAGTACCTCGGGGCGGGCCCCCTTTCGCTTTTGTACGACGTTCTGCGGGACGTTCAGCGGCACCGTGGGGGTTTTCCGCCGCCCGCTGCTCCTGAGCCCCTCAGGCCGCGCGTACGCCCGCTCGCCACACCTCTGTGACCAGGGGCACGCCCGGGCGGTACGCGAGGTGGACGTGGGACGGGGCGTCCAGGAGGGCCAGGTCGGCGCGGGAGCCGGGGGTGAGGCGGCCCACGTCGGTGCGGCGCAGGGCCTGCGCGCCGCCCGCCGTCGCGGACCAGATCGCCTCGTCGGGGGTCATCCTCATGTCACGGACGGCGAGCGCGATGCAGAAGGGCATCGAGGACGTGAAGGACGAGCCCGGGTTGCAGTCCGTGGAGAGCGCGACCGTGGCGCCCGCGTCCAGCAGCCGGCGGGCATCGGGCCACTCGGCGCGGGTGGAGAACTCCGCGCCAGGGAGCAGGGTCGCCACGGTGTTGCCCTGGGCCAGCGCGTCCACGTCCGCGTCCGTCAGGTGCGTGCAGTGGTCGGCGGAGGCCGCGTCCAGCTCGACGCCCAGCTGCACGCCGGGCCCGTAGGAGAGCTGGTTGGCGTGGATGCGGGGCAGCAGGCCGCGCTCCTTGCCCGCGGTGAGGATCGCGCGGGCCTGGTCGCCGTCGAAGGCGCCCTTCTCGCAGAAGACGTCGATCCAGCGGGCGTGCGGGGCGCAGGCGTCCAGCATCGGGCCGGTGACGAGGTCCACGTATCCGGCCGGGTCCTCGGCGTAGTCCGGGGAGACGATGTGCGCGCCGAGGTAGGTGACCTCGTCGGTGTGCGAGGCGGCGATGCGCAGCGCGCGGGCCTCGTCCTCGACGGTGAGGCCGTAGCCGGACTTGGTCTCGAAGGTCGTGGTGCCCTGGCGCAGCGCCTCCGCCATGTACTGCGCGACGTTGGCGGAGAGCTCCTCGTCGGTGGCGGCCCGGGTCGCGGCCACCGTCGTACGGATGCCGCCGGCCGAGTAGGCCCGCCCGGACATCCGGGCGTTGAACTCCTGCGTGCGGTCGCCGCCGAAGACCAGGTGGGAGTGGGAGTCGACGAAGCCGGGGATGGCGGCCCGGCCGCCCGCGTCGTGGACGGTGTCGGCGGCCGGTGCGCGGCCGCTGGGCCCCACCCAGGCGACGCGCTCGCCCTCGATGACGACGGCGGCGTCCTCGATCAGGCCGATCGGGCCGGCGCCGAGCTCCGGATCGTTGGTGACCAGGCTGCCGATGTGCGTGATGGCGGTGGACATGCTGGGTTCCGGTTCCTCTCGGAGGTGGGTGCTCCTGTTACGCACGTGGGCCCCGCGTCCCCAGGGCGGGGACACGGGGCCCACGTGATCAGGCGCGCAGGTCGTCGATCGCGGCGGCCAGCGCGGCGGGGACGTCGGGGACGAGGGTGTGCGCGCCGTCCCGGACGACCTGGCGGCCGCCGACGACGGTGTGCCGCACATCCGCGTTACTGGCCGCGAAGACGGCGGTCTCCGCGCCCAGCCGGGGCAGCGGCCCCGCCGTACGGACGCTGTCCAGGGCGATCGTGGTGAAGTCGGCGAGCGCGCCGGTGCGCAGCGCGCCCGCGTCGTCCCAGCCGAGCGCCCGGTGGCCGTCGGCGGACGCGGCGCGCAGCAGCGCGGCGGCCGTCCAGTGGCCCCGCGTACGGGTGCGCAGCCGTTCGTTCAGCTCCATCCCGCGCGCCTCTTCGAACAGGTCGATGACGGCGTGGCTGTCGCTGCCCAGCGAGAGCGGGGAGCCCGCCTCCTGGACGGTGGTGGCCGGGCCGATGCCGTCGGCGAGGTCCCGCTCGGTGGTGGGGCACATGCAGACGCCGGTGCCCGAGCCGCCGAGCAGCTGGATGTCCTCGTCCGTCAGGTGCGTGGCGTGCACGGCCGTCGTACGCGGCCCGAGCACGCCGTGGTCGGCGAGCAGCCGGGTCGGCGTGCAGCCGTGCGCGGCCAGACAGGCGTCGTTCTCGGCGGTCTGCTCGGAGAGATGGACGTGCAGCGGGGCCTCGCGGTCCTGTGCCCACTGCGCGACCGTACGGAGCTGATCCGCGGGCACGGCCCGTACGGAGTGCACGGCGGCGCCGATACGGGCGTGCGCGCGGCCCTCCTTGAGCAGCCCGGCACGCTCGGCCCAGCCGTGCGCGTCGCCGTCGCTGAACCGCAGCTGCTGCCGGTTGGGCGGCTCACCGAAGCCCGACGACAGGTACGCGGTGTCCAGCAGCGTGATGCGGATGCCCGCCTCACCGGCCGCGGCGATCAGCGCCTCGCCCATCGCGTTCGGGTCCTCGTAACGGCCGCCGGCGGGCGCGTGGTGCAGGTAGTGGAACTCCCCGACACAGGTGATCCCGGCGAGCGCCATCTCCGCGTACACGGCGCGGGCCAGCTCGTGATAGCTGTCCGGCGTGAGCTGCGCGGCGGTCGCGTACATGACCTCGCGCCAGGTCCAGAACGTCCCGCTGCCCACCTGCACGGTGCCGCGCAGCGCGCGGTGGAAGGCGTGCGAGTGCGCGTTGGCCAGGCCCGGGAGCGTCAGCCCGCGCAGTATTTCGGCCCCGGGCGGCGGGGTCTCGGCGCCGGTGCGGACGGCGGTGATCCGCCCGTCCCCGGTCTCGACGACCACCCCCGGCTCGACGTGCGTGTCGAGCCAGGCGTGCTCCAGCCAGTACGTCGTCGGCGTCAGTTGCACGCCAAACCCTCCAGTACGTCGGCGAGTGCGCGGACCCCCGCGACGCAGTCGTCCTCCGCCGCGTGCTCGGCGGGCGAGTGCGAGACGCCGGTGGGGTTGCGTACGAACAGCATGGCGGTCGGGACAGTCGCGGACAAAATACCCGCGTCATGTCCCGCCCCGGTCGGCAGCACGGGTACGCCGCCGAGTGTCTTGGCGAGCCGGTCCCGCAGGTCGTGCGCGAACTCCACGACCGGCGTGAAGGATTCCCGGGTGACGCTCACGTCCACCCCGTCGGTCCGGCCCCGTTCGGCGGCGGCCCGCTCGATCCCGCCGACCACCGCGTCCAGCGTCTCCTGGTCGGCGGCGCGCGAGTCCAGCCAGCCGCGGACCAGGGACGGGATGGCGTTGACGCCGTTGGGCTCGACGCCGACCTTGCCGAAGGTGGCCAGCGCGCCGTGCCGCGCGGCGTACTCGCGCGCGGCGAGCACCGTCTGTGCGTACGTCAGCATCGGGTCGCGGCGGTCTTCGAGGCGCGTCGTACCGGCGTGGTTGGCCTCGCCCCGGAAGTCGAAGCGCCAGCGGCCGTGCGGCCAGATCGCGGACGCGACGCCCACCGGGTCGCCGGACAGGTCCAGTGCGCGGCCCTGTTCCACGTGCAGCTCGACGAACGCGCCGATACGGGCAAGACGCTCGTCGTCGGCGCCGATCGCCTCCGGGTCGTACCCGGCCCGCTCCATGGCCTGCGGGAGGCTGATCCCGTCGGCGTCCGTCAGCTGATGGGCCTTCTCCACGGTCAGCTGCCCGGCCGCGAGCCGCGAGCCGACACAGGCCAGCCCGAAGCGCGCGCCCTCCTCGTCACCGAAGTTGGTGATCGCCAGCGGGCGGGTGAACTCCACTCCCCTCCCGCGGAGTTCGTCCAGCGCGGCGAAGGAGGACACCACGCCGAGCGGGCCGTCGAAGGCGCCGCCGTCCGGTACGGAGTCCAGGTGCGACCCGGTGACGACGGCGTCCCCGGCGTTCGGATCACCGAGCCAGGCCCACTGGTTGCCGTTCCGGTCGACCTCGTACGTCAGCCCGCGGGCCTCCGCCTGCCCCTGGAACCAGGCCCGGCAGTCGGCGTCCGCGCCGGTCCAGGCGTAGCGGCGGTACCCCTTGCTGTCGGCGTCCTGGCCGATGGGGAGCAGGTCCCGCCACATCTCGAGGAACGAAGTGCTCACTGGTCGCCGCCTTCGCGCATCGGGACGCGGACGCCGCGCTCGGCCGCGACGGACTCGGCGATGTCGTATCCGGCGTCGACGTGCCGGATGACGCCCATGCCCGGGTCGTTGGTCAGCACGCGGCGGATCTTCTCGCCCGCGAGCTTGGTGCCGTCGGCGACGGAGACCTGGCCGGCGTGGATGGAGCGGCCCATGCCGACGCCGCCGCCGTGGTGCAGGGAGACCCAGGACGCACCCGAGGCGACATTCACCATGGCGTTCAGCAGCGGCCAGTCCGCGATCGCATCCGAGCCGTCGAGCATGGCCTCGGTCTCCCGGTACGGGGAGGCCACCGAGCCGCAGTCCAGGTGGTCACGGCCGATCGCGAGAGGGGCCTGGAGGGTGCCGTCGGCGACCATCTCGTTGAAGCGCTCACCGGCCTTGTCGCGCTCGCCGTAGCCCAGCCAGCAGATGCGCGCGGGCAGGCCCTGGAAGTGGACCCGCTCGCCGGCCATCTTGATCCAGCGGTGCAGCGACTCGTTCTCCGGGAACAGGTCCAGGATCGCCTTGTCCGTCTTGGCGATGTCCTGGGGGTCTCCGGACAGCGCCGCCCAGCGGAACGGGCCCTTGCCCTCACAGAACAGCGGACGGATGTAGGCCGGGACGAAGCCGGGGAAGGCGAAGGCCCGGTCGTAACCGGCCAGCTGGGCCTCACCGCGGATGGAGTTGCCGTAGTCGAACACCTCCGCCCCGGCATCCATGAAGCCGACCATCGCCTCCACGTGGCGAGCCATCGACTCACGGGCGCGGGTGGTGAACCCGGCCGGATCCTTCGCCGCCGCATCCGCCATGTCCTCGAACGCCACCCCCACCGGCAGGTAGGACAGCGGGTCGTGCGCCGAGGTCTGGTCGGTGACGATGTCGATCGGCGCGCCCTCGGCGAGCATCTGCGGCAGCAGCTCCGCCGCGTTGCCCAGCAGGCCGATGGACAGCGGCGTGCGCGCATCGCGGGCCTCGGTGGCCAGCCGCAGCGCGTGCGCCAGATTGTCGGCCTTCACATCCAGGTACCGGTGCTCGATGCGCCGCTCGATGGCGCGCGGGTCGCAGTCGATACAGATCGCCACGCCGTCGTTCATCGTCACGGCCAGCGGCTGGGCACCGCCCATGCCGCCCAGGCCGGCGGTCAGCGTGATCGTCCCGGCGAGGGTGCCGCCGAACTTCTTCGCCGCCACCGCCGCGAAGGTCTCATACGTGCCCTGCAGGATGCCCTGGGTGCCGATGTAGATCCACGACCCGGCCGTCATCTGGCCGTACATCGTCAGCCCCAGCTGCTCCAGCCGCCGGAACTCCTCCCAGTTCGCCCAGTCCCCCACCAGGTTCGAGTTGGCGATCAGCACGCGCGGCGCCCACTCGTGGGTCTGCATGACGCCCACCGGACGGCCGGACTGCACCAGCATCGTCTCGTCCTGCTTCAGCGTCCGCAGCGTGCGCTGCATCGCATCGAACGAGCGCCAGTCCCGCGCGGCCTTACCCGTGCCGCCGTAGACCACCAGCTTGTCCGGGTGCTCGGCCACCTCCGGGTCCAGGTTGTTCTGGAGCATCCGCAGGGCGGCCTCCTGCTGCCAGCCCTGGGCGCTCAGTTCCGTACCACGCGATGCTCGCACGGGTCGCGGTCCTGACATGCGCTGCCTCCTGCACTCGGCGGTACCAGCACCCCACGGCACTGGATCGATATATTCACATCTTGTATCCAGTGAATATAGCTAGTCAATGGCGCCATGGCGGAGCCGCCCGTCAGGTGATGGAGTGGCGTCATGACCATCACGGGCTTCACCGAACGGACCGAACGGACCGAACGCCGGGAACGCGCCGTCGCGGCGGCGGTGGCGCAGGGGCTGGTCGGCCCCGACGTCCCGATCATCGGGCTGCTGGACGTGGCCGGCATCCGGGCGGGCGCCGAGGCGCTGCGGGCCGCGTTCGCCGCGGTCACCGACGCGCCGGTGCTGCACGCCTTCGCCGTCAAGGCGGCTCCGCTGGTCCCCGTTCTGCGGCTGCTGCACGAGGCGGGCATCGGTGTCGAGGTCGCGAGCCCCGGCGAGCTGGCGCTGGCCAGAGCCGCCGGGGTGCATGCCGCGCACACGGTCCTGGACTCGCCCGCCAAGACCCCCGCCGAGCTGCGCGAGGCGCTCGCGCTGGGCATCGCGGTCAACGCCGACAACCCGCAGGAGCTGGCCCGCATCGACGCGCTGGTCTCCTCGGCGCCCACCCGGTCGCCGCTGGGCCTGCGGGTGAACGCGCAGGTCGGCGGGGGCAGCATCGAGGCGCTGTCCACCGCGACCGCGACATCGAAGTTCGGCGTCGCGCTGCGTGACGAGGGGGCCCGGCAGTGGGTGATCGACGCCTACCGCGCGCGCCCCTGGCTGACCCGGCTGCACACCCACTCCGGCTCGCAGGGCGTGCCGCTGGAGCTGATGGCGCAGGGCATACGGGCGGTGTACGGGCTGGCCGAGGAGATCAACGAGGCGGTGGGCCGGCAGCAGATCGACACGATCGACATCGGCGGCGGCCTGCCGGTCAATTTCGCCTCCGACGCCGACGACCCCACCCACGCGGCGTACGCGCAGGCCCTGAAGGAGCAGGTGCCGGGGCTGCTGGACGGGCGGTACGGCCTGGTCACCGAGTTCGGCCGGTCGCTGCTGGCCAAGCACGGCACGGTGCTCGCCCGGGTGGAGTACGCCAAGAGCTCCGGCGGCCGGCCGATCGCGGTCACCCACGCGGGCGTGCAGGTCGCCACGCGTACCGTCTACGCGCCCGCCGCCTGGCCGCTGCGGATCGCCGCGTTCGATGCCAAGGGGCTGCCGAAGAGCGGCGGAGAGGTCGCGCAGGACGTGGCGGGCCCGGCCTGCTTCGCGGGCGACCTGCTCGCCGAGAACCGCACGCTGCCGCCGCTGGCGCAGGGCGACTACGTGGCGGTGCTGGACACCGGCGCGTACTACTTCGCCCACCACTACGCCTACAACAGCCTGGCCCGGCCGGCCGTGCACGGCTTCGCCGAGGGCGCGGACGGCTCGGTCGGCTTCGCCACGGTCCGCCGGGCCCAGACGCTGGAGGAGATCGTCGCGGAGGCCGGCGGCGGCGCGGAGCGGGACGGCCTCGCCCAGCTCTGAACTTGCTCAACTCCCGCTTCGGGACAGCGGTGGCGGGCAGTACCTCCCCCACATCGACTTCGATCGACTCTCGGGGGAGGTACCTGATGACGGACACCACCGATCCGAGCTCCACCGCACCGCCCGAGGAGACCGGCCTCAAGCGCGCCATCGGTCCGAAGCTGCTGATCCTCTTCGTGATCGGCGACATCCTCGGCACCGGGATCTACGCGACCACCGGCAAGGTCGCGGGCAAGGTCGGCGGCGCGGTCTGGCTGCCGTTCGTGATCGGCTTCGTCGTGGCGATCCTGACCGCGGCCTCGTACGTGGAGCTGGTCGGCAAGTACCCGAAGGCGGCCGGTGCCGCTCTCTACACCCAGAAGGCGTTCAAGGTCCCCTTCCTGACCTTCATCGTCGCCTTCATGGTGATGTGCTCGGGGCTGTCCTCGGCGAGCGCGGCGGCCCGCGCGTTCGGCGGCGACTACCTCGCGGAGTTCACCGACGCGGTGCCGCCGACCGCCGTGGCGATCCTCTTCGTCCTCGCGCTCGCGGCGCTCAACCTGCGCGGCGTCTCGGAGTCCGTGAAGGCGAACGTCGTACTGACCCTGGTCGAGGTGACCGGGCTGCTGGTGATCCTGGCGATCGGCGCGTACGCGGTGCTCACCGGGGACGGGGAGCCGGCCCGGCTGGCCGACTTCGAGGCGTCGAGCAGCGGCGGGTACGCCCTGGTCACCGGCGTACTGGGCGCCACGGCGCTGGGCTTCTTCGCGTTCGTCGGCTTCGAGGACTCGGTGAACATGGCCGAGGAGACCCGGGACCCGGTCCGCACCTTCCCGCGCGCCATCTTCACCGGCGTGGCCGTGACCGGAACGATCTACGTCCTGGTCGCGCTCGTCTCGTCGCTGCTGGTGGACCACCGCACGCTGGAGAAGTCCAGCGGGCCGCTGCTGGAGGTGGTCAAGGCCGGCGGCCTGGACTTCCCGCCGAAGCTCTTCGCGCTGATCGCGCTCTTCGCCGTCACCAACTCGGCGCTGATCAACATCATGATGGCCTCACGGCTCTGCTACGGCATGGCCAACGAGCGCATCCTGCCCCGGGCGATGGGCCGGGTGCTGGCGAAGCGGCGCACCCCCGTCACCGGCATCGTCTTCGTCTCGCTGCTGGCCATCGGCCTGGTCTCCACGGGCGAGATCGAAGGGCTCGGCGACACCACGGCGTTCCTGCTGCTCTGCGTCTTCGCGGTGGTCAACGTCGCGGTCCTGGTGCTGCGCAAGGACCGGGTGGCGCACCGGCACTTCCGTACGCCGACGGTCCTGCCGGTACTCGGCGCGCTCACCGCCCTGATCCTCGCCAGCCCGCTGGCCGACCGCCCGGCCGAGGTCTACATCCGGGCCGGCGTCCTGCTGGCCATCGGCGTGGCGCTGTGGGGACTCAACAAGCTGGTGATGAAGGTGCGCGGCGAGGAGCCCCCGGAGGTCACGACGGCCGGGAAGGGCTGAGGCCGGCGACTGATGCCGGGGCCTGGCCGCGCGTCACTCCGCGAACAGGCCGCGTGCCGCCGCCCGGGCGTCGAATGCCTCCAGGCTGGCCTGGGCGTCCGGGAGTGCGTCGCACATGGCCTCCAGCAGGACGCGGCCGAGGAGCATGGGGGCGCAGACCGTGTCGAAGGCCAGCCCCGTGCCGACCGCGGCGGGCAGCATGAGGTCGGTGTGGCGGGCGACCGGCGCGAACGCGCTGTCGGCGACGGTGACGACGGTCAGCCCGGCGGCACGGGCGTACGCCAGCGCCTCGATCACCTCGCGGGGATGGCGCGGCAGCGCGAAACAGAGCAGGACGCTCGCGCCCGCGCGCACCGCCCCGTCGATCCGGTCGGCGAGCATCGAGCCGCCCTCGTCCAGCAGCCGCACGTCGGGGTGGACCTTGCTCGCGAAGTACGCGAAGCCCGCGGCCTGGCCCATCGCGGCGCGCAGGCCGAGCACCGGCAGCACCGGGGAGGCCGCGAACAGGCGGGCCGCCTCCTCTATCGGCGCGGGGTCGGCGAGCGCCGCCGACAGCTCCTGGAGGTTGCCGATCTCCTCCTGTACGGCCTGCTGGTACTCGTTGAGGGAGTCGGGGGCCGCCGCGGCGCGCTCGGGGGCCACATCCCGCAGGTGGCGGCGGAGCGCCGGGTAGCCGTCGAAGCCGAGGGCGACCGCGAAGCGGGTCACCGAGGGCTGGCTGACGCCGGCCAGCTCGGCCAGCTCCACGCTGGAGAGGAAGGGCGCGTCGGCGGCCCGGCGCACCATGCAGTGCGCGATCCGGCGCTGGGTCGGCGTGAGCCGGTGCCCTTCGAAGAGCTTCTGCAGCCGCGCCGCCGCACCGGCGGCCGCCTCGGTGGCGCCCTCGCCCCCGTTGTCCCCGCTCATCGTGTCCTCTCGGTCCGGTCCGGGCGTCTGCTCCGCGTGTGCTGCCCGACTCTACGTAATCCCCGGGCGTGACCTGCCCGGACCCAGGGCGTGCCCTGGCCGTAACCAGCGATTTACTCTCAGCCTATTGCATTTTCATTCACTCGCACTTGATGCTGCATGGGTCCATTCAGCGAGAGAGGGACGGCCCATGGCAGGCGTGGTGGAACAACGCTCGATCGACGTCGTACCGGACTCCGAACGGCACGGCACCGCCTTCAGCCAGTTCACGCTCTGGCTGGGCGCCAACCTCCAGATCACCGCGGTGGTCACCGGCGCACTCGCCGTCGTGTTCGGCGCGAACGCCTTCTGGTCGCTGATCGGACTGCTGATCGGCAACCTGCTGGGCGGCGCGGTGATGGCCCTGCACTCGGCGCAGGGGCCGCGGCTCGGCCTGCCGCAGATGATCTCCTCGCGGGCCCAGTTCGGGGTGCGCGGCGCGGTCGTGCCGCTAGTCCTGGTCATCATCATGTACATCGGCTTCTTCGCCAGCGGCACCGTGCTCGCCGGGCAGGCGGTCGGCCATCTGACCCACCTCGGCGACACCACCGGCATCATCACCTTCGCCGCGGTCACCGCTTTCGCCGCGGCCGTCGGCTACCGCCTGATCCACGTGCTCGGCCGGATCGCCGGGCTCGTCTGCGCGGTGGCCTTCGTCTACCTCGGCGTACGCCTGCTGGAGCGGACCGACCTGGCCCTCCTGCTGCACGACCGCGCCTTCGACTTCCCGGTCTTCCTGCTGGCCGTCTCGCTCTCCGCGTCCTGGCAGCTGGCCTTCGGCCCGTACGTCGCGGACTACTCGCGCTACCTGCCCCGCGACACCTCGGCCCGCGCGACCTTCTGGTGGACGCTCTCCGGCTCGGTGCTCGGCTCGCAGTGGTCGATGACCTTCGGCGCGCTGGCCGCGGCCGCGGCGCCCGCGGCCTTCGTCGGCCACGAGGTCTCGTACATCGTCGGGCTGGGCGGCACGGGCCTGATGGCCGCGGTGCTCTACTTCGTCATCGCCCTCGGCAAGCTGACGATCAACGTCCTGAACACCTACGGCAGCTTCATGTCGATGGTGACGAGCATCAGCGGCTTCCGCGGCCAGCGCACGCTCTCGCCGCGCGGCCGCAGCCTCTACTTCGCCGGGATCATGGTCGTCGGCAGCGCGGTGGCCCTCCTCGGCAAGGACTCGTTCCTGACCGCCTTCAAGGACTTCCTGCTCTTCCTGCTGACGTTCTTCACGCCCTGGTCCGCGATCAACCTGGTCGACTACTACCTGATCTCCAAGGAGCGTTACGACCTGGCCGCGCTGCACGACCCCACGGGCCGCTACGGCGCCTGGAACGGCAAGGCCCTCGCCGTCTACACCCTCGGCGTCCTCGCCCAGCTCCCGTTCCTGGTAACCCACTTCTACACGGGCCCCCTGGTGGCCCCCTTGGGCGGCGCCGACGTTTCCTGGCTGGTGGGCCTGGCGGTCCCGGCGTTCCTGTACTGGCTGACATGCCGTGGTGGATCCGGTGTCCCCGCCGAGGGCGCCCCGTCAGGGGCGCGGGGAACTGCGCGAGCAACCACGACGACGCCGCAGTCGACAACTCACGCCGACTGAAACGGCGCTGAATCGACCACCCCCCGGGAGAAAACGGCGCGGGGACCGCCGCACCCCGGCGCGCAAGCGCGCCAGGGGCGGGACGACGGCGGTCCCCGCGAAGGACGCGGACCGTGTCAGAACCGGTCGGACGCGTCCTGGCGACCGGGAGTCCGGGAGCCGCTCCGAAGTCCTTGTCGCCGCACGGATTAATCTGCCTGACGAGTGTTAAGTCCGTGCTGCCTCCGCGTGACACATACGTACACCTTGCGTCGACGGGGAGTTGACCCGACTTCTCGGCCCTACTGCGCGCTCCGCGCGCTGCCGGCGAGGAACGCCAGCAGGTCCTGCCGGCTGACGACCCCGGTCGGCTTGCCCTCCACGAGGACGATCGCCGCGTCCGCCCGCTCCAGTACGGCCATCAGGTCGGCGACCGGCTCACCCGCGCCGACCTGCGGCAGCGGCGGCGACATGTGCTTCTCCAGCGGGTCGTCGAGCGAGGCGGTCTGGGTGAACAGCGCGTCCAGCAGCTCGCGTTCCACCACCGAGCCGATGACCTCGGCGGCCATCACGTCCGGGTGCCCGGCGCCCGGCTTCACGATCGGCATCTGGGAAACGCCGTACTCGCGCAGCACCTCGATGGCCTCGCCGACGGTCTCCTCGGGGTGCATGTGCACCAGTTCGGGGATGCCGCCGTGCTTGTTGTGCATGACGTCGGCGACCCGGTCGGTGTCCCCGGTCTCCAGGAAGCCGTAGTCGTTCATCCAGTCGTCGTTGAAGATCTTCGAGAGGTAGCCGCGGCCGCTGTCCGGCAGCAGGACCACCACCACGTCGTCCTCGCCGAGCCCCTCGGCGGCCTTCAGCGCGCCCACCACGGCCATCCCGCAGGAGCCGCCGACCAGCAGGCCCTCCTCCTTGGCGAGCCGCCGGGTCATCTGGAAGGCGTCCTTGTCGGAGACCGCGATGATCTCGTCGGCGACGGTCCTGTCGTAGGCCGTGGGCCAGAAGTCCTCGCCGACGCCCTCGATCAGATACGGGCGCCCCGAGCCGCCGCTGTAGACCGAGCCCTCCGGGTCGGCGCCGATGACCTTGACCTTGCCGTCACTGACGTCCTTCAAGTACCGCCCGGTCCCGCTGATGGTGCCGCCGGTGCCCACGCCCGCCACGAAATGCGTGATTCGGCCGTCGGTCTGCTCCCACAGTTCGGGCCCCGTGGACTCGTAGTGCGAGCGCGGGTTGTCCGGATTGCTGTACTGGTCCGGCTTCCAGGCGCCGGGCGTCTCGCGTACCAGCCTGTCGGAGACGTTGTAGTACGAATCGGGGTGGTCGGGGTCGACGGCCGTGGGGCAGACCACGACCTCGGCGCCATAGGCCCGGAGCACATTGATCTTGTCCGTCGACACCTTGTCGGGGCAGACGAAGATGCACTTGTAGCCCTTCTGCTGGGCCACGATCGCCAGGCCGACGCCGGTGTTTCCCGAGGTCGGCTCCACGATCGTGCCACCCGGTTTCAGCGCTCCGGACCGCTCGGCGGCCTCGATCATGCGCACCGCAATCCGGTCCTTCACGGACCCGCCCGGGTTGAAGTACTCGACCTTGGCCAGGACGGTCGCCCGGATTCCCTCGGTCACGTTCTTGAGCCGCACGAGCGGGGTGTTCCCGACCAGCTCAATCATGGATTCATAAACCTGCACGGTGGTCTCCGCGGTAGGGGGCGCGCTGTCCTGCGCCCGTCCGGCCAGCCTATTGCGCTCACCCCCACAGGGCAGGCGCGTTGCGGCGAAGGCCCTGCGGGGCAAGACGTTCTTGTCACGAGTTTCGCGAGTCCGCGGAGCGCGCGCCGGGATTCACTCCTTTCGCACGCCCCGTGTACGCACTGCGGGGAGGTGCCCGGCCGATGCCGATGACCATGTCCAGGGCGAGGGTGGCACGCCGGATCGCCACGGCCGCCGCGGTCGGCGGCGGAGGAGCCGGGCTGCTCGGCGTCGCCGCGGTCGGCCTGCTCCTGACCGAGGTGCGGCTCGCCCGCCGGACGGTCGGCGGCGGCGCCACCGAACTGCCGCCGCCCGCCGACGGCCGCTACGGCGCCGCCCTCTGGTACCGCACCGACCGGCCCGCGCTGCGGCTCGGCTTCCTCGGCGACTCCACGGCCGCCGGGCAGGGCGTCACGCGGGCCCGCCAGACGCCGGGGGCGCTGCTGGCCTCCGGGCTGGCGGCGGTCGCCGAACGCCCGGTCGACCTGCGCAACGTCGCGCTGCCCGGCGCCCAGTCCGACGACCTGGAGCGCCAGGTGACGCTGCTGCTGGCGGACGGCCCGGCGCCGGACGTCTGCGTCATCATGATCGGCGCGAACGACGTCACGCACCGGATGCCGTTCGCCACTTCCGTCCGCATGCTGTCCGAGGCCGTGGCCCGGCTGCGCTCGGCGGGCTGCGAGGTGGTGGTGGGCACCTGCCCCGACCTCGGCACGATCGAACCGGTGTACCAGCCGCTGCGCTGGGTGGCCCGGCGGCTGAGCCGGCAGCTGGCGGCGGCGCAGACCATCGGGGTGGTGGAGCACGGCGGGCGGACGGTGTCGCTGGGCGACCTGCTCGGCCCGGAGTTCGAGGCGAACCCGCGGGAGCTGTTCAGTTCGGACAACTACCACCCGTCCGCCGAGGGGTACGCGACCGCGGCGATGGCCGTACTGCCCACGCTGTGCGCGGCGCTCGGCCTGTGGCCGGAGGACGAGGAGCGTCCGGAGCCGGCGCGGCGCGAGGGCTTCCTGCCGGTCGAGGAGGCGGCGGCGCAGGCGGCGTCCGAGGGCGGTACCGAGGTCGCGGGCAGCCGGGCGCCATGGGCGCTGCTCAAGCACCGCAGGCGGCAGCGGATCGCGGTGCAGGAGGCCGAGGAGCCGGCTGCGGAGACCGAGGAGCGGGCGCCGTAGCGGGCGGGCGGGTGCCGCCCCCTTGCGCGGCACCCGCCCGATGGGTGAGCATCCGCTCAGTACGGAGGTAAGCAGCCGCTTAGAAAAGAGGTCCGCATCACAGCGCAGGAACCGTGACCTTCGCTGTACGTGCAGGTAGCTTCCCTCACAGTCCTCATCTTTCTCTCGTCTGGAGCCGCGTGATGCCCGAAGCCGTGATCGTCTCTGCCGCCCGCTCCCCGATCGGCCGCGCCTTCAAGGGCTCGCTGAAGGATCTGCGCCCGGACGACCTGACCGCCGAGATCATCAAGGCCGCGCTGGCCAAGGTCCCCGAGCTGGACCCGAGGGACATCGACGACCTGATGCTCGGCTGCGGCCTGCCCGGCGGCGAGCAGGGCAACAACCTGGGCCGCATCGTGGCCGTGCAGATGGGGATGGACCACCTCCCCGGCTGCACGATCACCCGGTACTGCTCCTCCTCGCTGCAGACCTCGCGGATGGCGCTGCACGCCATCAAGGCGGGCGAGGGCGACGTCTTCATCTCGGCCGGCGTGGAGACCGTCTCCCGCTTCACCAAGGGCAACTCCGACAGCCTGCCCGACACCCACAACCCGCTCTTCGCGGAGGCCGAGGCCCGCACCGAGGCGGTCGCGCAGACCGAGGGCTCGACCTGGCACGACCCGCGCGAGGACGGCCTGGTCCCCGACCCGTACATCGCGATGGGCCAGACCGCGGAGAACCTCGCGCGCCTCAAGGGCGTCACCCGCCAGGACATGGACGAGTTCGGCGTGCGGTCCCAGAACCTCGCCGAGCAGGCCATCAAGAACGGCTTCTGGGAGCGGGAGATCACCCCGGTCACCCTCCCCGATGGCACGGTCGTCTCGAAGGACGACGGCCCGCGCGCGGGCGTCACCCTGGAGGGCGTGCAGGGCCTCAAGCCGGTCTTCCGCCCCGACGGCCTGGTCACCGCGGGCAACTGCTGCCCGCTCAACGACGGCGCTGCCGCGCTCGTGATCATGTCCGACACCAAGGCGCGCGAGCTGGGCCTGACCCCGCTGGCCCGCATCGTCTCCACCGGCGTCTCCGGCCTCTCCCCCGAGATCATGGGCCTGGGCCCGGTCGAGGCGTCGAAGCAGGCGCTGCGGCGCGCGGGCCTGTCCATCGGCGACATCGACCTGGTCGAGATCAACGAGGCGTTCGCCGCGCAGGTCATCCCGTCCTACCGGGAACTGGGCATCGACCTCGACAAGCTGAACGTCAACGGCGGCGCGATCGCCGTCGGCCACCCCTTCGGCATGACCGGCGCCCGCATCACCGGCACGCTGATCAACTCCCTGCAGTGGCACGACAAGCAGTTCGGCCTGGAGACCATGTGCGTCGGCGGCGGCCAGGGCATGGCGATGGTCATCGAGCGGCTGAGCTGAGCCAGTTCACCACGGTACGTACCAACTGAACTACGTACGGCGACGATCAGTGGCCCACGTCACCGCGTGACAAGATCGTTGTACCGACTCCCCCAGGATTGTGACCAACACCCTGGGGGAGTTACGTTTCCCCAGGTCGGCGAGGGGCCATAGGGCCGGACGGGACCCCTGCCGCCGGTCGTCAAGAGACGTGGCGCACTGCGAACGGTCGCCGACCTCCGGCAGGCTGATGTAGGAAGTTCTCCGGGGGACATTCTGCTACCGGGAGTACGTCAGTGACCGCCATCGCTTATGCACTGCTGCCGGCCGCGGCCATCGCCGTGGCGCTGGGAGCAGCCTCCCTGCACACCGCTCGCACCCTGCGCCGCGAGGTCGCCGGACTGCGGGCCGAACTCAGCACCGCCCGTGAGGACGGTGCCGCGGCCCTCGCCGCCATTCCCGCCGCCCGCCCGGCACCCGCCGCCGAGACCCCGCTGGACGACATACGTGCCGCGGTGGCCGACGCGCTGGCCGAGGAGCGGGAGCGGGAGCTCGCCGAGGCGCGTGCCTTCTGGGCCGCGCAGGAGGCGCGCGACGCCGAGTCGCCCTCGTCGCTGCTGCCGGGCCACCCCGCGGCGGGCGACGACACCGCGACCGGTGACGGCTTCGACCGCTTCTACCTGCCGCGCCAGGCCGACTTCGCGGGCCTGGACCCGGACGTGCTGGGCTCCGAGCCGCTGTTCGGCATGGACGAGGTCGATCTCGAGCCGGTGGACGCCCCGACCGACGGGGCCGTCGAGGAGACCGAGTCCGCCGAGCTGGCCGCCGCCCGCCGGCGCCACCCCTCGCACCCGGACTTCTCGCCCTCCCCCGCCATCGGCGACCACGAGCGCACCGTGGCGCGCCTGGAGGAGCTGGCCGAGGACCGCACGCCGCTGGCCGACGTCCGGCCGGGCCCGCTGGGCACCCTCGACGTCTATGTCTTCGCCGACGGCACGACCGTCTGCATGACGCCGGGCCACCGCGAGACGGCCGAGCGGGTCGCCGAGGCGCTCCGCGAGGGCCACACCACCGTGCTGCTCGGCGGCTCGGGCGTCGCCGGCGCGTACGCGCTGACCTTCGCCTGGGGCGAGGGACGCGACGACAGCGTCTACGTCCTCGCCGACCGGGTCATCGCCTCCCTCTGAGGCAGCCTTCCCCCTCCGGGGGCGGCCTTCCTTCGGACCGGGCCCAGCACCCGCCCGGTCCCGGACCGCTCAGCAGCGCGCCGCGGTCCTCCGTACTTCTTCCACGGCCTGTGCCACATCCTCGGCACGGGCCGTTTCCGCGTCCCGCAGCGCGTACGCCAAATCATGACCGGCCACCGCGACTTGGTCACCGACCGCGAACAGCCCGGCGTCCGGCAGCTCGCGCGGCTCCGTTCCGGGCGCCTCCAGGCGCTGGGCGCGGAGCGCGAATTCCCTGGCGAGCGCCAGTCCTTCGGCCGCCGCGCCCCGCGCGAGGGCGCTCTGCGGCAGCGCCCTGAGCCGGTCGGCGAGGGTGTCAACGGCGGTCTGCAAAGGCATTACGTCAAGCACGCTGTGAGCCTATGCGCCACTCCTGGGTGGTTGCCAACGCCGGAACGCTCAGGCACGGTGTGCTGAAGGACCAGCATCGAACGCGTCCGGAGGCGCCGATGTCCCAAGTCTTCTCCGAAGAGACCCACCGGAACCTGCTCTCCCGTATCCCCCACTGCACCGGCCGCGAAGTTTCCGACTGGCTTCGCACGGTCGAGGAAGGCCCCGCTCTCTTCCGCTTCGAGGAGAAGGTCAGCTGGCTGCGTGGCGAGCACAACCTCGCCTACGGTCACGCCAAGGCGATCGTCCACGAGTACGACCTGCGGCGCGCGGCCCGGAAGTTGTTCTAGCGGACGTTCCCGCGCCCGGCCCGGTCCCGTGACCGGACCGCGCCGGAAACCCGAAGGGCCCGCGGGAGGAAACCTCCCGCGGGCCCTTCGCCGCGTCCGCGGCGCCTCAGCGGCGCCGGGGTCACGGGTCGTACTAATCGTCGCCGTTGAGGATGGCGACCAGGCGCAGCATCTCCAGGTAGATCCACACCAGGGTCATGGTGAGGCCGAAGGCCGCGAGCCAGGACTCCTCGCGCGGGGCGCCGTAGGCGATGCCGTCCTCGACCTGCTTGAAGTCCAGGGCGAGGAAGAGCGCGCCGAGCAGCACGCCGGCGATGCCGAAGACGATGCCCAGGCCGCCGCTGCGGAAGCCGAGGCCGTCACCGCCGCCGAACGCCATGAACAGCAGGTTGACCACCTGCAGCAGCAGGAAGCCCATGGCGGCGATGATCACGAAGCGGGTGAAGCGTGCGTTCACCCGCACGAGGCGGGTCTTGTAGGCGACGAGCATCACGACGAAGACCGCCATGGTGCCCAGCACCGCCTGCATGGGCGCGCCGGGGGCCACCCACTGGTTGATCGCGTTGCTGATCGCGCCGAGGAAGAGGCCCTCGAAGGCGGCGTACGCCAGGATCAGCGGCGGCGAGGGCTTGCGCTTGAACGACTGGACCAGGCCGAGCACCATCGCGACCAGCGCGGCGCCGATGGCCAGGCCCATGGAGAGGTCCATGATCCATGCCACGGCGGCGCCGACGACGACGGTGCCGAGCGTGAGGCCCGTACGGACGACGACGTCGTCCATGGTCATCGGGCGGGTCTGCGGGACGTACGGCGGGGCCTGGGTCGCTTCCTGCTGGCCCTGGGCGTACGGGTTCGTGTCCGCGTAGGGGGCCTGTCCGGCGTACGGGTTCGTCCCCGCGTAAGGGTTGGCGGCGGCCCCGGCCTGCGGCGGCGCATTGAAGCCGGCGTAGCCGTTTCGGCTGAACCCCCGTCGCGAGAAGACCGGGTTGCTGCTCCTCATCTCACTCCTCCATGGCCGCCCTGCGCGGCCTTGGCCTCAAGGGTAATGGCTTGGCAAAGCCACGTCCCTACTCCTCAGGCAGGATCTTCACGTAAATCCCTCATCGCTGTGGTGCACAACGGTGCTGTGCCTCGGAACAGTCCCACCGTAGGGGGCGGACGCGCGGGAAGGCAGGCCGGACGGGGGCGCCGGCCTGCCTTCCGGGGCGTGTCCCGCCGGGCCGGGGGTGCCGTCGGCGGGACACGGCAGGCGCTGGGGGACGCCTGCGGGAGGAGGGTCAGGAGATCTCGCGCAGGACCAGCTGCCGGGCCTCGCCGAGCAGCTCGGCGCTGCGGTGCCAGTCCGGCACGGGCGTGGTGAACACCAGGCTCTCGGCGCCCGCCCGGACGAAGTCCGTGAGCTGCTCGGCGACCTGCTCGGGGTCGCCGGTGACGGCCAGGGTGCGGGCCGTGTCGTGGTCCATGCCGTACGACGCGGCGAGCGTGGTCGCGTAGCGGTCGCGCAGGCCGTCCGTGGCGCCGCGCGGGGCGAGCGCGCCGTGGATCATGGTGGCCAGCCGGGGCGCGGGGCGCTTCTCCTCGGCGGCCAGCTCACGGAGCCGGTCACCCGTGGCCCGGAACGCCTCCGGAGTCCGCAGGGCGCCGAGCCAGCCGGTGCCGTACCGCACCGTGCGGCGCAGCGCCGCGGTGGCGAAGCCGCCGATCCACACCGGCGGGACGGGCACCGCGGGGGCCAGGACGCACTCCGGGGTGCCGGGGACGTCGGGGAGCGGGGTCGGGCGGCCGCCCAGCAGCTTCGGGAGGAGGCGGAGGAAGGCGTCCGTGCGGTGGCCCCGGTCGGCGTCGGTGGTGCCCGCCGCGTGCCACTCCGCTCCCCCGCCGCCCACGCCGATGCCGAGGTCGAGGCGGCCGTCGCCGGCGAGGTACTGCAGCGTGCCGATCTGGCGGCCCGCCCAGGAGACGCTGCGCAGCGACGGGAGGTAGACGGACCAGCCGATGCCGAGGGTCCGGGTGGCGGCGGCCGCCGTGGCGAGGACGAGGCCGGAGTCGAGCGCGGGGGCCTCGCCGAGCGTGAGGTGGTCGCCCGCCCAGACGCCGTCCAGCCCGGCTTCCTCGGCCCGGCGGGCGGCCTGCGCCACGTCGGGGAGGACATCGCCGGGCGCGCCGATCGAGGGGAGGGTGATGCCGATCCGGGGGATGTTCACGGGGCCTCCAAGCGGCGGCCGGCTGTGCCCCGCCGTGCGGCGGGGCACAGCGGGGCACGGGCCGGGTGCTGTCGGGTTCGGTACGGGCGGGTACGCAGGCTCTTACGCCTGGTACGGGGTCTCGGTGCGGGCGGTGCGCAGCGCGTTGCCCCACCAGGACAGCTGGTCCAGGAACTTCTTGGCGGCCGCCTCGGCGCCCTCGGGCCCGGCACCGTCCTCGAAGGCACCCCAGGGGTTGTGGAAGCTGATCATCTCGCGGATGGTCATGGCGTGGACCTCGGCGAAGACCTGGCGCAGGTGCTCGGCCGCGCGCAGGCCGCCGCCCATGCCGCCGTACGAGACCAGGCCGACGGGCTTGGCGGCCCACTCGCTCAGGTGCCAGTCGATGACGTTCTTCAGCGAGGCGGGGAAGGAGTGGTTGTACTCCGGAGTGATCACGACGAAGGCGTCGGCCGCCTCGATGCGCGGGGTGATGCCGTCCTTGATCTGCTGGGTGGCGGCGTCCAGCTCCTGGCCGAAGCCGGGGATGGCCAGCGGCAGCGGGTGGTCGATCACGTCGATGACGTCGACCTCGACGTCGGGGTGCTGGGTGGCCTGGCGGACGAACCAGTCGCCGACCTTGGCGCCCAGGCGGTTCTCGCGCACGCTCCCGATCACGACGGCGAGCTTGAGGGGTGCAGTACTCATGGGTTCTCCATGCTTCGAAGTGGTGCGGTCAGAGTGGGTGCGTAAGGCAGGTGCGTGGCCGGTTCGCACAGGGCGGGGCCCGGTGCTGCCGCTGTCTGCCGGCCACGCTACTGGCGGGATGTCCCGCCCGGGCGGCTCGCGCCGTCGCCCTCAGCGGCTTTGGCAAGTCACTTGGAGTTCCGGTGGGTTACGCGGTCGGGGCGCCGGCCAGCAGCTTCTCGAAGGCCGCCCGGCTCTGGTCGCCGACGAGGGGGGCGGTGCCGTCGGCGAGGAAGACCGGTACGGCGCGTACGTTCAGGGCCCGGGTCTGCTCCAGACGGCGCGTCAGTTCGGCCTCGTCGGTGGCGTCGGGGGTGCTGTGCAGGCCCGCTTCGGCGGCCAGCCGGCCGAGCGTGGCGGCGTCGGCGATGTCCAGCCCGTCGGTGAAGTGGGCGCGGAAGAGCCGCTCGGCCACCTCCTCTGCGCGGCCGTGCCGCTCGGCGTGGGTGATGAGCAGGTGCGCGGGCCGGGTGTTGGCGTTCACCGCGCGGTCGTAGTCCAGTACGAGTCCCTCGCCCGCCGCCTTCTTCGCCATCGCGGCCGCGGAGTCCAGCGCCGCGGGGCCGAACTTGCGCTGCAGGACGGTCTTGAGCGGTTCGGGGGCCGGCGGCGCCGCGGGGTCGAGCTGGAAGGGGAGGAAGGTCACCTCGGCACTGCCGCCGGCCGCGCGATGCGTCTGCAGGGCCTGCTGCAGGTGGTGGTACGCGAGGTAGGAGTGGGCGCAGATGACGTCCAGGACCATGGTGATCTTCATCGGGAGCCTCCGGGGCGTGGTTCGGGAAGAGCGGCGCGGGTCAGCGCACGGTCGCGGTGTGAGACGCGGCCGGGGCCTCGGTGGTGCCAACAGCCGAAGTGGTGTCGGCGGGCGGGGCGGTGCGGGTGCCGCGGCGGGCGTTGCGGGTGAACAGGAGGGCGGCCAGGGCGAGTGCCGGGACCCCGGCGACCAGGAAGAAGCCTGCCTCGAAGCCGGTGGCGGCCAGCAGCGGGCCGACCAGGAGCGGCGAGACGAACTGCCCCGCGAAGGTAGCGGTTCCGGACAGCGAGGTGGCCTGGCCGCGGACGGCCTCGGGGACGCCCTCACCGATCAGTACGGTCACGACCGGGAAGAACACGCCCTGGCCGATGCCGAAGAGGACGGGGACCAGGAACAGCAGCACCGGCTGGCTGGTCACGGCGAGGAGGGCGAAGGAGACGACCCACAGGGCGACGGCGACGTGCAGCAGGGTGCGCTCGCCCAGCCGTTCGCGCAGCGGGGCGTAGCCCAGGCCGATCAGGCTCATCACGGCGGACATGGCCACGGTGTACAGGGAGACCAGCATCGGGCTCGTGACGCCCGCGGCGGCCAGCTGCTGGGGCAGGAAGACCATCAGCGCGTACAGCAGCAGCGAGGAGAGGAACTGCAGGCCGTACCAGGCGAGGAGGACACGGTGGCGGCGCAGCAGGGCCACGGCGCCCATGGGCTTGCCCGCCGGACCGCCGGCGGGGGCCGCGTGCTTGGGGAGGACCAGGACGGTGGCGATGCCGAGCGGGATGGCGATGAGGTAGATCGCGAAGGGCAGGTGCCAGGAGATGCCGCCCACGGCACCGGCGGCCAGCGGCCACAGGACGCCGCCGAGGCTGGTGGCGGTGGACCGCCAGCCCATGGCGCGGTCCTTGGCGCGGCCCTGGTAGAGCGAGAGCAGCGCGACGGTGGTGCCGGCGAAGACGAAGGAGGCGCCGGCGCCGAAGACGAGGCGGGCGACGATGAGCGCCGGGTAGCTGTCGAGGAGGGCTCCGGCGCCGCCGGCCACGCCGTAGACCAGGAGGCCGGCGGCGAGCGGCACGCGGGTGCCGAAGCGGTCCAGCAGACGCCCGGCGAACGGGCTGACGAGGGCTATCCCGAGGCTGTGGACGGTGACGACCAGGCCGGCCGCCGTGCCGCTCACGCCCAGGTCACCGCGGAGGACCTCGATGACCGGGGAGAGTACCGAGCCGGCCATGACGGTCAGGGTGGAGGCGAACAGCAGGAGGGGGAACACGCCGGTGCGGGGCGTGGTGGTGGCGGCGCTCATCGGGCCACTCCGATCGCGAGGGGGCGCACGGGGGCGCGGGTGGGCAGGCCGTGGTTGGTCAGGCGCAGGACGCGGGCGTTGAAGGCCATGAAGGGCTGGATGAGTCCGTCGACGCAGACGAGGAAGGCGAGGGTGCCGACGCCGACCGGGCCGCCGAGCAGCCAGCCGAGGGTGAGCAGGACACCCTCGATGCCGACCTTGGCGAGCCAGAAGGGCACGTGCAGGCGCTGGTTGAGGCTGATGACGAGCAGGTCCATGGCGCGGATGCCGGTGCCGCTCATGATGATCAGCGCGGAGCCGTAGGCGCACAGCAGGATCGCCGCGATCAGCGCGGGCACCGCGGCCAGCCAGCCGAGGTCCGCCAGGCGCATCAGGTCGATCAGGGAGCCGCAGAGCAGGAAGGTCACGAAGGGCATCACGACCGGGCGGCGGCGGTTCCACACGGACCACAGCAGGATGCAGACGGCGGCGATGGCGGCCTGGGCCAGCCCGATCGTTCCCGGCAGGTGCTCCAGGAGGCCGAGGGAGAGGACGTCGAGGGGGTCCACACCCATCCCGGCATGGATGAAGAGCGTGGCTCCGGCGGCGAAGACGACACAGCCGACGAGATAGAGCGCGTAGCGAGCGAGCCGGCTGCGGTGGGCGGTTTCGGCATCGGGGCGCGTGGGGGCGGAGGTGTGGGGCACGACGGTCTCCCTGGGCGAGGTGAGGAGGTCCGCGCTGCCGCCCGCTGCGGCGGGCGGCGGGCGCTCAGGCGTTGACGAAGATGAGGTTGTTGCCCTGCGGGTCGGTGATCTCGAACCGCTCGCCGGTCTTGTGCGGCGCGATGTCGGTGGCGCCCAGGTCGGCCAGTGCCTGGTGGGCCGCCGGGATGTCGACCTCGGTGAAGGCGATACTGATGGGCTGGTCGCCCTTGGTGTTGGTGACGATCAGCTCGCCGCCGTGCCCGGTGTCGAAGACGAAGGTGGTGCCCGGGTACTCCTGGAGAACCTTCAGGCCCAGCCGGTCGCGGTAGAAGGCGACCATGGCGTCCAGGTCGTCACAGAAGAGTTTGGTGACCGTGAGCTTGCCGAACATGGCGGGGTCCTTTCGTGGGGTTCCTGGCGGCCGGTGGCGTGGGGCTGCCGGCGGAGAGGAGGCGGTACAGGAAGCGGAGATCCGCGGGGTTCCCCGGCGGCTCCGACACGAAGTAAACTACACCGTGCAGTTCCCCCTTGTAAACCGCTCAGTGCAATTTGAGGAGTCCGGCCTGCCATGACGCCTTCCCCCGCCCCCCTCACGACCCCCGAAACCGCCCCGACCGGCCGCCCCGGAAAGCGCGCCGCCATCGACTGCGCGGCCCGCACCGTCTTCGGGCGGGAGGGCTACAGCCGTGCCAGCGTCGACGCCATCGCGGCCGAGGCCGGGGTCTCCAAGCGCACGATCTACAACCACCACCAGGACAAGGAGCACCTCTTCCTCGCCGTCGTGCAGCAGAGCTCCCAGGCCGTCGCCGCACACCAGGAAGAGCTGATCGACCACCACCTGGGCAGCCCCGACGCCGACCTGACCGCCGCGCTCACCGCCCTCGGCCGCGCGCTGGCCGTCCCGCAGACCGACTTCGAGAGCCACTTCGCGCTGGTCCGCGTGATCTTCGCCGAGGCCCCGCACCTGCCGCCGCACGTCATCGAAAGCTGGCGCGGCACCGGTCCGGGCCGGGTGCGGGCCCGGCTGGCCGAGCGGCTCGGCGGACTGGTGAGGGCCGGCGCCCTGCGCGACCGCGACACCCCGGAGACGCTGGCCGTCCACTTCACCCAGCTGGTCACCTCGGAGGTGTACGAGCGCTCGCTGCACGGTGCGCTGCCGCTGGCGGCCGACGAGACGGAGGCCCTGGTCGAGTCCGGCGTCGCGGCCTTCCTCGCGCTGCACGGCCCCGCTTCCTGAGCGGCGGGACGAGCCGCGGGGCGAGCTCCGGGCGGACTCAACCTAGGTGCTATCAACCGTTCCGCGCGGCCGCTCGCGTGCCACTGTGCTCTGGGCAGCGCCCGAGGGGCGCATCGACGGGGGAATCATGCCCGTACTCCGTCATGCGCACGGGCGGTACCGCAGCGCCGCGGCCGCCGTCCGCACCCTCCTCGCAGCCCGCGTCCACCCGCGAACTCCAGGAGGAGCCCGTGTCACAGACGGTCAGGTCACTCACCCACCCGTCACCCGCGTCACCGGCCCGCCCCGGCCCGCCGCCGCTCACCGCGCAGCCGGCCGGGCCGTGGCGGGTGCTCGTCGTCGAGAACGACGCCCGCACGGCCCAGACCCTCACCCGCAGTCTTGAACGCCACGGCCACCAGGTCAGGACCGCCGCGACCGGCGCCGCGGCGCTGCGCGAGCACCACCACGCCGACGTGATACTGATCGACCTCGAACTGCCCGACGTGGACGGGCTGGAGATCTGCCGGTCCATCACCGCCGTGTGCGACACCCCGCTGCTCGCGGTCACCGCCCGGGACAGCGAGGTCGACCGGGTGCTCGGGCTCCAGGCCGGCGCCGACGACTACCTGGTCAAGCCCTACGGATTCCGCGAACTGCTGGCCCGAATGGGCGCAGTGATGCGCCGGGCGCGCCCCGCCGCCACGGCCGGCGCGGTGCTGCAGCTGGGGCCGCTCGTCGTCGAGCAGACCACCCGCACCGTACGGCTGCACGGCCGGCCGGTCCCGCTCACCCGCAAGGAGTTCGACCTGCTGCTGCTCCTGGCCTCCCGGCCCGGCGCCGTGGCCACCCGGCGGCAGATCCTCCAGCAGGTCTGGCAGGACACCGACACCCCGCGCAGCCGCACGCTGGACACCCACGTCAACGGACTGCGCCGCAAGCTCGGCTCGGGCGACTGGATCGTCACCGTGCGCGGGGTCGGCTTCCGGCTCGGCCAGCCCTGGAACTCCCCCTCCCCGGCGAAGTGAGGACACCCGCATGACCCCTACCGGTACCGGCCGCACCGCCCGCCGCTGTTGCCGCCGGCCCGCCACGGCACCCGTCCGCGCATGCGTGAGCGCCGCCCGTACGCCCCTGACGAGCACGGTGCGGCGCCGGCCACGCGGCACAGCGGGCGGCCGGCCCCGCGGCGGACCGGACCGCGAAGCCGCCTATCCCGAGGAAGCGGAGGCCCGTTCGTCCGCTTCCTCGCGGACGGGGACGGGCCGGGCGCCGGGCCGCCGGCCGCGCGGGGCGGCGAGGGCGCAGGCGGCCAGCGCCCCCGCCAGGCAGACCACGCCGGCCACCCACAGGCCGCTGCGCGCGCCGGCGGCGCCGGCCAGCCAGCCGATGAGCAGGGCGCCGATCGGGGTGGTGCCCTGATAGATGACGGTGTAGAGCGCCATGACGCGGCCGCGGTAGGCGGACTCGGTGCCCAGCTGTACGCGGTGGTTGGCCGCCTGCGAGAAGACCATCATGGCGAAGCCGGTGACGGCCAGGGACAGCAGCGCGACGGGGAAGGTCGGCGCCAGCCCGGAAGCGATCTCCGCGACGCCGAAGGCCACCGCGGCGGCCAGCACGACGCGCTGCCGGGGCCGTCCCCGGCGCACGGTGGTGACCAGCGCCGCCACCAGCGAGCCGGCCGCCATCGCCGCGGTCAGCAGCCCGAAGGTGCCGGCCCCGGTGCCGAAGACCGTTCTGGCCAGCAGCGGCAGCGTCACCTGGAAGTTGAACCCGACCAGCGCCACCAGGGCCACCAGCGCGAGCGGCAGCAGCAGGTCGCGCCGCGCGGCGACGTACCGCAGCCCGGCCACGACGCCGCCGCGGGCCGCGCGGGCGGTGCCCCGGTGCAGCTCCTGCGGGCGCATCCGCGCCAGCGCGACCACCGTGCCCAGGTAGCTGACGGTGTTGATCAGCATCACCGCCGGGGCGCCCCACACGCTGATGAGCGCGCCCGCGGCGGCGGGCCCGAGCACCCGGGCCGTGTTGAAGTACGCGGCGCTCAAAGCCGAGGCGTTCGGCAGCAGTTCACCGCCGACCATCTCGCTGACGAAGGACATCCGCGCCGGTATCTCCACCGCGTTGACCACGCCCAGGCCCGCGGCACAGGCGATGATGTGCCACAGCCGCAGGCCGCCGCTGAGTGCCGCGGCCGCCAGGAGGCAGGCCAGTACCGCGGAGGCGAGATTGGCCGCGAGCAGCAGCCGGCGCTTGTCGTACCGGTCCGCCAGCCGGCCGCCCAGCAGCGTCAGCAGCAGGACGGGGGCGAACTGGGCCGCGGTGACGGCGCTCAGCGCGGCGGCCGAATTCCCGGTCAGCCGCAGCACGAGCCAGTCCTGCGCGGTGAACATCATCCAGGTGCCGGTCACCGAGGCCAGCTGCCCCAGCGTGAACAGCCGGAAGTTGCGCACCCGCAGCGACGCGGTCATGCCGCGCAGTACGGCGCCGCCGCTCACGGTGCGCCCCCTTCGGCACGCGCCACGCACTCCTCCAGGAACGCCAGGACGCCCAGGTGGTAGCCGCGCGCCGTCCGCCCCAGGCTGATGTTGTGGCCCGCGCAGGCCAGCCGGTCGACGCGGACGAGGGGCGCGGCCAGCCGGGCCGTCATCGCCTCCACCGTCCACCGGTCGGACCGCCACCACTGCTCGTGCTCGGCGAAGGTGAAGCGCACCGGCACCCGGACCTCGCGGGCCACCGACGGATAGGTGCGCGGCCAGCACGGCACGTCCCGCAGCTCGTTGCGGGGTATCGGGCCCACCAGCGGCTCGGCCATCCGGAAGGTGCCCGGCGGATAGAGGGCCAGCGGGCCCCAGTGCAGCCGGTGGCTGCGGCGGCCGGCGGGGTCCGCCAGCCGGTCGGAGCCGACGGCCCAGCGGTCGCTGATGCCGGACACGTCGATGCCGAGCAGCCGCTGGCCGTCGCCGTCGCCGCCGTCCCGGGCCGCGGTCATCAGGGCGAGCTTCCCGCCCATCGAGTGCCCCAGCAGGAAGAAGCCGGCGCCCACCGGGTGCTCGCGCGCATAGCTCTCCAGGGCCGCCAGGACGTATCCGGCCTGCTCGGCCAGCGGCAGGCCGTCGGGCAGCGCGGCCGCCGAACTCCCGTACCCGGGCCGGTCCAGCGCGAGCGCCGCGTACCCGCAGGAGGCCGCGAGCGAGAGCATCGAGGTGGCCGGGTCGGCCCGGCCGTGGAAGTAGCCGGCCCGCATGCCGCCGCCGTGCAGCGCGACGAGCACGGCGCGCGGCGGGACTCCTGTGGGCAGGGCGAGCAGGCCGGACAGGCGCAGCGGGCCCGCCTCGACCTCGACGGCCCGGACCGGATCGTCCGGCGGGGTGGGCGGCGCCTCGGACGGCAGCAGCTGGGGCATGGCAGTACTCCAAGTCGGGTGGGGTGCCCGGCGGTGGCAGGGAAGGGGGAGGGGAGGCGGACGTGCGCGGGCGGGCGCCGGGGTAGCGGCGCCCGCCCGGGATGCGGCCGGTCAGTCCGTACCGCGGATGATGTGCGGTTCAGCGTCGAAGTCGTCCTCGGCCTCGAGGGGCGGCAGCTGCCACCCGGCCCGTTGCGGGCCGCTGTCCTCGACGGTGCCGGGAGCTTCCTGGGTCACGGTCACGGTGTTTCCTCCTCGTACGGCTCGGCGCTACGCGGCCAGTTCCTGCCAGCTGCGCGGGCCGGGGCCGCGCTCGGCGCGCTCCAGCCGGCGCCAGCGCGCGGCGGCGGGCCGGAGCGGCGCGGGGTCTTCGGGAGCGGCGGCCATGACCCTGAGCAGGACGGCGGTGACGGCCGCCAGCTCCTCGGGGGTGGGCGAGCCCTTCTCCACGCGGATCACATCGCGTGCTTCGCTCACTCGGTACTCCTTACTGGGGCGGGTTGCCGTGCTTGCGGGAGGGCAGGCCGGCGTGCTTGCTGCGCAGCATCGCCAGCGACCGGGCGATGACCTGGCGCGTGCTGCGCGGGTCGATGACGTCGTCCACCAGGCCGCGTTCGGCGGCGTAGTAGGGGTGCATCAGCTCCTCGCGGTACTCGCGGATCTTCTGGGCGCGGGTCGCCTCCGGGTCGTCGGAGGCGGCGATCTCCCGGCGGAAGATGACGTTGGCGGCGCCCTCTGCGCCCATCACGGCGATCTCGTTGCTCGGCCAGGCGAGCGCGAGGTCGGTGCCGATCGAGCGGGAGTCCATGACGATGTACGCGCCGCCGTACGCCTTGCGCAGTACCAGGGAGATCCGCGGGACCGTGGCGTTGCAGTACGCGTACAGCAGCTTCGCGCCGCGCCGGATGATGCCGTTGTGCTCCTGGTCGACGCCGGGCAGGAAGCCGGGCACGTCCACGAGCGTGACGAGGGGGATGTTGAAGGCGTCGCAGAACTGTACGAAGCGCGCCGCCTTCTCGCTGGCCTCGATGTCCAGCACGCCGGCGAAGTGGGCGGGCTGGTTGGCGACGATGCCGGCCACCTCGCCGTTGAAGCGGGTCAGGGCGCACACGATGTTGCCCGCCCACCCCGGGTGCACCTCGAAGTACTCGCCGTCGTCGGCGATCGCCTCGATGACCTGGCGGATGTCGTACGTACGGCCCGGCTCGGCCGGCACCACGTCCAGCAGCTCCTCGCACGTCCGGTCGACGGGGTCGGTGGCCGGTGCGGAGGGCGGCAGTTCGCGGTTGTTGGAGGGCAGCAGCGAGAGCAGGTAGCGGACCTCTTCGAGGCAGGTCCGCTCGTCGTCGTACGCGAAGTGGGCCACGCCGGAGGTCTCGGCGTGCACGTCGGCGCCGCCCAGCCCGTTCTGGGTGATCTCCTCGCCGGTCACCGCGCGGACCACGTCCGGCCCGGTGATGAACATCTGCGAGGTGTCGCGGACCATGAAGACGAAGTCCGTGAGGGCCGGCGAGTAGGCCGCGCCACCGGCGCAGGGGCCCAGCATGACGCTGATCTGCGGGATGACGCCGGACGCCTTGGTGTTGCGCTGGAAGATGCCGCCGTACCCGGCGAGCGCGGAGACGCCTTCCTGGATACGTGCGCCGGCACCGTCGTTGAGCGACACCAGCGGCGCACCGGCCTGGAGGGCCATGTCCATGATCTTGTGGATCTTCTGCGCGTGGGCCTCGCCGAGCGCGCCGCCGAAGATCCGGAAGTCGTGCGCGTAAACGAAGACGGTACGGCCGTGCACGGTGCCCCAGCCGGTGATCACGCCATCGGTGTAGGGCTTCTTGTCCTCCAGGCCGAAGCCGGTCGCGCGGTGCCGGCGCAGCGGCTCGACCTCCGTGAACGAGCCCTCGTCCAGGAGCAGTTCTATGCGTTCGTGCGCGGTGAGCTTGCCCCGGGCGTGCTGCCGCTCGGTGGCGGCCGGATCCGGTCCCTGGCGGGCCATCTCCTTGAGCGTTTCCAGCTCCGCCAGGTGGGCCTCGGGCGGCAGCACGGTCGGGGTGACATCGGTGACGGTCACTGAGATCTCCTCTTGCGGGTCGGTGGGGTACGTCGGGCCGTGGGCGCGCCGGTCAGGCGGCGGGCTCCAGGGCCGGGATGCCGGTGGCGGCCGGCACGGACGCACCGCCGGGCAGCAGTACGGCGGCGGGCAGCCGGTGCACGGCGCGGGGCGCTTCGGCCGCGCCCCGGTAGGCGATCGCACCGTCGTGGTGCGGGCCGCAGTCGAGGTCCAGGACGGACCAGCCCGGCGGGCGCCGCTGGACGTCGGCGCCGAGGTAGTCGGCGGCCGGCGAGCGGCTGAGCCCGGTGCCCAGGGCCTTGAGGTACGCCTCCTTGCGCGTCCAGACACGGCCGAAGGCGGCGCAGTGTCCGGGAGGCGGCACCTCCTCGATCTCGGCGCGTTCGGCCGGGTGGAGCGAGGGGGTGCACACCTCGACGGTGCCGGGGCGGGGCCGGCGCTCCACGTCGGCGCCGACGGTCTCGGAGGCGACGGCGACGAGCACCATGCCGCTGCTGTGCGAGAGCGAGAAGTGCAGCGGCGGGTCGGGGTGGGCCACGGCGGGGCGCCCGTGGGGCTCGCCGCAGCCGGGACACGGTTCACGGACGAACGGCACCCGTTCCGGGGCGAGTCCGAGGTAGTGGCCGAGGACCCGGCGCAGGGCGATGTGTGCCGAGGCGTACAGCACGCCGTCGTCGGGCCGGGTGAAGGAGCGGCCGCGGGCCTGTTCGCGCGCGTCCAGTTCCGAGTGGTCGAGCAGCGGTCCGAGCTGGTCGGGGCGGGGCAGGCGGAGCAGCCAGGCGTCGAGGAAACCGTTCATGCGTGCTGCCTGACGCGGTGGCCGTGACCGTTGCCGTGACCGTTGCCGTGACCGTTGTCGTGACCGCCCCGGTGGCCCTCGGGGCCGAGCTGCCCTGCGAGGCAGTCGATGAGCTCCTGGGCGCTGTTGGCCAGCAGCAGCATCTGGAGGTTGACCTCCACGTCCAGCGCGCGTTCGATGCGGTTCTGCAGCTGGAGGCCGGCGACGGAGCCGACGCCGAGGCTGTTCATCGTGCGGCCGGAGACCTCGATGTCCCGCGGGGGTACCAGCAGGACGCGGGCGAGTTCCCGGCGGATGTAGGCGTCGATGATGCGGGTGCGCTCTTCGAGGGAGAGCGTCACCATCACGGACCGGCCGGGCACCGCGACCTCCGGCCCGAGCAGCGAGTCGTCGGCGTCGTCGTCGAACTCCCAGCCGTCGACGTCCCAGGCATCGACGTCCCAGGCGTCGAGGTCCCAGGTGTCGACGTCCCAGGCCATACGGCTGTCTTGGACAGTCATCCGGATTCCTTCGGTGAGTGGCGGACGGTGGTGGGACGGGCGAGGCCGGCCAGTGCCGTGACCACGCCGAGCAGGCCGACGGCGGCGACGAGCAGATGCGCTGCGCGGTGGTCCGGCGTTCCGCTGCCGGTCGTCAGCAGCGCGGCGGCCAGCGCCGGCATCAGCGCGGCACCGGCCTGGACGGCCGTCTGGTACGCGGCGCCCGCGACGGCCTTGTCGCCGCCGGCCGCCTCGGAGACGGCCTGGGTGTTCAGGGCGGTGAAGGCCAGCACGAAGCCGGCGCCCACCAGGAGCAGGCTGGGCAGCAGCCCGGTGACGTACGAGGTGTCCTCCCGCAGCAGCAGGAGGTACCCGGCGAACGCGGCGAGCGACCCGAGGGCGATGAGCGGCCGGGCCCCGAAGCGCTCGACCATCGCCCCGGAGTGCAGGGCGGTCAGGGCCAGCGGCAGGCTCGCGGGCAGGAAGGCCAGGGCGGTCCCCAGGGGGCTGTAGCCGAGCTCGTCCTGGAGCTGGAGCGTGGCGATGAACAGCATGCCCAGGTAGGACCCGTTGAGGCAGGCGGCGCCCAGCGCCGACCGGCGCAGCGCGGCGCTGGTGCGTAGGGAGGCGGGCAGTATCGGGGCCGCCGAGCGGCGTTCCCGTACGGCCAGCAGGACGAAGAGGACCGCGGCCGTCAGCAGCAGGCCGGCCGTGCGCGGGCCGGTCCAGCCGTCGGTGGGTACGCAAGCGATCCCGCCGACGAGGGCCGCGGTGCCCGCGGTGAGCAGCAGGACCCGCGCCAGGGGCAGCGGCTGCCGCGGCGCCGCGGGGTCCTGCGCGGGGATGAGGCGCAGCCCGGCGACGAACAGCACGGCCACCACCGGGGCCGGGAAGGCCAGGGTGTACCGCCAGTCCCAGCCGGTCAGCAGCCCGGAGAGCAGCAGACCGGTGGCGAAGCCGCTGGCCCCGAAGAGCGTGTACACGGAGATCGCGCGCCGCCGCACCGGGCCTTCGGGGAAGACGGACATGATGATGGCCAGCCCCATCGGCGCCGTCAGCGCGGCGCAGCCGCCCTTGACGAAACGGGTGGCCACCAGCAGTACCGGATCGGTGGCGATCCCCGCGACGAGGGACGCGACGGCGAAGACGGCCAGCGCGCCCAAGTACAGGCGCCGCCTGCCCCAGCGGGCGGCCAGCCGCGGTCCGAGCAGCAGCAGACCGGCGAAGCCCAGGGCGAAACCGCTCATGGTCCACTGCGTTCCGGCCGCCGCCAGGTGCAGCTCGGCGCCGATGGCGGGCGCCGCCACGACCAGTACGGACACCTCCAGGGCGTCGATGAGCATATTGCCGGCGAGGACGGTCAGCAGGCCCCACGGCCGGGTGCCGGCGGCGGCCGCTGCGGGGCGGGGCACGGAAGGAGTCGTAGACGTCATGGTGGTCTTCCCTGGGAGAGGTGGCTGGTCCTGGGGCGGGGTCCGGACGCCCGGCGTCCGGACCCCGCGGCCGAAGAGGGCGGCCGCGCCGGCCCGTCCGGTTCACCCCAGGAGGGTGCCGCCGCTGGCGTCGAGGAAGGCGCCGGTGACCCAGCGGGCGTCGTCGCTGGCGAGGAAGGCGACGACGTCGGCGACGTCCTCGGGCTCACCGACCCGGTTGAACGCGGAGAGCTGTGCCATCTGCTCCACCGCCTCGGGGATGTCGAACACCGGGTTGCCGTTGCGGGTGATGCCCGGCGCGACGCTGTTGACGGTGATGTTGCGCGGCCCCAGGAGCTTGGCGAAGTGCAGCGCGAGCTGCTCGACCGCGCCCTTGGTCATCGCGTAGGCGATCTCCTCGGGGTTGGCGAAGTGGGTGAGCCCCGAAGAGATGTTGATGATGCGGCCGCCGTCCGGCATGTTCTTCAGCGCGCGCTTGATGAGGAAGAACGGCGCCTTGGCGTTGACGGCGACCAGCCGGTCGAACTTCTCGGGGGTGGTGTCCTCGACGGAGACGCCGCCCATCTCCCCCGCGTTGTTGACCAGGATGTCCAGGTCGGTGCCGCCGGTCCGCTCCTTGAGGCCGGCCTCCAGGGCGAGGAACAGCTCGTGCACGTCGCCGGGCACGCCCAGCTCGGCGCGGACCGTGAAGGCCCGGCCGCCCTCCGTCTCGATGGCGGCGACGGTCTCGGCGGCCGCCTCCTTGTTGCTCGTGTAGTGCACGGCGACCAGCGCGCCCTCGCGCGCCAGCCGCACGGCGGTGGCCCGCCCCATGCCGCGGCTGGAGCCGGTGACCAGTGCCGTCTTTCCGTTGAGCCTGCCCATGGTGTTCCCTCCGTGCGCGGCCGCGGACGCGGCCGGGTTCGTCAGTGGTGCGGCCGGCCCGGTCAGGCCGAACCAGCGGTACAGCGCGGCGTCCAGGCCGTCGGTCGTCCGTCCCGTCCACACGAGGTGGCCGTCGGGCCGGACCAGGACGGCGCCGGCCCCGGCCAGCGGGTGGCCGTCCGCGTCGCCGGCCAGGCGGGCGGCGAGCACGGTGACCCGGTCCTCGCGGCCCTCGGCCGCCCGGCGCAGCGGCGCTTCGGCGTCCTGCGCGCCGGACAGGTCCAGCAGCAGGCCGCGGCCGGTGCGCAGCAGGGCAGCGGCGGCGGTGGTGCTGCCGTCGGCGCGGAGCAGCGGGGTGTGCGGGAGCCGGGCGCCCAGCAGCGGGTGGCCGTCGGCACCGACGTCGTACCGGACGTCCAGGCCGGAGATCATCCCCGCGAGGTGGGCGCGTACCGGCTCCTGGGCGATCAGCTCGGCCAGTACGGAGCGCACCGCCTCCACCTCGGGGCCGCCCAGCAGCAGCAACGCCTGCGCCTGGATGTTGGAGCGCACGCGGGCGCCGACCGCGTGCCGTTCGTCGTGGTAGCTGTCCAGCAGGCCCTCGCTGCCGAGCCTGCGGACCTGGATGGCCAGCTTCCAGCCGAGGTTGACCGCGTCCTGGAGCCCCAGGTTCAGCGCCTGCCCGCCGATGGGCATCTGCTGGTGCGCGGCGTCACCGGCCAGCAGGACGCGCCCGTCGCGGTAGGCGGTGGCCTGCCGGTCGGCGTCGCCGAAGGAGTTCACCCACAGCGGGGTACCGCCGCTGATGTCCTCCCCCGTGACCCGCTCCCAGACCGCCGCGACCTCGGCGAAGTCCGGGTCGCCGGTGCGCGTGCCGGCCGGCCGGCCGAACTCGTGCACCATGACGCGGGTGACGCCGTCGTCCCGCCGGGCGGCGATGGCCAGCCCCTTCTCCAGCCGTTCGAAGCGCCGGTTGGGGATGTCCAGACCCGCCACGTCCGCGCGCAGCAGCTCGCGGGTGGCGTCCCGGCCGGGGAATTCCGATCCGGCCAGCCGGCGCACCGTGCTGTTCTCGCCGTCGCAGCCGACCACGCACAGCGCCGACAGGGTGACGGTGGTGCCGTCCCCCTTCACCGACTCGACCTCGACGCGGTCGTCGAGGACCGACAGGCCGCGGACCTCGTGCCCGCGGCGGATGTCGGCGCCGAGCGACCGGGCCCACTTCTCCAGCAGTTCCTCGGTGCGGTGCTGGAGGACCTTCCACTGGCCGGGGTGGGTGCTGTCGAGCGTCAGGTCCAGCGGGATGCCGCCGAAGTGGCCGCGCGGTTCGTTGGGCGGGGTGCCCAGCTCCTCCAGCAGACCGCGGGAGTCGAGGATCTCCATGGTGCGGGCGTGCAGGGTCGAGGCCCGCGACTCGGTGGTGGGGGCCGTGCGCGCTTCCAGCACGACGACCTCGGCACCGCCCAGCCGCAGTTCCCCGGCGAGCATCAGCCCTACGGGACCCGCCCCGACGACGATGACCTGGGTGTCCAGTGCGGCCATGTCAGCGACGCGCCTCGGCGTGGTCCTTGGCGTACCCCAGCGTGGCCCGGCTGTTGGTGCTGAGCGCGGTGCGCACGTACTCCTTGGCCTCCGCGACGCCGGCCTCGGGGCCGAGAATCCTGGTGATGTTCTCGGTGTTCAGGACGACGGTGTGCTGCGAGGTCGCGGCCACGCCGTCCGCGGTCTCCTCGAACGTCCACCGGCCGGTGTGCAGGGTCATCAGCGCCGGGAGCGTGACCTGCTTGTAGGCGATCTTGTAGTGCGGGAAGCAGACCCGGTACGACTTCGTGGTGTGCGTGGAGCCGTCCTTGGCGCGGGTGTCCATCTCCAGGCTCTGCAGCCCCGGGGTGTCCTCCTCCAGGCGCACCGACGCCACGTGCGGGAGCCGCTCCTGCCAGAGGTGGGCCTCGTTGATGAAGTC
Organism: Streptomyces sp. NPDC053542; assembly: GCF_044544685.1. Lineage (NCBI taxonomy): Bacteria > Bacillati > Actinomycetota > Actinomycetes > Kitasatosporales > Streptomycetaceae > Streptomyces > Streptomyces sp. NPDC053542. Next base: position 92,112 of record NZ_JBITXL010000006.1, read on the forward strand.
GTACGCGTCCTTGGCGGAGCCGGCGATGTGGACCGTGTCCTCGAAGGAGAAGGTCAGCTCCGCCGAGGCGTGGGCCAGTTCGACGTTGGTCTTCAGCGCGGCCAGCTCCGAGCGGGAGTTGCGGTCGACGGCCTGGTCGATCCACTCCAGGGAGGCCGGGTCGTCGTCGATCGCGCGGTAGTCGTGCAGCAGCCGGATCCTGGACTCGTCCGCGCCGAGCGGCTCGATGATCCAGGTGCCGCCCATCGCCGCGACCGGCGGCGCCGACACCTCCTGGCGGAAGGTGATGCGCAGCGCCTCGGGGTCGAGGGTGCGGCGCGACGTCCAGTTCTTGGCCTCGCCGTTGGCGGTGGCCCAGATCCGGATGCGCTCCTCGTTGCCGCCCTGCTCGACGTGGTCGACGTAGAGGGTCGGCGGAAAGATGCGGGGCCAGTTCTCCACCTCGGCGAGCAGGCGGTAGACCTCGGCGGCGGGGGCCTGCACGGTGATCTCGTGCTCGACCTCACGGACCGTCATGTGGAACTCCTTGGGAAGAGGCTCGGGAAAAAGCGGGATCAGAAGTTGCCGAGGCCGCCGCAGACGTTGAGCGCCTGCGAGGTGATGGAGGCGGCGGTGTCGGAGGCGAGGTAGCCGACCAGGCCCGCGACCTCCTCCGGGGTGGAGTAGCGGCCGAGCGGGATCTTGGACTGGAACTTCTCGAGGATGGCGTCCTCGGTGGCGTTGTACGCCGCGGCGTAGCCCTGGCGGACGCGCTGGGCCATCGGGGTCTCGACGTAGCCGGGGCACACGGCGTTGACGGTGATGCCGGTCGGGGCCAGCTCGTTGCCGAGGGCCTTGGTGAAGCCGACGACGCCGTGCTTGGAGGCCGAGTACGGGGCGCCGAGGACGACGCCCTGCTTGCCCGCCGTGGAGGCGATGTTGATGATGCGGCCGCGGCTCTTGTGGCGCATCCGGCCGGTGTTGAGCACCTCGCGGGTCATGCGGAAGACGCTGTTGAGGTTGGTGTCGATGACGTCGTGCCACAGCTCGGTGGCGATGTCGGCGGTGACGCCGCCGCCGCTGCGGCCGGCGTTGTTGACCAGGACGTCGACGCTGCCGTGGCGGTCGACGGCGGCCTGCACGAAGGCGTGCACGCTCGCGTCGTCGCGGACGTCCAGCTCGGCGCCGTCGGCCTCGATGCCGTCCTCGCGCAGCTGCTTGACGGTCCGCGCCACGTTCTCGGCGTTGCGGGCGCCGAGGAAGACGGTGTGGCCCTGCTCGCCCAGCAGGCGCGCCGCGGCCAGACCGATGCCGCTGGTGCCGCCGGTGATGAGGGCGAGGCGTCCGTTGGTACGGGACATGAGAGGGACTCCTTGTGTCAGTGCCCGGGCGGTGCCGGGTGGAGAGGGAGAAGGGGCCGGGTCCGGGGCGGCCGCGGGCGAGCGCGGCCGCCCCGGGAGCGGCGTCAGGCCGCGGAGAGGGCCAGGTGGGCGTTGACCGTCTCGATGAGCGCGCGCGGCGTGGCGGCGTCGGTCAGCGCGGAGTCGTCCAGCGTGATGCCCCACTCGCGCTCGATGCGGCCGCCGGTCTCCAGCAGGGCCAGGGACTCGTAGCCCAGCTCCTCGAAGTCGGTGTCGAGGATGTCGCCGTCCAGGTCGACGCCCTCGTCGGCGCCGGCGCCCTCCAGGAGGATGCGCTTGAGGTCGTCCAGGGTGAATGCAGCAGACATGTGCGTTCCTTCGGTTCGGTTCACGGGTGTCCCGCGCCGTTGCGGGACACGGTGGGAGGTCAGCCGTCGGCGCGGAGCACCACGGCGGAGTTGAAGCCGCCGTGGCCGCGGGCCAGCACCAGCGCGGTGCGGACCTCGGCGGTGCGCGGCTGGCCGACGACCAGGTCGAGGCCGTAGGCGGGATCGGGGTCGGTGTGCACGGTGGGCGGGATGAGGCCCTCGTCCATCGCGAGCAGGGCGGCGGCCACGTCCAGCGGAGCGGCGCCCGAGTACAGCCGGCCGGTCATGGTCTTCGGCGCGGTCACCGGTACGCCCCGGGCGCCGAAGACGGCGCGCAGCGCGTCCGCCTCGGCCCGGTCCAGCTCCACGGTCCCGGCGGCGTCGGCGAAGACCACGTCCACGTCCTGCGGGGCGCAGTCGGCCTCGCTGAGGGCCTGCTCGATGGCGCGGCGCAGCCCGGGCTCCCCGCCGGTGCCCGGCTTGGGGTCGAACGTCGCGGCGTAGCCGACGAGTTCGCCGTAGATACGGGCGCCACGGGCGCGGGCCGCCTCGGTGTCCTCCATGACGAGGAGGGCGCCGCCCTCGCCCGGCACGTGGCCGCTCGCGGCCGCGTCGAAGGGCACGTAGGCGCGGTCCGGGTTGTCGCTGGTGGACAGGCGTCCGCTGGTGAGCTGGGCGGCCCAGCCCCAGGGGCAGATCGAGGCGTCCACGGCGCCGGAGACGATGAGCGGGGTGCCCTTGCGGATCTGGCGGCGGGCCTGGGCGAGCGCGTCGAGCCCGCCGGCCTGGTCGCTGACGAGGACGCCGCTGGGGCCCTTCATGCCGTTGCGGATGGAGATCTGGCCGCTGTTGACGGCGTAGAACCAGGCGAAGGACTGGTACGCGCTGACGTACTGGCTGCCCTGGCTCCACAGCTTCCGGAGCTCGTTCTGGCCGAACTCGAAGCCGCCGGAGGAGCTGGCGGTGATCACGCCCATGTCGAACTCGGGCTGCTCACCGGGGACGATGCCGGCGTCGGCCAGCGCCCAGTCCGCCGCCACCAGCGCCATGCGGGTCATGTGGTCGGTCTGCGGGATCAGCCGGCTCGGCAGGTGCGCGGCGGCGTCAAATCCGGGCACCTCGCCGGCCAGCGTCGCCGGGTAGGACGAGGCGTCGAAGCGGGTGACGCGGCCGATGCCGCTCTTGCCGATCCGGGTGGCCGCCCAGAAGTCCTGGGTGCCGAGGCCGTTGGGAGAGGCGACTCCCAGGCCGGTCACTGCCACGGAGGTGGTCATGCCTCGCTCCTCTCGGGCCGGGCGAGCACCATCGCGGACTGGAAGCCGCCGAAGCCGCTGCCCACGGTCAGCACGGCGTCGGTGCGCTGCTCGCGCGCGGTGACCGGGACGTAGTCCAGGTCGCATTCGGGGTCGGGGGTGTGCAGGTTGGCCGTGGGCGGCACGACGTGGTGCTCCATGGCCAGCGCGCTGGCGGCGATCTCGATGGAGCCGATGGCGCCCAGCGAGTGGCCCACCATGGACTTGATGGAGCTGACCGGCGTGGCGTAGGCGTGGTCGCCCAGGCTCCGCTTGAACGCGGCGGTCTCGTGGCGGTCGTTCTGCTTGGTGCCGGAGCCGTGCGCGTTGATGTAGTCGATGTCCTCGGCGTTCAGCCGCGCCTCGGCCATGGCCACGCGGATGGCCTCGGCCATCTCCGCGCCGTCCGGGCGCAGGCCGGTCATGTGGTACGCGTTGGAGCGGGTGGCGTAGCCGGCGATCTCGGCGTAGATGTGCGCGCCGCGCGCCTGCGCCGCGGTCAGCTCCTCCAGGACGAAGAAGGCCGAACCCTCGCCCAGTACGAAGCCGTTGCGGGTGTTGTCGAAGGGCCGGGAGGCCGTCTCGGGGCTGTCCTGGCGGGGCGTGGTCGCCTTGATCGCGTCGAAGCACGCCATCGTGATGGGCGAGATCGGGGCGTCCGAGGAGCCAGCGATCATGACGTCGGCGCTGCCTTCGCGGATCAGCTCGACGGCGTGGCCGACCGAGTCGATGCCGGAGGTGCAGCCGGTGGAGACCACGGTGGCCGGGCCCTGCGCGCCGGTCGCCCAGGCGACCTCGGCGGCGAACGAGCTGGGGACCAGGTAGTCGTACAGGTGCGGTACGGCGTAGGTGTGGTCGACCAGGTCCAGCCGGCCGCCGTCGCTGACGGTGCGGTACTCGGTGTCGAGGCCCATGGTGGCGCCGACGGCGCTGCCGACCGTGACACCGGTGCGGAACGGGTCGAGGTCCGCGAACTCCAGGCCGCTGTCGCCGAGGGCCTCGCGGGCCGCGACGACGGCGAACTGGGCGGCCCGGTCCATCCGGCGGATCTCCTGGGGAGACAGGCCGTGCAGCTCGGGGTCGAAGTCGATCTCCGCCGCCACCCGGGAGCGGAAGGAGGAGGCGTCGAAGAAGGTGATGGCGCGGGTCGCGGTGCGGCCCTCGCTCAGCAGGCTCCAGAAGTTCTTGGTGCCGACACCGCCCGGGGCGAGGACCCCGATGCCGGTGATGGCTACGCGGCGGGCGCTCACGCGGACGCCTCCCAGTTGTAGAAGCGGGTCGCCATCGCGTCGGAGGGCGAGCGCCAGGTGGCCGGGTCGTACGCCTCGATGAAGGGCTTGAGGTCGTCGCTGATCTGCACGAAGCGGGGGTCGGTCTTCGCTTCCTCGATGAGCGCGCCACCGTTGTCGGTGTCGAAGTCCTGGAGGTGGAAGTAGAGGCCGCGGTACGAGAACAGCTGGCGGCGCCGCGTGCCCATGCGGTGGGGCATCTCGGTGCCGTCGAACTCCCCGAAGAGGCGGGCGACGTCCTCGGCGGACTGCGGGTTCATCCGCGCGACGATGAGGGTGCTGTGCATTGGTGGGATCTCCTTGTCGGCCGGTGGGATCCGGCGCTGTGGGCGTGGCTCAGCGGGCGGGGCCGAACCACCGCTCCAGGGACATGGGCAGGTCGTCGTGGCTGCCGGGCGCGGCCCAGGCGACGTAGCCGTCGGGGCGGACCAGGACGGCGGTGGTGCCGGCCAGGTCGCTGCCCTCGGCCGGGGTGGCGGTGGCGGTGACGATGTCGACGCGGTCCGACCAGCCGGCCGCGCGGCCCCGCAGGACGGCGTTGTCGGCAAGGTCGAGCAGGACGCCGCGGCCGGCGTGGAGCAGCGCGGTGCTGCCCGTGGTGCGGCCGTCGGGGCGGGTCAGTTCGAGGTCGGGCATCCGGCGGCCGAGCAGCGGGTGGGTGCCGCGGCTGGTCTCGTACCGGATCTCCAGCCCGCTGACCATCGCGGCGAGGTGCTTGCTGACGTCCTCGTAGCCGATCAGCTCGTTCAGGACGTCGCGCAGCGGCTGGATCTCGGCGCCGGAGAGGAACAGCAGGCCCTGGGCCCGGGTGTTCATCAGCAGCCGCCGGCCCACCGCGTGCCGCTCCTCGTGGTAGGTGTCCAGCAGGCTCTCGGGGGCGCGTCCCTGGACGACGGCGGCGAGCTTCCAGCCGAGGTTGACCGCGTCCTGGATGCTGGTGTTCATGCCCTGGCCGCCGGCCGGCAGGTGGATGTGGGCCGCGTCGCCGGCGAGCACGACACGGCCGCGGCGGTATTCGGTGACCTGGCGGGTGGCGTCCCCGAAGGAGCTGACCCAGACCGGCTCACCGTGCGAGATGTCCTGGCCGGTGACGCGCTTCCAGCCGGCGACGATCTCCTCGTACGAGGGGGCGCTGGTGCGGCGCTGCGGCGGGGTGCCGCGCTCGCAGAGGATGAGGCGGGTGATGCCGCCGGGCAGCGGCCCGACCATCACCATGCCGCCGTCGAAGGTCTCGCCGATCATGCGCGGGTCCAGGTCCAGGCCCTTGACGTCGGCGAGGAACATCTCCAGCGTCGACGCGGTGCCGGGGAAGTCGAACCCCGCCGCCTTGCGGACGGTGCTCCGTCCGCCGTCACAGCCGACCAGGTAGCCGGTGCGCAGCGTCTGGGTGTCCCCGCCGGGCGTGCGGACGGTGACCTCCACCGCGTCGCCCTTGTCGGCGAAGGAGACCAGTTCGTGGCCGCGGCGCAGGTCGGTGCCCAGCTCGTTCACCCACGCCTCCAGGACCGCTTCGGTCTGGGACTGCGGGATGGTCTTGGCGGCCTGGTGCGCGCCCTCCAGTACGGCGAAGTCGACGGGCAGGCCGCCGAAGTGGCCGACGTTGCTGGTCTCGATGTCGCCGAAGCGGTGCAGCAGCCCCCGCTGGTCGAAGATCTCCATGGTGCGCGCGGTGAAGCCCAGCCCGCGGGACTCACCGGTCCGCTCGGGCAGGCGCTCCAGGACGATCACGTCGACCCCGGCGAGCCGCAGCTCTCCCGCGAGCATGAGGCCGGCCGGGCCGGCCCCCACAACTATCACTGCAGCGTCCATTGCCTCTTTCTCCTTGGGTGGGCGGGTTGTCCCGTCGCGCGCGACGGTTCGCGCCGGGGTACGGCGGTGGGCGGCCGCGGTCACGCGTCGGCGAAGACCGGCAGCAGCGGGGCGGGAAAGACCCCGGTGCCGGCGGCGGTGTTCACCAGGCGGCGGCACAGGGCGGTGAGCCGGGCGACGCCTTCGGCGCCCAGGTGTGCGTACGGAGCGGCGTCCAGGCGGTCGGTGTCCCGCTCGACCTGTGCGCGCAGTTCCAGACCGCGGGCGGTCAGTGCGCCCGCGGCGTCCAGCAGGCCGCGGTCGCGGAGCCGTTCCTCGGCGGCGGACCAGTCCTCGTCGGTCCAGCCGCGCTTGGTCATCACGAAGGCACGGGGCATGCCCCCGGGCCCGGCGGAGTGCGAGACGAGCCCGTCCAGGCCGGCCAGTCCCGCGTGGCTCAGCACCGCGAAGTGCCCGTCGCCCCGGTACTCCCGCAGCAGGGTCGCGGCGTGCCAGAGGGCCAGGTGCGGCTGGTCCGGTACGGGGAGGTCGGCGTGGGCCGCGTACAGCGGGCGGCCGGCCCGTTCGCAGCCCTCCGCGGCGCGCAGGGCCAGCTCGGCGGCCTCGGCGACCTCGGGCGCCTCGGCGATCTCCTCGCCCAGGCAGCGGCGCAGCGTCGTGTCGGCGGCGCGCAGCCGTTCCGCGAGCACCTTGGCGGGGGCCACGCGCTCCCACAGGGCGGGGAAGTGCCCGGCGATCAGCCCGTGGTGGAAGCCGTTGGTGACGGCGGTGAGGGCACCGGGGCCGACCGGGCCCAGAGCGGCGGTGCGGGCGGCGAAGTACCCGGCCATCGGGTCGTCGACGCCGTGCGCCGCCAGGTTCTCGTCGAGGTCGGGGGTGAAGTAGTACAGCGAGTGCAGGGAGTTGAGGTAGAACTGGCAGCGGTTGGCGGGAGTGGCGTCGGCGGTCACGGGCGCACCGCGCTGTGGTGGAGGTGGTAGCGGGTGTAGCCGATGGGCCGCACCCCGGGGATGGCCTCGTAGGACGCGCGGGCCCGGCCGGAGCAGGCGTCGCGCAGGAAGACCTCGTGGGCCTCGTCGGTGGTCCACTCCGCGTAGTTGAGCACCCGGGTGCCGTCCACGCTGGTGTGGAAGTGCGTACCGAGCAACCCGTCCTTCGCGTGCGGGCCTTCGCGCCCGACGGTGCCGATGATCTCCTCGATCACATGGCGCTGACGGAGCGGGCCGTCGGTGTCGAAGGACGCGGCGACCATGCAGCCGGGGGGCTCGGCGGCGGCGCCGTCCGGTACGTAGCTGCGGTGCAGCCGGTACTCCACCGCCTCCGCGGCCGCGGGCCCGGCCAGGGCCCGGGTGAAGGGGCGATAGACGGCGGGGGAAGCGCACTGCGCGTAGGTCAGTACGGTGTCGCCGGCGACGCTGAGGTAGCTGCTGAAGGAGAGGATGCCGTCCGGCCACTCGGCGGTCTCCCACTGGGCGGTGACCTCGTCCAGGTCCTTCAGGGCCGTGGTGCGGTCAGCGGTGTACCAGTGGCTGACGAACACCGCCACGGCCCCGGCGTGGCGTATGTCCGGGAGGGTCGGGTGACACAGCATTTTTTGCTGCCCTCTCTCTTGGCGGGGAGTAACGGCCTCGGAAATTCGCTCCGGATTTCCCGGGAAAATACCGGGTTAATTCTTCTCGAGCGGCCCGCGGCATTTCCTGCGTTTCCCTGGCGGCTGATATCTCTATTTTCGCCGCCCGAGCCGTGCCGCTCAAGGCATTCCGTGTCAGATGAATGTCAACTTGCGTCAGGTCTTCGCGACACCGACGGGCCGGCTTTTCATCCGTTGTTTTCGGGTCAGTCCTTGATTTCGCAGATGACGGCGCCGGCGGTGAGGGAGGCGCCGACCTCGGCGGTCAGGCCCTTGACGGTGCCGGAGCGGTGCGCGTTCAGCGGCTGCTCCATCTTCATGGCCTCCAGGACGACGACCAGGTCGCCTTCCTTGACCTCCTGGCCGTCCTCGACCGCGATCTTGACGATGGTGCCCTGCATGGGCGAGGCGAGGGCGTCGCCGGAGGCGGCGGAGCCGGACTTCTTGGCCGCCTTGCGCTTGGGCTTGGCGCCGCCTGCGACCGCGGCACGGGCCAGCGGCATGCCGAGAGAAGACGGGAGGGAGACCTCCAGGCGCTTGCCGCCGACCTCGACGACCACGGCCTCGCGGCTGTCGCCCTCGGTCTCATCCGTGCCCGGTGCGGTGAACGGGGCGATCTCGTTCTTGAACTCGGTCTCGATCCAGCGGGTGTGCACGGCGAACGGGTCCGCGGTGAACGCCTCGTCCTCGACCACGGCGCGGTGGAAGGGGATGGCGGTGGCCATGCCTTCGACGGTGAACTCCGCCAGCGCACGCCGCGCCCGCTCCAGGGCCTGCTGCCGCGTCGCGCCGGTGACGATGAGCTTGGCCAGCAGGGAGTCCCAGGCCGGACCGATGACCGAGCCGGACTCGACGCCCGCGTCCAGGCGCACGCCGGGGCCGGCGGGGGCCTCGAACTTGGTGACGGTGCCAGGGGCGGGGAGGAAGTTGCGGCCGGGGTCCTCGCCGTTGATGCGGAACTCGAAGGAGTGGCCGCGCACGGGCGGGTCGTCGTAGCCCAGCTCCTCGCCGTCGGCGATGCGGAACATCTCCCGGACCAGGTCCAGGCCGGTGACCTCCTCGGTGACCGGGTGCTCCACCTGCAGACGGGTGTTGACCTCCAGGAAGGAGATGGTGCCGTCCTGGCCGACCAGGAACTCACACGTCCCGGCGCCCTCGTAACCGGCCTCCTTCAAAATCGCCTTCGACGCCCGGTACAGCTCGGCGTTCTGCTCCTCGGAAAGGAACGGCGCCGGAGCCTCCTCCACCAACTTCTGGTGACGGCGCTGCAGCGAGCAGTCGCGGGTGGAGACGACGACCACGTTGCCGTGCTTATCGGCCAGGCACTGGGTCTCCACATGCCGCGGGCGATCCAGGTAGCGCTCGACGAAGCACTCGCCGCGGCCGAACGCGGCCACCGCCTCGCGCACCGCGGAGTCGTAGAGCTCGGGGACTTCCTCGAGGGTGCGGGCGACTTTGAGGCCGCGGCCGCCGCCGCCGAAGGCGGCCTTGATGGCGATGGGCAGGCCGTGCTCCTCGGCGAAGGCCACGACCTCCGCGGCGCCGGAGACCGGGTCCTTGGTGCCGGCGACCAGCGGGGCGCCGGCGCGCTGGGCGATGTGGCGGGCGGCGACCTTGTCGCCCAGGTCGCGAATCGCCTGCGGCGGGGGGCCGATCCAGATCAGCCCGGCGTCGAGGACGGCCTGGGCGAATTCGGCGTTCTCGGAGAGGAAGCCGTAGCCGGGGTGGATGGCGTCCGCGCCCGAATCGGCGGCGGCCGCAAGGACCTTGGCGATGTCCAGGTAGCTGGTGGCAGGAGTGTCACCGCCCAGGGCGTATGCCTCATCCGCGGCACGGACGTGCAGAGCGTCCCGGTCCGGGTCGGCGTAGACGGCTACGCTCCCGATTCCGGCGTCCCGGCATGCCCGGGCCACGCGGACAGCGATTTCGCCACGGTTGGCGATGAGCACCTTGCGCACGATGGCTCCCCCTCGACAGGAATTCTCGTACCGGTGCTCCGCGCCTTCCTGGCAAGCGGTTCCGCATCCAAGCGGTTCCGCATCAATGCACCGGGTCGTGCCACCACCTTTCTGCACGGAAAGCCCGCCGCACAAGGCATGCATTTGAAGGGTTCGGTAAGGGATCTCAAGAAAGCGCGGGGAATGTCAGCGGAATGACAAATGCAGGCCCACGGCCGGTCACGCCGCCCGGGCCGCCCACTGCCGGCCGGCCGCGCCACCGGACGGCTCCGGTGGCGCGGCCGGGTCTGACGGCCCGTCCGGCTCCAGTGGCCGGGCCGGGCCCGGCGCGCTGATCAGTCCGGCGGCGAGCGCCTTGGCCACCGCGTCGAGCCGGGAGACGGCGTCCAGCTTGCGGAAGGTGGTGTGCAGATGCCGCTTGACGGTTCCGGTGGTGATGCCCAGCCCGCGGGCTATCTGCTGGTTGGTCATGGCGGCGGCCGCGCCGCTGAGCACCTCCCGCTCGCGCCGGGACAGGGCGGCGTACGGTACGCGTCCGGCGCCCTGCACCGCCGCGGGGAAGAGCGCGCCGAGCGCGGCGAGCAGCGCCTCGCTTCCGGCGTGCCGCGGCAGGTAGCCGTGCACACCGGCGGCGCGCAGGGCGTGGTGGTCGGTCCGCGTGCTGCCGCCCGGCAGGGCCAGTACGGCGGTCTCGGGTGCCAGGCGGCGCAGCGAACGTACGGTGCGCACGGTGGCGCCCGGCACCGACCAGGGCTCCAGGAGGATCACTTGGGGGTGGAGCGCGACGGCCTTGCGCAGCGCCTCGTGCTCGCCGGTGGCCTGGCCGAGGAGGCGGATGCCGGGCTGGGCGTGCAGCAGCGCGGTGAGGGCGTCGCGCAGCAGGGCGTTCTCGCTGGCGATGACGGCGGTGATACGTGGCATGGTCGTTTCCCCTTCTCTTTCGGCGGTTCAGCCGGCCTGGTAGCGGGGCAGGTGGACGTCGACGCGGGTGCCGTCGCCGGCGCGGCTGGTGACGGCCAGCCGGCCGCCCACCGACTCGATGCGCTCGGACATGGCCCGCAGGCCGTACGCGGGCCGCGCGGAGAGCGTGTGCGCGACGTCGAAGCCCCGTCCGTCGTCACAGACCTGGGCGTGGGCCCATCTGCGGGTCGTCCGGACGGTGACGGACACCGTGTCCGCCGCGGCGTGGGTACGGGCGTTGAGCACCGCCTCCCGCAGGACGAGCAGCAGTTCACGCCGGAAGAGTTCGGGCAGGGTGGTCTCGTCCCCGGACTGGTGCCAACGCACCGCCGGCCCTTCGGGCAGGCCGCGCAGGAACTCCTCCAGGGCTTCGCGCAGGCGGGGTACCGGCGTGCGCTCGTGCAGTCCGGCCACGATGCCGCGGCTGCTCTCGGCTGCCTGTACCAACAGGTCGCGCGCCGCCGTCAGTTGCTCGGAGGCGCGTACGGTACCGGCTTCCGCGCCGAGCCGGTCCAGGGCGGCGGCCAGCGGGGTGGCGACGCGGTCGTGGACGTCCCGGGCGAGCGCCCGGCGGCCCTGCCAGGCGTCGACGGCCCGCGGGTGCGGGCCCGCCGCGGCGGCGAAGGTCTCCCGGACGGCGTGCAGGAGCGGGAGCGCCGCACCGGCGTCCAGCCCCTGAAGGAGCAGGCATTCGGTCAACAGCAGGGCGGCGACGAGCAGTTGGTCCGGCGCGGGGCGGCCGGCGGCCGGTGCGGCGGGCCGGCTCGCGGTCCGTCCGAGTGCGTGCCCGGCCAGTTCCCGCAGGTACCGGGCCTCCTCCTCGTCGGGCCGGCCCCCGGGCAGCTGGGCCGAGCGGGAGCCCAGCAGGCCGGTGAAGCGGTGCAGCGCGGCGTCGACGGGGTCCGGCGCCGGGCCCCCGCGCCGGGGCCCCCGGCGCGGGGCGCCGATGTCGTCGGGTACGGCGGCGACCGGGCGCACGCGAGGGGCGGACGCGCGGCTGAGGCCCTCCGTGAGGGCGTGGGTGAAGACGTCCGCCAGCAGGGTGGAGGCGGCGGTCATGGCTACTCCTCTTGCACGACGGGTTGTTAACGCTCGCGAAACAATGCGAACAACCTCTATGTTTTCGGGAGAGAAAAAAACGCCCAGGACGGTGCGCGCCCCGGACAGGGGGGCGCAGCACCGGCCGGGCAGGGGTGGCGGCGTCCTGGTGCACACTGCCGCGCACCCCTTTCACCACGGAAAGGGCACAGGAAAAGAGGGCGCACGGTGAAGGGTCCGGGACGGCCCGGTGAGGGTGGGAGAGGGACGACGCCGACGGTGTCCGCGCGAGGGGCCCGCCGGTCAGACGAGGGCGGGGGCGGGCGCGTGCGCCCGCGCTTCGCGCGAGGCGAGCACGGGCAGCGGGAAGGCGCCCGGGGCACGCTCCACGGAGACGTCCGCGACGAAGCAGACCGTCTCGTGCTGACGCATGCTCACCCGCACCCGGCAGCGGCCCGACGGGTCGGCGGGCAGCGCCTCGACCTCGACCCAGCAAGGGGCGTCCAGCTCGATGTAGCGGTGGAATTCGGTGTGCATCGTCACCGGGACGACCGGCAGCGGGTCGGCCATGGCCTGCGTCGCCTGGCGGGCGGCCTCCAGGAGCAGCATGCCGGGCACATGGTCGACCGGGTGGTCGAAGAGGACCGGGTGGCCGGTGTCGACACAGAGCTGCCACCGTCCGGTCGCGGCATCCGGGGAGAGGACGACGTCGTAGGGCGAGACGCGGCCCACCCGCCGGGCCGGCAGGGGCAGTCCGGGAAGCACGGCGTTGGCCATGGCGCGCTGCGCGTCACCGTAGGCGCCGCGCAGCCGCTGGTAAACAGCGCGGCTGTGCACGGTGAAGCGGGTGCGGGCCTCTCCCAGGCGGCGGGTGCCCTGGTACGCCTCGGCGTGCAGGACGATGGCCGACGCGTGGCCGCTGCCGCGGCGGGTGACGGCGGCGCAGCGGACGACCAGCCGGACCGGTATCCCGGCGACGACCGAGTCCAGGGCGGCGGCATCCATGCTGTAGGTGAAGTCGTCCCAGATCAGCTGGTGTCCCAGCGGCACGCCGTAGGCGGCGTGGGAGAGCAGGGGAAGGAGCTGGCGGACGGTCTCGGCGAACAGCAGCGGGTCGTACCCGCCGTTGCCGCTCAGGTAGAAGCTGTGGACGTGGGGCAGGCGGGCGGTCACCTCGTAGGTGTCCGGTCCGGTCTTCCGCCAACCGGTGAGCAGCACCTCGTCCGCGTCGAGCTTGTGCACGAACTGCTGCGGGATGACCTCGTAGCGAGCAGTGGCGTCCGGGACGGTGGCAAATCGGGGCACGTCAGCATCCTTTCCCTCGTTGTGCGTGGCCGCACAAGGCACTGGGCCGTGGCACGGCATAACATAGAGGGCATTCTTTTTTTTGTCGACCACCGGCCGCCTCACCGATGACCCGCTCTCCCGCGCGCACCATCCGTGACCAGCGTCCCTGCCACATCAAGACTTTCTGTGGCCTACTTCCGGAAGGGAACACTCCGGTCGTCCGACGGAAAAATCGCGCTGAAATGCGCCCGCCACCAGGCCCGATGACGTACCGTCAGCGCGCGGGCGCCGCACCGTCGACGCGCCACCGCGCGCACCGTCAGTGCGCCGCCGCCGCTGACGCGCGGATGCCCCGCATGACCGCGGCCCAGATGTGCGCGAGCGCCGCCACCTCGTCGGACTCGGGGCGGGCGTGCAGGGTGACGGCGGTGCCGTTCAGCAGGTGCGCGGCGAGCTGGACCACGGTCTCCACCTCGATCTCGGCGGTCAGGTCGTCGCGCTGCCGCGCGCACTCCAGCATGGCGCGTACGGCCGGCTCCCAGGCCGCCTGCCACCCGCCGGCGGCGATGACCCGCTCCTCCTCCAGCCGCACCATCGCGCGGACGGCGGGGCTGCGGGCCAGCAGATCCGCCAGGTCGCAGGCGAGGCCCGACATGGCCGCCAGCGGATCGCCGCCGCAGCCCTTCGCCTCGGCCACCACGGCGCCGGTCTCGGCGACCGCCTCCTCGGCGACCGCCTCGGCCAGCTCGCTCTTGGCCCGGAAATGGAAGGTCAGCGCGCCCATGGAGACCTCCGCCTCCTTGCACACGACCTGCAGTGAGGTACCTGCGTAACCCTGCCTGGCGAACTCCCCGGCCGCCGCACGCGTCAGACGTCCCCGGGTGACCACGGCGCGTTCCTGCTTCATCTGATGCCACCAATTCGACAAACCTCACCCGGGGCCGCCGCTCGGCGGGCCGGGCCTGAAGGGGGATCGGGGGCTTTCGGACGGGGTGCCGCTGAGTACACCGGCCGGCCGGCCGGTCACACGTCCTCACCGCAATCCCCGTGGAAAGAGACGTTAACCGGCTGTACACGCCAACGAGCACCCAACTACGCGGCCCCGTGACGTCTTTGGCAGGTCACCGGCCACCGGGACGGCGCACCGCCGGGCGTGGCGGACCACCACGACATCCCCCGGCGAACCACCCGACCGACTGCCCGACGGACGTCCCGGCGGACCGCCTCTTCAAAAACATAGAGGTTGTTCGCTATTCTTTTTTCACCGACACCCCTGCCCGCATGTTCGAAGGGAGCCGCCATGACCGAGCTTCACGGGAGCGGCCCGGTACGGCCGGTGCCGCACCACCCGGCCGACGACCTGGCTCGGCACCTGTTCCAGGACCTCCCGCGCGCCGACCAGCGCCGGTGGGCCACCGCCTATCTCAGGGGGCTCTGCTCGACCCCGGGCAAGAAGTCCGTACGCAACATGGCCTGGACGGTGAGCACTTCGGACACCGCGTGGCAGTCCCTGCACCAGATCGTCAACGCAAGCACCTGGCGGTGGGAGCCGGTCCGCAGGCGCCTCGCCGACTGGTGCGCGCGGCAGCTTCCGCCGCGCGCCCTCATCCCGGCGCCCGTCCTGATCCCGAAGCGCGGCCAGCACTCCGTCGGAGTGCACCGGCGCTTCGACCCCGCCAGCGGCCGGACCGTGGGCTGTCAGTGGGCGTTCGGGCTGTTCCTGGCCACCGAGTACGGCACCACGCCGCTCGACTGGCGGCTGCACCTGCCGGGCCGCTGGAGCGAGGACGCGCGGCTGCGCGCCCGCGTCTGCGTGCCCGAGTCCGCACGCGCCCGCGCACCGCACGACCTCACGCTGGACCTGCTCGGCCTCCCCGTCGCCCACGAGGTGCCGGTCCTGGCCACCGCCGCCCACCACACCGGCGTGCAGCCCCTGTTGACCGCGCTCACCGCGCGCGGCCACGGCTTCGCGCTGCGCGTCCCGTCCACCACGCCGGTCACCATCGGCCTGCTGCGCCCGACCCGCCACGTGCGCGGGCCGCAGCCCACTCGGGCGCTCCCCGCCCGGCAGTTGCTGCAGCGCCTCGGGCGGGCGGCCACCACGCCGCTGGGCCCGGCCGCGGGTCAACTGCGCCTCGCGCCCGCGCTGGTGCACGTTCCGGGCAGCCCGCGCCCGCTGCAGCCCGTCGTCACGTGGCCGGCCGACGGCGGACCGCGCCACATCTGGCTCACCGACCTGCCGGCCGCGCGGCTCGCCGCCCTCGCCGACCTGCTGACCGTCCCCCTCGCGCCCGCTCCGGACACGCTGCTGGACCACGGGCTGCACGACTTCGAGGGCCGTTCCTACCCGGGCTGGCACCGCCACATGACGCTCGTCTCCGCGGCGCACGCACACCATGTACGGATGGCCGCCACCTGGCAGCAGGCGGCCTGAACGGCCGCGGGGCCGCCCGGCATCGCCGGGCGGCTCAGGCCCCGCCGGCGCCGGCCGCCGCCCCCGCCAGGTACTCCGCGTACCAAGGAGCCGACTCCGCGAGCCGGTGCAGCGGGCCCGGGCCGGCCGGCACGCCCGCCAGCCGCCAGATCTCCTCGCTGCGGTACCAGTGTTCGCGTGCCATCAGCTCGAACTGACGCTCACTCATGGCGCCCGGGTACTCCCGCAGCCGGTCCAGACACCGCTGCCAGTCCCATGCCTCCCGCGGCACCTCGGGGAGCACGCCGTGCCCGGCGAGCGTGTCCAGCAGGGCGTCGAGGCGCACCGGCTCGGGGTGCGCCGCGTGGTACACACCGCTCGCCACCTCCGCCTCGCCGCATGCCAGTTCCGCGACGAGCCGCGCGAGGTCCCGCACGTCGACCAGCGACAGCCGCGCCTGCCCGCCGTCCCACCGCGCCGGGACCCGGCGGACCAGCTCGGCAAGGGCGGGCACGACCCAGCGGTCGCCGGCGCCGGTGATCAGGTACGGCCGCAGGACCACGGCGCCCGCGTCCAGCGCCGTGCGCTCCCCCGCCAGCCGGGTACGGCTCGCGGCCGACACCGGGGCGGGTGCGATCTCGTCCACGGCGATCCCGCGGTGCGGCCCCAGCCCGTACACCGCGGCGGTCGAGAGGTGGACGATCCGCTCCACCCCGGCCTGCCGCGCCTCCCGCATCAGCGCCTGCGTACCGACGATGTTCACCGCCCGGCACGCCTCCTCCTCGCCGGACACCTTGGAGGCCAGGTGCACGAGGACGTCGGCGCCCTCGGCCACGCCCCGCAGGGAGTCCGGGTCGGTCAGGTCCGCGCGCACCGAGTCCGGGCCGTCCGTACGGGACAGCGCCCGTACGGTGATGTCCGCACCGTGCTCCCGGAGCGCGGCCAGCACGGCGGAGCCGATGAAGCCGCTCGCCCCGCTCAGCAGCACCGTGCGCGGCGTCACGCCGCCGGCCCGGTGCGCTCGGCGACCTCCCGCAGCTCCGCCAGCCGCTCCGGCTGGGCGATGCCCGGGAGGATGTAGCGCCACATCCGGCCGATGCGCTCGGGCAGGTCGGCCCGGTCGGGGCCGGTGAGCAGGTTCGACATGACCTGGGAGCCGGTGTACGCCGCGACGAGGAGCTGCGCGACCTCGGCGACGTCCACGTCGTCCTGCAACTCGCCCTTGCTGCGGGCCGCTTCCAGCTCACCGCGGAACAGGTCCGCCCACATGTCGTACGGGCTGAAGTCCCGCAGTCCGACCTGGCCCTGCTCGACCGCCAGCGTCACGCCCGCGCGGAAGAGCACATTGCTCTGCATCTCGCGGGCCAGGAAGAACGTCAGCCCGATCAGCTGCGCCAGCCCGTCCGGCCGCTCCGGCAGCGACAGGTCGGCGGCCTGCTCGTTGATGACCGCGCGGGCGAGGTTCTCCTTGGACTTGAAGTGGAAGTACATCGCCCCCTGGGTCGTGCCGGCCCGCGTCATGATCTTGCTGATGCTCGAACCGGCAAGACCGTACTCATCGAACACCTGGGCGGCTGCACGCAAGATGACACCTCGCGTACGGATCGCCCGGTCCTGCCTCACTCGTGCCACGCGGTACTCCAGCCCACTTGAGCAAAGAAAACGACTGACCTCTATGTTACCGCCCGTCCACTTACCCGAAATCCCCGCCGGGACGCTCCACACCACACCCGCACAATTGCCGGAACACAGCAACACGGCCCGGCACGCCCCTGAAGGAGCGTGCCGGGCCGGAGCGTTGCCGGTCCCGCGCGTCAGGACACGGTGTCGTGCGCCAGATCGATGTCGAAGCCGGTGCGGCCGCCGTCCTCCAGCCGCAGCGACGCGACCGCCGGCGCGTAACCGCTGGCGATGATCGTGTACTGGCCGCCGTCGAGGTCCGTGAAGGCGTACGCACCGTCCTCACCGGTGATGACGGAGAGCACCGTGTTGCCCGCCGGGTCCAGCAGGGTCACCCGGGCGTCGGCGAGCGGTTCGCCCTGCCCGGTCCGTACGGTGCCGCAGATCCGGGCGCAGGGCGCGAGCCGCGCCTCGTACCAATTGGCCTCGCCGGAGCCGACCTCGGCCTGGAGTGCGGCGGGGCGGTGGCCCGCCGCACTGACGGCCAGCGTGTAGCTGCCGGGGACCAGGTCGCCGAAGGCGAACTCGCCGTCCTGGCCGGCCACGGCCGAGGCCACCACGTCACCGCGCAGGTCCGTCGCCACGACCAGCGCGCCCGGCACCGGGACGGCGCCCCGGCTGTCGCGCACCTGACCGGTCAGCCCGGCCGCGCCCTTGAGCGCGAGGTCGTACGGGACCACCTCGTCGCCCACGACCACGGTCGCCGCCTGCGGCTGCCGGGTACCGGCGGCCGCGATCAGCACGTACGTCCCGGCCCCCGGCGCGGCGAGGGCGTAGCTGCCGTCCCGCGCGGTACGGGCGTGGCCGAGCTGCCGGCCGCCGATGTCGATCAGGGTCACCGCGGCGCCCGCCAGCGGGAGGCCCTGGCCGTCGCGCACCTGTCCGCTGATGCCGGGGCCCGCGACGGGTTCGGCACGGTCCGCGAGGTCCGTACCGGTGTCCGCGGTCTGCGTACCGGGCGCGGCGGCCGGCGCGTCCTTCGCCATGTCCACCGGCGCGGCCGCCGCCGCGGCCGCGGCCTCGTTCTCCGCCGGGCCGGCCGTCGCGGCCTCCTCCTCGGAGGCGCGTGCCTGGAGGCCGGAGACCTGCCGCAGCGGCACCTCCTTGACGAAGAGCACCAGCACGAACGCCACCGCGATGATGATCGCGCCCAGCAGGAACACGCCGTGCATCGAGTCGGTGAAGCCGCGCTGGAAGGGCTCGGCCAGCCGCGGGTCGAGCTGCTGAATGAACGAGGAGTCGCTCAGTACCGAGGTCGAACCGCCGCCCCCGCCCGGGTGCTGGAGCATGTCCAGCACCGGCTTGCTGGCCGGGTCGCGCAGCACCTCCGGGTCGTGCAGCGCCGCCTGGAAGCGGTCGGTGGAGGCCGCGGTCCGGAACGCCGAGGCGATCTTGTCCCCGACGGTGCTGAAGAGCAGCGAGAGGAAGATCGCGGTACCGGCGGTGGCGCCCATCTGGCGGAAGAAGGTGGACGAGGCGGTCGCCACGCCCATGTCGCCCGGCGGCACCGCGTTCTGCACCGCGAGGACCAGCGTCTGCATGCAGGAGCCGAGGCCCAGGCCGAAGACGACCATGTAGACCATGGTCTGCCACAGCGGGGTGTCCCACTGGACCCGGAAGTGGAAGAGCAGCAGCGCCGCCACCATCAGGGCCGTGCCGATGATCGGGAAGATCTTGTACTTGCCGGTCTTGGAGGTGATCTGGCCGGTGACGATCGAGGCGATCATCATGCCCGCCATCAGCGGCAGCATCTCCAGGCCCGACTTGGTGGGGCTGGATCCCTTCACGATCTGCAGGTACTGCGGGATCATCATCATCCCGCCGAACATGCCCATGCCGATGAACACGGACAGCAGGCTGGTCTTGCTGAAGGTGCCGTTGCGGAAGAGCCGCATCGGGATGAGCGCGTCGTCGCCGATCCGCCGCTCGACGAAGATCCAGGCGATGATGCCCAGCGCGCCGATGACGTAGCAGGAGAGCGACCGCGTCGAGTCCCAGCCCCACTCGCGGCCCTGTTCGGCGACGAGCAGCAGCGGGACCACGCCGATGGCGATGGTGAGCGCGCCCCACCAGTCGATGCGCCGGTCGCGGCGGGTGTGCGGAATGTTCAGTACCTTGCCGACCACGAACAGCGCGATGATGCCGACCGGCACGTTGACCAGGAAGACCCAGCGCCAGCCGGTGATGCCCAGCAGGGTGGCCTGGCCGGCCAGCGCGCCGCCGATGAGCGGCCCGGCCACGCTGGAGGTGGCGAACGTACCGAGCATGTAGCCCTGGTACCGGGCGCGCTCGCGCGGCGGGACGATGTCACCGATGATCGCGAGGGCCAGCGAC
Source organism: Streptomyces sp. NPDC053542 (assembly GCF_044544685.1). NCBI lineage: Bacteria > Bacillati > Actinomycetota > Actinomycetes > Kitasatosporales > Streptomycetaceae > Streptomyces > Streptomyces sp. NPDC053542. Next base: position 111,510 of record NZ_JBITXL010000006.1, read on the forward strand.
ATCAGGCCGCCGGCGCCGAGGCCCTGGACCGCCCGGAAGACGGCCAGTTCGGTCATCGAGGTGGAGAAGGTGCACAGCACCGAGCCCACGACGAAGATGCTGATCGCCGCCAGGTAGTACGGCTTGCGGCCGTGCAGGTCGGACAGCTTGCCGTAGAGCGGCGTGGCGATCGTCGAGGTGATCAGGTAGGCGGTGGTCGCCCACGCCTGCTGGCTGAGGCCGTGCAGGTCGTCCGCGATGGTCCGGATGGAGGTGCTGACGATGGTCTGGTCGAGCGCCGCCAGGAACATGCCCAGCATCAGTCCGCTGAGGATGGTCAGGATCTGCCGGTGACTGAGGGCCCCCGTCCCGGCTGTCGGCGCCGTCCCCGCTATCTCGGGGGTTTTCGTGCTACTCACGCTGGTGTGTCTTTCTGCTTCACGGCGGTGTCCCGGCTTTCCGGGGGATGGGGCGGGAGGCCGGCGTGCCGGGCCTCTTCCAGGTCGTCGTTGAGCCGGCCCAGCAGGCGGACCAGATGGTCCCGGTCCTCCTCGGGCCAGCGCTCCAGGAGGGCGGCCAGCTTGCTGTCGCGCTGCTGCCGGTACACCTGGAACGCCGCGTGCCCGGCGTCGGTGGCGCGCAGCAGCGTCCCCCTGCGGTCCTCGGGGTCCGGATACCGCTCGACCAGTCCCCGGTCGACCAGCGAGCGCACCTGGCGGCTCACGGTCGAGAGATCGAGGAAGGCATCGGCGGCCAGGTCGGTGGCGCGCCGGTCCCCGTGGTTCACGAGCTTGGCGAGCAGTACCCGGTCCGCGGCTCCCGCGTCCGTCTTGGCCTTCCGCCGCCAGGTGGTGATCAGCCGTCCGAAACGTACGATCTGCGTGCCCAGCTCGGCGGCCGCCTCGTTCAGCTTCGACGCGGCGCCGCCCACGGCGGCGGCGCTCTCCCGGGCGTGGGTGTCGGTACCCGTCGCCCTTCCCCCAGTCATGTCTGCGTTGCCCTGTTCATTGGTTGCTTGCAGCTACCAATAGAGTGTCGGGGATATTGCTTGTATGCAGCAAGTCGATTCGGGACCGCCCGGGCACAACTGGTGAAACCTTTACTGTGACGGCCCGTCAGGCAGGATCGCGCCTCACGAGGCGCGTCGGCGGGGCCACGGAGAGTACGTCGCCGCTCGGCGATCACGAGGGGGCGGGGCCGGGAGCGTGCCCGGAGCCGGACTTGAACCGGCACGGCCCGAAGGCCAGCGAGGTTTAAGCTCGCCGTGTCTGCATTCCACCATCCGGGCCCGAAACCCCCCACGCCGTCACGAAGACGGCACCACGAGCCTAGCCCGCAGCGCCACTCGAACAGCGGCAGGTAGGCACGAGGTTGTCTTATTTTATTGGCAACTGAGGGTGCATCAGCACGTGGTACTGGCCTTCGGCACATGCCCAGGGCCGAACCGCCCCGCTCACGCCCCACCGGCGCCGCAACCCCCGGATTGACGGAAACTCGATGCCTCCCGAGCCCCGCACCGCGGCCTCCCGCCGCTCCCGCCGCCGCGTCAGCGCCTCGGGGTCGCCCTCATCCCCAAGGAGGACCCGGGGCGCCCCGGGTCCGACCGCAGGCCCCCCGAGAGACCGGCGCAGGGACTGACGTCCGGCCCGATCCGCTCCCCGACGATGGAATCCGACCGTTCACACGGCCCCTACATCCGACAGGAGCACCATCCCGTGACCACCCTCCACTCCGGCGTTCCCACCGCCACCCGCGCCACCGCGGTGGCCGCCCGCGCCACGGATCTCACCAAGGTCTACGGACAGGGCGAGACCCAGGTGGTCGCCCTGGACGGCGTCAGCGTCGAATTCCGGCAGGCCGAGTTCACCGCGATCATGGGCCCCTCCGGCTCCGGCAAGTCCACGCTGATGCACTGCATGGCGGGGCTGGACACCATCTCCCGCGGCTCGGCCCGGATCGGCGAGACCGAGCTGACCGGCCTGAAGGACAAGAAGCTCACCCAGCTGCGGCGCGACAAGATCGGCTTCATCTTCCAGGCGTTCAACCTGCTGCCGACGCTCAGCGCGCTGGAGAACATCACCCTGCCGATGGACATCGCGGGCCGTAAGCCCGACAAGCAGTGGGTGGACCGGGTCGTGGAAACGGTCGGCCTCTCCGGGCGGCTCAAGCACCGCCCGAGCGAGCTCTCCGGCGGCCAGCAGCAGCGCGTCGCGGTGGCCCGCGCGCTGGCCTCCAAGCCCGAGATCATCTTCGCCGACGAGCCCACCGGCAACCTCGACTCCCGCTCCGGCGCCGAGGTACTGGGCTTCCTGCGGAACTCCGTGCGCGAGCTCGGCCAGACCGTGGTGATGGTCACGCACGACCCGGTGGCCGCGGCCTACGCGGACCGCGTGGTCTTCCTCGCCGACGGCCGGATCGTCGACGACATGGCAGCCCCGACCGCCGACAAGGTCCTCGAACGCATGAAGGGCTTCGACGCCAAGGGCCGTACGAGCTGACCGGCCCGTACGCGTCCCTCCCCCACCGCACCCTTCACCGTCAGGACTGACCCACTCATGTTCCGTACCGCCGTGCGCAACGTCCTCGCGCACAAGGCCCGGTTGCTGATGACCGTGCTCGCCGTCATGCTCGGCGTCGCCTTCGTGTCCGGCACCCTGGTCTTCACCAACAGCATCTCCCAGGCCCAGCAGAGCAGCTCCGCCAAGGGCTTCGACCATGTCGACGTCGCCGTCGAGCCCGAGTCGCAGCCCGACCGCGGCGACCGGCTCGCGCCGCCGCCCCAGCTGTCCGAGGCCCTGCTGAAGAAGGCCGCGCAGGTGCCCGGCGCCGACTCCGCGATCGGCTCCGTACAGGGCTTCACCGCGCTCGCCGGCAAGGACGGCAAGCTCGTCGGCACCGGCTTCTCCACCCAGGGCGGCAACTACTGGGGCAGCCACGACCCCCGCCACCCGCTCAAGAGCGGCCGCGCCCCGCACGGCCCGCACGAGGTCGCCATCGACGCGAAGACCGCCGAGCGGACCGGCTACAAGGTCGGCGACACCGTCCGCGTCTCCGTCGACGGCCCGGTGCTGACCCCGAAGGTCTCCGGCATCTTCACCACCGACGACGGCACCGTCGCGGCCGGCGGCTCGCTCACCCTCTTCGACACCCCCACCGCCCAGCGGCTCTTCCACAAGGAAGGCGCGTACGACCGGATCGACGTCAAGGCGGCGGCCGGCGTCTCGCAGCACGCGCTGCAGACGCAGCTGAACGACGCGCTGCCGAAGGACCGGACGTCCACGACCACCGCACGGCAGCTGGCCGACGACCAGGCCGAGACGATCGCCTCGTCGATGGACAGCTTCCGCACCACGCTGCTGATGTTCGCCGGCATCGCGCTCTTCGTCGGCATCTTCCTCATCGCCAACACCTTCACCATGCTGGTCGCCCAGCGCACCAAGGAGCTGGCCCTGCTGCGCGCCGTCGGCGCGTCCCGCAAGCAGGTCACCCGCTCGGTGCTCTTCGAGGCGTTCGTCGTCGGCGCCCTCGCCGCCGTGGCCGGGCTGGCCGCCGGCATCGGCATCGGCGCCGGGCTGCGGGCCGCCCTGGGCGCGACGGGCGTGACCCTGCCCGACGGCCCCCTGGTGGTCTCGCCCGGTACCGTCGGCGCCTCCCTGGCCGTCGGCATCCTGGTCACCATGCTCGCCGCCTGGCTGCCGGGCCGCCGAGCCGCCAAGATCCCGCCGGTGGCCGCGATGAACAGCGTGCACGCCACCGCCACGACCAAGTCCCTGGTGCTGCGGAACACCCTCGGCGCCCTGCTCACCGCCGCGGGCACCGCCGTCGTCCTGTACGCCACGAGCGTCGAGGACATGGAGTCCGGGCAGCTCCCGATGGGGCTGGGCGCCGCGCTGCTGGTGATCGGCGTCTTCGTGCTCACGCCGCTGCTGTCCCGCCCGCTGATCGCGGCCGCCGGGCCGCTGCTCCGCGCCTTCGGGGTCTCCGGCAAGCTCGCCCGGCTGAACGCGGTACGCAACCCGCGCCGCACCGCCGCCACCTCCGCGGCGCTGATGATCGGCCTCACCCTGATCACCGGCATGACCGTGATCGCGGGCAGCTCGCAGCAGGCGGTCGACAAGATGGCCACCTCCGCGCTGAAGGCGGACTACGTGGTCTCCATGGCGAACGGCAGCTCCCTCTCGCCCGAGGTCGAGAAGAAGCTCGACGGGGCCGACGGCGTCACCGCGGTCAGCGGCCTGCGCAACGCCCCCGCCCGGATCGCCGGCTCGACCGACTACCTGACCGGCGTCAACGGGCACACCATCGGCGACCTCACCGACCTCCCCCTGAAGAACGGTGCCTTCACCGTGGGCGGCAAGGACGTCGTGGTCGACGACGCCACCGCCGAGGACAAGGGCTGGAAGGCCGGCTCCGCCTTCACGGTGGCGTACGAGGACGGCAGCAAGGAGCGGCTCAACGTCGCGGGCATCTACGAGGGCAACGAGCTGATCAGCGGCATCCTGCTGGACAACGCCACCCTCACCCCGCACATCAGTGACCCGTCCGACATGCAGGTCATGGTGAAGACCGCGGGCGGCACCTCGGACGCCGCGCAGACCGGGCTGACCAAGGCGCTCGGCGACAACCCGGCCATCCAGGTCCAGGACAAGCAGGACATCTCCGAGGGCATCGCCAAGTCGGTCACCCTGATGCTGAACATGCTCTACGGGCTGCTCGGCATGGCCGTGATCGTCGCGGTGCTCGGTGTGATCAACACCCTCGCGATGTCGGTGTTCGAACGCTCCCAGGAGATCGGCATGCTGCGCGCGATCGGCCTGGACCGGCGCGGCATCAAGCGGATGGTCCGCCTGGAGTCCCTGGTGATCTCGCTCTTCGGCGGGGTGCTGGGCATCGGCCTCGGCGTCTTCTTCGGCTGGGCCGGCGGCAGGCTCATCTCGGGCAGCCTGGACACGTACGAGATGGTGCTGCCCTGGGGCCGGCTGGGGCTCTTCCTGGCACTCGCCGCGCTGGTCGGCGTGGCGGCCGCGCTGTGGCCCGCGCGCCGCGCCGCCCGGCTGAACATGCTGACCGCAATCAAGGCGGAGTGAGCCCGCGCCGCTGAGCACGCGACAGCCCCGGTCCGCGCGGACCGGGGCTGTCGCGTCCGCGCGTCTCAGCCGCGCCACTCCCGTGCCCGCAGCGGCATGCCGGACGCCCCGCCCTCCGGCGTACGGACCGCGAGGACCTGGTTCACGCCGATGCGGTTGCGCTCGAAGGAGAGCGCCGAGGCGGCCATGTACAGCCGCCAGACGCGCGCCCGGCCCGGCGTCGTCAGGCGGGTGGCGCGGTCCCAGTGGCGCTCCAGGTTGGCCACCCACTGGCGCAGCGTCAGCGCGTAGTGCTCGCGGATGGCCTCCACGTCGCGCACCTCGAAGCCGGCGTCCTCCAGCGCCCCGACCGTCCGCCCGACCGGGGCCAGCTCGCCGTCGGGGAAGACGTAGCGGTCAATGAACTCGTCGACGCGGTAGCTGTCCTCGTCGGGCATCGGCCGCCGCGCGATCTGGTGGTTGAGCAGCCGCCCGCCGGGCTTGAGCAGGGCGAACAGGTCGGCGGCGTACTCGGCGTACCGGGCCCGGCCGACGTGCTCGGCCATGCCGATGGAGGAGATCGCGTCGTACGGGCCGTCCTTGACCAGGCGGTAGTCCTGCACGCGGATCTCGATGCGGTCGGCGAGCCCGGCGTCGGCCACCCGCTTGCGGGCGTACGCGGCCTGCTCCTCGGAGAGCGTGACGCCGACCGCGCGCACGCCGTAGTGCTCGGCGGCGTGCAGCACCATCGAGCCCCAGCCGCACCCCACGTCCAGCAGCCGCTCGCCCTCCTTGAGGTTCAGCTTCCGGCAGATGAGGTCGAGCTTGTCGCGCTGGGCCTCCTCCAGCGTCGCCTCGGGGCTCTCCCAGTACGCGCAGGAGTAGACCATCGACGGGCCGAGGACCAGCTCGTAGAAGTCGTTGCCGACGTCGTAGTGGTGGCTGATGGCCTGCTTGTCGCGGCGCAGGGTGTGCAGCGGGCCGTGGGACTTCGGGGCCTCTTCGGCGGGCGGGCGGGGCGGGATCGGGGCGCCGGCGAGCGAGAGGAGTTCGCGGACCGCGCTGCGGATCTCGGGGCGGGCCAGGGCGCGCAGCACGGCGGCGCGCCGCGGCTTGCCCTGGTCCTCCGGGCCGCGCTCCCAGATCATTTCGGCGAGACCGTCCAGGGCGGCGTAGAGGTCCCCGTCGACATCGAGGTCGCCGGCCACCCAGGCGCGCGCCAGGCCCAGTTCGCCGGGCTTGAAGAGCAGGTGGCGCAGCGCGCGACGGCTGCGGAAGACGAGGGCCGGGGCTCCTGGCGGACCGGACTCGCTGCGGTCCCAGGCCCGGATGCGTACGGGGAGCGGGGCACCCAGTACCTCCTCCGCGAGCTTGGTGAGCCGTCCAGCGGCGTCGGCCATGTCGCACACCTCCGTTATGACGAGTCGGGGCGAGATAGATTCACCCACCACGTAAACGCCTGATGGGGTCCCGGTAGTCCCGTTCGTTCGTAAGGGAACAGCAAAGCCCGTTACGGGCGCCATTGTGAATACGCCGAAGGGACGGCTCGTACGACCGGCGTGCGCACCGGCACACGGATACGCCGAAGGGCGCCTGCCCCACGGATGGCAGGCGCCCTTCGGCGTGTGTACTGCGTGGCTTCCCGACGTGTGGTCAGGAAGCCGGTGTTCAGGAAGCCTTGGCGGTCTTCTTGTCCTCGGCGGCGGCCGGCTTCGGCGCGGGCTTGGCGGCCTCGTAGAACTCCTCGCGGGGGTTCTCCATGGCGCCGAGCGAGACGACCTCGCGCTTGAGGAACATCGCCAGGGTCCAGTCGGCGAAGACGCGGATCTTGCGGTTGAAGGTCGGCATCGCCATGCCGTGGTACGCGCGGTGCATGTACCAGGCCAGCCGGCCCTTCAGCTTGATCTTGGTCTTGCCCAGGACGATCATCGCGACGCCCTTGTGCAGACCGAGGCCCGCGACCGCGCCCTTGTTGGCGTGGCTGTACTCCTTCTGCGGGAAGCCCCGCATGCCGGAGACCACGTTGTCGCCGAGGACCTTGGCCTGGCGCAGCGCGTGCTGGGCGTTCGGCGGGCACCAGGCGTTCTCGTTGCCGTTGGCGCGGCCGACGAGGTCCGGGACCTGGGCGTTGTCGCCCGCGGCCCAGATGTAGTCGGTGCCCTGCACCTGGAGGGTGGCGGCGGTGTCGACGTGGCCGCGCGGGCCCAGCGGCAGGCCGAAGCGGGACAGCGCCGGGTTCGGCTTGACGCCCGCGGTCCACACGATGGTGTTGGCGTCGACCTCGAGGCCGTTGTTCAGGACCACGTGGCCGTCGACGCAGGAGTCCATGCCGGTCTTGAGGTAGACCTCGACGCCGCGGCCCTCGAGGTGCTCCTTGCCGTAGGCGCCGAGCTTCGGGCCGACCTCGGGGAGGATCTTGTCGGCGACGTCGACCAGGAGGAAGCGCATGTCCTCGCGCTTCACGTTCGTGTAGTACTTCGCGGCGTCGCGGGCCATGTCCTCGACCTCGCCGACGGTCTCCGCGCCGGCGAAGCCGCCGCCGACGAAGACGAAGGTCAGCGCCTTGCGGCGGACCTCCTCGTCCGTCGTGGAGTCGGCCTTGTCCAGCTGCTCGAGAACGTGGTTGCGCAGGCCGATGGCCTCCTCGACGCCCTTCATGCCGATGCCGTTCTCGGCCAGGCCGGGGATCGGGAAGGTGCGCGAGACCGCGCCCATCGCGATGACCAGGTAGTCGAAGGGCAGCTCGTACGCCTCGCCGACGAGCGGCGCGACGGTGGCGACCTTGCGGTCCTGGTCAATGGTCGTGACGCGGCCGGTGAGGACCTCCGCCTTGGGAAGCACACGCCGCAGCGGAACCACGACGTGGCGCGGAGAAATGCTGCCGGCCGCAGCTTCGGGGAGGAAGGGCTGGTACGTCATGTACGAGCGCGGGTCGACGACCGTGACGGTCGCCTCGCCGTACCGCATCTTCTTGAGGATGCGGCGTGCCGCGTACAGACCTACGTACCCACCGCCTACAACGAGGATCCTGGGACGCTCCGTGGTGCTCATGTCATCGAGTATCCACCCCCACTTGGGGGGTCGCTCGTGAGGGCCTTCACAAGCACGGAAGAGGGGTCTGCTACACTCCGCGCCTTCGTGATCGACGCCATAGCGCCACAGGGGAACCACAATCCACGGCCGAGCGTTGGACACCCCTTCTCATCAGCGGTTGCACGCCTCTGTGAGGCTGGACCACTGGCCGCATAAGCGCTTCTTTAACACCGCCGAAAGCGCACATTCCCCGGGCCGGCCGCCCAAGTGAGCTCCGTACGGCGTCCCGACGGGCGGTTTGTTCGCCCGGCGAGCTCTTTTTTCATGTGAAGAGTTTCACGAACTTTCTCGGCGACACCTCGCGAAGGGGTCCCGGAACGCGGCATTCGCCCGCTCCGAGGCCCCTCCCGGACACCTCTCAGAGGCCCTCAACGGCCCTCTCAGGCGAGGCTCCAGCCGATCCCGTCCAAGATGTCGTGCTCGGAGACGACGACCTCCTGAGCGCCCGTACGCTCCATGATCGACAGCAGTACGAGGGCGCCCGCGGCGATCACGTCCACCCGGCCCGGATGCATCACCGGGATCGCCGCGCGCTCGTCGTGCGTGGAGGCGAGCAGCCGGTCGGTGATCTCGCGGACCTTGGCCAACGGGATCCGCGCGTGGTGGATCGCGGCCGAGTCGTACTCCTCCAGGCGCAGCGCGATCCCGGCGAGCGTCGTCACCGACCCCGCGAGGCCGACCAGCGTGTGCGCCTCGCCCAGCGGCACGGTCTCCGCGGCCTCGTCCAGCGCCGCGGCGACGTCCGCCTTTATGGCGGCGATCTGCTCGGCCGTCGGCGGGTCCGTGACCTCGCCGTCGTGCACGAGGTGCCGCTCGGTCATCCGCACACAGCCGACGTCCACGGAGCGCGCCGCCCGCACCGAGTCCGCGCCGAGCACGAACTCCGTGGAGCCGCCGCCGATGTCGACGACCAAGTACGGCTTCTCCAGGTCGTCGCGCCCGGTCAGCTCCTTGGTCGCCCCCGTGAAGGAGAACTCCGCCTCCTGGTCACCGGTGATCACCTCGGGCTCGACGCCCAGGATGTCGACCACCCCGCGCACGAAGTCCTCGCGGTTCTCCGCGTCGCGCGAGGCCGAGGTCGCCACGAAGCGCAGCTTCTCGGCGCCCAGCTCCTCGATCACCGTGGCGTACTCGCGGCAGGCCGCGAAGGTCCGCTCCAGCGCCTCCGGCGCCAGCCGGCCGGTACGGTCCACGCCCTGGCCGAGCCGGACGATCTTCATCCGGCGGTCCAGGTCCTTCAGCTCGCCCGTCTCCGGGTCGGCGTCCGCCACCAGCAGGCGGATGGAGTTCGTACCGCAGTCGATGGCCGCGACCCGGGTCACTTGGCGTCTCCTTCTCCGTCACCGGCGCCGCACGGGCTCACGCACGGCCCCTTCTTCCACCACTCCGGCAGCATCGCGATGGCCTCGTCGCCCAGCGGGTTCACGCCGGGACCGGCCGCCAGCGAGTGCCCGACGAGCACGTGCAGGCACTTCACGCGGTCCGGCATGCCGCCCGCGCTCGGGAAGCCCTGCAGCACCTCGATGGCGTCCCGGCGGCGGATGTAGTCCTCGTGCGCCGCGCGGTAGGCGGCGGCCAGCTCCGGGTCCGTGGCCAGCCGGTCGGTCATCTCCTTCATCACGCCGTTCGCCTCCAGCGTGCCGATCGCGGAGGCCGCGCGCGGGCAGGTGAGGTAGTACAGCGTGGGGAAGGGCGTGCCGTCCTCCAGGCGCGGGGCCGTCTCGACCACGTCGGGGTTGCCACAGGGGCAGCGGTGCGCGATGGCGCGCAGGCCGCGCGGCGGGCGGCCCAGCTGCTCCCGGAACGCCGCGACGTCCGCGTCGGTGGGCTCGGTGGGCTCGGTCTGGGGAGGCGGCGTGTCCATGCAGGCTTCTCTTGTCGTCAGGGTTGAACGGTCGGCCGCCCCATCATCCCCCGGCGGCCCTGTGGCGCGCGTCGGCGGAGTCCAGGCCGGACCAGATGGCTTGGTACCAGGGGCGCTGCACGGCACTCCCGCCGGCCCGCGGCCGGCTCGCGCCGGTGCCGTCCACGACGGTGTAGCCGGTCTCGCCCGGCAGCACGTAGTGCAGGTGGCGGCGGGCCTGCTGGCGTACGTAGGCGGGGTCCTGCCAGCGCGCCTTCTCCTGGCGCAGCCGCTGCACCGCCTCGCGGGCCGTCTCGGCCTCACGGCGCTGCTCGGCGATGTCCGAGCGCTGGGAGACGTACGCCCTTATCGGATACGCGAGGGCCACGACCAGCGAGCACAGCACGAGCACGAGGAGCGCGGCGCGCCCGGTGAGCCGGCTGCGGCGGAACACGGTGGCCTCCCCTGGATGGCTGCGTACACGACGGCGTACGTACGTCCCCGGCAACGGTACGGGACCGCTGCCGGGGACGTACGGAAGCCGAGAGAGTCTCGGCCGGGGCTGTATCAGCCGTTAGGCCGGTTCTCAGCCCTTGAAACGCGGAAACGCGCTGCGGCCCGCGTACACCGCCGCGTCGTCGAGGATCTCCTCGATGCGCAGCAGCTGGTTGTACTTGGCGACGCGCTCGGAGCGGGCCGGGGCGCCGGTCTTGATCTGGCCGCAGTTGGTGGCGACGGCCAGGTCGGCGATGGTGACGTCCTCGGTCTCGCCCGAGCGGTGCGACATCATGCACTTGAAGCCGTTGCGCTGGGCCAGCTCGACGGCGTCCAGGGTCTCGGTCAGCGAACCGATCTGGTTGACCTTGACCAGGAGGGCGTTGGCCGAGTTCTCCTCGATGCCGCGGGCCAGCCGCTCGGGGTTGGTGACGAACAGGTCGTCGCCCACGAGCTGCACCTTGTTGCCGAGCTTCTCGGTGATGACGTTCCAGCCGGCCCAGTCGTCCTCGAAGAGCGGGTCCTCGATGGAGACGAGCGGGTACGAGGCGACGAGCTCCTCGTAGTACTCGGTCATCTCGGCGGCCGAGCGCTCCTTGCCCTCGAACTGGTACTTGCCGTCCTTGTAGAACTCGGAGGCGGCGACGTCCAGCGCGAGCGCGATGTCCTGGCCGGGGGCGTAGCCGGCCTCCTTGATGGCCTCGAGGATGAGGTCGAGGGCCTCACGGTTCGAGCCGAGGTTCGGGGCGAAGCCGCCCTCGTCGCCCAGGCCGGTGGCCAGGCCCTTGCTCTTCAGGACCTTCTTGAGGGTGTGGTAGACCTCGGCGCCCCAGCGCAGCGCCTCGGAGAAGGACTCCGCGCCGATCGGCGCGATCATGAACTCCTGGATGTCCACGTTGGAGTCGGCGTGCGAGCCGCCGTTCAGGATGTTCATCATCGGGACGGGCAGGACGTGCGCGTTCGGGCCACCGAGGTAGCGGAACAGCGGCAGGTCGCTGGCCTCGGACGCGGCGTGCGCGACGGCCAGGGAGACGCCCAGGATCGCGTTGGCTCCCAGGGAGCCCTTGTTGTCGGTGGCGTCCAGGTCGAACATCGCCTGGTCGATGAGGCGCTGCTCGGTGGCGTCGTAACCGACCAGCTCGGGGCCGATCTGCTCGATGACGGCCAGCACGGCCTTCTCGACGCCCTTGCCGAGGTAACGGTTCGGGTCGCCGTCACGCAGCTCGATGGCCTCGAAGGCGCCGGTGGAGGCGCCCGACGGCACGGCCGCGCGGCCGGTGCTGCCGTCGTCGAGGCCGACCTCGACCTCGACCGTGGGGTTGCCTCGCGAGTCGAGGATCTCGCGAGCTACGACGACGTCGATCGACGGCACGTTGTCTCCTTCATGGGTGTCATCTGGAGTTCTGCAGCACGAGCCTAACGGCCCGGGGACCGTCCGCCTGCCCCTAGCCCCGTCTGTGAGACGAAAAAGGACCCAAAGGCCCGCAATACGGGAGGTAACGTCCACGATTTGCAGCGGACGTATGGGATGAATCGGTCCGTACGCATCTGAGCGGGCGCCCGCCCGGATGGCCGTCCGGGCGGGCGCGGAAACGGGAAAGCCCCGCCGGGCGCGCTCGGGGGTTCGCGCCTGGCGGGGCAGTCTCACGACACAACCGCAACCATCAATTGAGCAACCCCCACGGCGCCCAGCGGGGTCCGCGAGAGCGGCGGCGGTTTAGCCGCAAATCAGATGCTCAGCTTCTGGCCCGGGAAGATCAGGTTCGGGTTGCCGCCGACCGTCGACTTGTTGGCCTCGTAGACGGCCTTCCAGTTCTTGCCGTGCGCCTTGGCGATCTTGCCCAGGGTGTCGCCGGACTTCACGGTGTAGTTGCCGTGGCCGGTCACCGGCTTCGGGTCGGCCTTGGGCTGCACGGGCTGCGGCTTCGCGGCCTGCTGCTGCGGCGCGGCCTGCTGCTTCGGGGCCTCCTGCTTCGGGGCGGCCTGCTGCTGGGCCTGGCCGGAGCCACCGGTGTTGACCTGCGCGGACGGGCCACCGGCGGTCAGGCCGCCGGCACCGGCGCAGCCCCAGGCACCCGGGCCCTGCATGGCGAGCAGCTTCTCGGCGGTGGCGATCTGCTGGTCCTTGGTGGCCAGGTCGGCACGGGCCGCGTACTTGGTACCGCCGGCGGCGGCCCAGGAGGAGTTCGAGAACTGCAGGCCACCGTAGTAGCCGTTACCGGTGTTGATCGACCAGTTGCCACCGGACTCGCACTGGGCGACCTTGTCCCAGGTGGCGACCGAGGCGGCGTTGGCGGAACCGGCCGTCATCAGCGGGACGGCCACGGCGGCGCCGGCGACACCGGCGAGCGTGACGACGCGGACGGCCTTCGAGGGGCGGCGGTGCTTGCCCTTGAGCATGTTGTTCTTCCTCACCGACGCCTGCGAGGTGAGCTGTCGGGTTCGGGCTGTGAGTGGCCCGGCCGGATGCGCTGTCCGCACATCCGGCTTCACCCCAAGCCGGCCGCTGCGTTTCCGCTGCGGTACGGCACTTACCTTGGGTCCCCCGCTCCTGCCTACGGCGCTTGCGCGACGGTTGTCCGACCGATCACCGGCAGGATTCGGCGAATGATCGGCGGGCTCGCTTGGTGCGAGCGGTGAAGAACGTAAACACACACCCTTCGACGGTTCAAACCACCTTTTCGTAGGACAGTTGGCGGTTTTTGATCACCGGAGACATCCATTTGCGCAGGTCGAACACGGTATGGAAAGAACGGGACAGGCCGGACGGAATGCCGCGGGACGAGACCCATGTCTCACTTTCCCCAATTGAGGGCAACCATCGCGCACTTAGGGCCTGCGGCCCCCGGTCACTGCCCGAGGTCGAGTCGCTGACCTGGCCGGATAAGGTCCGGATCAGCTCCGATGACGCCCTCGTTGGCGTCGTACAGCCCGGTCCACCCCTCGGCGAGTCCGTGCTCCGCCGCGATCGCGGAGAGGTTGTCGCCGGGCCGCACCGTGTACACGCCGTCGCCCTCCCCGGTACCGCGGTGACCGTCACCGCCGCGCGAGGCGTGCCGCCCCTGGGGGCGCCCGTCCTTGCCGTCGCCCTTGCCGTCGTCGGCGCCGCCACGGTGCCGGCCGGTACCGGGCGCGGAGGCGCCGCCGTCGGACGACGCGGGCGGCTCGGTGGCCCCGTCGGAGGGCTGTTCGGCCGAGGGGTCCGAGGGCTCGGCGGTGGGCTGCTCGGAGGGGCTCTCGGAGGCGTCTTCGGAGGGCTGCGCGTCGCCGGAGCCGGCATCGGCGTCACCGGAGGGCGTGGCCGACGGCTCGTCGGTGGCGCCGTCCGTGGCGCCGTCGGACGGCTGGGTGTCGCCGGTGTCCGTGCCGCCCTCGAGCCCGTCGCCGATGCCGCCGTCCGAGGGCTCCGGCGCCGGCGTCTGCGTGCCGCCCGGGTCCACGTCCGGTATCAGCCCGTCCAGGTCGAGGCCGGCGTTGACCGAGCAGCTCGGCCAGGCGTCCGGGCCGCGGTCGTTCAGGATCGACTCGGCGACCGCAATCTGCTGGGAGCGGCTGGCCAGGTCCGGGCGCTCGGCGTAGGACTCGCCGCCGTAGTCCTTCCACATCTCCAGGGTCAGCTGCAGCCCGCCGTAGAAGCCGTTGCCGGAGTTGGCACTCCAGATGCCGCCGCTCTCGCACAGCGCGACACGGTCCCAGGTGGCGGTGTCGGCGGCCTGGGCGCCGCCCGCGGTGAGCAGCGGCAACGCCAGCCCGGCCCCCGTGACGGAGGCCGCCACCAGGAGGGCGGGAGCCTGACGGGGTCGGCGGTGTCTACCGTTGCCGGAGCGCATGCGAGTGCCTTTCGAGCGGCGGCTTGAGTTGTCGCAGGCAAAGTAACGGGGGCCCGCTCCGGTCTCAACCCGGTGTAGCCGAGATCACGCCCGGGTCACGCTGCTGACGCCGGATCAATCCGGCCCGGCCCCGGCGCCCTTGGCGCATTCCGGTACGTACGCGAATGCCCTTTCTGACAGGTCGTCGGGACGCGGCCCGGCACTCCGCCCGGGACGTTGCGCTATGCGCCTTTTGGGGCGTCGGACGACGCGCCGTCCGGAGCCCCGGGCGGCGTCTCCCGCGCGCTCTCCGGCGTGAATCCCACCGGCAGCGCCCGCAGCCCGCGCATGATGAGGCCGCCGCGCCACCGCAGGTCATCGGGGTCGGCGGCCAGCCGGAGGTCGGGCAGCCGGGTCAGCAGGGTCGCCAGCGCCGCACGGCCTTCGAGGCGGGCGAGCGGCGCGCCCAGGCAGTAGTGGATGCCGTGCCCGTACCCGAGGTGCTGGTTGTCGCGGCGCCCGAGGTCCAGCGTGTCCGGCGCGTCGAACCGCTCCGGGTCCCGGTCGGCGGCCGCCAGTACCACCAGCACCGGGTCGCCCGCGGCGATCCGCTGCCCGCCGATCGTCAGCTCCTGCGTCGCGAACCGCCAGGTCGCCAGCTCCACCGGGCCGTCGTAGCGCAGCAGTTCCTCGATCCCGGTGGCGAGCAGCTCCTCGTCGCCCGCGGCCAGCGCGGCCTGCAGCCGCGCCCGCTGCTCCGGGTTGCGCAGCAGCGCGTAAGTACCGTTTCCGATCAGGTTGACCGTCGTCTCGAACCCGGCGAACAGCAGGATGAAGGCCATCGCGGCGGCCTCGTTCTCGGTGAGGTGCTCGCCGTGGTCGGAGGCCCGGATGAGGGCCGAGATCAGGTCCTCGTCCCCGGTCTCCTCGGCCGCCAGCGACTCGCGCTTGCGGTGGATCAGATCGGCCAGATATGCCCGCATCTTCTTCACGGACCGGGCGACCCCGCCGCGCGGCCCTCCCCCGTGCCGGATCATCATCCCGGCCCAGTCCCGGAAGTCGTCCTGGTCCTCGCGGGGCACGCCCAGCAGGTCGCAGATCGCGTAGATGGGGAGCGGGAAGGCGAACTCGTGGATGAGGTCCGCCTCGCCGCGCTCGGCGAAGCCGTCGATCAGCTGGTCGGTCAGCTCCTGTACGCGCGGCGCGAAGCGCGCCACCGTACGCGGCGTGAACGCCTTGGAGACGAGCCGGCGCAGCCGGGTGTGGTCCGGCGGGTCGATGTTGAGCAGGTGCGTCATCAGGTTGGCGCTGCGCTCGCCGGGGATGCCGACCTTGCCCTTGCCGTGCGCGGCCTCGCTGTGGTGCTGCGGGTTCTTGGAGAGCCGGGGGTCGGCCAGCGCCTCGCGCGCGTCCGCGTACCGGGTGACCAGCCACGCCTCGACCCCGCTGGGCAGCGCGGTGCGGTGGACGGGCGCGTGCTCCCGCAGCCAGGCGTACGCGGGATAGGGGTCGGCGGCGAACTCCCAGGTGAAGAGCTCGGGACAGGCGGAGGCGGAGGCGGTGGTCTCGTGCACCTCTCGACCGTAACCGGTTGTCCACAGGCGCCGGTGACTGTCAGTGGCGGGCGGTAGCTTTTGGGTAGTGCGGTGGAGGTGGGGGAGGGGCCTTTGCCGTGGATCCCGGGTCTTCGTGGTTGGGAGAGGGAGGGGCCCTGCCAGGAAACAGCTGGCCGCCTACCCCGCCCGCTCCGCCGCCAAGATCGCATCCCGGTACGTCCGCGCCGCCGCCCGCAGCGCCGTCTCCGGGTCGGTGCCCTCCGCCTGGGCCCGTACGGCCAGCGTCAGCAGCTCGTACCCGATGCCCTCGCCCGCGACCGGCACGTCGAGCCCGGCCGTACGGGCCCGCGAGGCCAGCTTCGCGGCCAGCGCCAGCGCCGGCTGACCCAGCGGTACGCCCTCCGTCACCGACTCGCGCTGCTTCTCGACGGCCTTCGTCCGCAGCCAGTGCGCCCTGACGTCCTCCGGCGTCGCGGCCTCCGCGTCGCCGAAGACGTGCGGATGCCGGTGGATCAGCTTGTCGACGATGATGCCCGCGACATCGTCGATCGAGAACGGCTCGTCAGGGTCGTCCTGGGCGATCCGGGAGTGGAAGACGACCTGGAGCAGCACATCGCCCAGCTCCTCGGCGAGCGCCTCCCGGTCCCCCTCCTCGATCGCCTCGACCAGCTCGTACGCCTCCTCCAGGCCGTACTTCGCCAGGTCCTCGTGGGTCCGGATGCCGCTCCACGGGCACGCGACGCGGATCTGGTCCATGACCTGTACGAGGTCCAGCAGCCGGGCGCCCGGCAGATCGTACGAACCGGGCAGCAGCTCCAGGTCGGGCATCGCCTCGCGGCCCGACCCGGCGAGCCGGGCCAGCCCGTCGGTCAGCGCGCTCTCGCCGTCGGCGGAGGTCAGCACGACGGCGGTACGGGCCTCCGCGACGCAGTAGTCGACCAGCTCACGAGCGCTCGGTACGGACGCGGTCTCGACGGCGATGCCCGCCTCGGCGAGGTACGGCAGCTGCGGGTGGTCCGGGTCGGCGCACAGCACGCGGTCGGCGTCGCGCAGCGTCTGCCACGCGGGCCAGGACAGCAGGCCGGGTGCGACCCGGTGGCTGGTGGTGAGCAGGACCAGGCGGCCGGTGGCGGAAGCGTTCACCCGTCGAACGTAACGCACCGCCGGACCGGGTGCGGGACGGCCCTGCCCTCCCGCACCCGCCCGCGCGGGCCTCACACCTGCTGCTTCTGCTCCGTCCGCACCCACGGGGTCTTCGCCTCGCCGAGCATGACCTGGCGGTCGTCCCACTTGCCGAAGCGCGGGTTCACCTCGATCCCGAGGTCGCGCGAGGTCTTGGCCAGCGCCTGGGCCAGCCGCTGCTGCCCCTGCGGCGACTGGCGGTTCACGCCCAGCTTCTTCGCGATCCCGTCCATCAGGATCTGGTTGCGCACCACCCCGTCGATCTCGCCCGGCGCGATGGCCTGCTGCAGCCACATCGTCTTCAGCCGGTCGGCGCCACCGGCCCGCCGCTCGGCGGCGGACCGCCACTTCTGCACGTCGGAACGGCTGGCCTCGACGCCGGCGTCCTTCGCGCTGCGCGCCAGTACCCGGTCGAAGATCATGCTGTTGAGCGTGGCCAGGCTGAGCCGGCCGGTGTTCTCGATGAGCTGCGCGCCCTGCGGGGCGCCTTCCTGGGCGGTACGGACGTTCTTCACCCGCGCCTGGAGCTGCGCCACGGTGATCCGCTCGCCTCCCACGACGGCCGCGGCACCTGGGTGCGCGTCACTGCCGCAGGCGGACAGGAGCGGGGCCGCCACGATCACGGCGGCGGAAACGGAGAGCGCAGTCCTACGGCGGAGCATTCGGCCTCCCGGCGAAGATCATGAACGACAGCGGGGGCCTTCCACAGCACCTCGCGGGCGTATCAGTCCTGGCGTTGATCGATGGTATGGAGTCCGCGCGGCGCGGACCAGCAATTCGACCAACGATTGCGGCACTTTTGTGTTTCGTGCCGCAGGGCCGGTGGCCCGGGCGCGGCGGCCCCGCTGCCGCTCAGCGGACGCGGGCCAGCCACTCCAGCGTCCGGCGCACCTCCGCGGGGAAGGCGTGATGCGCGCCGTGCACCCGCTCCGCGTCGTACAGCAGCCGGGCCAGCGTCTCCTGCGCCGCACCGCGCTCGCCCAGCGCGAGCAGCAAGTGGCCGATGGAACGCCGGATCTCCAGCGGCCGTACCGGGTCGTCGGACGCCGCCTCGAAGTGCGGCAGCAGCGTGCGGTACTCCTCCAGGGCCGCCGCGGCCTCGCCCAGCTGCTCCAGGCACTGCGCCGCCTCGAAACGGAACTGGAGCGCCTGGTGGGCCGCCCGCGGACCGGAGCCGCGCGCGAACTCCTCGGCCAGGAGCCGCAGTTCCGGCAGCGCACGCCGGTACTGCCCGTCGTCCATCAGCGTGGCCGCGTACTGCTTGCGCAGCGTACGCACGACCGGCGAGTGCTCGCCGTGCCGCGCGGCGGCGGCCGGCAGGATGCCGCCCAGGATGTCGACGGCCCGGGTGATCCGCCCGTGGTCCAGCAGCCGCTTGACCTCTTCCACAGCGGCGGCGACGTCCAGCCCGAGGGGAGCGGGTGACGGTACCGAGGCCGGCGTACGAGGGTCCGTACCCGGCGGCACGGGCACCTGCGATGCGGCAACGGCCGGTACGTGCACGGGCTGTACCGGCACGGACTGAACGGATATGGGCGGTACGGACACGGGCGGTGCAGCCGGTGCCCGTATCTCCGAAATCGCCCCAGCAGCCACCGGTACGGCTGCCGTCATCGGTACGGCCGTCACCGTCGGCCCCGCGGCGGCCGGCCGCGCCGCGCGGCTGGGCCACGGTGCGTGCGGCAGCAGGAACGGCCGGGTCGGGTCCATGGGCGCTCCCGTGCCCGCTCCCTCTCCCCCTCTTCCGGAGCCGGCGTGCGGGAGCAGCGGGGCCAGCGCCTGGTACACCTCCTGCGCGTCGGCCGGGCGGTGTTCGGGGTCCTTGGCCAGCAGCCGCAGCACCAGCGCTTCCAGCGCCTCGGGCACGTCGGGGCGCAACTGCCGCACCGGCACCGGCATCTCGTACAGATGGCGGTGCAGCACGCCCAGCGCCGTCGATCCGGCGAACGGCACGGACCCGCTGAGCAGTTCGTGCAGCAGCACGCCCAGCGCGTACAGGTCGGTGTACGGGCCGACCGTTCCGCCCATGGCCTGCTCGGGCGCCATGTAGGCGGGGCTGCCGATGGGCGAGCCGGTGTGGGTGAGGCGCGTGGTGTCGGTGTCCAGCGCGGAGGCGATGCCGAGGTCCAGGACGGTGACCGTGCCGTCCGCCTTGACCATGACGTTCCGCGGCTTGAGGTCGCGGTGCACGATCGGCACCGCGTGCACGGACGCCAGCACCGCGCACAGCTGCGCCGCCACGCACACGGCCCAGGCCCAGGGGTACGGGTCGTGCTCGGCGAGGTGGTCGGCGAGGTCGGCCCCCTCGACGTACTGCATGACCAGGTAGAGGTCGTCGCCGTCGCTGCCCGCGTCGTGCACGGTGACCAGGCCGGGGTGGTCGACCTGCGCGGTCACCCGGCACTCGCGCGCGAAACGGTGGCGCAGCTCCTCCGCGTCGGGCGCGCCGGCCAGCCGGTCGGGGCGGAGCAGCTTGACGCCGACCCGGCGGTCCAGGCGCCGGTCGTACGCGATCCAGACCTGGCCCATGCCGCCCTGGCCGAGCAGCGCGGAGAGTTCGTACCGCTCGGCGATGACTCTGCCGTTCACCGTCCTTCCCCCTCATGCCGCCCGTCGCCCCCGGCGCCCTCACCCCGGCGGAGGTACTCGCTGAGCTCATCCAGCTCGGCCCGCACCCGCTCGATGCGCTGCGGCCGCGGCTGCGCCTGCGGCGACTGCGGACGCGTGGGGGCGGGGGCGGGAGTGGAGGCCGGAGCGGCGTACGGGTTGGGCTGCGCGTATCCGGCCGGAGCAGCTCCGGAGCCTCCGTACGCGGGTCCTCCGTACGCGGGGCTTCCGTAAGCGGGGCTTCCGTAGGTGGAGCCTCCGTAGGTGGGGACTCCATACGCGGGGCCTTCGTACGCGGAACCTTCGTACGCAGGGGTCCCGTACGGCTGGGTGGTCCGGCCGTGGCCGGCCGGGCTCGCCGCGAGCGCACGGGCACGGGCCCGGATGTCGACCACGAGGTAGTACGCGACCGCACCCGCCATCTGCAGCAGTATCAGGGCCAGCGCGACGTCCCCCCGCCAGTCGCTCTCGGGCACCGAACCCACCACGGCCAGCAGCGGGATGGTCAGCGCCGCGTCCACCCCGAAGATCCACCAGCCCACCGGCCGCCGGTGCACCAGCGCCGCACGCAGCAGCGTCACCCAGGCGAGCATCCCGATACTGAGCACGGCGATCGCCACGAAGACCACTCGCAGCAGCACGACCGTGCCCGCCTTGGGAAGGCGGGGCGGTGGCGGAGCCGGGGCAGGGCCGTGCATTGCTGCTCCTGGTCGGTATGGCCGTCGTGGCGGTTTTTTTCGAGCGTATATACCGACACCGACAATGCCGCCGGGGTTGTACGGAACCGCATCGCGGTCCGGTCACAACCGCCGCCCGACCACGGGCCGGAGCCGCCGAGTGCCCACGGTGCCACTTCCGAAACCCCGGCACCGGCTCACCCCGGCCGTACAGCGGTCATCCCGACCGCACCCCGGTCCCCCAGTCGCCCCGGTCACCCCCGGTCACCCAGGCGGTATGGACCCGTCCGTCAGTCCGTCGTACAGGCCCTGCGCCAAGCGCTCGCCCAGCCGGGCCGATTCGCGCAGCGCCTCCTCGAAGGCGGCGAGCGCCCGGAAGCGTTCGCCGTAGCCGCGCTGCTCGGCCGGGGGCAGCCGGGGCAGTTGGAGGCGGCGGACGTCGAGCCGGGTGGCGGTGGAGGCGTAGCTGCTGGCCTGGCGGTTGTTGGCGGTGCCGCGCAGGAATCCGGCGAGGAACCAGGGGTCCAGCGCGGCCGGGTCCGGCCGCAGCAGGAAGAGGTTGCGGCCGAGCGCGGCACCCTCGGTGGCGGCGTCGACGACCCGGGCGATGGCGCCACCGCCCAGGACCGGCACGACGACATCGCCCGCCTGGAGGAGGACGGGCTCTTCGGGGGCGTCCCCGGTGGCCGGTTCGGGCAGGGTGCCGGACGGCGGCGTGCCGCCGATGACGTCGTGCTCGGTGAGCTGGACGGGGCCCTCTCCCGGGGCGGCCGTGCCGGGCCCGCCGGCCCGCAGCAGCAGCGCGCCGGCCCGGGCCAGCTCGCCGACGGTGGTCAGCGGCCAGCGGGCGGGCGCCGCCCGGCCGGTGGGCGCGGGGGCCGGCGCGAGATCGGTGGTACGAGCGAGGGCGGCGGTCAGCTCCTCGTGCGCGCGGGCCAGTTCGGCGGGGCCGCCGCCCGCCGCGGGCGGCGGGAGGTGCCGGGCCGGGGCGAGGTCGACGTCGTCGTCCAGCAGGTCGATGGCGGCCAGCGAGCGCCGCACGCCCGGCTGTTCCTCGATGCCGCCCTCGTGGTCGAAGGTCCGCCAGGCGTCCAGGACGGTGGCGCGCACGGTCTGCCAGTCGAGCTTGTCCCGGCCGCCCGGGGCCAGTTCGGCGGTGTCGACGACCAGGAGGTGGGGGGCGGGCGGCGGGGCGCTGCCCGGGCGGTGCAGCACCCACAGGTGCAGCGGGATGCCGTACGGCGGGGCGGCGCCGGCGGGCAGTGCGATGACGGCCCGCAGCGCGCCGCGGCGCAGCAGGTCGGCGCGGATCCGGCGGC
The DNA here is from genome assembly GCF_044544685.1 of Streptomyces sp. NPDC053542. Classification (NCBI taxonomy): domain Bacteria; kingdom Bacillati; phylum Actinomycetota; class Actinomycetes; order Kitasatosporales; family Streptomycetaceae; genus Streptomyces; species Streptomyces sp. NPDC053542. The sequence goes on from NZ_JBITXL010000006.1 coordinate 133,136, forward strand.
CGGAGCGGCGGGAGGCGGCGGCGGGCGGCATGAGCAGGACGGCCGTACCGCCCGTCTTGAGGCGGGCCAGCGCGTGCTGGACCCAGGCCAGCTCCGATTCCGTACGGGCCGGGAAGCCGTACTCCCAGCGGGGGTCGTAGGCCAGGGTGTCGTGGCCCCAGTTGCGCTCGTTGAAGGGCGGGTGGGTGAGGACGGCGTCGACCGCGAGGTCGGGGAAGGCGTCGTCCCGCAGGGTGTCGGCGGCCTGGATCCGGACCTGGGTCTCCGGCGAACGCAGGGCCAGGCGCAGGGCGGTGAGCGCGGCGAGGTCGGCGTCGGCCTCCTGGCCGTAGAGCTCGGCGGGCCCGGGCCGGGCCTGAGGGTCGGGGCCGTCCCCTTCTCCCTGGGGTCCGTCCTTTTCTCCCTGGGGTCCGTTCTTGGCGTGCGGCGCTTGCGCGGGGGCCGGCTCCTGCGCGGGGTAGAGCAGGGTGCCGGTGCCGGCGGCGGGGTCCAGGACGGTGGCGGCGGGGCCGGCCAGCTCGGCCATGAGGGCGGCGAGGCCGGGCGGGGTGAGGGTGTATTGCCGGGGGTTGGCGTCCAGATGGCGGCCGAGCAGGAACTCGTACGCATACGGAGCGCCTTCCGCGTCCTCGGCGAGCTCGGCGGCCGCCCGGACGAGGGCGCTGGACGGGGCGAGGCTCTCGCGGGTGAGGCCCGTGACGGGGTGGGCGGGGCCGAGGCGGGCGGTGAGGACGGCGTCGAGCGCGGGCGGCAGCAGACCGGTCAGCTCGGCGTCGTCGTCGGCGCGGGCGAGTCCGCGCCAGACGGCGGGGCGGTCGCGGACGAGGAGGAGGACGGCTCCGACGTGCCGCAGGGCCGTGGCGGCGCCGGCCGGGTGGCCCACGACCTGCTGCCACACCCGCTCGCGCAGCGGCACTTCGGCGAGCTTGCCCTGGTCGCGCAGCCACTGCTCGACGGCGGTCAGCGCGAAGGAAGGGCTGGTCTCCGTCCCCCCTACGGGCCTGGGGAAGTCGGCGTGCCGGCGGCGCCAGTTGCTGACCGCGGCCCGGCCCACGCCGGCGAGGCGCGCGATACCCGCGGCGGTCACCTCCGCCGCGACCGCGGCTTCCACCGCGGTCTGCGCTGGGGTCTCCGGTGTTGCGTTCTCCGGCACCTGACTGGCTCCCGTCCGATCGCTCCGTCGCGTCTGTGTCGCCTGTGTCAGCGAGCATACCCACGACACAGCCCCGAACCCCTTCACGCCGTGAATTAACTCTTTCCTGTGAACCGTGTTGACTCGGTTCACAGCCTCTGCTGTTATTGAGCCATCGCGACACGAGCTTCACGTTTCTCAGCTTTCTCCTCGTTCTTCTCCTCTCTCTTACTTCAGGTCGTTTCGTCAGAACCGATCGAGACTCCCGGAAGGGACCCACAGCCATGTCCCAGCAGATGCAGTTCCCGCCCGGCGCCCCGGTTCCGACGGGCGTCCCGGCTCCGCAGGCCGCGCGCAACGGCCTGGGCATCGCGGCCCTCGTGCTCGGCGTGATCGGCGTCCTGTCCGGTCTGATACCGCTCTTGTTCTGGTTCGCCGGCACGCTCGGCCTGCTGGCCCTGATCTTCGGCCTGGTCGGCCGCGGCCGCGCCAAGCGCGGTCAGGCCACCAATAAGGGGGTCGCGCTGGCGGGCGTGCTGCTGGGCATCGCCGGCCTGATCCTGTCGGTGGTCGGTGCGGTCATCACCTTCACCGCGGTCAAGGACACGGTCGACGAGATCAACAAGTCGCTGGACACCTCCACCGCGCAGCCCAAGGGCGGCGACGCGAAGGGCGAGGACGCGGCCGACACGGGCGGCGACACGAAGGACGCCGCGGGCGAGGCGCTGCACGCCGGCGACACCGCCGAGTACGACACCGGCCTGAGCGTCACGGTGTCCAAGGCATCGGCGTACAACGTCGGCGAGTTCGCCGTGGGCCACAAGGAGGGCCAGAAGGCTTACAAGGTCACGGTGCAGCTGCAGAACAAGGGCAAGGAGAAGTTCGACAGCACCCTGACCCTGGTCGAGGCGCGCGCGGGCAAGGACGGCAAGGCCGCGGAGCAGATATTCGACGGCACGGTCGGCGAGGGCTTCAACGGGAAGATCCTGCCGGGCAAGAGCGCGAGCGTGGAGTTCGCCTTCGACACCCCGGCGGGGGCGAAGAACCTCGACGTCGAGGTGACGCCGGGCCTGGACCACGAGGCGTCCCAGTGGGACCTGGGTCTGTGACCTGCCACTGACCACCCAGTGACCACCGGCGCCGTGCCCGGCCAGCCACCCAGGCTGACGGGCACGGCCGCCGTGCTCGCGCCTCTCCCCCGCACCGCCCGGGAGAACGCCGCGGTAGCCCGCTTCGCTCGGCGGCGGCCGGCCCCGCCCGGCCTGTCGGCCAGTGCGCGCGGAAGAAGTGCGGGCCCTTGGCCGGCTAGTCGGCGTGGAAGCGGGACGGGGCCTCGGTCGGGTTGCCGCCGGTGGGGAGCTTTTCGGACGGGCAGGTGTTCAGCACCTTCCCCATCGCCGCCTTCTCCGCGCGCGTCACCCACAGGCCGTACTTCTTCTTCACCGCGACCTGCTGGGCGATGTAGTCGCAGCGGTAGCCCTTGTTGGCGGGCAGCCAGGTGGCCGCGTCGCCGTCGCTCTTCTGGCGATTGGCGGAGGCGCCGACCGCGATGAGGTTCAGCGGATCGTTGGCCAACGCGATCCGCTTGCCGGCCGGCCACTGCTGGGCGCCCTTCTGCCAGGCGTCCGACAGGGCCACGACGTGGTCGATGTCGACGAGGCTGCTGCCGCGGCGGAAGATCACCCGCTGTCCGGTGTAGGGGTCCTTCGCCAGTTCTCCCCTGGAGACCTTGCAGTGGCCGTCCTGGTACTGCACCTGCGTCAGGTCGCGCTTGAGGATGTCCTCGCGGGTCGGGCAGCCGTTGCTGTCGGTGTCGGCCCAGGCGGTGCCGAAGCGGTCCCGCTCGTATCCGGTCTTCGGGGCCCGGCCCTTGACCGTGAGCGAGCCGAGCGCCGCGAGCGCGCTGCCCGGTTCACCCGTCGCCGTGGGAACGTCCGGGCTCCGCTTGCCGTCTCCTTGAGTGCTGCCGCCGAGCGGGTTGCAGCCGGCCAGGGCGAGGGTCGCGGCCAGGGCCGTCACGGAGAGCGCGGCACGGCGTACGGGAAGCGGTGACCGTATCAAGGGGGGACATCCAATCTTCGGTTGCGTCGCGGCGATTTTTGATTGCGTCACGGCGGTCTTCGGGGGCACGGCGGTCTTCGGTTCGGCGTGCGGCCGGGACAAGCGGCCAGGTCGGGCGGGCGGTCGGGGCGGGTGTCCGCCCCCTGGCGACCGTACGTCTCATCGGCCACCTTGTATGACGGGGCGTCCGATTCGATGGTTTCGAGTACCTTTCGGAAGCTGAGACGACAGAGGCCGATACGGCAGACGCCGATACGGCAGAGAGAGCAAGTACAGCGCTCGGCGAGCGAGGAAGAGTAAGGATCCGCATGGACACGGCCGAAGCAACCGCGACGGACGAGGCCGGCGCACGGACCCCGGCCGCGGCGCCCGGCCGTACCGGACGGAGGCCGGGCCGCCTCGCTGTCCGGGCCGCCGCGTTGCGCGCCCCGCGCCTGGATCCGTACTGGACGGCCGCCGCCCTCTTCGCCCTGTTCGCCGCGTTGTCCGTGCAGCGGTACCGCACCATGGGCACGATCTCCTGGGACCTCGGGATATTCGAGCAGGTGGTCCGGTCCTACGCGCATGTCCAGGCACCCGTCGCCGACCTCAAGGGCCCCGGCGCGAACATCCTCGGCGACCACTTCAGTCCGGTACTCGCCCTGCTCGCCCCGCTCTACCGGTTACTGCCCTCGCCGGTGACCCTGCTCGTCGCGCAGGCGGCGCTCTTCGCGCTGTCCGCCGTGCCCGTCACCCGATGCGCGGCCCGGCTGCTCGGCCGCCGTGCGGGGCTCGCCGTCGGCATGGCGTACGGGCTGTCCTGGGGGCTGCAGCGCGCGGTCGACTTCGACTTCCACGAGATCGCGTTCGCGCTGCCGATGATCGCCTTCGCGCTGGAGGCGGTCATCGGCGGGCGCTGGACCGCCGCGGTGTGCTGGGCGGCCCCGCTGGTCCTGGTCAAGGAGGACCTGGGGGTGACCGCGGCGGCCATCGGCGTGATCGTCCTGATCCGGGCCCGGCGCGCGGTGCCCGCGGCCGTCGCGCTGACCCTCTTCGGCCTGGCCGCCACCGCGCTCACCCTCGCCGTGATCATCCCCGCCTTCAACGGCACCGGCTCGTACGACTACTGGAGCAAGCTCAGCGGCGACGGCGGCCCGGCACCGCTCATCCCCGTGGACACGGCCGTCCGTACGATGCTGTGGATCCTGCTGCCCACCACCGGCCTGCTGGCCCTGCGTTCACCGCTGCTGCTCGCCGCGGTGCCGACCATCGGCTGGCGCTTCGCCTCGCACGACGACCACTACTGGGGCACCGACTGGCACTACAGCGCCGTCCTGATGCCGGTGGTCTTCCTCGCGCTGGTCGACGCGCTGCCCCGGTTCCGTACGAGCGGCCGCCCCTGGCTGCGCAGTTACGCCACGCACCTCCCGGCCGCCGCGCTCGCCGCTGCCCTCGCGCTGACCACGACGCTGCCCGTCGCCCGGCTCACCGAAGCGGACACCTACCGCACGGAGCCCTCCGTCGGCCAGGCCGAGGCGCTGCTCGGCCGCATCCCCGACGGTGCCACGGTCGAGGCCGACGTCTGGCCCATCAGCCGGCTCACCGGCCGTACGACGGTGTACTGGATAGGCGACACCCGCGGCATCGCCCCCGACTACATCGCCGTCCAGCTCCGCGACGGCCGGACCACCCCGCAGGCCCTCGCGGACGCCGGCCACCGCCATCCCGGCGCGGTGTACGTACCGGACGGCGAGGCCGGCGGCCTCACCCTCCTCAAACGCGCCACGAAGGACTGAGGCGCGGCCCCCGCCAGGCCCCCAGAGCCGACGTCACGACCCCAGTACCGACGTCACGACCCCAGTACCGAGGTCAGGAACTCTCCCACCCAGGCCAGCAGTTCACGGCCGACCAGCGGCTTGCCGCCGATCTTGCCGGTGGTGGGGCGGGGCACCAGGACCTGGTGGGTGGCGGGCTTGATGACCGTACGCGGGTACAGCCGCTTCAGGCGCAGCTCCTGGGACTCGCGCAGCTCGACCGGGCCGAAGCGGATGTTGGAGCCCTGCAGGGTGATGTCGGTGACGCCGCAGGCGCGGGCGAGCATCCGCAGGCCCGCGACCAGCAGGAGGTTCTCCACCGGCTCGGGGAGCTTGCCGTAGCGGTCGGTCAGCTCCTCGCGTACCGAGGCGATGTCCTCCTCGGTGTTGGCGGCGGCGATCGCGCGGTACGCCTGGAGGCGCAGGCGCTCGCCGGGGGCGTAGTCGTGCGGGACGTGCGCGTCCACGGGCAGCTCGATCTTGACCTCGAGCGGCGGCTCCTCCTCCGCGCCGCCTTCCAGGGAGGCGCGGTAGTCCGCCACGGCCTCGCCGACCATGCGGACGTACAGGTCGAAGCCGACGCCCGCGATGTGGCCCGACTGCTCGCCGCCGAGGAGGTTGCCCGCGCCGCGGATCTCCAGGTCCTTCATCGCGACGTACATGCCGGCGCCCATCTCGGTGTGCTGGGCGATGGTGGCCAGCCGCTCGTGCGCGGTCTCCGTGAGCGGCTTCTCGGGCGGGTAGAGGAAGTAGGCGTAGCCGCGCTCGCGGCCACGGCCGACCCGGCCGCGCAGCTGGTGGAGCTGGGAGAGGCCGAAATTGTCGCCTCGTTCAACGATCAGGGTGTTGGCGTTGGAGATGTCGATGCCGGACTCGACGATGGTCGTGGCGACCAGCACGTCGGACTTCTTCTCCCAGAAGTCGACCACGACCTGTTCGAGGGCCGATTCCGACATCTGGCCGTGGGCGGTCGCGATGCGCGCCTCGGGGACGATCTCGCGGAGGCGGGCCGCGGCCCGGTCGATGGACTCCACACGGTTGTGGATGTAGAAGACCTGGCCCTCGCGGAGCAGTTCGCGGCGGATGGCGGCGCCGATCTGCTTCTCCTCGTACGGCCCGACGAAGGTGAGGACCGGGTGCCGCTCCTCGGGCGGGGTGGTGATGGTCGACATCTCGCGGATGCCGGTCACCGCCATCTCCAGGGTGCGGGGGATGGGCGTCGCGGACATCGTCAGCACGTCCACGTTGGCGCGGAGCTTCTTCAGCTGCTCCTTGTGCTCGACGCCGAAGCGCTGCTCCTCGTCGACGATGACCAGGCCCAGGTCCTTGAACTTGGTCTCGGAGGAGAACAGCCGGTGGGTGCCGATGACGATGTCGACCGAGCCGTCCTTGAGGCCCTCCAGGGTGGCCTTGGACTCGGTCTCCGTCTGGAAGCGGGAGAGGGCGCGGACGTTGACGGGGAACTGGCCGTAGCGCTCCGTGAAGGTGCCGAAGTGCTGCTGCACGAGGAGCGTCGTCGGGACCAGCACGGCGACCTGCTTGCCGTCCTGGACCGCCTTGAAGGCGGCGCGCACCGCGATCTCGGTCTTGCCGTAGCCGACGTCGCCGCAGATCAGCCGGTCCATCGGGACCGACTTCTCCATGTCCTCCTTGACCTCGGCGATGGTGGTGAGCTGGTCGGGCGTCTCCGCGTACGGGAACGCGTCCTCCAGCTCGCGCTGCCAGGGGGTGTCCGGGCCGAACGTGTGGCCGGGCGCCGCCATCCGGGCCGAGTACAGCTTGATCAGGTCGGCCGCGATCTCCTTGACGGCCTTCTTGGCGCGCGCCTTGGTCTTCGTCCAGTCGGCGCCGCCGAGGCGGTGCAGCGTCGGGGCCTCGCCGCCGACGTACTTGGTGACCTGCTCCAGCTGGTCGGTGGGGATGTAGAGGCGGTCGCCGGGCTGGCCGCGCTTGGCGGGCGCGTACTCGACGAGGAGGTACTCGCGGGTGGCGCCCTGGACCGTGCGCTGCACCATTTCGATGTACCGGCCCACGCCGTGCTGTTCGTGCACGATGTAGTCGCCCGCTTCGAGGGTCAGCGGGTCGATGGTCTTGCGGCGGCGGGCCGGCATCCGCGTGGCGTCCTTGCCGGCGGCCTTCTGGCCCGAGAGGTCGGTCTCGGTGAGCACCGCCAGCTTGAGCTGCGGGTCGACGAAGCCGTTGTCGATCGAGCCGCAGGAGACGTGCACGAGGGACGGGGAGATCTCCGTCAGCTCCGGGTCCAGACGCGCCGCGATGCCCTCGCCGCCGAGCACCTCGACCGTACGGGCCGCGGGGCCGTGGCCCTCGGTGAGGTAGACCGTGCGCCAGCCGTCGGCCAGCCACTGCTTGGTGTCGGCGAGGGCGCGCTGGGTGTCGCCTCTGTACGTCTCGGGGGCGTGCATGCCCAGCTTGAGGGTGTCCCCGTCCGTCTCGCCCGCCTCGTCGGCGGCGAACTGCGAGACCGACCACCACATCATGCCCAGCTCGCGGGCGCGGTCCCGGACGTCCGCGATGCCCCACAGGGAGGCCGCGCCGACATCGATGGGGGCCTCCCCGCCGCCGGCCGTTGCCGCCCAGCTGGCCTGGAGGAATTCCTGGCTGGTGGCGACCAGGTCGGCGGCGCGCGTGCGCACCCGCTCCGGGTCGCAGACCACCGCCATGGAGCCCGCCGGCAGCACGTCCAGCAGCAGCTCCATCTCGTCCACGAGGACCGGCGCGAGGGACTCCATGCCCTCCACCGCGATGCCCTCGGCGATCTTGCCGAGCAGCTCGCCCAGCTCCGGGTGCTGCTCGGCGAGGGCCGCGGCCCGCTCCCGTACGGAGGCGGTGAGCAGCAGCTCTCGGCAGGGCGGCGCCCACAGGCCGTGCTCGGCGATCTCCAGGGAGCGCTGGTCGGCGACCTTGAAGTACCGGATCTCCTCGACGTCGTCGCCCCAGAACTCGATCCGCAGGGGGTGTTCCTCGGTGGGCGGGAAGACGTCCAGGATGCCGCCGCGGACCGCGAACTCGCCGCGCTTCTCGACCAGTTCCACCCGGCTGTACGCGGCGGCCGCCAGGCCGTCCACGATCTCGCCGAGGTCGGCGCTCTCGCCGCTGCGCAGCGCGACGGGCTCCAGGTCGCCCAGCCCCTTGACCTGCGGCTGCAGCACGGACCGGACGGGCGCGACGACGACCGAGACCGGGCCGGTCGCCGGGTCGTCCTTGCTGGGGTGGGCGAGCCGGCGCAGCACGGCGAGGCGGCGGCCGACGGTGTCCGAGCGGGGCGAGAGGCGCTCGTGCGGCAGGGTCTCCCAGGAGGGGTACTCCACGACGCTGTCCTCGGGGAGCAGCGAGCGCAGCGCGGCGGTCAGGTCCTCGGCCTCCCGGCCGGTCGCGGTGACCGCGAGCACCGGGCGCTGGGCGTCGCGGGCCAGCGCGGCGACGGCGAAGGGGCGGGCGGCCGGCGGGCCGACCAGGTCCACGTGGGGGCGGTGCCCGTCGGTGGCGGCCTCGACCGCTTCGGCCAGCGCCGGGTCCCGTACGACGGCGTCGAGCAGTCCTGTCAGGCTCATGAAAAGGCTTCCGTCCCAGGGAGTCGGACAACGCGGGTGCCGCCCTGCGGCGGCTCGACGGCCGGCACCGCGGGCGGGCCAGGATCTCCCAGCGTACGCCGGGCCGCGTGGCGGATGGGGTCAACGGGGTGGTTCCGGGAGCGCGCACCGGTGCACCGCCGGTGTGGCCGGTCGCGCGGCTCTCCGCGCGCTCGGCCACGACGGCGCGGCGCCGTCTCGACGGGCGAGAAGCCCCGTACCGCGTCCCGGCCGCGCGTGGAATGGTGTCGCGTACACGTAAACGACGGCGGAGGGGGCACGGTGAGCGGCACCGGCGGACGGACGGAACCGGAACGGACGGCAGGCGCCGCACCACAGGCCCCGGCGGCGCCGGAAGCAGCGAAGGCGCCGGGGGCCGCATCCGCCGGGGCTCCGGCCACCCGCCGCGGCCCCGTCGTCGCCGCCCTCATGCTCGGCATGGCGCTGGCCGCGCTGGATTCCACGATCATCGCCACCGCCGTCCCGCAGATCGTCGGTGACCTCGGCGGCTTCTCGGTCTTCTCCTGGCTCTTCTCCGGCTACCTGCTGGCCGTCACCGTCACCCTGCCCGTCTACGGCAAGCTCTCCGACACCTTCGGCCGCAAGCCCGTCCTCGTCGCCGGCATCGTGATCTTCCTCGTCGGCTCGCTGCTGTGCGCGGGCGCCTGGAACATGGCCTCGCTGATCGCCTTCCGCGTCCTGCAGGGACTCGGCGGCGGCGCCCTCCAGGGCACCGTGCAGACCATCGCCGCCGACCTGTACCCCATGAAGGAGCGGCCGCGCATACAGGCGAAGCTCTCCACCGTCTGGGCCACCTCCTCCGTGGCCGGGCCCGCGCTCGGCGGCCTGCTCGCGGCGTACGCGGACTGGCGCTGGATCTTCCTCGTCAACCTGCCGGTCGGCGCGCTCGCCCTCTGGCTCGTCCTGCGCCACTTCTTTGAAGACCCGGCGCACCGCTCCCGTGCCGAGCGCCCGGTCATCGACTGGCCCGGCGCGCTGGCCATCTTCGCCTGCGGCGGGCTGCTGCTGACCGCGCTCGTCCAGGGCGGCGTCGCCTGGCCCTGGCTGTCCGCGCCCTCGCTGCTCCTGCTGGGCGGCAGCGCCGTGTGCGCGGCCGCCACCGTACTGATCGAGCGCCGCGCCGCCGAACCGATCATCCCCGGCTGGGTCTGGCGCCGCCGCACCATCTCCACCGTCAACCTCGCGCTCGGCGCCCTCGGGCTCCTGATGGTCGCCCCGACCGTCTTCCTGCCCACCTACGCCCAGGCCGTACTGGGCCTCGGCCCGATCGCGGCCGGGTTCGTACTGTCCACCATGACCATGAGCTGGCCGGTGGCGGCCGCGCTCAGCAGCCACGTCTACAACCGCGTCGGCATCCGGGGCTGCGCGCTCCTCGGCATCGGTGCCGCCACGCTGGTGCTGCTGGCCTTCCCGCAGCTGCCCTACCCCGGTGCGGCGTGGCAGCCGGCGCTGCTCATGCTCGCGCTGGGCGCCGCTCTCGGGCTGTTCCAGCTGCCGCTGATCATCGGAGTGCAGTCCTCCGTCGGGTACGCCGAACGGGGTACGGCCACCGCCTCGATCCTGTTCTGCCGCCAGGTCGGCCAGTCCGTCGGGGCCGCGCTCTTCGGGGCCGTCGCCAACGCCACCCTGGCCGGGCGGCTGGCCGACGCGCCCGCCGGCATCCGTGCCGGCCTGCCGGACGACCTGGACGCCGTCTCCCGCGCGCTGGAACACGCGGGCACGCTCTCCGAGCAGGCCGCCGACTACCTGCGGCGCGCCGTGGACGCCACGGTCGAGCACGTCTACTACGGCGCCGCCGTGGCCGGGCTGCTCGCCCTGGCCGCGCTGCTCTTCGCGCCGCGCCGCTTCCCCGTCCACGCGGACGCGCGGGGCGAGGGCGAGGCCGGGCCCGCTCCCGCCGAGAAGGGCTGAGGCGGGCGGCTCAGCCCTCCGTACGCGGCAGCTTGGTTTCGAGCGTGTCCTCCTCATCGGGGTCCACACCACGCTTGGCGGGGGCCTCTTCGGGGACAGGCACGGCTTCGGAGACGGGCACAGCTTCAGGGGCGGGCACCGCTTCAGGGACAGGCACAGCTTCAGAGGCGGGCGCGGCCTCTGGGGCAGGCGCCTCTTCGTAGCGCGCCTCCGTGTGCCCCCGTACGCCTTCCCCGTCCTCCGCCTTCACGTCGTACACGTGTCCGGCGTCAGGCTCCTGTGCGTACTCCTGCCCGTACTGCTTCTCGTACGCCTGCTCCCGCTCCTGCTCGTACTCGTGTTCCTGGTCGGTCGCGTCCGGGTCCTTGCCCATGAGGGTGGCCAGGCTGCTGCGTACGTGGGCCATGTGGGAGCGCAGCTCCTCGCGGCGCTCCTCGTGCTCGCGCAGGACGCGCTCCGTGGCGCGCTCGACGCGGGCCGCCTCCGCCTCGGCCTCCGCGATCAGTTCGGAGGCACGGTCCGCGGCCTCCTCGTCGATGTGCCGCGCGGACTCCTCCATCCTGGCGTAGTGGCGCTGCACCTCCACGATGCGCGCCTCGCCGCGCTCCTCCATCTCCGCGATCCGCTGCTGTATGGCCAGCTCGCGGTCGGCCAGCTCCTGCTCCGCCGCCGTCCACTGCTCGGCCAGGCTCTTCTCCTGGTCCTCCAGGACCTCCGCGGTGCGCCGGCGCATCTCGCGGAGCCCCTCCTCCGCCTCCTGGCGCGCCTCCTCGGCGGCCCTGGCGGCCTCCTCGACCATCGTCCGCGCCTCGGCCTCCGCCGCCTCCTCCATGCGTACGGCGGCGTCCTCGGCGTCCTGACAGAGCTTCAGCGCGTACGCGTCGGCGGCGTCGCCCTGCTCCCGCCCGTAGTCCGCCGCCTCCTCCCGCAGCCGCTCGGCGTCCGCCGCGGCCTCGGTGCGCAGCCGCTCCGCCTCGGACTCGACCGTGGTCAGGATCAGCCGGGCCTGCTCGCCCAGGGATTCGTACGTCTGGGGCGGCATATGGGCGAGGTACTCGCGCAGCCGCTCCAGCTCCGCGGTCATCTCGTTGGCCAGCACGGTGAGGCGGGCCGCCCGTTCCCAGCAGGAGTCGCGGTCCAGGGAGAGCCCTTCGACTCTGCGGTCCACGTCCGCCGGACGGTAACCACGCCCTCGTACGACCTCGAATCCGTGAGGCGACACCGATGCACTCATCCCTCAAAGCCCCTCTCCGACAGTGACGTGGTCCGGCGCACATCTTTGTTGATTGTTCCGAAGCGCCCATAACGCGACACTCCGCACCTATCACTGCCCAAGGATGCGTTACTTTTCCGCAGAAGTCGGAATCGGCTCGTCGGTACGCAGGGCACGGAACAGCCGCCGCGCCCGCTCCGCGTCCCACACGAGCACGTCGCCCGCGCCGGCGACCGCCGTTCCCGGGCCGGTGACCGGCACCGTCGTGGCCGTCCCCGAGCCCTTCGCCACCTGTTTCATCGACAGTCCCATCTGCGTCAGATCCACCACGCCGGTCCGGCCGTCCACGCGCAGCGCCGCCAGCGCCGCGTCCAGCGCCGGCACCGTCCGGAACGGGTTCAGCAGCGTCGCGGGGCCGAGCATCCGCTCCGACACCGCGCTGATGAGCGCCCGCTGCCGCTGCACCCGTCCCAGGTCGCCCTTCGGGTCGCTGTAACGGGCCCGTACGTACGCCAGCGCCCGCGCGCCGTTCATGTGCGAGCAGCCCGCCGGGAAGTCGGCGCCGGACTTCTCGTCCTTCAACGGCGCGTCCAGGCACAGCCGTACCCCGCCGAGCGCGTCCACCACACGTACCAGGCCGAGGAAGTCGACCTCGGCGTAGTGGTCCACGCGCAGGCCCGTCGCCTGTTCGACGGTGCGCGAGAGGAGTTTCGCGCCGCCCAGGCCGTACGCCGCGTTGATCTTGTTCTTGCCGTGTCCCGGCACCGCGACGTAACTGTCCCGCGGCAGGCTCACCAGAGACGGGCCGCTGTCCCCGTAGTGCAGCAGCATCACCGTATCGGTGTTGCGCACCGCCTCATGGCCCACATGCAGCTCCTGCTGCTGGCGAGGGGTCAGATCGCGCCGGCTGTCGGAGCCCACCAGGAGCCAGTTCGTGCCCTTGCCCGCGGCCGGCCGGCCCGGATAGCCGCTCAGTGCGTCCATCTGGCGCAGCTGTCCGCCCGCCCAGAAGAACAGCGCGGCCGCCAGCGCCAGGGCCAGCAGCACCAGCACGGTCACCAGCAGCGCGATCCGGCGCGGCCAGGACCACCCGCGGCGGCCCCGGCCGCGCCCCGCGCGGTACAGCGCCGTCGAACTCGGCTGCGGCGGGGACGGTGGGGAGGACGGGGACGGTGGGGCCATACCGGCATGATCGTGGCGCCCGACCCGTTCCGCAGGTCGAGCGCCACGTATGACACACCGTCAGGGCCGTACGGGCGACACCGCGCTCAGCGCGGCCGCCCCACGGCTGCCGCAGGCCGCTACAGCAGGCCGTCCCACATCTGCTCCAGCAGGACCGACCACCAGTTTTCCGGGGAGCCGAGCGCCGCCGGGTCCAGCGCCGCCAGCTGCACCTGGAAGTCGGTGGTCCAGCGGCCCGCCTGCTCCGGGTTCAGCCCGTACCGCAGCCGCCACATCCGGCCCAGCATGGCCATGCAGCGCACGAACTCCGGCAGCCCGGTGTTCACGAACTGCGGCGTCGCCGCCTGCCCACCGGGGCCGGCCTCCAGCGGCACCGCCACGATGTGCGCCGTGCCGTACTGCACGCACAGCTGACGGCCGAAGTCCGAGCCCATGACCAGGTACGAGCCCGCGTCGGGAGCCGGCTGCACACCGCGCTCCTGGGCCAGCTCCGCCAGCGTCGGCACCGGGCGGCCCGGCTGCGCCTGGCCCCAGAAGAACGGGCCGAAATCGACCGGTACACCGGCCCAGACCAGGGTCTGGCCCACCACGTCGGGCACGCCCTGCCGGGAGACCGCGCGCTGGTCGAAGCGGAAGACGCCCTGCGGCCCGAACGCCTGCTCCAGCTCCTGCCCGATCGCCTGCGGCGGGGCCGGCGGCGCGAGCTGGATCTGCGACGGGTGCGGCAGCGGCACGCGCACCGGCGCCGGACGGGCCGGCCCGTCCGCCACCTGGTGCAGCTCGCCCTGATGCTCCACCAGATGCCGTACGCCCTGCTGCCGCGAGGCGTGGTCGTGACCGTACGCGGCGGTGTGGCTGATCCGCACCTGCGGCCAGGTCTCGCGGATCATCCGGGCGCAGTAACCGCCCGGCAGATCGCAGGACTCCAGCTCGGTGTGGAGCTCCAGCACCTGCTGCGGCGGCACGTTGAGCCCGCGCAGCTCGTGCAGGATCTGCCACTCGGGATGCGGCGTGCCGGGCGCCGAGCGCCGGATGATCTGCTGCTCGGAGCCGTCGGGCGCGCGGTACCGCAGTACGGCCATGTAGCCGGGGCCGACGGTCGGCTGACCGGTCGGCGGCGCCTGCGGAGAGCCGTATGCCTGCGGCGCCCCGCCCGGGGCGCCGGGCTGCCCCATAGGAGCGGCGGGCGGCGGCATACCGGGGCCGGGGGGAGGCTGCGCACCGGGGGCAGCAGGCGGCTGCGCACTGGGGGCAGCCGGAGGCGGCGCACCAGGGCCCGCGGGCGGCGGCGTACCGGGGCCCGCGAGCATCGTCGCCGCGGCGTGCACGCCGCCACCGGGAGCGCCGGGGGCTCCCGGCGGCGGGGTGGCCGGGGGGCCTGGCGGCGGCGGAGGCGCAGCGGGGCCCGCGGCGCCGGGCACACCGGGCGGGGACGGGGGCGGCGGCCCGTCGCCACCGCTCTTCGCCGCACCGGCGTTGCCGGGCAGCGACGAGCCGTCGGCCAGCATCGTGGCGGCCGCGTGCACGCCACCGGCGGGAGTGCCGGGAGTGCCGGGAGTACCCGGCGCACCGGGTGCTGCCGGGGGGCCGGGCGGCGGGGGCGGCGCGCCCTCGGCCGCGGCCGGGATGCCGGACGGGGCGGCAGTGTCCGAGTCCAGCTGGGAGATCATCTGCGTCGGTACGTAACCGCCGCTCCCCGGGGCACCGGACGGCGCGGGCGTACTGGGTGCCGCGGGCGGCGGACCGGGCTCCGCGGGCGTACCGGGTGCCGCGGGCGGCGTACCGGCGGCACCCGGGGGCGGCGGCAGATGCGTGACGGGCGGGCCGGACGGCGGCGGCAGGTCCGACAGACCGGGCGCGGCAGCGGCCGGAGCCGCGGCGCCCGAAGGCGGACCGGCGGCCGGTTCCTCGACGGCCGGCGCGACCGCCGTGGCCGGCAGCCGGCTGCCCCCCTGGAGCAGCTCGGTCTTGGCGTCCGGGCGCACCGAACCCTGCTCCGCGTCCTCGTCGAAGCTCAGCGGCGGCGCGAACACGGTCGCCGGCAGCCCCACGGACCGGTCGTCACCGTCGTCGTCCACGGTGATGTCCGTGCCCTCCCAGGAGGGGGCCGCGGTCGAAACGGATGCGCCGGTGTCCTTCTTCTCCTCCGGCCGCTTCTCCTCGGGCTCCGGCTCCGGCGTCTCCTCCGGCTCCGGCTGCGGCTCCGGCGCGGCGGCAGAGGCGGGCACGGCAGCGGCGGGCACAGCGGACGGCTGCTCATCGGGAGCCTGTGCCCCCGAAGCCCGGTCCGGAATGCCGGCCGCGTCCGCCGCCTCCTGCAGCCACTCCGGCGGCGTCAGCAGGAACGAGGTCTGCTCCAGATCGATCCGCTGCCGCGGCACCTCAGGCGCGGGCGCCGCCTCCGGCACCACGCCGTACTCCTCCTCGTACCGCCGGATCACCTCGCCCACCGGCAGCCCCGGCCACAGCGTCGTCTCCCCGCTGTCCCGGGCGATCACCATCCGCTGCCGGCCGCCGCCGACCGCCGGCCCGCCCTCGCGGTCCTCCGCCCAGGCCACAAAGCCCAGCCCGAACTCCCGTACCCGCACCTCACGCTGCTGGTACGCCGGCACCTCGCCGTTGACCCAGCGCTCCGCGCGCTCCTGCGCCTGCGCGAACGTCACCATCGCGCTCACCCCTCCACCGGAACGGCGCACGCGAAGCCACCGTCCACCATCAGGTTGGCCACGGTCGTAAGCTCCGGCGGATTGCCCGCGAGCCGCTCCAGGAACTCGTCGAAGTCCCCGCCGCACGGCAACAGCAGCCGCTCCACCCGCTCCTGGACCGACCAGCCGTCCCGGTCGCGCGCGTCGTCGTACGCGCAGAACCACACCGACCCGGCCGCGTCCCCCCGTACCTTCACCGCGATCACACCGCCCTGGACGAAGCCGACGCCCAGGTAGTCCTTCGTGAAGTGGTCCCGCAGACACTTGTTCACGTACACCAGGTCGTTCACGGCCGCGTCGTCCCGCACCGTGAAGAACGGCTGGTCCACCAGCAGCCCCAGCTCCGGGTCGAGCGCCGCGCCCACCGGCGCGCAGCCGCCCGCCGCCTTCAGGAACGCCCGGTACGCGCCCGGCAGCCGGTACCCCAGCGCCTCCTCGGCCTGCAGTACCGCGTCCTCCGGCACCGACACGTCACGGTGCGGCAGCCCGAAGTGCGCAGGGCGCGTCTCCTGCAACGGCCGCGTGCCGCGCTTCTCGTGGTCCACCGCCGCCGTCGCCAGCCCGCCGTGGTGCCGCAGCAGCGCCTTCACCTCGACCGGCACCAGCTCCATGCGCCGGGTCCCCGCCACGTGGTGCCACGTCCAGCCGTGCGGCGTCGCCACCGAGGGCACGTCCTCCCACAGCTCGTGGCCCGCCGCGTGCAGGGCGGCGTTGGCCGACACGAAGTCCGTCAGCCGCAGCTCGTCGACCCCGAAGCCCTCCGGCGGCTCGGCGATCTCCGCCGCCGCCCGCGCGTACGGGGAAAAGTCCGGAAAACCCGAACCGTCCACCCGTACGCCTCTCGGAAAGCGCGCGGCCCGGACCGGGTCCGGGAAATGCACGACCTGCCCGGCGTAGGCCGTGTTCGGTGGCGCGGCGCTCTGCCCGAGCCGACCTGTCGTCATGGCGGTTGCCCCCTGGCTGGAACTGGCTACTGCCGCACAGCCTAAGCGGTACGGCAACCACCGCACCCGCCCGCGCCCGCGCCCACAGGCCGTCCACCGGCCACCCTCCGGCCGCGCGTCGAGCGGCTTTTCGGGACGTCCCACCCGCACCACCACACCCTCGTACATCTGTGCCACGACACCCCCGACCGGTCGACTGTCACGGACCGGTGACAAGGACCGGCACAGACCCGTGACACCCGCAGGGCATGCCCGACTTCCGCAACACCCAGCGCGTTTGGCAGGCTGACCCCCGCAGACGGGGGGATGCAGGGAGGGAAAGCACCGCATGAGCACCACCGCACAGTCCGCCGCACGGACCGCCAACGGCACCGGCGCGGGGAGCGCCGGCCAGGGCACCGCGCCGTCGTCCGCGCACCCCGCCGGCGACCCCCGGATCGGCTGGAGCGCCACCGCCGACACCGACGGGCCGCCCACGCTCCGGCACCGCCGCGACGGCATCCTCCCCACCGTCGCCGCCGCCCTCTCCGTCCGCGGCGAAACCCTCACCTGCACCGCGAGCAAGTCCGAACAGCCCCCCGCGCTCCACCCGCTCGTCCAGGACTTCCTCGACACCCTGAACACCGCACAGCGCGAGCGCTTCACGGGCCGCTGCCCCGAAGCCGTCCTGCTCTCCCGGCACCTCACCGCCGTCGAAGCGGGCCGCTCCAAACGCCAGTCCAAGAAACCGCTCACCAACGGCGAAGCCCGCCGCTCCCTCAAGCACTCCAAACTCACCGCCCGCCACATCCGCGAGGACGGCGACCCCCAGCACGGCCACTACGCCGCGCCCTGCCGCTCCTGCGACGCACTCCTGGCCTTCTTCGGCGTCATGCCCGTCGGCCTCTCCGCGGCAGGGAGCTGAACCGCACCATGACCCCACCCACCACCGCGTACGACCGCGCCGCCGGCGCCACCACCCGCTTCCCCGTCGCCGTCGACGCAGCCCTGCAGGAAGCCGGCTGGCAGCCCGGCCACTGGGACATCAAGCAGGCCGAACACTGGGCCGACGCGCTCCGCGAGTACGCCTCCCCCGGCGGCCACCGGCACACCGTCTTCCCCGCCGCCGTCGAAGCCTGGGCCGAATTCGGCACCCTGCGCATCAGCGCACCCGGGCCCGGCCGGCACATCGCCCCCACGCCGTTCGAGATCGACCCGCTGTACGGCATCCATCTCGCCCGCACCCTCGGCGACCTCGGTCGCGCCCTGGACACCCAGGTCGCACCGCTCGGCCGCGAGGCCGACAGCCAGGCCACCCTCGCCATCGACGCCGAAGGCCGCGTCTACAGCCTCGACCACACCGGCGACTGGTACCTGGGCCGCGACATCGACCAGGCGTTCGCCACACTCGTACTGGGCACCCGGCCGACCCGCCTGACGGTGGCGGCGGACTGACCGGGCCCGCACCGGGCCGAGCCCGCGGGCGGGACCGGGTACGACCGCGTCGTCACTCCCCGCCCGCGCCCGCCGGCAGCACCGCCGACACCCGGAAGCCGCCCGTCTCCGTCGCGCCCGAGACGAACACCCCGCCGAGCCCGGTCACCCGCTCCCGCATCCCCACCAGGCCGTTCCCCCCGCTCGGCAGCCCCGCGTCCGCCGCGCCGCGCTCCGACGGGCCGTTCTCCACCTGCACCGCGACCTCCCCGTCACGGTGCGCCAGCCGCACCCGCACCCGCGCCCCCGGCGCGTGCTTGTGCACGTTCGTCAGCGCTTCCTGCACCACCCGGAACGCGGTCTGCTCGACCCCCGGCCCATACGGCCGGGCCTCTCCCTCCACGGACAGTTCCACCACCGTGCCCGCGGCGCGCGACTGATCCACCAGCCCCGCCACGTCCGCCAGTACGCCCCCTGCCGCGGCACCCCTGTTCGGGGACTCGGCCGACTCCGGCACCCGCGCCACCTTGGACACCTTCGACGCCACCGCCACCAGCCGCTCCGGCTCGTCCGACACCCGCGCCGACGCCCCCGAACCCTCGCCCGTGCGCAGCACCCCCAGCATCTCCCGCAGCTCCGTCAGCGCCTGCCGGCCCATGTCCCCCACCAGGCCCGCGTTCCGCGCCGCCTTCTCCGGGTCCTTCAGCGCCACCGCCTGCAATGCCGCCGCGTGCACCACCATCAGGCTCACCCGGTGCGCCACCACGTCGTGCATCTCCCGCGCGATCCGCGTGCGCTCCTCGTTGCGCGCCCACTCCGCACGCTCCTCCGCGCGCTCGGCGAGCAGCATCAGCTCCCGCTCCAGGCCGTCGTTGCGCTCCCGCAGGCTCTCCACCAGCCGCCGCCGCGCCCCCACGTACAGCCCCAGCAGCACCGGCGGCGCCGTCAGCACCAGGCCCAGCGCCACCGACACCAGCGGGACGAACCACCACGGCGGGTTGAAGTCCTCCTGCGACGCCACGTCCTGCTGCATCTTCAAGATCGTGACGATCAGCGTGCCGATGACGGACATCCCCGCGAGCAGCACCGTGAACCGCCGCGGCACGTCCGACGCCGCCAGCGTGTACAGGCCCACGATCCCCAGCAGCGCGCCCAGCTCCGCCGGGGTCACCGCGATCGACACCAGGACGACGACAATCGGCCACTTGCGCCGCAGCAGCAGCACCGGGCCGACCAGCAGACCGAGGACGATCCCCACCGCCTCCGGCAGCCGGGACTCCTGCGCGAACTGCACCCCCTCCAGCACGCACTCCACCGTCGAGGCGAGCGCCAGACACACGTCCAACACGGCGCTGCGGCGGTGCTCCCACCACCACGGCCCGCCACCCGGCGCACCCCTGATGCCCCCGGCGTCCCTTACCCCCGTCGCGGTCATACCGCCCACCCTACGGGCGCCCGCCCTCGATTTCCGGCCACGCCCACCACGCCGCGGCCCGTCCGTTACGGACCGGTACCTGCGGCTTCGAACAAGGCGCCGACCCGTACCGTCGCATCGAAGGCGGGTGGTGCGGCATAGTGTTGGGTGCTGAACGGGATCACCCGGGTGAATGTCCGTCTTGACCCCGTTTGCCATCCCCTGTGGTGTAATTGGCAGCACTGAGGCTTTTGGTGCCTTATGTCCGGGTTCGAGTCCTGGCAGGGGAGCCATACCGCACAACTGCTCAGTTCGGGTTCCGGCGTACACGTCGGGACCCGTCCGCGTTTCGGCTGCAATACGCACCGGTATCCTTCGGGTGTCCACCACCCGAAGTAGCCAAGAAGCCGAAGGGCATCCCCGTGAGCGCCAACCGCCCGGCAGCCGTCGTCGTTCTCGCAGCGGGTGAGGGCACCCGCATGAAGTCGGCGACCCCGAAGGTCCTGCACGCGATCTGCGGCCGCTCCCTCGTCGGCCACGTCGTCGCCGCCTCCCGTGAGCTGGACCCCGAGCACCTCGTCGTGGTCGTGGGCCATGCCCGTGAGCAGGTGACCGCGCACCTCGCCGAGATCGACGCGGGCGTCCGCACGGCGGTGCAGCACGAGCAGAACGGCACCGGGCACGCCGTCCGGATGGGGCTGGAGGAGCTGACCACCGGTGGTTCCGGTGAGGCCGGCGCCCCCGGCGTGGAGCTGGACGGCACCGTGGTCGTCGTGTGCGGCGACACGCCGCTGCTGACCGGGGAGACCCTCAAGAAGCTGGCCGAGACGCACGCCGCCGAGGGCAACGCCGTCACCGTGCTGTCGGCCGAGGTGCCGGACGCGACCGGGTACGGCCGGATCGTGCGGGACGAGGCCACGGGGGCCGTCACCGCGATCGTGGAGCACAAGGACGCGAGCGACGCGCAGCGCGCGATCCGGGAGATCAACAGCGGCGTGTTCGCGTTCGACGCGCGGCTGCTGATCGAGGCGCTGGGCAAGGTGCGGACGGACAACAGCCAGGGTGAGGAGTACCTCACGGACGTGCTGGGGATCGTGCGGGAGGCCGGGCACCGGGTGGGTGCGGCCGTCGCCGGCGACCACCGGGAGATCCTGGGCATCAACAACCGCGTGCAGCTGGCGGAGGCGCGCCGGCTGCTGAACGACCGGCTGCTGGAAGCCGCGATGCTGAGCGGTGTGACCGTCGTGGACCCGGCGACGACGTGGGTGGACGCGACGGTGACGTTCGAGCCGGACGCGGTGGTGCAGCCGGGCACGCAGCTGCTGGGCAGCACGCATGTGGCGTCGTTCGCCGAGGTGGGACCGCAGTCGCGGCTGGCGGACACGGTGGTCGGCGAGGGCGCTGTGGTGTCTTTCACGGTGTCCGACGGCGCGAAGGTCGGGCCGGGGGCGAGCGTGGGTCCGTACGCGTATCTGCGGCCGGGTACGCAGCTGGGCCCGAAGTCGAAGGCCGGCACGTACGTCGAGATGAAGAACGCTTCGATCGGTGAGGGCACGAAGGTGCCGCATCTCTCCTACGTGGGGGATGCGACGATTGGCGAGTACACCAACATCGGTGCTGCGAGCGTCTTTGTGAACTACGACGGTGAGGCGAAGCACCACACGACGGTGGGGTCTCACTGCAAGACGGGGTCGGACAACATGTTTGTGGCTCCTGTCACGGTCGGGGACGGCGCGTACACCGCGGCCGGCTCCGTGATCACCAAGGATGTGCCCCCGGGTTCGCTGGCTGTCGCGCGTGGTCAGCAGCGGAATATCGAGGGCTGGGTCGCTCGCAAGCGACCGGGAAGCGCCGCCGCGCAGGCCGCTTCGGCTGCTCGTCAGAAGGACGAGGGCGAGCAGTGACCGGGCAACGGGTGCGCCGTGCGGGGCGTACCGTGATAAGCGCACGCAACGTGGTCGGCGCAGGCAAGGCGCCCTCATGTTTGAGAGCTTGGCAAGGAGATTTGCTGTGACCGGGATCAAGACGACCGGCGAGAAGAAGCTGATGCTCTTCTCCGGCCGCGCCCACCCCGAGCTGGCGGAGGAGGTTGCTCACCAGCTGGGTGTCGGCCTGGTCCCGACGAAGGCGTTCGACTTCGCGAACGGTGAGATCTACGTCCGCTACCAGGAGTCGGCACGTGGTGCGGACTGCTTCTTGATGCAGAGCCACACGGCTCCCATCAATAAGTGGATCATGGAGCAGCTGATCATGATCGATGCTCTCAAGCGCGCCTCGGCGCGGAGCATCACCGTGGTCATCCCCTCCTACGGGTACGCCCGTCAGGACAAGAAGCACCGCGGCCGTGAGCCCATCTCGGCCCGCCTGGTGGCGGATCTGCTGAAGACGGCGGGTGCGGACCGCATCGTCACGGTGGACCTGCACACCGACCAGATCCAGGGCTTCTTCGACGGCCCGGTGGACCACCTGTTCGCGCTGCCGGTCCTCGCGGACTACGTGGGCGCGAAGGTCGACCGCAACAAGCTGACCGTCGTCTCCCCCGACGCCGGCCGCGTGCGCGTCGCCGACCGCTGGTGCGACCGGCTGGACGCGCCCCTCGCCATCGTGCACAAGCGGCGCGACAAGGACGTGGCGAACCAGGTCACCGTCCACGAGGTCGTCGGTGACGTGAAGGACCGCGTCTGCGTCCTGGTCGACGACATGGTGGACACCGGCGGCACGATCTGCGCCGCTGCCGACGCGCTGTTCGCGAACGGTGCGGCGGACGTCATCGTCACCGCCACGCACGGCATCCTGTCCGGCCCGGCGGCCGACCGCCTGAAGAACTCCAAGGTGAGCGAGTTCGTGTTCACGAACACGCTGCCGACCCCGGGCGAGCTGGAGCTCGACAAGATCACGGTGCTGTCGATGGCCCCGACGATCGCGCGTGCGATCCGCGAGGTCTTCGAGGACGGCTCGGTGACGAGCCTGTTCGAGGAGCAGTGAGCTGATTCCCTGCTTAGCCGGGGCTCCGATCGGGAGCTTCCCCAGATCCCGCGCCTGTAAGGCGCTGAAGATCACCCGCGCCCGGAGGGCGCTGAAGATCGATTTTCGAGGCGGCCTCCCCGCCGGGTAGACTCACCGAGTTGCTCGGCGAGGGAGGCCGTACTCGTACGTACGGCTGTCCGTTATCGACGCGCTCTTCGTAGCAGGTCTGTCGTGGGCCGGGTGACGGCCGTCAGATCCATTGAGAAGTACTACGAGGAGTGCATCATGGCCGAGGTCAAGATTTCCGCCGAGCTGCGTACCGAGTTCGGCAAGGGCAGCGCCCGCCGTCTGCGTCGCGAGGACAAGGTTCCCGCGGTCATTTACGGTCACGGCTCGGAGCCGCGCCACGTGGCCCTGCCGCACCACGACACCCTGATGGCGCTCAAGAACTCGAACGTCCTGATCAGCCTGGACATCGAGGGCAAGCGCGAGCTGGTGATCCCGAAGGCCGTGCAGCGCGCCACCATCCGCCTCGGCATCATCGAGCACGTCGACCTGCTGCTGGTCCGCCAGGGCGAGAAGGTCTCCGTCGAGCTGCCGATCCACACCGAGGGCGAGCTGGCCCCGGGCGGCAACCTGCTCGAGCACGTGCTGAACTCCCTCCCGGTCGAGGCCGAGGCCACCCACATCCCCGAGTCGGTCACCGCCGACATCTCGGGCCTGGACGCCGGTCAGTCGGTGCTCGCCAAGGACATCAAGCTGCCCGCCGGTGTCTCCCTGGACGTCGAGGACGACGCGGTCGTCCTGCAGGTCGTGGCCGCGCAGGCCGAGGCCCCCGCCGAGGGCGAGGGCGAGGCCGAGGAGGGCGCCGAGGGCTGAGCCCCGGACCACCTCTGACGGTCGCCCCCGGGCGGTCACCGTCATCGGTTTTTCCGCCGCCGTCCCGTTCGTTGCGAGCGGGGCGGCGGTCTTTTTACGTACTGTTTCTTACGTGCAGGAGTGCAGCGGTGAGTGAGGACGCGGCGAGCCCGTGGCTGGTGGTGGGGCTGGGGAATCCCGGTCCCGAGTACGCCGCCAACCGTCACAACGTGGGGTTCATGGTGGCCGATCTGCTGGCGGAGCGGATGGGCGGCCGGTTCAAGGCGCACAAGGCCAGGGCGCAGGTCGTGGAGGGCCGGATCGGTCCCCCGGGGCCGGGCAGCCGGCGGGTGGTGGTGGCGAAGCCGTCGTCGTACATGAACCTGTCGGGCGGTCCGGTGACGGCGCTGCGGGACTTCTACAAGGTGCCCGTGGAGCGCATCGTGGCGATCCACGACGAACTGGACATCGATTACGGGGCGCTGCGGCTGAAGCTGGGCGGCGGGGACAACGGTCACAACGGGCTGAAGTCGATGACGAAGTCGCTGGGCGCCGAGTACCACCGGGTGCGGTTCGGGATCGGGCGGCCGCCGGGGCGGATGCAGGTGGCGGACTTCGTGCTGAAGGACTTCTCCGCGGCGGAGCGCAAGGAGCTGGACTACTTCGTCGACCGGGCGGCGGACGCGGTGGAGGCGCTGGTCACAGAGGGGTTGGAACGGGCGCAATCCGCCTACAACTCCTGAGCGGGACAGCGCGGGACGACGCCTGACGAAGCGTTCTGATCGAGTTGACCGGGCATACCGCGATGGCCAAGGATCGCCGCCATGTCCAGGACAGGTACGACAGGTTCCAAGAAGCGCAGCCGTACCAAGCGAGCGGGTGAGAGTGCCTTCGGGCTGCTGCTCGTCTTGAAGAATCTGCTGATGACGCTGCTCGCGTTGCTGTTGCTGGTGGCCGGTGCGTGGACGTCGTGGGGTACGGCGCAGTACGCGATGCTGGTGCAGGCGAAGGAGCGCGGCACGATGACGGTCGCGTCGTGCGGCGAGGAGCGCTGCTGGGGCCCGTACGTGCCGACGGGCGGGGACGGTGAGCGGCGGGCGAAGGTCGTGCTCGCGGAGGCGGCGGCCCCGGAGAAGGGGCAGCTGGTCGAGGTGACGGTGGAGCCCGCTTCGGACCGTGCGGTGCGCACGGGGCCGGGCGGCATCCTGTACGCGTGGGCCCCGCTGGGCGGCGCGATGCTGCTGGCTTCGCTGGTGGTGGCCGGGGGCCTGCGGATGCGGAGGACGGCATGGGCCGTCGGTCTTCTCGGCACCGCTCTGCTGATGGCGGCGTTCTTCACGCTCTAGCCCCGGGGCTCTGCCCCGGACCCCGGTCCTCAAGCGCCGGACGGGCTGGATTTTCGGCCCGTCCGGCGCTTGATTGTTGAGCCCGTCCGGCTCGCGGGTTGATCAGCCGGTGTTACGCAGGCCCGCGGCCACACCGTTGACGGTCAGCAGCAGGGCCCGGGCCAGCACCGGATCCGCTTCCTCGCCGCGCTTGGCGGCCTCGCGCTGGCGGGCGAGGAGCGAGACCTGGAGGTAGGACAGCGGGTCCAGGTAGGCGTCGCGGATGCGGAAGGTCTGCTGGAGGACCGGGTTGGCCTCCAGCAGCTCGGCCTCCTGCGTGACCCGCAGGACTTCCTGGACGGTGAGGTCGTGCTCGGCCTTGATGACGTCGAAGACGTGCTTGAGCTCGTCGGGGACGAGGGTGTCGACGTAGTGCTGGGCGATCCGCAGGTCGGTCTTGGCCAGCGTCATCTCGACGTTGGACAGGAAGTTGCGGAAGAAGTGCCAGTGCTCGTGCATCTCGGCGAGGACGGCCTCCGAGCCGGCTTCGCGCGCGGCCTTCAGGCCGGTGCCGACGCCGAACCAGCCGGGGACGATCTGGCGGGACTGGGTCCAGCCGAAGACCCACGGGATGGCCCGGAGGCCGTCGAGCGAGACGCCCGAGCCGGGGCGGCGGGAGGGCCGGGAGCCGAGGTGGAGTTCGGCGAGCTGATCGACCGGGGTCGACGCGAGGAAGTACGCCGGGAGGTCCGGGTCCTCGACCAGGCGGCGGTAGGCGCCGTGCGCGGCCTCGGAGACGGTCTCCATCGTGGCGTCCCAGCGGGCCAGCGCCTCGTCGGACTGGCGCGGCGCGGTGTGCAGCGCTGATGCCTGCAGGGTGGCCGCGACGGTCAGTTCCAGGTTTTCGCGGGCCAGGGACGGCACGAGGTACTTGTCGGAGATGACCTCGCCCTGCTCGGTGACCTTGATCTCGCCTTCGAGGGTGCCGTAGGGCTGGGCGAGGATCGCGTCGTGGGAGGGGCCGCCGCCGCGGCCGACGGTGCCGCCGCGGCCGTGGAAGAGGCGCAGCCGTACGCCGTGCCGGTGGGCGACGTCCCGGAGGAGCCGCTGGGCGCGGTGGATCTCCCACTGGGAGGTCGTGATGCCGCCGAACTTGGAGGAGTCCGAGTAGCCGAGCATGACCTCCTGGACGTCGTCGCGCAGGGCGACGAGGCGCCGGTAGGAGGGGTCGGACAGCATCTCGTCCAGGAGCTTGTCCGCGATCTTCAGCTCGTCGGTGGTCTCCAGGAGCGGGACGATGCCGATCTTGGCCCAGCCCGCGTGCAGGTCGATGAGGCCGGCCTCGCGGGCGAGGACGGCGGCGGCGAAGACGTCGTCGGAGCCCTGGCACATCGAGATGATGTAGGACTCGACGACCTCGGGGCCGAAGGTGGCCTTGGCCTTGCGGATGGTCTCGAAGACGCCGAGGGTCTTGGCTCCGGCCTCGTCCAGCGGGGCGGGGGTGGAGGCCAGCGGGCGGCGCGAGCGCAGCTCCTTGGCGAGGAGCTTGCGGCGGTAGTCGCGCGGCATGTCCACGTACCGCCAGGACTCCTCGCCGAGGCGGTCGAAGAGCTGGCCGAGGGCGTGGTGGTGGGCGTCGGCGTGCTCGCGGACGTCCATGGTGGCGAGCTGGAGGCCGAACGCGGCGATCGTACGGATCGTGCGCTCCAGGCGGCCGTCGGCGACCAGGCCGCCGCGGTGCTCGCGCAGCGAGCTCTGCAGCAGGGCGAGGTCGTCGAGGAGCTCGCCGGTGCCGAGGTAGTCACGCCCGGCGACGTGCGGGGTGTCGTTGGCCAGGCGCTCGCGGGTGTTGACGAGCTTCTGGCGGATGCAGGTGGCCTTGAGGCGGTAGGGCTCCTCGGAGTTCAGCCGCTTGTAGCGGGGGCTGATCTCGGGGAGCAGCTCCAGGTCGCGCTGCAACGACGACAGGAGCTCCTCGGTGGCGCCGCAGTTCCGGATGGAGTTCGACAGGGCACCGCGCAGCTCGTCGATGTGCTCCAGCGCGTCGGTGATGCCGTGCTCGTGCTGGAGGATGAGGACGTCCCAGGTCACCTGGGGGGTGACGTTGGGGTTGCCGTCGCGGTCGCCGCCGATCCAGGTGCCGAAGGTGAGGGGGCGGGTGCCGGGCGGCAGCTGCACGCCGGCCCGCTCCAGCTCGGCGGCGAGGTCCTCCAGGACGTCGCCGACGGCGCCGCGGCCGAGCTCGTCGAGGTAGTAGATGGCGTTCCGGGCCTCGTCGGTGGGCTCCGGGCGCGCCACGCGCAGCTCGTCGGTCTGCCAGATCAGGTCAATGTTCTCGGCGAGGCGGAGGTCGGCGCGGCGGCGGTCGCCGGCGTCGGTGGTCTCCAGCAGCTCGGCGACCTTGCGGAGCTTGGTGAGGACGGAGCGCCGGGCGGCCTCGGTGGGGTGGGCCGTGAAGACGGGACGTACGCCGAGGTGGGCCGCGGTCTCGCGGAGGTGCTCGGGGTCGGCGTCCTTGAGCATGTCGGCGGTCCGGGCGAGGATGCCGCCCTCGGCGGCGCGCCGGGCGCGCAGCTCGCGGCCGCGGTGCACCTGCTCGGTGACGTTTGCGAGGTGGAAGTACGTGGAGAAGGCCCGCACGAGCTTGCCGGCGGTGATCAGGTCGGTGTCGCCGAGGAGCTCGGCGGCGGCCTCGCCGTCGGTGCGCGTCAAGGCGCGTACGCGTTCCACCAGATCGAGGAGCTCGGGGCCTTCCTGGCGTACGAGCGTCTCGCCGAGGAGGTCGCCGAGGCGGCGGATGTCGGCGCGCAGGGCTCCATTGCCGGCGTCCGCCGTGTCGGGGGCCCCGGGGCGCGGGGTCTGCTGTGCGGCGTCGGGAGAGATGTCGGCACTGCTCACAGGTGCGGCTCCTTGCAGTGTTGAGCACGTCTGGGCTGGTGGGTGTCTTGTGGACACTCCCTGGTGGCGGGTTGCGGACCGCGCTGTCCGACGCCTCAAGAATAGATCTCCGCTTTTCGGGCGGTCATACCGTCCGCTCTGTGAGAGGGGCTGTCGGGCCGGTCACACCCTTGTACGGTGTGGCCGCACTGCCATACTTACGAGACCGTAGGTTACGGAACCGTAGCCTTGCCTCCGACCCCAGCGAGGGACACCACATGACCGCTGGCCCTGAAGTCGTCGAGAAAACACCGAAGACCGCCGAGAGCGCGCTGCCGCCCGCGACGCTGGGCGGCGACAGCAAACGTTCCGTGGAGCAGCTCGCGCTCCTGATGTTCATCATCGTGCCGTTCGTGGCGCTGGTGGCCGCGGTGCCACTGGCCTGGGGATGGGGTGTGAGCTGGCTCGATCTGGGGCTGCTGGTGGCGATGTACTTCATTGGCTGCCACGGCATCACGATCGGTTTCCACCGCTATTTCACGCACGGGTCCTTCAAGGCGAAGCGGCCGCTGCGGATCGCGCTGGCGATCATGGGGTCGCTGGCGGTGGAGGGTCCGCTGGTGCGGTGGGTCGCGGATCACCGCCGGCACCACAAGTTCTCCGATGCGGAGGGTGACCCGCATTCGCCGTGGCGTTACGGCGAGACCGTGCCGGCCCTGCTGAAGGGCCTGTGGTGGGCGCACATGGCGTGGATGTTCGACGAGGAGCAGACGCCGCAGCACAAGTTCGCACCGGATCTGATCAAGGACTCGGCGATCCGCCGGATCTCCCGCCAGTTCGTCCTGTGGACGTCCGTGTCGCTGCTGATCCCGCCGCTGGTCGGCGGGCTCGCGACGATGTCCTGGTGGGGCGCGTTCACCGCGTTCTTCTGGGGCTCCCTGGTGCGCGTCGCCCTGCTCCACCACGTCACGTGGTCGATCAACTCCATCTGCCACGCGGTGGGCAAGCGCCCCTTCAAGTCCCGTGACCGCTCCGGGAACGTGTGGTGGCTGGCGATCCTGTCCTGCGGCGAGTCCTGGCACAACCTGCACCACGCGGACCCGACCTCGGCGCGGCACGGCGTGCTGAAGGGGCAGCTGGACTCCAGCGCCCGGCTGATCCGCTGGTTCGAGCAGCTGGGGTGGGCGTACGACGTGCGCTGGCCGAACGCCTCCCGGCTCGACTCCCGCCGCCAGGAGAACGACTCCCGCCGCAAGGACAAGGCCGAACAGGCGGCATGATTGACGGGTGGCGATCGATGGCAGCAGCGTGAGTGGCAGTAAGGACAGAGCGTCTTCCGGTGCGGGCGCGCGGCGTGCGCGGCGGGTCCGCATGACCGGCAAGGAGCGCCGGGAGCAGCTGCTGGACATCGGGCGCACGGTGTTCGCCGAGCGTGGCTTCGAGGGCACGTCGGTGGAGGAGATCGCGGCGAAGGCCGGGGTGTCCAAACCGGTGGTGTACGAGCACTTCGGCGGGAAGGAAGGGCTGTACGCGGTTGTCGTGGACCGGGAGATGCGGCAGCTGCTGGACATGGTGACGGGTGCCCTGACCGCGGGGCACCCGCGTGAGCTGCTGGAACAGGCGGCTTTCGCGCTGCTCGACTACATCGAGACCTACACCGACGGCTTCCGCATCCTGGTGCGGGACTCCCCCGTGGCGCAGTCGACGGGTACGTTCGCGTCGCTGATCAGCGACATCGCCACTCAGGTCGAGGACATCCTGGGCCTGGAGTTCAAGGCCCGCGGCTTTGACCCGAAGCTGGCGCCGCTGTACGCGCAAGCGCTGGTCGGGATGGTGGCGCTGACGGGCCAGTGGTGGCTGGACGTGCGCAAGCCGAAGAAGGCGGAAGTCGCCGCGCATCTGGTGAACCTCGCCTGGCACGGCCTGGACGGCCTGGAGCCGAAGCCGCGTCTGATAGGCCACCGGAAGGCGTGACCTCTGGTCACACCAGTCACAAAAATCACCCGAAAGAGTGAGCGGCGCGCGAGGACTCAGAGCGCTCCGGCTAGGACAGGGGTTCGAGAAATTCCAGCCGGTTGCCGACGGGGTCGTGGGAGTAGAAGCGGCGGTGGCCCGGGAGCTCCTCGTCCCAGGTGACGTCGGCGCCGTGGGCCGCCAGCCGGGCGGCGAGGGCGTCGATGCCGTCGACGCGGAGGCCCGGGTGGGCCTTGGCCGATGGCCGGAAGCCGTCCTCGATGCCGAGGTGCAGCCGGACCGCGCCGGCCTCGAACCAGCAGCCCCCACGACCCGCGAGCGCGGCGGGCTTGGGGGCCCGGACCATGCCCAGCGCGTCCTCGTAGTAGCGGCACAGCGCTTCCTCCGAGCCGGGTGGCGCGGCGAGCTGGACGTGGTCGAGGCCGGTGATCATGCGATCAGATCTCCTTGCGGGCCACGGCGAAGATCCGCCGGAAGGGGAAGACCGTGCCGTGCGGGCCGGCCGGATACGCCTTGCGCAGCAGGTCGCGGTACTGGTCGAGGAACTCCTCGACGGCTTCGGGGTCGCCCTCCAGGGCAGTGAGGACGGGCCGCAGCGCGGTGCCCTTCACCCAGTCCAGCACCGGGTCCTCGCCCTGCAGGACCTGCACGTACGTGGTCTCCCACGCGTCCGCCGAGCAGCCCAGGTCGATCAGCCGCTTGAGGTACTCGTCCGGCTGCAGGATGTGCACGAAGCGCCGGCCCTTGCCGCCGAGGCGGGCGCGCCACTGGGGGCTCTCGCACAGCTCGCCGAGGAGGGCGTGGCTGGGCGAGGTGAAGTTGCCGGGGACCTGGAAGGCGAGGGTGCCGCCGGGGGCGAGGGAGTCGATCCAGGGGGCGAACGAGTCGGCGTGGCCGGGGACCCACTGCAGTGCCGCGTTGGAGACGATGAGGTCGAAGGGTTCCTCGGGGATCCACGTGGCGGCGTCGGCGGGGGCGAAGTCCAGGCGGCCGCCGCCGGGCGTGGGGCCCGCGTACGACTGGGCCCTGGCCAGCATGTCGGCGGAGCTGTCGAAGCCGGTGATGTGCGCGTCGGGCCAGCGGTCCGCTATCAGGGCGGTGACGTTGCCGGGGCCGCAGCCCAGGTCGGCGATGCGCGGGCGGCGGGGCGCGGGCAGCTCCGGTATCCGGGCGAGCAGGTCGAGGAAGGGGCGGGTGCGGTGGGTCGCGTGGCGGAGGTACTGCTGTGGGTCCCAGGTCGGCGCAACGTGCGTGTCGTGCATGGTCGAACCCCTCTGCTGGTACGGGCCAAGGCCGGTGGAGCAGGAACTGTCTGCCGACGCTGCCCAATCGTCCAGCAAAATATATCTTGACGTCAAGAGACTTCACGTCGACACAACCACTACACTGATCGTCATGGAGGACGAGGTCGACCGACTGGTCGCAGCATGGCGCCGCGAGCGCCCCGACCTCGATGTGGAACCACTCGAGGTGCTCAGCCGTATCAGCCGGCTCGCCCGGCATCTCGACCGCGCGCGCCGGCTGGCCTTCTCCGAGGTCGGCCTGGAGCCCTGGGAATTCGACGTGCTCACCGCGCTGCGCCGGGCCGGCTCCCCGTACCAGCTCTCCCCCGGCCAGCTGCTCACCCAGACCCTGGTCACCTCCGGCACCATGACCAACCGTATCGACCGGCTCGCCAAGAAGGGCCTCGTCGAGCGGCTGCCCGACCCCAGCGACCGGCGCGGCGTCCTCGTCCGGCTCACGACGGAAGGGCGCGACCGCGCGGACCAGTCCCTGGCCGGGCTGCTCACCCAGGAGCGGGCGATCCTCGCGGAGCTTTCCCGCGCGGAGCGCGGGGAACTGGCGGGCCTGCTGCGCCAGTTGACGGCCCCGTTCGACAACATTCCGGGCTAGCGCCCCGTCAGGGGCGTGGGGAACTGCGCGAACGGCCACGACGGCGCCGCACTCGGCGGCCGAACCACAGCCCCACGGCGGTGCCCCGCCAGTCGCGCCCCCTTGCCCGCAAGGGCCACGTCCACTTGGATCGCGGCCATGAGCGAGCAGCGCAACGCGCAGCGTGATGCGCCGACCGCGCCGGGACCGGCGCAGCGTTTCCACGGCCGCACCCACCTCGTCACCGGCGCAGCCTCCGGCATCGGCGCCGCCACCGCCGACCGGCTGGCCGCCGAGGGTGCCCGTGTCCTTCTCCTCGACGTCGACGACGATCGAGGAGAGCGCACCGCGCGCCGTATCCGCGCCGCCGGCGGCACCGCCTCCTACGAGCACTGCGACGTCACCGACGAGGCCGCCTGGGAGCGTGCCGTGGCCGCGGCCAGAGGCCGGTACGGGCCGGTCGACGGCCTGGTCTCCAACGCCTTCACCCACTACGCCGCGCCCGCCGACCGCACCCCGCGCGCCGACTGGGACCACCAGCTCGCGGTGAACCTCACCGGCGCGTTCCTCGGCGTACGGGCGGCCCTGGACGACCTGCGCGCCCAGCGGGGCGCCGTCGTGCTGACCTCCTCCGTGCACGCCCTCTTCGGGCTGCCGGGGCGGCCCGCGTACGCCGCGTCCAAGGCGGGCCTGACCGGCCTCGCCCGCCAGCTGGCCGTGGAGTACGGGCCCGACGTACGGGTGAACTCCGTGCTGCCCGGGCCGGTCCTCACGCCCGCCTGGGAAGGCGTCTCCGAGGAGGACCGCGAGGTGACCGCCGCCGAGACCGCCGCGGCCCGGCTCGGCCGCCCCGAGGAGGTCGCCGCCACGATCGCCTTCCTGCTCTCCGCGGACGCCTCCTTCGTCACCGGCGCGAGCCTCGTCGTCGACGGCGGCTGGAGCGTCCTGAAGAACTCCTCCTGACCAGCGAACTCCAGCGGACTCCAGCGAACCCGTAGCAAGCACCACAGCAGCGACCAGCGACCACGCGATCCGACAAGCCCCCAGGGGGGAGCGCGCGATGGGAATCCGGTTCGGCGGGGACTACAACCCCGAGCAGTGGCCCGAGGACGTACGGGCCGAGGACCTCGTCCTCATGAAGCAGGCGCACGTCACGATGGTGACCGCCGGGATCTTCTCCTGGGCGGGGGTCGAACCCCGGCCGGGCACCTACGACTTCGGCTGGTTCGACCGCGTCATGGACGGCCTCGGCCAGGCCGGCATCGCGGTCTGCCTGGCCACCATGACCGCCTCACCACCGCCCTGGCTCGCCCACCGGCACCCGGAGATCCTCCCCGAGGACGCCGACGGCACCCGCCGCTGGCCGGGCGCCCGCCAGCACTACTGCCCCTCCAGCCCGGTCTACCGCGAGCACGCCGTCCGCCTCGTCGAACGCCTCGCCGACCGCTACGCCGGCCACCCCGCCCTCGCCCTGTGGCACATCGGCAACGAGTACGGCTGCCACACCCGGCAGTGCTACTGCGACGTCTCGGCCCGCGACTTCCGCCGCTGGCTGCGCGAGCGCTACGGCACGATCGACGCGCTCAACGACGCCTGGTCCACCGCCTTCTGGTCGCAGGGTTACAGCGACTTCGAGGAAGTGCTGCCGCCGCGCGCCGCACCCGCCGCCGCCAATCCGGCGCAGCAGCTGGACTACCTCCGCTTCAGCGACGACGCGCTGCGCGCCTGCTACCTCGCCGAGAAGGAGGTACTGCACCGCATCACCCCGGACGTGCCGGTCACCACCAACCTGATGCCGGACCACAAGCCCGTCGATGCCTTCGCCTGGGCCCGCGACATGGACGTCATGGCGCTGGACTTCTACCAGGACCCCTACGACCCCGACGACCACATCCGCGCCGCGTACAACTTCGACCTGATGCGCTCGGCGCGCGACGGACAGCCCTGGCTGCTGCTCGAACAGGCCCCCGGCGCCGTCAACTGGCGCCCCCGCAACGGCCCCAAGCCGCCCGGCGCGATGCGGCTGTGGAGCTGGCAGGCCGTCGCCCAGGGCGCCGACGCGGTGCTCTTCTTCCAGTGGCGGCAGTCGCTCGGCGGCGCCGAGAAGTTCCACTCCGCGATGGTCCCGCACGGCGGCACCGGCACCCGGATCTTCCGCGAGGTCACCGAGCTGGGGCGGGAGCTGGCCGCCGTCCCGGGCATCGAGGGCACCCGCTCCGAGGCGCCGGTCGCGCTGCTCGCCGACTGGGACAGCCGGCGCGCGCTGGAGCTGGACTCCCGCCCCTCCACGGCCCTCCAGGCGCCCGAACGGTCGCTGGCCCACTACCGCCCGCTGTTCGAGGCGGGCGTCGCCTGCGACGTCGTGCCCCCGGACCGGGACCTGTCCTCGTACCGCCTGGTCGTCGTGCCCAACCTGTACCTGCTGCGCACCGAGGACGCCGAGCGGCTGGCCGCGTACGTACGCGACGGCGGGCACCTGCTGGTGTCGTTCTTCTCCGGCATCGTGGACGCCCATGACCGGGTGCACCCCGGCGGCTACCCGGCGCCGCTGCGCGAGGTACTGGGCCTGCGGGTCGAGGAGTTCTGGCCGCTGGACGAGCGCGCGGCCGTCCCGCTGCGCGGGCGCTACGCCGGGCGCGCCGACCTCTGGGCGGAGGACATCGTCCTCGAAGGCGCGGGTTCCGTCGTGGACTTCCTGTACGACGGGCTACGGCCCGCCATCACCCGGCACACCTACGGCCGGGGCACCGCCTGGTACGTCGGCACGCGTCCCGACCCGGCGCTGATGCGGGCCCTGATGGACGACGTACGGGAGGCGGCGGGCGTGGCGCCCGTACTGCCGGGGCTGCCGCCCGGCGTGCAGGCCACCGTGCGCGCCGATGCCCGCGCGCGGTACCTCTTCCTGCTCAACCACGGGCAGGAGCCGGCCGAGGTGACACTGCCCCGGCCCATGACCGACGCGCTCGCGCAGGCCGCGCCGCGGGCGGCAACCGTGCATCACCTCACCCTGCCCGCCCGCGGCGCGGCCGTCCTGACGGAGTCCGGCCCGCGGGCCGGCTCCTGAACCGCGGCCCCGGACGGCGGGGCGGTCAGGGTCTGCCGGCGGCCGTACCCGGGCGGCCGCCGGCCGCCGTACCGGCCGGGGCGCGGCCGCCGGTCCATGCGCGCCTCACGGCACCGAGACCGACGCCGACGGCACCGGCTGCGCCGCCGGGGACGACGGGGGCGGCTCCAGCTCGACCGGCCCCACCCCGGCCCGGCGCGCCAGCGCCACCGCCGCGAGCGTGGAGTGCACGCCGAGCTTGCCCAGGACGTTCTGCATGTGCGTACGGACCGTGTGCGGCGAGAGGAACAGCCGCTCCGCGACCGCCTTGCGGCCGAGCCCCGCGACCATGCAGCGCAGCACCTCGCGCTCGCGCGGCGTCAGCGACTCCACCAGCCGCTCGCTCTCCGTACGGTGCTTGCGGGCCGCCGTCAGCTCCCGCAGCACGCCGGTGAGGAGCGCGGGCGGCAGATGCGTCTCGTCCCGCAGCACGCCGCGGATCACGGCCAGCAGGCGGGAGAGCGAGCAGTCCTTCGCGACCCAGCCGCCGGCCCCGGCCTGCAGCGCGGACGCGGCCCTGCGCGGGTCGTCCTTCTCCGCGAGCACCACGGCGCGCACCATCGGGTGCGTGGTGCGGACCGAGGTGACCAGCGAAATTCCGTCCACGGGCGCGCCGTCGGCCGCGCCGTCGCGGTGGCCCTGCGGCCGTATCGGGACGGCCGCGAGCGGTGCGACGGCGGCGCCGAGGTCGGCGTCGACGAGCATGACGTCGAAGCGCCGGCCTTCGGAGGCCGCCCGCTCCAGACTGCGCAGGGCCGCCGGTCCGCTCCCGGCCGCCGCCACGTCCACGTCCTGTTCGGCCGCGAGGGCTGCCGCCAGGGACTCGGCAAAAATGCGGTGGTCGTCGACCACCAAGACCCGGATGCGTTGCACTGAGGACCCCCTGTCTCGGGGAAACGGGCAGAAACGGGTACGTGCGCCCGGGGACGGGGTCGCCGCAGCGGCACGGCCGCCGCCGTGCTGCGTCGCTGTCCCGTCCCGGGCGCCGTACCCTCACCTCCCCGCGCCGCGTTCGGCGGAGAGGGTCCAGCTCGCCCCCTGATCGGCACCGGCCCCCACCGGTGCTCTGTTCAGCGTACGTACGGGGTCCGGCAACGGAAGCCGATTGGCAAAACTGCCCGACCCATGTGTTCAGGGTGGGGCAGCCGGCTCACCACGAGACACCAGTAGCGGGTGATCGGCTCATTCCGACCGGTTACCGCCGGACGCCGGCGGGGCAATCGGCCAGTCGCACGGACCGGCTGACAGCGCGTCGGGGGTGTGCGGGGGCGCGCTTTCGCGCCCCCGCCGCGGGCTTTCGCGCCCCCGCCGCTGTCCGGTTCACGCCAGCCGCCGGGCCCCCGCGCTCGGGACGGCGGTGAAGATCCGCGGCGCGGCGTGCCCGGCCGCCGCGAACGCTTCGGTGACCGCCTTGCCCACGGCCTCCGCGTCCGCCTCTGCCACCAGCACGATCGCCGATCCGCCGAAGCCGCCGCCGGTCATCCGGGCGCCCAGCGCGCCGGCCTCGTTCGCGGCGTCCACCACGAGGTCCAGCTCGGCGCAGGACACCGCGAAGTCGTCGCGGAGCGAGGCATGGCCGGCCGTCAGCAGCGGGCCGATGCCGCGCGGGTCGCCCGCGTCGAGGCGCGCCATGACGTCCTGCACCCGCCGGTTCTCGGTCACGATGTGCCGTACCAGGGGCCGTACGGCGGGCTCGTCCGCCAGCGACTCCAGCGTCTGGCGCAGTCCGTCGTACGCCACGTCGCGCAGGGCGCGTACGCCCAGTGCCCGCGCGGCCCGCTCACAGCCCGCGCGGCGTTCGGCGTAGGCGCCGTCACCCAGCTCGTGCTGGACGCGGGTGTCGACGACGAGGAGGCGCAGCCCGGCCGCCGCGAGGTCGAAGGGGACCTGGCGGCGGGTGAGGTCGCGGGTGTCCAGGAGGAGCGCATGGCCTTCGGTGCAGCAGGCCGAGGCGGTCTGGTCCATGATTCCGCAGGGCACGCCGACGAAGGCGTTCTCGGCGCGCTGGGCCAGCCGGGCCAGCTCCTGGCCGTCCAGGCCCAGGCCGTACAGGTCGTTCAGCGCGAGCGCTGTGGCGACCTCCAGGGCGGCGGAGGAGGAGAGCCCGGCGCCGGTGGGGACGACGGAGTCGAAGTGCAGGTCGGCACCGCCGTCCACCGGGAGCCCGGCCTCCCGCATCGCCCACAGGACGCCCGCCGGATACGCCGCCCAGCCGCCGTCGGGGGCCGGCCGCAGCCCCTCGGTACGCAGCTCGACGATGCCGCCCTTGACGTTGCCGGAGTGCAGGCGCAGCACGCCGTCGGTACGGGGCGCGGCGGCGGCGATCGTGGTGTGCGGGAGGGCCAGCGGCATCACGAAGCCGTCGTTGTAATCGGTGTGCTCACCGATGAGATTGACCCGGCCGGGCGCGGCCCAGGTCCCCGCAGGGGCGGTTCCGAAGACCTCGCGGAAGGCGGCGGCGGTGCGGCTCGCGCCGTGTGCCGTGTCGTTGTTCAACTCGGACTCCTTCGTCCAGCTCATTGTGCGAATGCCCGGGCCCGGGGAACTGCGCGAGCGACCACGACGGTGGTGCGCCCGGCTGCGGTGCTACGGCCCCTACCGGGTTGCCGCCCGGCCCTCCTGGGCGAAGGCCCACGCGTCCGCGACGATCTCCGCCAGGTCCGCGCGCTTCGGCTGCCAGCCGAGGCGGTCGATGGCCGTCTGTGCCGAAGCGACCAGGACCGCGGGGTCGCCGCCGCGGCGGGGGGCGACGACCTCGGGGATCGGGTGGCCGGTGACCGTGCGGACGGTCTCGATGACCTCGCGGACGGAGAAGCCGTTGCCGTTGCCGAGGTTGCAGATCAGGTGCTCGCCCGCGACGGCGGCGTCCAGCGCCAGCAGATGCGCGTCGGCGAGGTCGGCGACGTGGATGTAGTCGCGGACGCAGGTGCCGTCCGGGGTGGGGTAGTCGTCACCGAAGACGGAGATCGACTCGCGGCGGCCCTGGGCCACCTGGAGGACGAGCGGGATGAGGTGCGACTCGGGGTCGTGCCGCTCGCCGCAGTCACCGTACGCGCCGGCCACGTTGAAGTACCGCAGCGAGACCGCCGCCAGGCCGTGCGCCGCGCACTCGCCGCTGATCATGTGGTCCACGGCCAGCTTCGAGGCGCCGTACGGGGAGGTGGGGACGGTGGGGTCGGTCTCCGTGATGGGGGTGTTCACGGGCTCGCCGTACGTCGCCGCCGTCGAGGAGAACACCAGCGTGCGCACGCCCGCGACGCGCATCGCCGCGAGCAGGTCCATGGTGCCGCCGACGTTGTTGCGCCAGTACTTCTCCGGGTCCACGACGGACTCGCCGACCTGCGAGAACGCGGCGAAGTGCAGCACGGCGTCGAAGGAGCGGTCCAGCCACTTGCCCGCGTCCTGGACCCGGCCCTCGATGAACTCCGCGCCCTCGGGGACGCCCACACGGTGGCCGGTGGACAGGTCGTCCAGGACGACCACCTGGTGGCCGGCCTCCAGAAGGTGTGCCGCCACGACGCTGCCGACGTATCCCGCTCCGCCGGTGACCAGGTATTTCTTGCTCACGTGCTCGCTACCTCTCGCAGTCGCTGCGCCGCGGCTTCCGGCGGCACATCGTTGATGAACACATTCATGCCGGATTCGGAACCCGCGAGAAACTTCAGCTTGCCGGGAGTGCGTCGGATGGTGAAGAGCTCCAGATGGAGGGCGAAGCCGTCGCGGTGCGGGGCGCGCACCGGCGCCTGGTGCCATGCGGCGATGTACGGCGTCGGCGGCTCCCCGTCCCCGAAGATCCGGTCGAACCGTCGCAAGACTTCCAGGTAGAGCTGTGGGAACTCTGTGCGCGCGTCCTCGTCCAGCGCGAGCAGGTCGGGGACCCGGCGCCGCGGGTAGAGGTGCACCTCGTACGGCCAGTGCGCCGCGTACGGGACGAAGGCCACCCAGTGCTCGCCCTCCAGGACCACCCGGCTGCCGTCGGCGAGCTCGTCGGCGACGACGTCGTCGAAGAGGTTGCGGCCGCCGGTGCGCTCGGCGTGCTCGGTCGCCGAGGCCAGCATCCGCTCGGTGCGCGGCGTGACGAAGGGGTAGGCGTAGATCTGCCCGTGCGGGTGGCCCAGGGTCACGCCGATCTCGGCACCGCGGTTCTCGAAGCAGAAGACCTGCTCGACGTCCGGGAGCTGGGTCAGCTCGGCGGTGCGGTCGGTCCACGCCTCCAGGACCAGCGCGGCCTGCTCCTCGGTGAGGTCGGCGAAGGAGGCGCGGTGGTCGGAGGTGAAGCAGACGACCTCGCAGCGGCCGGTGGAGCCGGCGAGCGAGGGGAAGCGGTTCTCGAACACCACGACGTCGTAGTCGGCGGCGGGGATCTCCGAGAGCCGGCCCTCGCGCGAGGGGCACAGCGGGCATTCGTCGGCCGGCGGGTGGTAGGTCCGGCCCTGGCGGTGCGAGGCGACGGCGACGGAGTCGCCGAGGAGGCGGTCGTGCCGGATCTCGGAGGCGGTGGTGACCCGCGGCAGGGGGCGCTCGTCGACGGCGTCGCGCACGACGTCGTCGCGGGAGTCGTAGTAGATGAGCTCCCGGCCGTCCGCGAGCCGCGTGGACGTCTTCTTCACTGGTGCTCCTCGGCAGACGACCAAACAGAAACAAACATAATGAACCACGAGCCAACACTTCCGTCAACGCCGGGAACGGCGCAGGCATCCGGAGACGGAGCGGTGCGCCCGCCACACCCAGCGTCACCAAGGAAGGCACTCGATCACGATCCAACAAAAAAAACCAACAAAAGTGTTCAGTTTCCGAGCGACCGCGCGTAACTTGCTCCTCGTTCAAGCCACCGGCGCCACGCAACGAAGCGAGACCCCATGATCACGATGGCCGAAGGGCTACGCCTCCCTACCAACGGGCTCGACTACAGCATCCTGGCGATCTACTTCGCCGTCGTCCTGGGCATCGGCTTCGCCGCCAAACGCAGCGTGAAGACCAGCCTGGACTTCTTTCTCTCCGGCCGGTCGCTGCCCGCGTGGGTGACCGGTCTCGCGTTCGTCGCCGCCAACCTCGGCGCCACCGAGATCCTCGGCATGGCCGCCAACGGCGCGCAGTACGGCGCGTACACGGTGCACTGGTACTGGATCGGCGCCATCCCCGCCATGGTCTTCCTCGGCCTGGTGATGATGCCCTTCTACTACGGCTCCAAGGTCCGCTCCGTACCGGAGTTCCTGCTGCACCGCTTCGGGCCGTCCTCGCACCTGCTGTCCTCGATCATCTTCGCGGTCTCCTCCGTGCTGATCGCGGGCGTGAACC
Source organism: Streptomyces sp. NPDC053542 (assembly GCF_044544685.1). NCBI lineage: Bacteria > Bacillati > Actinomycetota > Actinomycetes > Kitasatosporales > Streptomycetaceae > Streptomyces > Streptomyces sp. NPDC053542. The sequence goes on from NZ_JBITXL010000006.1 coordinate 172,789, forward strand.
TCTACGCGATGGCGATCGTGCTGGAGGCGCTGCTGGGCTGGCCGGAGTGGGTGGCCATCGTCGTCGCCGGCTTCTTCGTGCTCGCGTACATCACCATCGGCGGCCTGTCCTCCGCGATCTACAACGAGGTCCTGCAGTTCTTCGTCATCCTCGCCGCGCTGATCCCGCTGACCGTCGTCGGCCTCAAGCGCGTCGGCGGCTGGGACGGGCTGACCAGCAGCCTCACCGACTCCCACGGCGGTGACTTCCTCACCGCCTGGGGCGGCACCGGCATCGGCGAGTCCAACCCGCTGGGCGCCAACTGGCTGACCATCGTGCTCGGCCTCGGCTTCGTGATGAGCTTCGGGTACTGGACCACCAACTTCGCCGAGGTGCAGCGCGCGCTGTCCGCGAAGAACGGCTCCGCCGCCAAGCGCACCCCGCTCATCGCCGCCTTCCCCAAGATCTTCATCCCGCTGGTCGTGGTCGTGCCGGGCCTGATCGCGCTGGTCATGGAGCCCTCGCTGGGCAAGACCAAGGACGGCCTGCAGTACAACGACGCCATTCCGGTACTGATGCGGGACCTGCTGCCCAACGGCGTGCTGGGCATCGCGGTGACCGGCCTGCTCGCCGCGTTCATGGCCGGTATGGCGGCGAACGTCTCCTCGTTCAACACGGTCTTCACCAACGACATCTGGGCGGCGTACCTGAAGAAGGGCCGCGAGGACGCGTACTACCTGAAGACCGGCCGGGTGGTCACCGCGGTGGGCGTGCTGATCGGCATGGGGACCGCGTTCATCGCGTCCTCGTTCAGCAACATCATGAACTACCTGCAGACGCTGTTCTCGTTCTTCAACGTCCCGCTGTTCGTGGTGTTCATCATCGGCATGTTCTGGAAGCGGACCAGCGCAGCGGCCGGCTTCTGGGGCCTGCTCTCGGGCACCGTCGCCGCGATGGTCAACTACTTCTGGTTCTACAAGCAGGGCATCATCTCGATCCCCTCCGACCAGGGCGCCAACTTCGTCTCCTCGATCGTGGCGTTCGTCGTCGGCGCGGTCGTGATGTTCGTGATCACCCTGGTGACCAAGCCCAAGTCCGCCGAGTCGCTGGCCGGCCTGGTCTACGGCACCACCTCGCCCGGCATGGAGGAGCTGCCCGCCGAGGGCGACGACGCGTGGTACCGCAAGCCCGCCCTGCTGGGCTGGAGCGCGGTCGTCCTCGCCGCCGTCTGCTACATCCCCTTCTCCTTCTAAGGGCCGTAAGGAGCACACCATGAGTGACTACCAGCACGAGGTCGAGGAGCTGGAGCGCAAGTCCGCGACGGCGGCCCGGCTCTTCGATGTACGCCGCATCATCGGCGGACTCTTCGTCGTCTACGGCGTGATCGTCACGATCGCCGGCATCACGGCGTCCGACGCGGACCTGAAGAAGGCCCAGGACATCAACATCAACCTCTGGACCGGCCTCGGGATGCTCGTCCTCGGGCTCTTCTTCCTGGCGTGGATGAAGCTGCGCCCGGCCGAGGCACCGGCCCCCGAGGAGACCGGCGCCACGGCCGGCGGCACGGGCGGCTCGGCGGACTGACGCGGAGCGCGTTCACTGCGGCGGGGCCTGTTGCGGCCCCGCCGCGTTCGCGTTGCTGACCGCGGCCCGGTCCAGCAGGCCCGTACGGGCCGCCAGCGCCGCCGCCTCCAGCCGCGACCCCACCCCCAGCTTCATCAGCACCCGCTGCACATGCGTACGGGCCGTGCTCGGCGCAATGCCCATACCGGCCGCGATGAGCCGGGTGTCCTCGCCCTCGGCGACCCGGACGAGCACCTCCACCTCGCGCGGGGTCAGCATCTGCAGCAGCCGGGCGCCCTCGTCGTCGGGCTGCGCCGCCGGATGCAGCAGCTCCTCGAACGCCTGCTGGAGCAGGGCCGGGGCGATCGCCGCCTCCCCCGCCCTGGCCTTCATCATCGCCCGCTCCACGCCCTCGATCCGCTCGTCGTGGCGGACGTAACCGGACGCACCGGCCGCGAACGCCGCCGCGATGCCCCGCGGATTGGGCACCGGGCCGAGCACCACGACCGCCACCTGGGGCCGCTCCTTCTTGATCCGTACCACCGGGTCGAACACCCCCGGCTCGGCGGGCGCTGCCGTCCCCAGGAGGCACACCTCCGGCGCTCTGCTCACCACCAGATCCGCCGCCCCGGCACTCGGCGCGGCCGCCGCGAGCACCCTGTGCCCGCGCAACTTCAGTGCCGAGGCGAGCGCCTCGGCGAGCAGGCGGTGGTCGTCGACCACCATGAGCCGCACGCCCATTCAGCAACCCCCCATTCCCCGGCGGTGTCAGCCCCCCGATCTCCGCCGGGCCCCTTTGCATCCGGAAGCTACACGCTTGTTCGACATCGCGCGCCCCCTACCGGGCAGAAGCCCGTCGGAATGCTGAAATCCCGGCCATTCTGGGCCACTTGCCGTCAGGCGCCGATCATTTATTTCCAGAGGCGGACGGACTCGGTACGGCGGCGGCCCCGCCCTACAGTGCGTAGGACGGGGCCGCCGGACAGGCCCTCGGGCCTGCGGGTTTCTCAGCTGCCGAAGGCCAGGCCCAGGTACTTGCCGTCGCCCAGGCCGTACTTCGTGCCGGACATGATGTCCTGGTTCAGGAACAGCCGGCCGTGCTCGTACACCGCGCGGGTCATACCGGGGCGCAGCGAGCGGGCCGCGTCGGCGGTCTCCTTCGGGAGGTTGAGGAAGACCGTCTTCTTGCCCTGCTGTGCCGGGTCGATGCTGACGACCTGGCCGCCCTTGTCGCTGTATCCGTCCTGGTAGGCGATGAGCTGGTCGCCCGCCATGCGCAGCGGCACGATCTCCTGGTTGACCTCCGAGGACGCCTTCCAGGTCGCGGAGCCGGTCTTCAGGTCGAAGGCGACGATCTCGTTCTGGTTGTCGAAGGACTTGCCGCCCACCGCGTCGTGCGACTTGGAGGGCATGTAGAGGTACTTGTCGTCCGCCGTCGCGGTGACGCACCGCTCCACGCCGCCGGTGATGCCGCAGTTGGGCTTGTACTTGTCGTCCTGCAGCGAGATCTGTGCCTGCCGCTTGCCGGAGTCGTCGATGACGACCATGTCCGTGATACCGGCCTCGCCCGCGGAGATGCCGATGACGACCGGGCCGTTCGTGGAGACGACCTCGGCGCTCTCCACGCCCTTGGGCGCGTCGTAGGTCCACTTGGGCTTGCCGGTGGCCGGGTCGATCTCCTGGACCTGCGTGGTCTGCGAGCCGTACTCACCGCAGCGCAGCACCGCGACGAGCTTCTTGCCGCCGCCGATGCCCCGGTCCAGGCACTGCATCGAGGCGTCGTTGCCGCTGTCGCGCTGGTGCCACAGCTCCTTGCCGGAGATGTCGTACGCGACCTCGCCGCCGCCCGGCCAGGAGGCGACGACCGCGCCCTGGCTGAAGGTGACGCCCATGCCGAGGCTGGACGCCTGCCGGCCGCCCGGCATCGTCTTCTGCCAGTCGAACTTGCCGGAGTCGATGTCCAGCAGCGCCATCTGGCTGCAGGGCTCCCGGTCGTTCTCGCCCTTGCGCGGGCCGGCCTCGAAGACCACCGCGGCCTTGCCCTCCTCGGTGGCGTAGTTCGAGGCGCCGCAGATGATGCCGTCCATGGGGAGCTTGTACTTCGGCTTCTTCGCGTCCAGGTCGTAGCCGACGATCTCGGCCTTGCTGACCTTGGCGTACGTCTTCGCCGTCGCCCAGGCGCCGTTCAGCGTCACCACCGACTTCTCCGGCGAGGGCAGCGGCACGTTGAAGAGCAGCTTGCCCGTGGAACTGCCGGGCTTGGTCTCCTCGTTCAGCGCGACCTTGCCGCCCTTGAGCGCCGTCGGCGCGTCCCCGCCCTTGCCGCCGCCGTCGGTGCCCTCGCTGGAGCCCTGGGCGTTCGGCGCCGGGTCGTCGCCACCGCTGTTGGCGAACCACACGCCGCCACCGACGATCAGCGCGATCGCGACCACCGCGGCGACGACGATCATGATGCGGGTGCGCTGCTGATTGCCGCCGCCCTGCGGGGGCATGCCGCCGCCGGGGTACTGCGCGCCGTAGGGGCCGGGGGCGCCGTACGGGCCGGGGGCACCGGGCTGGCCGGGCTGGCCGGGCTGCTGCGGGTAGCCGTAGCCCGGGCCCTGGGCCGGGTAGCCGTACGCCGGCTGCGCGCCGTACGGGCCGGGCGGGGGCGGGGGCCCCTGCGGCGGCTGCCCCGGAGCCTGCGGCGGCTGGCCGGGGGCCTGCTGCGGCTGCGGCGGGGCCTGGGGCGGCTGCGGCGGAGCGTCCGGAGCCTGCGGCGGCTGGCTCGGCTGCTGCGGGTAGCCGTACGACGGGTCCTTGGGCGCGCCGAAGCCGCCGGACGGCGGCTGACCGGGCGGTGGTGGCGGCTGCGGCGGCTGGGTCATCGGGTCGTTACCTCTTCACGCCGGCCCATGGCTCCGAATCGGCCTCCCCCGCGACCCCGAGCGGCAAAGCCCCCCGGGATGGAGTGAATCAGACATAAGGCTCGGCAATTAACGGCAGTTGAGCGGGAGTTCTTTGTACCACTCGGCACCGACATCGCACCGGTGCGGTATGCCGCCACCAGAGGGGCGAGACCGGCCCGGGACACTCCCGCGACGCACCCGTTACGCACGCCGCCGCCGCGGGCCCGCGGCGCCCGCTACGCGTCCTCCGCCAGCTCCAGCCAGCGCATCTCCAGCTCGTCCTTCTCGTCGGACAGCTCCCGCAGCTGCGCGTCCAGCTCGGCGACCTTGGCGAAGTCGGTGGCGTTGTCGGCGATCTGCGTGTGCAGCTTCGCCTCCTTCGTACCGATCTTGTCCAGCTGCCGCTCGATCTTCTGCAGCTCCTTCTGCGTCGCCCGGTCCACCGCGGCGGACTTCTGCTTGGGCGCCGCGGCCGCCGGCGCCGGGGCCGCGGCCTGCGCCATCCGCTCGCGCCGCTCGATGTACTCGTCGAGGCCGCGCGGCAGCATCCGCAGGCTGGCGTCGCCCAGCAGCGCGAACACCCGGTCGGTGGTCCGCTCGACGAAGTACCGGTCGTGACTGATGACGATCAGCGAGCCGGGCCAGCCGTCGAGCAGGTCCTCCAGCTGCGTCAGGGTCTCGATGTCCAGGTCGTTGGTGGGCTCGTCGAGGAAGAGCACGTTCGGCTCGTCCATCAGCAGCCGCAGGATCTGCAGCCGGCGTCGCTCACCGCCGGAGAGGTCGCCGACCGGCGTCCACTGCTTCTCCTTCGTGAACCCGAACTTCTCGCAGAGCTGGCCCGCGGTCATCTCCCGGCCCTTGCCGAGGTCCACCCGCTCCCGGACCTGCTGCACGGCCTCCAGCACCCGCAGGGTGGGCTTCAGCTCCGCGACCTCCTGCGAGAGGTAGGCCAGCTTCACGGTCTTCCCGACGATGATCTTCCCGCCGGCCGGCTGCGCGTCGCCCTGGGTGCGCGCCGCGTCGGCCAGCGCCCGCAGCAGCGAGGTCTTGCCCGCGCCGTTCACGCCCACCAGGCCGACCCGCTCGCCGGGGCCGAGCTGCCAGGTGAGGTGCTTCAGCAGCACCTTGGGCCCGGCCTGTACGGTCACGTCCTCCAGGTCGAAGACCGTCTTGCCCAGCCGGGAGCTCGCGAACTTCATCAGCTCGGCGCTGTCCCGGGGCGGCGGCACGTCCGCGATCAGCTCGTTGGCGGCCTCGATGCGGAAGCGGGGCTTGCTCGTACGGGCCGGGGCGCCGCGCCGCAGCCAGGCCAGCTCCTTGCGCATCAGGTTCTGCCGCTTGGCCTCCTCGGAGGCGGCGATGCGCTCCCGCTCGGCGCGCGCGAACACGTAGTCGCTGTAGCCGCCCTCGTACTCGTGCACGTCGCCGCGCTGCACGTCCCACATGCGCGTACAGACCTGGTCCAGGAACCACCGGTCGTGGGTGACGACGACGAGCGCGGAGCGCCGCGCCCGGAGGTGCCGCGCCAGCCACGAGATGCCTTCCACGTCCAGGTGGTTGGTCGGCTCGTCGAGGACGATCAGGTCCTGCTCGGCGATGAGCAGCTTCGCGAGCGCGATGCGGCGCCGCTCACCGCCGGAGAGCGGGCCGATCACGGTGTCCAGGCCCTGCGGGAAGCCCGGCAGGTCCAGGCCGCCGAAGAGGCCGGTCAGCACGTCACGGATCTTGGCGCTGCCCGCCCACTCGTGGTCGGCGAGGTCGCCGATCACCTCGTGCCGGACGGTCGCCTCCGGGTCCAGCGAGTCGTGCTGGGTCAGCACACCGAGGCGCAGCCCGTTCACGTGCGTGACGCGGCCGTCGTCCGGGGACTCCAGCTGCGCGAGGATACGGATCAGGGTCGTCTTGCCGTCACCGTTGCGGCCGACGACGCCGATCCGGTCGCCCTCGTTGACGCCGAGGGAGACGCCGTCGAGCAGCGCGCGCAGTGCGTACGCCTTGCTGACGGCTTCCAGATTGACGAGGTTCGCGGCCATCTCACTCCTGGGACTTCACATCGGTCGGCCTTCCAGCCTAGTGCGGCACGCCCGTCACACCCGCATCGCGTGGGTGCCGGTACCGGGGACCGCTGCTCAGCCGATGACCGTGGCGCCCAGGGCCGGGCCGGCCGCGACGCGGGCCGACCGGCAGGTGCCGGACGCCAGGAGCGCTTCGGCGACCCGGTCCGCGGCCTCCCCGTCCGCGGCGAGGAAGGCCGTGGTCGGGCCGGAGCCGGAGACCAGGGCGGCGAGCGCGCCCGCCTTCGTGCCCGCCTCCAGGGTCGCGGCGAGCGAGGGGAAGAGCGAGAGGGCCGCGGGCTGCAGGTCGTTGGAGACCGCCTTGGCCAGGGCCGCGGCGTCGCCCGAGCGCAGCGCGTCCAGCAGCGCCGGGGACGCCTCGGGGGCGGGCACGTCGGTGCCCTCGGTGAGGCGGTCGAACTCCCGGTAGACCGCGGGCGTGGACAGCCCGCCGTCGGCCACCGCGAAGACCCAGTGGAACGTACCGCCGACCTCCAGGGGAGTCAGCCGCTCGCCCCGCCCCGTGCCCAGCGCGGCCCCGCCGACCAGGCTGAACGGCACGTCGCTGCCCAGCTCGGCGCAGATGTCGAGCAGCTCCTCGCGGCTCGCGCCGGTCCCCCACAGCGCGTCGCAGGCGAGCAGCGCGCCCGCGCCGTCCGCGCTGCCGCCGGCCATGCCGCCCGCGACCGGGATGTCCTTGGCGATGTGCAGCTGGACGCGCGGCTCGATGCCGTGCCGGGCGGCAAGAAGCTCGGCGGCGCGGGCCGCGAGGTTCGTCCGGTCCAGCGGGACCTGCCCGGCGTCCGGGCCCTCGCAGGTGATCGTCAGGGTGTCGGCGGGCGCCGCGGTGACCTCGTCGTACAGGCCGACGGCGAGGAAGACGTTGGCCAGGTCGTGGAAGCCGTCGGCGCGGGCGGCGCCGACCGCCAGCTGGACGTTGACCTTGGCGGGGACGCGGACGGTGACGGTGCGGGGGCTGGACGGGGTCACTGGGCTGCGGCTTCCTTGTGCTCGGCGATGCGGGCGAATTCTTCGACGGTCAGGGCCTCGCCGCGGGCCTGCGGGGAGACGCCCGCCGCGACCAGCGCGGCCTCGGCGGCGGCGGCCGAGCCCGCCCAGCCGGCGAGCGCGGAGCGCAGCGTCTTGCGGCGCTGCGCGAAGGCCGCGTCCACGGCGGCGAAGACCTCGTCGCGGCTGGCGGTGGTCTCCAGCGGCTTGTCGCGGCGTACGAGGGAGACCAGTCCGGAGTCCACGTTGGGCGCGGGCCAGAAGACGTTCCGGCCGATCGCGCCCGCCCGCTTGACCTCGGCGTACCAGTTCGCCTTGACCGACGGCACACCGTAGACCTTGTTGCCGGGGCGGGCCGCGAGCCGGTCGGCGACCTCGGACTGGACCATGACGAGCGTGCGCTCGATGGTCGGGAAGGTCGCCATCATGTGGAGCAGGACCGGGACGGCGACGTTGTACGGGAGGTTGGCGACCAGGGCGGTGGGCGGCGGGCCCGGCAGCTCGGTGACCTTCATCGCGTCGGAGTGCACGAGCGCGAACCGGTCGGCGCGCTCCGGCATCCGGGCCTCGACGGTCGCGGGCAGCGCGGCCGCCAGTACGTCGTCGATCTCCACGGCCGTGACCCGGTCGGCGGCCTCCAGCAGCGCCAGGGTCAGCGAGCCGAGGCCGGGTCCCACCTCGACGACCACATCATCGGGACGCACCTCGGCCGTCCGCACGATCCGGCGGACGGTGTTGGCGTCGATGACGAAGTTCTGGCCCTTCTGCTTGGTGGGGCGGACGCCCAGCGTCGCGGCCAGTTCTCGGATGTCGGCGGGGCCCAGGAGCGGGCCGGGCTCATCGGTGCTGCTGTTGGTCACTGGTGAAGCTTACGGCCGCACACGGGCCACGGGCTCGCCCCCCGGCTGACGTACAGCTTCTTGGCGCGGTAGGTCTGCTCGGCGGGCGGCGCGTCCTGCGGGGCGCCGGTCCCGCCGAGCGAGTGCCAGGTGGCGCGGTCGAACTGGTACAGCCCGCCGTACGTGCCCGAGGGATCGACCGCGTCGGCCCGGCCGCCGGTCTCGCACTGCGCGAGGCCCTGCCAGTTCAGATGGTCGGCGCCCGCCACGCTGGTGGGCACGGGCGCGGTGCCCACGTGCACGATCTCGGTCCTGGGCGCGGTGATCACCTCCTGGCTCAGCAGCCGCGGCCGCTGCCGGACGCCGTTGACGGTACGCAGCTGGTAGGTGACCCGGCGCACGCCCTGGTGGCCCTGCTGGACCACCGACTCGGTGCCCTTGAAGAGGGACGCGTCGGGGACCCGCCGGGTCTCGTAGGCGATCGGCTCCTCGCGGACCTCGCGGGAGCCGGTGACGCGCAGCACGGAGACGGTCTGTCCCTCGCGCGGGAAGCTGTCCAGCGGTACGGAGGTGGTGTCCTGGCCGTGCAGCGCGATACCGGCCCGGGCGAGCGCCGCGCGTACGGTGGCGGCGTTGGTACGGATGCTGCGCGCGCGGCCGTCGGCCATGAAGGTCACCGTGCGTTCGGTGCGTACGGCCAGCTCGATGCCGTGCCGGGCGATGGGCAGCGACCGCGAGGCGGAGATGTACGCGCCCTCGGCCCGCACGCCGAGCTGGCGCAGCGCGCCCTCGACGGTGCGGGCGGTGGTCCACACCCGGCGGCGGTGGCCGTCCACGGTGAGCACGACGGGCCGGCCGTACCGCACGGCCACCTCGTCGCCGCTGGCCAGCGGGGCGTCCGGGCCGGGCGCGACGATGTCGTGCGGGCCGATCGGCACGCCTTCGGAGGCCAGCATGTCGCCGACGTCCCCGGCGAAGGTGTGCAGCCGGCGCGGATCGCCGTCGACGCTGAGGCGTACGGCCTTGTCGTGCGCGACGAACGCGGTGGTGCCGCCCGCGAGGAACGCGACGACCAGCGCCTGCGGGACCAGCCTGCGCAGCCCCTCGGGCCGCTCGACGAACCGCTTGCGGCGGGCGGCACGCCGGGCGGCGGCCCGGCCCGCGGTCCGGCCCCGGGTGACCGGCTCCGGCTCCGGCTCCAGCTCCGGCTCCGGCGGCTGGTCGTACGACTGCGGCTCGGGGGCCTGCGTTTCGTACGACTGCGACGGCTCGTACGACTGCTGCTCGGGCAGCCACGGTGCGTACGACTGCGGCGGCGACGGTGCGTACGACTGCGCGACATACGTGTCGTACACCTGGGGCTCGTCCGGCGGTCCGTACGGACCGTAGCCCTGGGTCCGGGGGCCCTCCGTCCCGTCGTACGACTGCGGCAGCCCGTATCCGAATCCGTATCCGTATCCCTGCGAATGACTCACGACGCTCCACGTGCCCGGGACCGGTTGACGGCCGGAATGTAGCGGAGAGGGGGATCACTCCCCAAAGTCGCGCGACTACGCAGGGTGCTTACTGACGGTGGCTCAGTAATCGAAAGCGCGGGTCGTGTTGGCCGCGACGGCCGTGGCCAGCGCGTCCTCACTCATGCCCTTGACCTCGGCCATGGCCCGCAGCGTGACCGGAATGAGGTACGGCGCGTTAGGCCGACCGCGGTACGGCGCCGGGGTCAGGAAGGGGGCGTCGGTCTCGACGAGCACCAGCTCGGCCGGGGCGACGGCCAGCGCGTCCCGCAGCGGCTGGGCGTTCTTGAACGTGACGTTCCCGGCGAAGGACATGAAGTACCCGGCCTCGGCGCACACCTTCGCCATCGCCGCGTCGCCGGAGTAGCAGTGGAAGACGGTCCGCTCGGGCGCGCCCTCCTCGCGCAGCACCCGCAGCACGTCGTCGTGCGCCTCCCGGTCGTGGATGACCAGGGCCTTGCCGTGCCGCTTGGCGATCTCGATGTGTGCACGGAAGGACCGTTCCTGCGCGGCCATGCCCTCGGGGCCGGTACGGAAGTAGTCCAGGCCCGTCTCGCCGACGCCGCGGACGTGCGGCAGCGCGGCCAGCGCGTCGATCTCCGCGAGCGCCTCGTCCAGCGCCGCGTCACCACCCGGCTCCCGGGCGCCCTGCCGGGACCAGCCGTCGGGGTCGCCGAGCACGATGCGCGGCGCCTCGTTCGGATGCAGCGCCACCGCCGCGTGCACCGCCTCATGGGCCGCGGCGGTCTCCGCGGCCCAGCGCGAGCCCTTCACGTCGCAGCCCACCTGCACCACCGTCGTCACGCCGACGGCGGCGGCCTTGGTGAGCGCTTCCTCGACCGAGCCCTCCTGCATGTCCAGGTGGGTGTGCGAGTCCGCTACGGAGACCCCGAGCGGTTCGGGCAGCGGCGGCGGTGCGTCCTTCGAGCTCATACCTCGATCCTATGAGCCCCGCGGCACCGGGCTACCTGCGGTGGTGCTGGAAGGGGTGCAGCAGGTCGGACAGGTGCCAGTGGTGGCCGCGCCGCGCGGACGCGTCACCGCCGGAGTCGCCGGGGTCACCGGCCGGGCCGGTCGTGGGCTGCGGCTTGCGCGGCGAGTAGAGCCGCTCGGCGGCCGCCGAGACCATGGAAACCTGACCTGCCCGCATGATCCGGACTATGTGCCCGCCGCACTGGCGGCAGGTGGGCCTGGTCAGAGGTGACGGGACGCGCTCGCCGTCCGTGTAGTAGACGACGCGCGGCTCGCCGGACACGTCCACGTGGTGCTCGATGTCGTAGGACTGCTCCCAGCCGTGCCCGCACTTCATACAGGCGAAGGAGTACGCCTCGTGCGCGGCAGGTTCGGTCCCGGGCGTGTGCGGGGTCCCGCTCGTGGTTCCCACAGGTTCAGTCATCGCAGCTCCTCTTGTCCGCCGGACAAGCTCTCGGGGTTGAACGCCCCAGTTCCAGTGGACGCCTTTCCGAGCTGCGATGCAGCAAAGGTTCTTCCTATTGGCCCAGATTTGAGCGGGCCGAGGAAAAGAACCGCACCGGGCCGACCTGCTCTTTACCTTCTCGACCGGTCATTTACCCGCACGAGAATCACCACGCTCCGCATTCTTTGCCGCCACCACCGCGTCGAAGACCTCCCGCTTGGGTACGCCGGCCTCGGCCGCGACCCCCGCGATGGCCTCCTTGCGCCGCTCACCGGCCTCCTCACGGACCCGCACCCGGCGCACCAGCTCCTCGGGGCCCAGATCGCCGGGCCCCGGCTCGGGCGCCCCTTCCACCACGATGGTGATCTCGCCGCGTACGCCGTCGGCCGCCCACCCGGCCAGCTCCTCCAGCGGGCCGCGGCGCACCTCCTCGTACGTCTTCGTCAGCTCGCGGCAGACGGCGGCGCGCCGGTCGGCGCCGAAGACCTCGGCCATCGCGGCGAGGGAGTCGGCCAGCCGGTGCGGCGCCTCGAAGTAGACGAGCGTGCGCCGCTCGTCGGCGACCTCCTTCAGCCGGCCGGTCCGCTCCCCCGCCTTCCTGGGCAGGAAGCCCTCGAAGCAGAAGCGGTCCACCGGGAGCCCGGAGACGGCGAGCGCGGTGAGCACCGCGGACGGGCCCGGCACGGCCGTCACCTTCACGCCGCGCTCCACCGCGGCGGCCACCAGGCGGTAGCCGGGGTCGGAGACCGAGGGCATGCCCGCGTCGGTGACCAGCAGCACCCGGGCGCCGCCTTCGAGCGCCTCGGCCAGCTCCGGGGTGCGCGCCGACTCGTTCCCCTCGAAGTACGACACCACCCGGCCCGTGGTGTGCACGCCCAGCGCGGTCGTCAGGCGGCGCAGCCTGCGGGTGTCCTCGGCCGCGATCACGTCGGCGGCGAGCAGCTCGGCCGCCAGCCGCGGCGGCGCGTCCTCGGTGTCACCGATGGGGGTCCCTGCGAGTACGAGCGTTCCAGTCACGGCCCCATCCTTTCAGGCGCGCCCGCATCCTTCCCGCCGCGCCGGAAGACGGGCCGGAGAGACGGGCCTCTCACAGGCCGCTTCCCTACGATGGCCCGGTGACGAGTGACACCGCGACCAACGACCGGCGCGCCGGCGATCACGGCAGGGCGGCCCCGGTGGCCGCCGGGGCCGCGGCGCGCGCCGCGCAGGCGCCGCAGGGCGGCGTCCCGGCGCCGACCGCCTGGCTGCGGCGGCTGCGCCGCTTCGGCTACACCGCGCGCCCGGAGCGGGACGTGCGGACCCGGCTCCTCGCACCCTTCCCCGCGTCGCGCCTCTCCCCCCGCGCGGCCCGGCTCGCCGCGTGGGGCCTGCCCGTACTGGTCGCGCTGCTCGCCGGCATCCTGCGCTTCTGGCGCCTCGGCAGCCCGGACAAGGTGATATTCGACGAGACGTACTACCCGAAGGACGCCTGGTCGCTGCTGCAGTACGGCTATGAGGGCACCTGGGCGAAGAGCGCCAACGACGCGCTGGTCGGCAACCCGCCGCACCTCCTGCTCAGCCCCGAGCACTCCTACGTCGTCCACCCGCCCCTCGGGAAGTGGATGATCGCGCTGGGCGAGTGGGCGTTCGGCATGAGCCCCTTCGGCTGGCGCTTCATGACGGCCCTGCTCGGCACCCTGTCGGTACTGATGCTCTGCCGCATCGGCCGCCGCCTGCTGCGCTCCACCGTCCTGGGCTGCCTGGCGGGCCTGCTGCTGGCCGTGGACGGCCTGCACTTCGTGATGAGCCGCACGGCCCTCCTCGACCTCATCGTCATGTTCTGGGTCGTGGCCGCCTTCGGCTGTCTCCTCGTCGACCGGGACCGCACCCGCGCCCGGCTCGCCGCCGCGCTGCCCGTGGGTGAGGACGGCCTGGCCCGCCCGGACGACGGGGTCGGCGACCGGCTGGGCCTCGGCTGGCGTCCCTGGCGGCTGGCGGCCGGGCTCTGCCTCGGCCTCTCCGCCGCGACCAAGTGGAACGGTCTCTACTTCCTCGCCGCCTTCGCCCTCATGTCGGTCCTGTGGGACGCCGGCGCCCGGCGCACGGCGGGCGCCCGCCACCCGTACCGCTCGGTCCTCCGCCGCGACGTCGTCCCCGCGTTCCTCTCCACCGTCGTCCTCGCGGCGGCCGCCTACCTCGCGTCCTGGACCGGCTGGATCGTCACCAAGGGCGGCTACTACCGCGACTGGGCCACCACCCCCGAAGGCCGCACCGGCGGCTGGACCTGGCTCCCCGACTGGCTGCGCAGCCTCTGGCACTACCAGCACGAGGTCTACGAGTTCCACACCCACCTGACCTCGACCCACACCTACCAGTCCAACCCCTGGAGCTGGCTGGTCCTGGGCCGCCCGGTCTCCTACTTCTACGAGGACCCCAAGGCCGGCCAGGACGGCTGCACCGCGGCCGAGGGCTGCGCCCGCGAGGTCCTCGCGCTCGGCACCCCGCTCCTGTGGTGGGCCGGCTGCTTCGCGCTGCTCTACGTCCTCTACCGCTGGCTGTTCAAGCGGGACTGGCGGGCCGGCGCGATCGCCTGCGGCATCGCGGCCGGCTATCTCCCCTGGTTCCTCTACCAGGAGCGCACGATCTTCCTCTTCTACGCGGTCGTCTTCGTGCCGTTCCTCTGCCTGGCGCTGGCCATGACGCTCGGCGCGGTCATCGGACGGCCGCACGACGGCACCGTCGCGGAACCGGGCCAGCTCCTCACCGGCGACCGGCGCCGCGCGGCGGGCATCGTAGCGGCGGGCATCCTGGTCCTGCTCATTGTGTGGAACTTCATTTATTTCTATCCCGTATACACAGGGCTACCGATCCCCAAGAGCGCATGGCAGGCACGGATGTGGCTGGACACCTGGGTATGAGGGGTGCGGCGGGGAATGGGCGGCCCCGCATGTGACCATTCCGTGACGGTCGCATCGACTGAGTGTCACCGTACCGATGCCGTAACGAGACGCGCGAGGGTCACTCCAATACCCCGTGTCCCATAGAGTGCGCTGCACGTTCTTGTGTCGGGTTTCCAGGGACGACCACGCTGCTTCAGGAGGGGAACGGTAAGTCATGCGCCGCGAGGTGAGGTACGGGCTGATCGGCGGGGCGATCGCCCTGATCGCGGGAGGCGTCGGCGGGTACACCCTGATGGGAAGTTCCGATGAGGCCCCGCAGCAGGAGGTCACGGCGGCGGACGGCAAGTCCGCCGACGGCGGCGCGACGGTGAAGACCGGGCCGCTCTCCGCGAAGGAAGTGAAGACCGCCGCCACCGGCTTCCTGAATGCCTGGCAGTCGGGACAGGTCGCCGAGGCGGCGAAGCTGACCGACGACACGAAGGCGGCCGGCACCGCGCTGACCGGTGTCGCCAAGCAGGCCCACATCAGTCAGCTGAAGCTCACCCCCGGGACCCGCAAGGGCGACGAGGTGCCGTACCAGGTCTCCGGGCAGATCTCGTACCAGGGCAAGAGCGCGTCCGTCTCGTACGCGACCTCTCTCACCGTCGAGCGGGACAAGGCCACCGGCAAGCCGGTCGTCGACTGGCGGCCCACGATCGTGCACCCGGGGCTCGGCGAGGGCGACACGCTGCGCACGGGCGAGAGCGAGGCGCCGCCCATCAAGGCGGTGGACCGCAACGGCACCGCGATCACCAAGGACAGCAACCCGGAGCTGGCCGGCATCCTGGACAGCCTGCGGGACCGCTACGGCGACAAGGCCGGCGGCACCCCGGGCGTGGAGTTCTTCATCCAGCGCGCCAAGAGCGGCGACAAGGCCACCCAGAAGCCTGACCAGACCCTGAAGGTGCTCTCCAAGGGCACCCCCGGCACGCTGAAGACCACGCTGGACGCCAAGATCCAGGCCGCGGCCCAGAAGGCGGTCGCCGGGAAGAGCAAGGCGTCGGCGGTCGCGGTCAAGCCCAGCACCGGCGAGATCCTGGCCATCGCCAACGCGCCCACCAAGGGCTTCAACGTCGCCACGCAGGGCTCGCTGGCCCCCGGCTCCACGATGAAGGTCGTCACCTCGTCGATGCTCATCGACAAGGGCATGACCTCGCCGAACAAGAAGCACCCGTGCCCGAAGTACGTGACGTACGGCGGCTGGAAGTTCCAGAACCTCAACAAGTCCGAGATCAAGGACGGCACCTTCGCGCAGAGCTTCGCGGCCTCCTGCAACAACGCCTTCATCTCGCAGGCCGAGAAGCTGAAGGACGACGACCTGACCAAGCAGGCCCGGGACGTCTTCGGCCTCGGCCAGACCTGGAACACCGGCATCCCCAGCTTCGACGGCAACGTCCCGGTGCAGAGCGACGCGCAGATGGCCGCCTCGCTCATCGGCCAGGGCGGGGTCCGGATGAACCCGCTGAACGTCGCCTCCATCGCGGCGACCGTCCAGTCCGGCAGCTTCCACCAGCCGTACATCGTCTCCCCGGACGTCGACCACCGGTCGCTCGCCAAGGCGTCCCGGAACATGAAGCCGGCGACCGCGTCGGCGATGAAGTACCTGATGAAGCTGACCGCCACGTCCGGTACGGGCGCCAAGGCGATGTCCGGCCTCAGCGGTGACATCGGCGCCAAGACCGGCTCCGCCGAGGTCGACAACCAGAAGAAGCCGAACGCCTGGTTCACCGCGTACAACGGTGACCTCGCGGCCTCGGCCGTCGTCCCGGCCAGCGGCCACGGCGGCGACAACGCGGGCCCGGTGGTCCGCGCCATTCTCAACCAGGGCTGACCGCCCTCCCCGGAAGGGGGCCGTCCACATCGCGGACGGCCCCCTTTTCCCGGTCGCATGGCCCGTACAGCTTTCGCTAGCGTGCGGGCCATGAGTACTTCAGCCGACGCTCATCCCCTGTTCGCCGCGGCGCTGCGCGAGCTGGGCCTCGAAGTCCCGGTACGCCGCTTCCCGGACGCCACCCGCACGGCGGCGCAGGCCGCCGCCGCTGTCGGCTGCGAGCCGGCGGAGATCGTCAAGTCCCTGGTCTTCGAGGCGGACGGCGTGCCGGTGCTCGTCCTCGTGGACGGCGCGTCCCGCGTCGATCTCGACAAGGTACGGGCCGAGCTGGGCGCGCAGCACGTCGGCCGGGCCGACGCCGACCTCGTCCGCGAGACGACCGGCTACGCGATCGGCGGCGTACCGCCCTTCGGGCACCGCACCCGCACCACCGTCCTCGCCGACCAGGGCCTGCTGGCCCACGGCACGGTCTGGGCCGCCGCCGGCACCCCGCACACCGTCTTCCCGCTCGACCCCAAGGCGATCGTCGAGTACGCGGGCGGCCGCGTCGTGGACGTGCGCGAGCACACCCCGTCGTGACCCCGCTCGTCGTCGCCGCGGTACTGGCCGCGGCCATCACCCACGCCGCCTGGAACGCGATCGCCCACGGCATCAAGGACCAGCTGCTCGCCTTCACCCTCGTCGGCTCCGGCGGCACCGTCTGCGGTGCGGTGCTCGCCGCGCTCGCGCCGCTCCCCGCCGCCGGCGCCTGGCCGCTCCTCATCGCCTCCGCGCTGCTGCACGTCGTCTACCAGGCGCTGCTCATGCGGTCCTTCCGGCTCGGCGACTTCGGACAGATGTACCCGATCGCGCGCGGCACCGCGCCGCTCGTGGTCACCGTCCTCGCCGCGGTCTTCGTCAACGAACTGCCCGACGCCTGGGCGCTGACCGGCGTCGCGCTGGCCTCCGCCGGCCTGCTCGGCGTCGCGCTGTGGGGCATCCGCGGCTCCGGTACCCGGCCGCACTGGCCCGCGATCATCGCCGCGGTCGCCACGGGCCTGGCGATCGCCTCGTACACGACGGTCGACGGCGTGGGCGTCCGCGCCTCCGGCACGCCGCTGGGCTACATCGGCTGGCTGATGCTCCTGGAGGGCCTGGCGATCCCCGTGTACGCGCTGGCCACGCGGCGCCGCGCGCTCTTCGCCGAGCTGCGCCCGTTCGCCGTCCGCGGGCTGCTCGGCGGCGTGCTGTCGGTCTTCGCGTACGGGCTGGTGCTGTGGGCCCAGACCCGCGCGCCGCTCGCGCCGATCGCGGCGCTCCGCGAGTCCTCGATCATCGTCGGCGCCGCGATCGGCGCGGTCTTCCTGAAGGAACGCTTCGGGGCACCGCGGATCGCGGCGGCGGGGCTGATGGTCGTCGGCATCGGGCTGATGCTGCACACCAGCTAGCGCGCGGCGCCGGTACCGCGGTCCCTCAGACCGTCGTCCGCAGCGCGCGGACCAGCGCCTGAGCCCGGGGGTCCGCCGTGACGTTCTTCTGCATGCCGTTGGTGATGTAGCCGAAGGAGAGGCCCGATTCGGGGTCGGCGAAGGCGAGGGCGCCGCCGCGGCCCGGGTGGCCGAACGAGCCGGGGGCGAGCAGCGGGGCCGCGGGGCCGTGCAGCATGTAGCCCAGGCCGAAGCGCGAGGAGGCGATGAGCGTACGGTCCGGGCCCGCGGACTCCTCGGTACGGGCCAGCGTCAGGGTCGCGGGCGCGAAGAGGCGGGGGTGGCCGTCGACGGGGCCGATGAGCGCCGCGTACAGGCGGGCCAGGGAACGCGCCGTGGCGATGCCGTTGGAGCCGGGGAGCTGGGCGGCGCGGAACTCGGGGGCGTTCTCGTCGGCGTGCGGGGAGATCGCCCCGAAGGCCCGGCGGGTGAGGGAGGCGGGGTCCTCGTACGCCTCGGCCACGGCGCGCTTGGGCCGTACGCGCAGGCCCGCGCCCTCAGGGGCGGGCGGCGGGGAGACCTCGGCGAGGCGGCCGACCCGGCCGCGTGCGGCCTCCGCTTCGGGAAGGCCGATCCACAGGTCCAGGCCGAGCGGCCCGGATATCTCCTCGGCGACGAACGCGCCGATCGTGCGGCCGGTGACCCGCAGGACCAGCTCCGAGAGGAGCCAGCTGTAGGTCTGGGCGTGGTAGCCGTGGTCCGTGCCGGGCTCCCACGCCGGGGCCTGCGCGGCCACCGCGGCCGGGCCGCTGACGCCGTCGACGGCCTCGGCGGGGGTGAGCGGGGTGTCCAGTACCGGTACTCCCGCGCGGTGCGAGAGCAGGTGGCGGACGAGCGTGCGCTCCTTGCCCGCGGCCTTGTACTCGGGCCAGTACGTGCCGACCGGCGCGTCCAGGTCGAGCTGGCCGCGCTGGTGGAGGAGGAGCGGGACGACGGCGGCGACGCCCTTGGTCGCGGAGCGGACGAGCTGCGCGGTGCCCTCTTCCCAGGGGGCTCCGGTACCGGCGGCGGCCGCGTCGCCGTCGCGGTCACCGGCCCACAGATCGACGACCTTGCGCCCGTCCCGATAGGCGGCGACCGCCGCCCCCCGCTCGCCGCGCCGCGCGAAGTTCGCCGCGAAGGCATCGCGGACCGGCTCATAGCCGGCCTCGACCGTGCCGTGGACGTCCACCACTGGTTCCCGCTTCCCACTCATCCGTCGCGTTTGTGACCCATCCATGGTGCAACGCGCCGATCAGTGCTGATGACCAGGAACCCGCTGCCCGTGGGGAGGGTCACAGGAACCGCCGCGGGCATGTCACACCGGCGCGGTCACCGAGCGGGGATCGAAGCCGAAAGGCAGTTCGAGGCGGTGGGCGGCCATCAGGTCCGCGTCGCAGAGCAGGTCCTGGGTGCGGCCGTCGGCGGCGATGACCCCGCCGGAGAGGACGACGGAGCGGGGGCAGAGCTCCAGCGCGTACGGCAGGTCGTGGGTGACCATCAGGACCGTGACGTCCAGGGACCGCAGTACGTCGGCGAGTTCGCGGCGGGAGGCCGGGTCGAGGTTGGAGGAGGGCTCGTCCAGGACGAGGATCTCGGGGCGCATGGCGAGCACGGTGGCCACCGCGACCCGGCGCCGCTGCCCGAAGGAGAGGTGGTGCGGGGGACGGTCGGCGAAGCCGGCCATGCCGACCCGGTCGAGCGCCTCGATGACCCGTTCCTCCAGCTCCGCGCCGCGCAGGCCCGCGGCGGCGGGGCCGAACGCGACGTCCTCGCGCACGGTCGGCATGAAGAGCTGGTCGTCGGGGTCCTGGAAGACGATGCCGACGCGGCGGCGGATCTCCGCGAGGTTGCGCTTGGCGACGGAGAGGCCGGCGACTGCGACGGTGCCGGCGCCCGCTTCGAGGATGCCGTTGAGGTGGAGTACGAGGGTGGTCTTGCCGGCGCCGTTCGGGCCGAGCAGGGCCACCCGCTCGCCGCGCGCGACGGTCAGGTCGACGCCGAACAGGGCCTGGTGGCCGTCGGGGTAGGCGTAGGCGAGGCCGGCGACCTCGAGGGAGGGGGCTGTGGTGTTCATAGGGTCCATCCGAGGAGGCAGACGGCGAGGGCGGCGAGGGGGAGCAGCGCGGCGGAGGTCCACTGGGCGCGGCCGGCGGTCACCTCGTCGGTGACCGGCATCGTGCCGGTGTAACCGCGGCTGACCATCGCGAGGTGGACGCGTTCACCTCGCTCGTAGGAGCGGATGAAGAGCGCGCCGGCGGACTTGGCGAGGACGCCCCAGTGGCGGACGCCGCGCGCTTCGAAGCCGCGCGAGACGCGGGCGATGCGCATGCGCCGCATCTCGTCGGTGATCACGTCGCCGTAGCGGATCATGAAGGACGCGATCTGGACGAGCATCGGGGGCATCTTCAGGCGCTGCAGGCCGAGGAGGAGCGCGCGGAGTTCGGTGGTGGAGGCGAGGAGGACCGACGCCGCGACGCCGAGGGTGCCCTTGGCGAGGATGTTCCAGGCGCCCCACAGGCCGGACTCGCTGAGCGACATGCCGAGCGCGTGCACCCGCGGGCCCTCGGCGACGAACGGCATGAGCAGCGCGAACGCGACGAACGGCACCTCGATGAGGAGCCGCTTCAGGACGAACCCGGCGGGGACGCGGGCGGCCGCGGTCACGGCCGCGAGCAGCACGGCGTACAGGCCGAAGGCCCAGACCGCCTCGCGGGGCGTGGAGACGACGATCAGCACGAAGCCGAAGACGGCCGCGATCTTGCAGTGCGCGGGGAGCGCGTGCACGGGCGAGTGCCCGTGCCGGTAGAGCTTGTGTGCGTGTCCGGCACCCATGTCAGACCTGCTGCGGGGTGCGGTCGTCGGTGGCGGCGGTCTCCCCGGCGTCGCGGCGGCGGCGTACGACCACGAAGACGCCGGTGCCGACGGCCAGGGTCGCGCCGACGCCGATCACGCCGGCCAGGCCGCCGGAGAGCCGGGCGTCGGTGATGTCCTTGACGTTGTAGTCGGCGAGCGGGGAGTCCTTGGCGGCGTGGTCCTTCGCCTTCTTGTCGATGCCCTGGTCCTGGGCGACCTTCTCCAGGCCGTCGGGACTGGCGGAGGCGTAGTAGCTGACGCCACCGGCGCAGACCAGGGCTGCGGCGACGCCGGCGAGCCAGACGCGCTTGGTGGAGCGGTGGCCGGGGGCCGGCGCGGGGGTCTTGGGCTCGGCCTCGGCGGTGGGGGCCGCCTCGGCCGCGGCCACCGGGGCGGCGACGGGCTCGGGGCGGGGCGCGCCCGGTGCCGCGGGCGCGGCGACGGGCGCGACCTTCAGTTCGAGCGGCTTGCTGAGGCCGCGGGCGCCGTACACGAGGTCGGGCCGTACGGCGATCACCGCGCCGACCGTGAGGGCGGTGATGACGGCCTCGCCGATGCCGATGAGGACGTGCACGCCGACCATGGCGGTCAGCACCTTGCCGGTGGAGACGTCGGCGGTGCCGCCGAGGGCGTAGAGCAGGGTGAAGACGAGGGCGGCGGCGGGCACGGAGACCAGCGCGGAGACGAAGCTCGCGACCGTGATCGAGCGGCGCTTGCGCGGCAGCACCTTCACCAGCCCGCGGAAGAGCAGATAGGCGACGACCGTCGTGGTCACCGCCATGTCCGTGATGTTGACGCCGAGCGCGGTGAGGCCGCCGTCGGCGAAGAGGACGCCCTGCATGAGGAGGACGACGGAGACGCAGAGGACGCCGGTGTACGGGCCGACGAGGATCGCCGCGAGCGCCCCGCCGAGGAGGTGGCCGCTGGTGCCGGCGGCGACCGGGAAGTTCAGCATCTGCACGGCGAAGATGAACGCGGCGACGAGGCCGGCGAGCGGCGCGGTGCGCTCCCCGCCGAGGCCGTCGCCGCCCAGCTCGCGGCGGGCGCCGCGCAGGCTGACCGCGACGGCGGCCGCGGCGACCGCACCGGTCGCCACCGAGACCGGTGCATTGATGAATCCGTCGGGGACATGCATGGCTGGGCTCTCCGCTCGTGGTCGTAACCCACTCATGGTGGTCGTACTGCAAATCATGTGCAAGAGCGCCTGCACCGCGGAACTGCCCGTTCGGGGAGGTCACCACCCCTGCGTCCGCCGAGGACACCTCCGGCCGACACCTACAAACAGCGACAATCCCCCTCTTTTCACCGGGACTGCGGCGGCCGTGGAACGTTCCGTGCCGTACCGGAAGGGGCGCGGTATGACATCGGCCACCACCCCGTACGGCACCCGGCGCACGCCCGGAGGGAAGCGTGGGGCACGGCTCCACGCTCCGTCACCCCTTGGGGTGACTTATGGGAGTCGAGTTGCCGCGGCCTGCCCAGGCCGAAACGATGTACGGGTGAGCGACGCACAGGAGGCTGTCGAGCCGCCCTCGGAGACGCAGTCCGCCCCCGCAAGAGCCCGCGGCCGCCTGCGGCCGGTCAAGCCGGACGGAGGCAGTACCGGCGGGTCCTATCTGCGCTTTCCCCATATCCACGGGGACACGGTGTGCTTCGCCGCCGAGGACGACCTGTGGGTGGCACCGGTCGTCCCGGAGGACGCCGAGCCGCCCCGCGCCTGGCGGCTGACCGTGGACCGCACCCGCGTGAGCCATCCGCGCTTCTCCCCGGACGGCAGCGAGATCGCGTTCATGACGTGGCGCAGCCTGGACCCGGAGATCCATCTGGTCCCGGCCGAGGGCGGCCCGGCCCGCCGGCTGACCTACTGGGGCAGCACGGACGCCCGGGTGTGCGGCTGGACCCCGGACGGCGAGATCCTGGCGGTCTCCTCGCACGGCCAGCCGTTCTCGTACTACTCCTGGGCGTACAAGGTGCCGACGGACGGGAGCCCCGGCGGGCGGCTGCCGTGGGGCCCGGTGTCGAACATCGCGGTCGCCGACATCGACGGCGAGCACAAGACGCTGCTGCTCAGCGGCACTCCGCCGCATGAGCCCGCGGCCTGGAAGCGGTACCGCGGCGGCGCGACGGGACGGCTGTGGCTGCACGGCACACAGCTGGTGCCGGAGATCAACGGCCATCTGGACACCCCGATGTTCGTCGACGGCCGCATCGCCTTCCTCTCCGACCACGAGGGCGTCGGCAACGTCTATTCGTGCCTCCCCGACGGCACGGACCTGCGCCGCCACACCGACCACGCGGACTTCTACGCCCGGCATGCGGCGAGCGACGGCGAGCGCATCGTGTACCAGTGCGCGGGCGAGCTGTGGCTGGTGGACGACCTGAGCCCGGCGGGCAGACCGCGCAAGCTGCCGGTCCGGCTCGGCGGGCCGCGCACGGGCCGCCGGACGCATCAGGTGCCCGCCGCCGCCAACGTCACCTCCCTCGCGGTGGACTCCACGGGCCGGGCCAGCGCGGTCGGGGTGCGCGGCAGCCTGTACTGGCTCACGCACCGCGACGGCCCGGCGCGCACGATCCACGACATCCCGGGCGTGCGGGTCCGGCTGCCGGAGATGCTGGGCGACACGGGCCGGATCGCCTACGTCACCGACGTGGTGGGCGAGGACGCCATCGAGATCTCGGACCTGCCGAAGGCGTCCGGACCCGGGGAGCCGCGCCGGCTCGCCGCCGGGCAGCTCGGCCGGGTGCACGAGCTGGTGTCGGCGCCGGACGGCGAGCGACTGGCGGTGGCCGCGAACGACGGGCGGCTGCTCCTGGTGGACGCCTCCGAGGAGGGCGACGGCGAGGTCACCGAGCTGGTGCGCTCGGACAACGGCCCGGTGCGCGACCTGGCGTTCTCCCCCGATTCCAAGTGGCTGACCTGGTCCCATCCGGGCATCGGCCGGTCGCTGCGGAAGATCAAGATCGCCAAGCTGGGCGACGGCCTGGTCGTGGACGTCACCAACGGGCGCTTCGAGGACGAGCAGCCGGTCTTCACCCGCGACGGCCGCTATCTGGCGTTCCTGTCCTGGCGCGGCTTCGACCCGGTCTACGACGTGCACACCGGCGACCTGTCCTTCCCGCTGGGCTGCCGCCCGTATCTGGTCCCGCTCAACTCGGCCACGCCCTCGCCGTTCGCGCTGTCCCCCGAGGGCCGGCCGGCGGCGGGCGGGCTGGACCCCGTGGACACGGCGGCCGAGGGCATGGTGCTGGTGGAGGTGGAGGGGCTGGCCAGCCGGGTCACACCCTTCCCGGTCGCGGCCTCGAAGTACTCCGCGCTCTCGCCGGTGGCCGGCGGCGGCCTGGTGTGGCTGCGCTGGCCGATCTCCGGGGCGCTGGGCGAGACCTTCGCCAACCCCGACAACACCTCGGGCCAGCCGACGCTGGAGCACTTCGACCTGGTCAAGGCCAAGCGCACGGAGCTGACCAGCTCGATCGACTCGTACGCGCTCAGCGGCGACGGCACCCGTCTCGTGATCAACGACGAGGGCGACCTCCGGTCCGTGCCCGCGCTGGAGACCCCGGACGCCGACTCCACGGTCTTCCTGGACCTGCGGCGCATCCTGCATGACGTGGACCCCGCGGCCGAGTGGCGGCAGGCGTTCGACGAGGCGGGCCGGATCGTGCGCTCCTACTTCTGGGACCCGGGCATGTGCGGCATCGACTGGGGCGCCGTGCTGGACCAGTACCGCCCGCTGGTCGACCGGGTCGCCTCCCCCGACGAGTTCGCCGACCTGCTCCGCGAGGTGATGGGCGAGCTGGGCACCTCGCACGCGTACGTCACCGGAGCGCGGCGCAATGAAGGCCCGCCGCACTACCAGCGCGCGATCGGCCTGCTGGGCGCCAACTTCGTCTGCCGCAACGACCGCTGGGTCCTCAAGCGCATCCTGCCCGGCGACTCCTCCGACTCCAAGGCCCGCTCCCCGCTGGCCGGTACGGGCATCCGCGAGGGTGCGGTGCTCACGCACATCGACGGCCGCGCGGTCGACCCGGTGACGGGCCCGTTCCCGCTGCTGGCGGCGGCGGGCGGCACGACGGTGGAGCTGACCTTCGAGTCCCCCGACGGCGACGGCCGCTCGCGCCGCGTGGCCATCGTGCCGCTGATCGACGAGCGGCCGCTGCGGTACCAGGACTGGGTGGCCAAGCGCCGCGAGGTGGTGCGCGAGCTGAGCGGCGGCAAGTGCGGCTATCTGCACATCCCCGACATGGGCGGCTCCGGCTGGGCGCAGTTCAACCGCGACCTGCGGATGGAGGTCTCGCACCCGGCGCTGATCGTCGACGTACGGGGCAACGCCGGCGGCAACATCTCCGAGCTGGTCATCGAGAAGCTGACCCGCACGATCGTGGGCTGGGACCTGACCCGGGACGCGCAGCCGGTGACGTATGTGTCGAACGCGCCGCGCGGTCCGGTCGTCGCGGTCGCGGACGAGATGACGTCCTCCGACGGCGACATGATCATCGCAGCCTTCAAACTGCAGGGCATCGGGCCGGTGGTGGGCCTGCGCACCTGGGGCGGGGTGGTCGGCATGACCGGCCGGCACCGCCTCGGCGACGGCACGTCGATCACCGTCCCGATGAACGCCGCGTGGTTCGACGCGTACGGCTGGGACGTGGAGAACCACGGCGTGGAGGCCGACATCCAGGCGCTGCGCTCGCCGCTCCAGTGGGCGGAGGGCCGCAATCCGCAGCTGGGCGTCGCGGTCCGTACGGCGCTGGAGCTGCTGGAGCGGCACCCGGCGACGGACCCGCCGGGGCTCGCCAACGTCCCCGACAACAGCCGGCCGGCGCTGCCGCCGCGGAGCAACGGCTGACGGCACGTGTGAGGGGCGCACCCGCTCGGGTGCGCCCCTCACACGTCCGGCCCGGCTCAGACCTCCAGACTCTCCTCCGAGGTCTTCTGCGGGCGGGACGCCGCCTCCTGGCCGCGCTCCGGTACATCCTCGTTGCCGGACGCACGCCGCGCCCGCTCGTCGAGCTCCTGCTGCTTGGCACGGAACTGGTCTATGAGGCCCATGGGTGTACTCCCGTTGTGATGACGACGGAATGCACACCAGCCTCGCATGGAGCAATTAACTACGCATTTCGGACGGCATACCGGCTGGTTACCGCTGCGACCGCGCGCTCTCGTCCGCCGCGCCGCCGGCCCCCACCAGGCCGACCTTCATGCCGTCCAGCCGGCTGCCGAAGCGCTTCATCTCGCGCTGCCCCACCGACCCGATGACCGCGGGCAGATAGCCGCGGATGGACTGCATCCCGCGCAGCCACCACTGGCCGTACACGTGCGCGGAGCGGCGCTCGATGCCGGCCACGATCCGGTCGACGGCGGGGCTCAGCGGATACGTCTTGTTCGACGGCCAGGGCAGCCGCTGGCGCAGCTCGCGCATCACGTCGTCCTGGTCGGCACCGCGCACCATGTCGGTGTCCGTCCAGCTCAGATAGCCCACGCCGACCTTCACGCCCTTGTAGCCGACCTCGGCGCGCAGGCTGTGCGCGAACGCCTCGACGCCCGACTTCGACGCGCAGTACGCGGTCATCATCGGCGCCGGGGTGATCGCGGCGAGCGAGGCGATCTGCAGGAAGTACCCGCGGGACTCCATCAGTACGGGCAGGAAGGCGCGTCCGGTGACCGCGCCGCCGATGAGGTTGACCTCGATGACGCGCTTCCAGGCGACGGGGTCGGAGTCGACGAACGGGCCGCCGGTGGCGACGCCCGCGTTGGCGACCACCACGTCGACCTTGCCGAAGTGCTCCTTGACCTCCTGCGCGACCCGGGCGAGCGCCTCGTGGTCGGTGACGTCGGCGTACCAGCTGTGCGCCTCGCCGTGCAGGGAGGCGGCTACCTTCTTCAGCTCGTCCGGCTCCAGGCCGACCAGCGCGAGCGTGGCGCCGCGCGCCGACAGCTTGCGGGCCAGCAGTTCGCCGACGCCGCGGGCCGCACCGGTGACGACGACGACCTGGCCCTCCAGGGTCCTGCGTCCGCTCATGCCGTCTTCTCCTTCGCTTCCCCGGCGCGCCGCGCCTTCTTCTTCTGCTGCGGGGCGAGCGCGGCCGGCTCGGGCGCGGCCGCGGTCAGGTGGTCGCGGACCAGCTCGCGGATCTTTCCCGCGACCGTGTCCGGCGCCTCGATGGGCGTCATGTGGCCCAGGCCCGGCAGCTCCGTCAGGCCCAGGCAGTTCGGCAGTACGGAGGCCAGCCGGCGGGCGAGCACGACCGGGGTGAGCCGGTCGGCGGTGCCCTGCAATATCGCGGTGGGCACGTCCAGCCGGGCCACCTCGCCGGTCAGCTCCAGGCTCGCGAGGACCTTGCCCCACTGGGCACGTACCCCGACCGGGCAGGAATGCACGATGCGGGCGCACGCCTCGATCTGTTCGGGCGTCGCGTGCGGACCCATCGTGGCGTACTTCAGGACGCGCTTGCCGGGCGGTGTGACGGGGCCCAGCGGGGCGCGCGAGCCGAGGACGGCGCGGTGCGCGAAGCGGCGCGCGCCGGGCGAGCGCAGCGGTATCACCCGGGACTCGGCGGCGAGGTCGGCGGCGCCGGTGCTGCACAGCAGTACCGCGGCGGCGCGCTCACGCATCCCTGGCCTGCGGGCCGCGGCCATCGCGGTCATGCCGCCCATGGAGTGCCCGGCCAGCACGGCTCTCTCGCCGGGCTCCAGCGCGGTGGCCAGTACGGCTTCGAGGTCGTCGGCCAGCGCTTCGGTGCTGTAGCCGCCGGGGCCGGCCGCGGGGCTGCGGCCGTGGCCGCGCTGGTCGTAGACGACGACCTTGTGGTCGGTGGCCAGCTCCCGTACGACCGGGGCCCAGAAGGCGGTCGAGCAGGTCCAGCCGTGCGCGAGGACGACGGCGGGCGCGTCCTCGGGGCCGTGGATCTCGGCGTACAGCCGGGAGCCGTCGGCGGAGGTGACGGTCAGCTCGCGGCGGGCGGCGGGCGGGGCGTAGCGCCCGCTGGTGACGTGCGGCGGGCGGCTCATGCGGCGGCCTCCACGGTCTTGTCCGCCTTGTCGGCGTGCTCGGTGGCCTTGCCCGGCTGTGGCCGCAGCACCTCGTACTCGGCGAGGTCGACCTGGCGGGTGACCTTGCGGAACTCGGCGGTGGTGCCGGGCCAGACGGTGGTGTTGCGGCCGTTGGCGTCGAGGTACCAGCTGTCGCAGCCGCCGGTCTTCCAGACGGTGCGCTCCATCCGCTTCTGGATGGCGGCGGACCAGGCGTGCACCGAGGAGGGGCGGGCGTCCAGGGCTATCCGGTCGCCGAGCACGTCGAGCTGGCGCAGGTAGTCGATCATGTAGTTCAGCTGGGCCTCGATGATGAGGATCATCGAGCTGTTCCCGAGGCCGGTGTTGGGCCCGATGATGGTGAGGAAGTTGGGGAAGCCGGCCGCGCTGCTGCCGCGCAGCGCCTCCATGCCGTCCTTCCACTCCTCGGCCAGCGTCGTGCCGTGGGCGCCGGTCACCCGCTCCGCGATGGGCATGTCGGTGACGTGGAAGCCGGTACCGAAGATGATCGCGTCGACCTCGGTCTCGGTGCCGTCCGTGGCGACCAGGGTGTTGCCGCGCACCTCCTTCAGACCGGAGGCGACGACGTCCACATTGGGCTGGGCGAGCGCCGGGTAGTAGCTGTTGGACAACAGGATGCGCTTGCAGCCGATGGTGTAGTCGGGGGTGAGCTTGGCGCGCAGCGCGGGGTCCTTGACCGCCCGGTGCATATGCGCCTTGGCCAGCGCCTGGACCAGGCCCAGCTCCTTGGGCCGCTTGGTGAACGCGGAGACCTGGAGCTCGCGGATGCCCCACAGCAGCTGACGGCGGAGCGCCCGGGTGGCGGGCACCTTGGTGTGCAGCCAGTGCTCGGCGCGGGAGATCTTGCGGTCCGCGCGCGGCATGACCCACGGGGGCGTCCGCTGGAAGACGGTGAGCCTGTCCACGGTCGGCTGGATCGCGGGCACGATCTGGATCGCCGAGGCGCCCGTGCCGATCATCGCGACGCGCTTGCCGCGCAGGTCGTAGTCGTGGTCCCAGCGGGCCGAGTGGAAGACCTTGCCCTGGAAGCCGTCGAGCCCCGGCACGTCGGGGATCTGCGGGTCGGAGAGCGGCCCGGTCGCCGAGACGAGCATGTCGGCGGTGAGCGCCCCCTGCGCCGTCTCGATCTCCCAGTACAGCTCGTCGGTGTTCCAGCGCGCGCTGCGCACCTCCGCGTTGAAGCGGATGTGCGGGCGCAGCCCGAAGGTGTCGGTGACCTTCTCCAGGTACGCCCGGATGTGCGGCTGCCCGGAGAAGTTCCGCGGCCACTCGGGGTTGGGCGCGAAGGAGAAGGAGTACAGGTGCGAGGGGACGTCGCAGGCGCATCCCGGGTAGCTGTTGTCGCGCCAGGTGCCGCCCACGGAGTCGGCCCGCTCCAGGACGACGAAGTCCGTGATTCCCTGGCGGCGCAGCCGGACGGCGGCCCCCAGGCCGCCGAATCCCGATCCGATCACCGCCACCCGTACGTGTTCGTGCTCGCGCTCGGCCATGCCGCGCCTCCTGTCCGTCCCTGACTCCGAACTGCGCCAGCAATCACTGGCACGATCGGAGCGTAGGCCAGCTACGTACTGAGCGGTAGGGGTTGCGCACGAGGAAGTTACCGGCGGTTGCACCTCGCAGGCCGACCGGGCCCGCGGCATAGGCTGAAGCCGTGGAAGCGAAGACAGGCACCGAGGACGGCCCGAAGGAACGCGAGTTCCGCATGACCGAGCTGGCCAAGGAGGCCGGCATCACGGTGCGTACGCTGCGCTTCTACCGCGAGCGCAAGCTCATCCCGCCACCCCGCCGCGAGGGCCGCATCGCCTGGTACAACGAGCACCATCTGGCCCGGCTCCGGACGATCGCCGGCCTGCTGGAGCGCGGCCACAACCTCGGCGGCATCGCGCAGCTGCTCACCGCCTTCGAGAGCGGCCGCGACGTCGGCGAGCTGCTCGGCCTGGACAGCACCTCCCCCGTGGCCCCCTTCTCGGAGGAGACCCCGGTCCGCCTCACCCCCGAGGAACTGGCCGACCACTTCAAGAACGACGTCACGGTCGACAACCTCGCCGCCTCCCTCGACATCGGCTATCTCGCCGTCGACGGCGACGAGTTCGTGCACATCAGCCGCCGGCTGCTGGACGCCTCGACCGACCTGGTCGCCGAGGGCGTGCCGCTGGCCGCCGTACTGGAGGCCGGGCGCCAGGTGCGCGCGCACGCCGACGCGCTGGCCGAGCTGTTCATCACGGTCATCCGCACCCACGTCCTGCAGGACGTACTGGCGCGCGCGGAGGCCGGCGGGACGCTCGGCCCGGACGAGCTGGCCAAGGTCGCGGGGACCATCGACAAGCTCCGCCCGCTCTCCAAGAGCATCGTCGACGCCGAACTCTCGATGGCCATGGACCGCCGCATCGGTACGGAACTGTCCGCCTGGGCGGACGCGGCACCGGTGACGGACTCCGAGGCCCCGGCAGAGGACTCCGAGGCTCCGGCGGAAGGCCGGGAGGCGGCGGAGGGCCGGGAGGCGGCGGAGGGCCAGGGCCCGGCGGGCGGCCCGGAAACGGGCTGAGCCCGCCCCCGGCCTGCGCGCGCCGGGAACGGGCTCATCGCACTACTGCCGATTACGTACCGGCGGGCTTCGCCACCTGCGGCTGCGCGTCCGCGGGCTTCGGCGCCTCGGGCTTGGCCGCCGCGGGCTGCGACGCCTCGTGGTGACCGGGCTGCTGCTGGGCAGCGTCATGGTGACCGGGCTGCTGCTGGGCCGCGTCGTGGTGACCGGGCTGCTGCTTGGCGGGCTCCGGCTTCGCGCCCTCGTGGTGACCGGCCTGGTGGTGACCGGGCTCGGGCTTCATCGGGTCCGGCTTGGCCGGGTCCGGCTTGGCCGGGTCCGGCTTGGCCGGGTCCGGCTTGGCCGGGTCCGGCTTGGCCGCGTCATGGTGACCCGGCTCCGGCTTCGCCGGCCCCGCCTTCCCGTTCTGCGGCTGCTGCACCGGGTCCTGCTGCTGTGCCGCCGCCTGCCGGACCTCCGTCAGCTTCCAGATCTGCCGCGGGTCGTTGTCGGCGCACGGCTTCAGGGAGACGCGGTCGCCCTTCTTCCGGTCGAGGACCTCGGTGACGCAGTCGTGCCGGACCTCACCGCGCAGCTGTCCCCGACTGGGGTCCGTGCCGGGTCTGCGGATCTGGTAACCCGCGCCGTGCTTCGTGAACGTCCAGTCCGTCATCTGCTTCACCGAGCAGGACGGGAACATCAGCTTCCGTCCGGGGTTGATGCCGAGGCAGCCCTTCTTCGCCTCGCTCCGCAGCTGGAACCGCTCGGCGTGCGGCTTGAGCCCGAACACGTCGGTCGCGCCCTGGCTGCCGCAGGTGATGAGCGACAGGTCCAGCATTCCCTTGGCCGCACGGGGGGCCAGGCAGCGGCCGTCGGCGGCGCTGGCGATGCGGAAGTCCCCCTTCCCCGGAGCGGCGGGCCGGCCGCCGGGGTCACCCATGGCGGTTCCCGCCTGGGCGAGCAGCAGCGCCGCTCCGGCCACCGCGCCGGACACAGCCTTGATCCTGTACCGCATGTTGCGTTTCCTCTCCTGGCTTGCCGCACGACCGAAAACGACGCACGGCGACAATGTCGACAAAACGCAACAAAGCATGAAACCAGGAGATATGCCGACTAACACGCATGAACGAGTGAAAGAAACGTCGCGCTGGAGTCCCCGACTCGGACACGCGAGTGAACGGCGCCGAGGACTCCCGGGACTCGCCCCCGAGGAGTCCCCGAGCCGGCTCAGAGGTCGTAGACCGCCGTCACCGGAGCATGGTCCGACCACCGCTGGTCGTACGACTCGGCGCGTTCCACGTATGCCTTCACGGCGCGGTCCGCGAGCCCCGGGGTGGCGATCTGGTAGTCGATGCGCCAGCCCGCGTCGTTGTCGAATGCCTTGCCGCGGTAGGACCACCAGGAGTACGGGCCCGCGACGTCCGGGTGGAGGGTGCGGACGACGTCCCGGTAGCCCGCCTCGTCCAGGACGCGGGTGAGCCAGGCGCGCTCCTCGGGGAGGAAGCCGGCCTTCTTCTGGTTGGCCTTCCAGTTCTTCAGGTCCGCTTCCTGGTGGGCGATGTTCCAGTCACCGCAGACCACGACCTCGCGGCCGTCCGCCGCCGCCTTGCCCTTCAGCTCCACCAGGTACGGCAGGAACTCCGCCATGAAGCGTTCCTTCTCGTCCTGCCGGTCCGTGCCGACCTCGCCGGAGGGCAGGTAGAGGCTGGCGACCGTGACGCCCGGGAGGTCGGCCTCGACGTACCGGCCGCTGGTGTCGAACTCCGCCGACCCGAAGCCCACCCGCACCGCGTCCGGCTCCCGGCGCGTGAGCAGCGCCACGCCGGCCCGCCCCTTGGCCGCGGCCGGCGCGTACGTGGCGAACCAGCCCTCGGGCGCCCGCACCCCCGCCGGCAGCTGGTCGAGCTCGGCACGCACTTCCTGCAGGCAGATCACGTCCGCGGCGGTCTCCGCCAGCCACGGCACGAAGCCCTTCTTCGAGGCGGCCCGCAGGCCGTTGACGTTTACTGAAGTCACGGTGAGCATCCGGGCACGATAGCCGACCCAGGAGTCGCGCTCGCCCCTGCCCATCGGACGCACGTACGATTCCCGGAATGGAGATTCGTCCGGTTCGTTATGACCACCCCGACGCCGTCGAGCTCGACGGGCTCGTCCAGCAGGAGTACGTGCTGCGCTACGGCGACCCCGATGTGACGCCGCTCGATCCGGAGATGTTCGTACCGCCGAACGGCGTCTACCTCCTGGCGTACGAGGACGGGCGGCCGCTGGCCACCGGCGGCTGGCGCGCGCAGGAAGCGGGCGACGACGGGTACGAGGACGGCGACGCCGAGATCAAGCGGATGTTCGTGACGGCCGAGGCGCGCGGGCGCGGGCTGGCGCGGCGCATCCTCGCCGCGCTGGAGGACGACGCGCGCGCCGCCGGGCGGACGCGGATGGTGCTGGAGACGGGCATCAAGCAGCCGGAGGCGCTGGAGCTGTACGCGTCCAGCGGCTACCTCCCGGTGCGGAAGTTCGGGCACTACCGGTGCTACGAGGACAGCCGGCACCTCGGGAAGTCCCTGCTGAGCTGAGCTCGGCGGCGGCCCGCTCTCCGCAGGACCTTGATTGACAGCGGACCGGGCCGCTCCCCATACTCATTCCACTAATTAACTAGTGAAAGGGGGGACCGGGATGAGTGAAGCCACCGCGATGGAAGCCCGGGAGCTGGGCAAGAAGTACCGCCGCGGCTGGGCGCTGCGGGAGCTGTCCTTCCGGCTGCCCGCCGGCCGGGTCTGCGCGCTCGTCGGACCGAACGGCGCGGGCAAGAGCACATTCCTCGGGGCCGCCACCCGGCTCATCCGGCCGACCACCGGATCGCTGGAGCTGTTCGGCGTGCCCGTCACCGACCCCGCCGTGCTGCCCCGGTTCGCCTTCCTGGCGCAGGACAAGCCGCTGTACAAGCGGTTCACGGTCGCCGAGACGCTGCGCATGGGCCGCGAGCTGAACCCCCGCTGGGACCAGGCGGCGGCGGAGCGGATCGTGCGGGCCGGGGACATCGCGCTGGACGCGAGGGTTGGGACGCTGTCCGGAGGACAGCGCACCCGGGTCGCGTTCGCGCTGGCCTTCGGGAAGCGGCCGCAACTGCTGCTGCTCGACGAGCCGATGGCCGACCTCGACCCGCTCGCCCGGCACGAGCTGTCCGGCCTGCTGCTGGCCGAGGCCGCCGAGCACGGCACGACCGTCCTCATGTCGTCCCACGTGCTCTCCGACCTGGAGGAGATGTGCGACTTCCTCCTCGTACTGGCCGGGGGCCGGCTGCGGATGGCGGGCGACACCGACGCGCTGCTGCCCGCCCACACGCTGATCACCGGCGCGACGCAGGACGGCGCCCTGCCCCGGGAGCTGACCGAGCGCCACACCGTCGTGGAGCACCGCGTCACGGGGCGGCAGTTCACCGCGCTCGTACGGAGCGAGGGGCCCCTGGCCGAGCTGCCCGACGGCCCGTGGGAGACCGCCGCGCCCGGCCTGGAGGAGGTCCTGCTCGGCTACCTCCGCTCCCCCGACGCCCCTCCCCTGATCACCGCCGCCGCCCGGCCCTCGACCCACCAGGAGGCGGCGTGAGCACGCTGACCGACAACCGTCCCGCCACTTCCCGGAGCCGCGGCCCGCTGCACGGCCTGCCCTGGCTGGTCTGGCGCCGCAATCGCACGGCGTTCCTGCTGCTGGCCGCCGTCACGGTGGTGGTGTGCGGGTACTGCCTCTATCACCGCACCGGCGTGCTGGACTTCGTCGCGCGGTACGGCAACGACGCCCGCTACGCCGAGAAGTTCGACGAGGCGTACAAGCCGGTGTTCGACAACCTGTACGCGCTGTCCGGCCTGCCCGCGCTCCTCGGCCTGTTCCTCGGCGCGCCGCTGATCGCGGGCGAGCAGGAGCACGGCACCGTACGGCTGGCCACCACGCAGTCCGTCGCGCGTACCCGATGGATCACCGCGACCGTGCTGCTGCCCCTGCTGGCCGTCCTCGTCTGCACCACCCTGATCTCCCTCGCCTTCACCGCCCTGTGGTCGCCGGCGAACCGGCTCGTGAACTACGGCGACTGGCTCGGCGGAACGATCTTCGACATCACGGGCCCGGTGCCGGTCGCCATGGCCCTGTTCCTCACCGGCTGCGGCATGGCCGTGGGCATGGTCGTCCGCCGTGTGGTCCCCGCGATGGTGGTGATGCTCGTCGTCTCGTTCGGCACCTCGGTCGTCTGGGACTGGATCCGGGTCCGCCTGGCCACCCCGCGCACCGTGACCGGCCCGGCCACCGGCGACTTCCCGGCCATCCCGGACGGCGCGCTCAACTTCGACCAGTGGCTGGGCACCGCCGACGGCCGGCTCCTGGGCTGGGGCACCTGCGTCGACGCCAAGAGCGAGACGGCGTGCCAGGCCGACCAGGGCATCGTGCATAAGATCGTCGAGTACTTCGGCTCCGACCAGATGGCGGGGATGCAGTGGCGCGGCGCCGCTCTGCTGCTCGTCCTGACCGCGCTGATCGTGGCCTTCATCGTGCAGTGGACCCGTCGGCGGCCGCTCTGAACACCCACCGCGGACGCCGGGGCGCATACCGGCGCGGACACCGAGCGGAAAGGCGCTGACCATGGTCGAATTCCGCATCGACCGGCGCAGCGGCGTCGCCACGTACCAGCAGATCGTCCAGCAGGTCCGGCAGGCGCTGCGGCTGGGCACGCTCGTGGAGGGCGACCGGCTGCCGACCGCCGCGCAGGTCGCCGCCACGACGAAGGTCAATCCGAACACCACGCTGAAGGCATACCGCGAGCTGGAGCGCGAGGGCCTCGTGGAGCCGCGCCCGGGCCTGGGCACCTTCGTGAGCCGCACGCTGGCCCGCCCGGAGTCCGAGGGCGACGCCGTACTGCGGGCCGAGCTGGCGGGCTGGCTGGACCGGGCCCGCGCGGCGGGCCTGGACCGCGAGGACGTGGAGGCGCTGTTCGGCGCGGTGCTGGAGGAACGCTTCCCGAGGAGCTGAGCGTCGACCGTACCGGACATCGCTTGACCCTCACGTCACGTCAGGCCGCAGGCTGAGCGGGAGCGGCGGACGGGTGAGGGACGTCCGGCGGACGGACACGGACGGGGGAAGGCGTTTCCATGAGCTACACGGTCGGGCAGGTCTCCGGCTTCGCGGGCGTGACGGTACGGGCCCTGCACCACTACGACCGGACCGGGCTGCTCTCGCCCAGCGAGCGCAGCCCGGCCGGTTACCGGCTCTACGGCGAAGCCGACCTGGCCCGCCTCCAGCAGATCCTCTTCTACCGCGAACTGGGCTTCTCCCTGGAAGAGATCAAGGCGATCCTCGCCGACCCGCAGGCGAACGTGCTGGAGCAGCTGCGCGCCCGGCACCGCCTGCTCACCGAGCAGCTGGCGAAGCTGCAGCGCCTGGTCGAGGTCGCCGAACGGGCCATGGAGGTCCAGCAGACCGGCGTCGCGCTCACGCCGGAGGAACGGTTCGCGGTCTTCGGCGAGGTCTCGTTCGACCTCACCTACGCCACCGAGGCCCATCTGAAGTGGCAGCACAGCGAGGGCCACCAGCGCTCGATGGCGCGCGCCGCCGCGCACAGCAAGGAGGACTGGGCGCGCCTGATGGCCGAGTCGGCGGCCTGGCGGCAGCGGCTGACCACCGCCTTCGACGCGGGCGAACCGGCGGAGGGCGAGCGGGCCATGGAGCTCGCCGAGGAGCACCGGCAGCACATCACCCGCTGGTTCACGCCCTGCCCGCCCGATATGCACTGCCGGATCGCGGCGGACTTCGCCGCCGACCCGCGGGCCTTCGCGCTCACCGTCCCGCCGTCCGAACAGCGCCCCGGTCTCGCCGCGTACCTGCTGACGGCGGTACGGGCCAACGCGGTGCACCGGGGCCCGGCGGAGGGCGGCGCGCGATGAGGATCCTGATCACGGCGGCCGGTTCGCGCGGGGACGTGGTCCCGTACACCGGACTCGGCGCGCGGCTGCGGACGGCCGGCCACGAGGTGGCGCTGGCCACGCACGAGGCGTACGCGGTGCCGGTACGGGCCGCGGGCCTGGAGTTCCGGCCGCTGCCGGCGGATCCGCGCACGACCGGCGCCGGGGGCGGGGCCGGTAGCGGGCGGGGCCTGATGGCCCGGGCGGCCGCCTTCCTGGCGGAGCTCGGCGACGGGCTCGCCGACGCCGCGGCACCCGGAGCCGACCTGATGCTGCTGTCCACGACCACCGCCCCGCTCGGCTGGCAGCTCGCCGAGGCCACCGGCACCCCGAGCCTCGGCACATACCTCCAACCCACCCACCCCACGCGGGAGTTCCCGCCGGCCATGGGCGGCGGGCGCCCGCTGGGCCGCTGGGGCAACCGCCTCGCGGGCGCCGCGGCCCTGAAGGTCGTCGACCGCCTCTACGCCGGCCCCGTACGCGCCCTGCGCGCCCGGCTCGGCCTCCCTCCCGTCTCCGTCTCCGCGGTGCGGGCCCGCAAGGAGGCGGCGCGCTGGCCGGTGCTGCACGGCGTCAGCCCGCTGCTGGTGCCCCGGCCCGGCGACTGGCGGCCGGGCCTGGAGGTGACCGGTACCTGGTGGCCGTACGCGGCGCCGGACGACCGTCTGCCGCCCGCCGTCGAGGACTTCCTCGCGGCCGGCCCGCCACCGGTGTTCGTCGGCTTCGGCAGCATGGCCGCCGGAGAGGGCGCGCGACTGGGCGAACTGGCCGTACGTGCCCTGCGCCGGGCCGGCGTAAGGGGCATCCTCCAGGCGGGCTGGGCGGGGCTGGCGGCGGGCGAGCAGGCGGACGGCGTCCTCTCCGTCGGGGACGTGCCGCACGCCCTGCTCTTCCCGCGCCTCGCCGCGGTCGTCCACCACTGCGGCGCCGGCACCACCGCGGCCGCCCTGCGCGCCGGCGTCCCCACCGTCCCGGTCCCGGTGACCGCCGACCAGCCCTTCTGGGCCACCCGCCTGACGGCCCTGGGCGCGGCAACGGCTCCCCTCCCCTTCAAGGCCCTGGCCGGCACGGATGCCGAGAACCGGCTGGCGGCCGCCGTCGAGAGGGCCGTACGCGACACAGGGCTGCGCGACCGGGCCCGGGACGCGGCCGCCCGGCTGGCCACGGAGGACGGCGCCGGTCAGGTGGTACGCGCGGTGGCATGCATCGCCGACGGCGGCCCCGCCCGCATCGCCGCGCTCGGCTAGCCGGCCGCGTCGTCGAGCGCGCGCAGCACTTCCGCCGTGTGGTCGTCGAGGGGGAAGAAGAGCTCGATGGCCAGTTCGGAGAGGGTGACGTCGTTGGGGGCGCCGATGACGGCCATGGTGCTGAACAGGGCCAGCTCGCCGTGCGGGGTGCGGAAGCGGAGGGGGAGGACGGCCTCCGGGGTGCGCGGCCCGGTGTCCCCGTCGGCGGGCGCGGTCGCCGCCTCCGGAGGCCCGTAGGCGCGCACCTCTTCGTACAGCGCGCGCAGTTCCGGATCGCCGGTGGCCTCGGCCTCGCGTTGCAGCCGTTCCATGAAGTGGCCGCGTACTTCGTGGAGGTTGGTGCAACGGGCGGCGAGCCCTTCGGGGTGCAGCGCCATGCGAGCCACGTTGGCCGGGGGCGCGAGCAGCTCCGGGGGCACGCCGTCCAGGAGGACGCCCATGGCGCGGTTGCCGGTGACGACGTTCCAGCCGCGGTCGACGACCACCGCCGGGTACGGCAGATGACTGGTCAGCATCATGTCCAGGGCGCCGCGCACGGACCGCAGCCCGTCGTCCTCCAGCGCGCTCTCCCGATAGGCGGGCGCGTAACCGGCCGCCAGCAGCAGGCTGTTGCGCTCCCGGAGCGGTACGTCGAGGTGGTCGGCGAGGCGCAGCACCATGGCCCGGCTGGGGCGGGCCCGGCCGGTCTCCACGCAGGACAGGTGCCGGGCCGAACTCCCGGCGCGCAGCGCCAGTTCGAGCTGGCTGAGCCGACGACGGCGCCGCCAGTCGCGCAGCAGGGTGCCTACGCGGGGCCGGTCGGCGGCGGGCGGCGCTTCGCGGGCGAACGGTACTGCTGCGTCGGCGAGTTCGGCGGACATGGCGCTGAGCCTAACGGCGCCGGTCGCGCCGTCCATGACCTCGGAGGTCATTGCCCGGCCCACCCGCCCCTTGCCACCGTTCACGGCGTACGGACCGCCCCGTACGGACCGCTCTGTACAGACCACCGCGTGCTGACTGCCCGTACTGACCACCCCGTACAGCCGCTCGCACGCACCGCCCCAGGCCAAGGAGGCCCGCATGACCACCTCGACCTCTTCCCTCGCCGCCCAGGGGCGGCGCCCCGCCCGTGACGCGTCCTGGCTGCTGCGGACGGTGCTGCGGACCGACAGCGCGAGCACGGCCGCGTTCGCCGTACTGATGCTGGCCGCCGCCTCGCTGACCGCCACCCCGCTCGGGCTGCCGCGCGGACTCGCGGTGGTCTCCGGGTGCGGGATGCTGTGCGGCGCGGCGGCGTTCTGGCTGCTCGCCCGGATGCCCGTGCTGCCGCCCCGCCTCGTGGCCGGAGCGATCGCGCTGAACGCCGTGTGCGGTGCCGCGTTCGCCGTCCTCGCCTGCACCGACCTCGTCCCGCTGACCGGCTTCGGGCGGGTGTTCCTCGGCGCGGGCGCGGTGATCGTCGCGGTCTTCGCCGACCTGGAGTACGTGGGCCTGCGCCGCATCCGTACGGCCACGCCCTAGCCGCGCGTCCCCCGGGCCTCCCGCGCCAGCCGCAGCGTCAGGATCTGGAACGGCCGCAGCGTGACGGCCACCCGCCCGCCGTCCGTCACGGCGTACGGAGGCGCGTCCGCCAGCGGCCGTTCCAGCAGGTCGGTGGCGTACGCCTCGGCCACCGGGAAGCCGGCCCTCAGCGTGGCGGAAGCCCGCCCGCCGGCCGCCTCGTACAGCCGCACGACCACGTCCCCGCCGCGGTCCTCGGCGAGCTTGACCGCCTCGACGACCACCGCGTGGTTGTCCACGCCGACCAGCGGCTCGGCCTCCCGGGAGCCGGGCACCACCCGCTCGGGGAGGTTGATCCAGTGCCCCTCGCGCACGGCGTCCAGCGTCCCCGCACCGGGCACCAGTCCGTACCGCAGCCGGTGCCGGCCCTGGTCGGTCTCCGGGTCCGGATAGCGCGGGGCGCGCAGCAGGGAGAGCCGGACGGTCGTGGTCTGGCCCCCGTCGGCGCGTACGTCGCGGGTGACGTCGTGCCCGTACGTGGAGTCGTTGACCAGCGCGGCGCCCCAGCCGGGCTCCTCGACCTGGAGCCAGCGGTGCGCACAGATCTCGAACTTGGCGGCCTCCCAGGAGGTGTTGGTGTGGGTGGGCCGGTGGACGTGCCCGAACTGCGTCTCGGCCGCGGACCGGTCGGCCTTCACGTCCAGCGGGAAGGCGACCTTGAGGATCTTCTCCTTTTCGTGCCAGTCGATATCGGCGGTGACTTCCAGGGTGGCGGAACCCTCACGGAGAGTAACGGCCTGGACGGCCGTGGAGTTCCCGAAGGCACGACGGACTTCGACCGTGGCCGCTTCGGGCCCGTCGGCGATCAGCCGCAGCCCCGCCACCTCGGTCAGGTCGGTGACGCGGTGCCGGTAGAAGGCGTCGATGTCCCAGGCGTCCCAGAAGTTGGGCAGGTCGGGGTGGAGCTGGAGGAGGTTCGCCGCCCGGCCCGGCGCCAGCGCCTCGCGGCGGGCGCGCAGGTCGTACACGGAGACCAGCAGCCCGCGCCCGTCGATCTCGGCGCGCAGCACCCCATTGGTGAGGACCCACCCGCCGCCGGGGCGCTCGGCCGCGCCGACCTCCGCGGAGCCTCGGTCGACCGCGCGGGCCGAGCCGCCCGCCGGTACACCGTTCCGGGAGTGCGGCGCCCCGTTGAAGACGATCTCCTCACTGCCGGGCCCGGCGAGCGCCCGCTGCGCGCCGTCGACGATGTCCCGCAGCTCGGCGTGGACCCGTGCGTAGGTCTCCCGGGCCTCCCGGTGCACCCAGGCGATCGACGAACCGGGCAGGATGTCGTGGAACTGGTGCAGCAGGACCGTTTTCCACAGCCGCTCCAGTTCGTCGTACGGATACGCGTACTCCGGTACGCGGACCGCGGCCGTCGCCGCCCACAGCTCCGCCTCGCGCAGCAGCGACTCGCTGAAGCGGTTCCCCTGTTTGGTCTTCGCCTGCGAGGTGTACGTGCCGCGGTGCAGCTCCAGGTACAGCTCGCCGACCCACACGGGCGCGGCGGCCGCGTACTCCTCGTGGGCCTGCTCGAAGAAGGCGGCGGGCCGCTCGATCGCGACGCGCGGCGAGCCCTCCAGGTCGCGGCACCGTTCCGCGCGCGCCAGCATCTCGCGGGTAGCGCCGCCCCCGCCGTCGCCGTGCCCGAAGGGGACGAGGGAGCGGGTGCCGCGGCCCTTCTCCCGGTAGTTGCGCGCCGCGTGCGCCAGTTCGCGGCCGCTCAGCTCGGAGTTGTAGGTGTCCACGGGCGGGAAGTGGGTGAAGACGCGAGTGCCGTCGATGCCCTCCCACCAGAAGGTGTGGTGCGGAAAGGCGTTGGTCTGGCTCCAGGAGATCTTCTGGGTGAGGAACCACCGCGCGCCCGCGAGCTTCACGAGCTGCGGCATGGCCGCGGTGTACCCGAAGGAGTCCGGCAGCCAGACCTCCTCGGTCTCGATCCCGAACTCCTCCAGGAAGAACCGCTTCCCGTAGAGGAACTGCCGGGCCATGGCCTCCCCGCCGACCATGTTGGTGTCCGACTCCACCCACATCCCGCCGACCGGCACGAACTGCCCGCCCGCGATCTTCTCCTTCACCCGTGCGAAGACCTCGGGCCGGTGCTCCTTGATCCAGGCGAGCTGCTGCGCCTGGGACATGGCGAAGACGAACTCCGGATGGTCGTCCATGAGCGCGGTCGTGTTGGCGCAGGTGCGGGCGACCTTGCGGACGGTCTCGCGCAGCGGCCACAGCCAGGCGGAGTCGATGTGGGCGTGGCCGACGGCGCTGAGACGGTGCGCGGAGGCGTGGGCGGGTGCGGCGAGTACGGCGGCCAGCTCGGCACGCGCGTCCTCCGCCGTACCCGGTACGTCGTCGATGTCCAGAGCGTCCAGGGCACGTTCGAGGGCGCGCAGGATCTCGTGCCGGCGCGCGTTGTCCGCCGGAAGCTGCTCCATCAGCCCGCCCAGCACCTCCAGGTCCTGTATCAGCTCCCAGACGACGGGCTCGAAGACGGCCAGGTCCAGGCGGTTCAGGCGGTAGAGCGGCGCGTCACCCGAGGTAAGCCGGTCGCCTTCATAGGTGGGGCGCTGACCGTTGAGCACCGGATTGGCGGCGGCCTCCACGTAGAGCTCGACCTCCTCGCCGCCCGCCACCCGGTCGCCGATCCGCACCCAGTCGTTGCGCGGGTGGAGCCCCTTCACCGCCTCGCCGTCCGCCCGGTACACCAGCCCCTCGCTCTGGAAGCCGGGGCTCATCCGGTCGAATCCCAGGTCCAGTACGGCCTCCACGGTCCGGCCCGCCCACTCCCGCGGCACCTGCCCGGTGACCTTGAACCAGCTGGTGCCCCAGGCGGGCCCCCACGCCTCGCCCGCCGCCGCCGGCGCGTACGGCGCGGCCAGCCCCTCGGCGACCGGCACCGGCTCGCCCGGCGCGTCCCAGCGGCCCACGGTCAGCGGCAGGGACGCGCTGTACAGAGCGGGCCTGACGCGTTCTTCGAGGACGCGGCGGAGGCGGTGTTCCACGATGCTGCGGTCGTCGTGCATGCGGCGGCTCCGGTGGGTGCGTGGGGAGACCCTGCGAGTACGGCCCTGCCTCCAGCCTGCCCGGCGGAGGCGCGCGGCCATGCACGGCGCGCCCGCCGCATGCGCGCCGACGCCCGCCGCACCGAGTGGTCCACGCCATTAAGCCGAGCGGCGGGTTTCCGCATTGCGACGGGCCGTCAGAACCGGTGGGGTCGCCTCTATGACAGCGTTCAAGGAACTGACACTGCGTCCGTTCAAGAATCCGACCCTGCGGCGTACGGTCCCGGTCGCCGTCGCCGCCGCATCGGCGCTGGCCCTGACGGCCCCTCAAGACGCCGCCGCCGTCGAAGCGGCAGGCAGCTACGCCCGGCCGATCACCGCGCCCTACCACGTGACGGCACGGTACGGGGTGCCCGGCGACTGGGCCGCCGGGCACCACCCAGGGGTGGACTTCGCCGTGCCGACCGGCACCCGCGTCCGCTCGGTGGGCTCCGGGACGGTGGTACTGGCCCGCCGCTCCGGCGACTACGGGAAGGCGGTGACCGTTCGCATGCGGGACGGGCACTACATCGTGTACGGCCACCTCTCCCGGATCGCCGTCCGCAAGGGCCGTCACGTGGGCCCCGGCACCCGGCTGGGGTACAGCGGCTCGACCGGCCGCTCCAGCGGCCCGCACCTGCACTTCGAGGTGCGCGACGCACGCGGCTACGGAAACGACGTCAACCCGCTGCGCTACCTGTCCCGGCGCGGCGTGCACATGCGCTGACGCGACGGAAGGGCGCCGACAGGACCCCGCGGAGAAACGGATGTGATGCGCGGTCCGGACGGTGCTTCCGGGTTGGCCAATTGGAGATACACCTCTCCGACTATTACACCGGGGAACGCGATCACGAGAGGTACCACTGGAACATCCATGCCGACCGGCGGCGGTATTTCCGAGGTAATACCGTCATCACCGCCGGCGGGTCCGGCGGCCCGGGCGGCCGCCGGACCAGGCCCCTCCACCCGCCGCACCCCTGGCCAACAGCACCGCCGGCCACGGGGACGCGGCAGCTCAGCATATTTACCCAAGGGCCTTCTATTGCAGAAAAACATGAACCGGTAGGCATTCCCGACGGCCGGAAAATCAAACTCGAATTACCTGGATGCCACGTTTCTTTGCGGCTTTTTCTTCGTTGACGGAGTATGCCTGAGACAACCATTCCGCGAATGCGGCAACTCGGTGGCTGGCACCTGAGTTCCGCAGTCGCCGCCGGCCGCCCGGACGTACATCTGGAGCGCGCCGGGCAGCGCGTACGGCTGGAGCACACCGGCGACCTGCTGGAGGTGCTGCTGTCGGCCCTCGACGGGCTCGAGGACGCCCTGGGGCCGCGGGACCGCGCGGAGTGCCCGCCGCGCATCAGACGGTAGGAGCCGCCGCCGGTCGGCCGCCACGCGGCCCGCACCGGTCTCCCGTCCCGGTCCCATCGATCCCACGAGAGCCGACGTGTACGACACTCCCCAGGTCCCCTATCCGTCCGGTCCCGCGCACCCGGGAGGCACCGGCTATCCGGGAGGCACCGGCTATCCGGACGGCCCCGGATTCCCGGGCGGCGGCACCGGACACCCCGACGGCTCCGGACGGCACCGGATGCCGCGCCAGACCGCCGACGGGCTCGACGCCCCCACCGGCCTCACCGGCATGCCGCTCTTCCGCGACGACATGGTGCTCGGCCACGACGACATGACGCTCGGCCACACGTCGGACGGCTGGGACGCCGCCGTGGTGGAGGAGCTGGAGGGCGAGCTGGCGCAGCTCCTGGAGACGGCCGAGCAGCCCGTGGTGACGCCGCAGCCGACCCCGGCCGTGCCGCCCACCCGGCACCGCAAGACCTCGTTCCTCCGCGCCCACATCGCCACCTGGACCTGGCAGCGCGTGCTGAGCC
The DNA here is from genome assembly GCF_044544685.1 of Streptomyces sp. NPDC053542. Classification (NCBI taxonomy): domain Bacteria; kingdom Bacillati; phylum Actinomycetota; class Actinomycetes; order Kitasatosporales; family Streptomycetaceae; genus Streptomyces; species Streptomyces sp. NPDC053542. Next base: position 216,310 of record NZ_JBITXL010000006.1, read on the forward strand.
TGGTGTCCGTGACGCTGACGGCCCTGATCGTCATCGCGGTGAGCATCCTGGGCGCCCTCGCGTCCTACCCCTCGCTGCGCGCCCTGGCCGGCGGCGTCGCGCCGCGCCACATCGCCGACCTGTGGCCGCTGCTGATCTACGGCCCCTGGATCGCCGCCACGCTCTCCATCCTGCGGGCGCGCGCCTACCGCCGCCGCACCGCGCAGTCCTGGCTCGTCGTCATCTTCTTCGCGGCCGTCGCCATGCTGCTGTGCATCGCGCACACCCCGGCGACGCCGGCCGGCATCACCGTGGCCGGACTGCCGCCCGTGACCGTCCTCCTCTGCTTCCACCAGCTCGTCCGCCAGCTGGACCTCTCCCCCGCGCCCCAGGCCGTCACCCGCCACGCCCAGAACACCAAGGGCGGCAGCCACCGTCAGCGCGTGGGGTCCTGAGCCCACCCGCCCGGCCGCGAGCGCGCCGCCCGCCGGGCAGCCACCGCCGGGTATACGAAAGAACCCCTGCCGGAGTTCCCGGCAGGGGTTCTTGTCTGTGGACCTGAGGGGATTCGAACCCCTGACCCCCTCGTTGCGAACGAGGTGCGCTACCAGCTGCGCCACAGGCCCTTGCGACGAGTGAAACTCTAGCATCCATGTGGCCGTGCTCGGAAATCGCTTCCGGCGCTGGTCAGGAGTGGCAGGTCACTCGTTCGCGGCGCGCGGCCGGTCCAGCCCCTCGTCGGCCGGGACGGCGAACTGGTCGAAGAGCGGGGTACGGCCGCGGCGGCCGCCGGCGGGGCGGTCCCGGCCCGGCGCCGGGCGGGGATCCGCGTCCGCGGCACCGGCGCCCGCGACCGGACCGGCGCCGGCCGACGGAGCCGCGGCGGCGCCGTCGGCGGGCGCGCCCGTGCCGCCCGCCGTGCCGGACCGCGCGGAGCTCCAGGCATCGTCGGCGGCCAGGTCGACATGGCCGTTGGCGCGCGGCGCCACGGGGGCGGTGACGTACGTCGGCAGCGGTACCGGGACCGGCTCCCAGCCGTCTCCGTGGCGGCGGCCCCGGGGGCGCTGCGGTTCGGCCCACTCCGTGTGCCCGGCCTGCTCGACAAGGGGGCGGCGGCCCGCACTCGGGGCGGGCTCGGCGCGCATCGGTTCAGGCGCGGGGCCTGCCTGTTCGGCGGGGGTCTCCTCGGCGGGCGGCTGGTGGCCCGCCCGCGGAGGGCGGGCACGGCCCTCCCGCAGCCGCTGGGCCGCGGCCTCGGCCCCCCGCTGGTCCATCGTGAAGGCGAACCGGCGGCGCTCCTGGAGGCGGAGGTACACGATGTACGCGCTCAGCAGGAGGGCGGGGACGCCGGGGGCCCACAGGAAGGTGATGCCGCCCACCCCGGCGACGACCGCGCCGACGGTGAAGACGAGGAAGAGGACCGTGATCGTGCGGCGGCGCCGCGCGAGGACCCGGGCCCGCTTCGTACGCTCGGCGGACGAGGGGCGCGGGGGCGCGGGGGCGTGCGGCGGAACCGGGCCGTGCGGCTGGACGGCCGTGGGTGCGGCCTCGCGCTCCTCGGGGACGCGGGCGTCCGCTCCTGGCGGGCGGTCCTCGTCCGCGGGCGTGCTTGCCGACCGGACGCCGGCCGCGTCGGCCGGGGCGTCCGGGTCCCGTTCCCCGCTCGCATCGTCGGCGGGACGCCCTTCCTGCCCCTTGGCGTAACGGCGTTCCATCGCCGCCCGCCCGGACAGGAGCCGGATGGCGGTACTGAAACGCTCCGTAGGACGGGCCTCATTGAGTTCGTCCTGCCTACGGAGCCACATCGGCACCAAGTAGGCGGCCCAGGCCCCGACGATGACTGCGTAGATGAGGCCGCTGCTGCTCACGCCTCACACGGTAGAGGGGTTTGAGCGGGGCCATCCGCCAATTGAGCCGGTGTGTCGCACGATCTGGCTGATATCTCGAACTTTTTTTGTGATTGTTGCGATCAACGCACTGTGAATGTGCCGAATTGATGGATTAATTCGAACAGACTTTTTATTTGTGGGATGTCCCGGGGGTGCCCGGCTTCTCGCGGTGCCACCGGGCCAGCAGCCCGCCCGGCACCTCCTCCGCCGTCAGCGCGAAAACCAGGTGGTCACGCCAGGCGCCGTCGATGTGCAGATAGCGCGGACGCAGCCCCTCCTCGCGGAAACCGAGCTTTTCCACCACCCGGCGGCTGGGCACGTTCTCCGGGCGAATACACACCTCGATGCGGTGCAGTCCGACCGTACGGAAGCAGTGGTCGACGGCGAGCGCGACCGCGGTCGGCATGACGCCGCGCCCCGCGACGGCCTCGTCGACCCAGTAGCCGATATGGCCCGAACACATCGATCCCCAGGTGATCCCGGCGACCGTCAGCTGCCCGACCAACCGGCCCTGGTACTCCACGACGAACGGCAGCATCCGGCCCGCGTGCGCCTCCGCCCGCAGGTGCCGCACCATCTGACGGTAGGTCGGCCGCTGGACCGGCGGCGCACCGGGCGGCGCGGGCGGGATGGTGGCCTCCCACGGGCGCAGCCAGTCGCGGTTGCGCCGGTTGACCTCACGCCAGGCCCGCTGGTCGCGCAGCCTTATCGGGCGGAGGGCCGTGTCGCCGTCCGCCAGCTCCACCGGCCAGGGGGCGTTCAGTGCGTACTCCCGGCCGGTCTGGGGTGGTCGCCGCCGCGGAGCTGGTCGACGGCGTGGACGAGCAGCCGCTCCAGGACGGCGAGGCCGTCGCGGACGCCCCCTGTGGAGCCGGGGAGGTTCACGACGAGGGTGCGGCCCGCGACGCCCGCCAGGCCCCGCGAGAGCGCCGCCGTGGGCACCTTGGCCAGGCCCTCGGCCCGGATCGCCTCGGGGATGCCGGGCACTTCGTAGTCCAGCACCCGGCGGGTCGCCTCCGGGGTGGCGTCGGTGGGCGAGATGCCCGTACCGCCGGTGGTGACCACCGCGTCGAAGCCGCCGGCCACCGCGTCGCGCAGCGCGGCCTCCACGGGGTCGCCGTCCGGGACCACGCGCGGGCCCTCGACCTCGAAGCCGAGCGCGCTGAGCGCCTCGGCGATGAGCGGGCCGCCCTTGTCGGCGTAGACCCCGGCGGCGGCCCTGTTGGACGCCGTCACGACCATCGCCCGGTACGGGCGTGCGGCGGCGGCCGCGGCGGAGTGCGCGCTCATGCGCCCGCCTCCGCGCCGCCCTCGCGCACCCAGTCGCCCGACTTGCCGCCGGTCTTCTGCTCCACCCGTACGTCGGTGATGACCGCGCCCTTGTCGACGGCCTTGACCATGTCGATCACGGTCAGCGCGGCGACGCTGACCGCGGTGAGCGCCTCCATCTCCACGCCCGTACGGTCGGTGGTCTTCACCGTCGCCAGAATCTCCACGGCGTCGTCGGCCACCGACAGCTCCACCTTCACGCCGGAGACGGCCAGCGGGTGGCACAGCGGGATCAGGTCGGGGGTGCGCTTGGCGCCCATGATGCCGGCGATGCGGGCGGTGGCCAGGGCGTCGCCCTTGGGGACGCCCTCACCGCGCAGCAGTTCGATCACCCGCGGCGCTACCAGGACCCGGCCACTGGCGCGGGCCGTGCGCGCGGTGACGTCCTTCTCGGATACGTCGACCATGCGGGCCGCGCCCGCCGCGTCGATGTGGGTGAGGTGTTGCTGGCCGCTGCTCATCGTTCTCCTGGTCCGGACCGTGCCGCGCCTGTGCGACGACACCGTACCCGCAGCGGAGGACCGTCACCCGGGCAGCCGGGCGCTACGGGAAGAGCGCGCCACCCGGGCCGGCCGGCCGCCGGAGGAGCGGCTATCCGAGCAGGACCACGTCCACCTCGTCCCCCGCGGCGACCTCCGTGACGTCCTCGGGCACCGCGATCAGGCAGTTGGCGTGCGCGAGCGCCTTGACCAGGTGCGAGCCCGCGCCGCCCACCGGGGTGACCGTGCCGGACACCGGGTCGTGGCGGCCGCGCAGGAACTGCCGCTTGCCCTGGGGCGAGGAGGCGATGTCCTCGGTGCAGCGCGCCCGCTCGGTGTACCGGTGCACGTCCTGCAGGCCCATCAGGGTGCGGATGGCCGGGCGGACGAAGAGCTCGAAGGACACGTAGGAGCTCACCGGATTGCCGGGCAGCGCGAGCAGCGGGGTGCGGTCCGGGCCGATGAGCCCAAAGCCCTGCGGCTTGCCCGGCTGCATGGCGAGGCGCCGGAACTCCACGCTGCCCTCCTCGCCGGAGAAGTCCGCCAGCGTCTCCTTGACCACGTCGTACGCGCCGACGCTGACGCCGCCGCTGGTGACGACGATGTCGGCGCGGATGAGCTGGTCCTCGATGGCGGCGCGCAGCGTGGCGGCGTCGTCGGCGACCGCGCCGACCCGGTAGGCGAGCGCGCCGGCGTCCCGGGCCGCGGCGGTCAGCGCGAAGCTGTTCGAATCGTGGATCTGGCCGGGACCCAGCGGCTCGCCGGGCTGGACCAGCTCGCTGCCGGTGCCCATGACCACGACCCGGGGGCGCGGCCGTACCTTGACGGTCGCGCGTCCGATGGCGGCGAGCAGGGCGATCTGCGGCGGCCCGAGGACCGTGCCGGCGGCGAGGGCCGGCTCGCCCGCGGAGACGTCGCTGCCCCGGGTGCGCACGTGGGCGCCGGCCTCGACGGGGCGGTGCACCCGGACCTCGCCGCTCCCGCCGGCCGGGTCGGTGCTGCGTGCGCGCATCGTGGTGGCGGGGCCGCCTCCGGTGCCGCCGTCGGTCCACTCCACGGGGACGACGGCCTCGGCGCCCGGGGGCAGCGGGGCGCCCGTCATGATGCGGGCGGCCTCGCCGGGCCCGACAGGAGGCAGGTCGCCGCTGCCGGCCGCGACGTCGCCGATCACGGTGAGGGTGGCGGGGTACTCCTCGGTGGCCCCCGCCACGTCGGCGACGCGGACCGCGTAGCCGTCCATGGAGCTGTTGTCGAAGGGGGGCAGCGCGACCGGCACCGTGACGTCCTCGACCAGGACGCAGCCCTGGGCGTCCAGCAGCTGCAGCTCGATCGGCTCCAGCAGGCGGATCTTGGACAGGACGTCCTGGATGTGGTCGGCCACCGACCAGACGCGGTCGGGGTGGCTGGTCCGGTCGGTGGTGGCGCTCAAATCCCTACATCTCCTCGGTGACGTAACTGCGCAGCCAGGTCCTGAAGTCGGGGCCCAGGTCCTCACGTTCGCATGCCAGTCTGACAATGGCACGCAGGTAGTCGCCACGGTCTCCGGTGTCATAGCGGCGCCCCTTGAAGACGACACCGTGCACGGGGCCGCCGATCGAGGGGTCGGAGGCCAGTACCTGGAGGGCGTCGGTCAGCTGGATCTCATTGCCACGCCCCGGCTCGGTCTTGCGCAGCACCTCGAAGACGGCCGGATCCAGCACGTACCGGCCGATGATGGCGAGGTTGCTGGGCGCGTCGGCCGGGTCGGGCTTCTCGACCAGGTCGGAGACGGTCACGACGTCGTCGTCGCCGGTGGGGGCCGCGGCCGCGCAGCCGTACATGCCGATCTGGGCGGGGTCGACCTCCATGAGGGCGATGACGGAGCCGCCGTGCTCCTCCTGGACCTGCACCATGCGCTGCAGCAGCGGGTCCCGGGGGTCGATCAGGTCGTCGCCCAGGAGGACGGCGAAGGGTTGGTCGCCCACGTGGGGCTCGGCGCACAGGACCGCGTGGCCCAGACCGCGCGGGTCGCCCTGCCGTACGTAGTGCATGGTCGCGAGGTCGCTGGACTCCTGCACCCGGGCGAGCCGGGACTGGTCGCCCTTGCGGCTCAGCGCCTCTTCGAGCTCGTAGTTGCGGTCGAAGTGGTCTTCCAGGGGGCGCTTGTTGCGGCCGGTGACCATCAGGACGTCGGAGAGACCGGCGGTGACGGCCTCCTCCACCACGTACTGGATGGCCGGCTTGTCGACGACCGGCAGCATTTCCTTCGGGGTCGCCTTGGTGGCGGGCAGGAAGCGGGTGCCGAGGCCGGCCGCCGGGATGACAGCCTTACGGATCCGAGTACGCGATTCAGTCATGCGCCACACGATAACCGGAGCTTTGTGGCGGATCATGATTGTCCGGTGAAAAGCGCATGAGAGTGGAGCAAGGGCGCACAGTGACCACGAACGACGCTAGGAAACGCGGGTTGCGGAAAGACCTCATCGAGGTGAGGAACGCATTGCCCCTGAGTGACGTATCGGCGGCCGGACCGGTTCTTTCCGAGCGGGCGCTGCAGCTCAGGGAGTTGGCGGAGGCCCGGACGGTCGCCGCCTACGTGTCGATGGGCCGCGAGCCGTCCACCCGCGCGCTGCTCGACCGGCTGCGGGAGGCGGGCGTGCGCGTCCTGCTGCCGGTCCTGCTGCCGGACAACGACCTGGACTGGGCGGTGTACGAGGGCCCTGAGCGGCTCGTGAAGGCCGGCCGGGGGCTGCTGGAGCCCGCGGGGCCACGGCTCGGTCCCGAGGCCGTCACGGACGCGGGAGCGGTGTTCCTGCCGGGTCTGGCGGTGGACCGGCGGGGCCTGCGGCTCGGCCGCGGAGGCGGCAGTTACGACCGGGTACTGGCGCGGCTGGAACGCGCCGGCGCCACGCCCGCGCTGGTGGTGCTGCTGTACGACGGCGAGGTCCTGGAGGAGGTACCGGCCGATCCGCACGACCGGCCGGTGCAGGCGGCGGTGACGCCGTCGGGCGTGCACCGGTTCACGGCGCGCCCCGCGGGGGCCTGAGAACGCCGATCGCCGGACGGTCCCCTCCTCGGGGTCCGCCCGGCGATCACTGCGCACCGGCTGCCGCGTCACGGCGAGAGCGTCAGCGTGTCCTTCGTCGCGGCCTTGACGGCCTTCTCCGAGAAGGCCCACGGCAGCAGTTCGCCCTTGACCCACTTGCCGGTCTGGTCGTCGTAGTGCGCGTTGTACGCGTGCCCCGAGGCGCCGGTGAGGTTGATCCAGCGCGACTTGTCGAGGTCCGCGAGGTTGACGACCATCCGCATCGAGGGCACCCAGACGACCTGGTAGCCGCCGGCCGCGTTCCAGCCGGTGGCGTCCACGGCCGCCTCGCCGCCGCCGAGGTTCCAGGGCCCGCGGTTGAACAGGCCCTGCAGCATGCCGGGTCCGTCCGTGCCGAGCGTCTGGTTCTGCAGCGTCAGCTGGTGCAGACGGCCCCAGCTCCAGGTGTTGATGTTCTTGCCGAGCTTGGCGGTCAGCTCGTAGCGCGCGTCCTGCATGGCGTGCGCGAGGAGCTGGTCGCGGTTCTTGTCACCGGGGCGGCCCGGCTTGTCCTCGGTCTTCCACCAGTCGTTCTCGGGGTCGTCGAGGATCTTCCGCACGACCTCGTACCAGCGGTCACCGCCATCGGGCTGGGCGGAGTCCTTGGCGCGCTCACCGCATTCGCGCACCCACTTCTGCAGGTCGTCGGCCGGCCCGGTCTCGTCGGCCGGGTGCACCGTCAGGCACTGGCCGTCGACGCGCAGCTCCTTGGGCATCTTGTCGCCGAAGGCCAGCTTCAGGGTGTTGCGCCAGACCGCGTTGAAGTAGGCGGCGGCCGCCGAGTCGGACTCCTGGGTGTAGTTCCAGCCCTCCAGGAGCTGCTGGGCCTCGCGGACGTACGGGTCCTTGATGTCGAGCTTCAGCAGGTACGGCGTGAGCAGTTCGGCGATCTCGCTGCTGTTGTCCAGCTGCATGGTCTGCATGTCGTGCGTGGAGATCTTGCCGCCGTCCTTGATCTTGGACTGGATCAGGTCGTTGATCCGCTGGCTGCGCGCTCCGTAGCCCCAGTCCCGGGTGATCAGGTACGGGTACTTGTCCTGGTCGATCACGGCCTGGTTGGCGGTGACGATGTAGCCGCTCTTGGGGTTGAGCTCCCAGGGCAGCGCGGACTGCGGGATGTAGCCGGTCCACCGGTACGCCGGGTCCCAGCCCGGTGCGGGCAGCGAACCGTCGCCCTTGCCGCGTACGGGGATGCGGCCGGGCGCCTGGTAGCCGATGTTGCCCTTGCGGTCGGCGTAGATGAGGTTCTGCGACGGCACCTCGAAGTTGTGCGCCGCCTTGCGGAACTCGTCCCAGTCGGAGGCCCGGTTCAGCTCGAACACGGCATCCATGGAGCGGCCGGGGGAGAGCGCGGTCCACTTCAGGGAGATCGCGTAGCCGTCACCGCGGTCGGGCGCGGAGTTGCCCACGGGGGCGTCCTTGCCGACCTTGGTCAGCTCGTCGTCGCGGTCGGAGACCACGGGCCCGTTGTTGGTGGACCGCACGGTGATGGTGCGGCTGGCGCCGCCGGCGACCTTGATGGTCTCCCTGCGGGTCGTGAAGGGCACCTCACGGCCGTCGTACAGGTAGCCGTTCTCGCCGACCTTCTCCAGGTACAGGTCCGAGACGTCGGCCCCGAGGTTGGTCATGCCCCAGGAGATGTCCTGGTTGTGGCCGATGACCACGCCCGGCATGCCGGAGAAGGTGAAGCCGGAGACGTCGTAGTTGCACTGCGGGCTCTTCGTACGGCAGTGCAGGCCCATCTGGTACCAGAGCGAGGGCATCTGCGGCGCCAGGTGCGGGTCGTTGGCCAGCAGCGGCTTACCGGTGGTGGTGTGCTTGCCGGAGACGACCCAGGAGTTGGAGCCGATGCCGTTGCCGTTCGGGCCGAGCAGCGCGGGCACTTCCTCCATGGTGGTCGAGAGCGACGAGAGCTGGCTCTGGAGGGACTGCGCCGCGCCGGCCGCGCTCCCGGACTGCGTGCCGCTCGCGGTGGCCTTGGGGTCGAACTCCTCGGTCCCCGGGTCGACGGCGCCGCCCTGCACGATCGGCTTGTTGCGGTCGTACGGGTAGGACGGGTAGAGCTCGGCGATCTGCTTCTGGGAGAAGCGGCTGGTCATCAGGGACCGGTCGATCTCGTCCTGCATGTTGCCGCGCAGGTCCCAGGCCATGGCCTTGAGCCAGGCCACGGAGTCGGCGGGCGTCCACTTGCCCGGCTTGTAGTCGTTCTGCAGGCCGAGCGCCGCGTACTCGAGGGACAGCGCCGAGCCTTCGTGGTCCCCGAGGTAGGCGTTGACGCCGGCCGAGTAGGCGTCGAGGTACTTCTTCGTGCTCGCCGACAGCTTGGTGTCGTACTCCTTCTGCGCGGTGTCGTGCCATCCGAGGGTGCGCAGGAACGAGTCGGTCTTCACCTGGCTCTTGCCGAACATCTCCGAGAGCCGTCCGGCCGTCATGTGGCGGCGGACGTCCATCTCCCAGAAGCGGTCCTGCGCCTGGACGTAGCCCTGGGCGCGGAAGAGGTCCTCATCGGTGTCGGCGTAGATCTGCGGGATGCCGTTGCCGTCCCGCATGACGTCCACGGGGCTGGACAGTCCGGGCATCTTCAGGGACCCGGTGGTCTCCGGGTAAGAGGCACGGACGGTGCTGACGCCCCAGAACGTCCCGTAGCCGACGCCCGCCACGAGCAGAAGCACGACCAAGATGACGACGAGGCGGGCGCGCCGCCCCTTTTTCTTCGGAGCGGGGCCGGACTTGTTGGCGGGCATCTCTGTCCTTCGAGGGGCAGGGTGGGAGTGCTGGAGCAACCATAGGCGCACCGGTTCGGCGACCCCTACGCGGAGTCACCACCAGACGCCCAGACATTCAAGCAATGGTAAATTGTTAGGGTCAGTAACTAGATACGGTAAGTAAAAAAATCCGGGGAGCGTTCACCCGGAGAGCCACGTGGAAGGACCCGGCCCCTGACTGTCGACCGCCTCAATGAACTCCTGCTGGTCTGCTCTTTCGTACTGCTCATCGCCGTGGCGGCCGTACGGATCTCCTCGCGCAGCGGGCTCCCCAGCCTGCTCGTTTACTTGGGGATCGGCGTCGCCATCGGGTCCGACGGCATCGGCGTCGTCTTCGACAACGCCGAACTGACCCAGATCCTCGGCTATGCCGCGCTCGTGGTGATCCTCGCCGAAGGCGGTCTCGGCACGAAGTGGAAAGAGATCCGACCGGCGCTCCCCCAGGCCGCGTTGCTCTCCACCCTCGGTGTCGCGGTGAGCGTGGGGGTCACCGCGGCCGGCGCGCACTATCTGGTCGGGCTGGAGTGGCGGCAGGCGCTCCTCATCGGCGCGGTGGTCTCCTCCACCGACGCCGCGGCGGTCTTCTCGGTGCTGCGCAGCGTCCCGCTGCCGGCCCGCCTCACGGGCGTCCTGGAGGCCGAATCGGGCTTCAACGACGCCCCCGTGGTCATCCTGGTCGTCGCGTTCTCCACGGCGGGCCCCGTCGACCACTGGTACGTCCTGATCGGCGAGATCGCCCTGGAGCTGGCCATCGGCGCCGCGATCGGCCTGGCGATCGGCTGGCTCGGCGCGTACGGCATGCGGCACGTCGCCCTGCCGGCCTCCGGCCTGTACCCGATCGCCGTCATGGCCATCGCGGTCTCCGCGTACGCCGCGGGCGCTCTCGCGCACGGCTCCGGCTTCCTCGCGGTCTATCTGGCGTCGATGGTCCTCGGGAACTCCAAGCTGCCGCACTCCGCGGCCACTCGCGGCTTCGCCGAGGGGCTGGGCTGGCTCGGCCAGATCGGCATGTTCATCCTGCTCGGCCTGCTCGTCACGCCGCACAACCTGGGCGACGACATCCTGCCCGCGATCGTCATCGGCCTGATACTCACGCTGATCGCCCGCCCCCTGTCCGTCGTGCTCACCCTGCGGCCGTTCCGTATGCCGTGGCGGGAGCAGACGCTGCTCTCCTGGGCGGGGCTGCGCGGCGCCGTGCCCATCGTGCTGGCGACGATCCCGATGGTCGGCGAGGTCCCGGAGAGCGAGCGCGTCTTCAACATCGTGTTCGTCCTCGTGGTCGTCTACACGCTCGTACAGGGCCCGACGCTGCCCTGGCTCGCACGGCGGCTGCGGATCGGCGACAACGAGGAGGCGGCCGACCTCGGTATCGAGTCCGCGCCCCTGGAGCGTCTGCGCGGTCATCTCCTGTCGACGGCGATCGGTCCGAAGTCGCGGATGCACGGCGTGGAGATCGCCGAACTGCGGCTGCCGGCCGGCGCCGCGGTCACGCTGGTCGTACGGGACGGCACGAGCTTCGTACCGTCCCCCACGACCGTCCTGCGGCGCGGCGACGAGCTCCTGGTCGTGGCCACCGACCCGGTGCGGGACGCGGCCGAGCGGCGCCTCCAGGCGGTCTCCCAGGGCGGCAAGCTGGCGGGCTGGCTGGGCACGGGCGGGGCGTCGGCGCCCCGGCGGTGACCGCGCGGCCGGAGCCCGTTCGATCCCAGGTGTGGGACAGATCTCACCATGCCGATCGCAGGTTACGACCCCCACTCGCCTGTAGCATTGAAGAAGCAATGCACGACACCCACTCTGCCTGATGCAGAGCTGGCGCGACCGCTCGGCGGCCGCGGTCCCCTGCGTACGCAGCCACCTCTCAGGTGCGGACCCGGTATCACTCGGTCCAGCGCGAGAGGACAGCTCTCGGCGCGCTCTCCGTGATCACCTCACGGGCGCGTCACCAGGCGGCGGAAAGGCCCGGCCGTGGCATCCACGGTCCAGAACCCTTCGACGGCCCACGACGAGTCGCAGCACACCGAGAGCGCTCCCGCGGGCGGCCCCTCCGGCAAGCGCCCCGGATACGGACAGCTCCTGCGCACCCCGGGAGCGTGGGCCTTCGTCCTGCCCGGCTTCCTGGCCCGGCAGCCCTTCGCGATGCTCACCATCGGCATCGTCCTGCTCGTCCAGCACACCACCGGCTCCTTCGGGACCGCGGGCGCGGTCTCCGCGGCGACCGGCATCTCGATGGCGCTCTTCGCCCCGCAGAGCGGCAAGCTCGCCGACCGCTTCGGGCAGCGCGCCGTCCTGCTCCCCGGAGTGGCCGTGCACGCCGCCTCTGTGGCGGCGCTGCTCACCCTTGCGCTGCTGCACGCACCTCTGTGGGCGCTGCTGGCCGTCGCCGTCCCCACGGGAGCCTCGACGCCGCAGGTCGGCCCGATGGTGCGCGCACGGTGGGCGGCGCGGCTGAGCGACAGCCCCCTGATGCCGACCGCCGCCGCCTTCGAGTCCGTGACCGACGAGTTCACCTTCGTGGTGGGCCCGGTACTGGCGACCGCCCTGTGCACGAGCGTCCACCCGGCGGCAGGTCTGATCGCCGAGGCCGTCCTGACGCTGGCCGGCGGCCTGCTCTTCGCGGCGCAGCACCGGAGCCAGCCGGCCGCGCACCGTACGAAGGAGGGCGGCGAGGCCCGCACCTCGGCCCTCTCGGTCCCCGGCGTACGGGTCCTCATCGCCGTCTTCCTGGGCATCGGTTCGGTCTTCGGCGGCATGCAGGTCTCGCTGACGGCGTTCACGGAGTCCATCGGGCAGCCGGGCATCAACGGCGTGCTGTACGGGATCTTCGCGGGAGGCAACATGACCGCGGGCATCGTGTGCGGCGCGATCGCCTGGAAGGTCGGCCCGCGCCGCCGGCTGCTCATCGCCTACGGCCTGCTGGCGCTGGCCACCACCCCGCTGTGGGCGCTCACCGCGGTACCGCTGCTGGGCCTGACCGGCCTGGTGGTCGGCCTGTGCATCGCACCGGCCCTGATCACCGGCTACACCCTGGTCGAGTCCCTGGTGCCGGCCTCGGCCCGTACGGAGGCGTTCACGTGGCTGACCGGCGCGGTGGCCCTGGGCCAGGCCGCGGCCGCCACGACCGCGGGGCAGCTCACCGACCACTTCGGTCCCAGCGCCGGATTCTTCGTGCCGCTGGGCGGTACGGCGCTGGCCTTCCTGGTGCTCGCTGCGCTGCGGGGACGCCTGATTCCGCCCGGTACAGGGCGGATCGCGGCACGTGGGGTCGGTCACCGTACGCCGGTCGCAGTGGACTGACGCGCCGGAATACTGCACTATGGATCGTCGTTAGCACTCATTGAGTGAGAGTGCCAGGAGGAAGACACGTGCCGACCTACCAGTACCAGTGCACCGAGTGCGGCGAGGGCCTTGAGGCCGTCCAGAAGTTCACCGACGACGCACTCACCGAGTGCCCGAGCTGCCAGGGCCGTCTGAAAAAGGTCTTCTCGGCGGTCGGCATCGTCTTCAAGGGCTCCGGCTTCTACCGGAACGACAGCCGCGGCTCCTCGTCGAGCAGCAGCCCCGCGTCGTCCTCCTCGTCGAGCACGTCCTCCTCGACGTCGAGCAGCTCCGACAGCAAGTCGTCGAGCTCCTCCTCGAGCACGTCCGGGAGCAGCTCCTCCTCGACGACGTCGAGCAGCAGCTCCGCCGCCTGACAGCCTTTCCCGTGGGCCCCGCCGTCACCGACGGCGGGGCCCACGGCGTTGTGCCGCACACCTCCGCGGGCGGGTCCTCGGCGGCTAGGGTGACCCGCATGGCGGATGCGGAGATTGGCGTAATCGGCGGCTCGGGCTTCTACTCCTTCCTCGACGAGGTGACCGAGGTCACCGTCGAGACGCCGTACGGGCCACCCAGTGACTCGCTCTTCCTCGGGGAGGTCGCCGGCCGGCAGGTCGCGTTCCTGCCCCGGCACGGCCGCGGCCACCACCTCCCGCCGCACCGCATCAACTACCGCGCCAACCTGTGGGCACTGCGCTCGGCCGGGGTCCGCCAGGTCCTCGGGCCGTGCGCGGTCGGCGGCCTGCGCCCGGAGTACGGCCCCGGCACGCTCCTCGTACCGGACCAGATCGTGGACCGTACGAAGACCCGCGTCCAGACGTACTTCGACGGGGTGCCCCTGCCGGACGGCAGCGTCCCGGACGTTTTGCACGTGGCCTTCGCCGACCCGTACTGCCCGGCCGGCCGCCGGACCGCCGTCGAGGCCGCCCGCGGGCGCGGGTGGGAGCCGGCCGACGGCGGCACGCTCGTGGTCGTCGAGGGGCCGCGCTTCTCCACGCGCGCCGAGTCGCGGTGGCACGCCGCGCAGGGCTGGTCGGTGGTCGGCATGACGGGCCACCCCGAGGCCGTCCTGGCCCGCGAGCTGGGCCTCTGCTACACCTCCCTCGCCCTCGTCACGGACCTGGACGCGGGGGCCGAGGCCGGCGAGGGCGTCTCACACGACGACGTCCTGCGGGTCTTCGCCGAGAACGTGGGCCGGCTGCGCGAGGTCCTTTTCGACGCGGTGGCCGCCCTTCCCGCGGCCACGGCGCGCAGCTGCGCCTGCGCGGAGGTCCACGCGGACCGGGAACTGGGCATCGAGCTGCCGTGACGCCTTGCGGGCGTTTGCGGCTCTCGCACGGGCGATTGCGGCCCTTTCGCGGGTGACTGTGACTCTCGCGTTCGCGGATGACTGTGACTCTCGCGGGCGGCTTTGACCGTCCTCGCGGGCGCCCCGTGAACCCCTTTCGGGTGACGGAGTTGTACACAACCGACGGGTAACGGACTCGGCTGTCCACAGGCCGCCGCGAGTTTCGCCGGATTCGGTCAAGGTGGTTCTCGTCCGACGCCCCGCGCACCGACGCGGAGGCGCGCAATTCCCCTCTTTCCGGCGGTGACCGACGATGACGACCACCTCATACACCAATCCCCCATTGCCCGCACCCCCGTTGTGTGAGGTTCCACACTTCGAGCCATTCCGGATTCGCGGTGCGCGGCGCCGCACGCCGACCCTGCCGAAGGTCCGGTGGTACGCCGTTTCCGCTGGCCTGGCGGCCATGGCGGCCGCTCTCGCCATTGCCTCACCGGGTGGTGAAACACGCGCCGAAGGCCGTTTCAGCAATTCCGTTCTACTGGCCGATACGCATCAGGCACGCAAAACTGTGACGGATGGTGGGGCGACGCCCCGATGTCGCGATGTGGCGATTTCACCCCGTACGGCGGTAACGCCATGCTGATCCGTACTGACACTCCGTCCAGCCCCCGGTCCCTTTTGACCTCATGGACAGCTGTGCCCCACCTCGCCGTAAGTTGCGCCGGCGCCTCGGAAAGGCGCGGCGTCCGTAGTAAGCGTGGAAAGAGGCTGTCAGGTGAGCGACGAGAAGAACGGCGTGCTGCAGGGATTCAAGGAATTCCTGATGCGCGGCAACGTCATCGAGCTTGCGGTTGCCGTCGTGGTCGGAGCCGCGTTCACCAACATCGTGAACGCTGTGGTGAAGGGCGTCATCAACCCATTCGTCGGTGCGCTCGGTTCGCAGAACCTGGACCACTACAAGAGCTGCCTCAGCGCCACCTGCCACCCGGACCCCAAGACCGGCGAGTTCACCGACGGCATCTACATCCTCTGGGGCTCGGTGCTCAGCGCCGCGCTGACCTTCGTGATCACCGCCGCGGTCGTCTACTTCCTCATGATCCTTCCGATGAACAAGTGGAAGGCGCGCCAGGACGCCAAGAAGCCGGTGGACGAGACCCCCGTGGCGCCGACCGAGGTCGAGCTGCTGGCGCAGATCCGCGACGCGCTGGTCACCCAGCGCGACGGCTCGGAGCCCGGCGTGGCCCGCGACGGCTCGGAGCCCGGCGTGGCCGCGGGCGCGATCCCCGGCCCTGTCTCGACGGAGAAGTCGCAGAGCTGACGCGAGCCGCCGCCCCACGCCTCTCTCGCGGCTCTCCGGAGCCGTCAGATGTGGTGGGGCGGCTTCTCGTCCAGAAAGCGCGCCAGGTCGGCGGCGCTGCTGTTCCCGGACCCGGGCCGCTCGCCCCATCCCCGGTCCGTGTCGTCCGCCGACTGCTGGTCCAGCGGATCATCGAAGATCAACGCGGCGGCCGCGGGCTTGACCGGAGCCTGGGGGGCCTCTCCCGGCTCGTTCTCGGCTGCGGCGTCCGCGGTCTCACTCATTCCTCCAGGGTACGACCACCGGGTACGGTCCCCCGCGCGGCTGTACGAGGCGCTGCCGTCGCCCCAGGTGCCCCTGCCCCCACGTGTCCGTGCGCGCGTCCGCCGTAGGGGTCAGTCCGCGGCGAGGGCCTCGTGCCACCAGTGGTCGCGGTCCGGGTGCCAGGCGACGGGGCGGGGGCAGCGGTGCACGACCAGTACGGCCCGCACGTCCGTGTCGCCGGCCGACAGGGCCCGGTCGATCGTGGCCTTGACCGGGCGGACGGCCCCGTCCCAGAACGCGGCGTCGGCGGTGATCAGCACCCGCGCACCGGACTCCCGTACTCGCGCGGCGAGTTCGGGTGCCGTGAGCGACACCGGCAGGGTGCTGCGCACCGCATCGATACGGCCGCAGGCGAGCGTGGCGATCACCGACTCGGGCACCAGCGGCAGATGGACGGCCACCCGGTCGCCGGCGCGTACGCCGAAGCGGGTCAGGGCGGCGGCGGCCCGGGACGACCGGTCGATGAGCTGGCTGTGGGTCAGCTCCTCGACTCGCCCCGGCTCACCGGTCCAGCTCAGGGCGATCTCCGGCACGTGCGGGGCGAGGCTCGGATCAATGGGCTCGGAGGGAACGCGGCGCAACATACGCCCAGCTTGAAGATCACGGATCAACGTTCGTTGAACGTGCGATAGATGCGCCTGCCAACGGAAGCGGAGCCGCCGCCTCGCGACGTGAACTGGAGGCGCCGCCTCGAGGCCGGAACGGGAGGCGCCACCTCACGGCCGGAACGGGAGGCGCCGCCTCACGGCCGGAACGGGAGGCGCCATCTCACGGCCGGCAGTACGGACTCCCCTACGCGCCCTCGCCCCGGTCGCCCGCCCCTGGAAGGCTGGGCGCGACCCCGCCCGGGCGCTCGGCGCCCTTCGGATCAGGAGGCTTGGATGTCTACGTCAGCCAGTCAGCCCGTCGCGCCCGCGGAGCGGGCGACGCGGGTGCACCACCGCATAGTCGTCGTCGGCGGCGGTACCGCCGGGATCACCGTGGCCGCGCGGCTGCGGCGGGCCGGGGCGCCGGACGTCGCGGTGCTGGAGCCGTCCGGTACGCACTGGTACCAGCCGCTGTGGACGCTGGTCGGCGGCGGCCAGGCGCCGCTGCGGGCGTCGTTACGCACCGAGGCCGAGGTCATGCCGCCCGGCGTGCACTGGCTACGGGAGGCCGCCGTGTCCGTCGATCCGGGCGCGCGCACGGTCGGTACGGCATCGGGGCGGACCGTGTCGTACGACCGGCTGGTGCTCGCGCCGGGGCTGCGGCTGGACCCCGACGGCGTGCCCGGCCTCGCGCAGGCCCTCGGTCACGAGGGCGTGACCAGCAACTACCTGCCCGAACTGGCCCCGCTCACCTGGGACCTGATCCGTAGCATGAAGAGCGGGACCGCGCTGTTCACGATGCCGGCCGGACCGGTGAAGTGCGGCGGCGCGCCGCAGAAGATCGCGTACCTGGCCGCCGACCACTGGCGCAAGCGCGGCGTGCTGGACCGCATACGGGTCGTCCTCGTGCTGCCCGAGACGGCGATGTTCAAGGTGCCGGAGTTCGGCCGGGTGCTGGAGGACGTGGCGCGGCGGTACGGCATCGAGGTACGGCTGCGGTCGGAGATGGTGTCCGTGGACGGGGCCGCACGTGAGGCGGTGATCGTGAACCACGCGACGGGCGACAAGGAGACGATTTCCTACGACCTGTTGCACGCGGTGCCGCCGCAGGCCGCCCCCGAATGGCTCGCCGGCGGGCCGCTGGCCGACCCGGCCTCGCCCTTCGGGTACGTGAAGGCCGACCCGGCGACGCTGCAACACCCGGACCATCCGGAGGTGTTCGCGCTCGGGGACGTCGCGAACCTGCCGACCTCGAAGACCGGCGCCGCCGTGCGCAAGCAGGCCCCGGTGGTCGTCGCCAACCTCCGGGACACGCTGCGCGGCCGCCCGCTCCGCGCCCGCTACAACGGGTACACCTCCTGCCCGCTGGTCACGGCGCGGCACAAGATGCTGCTGGCGGAGTTCGACTACGACCTGAAGCCCGCTCCCTCGCTGCCCTTGCTGGACACGACGAGGGAGCGGACGGACATGTGGTTCCTCAAGCGGTACGGACTCCCGCAGTTCTACTGGCACGGGATGCTCAAGGGACTGGGGTGAGGCAGCAGGCGCCGACTTTCAAGACACCGGCTCTCAAGACACCGGCTCTCAAGACAGCGGCTCTTTTGGCACCGGCTCCTGAGACCGCGGCTCTCAAGGCACGGGGGCTCAAGGCACAGGCCCTCAAGGCACAGGGGCCTCAGAGGCCGGTGTGCGATCCCGTTGCCGTGACCGTGTCCGCGACGACGCAGCTGACGTTGTCCGGGGCGCCGGCTTCGTGGGCGAGCGCGATCAGGTCGCGCACCGCCTCTTCCGGGGTGCCGCGCGTGGCCAGTACGCGGCGCAGGTCCGCGTCCGTGACCACGCCGTACAGGCCGTCGGAGCAGAGCAGGTAGCGGTCGCCGGGCCGGGCGTCGTGCAGCTTCACGTCCGGTACGGAGCCGTCGCCGTCCCGGCCGTCCAGCGCCCGCAGCAGCAGCGCCCGCTGCGGGTGCGCGGACGCCTCCTCGGGGGTGATCCGGCCCTCGTCGACGAGGGACTGGACGAGGGTGTGGTCGTGCGTGATGCGGAAGAAGCCGCCGTCGCGCAGCAGGTAGGCGCGGGAGTCACCGACGTGCACGAGTGCCAGCCGGGAGCCGGTCCACAGCATCGCGGTGAGGGTGGTGCCGCTGTCCTCGCCGGTGCTCCGCTCCGCCACGGCCCGGTTCGCCCGTCCCACCGCCTCGCTGAGGGTGTTGAGGATGTCGCCGGGGAGCGGGGCCGGGGCGTTCTCCAGGGTGCGCAGGGCCTCTATCGCGGCGGTACCGGCCGCTGCTCCGTCCGCGCCGAAGCCGTCGGCGACCGCGAGCAGCCGGCTGTCCGCGTATGCCGTGTCCTGGTTGCCCTCGCGCACCAGGCCGGTGTCCGACAGGGCCGCGTACCGGATGCCGGTGATCGTCTCGTGGGTCATGGCCGTTTCCTCTCCGCTGAGCTGGTCGATGAGGAAGGCGGCCAGGTCCCGGCGCGCCGCGGTGTCCGCCTCGACCCCGGCCCAGTACGCCGCGATCTCCGCGGCGGCCTCGGCCGGGGCCAGGTCGCACACCGTCCGGATGCGGGCCAGCGGCATGTCCAGGCGGCGCAACCACGCGACCAGCCGGGCCCGTTCGAGCTGGTCCCGGGCGTAGAAGCGGTAGCCGTTGAACGGATCGACGCGGGCCGGGCGCAGCAGGCCCAGGTCGTCGTAGAGCCGCAGCGCCTTGGGTGAGAGCCGGGAGGCGCGGGCGAACGCACCGATCGTCAGCAGACCGTCCTCCGCCACGCGTTACCCCTTTCCGGCCGCCCGGAGCGCCGCGCCCCGCGAGCCGGTGCCTGGACACCGGACCCTGGTCCGCCTTCCGGGACCGAGGCTGGGGCCTGCCCCAAGGGCAAGGTCAACGCCGGTAACGGCTCCCCTCTCTCAGGCCCCCGACCCGTCCTTCCCCAGCCGCGTCAGCGCCGCCGCCACCAGTGCCCGCGTCCCCATGGACAGCGTCGGCTGCTGGACCGGCGCGAAGTACGCCGAGTGGTTGGAGGGGATGTCCTGGGAGAGCCGGCCGGCCTCCATCGCCTTGCGGAAGGCGGCCGGGTCCCAGCCGCCGAGCCACCAGTAGTACAGCGGGGCGCCCGCCGCCGTGGCGAGCAGGCCCGCGTCCTCGCTGCCGGAGGCCGGGTCGAAGGGGAACAGCGCCTGCTCGCCGAAGAGTCCGGCGAAGGCGGTGTTGACCTCGCGCAGCGCCTCGGAGTCGTTGCGGGTGACGGGGAAGGTGGCGAGGGTTTCGGTCTCGGGCGCGCGGGCCGCGCCGGACGCGGCGGCCTCGGCGCGGGCGATCCGGTCGACGGCGGCCAGCACCCGGGCGCGTACCTCCTCGTCGAAGGTGCGGATGCTGAGCTGCACGGTGGCGTGGTCGGGAATGACGTTCGGGGCGTCGCCCGCGTGGAAGGAGCCGACGGTGACGACGGCCTGTTCCCTGGGCGCGGTCTCGCGGGCGACGACGGACTGCACGCGCTGTACGAACGAGGCGGCCATCAGGATCGGGTCGACCGTGGTCTCGGGGCGGGAGCCGTGGCCGCCGGTGCCGTGGAAGGTGATCCGCAGACTGTCGGCGGCGGCCATGCAGGCGCCGTCGTGGTACGCGATCAGGCCGGCTCCGAGCGGCGCGACGTGCTGCGCGAAGACCACGTCCGGCACCGGGACCTTGCTGTAGAGGCCGTCGTCGATCATCTTCTGCGCGCCGCCGCCCTCCTCCTCGGCGGGCTGGAAGAGGACAACGAGGGTGCCGGACCAGTGCTCGCGTCCGGCGGCGAGCAGGCCGGCCGCGCCGGCCAGGCACGTGACGTGCACGTCGTGGCCGCAGGCGTGCATCACGCCCGGCTCGGTGGAGGCGTACGGGAGGCCGGACCGCTCGGTCACGGGCAGCGCGTCCAAGTCGGCGCGGAGCAGGACCGTCGGCCCCTCGCCGTTGCGCAGTACGCCCACCACGCCGGTGCGGCCGATGCCGGTGAGGACGTCGTAGCCGTCGGCCTCCAGGCGACGGGCGGCCTCGGCGGCGGTGCGGGTCTCCTGGAAGGACAGTTCGGGATGCCGGTGCAGATCTTCGTAGAGGGCTTCGAGGTCCGCCATGCGGGCGTCGAGCGGGGCCAGGACCATCTCACGCGCACGATCGCTCATGTACCGCATTCGATCACGGCGGGCTCGTACCGGGACAGAGGACGCGGCACGTCGGGTGGCGCCCTCCGGGCACGGGCCCCGGCCTCGGCGGAGCGGCCGGGAAAGCCGCCGCGGTGGCCGGAGTTCGCGGGTGTCCGGGAGGCGCCGGTGACAGGCGGGCCGGGCGCTGCCACGGTGGACCCTCGGTACGGGACGACTCAGCACGGTTCAGGTGAGTGACGGGAGGCGGACGTTGACCACTTCATCAGCCGGCCGGTCCACGGAGCGGCCCATGGACCCGCCCACGGCCCCCCTCGCGGGCCGCCCGGCGAACCGATCCGCCGACGGCCGGACGCCGGAGGATCCGGTCGCCTTCCTGATGGAGCACGCGCTGGGGCACCTGTTCTCCGCCGCGCTGCGCACCGCGGTCGAGTACCGCGTCGCGGACCACCTGGCGGCCGGTCCGCGCACGGCCGACCAGCTCGCGGAGGCCACCGGCACGCACGGCCCCCACCTGCGGCGCGTGCTGCGCTACCTCGCCACCCGGGACATCTTCCGCGAGGACGCGACCGGCACCTTCCGGCTGACGCCGGCGGCGCAGCCGCTCCGCTCGGACGTGCCGCACTCCCTGCGGGACGCGGTGCTGATGATGACCGACGAGACGTTCCGACGGTCCTCGGCCGCGCTGGCGGAGACCGTGCGGTCCGCCGGGCCGTCGTTCGACCGGCTCTTCGGGGCGCCGCTCTTCGAGTTCCTGGCCGCCGACTCCGGGATGCGCGAGCTGTTCGACTCGGGGATGGCGTCGCTGTCCGGCCCGGTGGACGGGCTGGTCGCGGAGAGCTATCCGTTCCCCGAGGGCAGCACGGTGGTCGACGTCGGCGGCGGCCGGGGCGGCCTGCTGCGGTCCGTCCTGGAGCTCCACCCCTCGCTGTCCGGGGTGCTCTACGACCAGGCGCCGGCGGTCGCCCGGCACCTGCTGGACGTACCGGAGCTGGCGGGCCGCTGGCGGGCGGAGGCGGGCGACTTCTTCACCGCGGTGCCGGAAGGCGGCGACGTCTATGTACTCAAGCACGTGCTGCACGACTGGCCGGACGCGGCCTGCGTGGACATCCTGCGGCAGGTCAGGGCCTCGATCCCGGTGCACGGACGACTGCTGATCGTCGACTCGGTGCTGCCGGAGGGCAACGCGCCGCACTACGGCAAGGCGATGGACGTGGCGATGATGGCGGTCCTCGAGGGCCGGGAGCGGACCGCCGAGGAGTACGCCACGCTGCTCTCCGCGGCGGACTTCCGGCTGACCCGCGTCCTGTCCACGCCCGCCTTCCCCTCGATCGTGGAGTCGGTACCGGCGGAGCGGACGGCGCCCCGGGCCGCGGAGAGCGGCGGCTAGGCGGCTGCCGTACGTGCTGACGCGTGACCGGCTGCGCCGCCTGTTACAGCGCGGCCGCCGGCTGTACGCGCGGCCCCGGCGCCCGCAGCCGCAGTGCCGCCAGCGGTACGAAGCCGCCGGGGCCGCCCCCGGTGTCGGCGGCCGGGCCGTACAGGCGGCGCAGCATCGCGACCGCGAGCCGTTCGCCCTGCGCCTTGGCGCGTTCGGCGCGCGGCCCGGCGTGCAGCCCGTCCACGGTGGCGTGCCACAGCTGGACCCAGCGCCCGAAGTGCGCGGCGGTCAGCGGCCGGACGGCGTGCAGGACGGCGTGCGCGGCGAAGACGTCGCCGCGGTACTCCGCGGTGCGGAACAGCGCCCGCTCCCAGAAGTCGGTGATCGCCGGCAGGTGCGCCGTCAGGTCGGTGCCCGCGACATCGGTGAAGAACGGGCCGATCAGCGGATCGGCGAAGGCGGCGGTGTAGAAGCGGCGCAGCAGCCGGTCGAGGTCGGGACGCCCGGCGAGGTCCGCGCGGCCCGCCGAGGCCGGGCCACGGCCCTCCGCGGCATCGCCCTCCGGGGCCCGCCCCGGCCCCGGCCCCTCGGATATCCGCTGCTCAACCCCGGGACCGGACGGCACATCCGCTGTGCCGGTCCGCACTTCCCCGTCGCACGACTCCGTCACCGCCGATGCTCCCGCCACTCGCGCCGTCTCCACCGCTCACCGCTTCCCCGGCTTCCCATAGTGCCCGATTCCGCCGCATCGCCCCGCACATCACCGGCATCAAATCCGGTCAACCCCCGCTGACCGGGAGGCAGCGGCCGACCGGGCCGCCGTACAGTACGCCGCGCCAACTGTCCGCCCCGCAACGGTGGATACCCACTCCGCGCCGGCACCGATCGCCACACGGCATGATGTGCAGAACAAGCGGAACAAGGGACCCGCGGGGCTAAACCCACCCTGTGAAGGGTAGGGTACGTATTGCCCCCTTTTATGCCCAGGAAGCGCCGTCGCGCGAGGAGTTGTCACTACATGGCAGGCCGGCACGCCCAGCCCAGTGAGCGAATACGCCTGTCCCGACGGGGCAAGGCCGTCGGCGGCGCGGCCGTGGTCGTGCTGATGGGCGCCGCGCTGTGCGCCTGGCCGGCCTCGGGGGACGATCACCGCACAGCCGGCGTCTCGGTGACGGCACAGGACGAGCCCACCGCGACCGCCTCCTCCAAGCAGCGCCCCACCGGCCTCAAGCAGGGCTCCCCCGTCCGTACGGAGCCGGGCCACATCCCCGGCCTCGACGCGGCCACCCGGGACCGCATCCCGGCCGACTCCCAGCAGGTCCTCGTCGTCACGGGCGAGGACGTCGACTCGCACGACTCGACCGTCACGCTCTACACCCGCGCCAAGGACTCCGAGAAGTGGCGCGCGGGCACGGCGTGGGCCGCGCACAACGCCGCCAAGGGCTGGGCCAAGGACCACCACTACGGCGACCTGCGCTCGCCCGAGGGCGTCTTCTCGCTCAGCGACGCGGGCGGCAAGCTGGCCCCGCCGCGCGGCACGAAGCTCCCGTACGACCACAACCCCGCCTTCGTGGCCAACGGCTCCGGCGTGGAGGGCGAGCCGCTGGCCGGCTCCTTCGACTACGTCATCGCGATCGACTACAACCGCGTGCCGGGCTCCTCGCCGCTGGACCCGCGGCGCCCCGAAGGCGCGGCGAAGGGCGGCGGCGTCTGGCTGCACGTCGACCACGACGGCCCCACCCAGGGCTGCATCAGCCTCAAGGCCGATGTGATGCGCGAGCTGCTGCGGACGCTGGATCCGGCCAAGCACCCCGTCATCGTGATGGGCCCGTCGGGCCGCTGAGACCGGCTCCGGGCAATCCCCTCCGGGGCCGCGCGCGCGTGGTACGCATGGGCCATGGCTGACCCCACACGTACCGGACAGTCCCCCGACGCGGGCACCTCGGACACCGAGCAGTCCCTCACCCCGCACGGCCCCCACGACGCGCTGACGGACGTACCGGGTCTCCGGGTCGGGCACGCGCAGCGCACGGACGCGGGCCACCTCACCGGCACGACCGTCGTCCTCGCGCCCGAGGGCGGCGCGGTCGCCGCCGTCGACGTACGGGGCGGCGGCCCCGGCACCCGCGAGACCGACGCCCTGGACCCGCGCAACCTCGTACAGCGCGTGGACGCCGTGGTACTGACGGGCGGCAGCGCCTTCGGGCTGGACGCGGCCTCCGGTGTGGCGGGCTGGCTGGAGGACCACGGCCGGGGCTTCCAGGTGGGGCCCGATCCCGCGCAGGTGGTGCCGGTGGTGCCCGCAGCCGCCCTCTTCGACCTGGGGCGGGGCGGCGACTGGCGGGCCCGCCCGGACGCGGCGCTCGGCCGCGCGGCGATCGAGGCGGCGCACCGCAGCGCGCCCGGATCGGCGGTGGCGCAGGGCAACGTGGGCGCCGGTACGGGCGCGGTGGCCGGCGGCCTGAAGGGCGGCATCGGCACGGCGAGCGTCGTCCTGCCGTCGGGGGTGACCGTCGCGGTACTCGCGGCGGTCAACGCGGCGGGCTCGGCGGTCGACCCGGTGACCGGGCTGCTGTACGGACGGCTCTACCAGGGCACCGCGCGGCCGCCCGCGCCCGAGGCGCACACCGCGGCGACGCGCCGGCTGGCCGCCGCCCGCGCGGAGTCGGCGGCGCGCTCGGCGGCCTCCGTGCGCCCGCCGCTGAACACCACACTCGCCGTCGTCGCCACGGACGCCGCGCTGACCCGTGCCCAGGCGCAGAAGCTCGCGGGCACCGCGCACGACGGACTGGCCCGCGCCATAAGGCCGGTACACCTGCTCTCGGACGGCGACACGGTCTTCGCGCTGGCCACCGGGGACCGGCCCGCGGCGCCGGAGAGCGCGGAGGCCGACCCGGCGTTCGCCGTGCACGCCGACGCCGGAGCGGTCAACGAGATCCTGGCGGCCGGCGCCGACGCGCTGACCCGCGCCGTCGTGAAGGCGATGCTGGCGGCGGAGGGCGTGGACGGCCCGGGCGGCGTCTTCCCCTCGTACACCGACCTGTACGGGACCGGCTGAGCGGCACCGCACCGGCTCGGCGGTACCGCACCGGCCCTGCCGCGCGCACCGGTCCCTGCCTCGTCGCCGCGTGAATCCCGGTGGTAGAAACGGCCATATGCCCGTACCTCCGCCCACCCTCGTCCAGCCGGCCTCCGCACCCGAGCCCGCCGCCAAGCGGCGCCGGCTGTGGTGGCACCGGCTGATCCTGGGGCTGTGGTACCGGCCGGTGGAGGTACTGGACGAGGCGCGCGACCGCGGGGCGTGGAGCGCGGCGGTGCTGCTGACGCTGCTCGGCGGCGCGCTCGGACTGCTGGCGTCGAAGTCCTTCCGTTCGCAGTGGGGGACCGGGCCGCAGGAGGTGGTGTGGCAGCTCGCGGGCCTCACCGAGGCGGGCGTACTGGTCGCGAGCCTGGGGCTCGGGCTGGTCACGCACGCCATAGCGCGCACCCTGGGCGGCAACGGCCGGCTCCGGCCGACGGTCAGCCTTTTCATCGTGGTGTTCTGGGTGACGGACCTGCCGCGTATCGCGCTGTCGTTCCTGCTGCCGGAGGGTCATCCCTTCGCGCAGGCCGTGGCGCTGACGACGTGGGGGTTCGGCTGCACGCTGGCCGTGCTGCTCATACGGGGACAGCACCATCTGACGACGCTGCGGTCGATGGGTGCGGTGGCGGTACAGATGCTGGCGTCGCTGGCACTGCTCAAGCTCGGCCCGATCGGCTGAGGGACCGCGCCCGACGGCCCTGAGCCCTCCGAGCCTGCGGGTGACCGCGCGTCAGGCCCCGGTCCACTGACCTCGTGTCAGGTCCCCAGGTCAGTGATCGCGTGTCAGGTCCAGGTCAGTGACCGCGCGTCAGTTCCCGTACGAGTCCGGCGAACGCCTCGCGCTCGGCCGCGGTCAGCTCGACGCTCTCCGACGGCGGGACGACCTGCCGCGGTACGGCCTTGAGCAGCCGCGGGGCCGCGACCGCGCCCGGCGGCTGGGGCGCGCGACGGTCCCGGCGCACGGTCCGGACCAGCCCGAAGGCCCAGGCGAGGGTCGCGAGCAGCAGTACGGCCAGGCCGATCTGCTGCAGGGTCGAGACGGAGGGGAGCATCCAGTCCTCCATGGCGTACGGGCGCGGCGCTGCGCCGGCGCGCTCGGCACCGACGGCTGACGCGGAACAGTAGACACCACGCCTCGGGTTTTATGACAGGTTTTTATAGGACTTAAGGCCCCGAAGTGACGCATCTCCCACCACTCCCGGACCTTCCTGCATCACTCAGGGTTCTTCCCGCATCACGCCGCAACCATCCCTCATCCCACCGCATCAGGTGCGAGGCCCACAAGAATCGCCGGAAACACCGAAAGAATTCCGCCACAATTCCGCGCCGCGTCCGTAAGAACCGAGCGGCCAACGGCGTGGTGTCCCGGCTTCCGTCCATTTCGCCGGTACCTCCCCACTACTCCTGCACGGCCGAGTCGGGCGGTACACGTTGGACGCATCGGCGGGTTCCGTCCAGCCAAGATCGTCCGCGAGCATGGCGGCGCATCACTCACCCGATACGACAACCGGACCACCGATACGGGTGACCGGAGCACCGGTTCACCATGACGGAGGAGTGCGCGTGGAGTGTACGGACCAGCCGAAGCCGCTCGACGGAGTGCTCGTCGCCGACTTCAGCCGGGTGCTGGCGGGGCCGCTGGCCGCCGCGACCCTGGCGGACCTGGGCGCCCAGGTCGTCAAGGTGGAGCGGCCCGGCGCCGGCGATGACACCCGGGCCTGGGGGCCGCCCTTCGCGGCCGACGGCACGGCCGCGTACTTCGACGCCGCCAACCGCTCCAAGCACGGCCTCGCCCTGGACCTCTCCGCGCCGGACGACGCGGAGGCGGCCCGCGAACTGGCCGTGCGCGCCGACGTCCTGATCGAGAATTTCCGGCCCGGCGCGCTCGCCAAGTACGGCCTGGACCCGGTCTCCTCCCTCGCCGCCAACCCGGGCCTGGTGCACTGCTCGATCACCGGCTTCGGCTCGGGCGAGGGCGCCCACCTGCCCGGATACGACTTCGTCGTGCAGGCCGTCGGCGGGCTCATGAGCATCACGGGCGAGCCCGGCGGCCCGCCCCTGAAGGCAGGCGTGGCGCTGGTGGACGTACTGACCGCGAAGGACGCCACGACCGGCATCCTGGCGGCGCTGCGCCACCGGGACCGCACGGGCGAGGGGCAGCACGTCGAGGTGAACCTGCTGTCCTCCCTGCTGGGTTCGCTGGTCAACCAGGCGTCCGGTCATCTGGCCACCGGCCGCGACCCGGGCCCGATGGGCAACCGGCACCCGAGCATCGCGCCGTACGAGACGCTGGCCTGCCGTGACGGGCTGCTGGCGGTGGCGGTGGGGAATGACCGTCAGTTCCGGGCGCTGGCGGCGGCGCTGGGCGCGCCGGAGCTGGCCGAGGACGCGCGGTTCGCGACCAATCCGGACCGGGTGGTGCACCGCACGGAGCTGGTGAAGGAGCTGGAGGCGCGGCTGGCGGGCGACACGGCGCGGGGCTGGACGGAGCGGCTCGGCAAGGTGTCGGTGCCCTGTGGGCCCGTCAACACCCTGAGCGAGGCCCTGGAGTTCGCGGCGGGACTGGGGCTGGATCCGGTCGTTCCCGTGGGCGAGGGCCGGATACCCCAAGTACGCAGCCCCCTGCGACTGTCCCGTACTCCGGTGGCCGAACCGGCCGCGCCGCCGCGGCTGGACGAACACGGAGCGCAGCTCCGGGAGTGGCTGGCCGGACCGTCCGACCAGCCCCTTCCCCCACTCGTGTGACATCCGTCACAAGATATGGAGAGCTGCAACCAAAACGGCTCACAGTCGCTGTTTAAGAACAGTGGACCAACACTCTTGCCTGGAGCAGCTCGTGACAACGCCGGACAACGCAGCGCCCGCACAGCCCCGCACTTCGCGCTCGCGGCGGCGCGGCCTCGCGGCGGCGGCACTGCTCGCAGTCGGCGCCCTGGCCCTGACCGCCTGCGGCGGTGACGCCTCGGGCGCGAACAACAAGGACGGGCAGGCCGGCGCCGACGCCGCGGCCGCCAAGGACGCCTCCGACGCCAAGATCAAGGTGTCGGCGAAGGACGGCTCCAGCGGCGCCAGCATCAACGGTACGAACGTGAAGGTCAGCGGCGGCAAGCTGACGAAGGTGACGCTGACGCGGGTGGACACCGGCGAGAAGGTCGCCGGATCCATATCCGCCGACGGCTCCGCCTGGAAGCCGGACGTGCAGCTGGAGCGCGGTACGAAGTACCAGCTGGCCGCCAGCGCCAAGGACTCCGAAGGCCGCTCGGCGGCCGAGAACTCCACCTTCACCACGGTGTCGCCCGCCAACAGCTTCATCGGCACCTACACCCCGGACGACGGCAAGACCGTCGGCGTGGGCATGCCGGTCTCCTTCAACTTCGACAAGGCCATCACTGACCAGAAGGCCGTGCAGTCGCACATCACGGTGAGCACCAGCAGCGGCCAGCAGGTCGTCGGCCACTGGTTCGGCAACCAGCGCCTGGACTTCCGTCCCAAGGACTACTGGAAGGCCGGCTCCAAGGTCACGATGAAGATCGACCTGGACGGCGTGGAGGGCGCGAACGGCGTCACCGGCGTCCAGGACAAGACGGTCAGCTTCACCATCGGCCGCTCCCAGGTCTCCACCGTCGACATGAACACCCAGATGATGACGGTCGAGCGGGACGGCAAGACCCTCAAGAAGATCCCGATCTCCGGCGGCAGCCCCGAGAACCCGACCTACAACGGTCAGATGGTGATCTCGGAGAAGTTCAAGGAGACCCGGATGGACGGCTCGACGGTCGGCTTCACCAAGAAGGACGGCAAGGGCGAGTACGACATCAAGGACGTGCCGCACGCCATGCGGCTCTCCGCCTCCGGCACCTTCATCCACGGCAACTACTGGGGCGCGCCCTCGATCTTCGGCCAGTCCGGCACCAGCCACGGCTGTGTGGGCCTGCGGGACGCGAAGGGCGCCAACAGCGACACCCCCGGCAAGTGGTTCTACGACAACTCGCTCATCGGTGACGTGGTCGTGGTGAAGAACTCCAAGGACAAGACCATCCAGCCCGACAACGGCCTCAACGGCTGGAACATGTCGTGGGACGAGTGGACGGCGGGCAGCGCGGTCTGATCAGCGCGGCCTGACCACCGAACTCTCCCTGTACGCAGACGCAGCTCCGTACGCAGACGTACACCACCCCGCTGCCGGGCACTGGCAGCGGGGTGGTGTGTTCTGGGGAGGGGCGGGGCACCGGTTCTCAGGCGGCGACCGGCTCCCTCTTCGCCTCGGCGGTCGCCAGCGGCTCGTCCTCCGCGGCGGGCACCGCCGCCTCCGTACCGGTCTTGCGCATCCCCTTCAGGACGACCACCAGGGCCGTGCTGACGGCCACGCCGGCGGCGATCGCCACCAGGTACAGCAGCGGCTGGCCGATCAGCGGGACCACGAAGATGCCGCCGTGCGGGGCGCGCAGGGTGCAGCCGAAGGCCATCGACAGGGCACCGGTCACCGCGCCGCCCGCCATCGCCGACGGGATGACGCGCAGCGGGTCGCCCGCCGCGAACGGGATCGCGCCCTCGGTGATGAACGAAGCGCCCAGCACCCAGGCGGCCTTGCCGTTCTCCTGCTCGGCCTTGGTGAACAGCTTGCCGCGCACCGTCGTGGCCAGCGCCATCGCCAGCGGCGGGACCATGCCGGCCGCCATCACCGCGGCCATGACCTTCAGGCTGCCCTCGTTGGGGTTGGCCAGGCCGCCGACCGCGAAGGCGTACGCGACCTTGTTCAGCGGGCCGCCCAGGTCGAAGCACATCATCAGGCCGAGGATGACGCCCAGGATGATCGCGTTGGCGCCGGTCAGGCCGGACAGCCAGTCGGTCAGCGCCTTCTGGAGCGCGGCGATCGGCTTGCCGATGACCAGGAACATCAGGAACCCGACCACGGCCGAGGAGACCAGTGGGATCACCACCACCGGCATGATGCCGCGCAGCGGCGCCGGCACCCTGACCCGCTGGATGGCCATCACCACCGCGCCCGCGAGCAGACCGGCGATCAGGCCGCCGAGGAAGCCCGCGTTGATGGTCAGGGCGATCGAGCCGCCCACGAAGCCCGGTACGAGACCCGGTCGGTCGGCCATGCCGTACGCGATGAACCCGGCCAGTACCGGCACGAGGAAGGTGAAGGCCACGTTGCCGATCTGGAAGAGCAGCGCGGCCCAGCTGCTGGTCTCGGTCCAGACGAAGTGCTCGGCGACGGACGGCGCCTTGTTGATCGTGTAGCCGCCGATCGCGAAGGCCAGGGCCATCAGCAGACCGCCGGCGGCGACGAACGGCACCATGTAACTGACGCCGGTCATCAGCCACTTGCGCAGCCGGGTGGCGTAGCCGTCGCCCTGCTCGCCGTCCCGGTCCATGGGCGCGTCACCGTGCGCGGCCGGCGCGCCGACCTCGCCGCGCGCCGCCTTCTCCCGTACCTCGGCGATCAGTTCGGCGGGGCGGTTGATGCCCGCCTTCACGCCGACGTCGACGACGGGCTTGCCCGCGAACCGCTCCCGGTCCCGGACCTCCACGTCGTGCGCGAAGATCACGCCGTCGGCGGCCGCGATCAGCG
Source organism: Streptomyces sp. NPDC053542 (assembly GCF_044544685.1). NCBI lineage: Bacteria > Bacillati > Actinomycetota > Actinomycetes > Kitasatosporales > Streptomycetaceae > Streptomyces > Streptomyces sp. NPDC053542. Next base: position 246,814 of record NZ_JBITXL010000006.1, read on the forward strand.
CGGGATCGAGGCGGGTGAACCCGGCCGACCCCTGCGTCTCGACCACCAGCTCGACGCCGGCTTCCTCGCCCGCCTTCGTCAGCGACTCGGCGGCCATGTAGGTGTGCGCGATGCCGGTGGGACAGGAGGTCACGGCGACGATCTTGAAGGTACTGGCGGCCTCGGGCTCCGGGGCCGCGGTGGGCTCCGCCGCCGGGGCCCCGGTCGTCTGCGGGGCCTCCGCTGCCGGGGTTTCCGCCGCCGGAGCCTCGGGCTCGGCGGTCCCGGCCGCGGGCTCAACGGTCTCCGCCCCGGCCTCGGGCTCGTCGCCCCGTACCAGCGCGGCAGCCCGCTGCGGGTCGTCCGCCGAGCGCAGCGCGCCGGTGAACTCCGCGTCCATCAGGTGCCGGGCCAGCGTCGAGAGGATCGACAGATGGTCGGCGTCGCCGCCGGTCGGCGCCGCGATCAGGAAGACCAGATCGGCCGGGCCGTCGGCGGCGCCGAAGTCGATGCCGGCGGCGCTGCGCCCGAAGGCCAGCGTCGGCTCGGTGACATGGGCACTCCGGCAGTGCGGGATGCCGATGCCGCCGTCCAGGCCGGTGGGCATCTGGGCCTCGCGCGCGGCGACATCCGCGAGGAAACCCTCCAGGTCGGTGACGCGACCTGCCGCCACCATCCGTTCGGCCAGCGACCTGGCGGCCGCTTCCTTGGTGTCGGCGGACAGGTCGAGGTCGACCAGGTCCGCGGTGATCAGCTCACTCATCGCGGGCTCCCTTGTGGACTGGGGACGAAGAGGGGGGTGCTTCCAGTACCGAGCCGAGCGAATCAAGCCCGTCCGGCGATTGAGGACAAACGTCTGCCGGGCAACCCCGGCGCACAGAACCGTTCATGACACGGCCTCCGTAAGCGGCCGATCCATCGGCACCGCATCCGTCACCGTCACATCCGACGGCCGCAGGTCGGCAGGCGTCGGCATCACGCTCCCCGGCAGCTGCACAGCAGCGGCCCCGTGCGCCACGGCCGAGGCGAGCGCCCGCTCGCCCACGCCCCCGGCGGCCAGGAACCCGGCCAACGAGGCATCCCCGGCGCCGACGTTGCTGCGCACCGCATCCACCTCGGAGCAGCCGTAATACGTACCGGTGGCGTCGACCAGCAGCTGACCGTCCGCGCCCAGCGAGGCCAGCACCGCCACGGCACCCAGCGCGCGCAGTTCCTCCGCGGCCTTCACCGCGTCGCCGATCGTGGCGAGCGGCCGGCCGACGGCCTGCGCCAGCTCCTCGGCGTTGGGCTTGACCACGTCGGGGCGCTCGCGCAGCGCGGCCGTCAGCGACGGTCCGGAGGTGTCCAGGGCGATCCGGGCCCCGGCCCGGTGCGCGCGGGCGACCAGGTCGGCGTACCACTCGGGCGCCAGCCCGCGCGGCAGGCTGCCGCAGCAGGCGATCCAGGCGGCGCCCGCCGAGCGCTCCCGTACGGTCTCCAGCAGCGCTTCGGACTCGGCCGCCGACAGCTCGGGACCGGACGCGTTGATCTTGGTGAGGGTGCCGTCCGGCTCGGCGACCGCGATGTTCGAACGGGTGGCCCCGGCGACCGGGACCGGCGCGACCTCTATCCCCTCGGCCACCAGCAGGTTGGCGAGCGCCTGCCCGGCCGGGCCGCCGACCGGCAGCACGGCGAGCGTCTCGTGCCCGGCGGCCGCGACCGCCCGGGAGACGTTGACGCCCTTGCCGCCGGGGTCGACCCGGTCGGCGCCGGCCCGCAGCACGGCGCCGCGCTCCAGAGCGGGCACCTCGTACGTGCGGTCCAGGCTGGGGTTGGGGGTGACGGTGAGGATCATGCGCGTACTACTTCCGTGCCCGCGCGCTCGATGGCGAGGGCGTTCTCGGGGCTGAGCCCGGTGTCGGTGATCAGGACGTCGACATCGGAGAGGTCGCCGAAGCGGGCGAAGTGCTGCTGCCCGAACTTCGAGGAGTCGGCGATCAGCACGACCCGCCGGGCGGCGCGGATCACCGCCCGCTTCACGGCGGCCTCGGCGAGGTCGGGCGTGGTCAGGCCGCCTTCCAGCGAGAAGCCGTTCGTCGCGAGGAAGAGGACGTCGGCGTTGATCTCGCGGTAGGCGCGCAGCGCCCAGTCGTCGACGGCGGCCCGCGTACGGTGCCGGATGCGGCCGCCGACGAGGTGCAGGGTGAGTCCGGGGTGGTCGGCGAGGCGGGCGGCGACCGGGAGACCGTGGGTCACGACGGTGACGTCGGACTCCAGCGGGAACTCGGCGGCCAGCCGGGCCGCGGTGGTGCCCGCGTCCAGGATCACGCTGCCGTCGTCGGGCAGCTCGGCGAGCGCGGCGCGCGCTATGCGGTCCTTCTCGTCGGCCGCGACGGTGTCCCGCTCGGCGAGGTCGGGCTCGAAGTCCAGCCGGCCCGCCGGTATCGCCCCGCCGTGCACCCGCCGGACCAGCCCGGCGCGGTCCAGCGCCTTCAGGTCGCGCCGCACGGTCTCGGCGGTGACCTGGAATTCCTCGGCGAGGGAGAGGACGTCGACCCGCCCACTGTCCCGGGCGAGGCGCAGGATCTCCTGCTGTCGTTCCGCTGCGTACATGCGACCTGGGTCCGTTCCGTTCCTGTCCGTGCGATGCCCGAACGTGTGGTTTCACTCGCAGGCTACGCCCGGATTTCTGCGAAGTAAACAGACTCGGGCAAAGGACAGACACAAACGGGCATGACGGGCCTGACGGGCCTACCGGCCCCTTCGACCGGCGGGCAGCAAAGAGCCCCGGCGCTCGGGGGAGGGCGCCGGGGCTCGTATCGGGGGGGACCTCCTTGAGGCGAGGTCCCGTTATGAGGTCCCCTTATGGGGTCCTGTGATGGGGCGGAGAAGCGTTACGCCGCCGCGCGGGCGTCAGGCCGCGGCGTCGAAGCCCGTGTCGTGCGCCATGCGCTTCAGCTCCAGCAGCGCGTGCTTCTCTATCTGGCGGATCCGCTCACGGGTCAGGCCGTGCTGCTTGCCGACCTCGGTCAGGGTCCGCTCGCGGCCGTCCTCTATGCCGTACCGCGCCTTGATGATCGAGGCGGTGCGGCCGTCGAGGCGGTCGATCAGGTCCTCCAGCTCCTCGCTGCGCAGCAGCGTGAGCACGGACTGCTCGGGCGACGCCGCGGAGGTGTCCTCCAGCAGGTCACCGAACTGCGTCTCGCCCTCGTCGTCCACCGACATGTTCAGGCTGACGGGGTCGCGGGCCCAGTCCAGGACGTCGCTGATCCGCTCGGGCTTGGCGCCCAGCTCGGCGGCGATCTCCGCGTGCTCCGGGTCGCGGCCGTGCTCGCGGTTGAACTCGCGCTGCACGCGGCGAATCCGGCCCAGCTCCTCGACCAGGTGGACGGGCAGCCGGATCGTGCGGGACTGGTCGGCGATGGACCGCGTGATCGCCTGGCGGATCCACCACGTCGCGTACGTGGAGAACTTGAAGCCCTTGGCGTAGTCGAACTTCTCGACCGCGCGCACCAGGCCGGCGTTCCCCTCCTGGATCAGGTCCAGCAGCGGCAGACCGCTGCGCGGGTAGCGGCGGGCGACCGCGACGACCAGACGGAGGTTGGAACGGATGAAGACGTCCTTGGCCTTCTCGGCCTCGTCGACCAGTGTCTGCAGCTCCTCGGGCGTCGCGCCGGCGGCGTTGCCGTCGGTCACCTCGCCGTCCAGGATCTGCCGGGCATAGACACCCGCCTCGATGGTCTGCGACAGCTCGACCTCCTTCGCGGCGTCGAGCAAGGGCGTGCGCGCGATCTCGTCGAGGTACATGCCGACCAGGTCGCGGTCGGCGATCTCCCCGCCTACGGCGCGAACGCTGTTTGCCGTCTCAGCACCGCTGGTCGTGGGCTGACGACGGGCGACGGCACGGGTTGCCATGCGTGTGCTCCCTCTGCGATGAGTCGGTCGCGGGATGGTGGCGGCCGGGACACCTGATCCCTGCTGTCTCCGGGGCCGGGTGCCCCCGTCTGATGGAAACAACGGCTGGAAACCGGACAGAATTCCCACGGGGACCCGTCGTTTTTCTGATCATGCAGTACCCTGCGTCCCCACCGAAGGAGGTCCCATGTCGCTGGAGTGCGGGGAAGTGCAGGTCAGGCCGGGCATCGAGGCCGATCTCGTGGCCCTCACGGAGCTTTACAACCACTACGTCCGTGAGACAGCGATCACATTCGACACCGAGCCCTTCACTCCCGAAGAGCGGAGACCCTGGCTCCTCTCCCACCCCGAAGACGGCCCGCACCGCCTTCTGGTTGCCCGGGAGAGCGCGGGCGCACGGCAGGGGCGCCTCCTCGGGTACGCGACCACCAGCCCCTTCCGCCCCAAGCCCGCGTACCGCACGTCCGTGGAGACGACGGTGTACCTCGCGCCCGAAGCGACCGGCCGCGGCGTCGGCACCCTGCTGTACAAGGCGCTCTTCGAGGCCCTGGAGGGCGAGGACGTGCACCGCGCGTACGCGGGCATCGCGCTGCCCAACCCCGGCTCGGCCGCCCTGCACGCCCGCTTCGGCTTCCGGCACGTCGGTACGTTCGCGGAGGTCGGCCACAAATTCGGCCGCTACTGGGACGTGGCCTGGTACGAGAAGGAGCTCGGCTCCGGACAAGGGCTCGGCTCCGGGGAAGAGCTCGGCTCCGGGCAGGAGCTCGGCTCCGGGCAGGGGAAGGATCTCGGCTCCGGTTGACGCCGGGCGTGCCCGGGTGTCGCCTGGAGGGAGGGCGAGAGAGAGGAGCCGTCATGCAGACGCACGCTCGCACCCGCTCCACGGCCACCACGGCCGCGGCCCCCCGCCACCACCTGGCCGTCACGACCGGGGTCCCCGTCGCGGGCGGCATCGCCTACGGCATCTACGCGGGACTGCTCGACCACAGCACCGGCTCGTCCAGCGTCCACGCGTTCGTGCTCGGCCTGATCGCCACCGCGGTGACCGTGGTCCTCGGGCTGGCCCTGATGCACAGCCAGTCCCGCATGATCACCGAGGTCCGGGCCCTCTCGTACGCCGTGATGTTCGGCGCCACGATGGGCTTCCTCTACAGCCTCGCGGGGACGTCGACGGCGCTGAAGGCATCGGGCATGGGCGCCCTCTTCGGCGCGATCATGCTGATCGTGGCCCTGTACCTCTTCCGTACGCACGGCACTCCGGGGGCGCGACGGTAGCCCCCGCCGCGCGCCCACGGGCAGCCACGCCCGCGCCGCCCCGCCAACTGTCCTCAGTCGACAGTCGGCGGGGCGTCGTCGTTGCCGCGCCGGACGGTGCGTACGGGGTGCCCCGGGCGCCAGGTCACCAGCACGATGTGCGGGTCCTCGACGTACGTCCGCACCACCTCGGTCAGCTCCGCCCGGAAGAGGTGGAACGGCAGCGGCATCTCCACCTCGTCCGAGTACCGCGCGAGCACGTCCGCGTCCGTGACCTCCACGGCACGCCCCGCGACCCGCACGTCCCCCTCCCCCGTCTCGTCACCGGCGCCCGGATTGGCGTGCAGCGCGAACCGGGGATCGCGCCGCAGGTCCAGCGCCTTCCGGGACCGGGGCATCATGCCGAGCCACAGCTCCCCGCCCCGGAAGTCGGCCTCCAGCCCGGTCAGCCGCGGCGAGCCGTCCGCGCGCAGCGTCGCCAGCACGTGGTGCCGGTACGCGCCGAACCGCCGCTCCACCCACTCCGCGAGCGCGGGCTCGGCCGCGGAGAACTCCGACCAGCCGCCGCCTTCATATTCGTCATGACGCCAGGCTGACGCGGATACCCGACACCTTCTGTCGGGCTTTTCGGCTGTCTCAGGACGGTGGTTCTGTCTTCAGGACGGTCCCGCGTCCGCCGAGATCCAGTGCTCCGGGGTGAGCAGGACGGCGACCATCTCGTCACCGCCCTCGGAGAGCGCCTGTCGTACGTACTCGGCCACGCCCTCCGGCGGCACATACCGCCCGGCCACCTCCTCGACGTCCTCCGCGGTGACGGGCACCAGCTTCGCCGGCCCCTCCGCCATGACGTACCGGTACGTCGGCGAGGTGCGCTGCACGACCAGCGAGAACCGCCCCGCCGCTTCGATGAGCCGCGCCTTGCGCGACGTACGGCCGGTGAAGACCAGGAAGTCGCCGCCGGGGCGGTAGCTGTACCAGACCGGCACGGCCAGCGGAGCGCGTGCGCTCCCCGAGTCCACGGCCAGCACGGCGACGTGCGGCTCGGCGAGCAACTGGTCACGTTCTTCCACGGTGAGCGGCATCGCTGCGCCTCCTGGGGCGTCGATGTGCGTGGGATATCGAGTGAACCTGCGAGGACGTGCGGTCCGCACCCCGCACGTCCTCCTCCACAACGAAGGGCGGCCGCGGGGCATTCCGGCGCGGGCATAACGGCCGCCCACTCCGTCGTTAAATCTTCAAGAACGTCCCGGGCAATGAGACAGTGGATGGTATGAGCAACGACATGGCCGGTGAGCCGCGCTGGCTCAGCGACGAGGAACAGTACGCCTGGCAGTCGTACCTGCACGCCACCACGCTGCTGGAAGACCACCTCGACCGGCAGCTGCAGCGTGATGCCGGCATGCCGCACATCTATTACGGCCTGCTCGTCCAGCTCTCCCAGGCGCCGCGGCGGCGGCTGCGGATGACCGAGCTGGCCCAGAACGCCAAGATCACCCGGTCCCGGCTCTCGCACGCGATCGCCCGCCTGGAGAAGAACGGCTGGGTCCGCCGCGAGGAGTGCCCCTCCGACAAGCGCGGCCAGAACGCCGTGCTCACGGACGAGGGCATGAAGGTCCTGGAGGAGTCCGCGCCGGGCCACGTCGAGACCGTACGGGCCGCGCTCTTCGACCGGCTCTCCCCGGAGCAGGTACGCCAACTCGCGGACATCTGCCGCACCGTGGCGGACGGCCTGCAGCCGCAGGGCGCCGACCTGCCCTGGCTGCGCTGAACGCCCGTGCACAGGAAAGGGGCGCCCCCTAGGGGGCGCCCCTTTTTCACGTCCGCGTCAGCGCGCCATGCCCGGCACCGTCCGCGTCAGCGCGCCGTGACCGGCACCATCCGCATCAGTGCGCCGTGACCGGCACCGTCCGCGTCAGCGCGCCGTGACCGGCACCATCCGCATCAGTGCGCCGTGACCGGCACCGTCCGCATCAGTGCGCCATGACCGGCACCGTCCGCGTCAGTGCGCCATGACCGGTACCTGCACGTCCTCGGTCGCGTCCGCGCCGTCCGCCGAGCTCGCCGCCGGCGTACCCACACCGGGCCGCCCCGTGGTGACGAAGACGAACGCGATCGCCGAGGCGAGGAGCAGGATGCCCGCGGCCCACCAGATGGCGGCCGTGTAACCGTGCACCATCGACTGCAGCTTGAGGACGTCGGCGGAGCGCGCACCGGCCGCGTGCGCCGTCGCGTACGCCGTGGTCGCGCCGGCCGCGATGGTGTTCAGCAGCGCCGTACCGATCGCACCGCCCACCTGCTGCGAGGTGTTGACCATCGCGGAGGCGACACCCGCGTCCCGCGCCTGCACACCATGCGTGGCCAGCGACATGGCCGGCATGAAGGCCGTGCCCATACCCAGGCCGAGCAGCAGGAACGAGGGCAGGATCAGCGCCGGGTACGAGGTGTCCAGGTCGATCCGGGTCAGCGACAGCATGGCGATCGCGGCCAGCAGGAAGCCGGGGGCCATCAGCAGCCGCGGCCGGACCCGGGTCATCAGCCGGGCGCCGATCTGCGTCGAACCGGTGATCATGCCCGCGATCATCGGGAGGAAGGCCAGACCGGTCGTGACCGGCGTGTACCCCTTCACGATCTGCAAGTAGTAGGTCAGGAAGAGGAAGAGACCGAACATGCCGATCACGGCGAGGCCGAGCGAGGCGTAGACGCCACCACGGTTGCGGTCGGTGACCACGCGCAGCGGCAGCAGCGGCGCCTTCACCCGCGACTCCACGATCACGAAGGCCAGCAGCAGCACGGCGGCCGCCACGAAGAGGCCGATGGTCGGCGCGGCGCTCCAGCCGTCGGACTCGGCACGCGTGAACGCGTACACGAGGGAGACCAGTCCGGCCGTGGCGAGGAGGACGCCGGGCACGTCGAGCCGGGAGGAGTTACGGCCCTCGGCGGGCTCCCGGATGACCAGCAGCGCGCCGGTCGCCGCGACCACGGCGAAGGGGATGTTCACGAAGAAGGTCCAGCGCCAGTCCATGTACTCGGTCAGCACGCCGCCGAGGATCAGCCCGACGGCGCCGCCACCACCGGCGATGGCACCGAAGATGCCGAACGCCTTGGCGCGTTCGCGGGCCTCGGTGAAGGTCACCGCGAGCAGCGAGAGCGCGGCCGGGGCGAGCAGCGCGCCGAACACGCCCTGCAGCGCGCGGGCGCCGAGCAGCATCCCGGAGCTGCCCGCCGCACCGCCGAGCGCGGAGGCGAGGGCGAAGCCGATCAGGCCGATGACGAAGGTGCGCCGACGGCCCCACAGGTCGGCGACGCGGCCCCCGAAGAGCAGCAGCCCGCCGAAGGCGAGGGCGTACGCGGTGATGACCCACTGCCGGTTCCCGTCGGAGATCCCGAGGTCCGCCTGGGCGGAGGGCAGCGCGATGTTCACGATCGTCGCGTCGAGCACGACCATGAGCTGCGCGAGGGCGATGAATATGAGCGCTTTCCAGCGCCTCGGGTCGACATTTGGGATGTTTTTGTCTTTTTCAGGCATGAGTGGGTCCACCTAGTGACGCGGAGAGGAAAAGATCCGGGGACGGTTACGGAGTACGAGTTACGGGTGACGCAGTACGAGTTACGGGTGACGCAGTACGAGTTGCGAGTGACGCAGTACGGGTTACGGGTGACGCAGTACGAGGTGGTGCGGGCCGGCGGTCGCGCCGGGCGGCACGCCGGGGATCACCGGCCTTGCCGGAGGTCCTCCAACGTGGCCGCACACCCGGGCAGTTCGGAGCGCGCCGGCGCCATCAAACCGTCCAGGAACAGCTGGAGATGACGGTGCACGAATCGGTCGAAGTCGACGCAGCCCGAACCCGGCAGCGGCCGCGTGAGCTGGGTGATCGCGACCATCAGGTCACCGACGGCGATGTCGGCACGCAGTCGGCCGCTCTCGCGCGCGGCGCCCATGAGGGCCTCGACGGACCGTTCCAGGCGGGCCCGCGCGGCGAGCAGGTCGGGGTGGTCCTTGTCGACGCCGTCGGAGAGGAGCGGGCAGAGCGCTCCGATGCGCTCCTCGACGGCGGCGTGCACGAAGACCCGGAGCGCCTGGAACGCGTCGTCCTCCGCCGCGAGCGCGCACTCCGCACGGGCCGCCGTGCGGTCCATGACGGAGAGCGTGACGTGGTGGATCAGGTCGGCGCGGTCCGGGAAGTGCCGGTAGAGGGTGGCGTTGCCGACGCCGGCCCGGCGGGCGACCTCGTCGAGCGGGACCTCGGCCCCGTGCTCGACCATGGTCTCGCGAGCGGCCGCGACGATCCGCTCCCGGTTGCGCTGGGCGTCGGCCCGCAGTCGGGGCCGGTCCGCCTTCGCGGCGGGGCTCGGGGTGACGGTCACGTCGGCTCACTCCTTCCGGGTGCGTGTACGTGCGGACCTCTTGCGGTCCTTTGCGGCGGCCTCTCGCGGCCCGTTACTTCCGGGTGCTTCCTGGCCCGGTGGGTTCCTGGCCTGGGGGTTCCTGGCCTGGTGGACGAAACCGGGGAGCGGCTCCCCGTTTCGTACGGACGCCTGGTTAAACGGGGACCGGCTCCCCGGTTATTTCCCGCACCCTCTGTGACCTGCATCACTCCCCCGCAGCCCCGTGAAATCCGCCCCCGATCCCGGATGCCGTAACCCGACGGGCAGGCCGCCGCCCGCCGTCCCAGGGTGAGCACATGAGGCAGATACCGTCCGCCCTGCTCGCGACCACGGCGCTGGCGGCCACGCTGGCCGTACCGGCCCTCATCCCCGCCGCGCCCCGCTCCGCCGGCACCGCCCGGCACGGCGACAGCCGGCCGGCCACCTCTCCGCCCCCGGACGCCGGGGAACGGACGGAAGCCCCCGGTGCCCGCCCCACGGAAACGAAGACGGGCTCGAAGACGGGCTCGAAGACGGGGACGACCGCGCACGAGACGGCCTCAGCGCCTCCCCCGCACTCCCGCACGGCACCGAAGCGCTCCCCTCGCGCCCCCTCCGCGGCCCTCCCCTCCGGTCCCTGCGCCCTCCCCGGTGCCTTCCCCGGCACCATCACGGGCGTGTCGGAGGCGGCCACCACTCCCCGGGGTTTCACCCGCGCCACCGGCCGCGTACGGGCCCTCACGGTGCTCGTCGACTTCCCCGACGTACGCGCCGGGATCAGCCCCCGCACGCGCTACGGCGAGTTCTTCCCGGCCGTGCCGCGCTTCTTCCGCCAGAGCTCCTACGGCCGGCTCGACTACCGCTCGACGCCCGTCCTGAAGTGGATACGGATGTCCCGCCCGCTGGCCTCGTACGACATCGGGCGCGGCACCTCCTTCAACCCCGCTTCGAAGAACGGCTATTACGCGGTGGCGAAGGAGATCGTGAGTGCCGTCGACCGTGAGGTGGACTTCCGCGCGTACGACCTGGTCAACGTCCTGGTCACGCCGAACGCCGGCCCGCCCGCGACCAAGAACGTCTGGTCCGTCACCTTCAGCGGCGGCCCGCTGGGCCTGCGCACGGGCGACGGTACGCAGCTCAGGAACGTCTCGTTCATCTGGAGCCGGCAGACCGGCCCGAGCGCCTACCGCGTCCTCAACCACGAGAACGCCCACTCCTTCGGCCTCCCGGACCTGTACTTCACCGACGGGCGCGCCGATCCGCACCCGGTGGGCCACTGGGACCCCATGGACGTGGACTGGGGCCCGGAGAACGACTTCCTGGGCTGGCACAAGTGGAAGCTCGGCTGGCTGGCCCCGGACCAGGTGGACTGCGTGCGCAGCCCCGGCTCCGTCACCACCCACCGGCTCACCCCGGCCGCCGCCCCCGGCGGCACGAAGATCGCCGTCATACCGGTCTCCCGGTACCGCGCGTACGTCGTGGAGGCCCGCCGCACCGGCCCGCTCGACCCGACCGCGTGCCGCCCGGGCGTCCTGGTCTACCGCGTCAGCACCGACACCCCTTCGGGCCGGGGCCCGGTACGCGTCGCCGACGCCACCCCGAAGAGCGCCGGCTGCTACCGCAAGGACCCGAACGTCCGCGCGGGCCTGACCGACGCCACGTACCGCCCCGGCCAGACCTTCCGCGCGGAAGGCATCACGCTCTCGGTCCTGGACACCGGCCCCTCGGACACCTTCCGCGTACGCATCACCACGCCGGAACGCCCCTGACGGCACTGACGGCACTGACGCTCGCTGGCAGCGCTGAGGGTGCTGACGGCACCAGGACATCCGGCATCCGGCATCCGGCATCCGGCGTCCGGCGTCCGGCATCAGCCACACCAGACGGGCGGCCTGCCCTGCCGTGCCTGCCCTGCCCTCAATCCGTCCAGTGCAAGCGCCCCAAGCTGATCAGCCGGAGCTGCCGACGGGCACGTTCGGCGATCCGGTCGCAAGCGGCCGCGTCACCGTCGTCCGCGGCGTCCAGGATCGCCGAAGCGGTCATCACCAGGTGATCGACGTACATCTCGGCGAGCATGAGCACGTCGTCGTCGCTCCAGGCGTCCGACACCGGCTGCTCCCGGAGCCCCGCCGCCACCTCCGCGGCGAACCGCGCCAGTTCGGCGGCTATCGCCTTCCGCACGGCGCGCACGCCCCCGTGCCGCTCCCGCGCGATGAAGCGGACGTGCGCCGGGTTCTCGCGTACGTACTTCTCGACGACCGCGACCGTACGGTCGATGCGCTCCTCGGCGCCGGGCTGCTCGGCGAGGATCGCGCGGATCACGACGTGCAGGCTGCCGAGCGACTCCTCGACCAGCGCGACGCCCAGATCGGGAATGTCCCGGAAGTGCCGGTAGAACGCCGCCGGCGCCACCCCCACCACCCGCGTCACCTCGCGCAGCCCGAGGCTGCTCAGGCTCTGCTCCGCCAGCAGCCGCAGCCCGGCATCGAGGAGCGCCTGCCGGGTCTTCTGCTTCTGGGCCTGCCGGACGCCGATGGTGTGACTCATGCCATTCAGTAAACACCCGTTCTCCGACGCGATCCACCCCGAAGTCGCGCTAGACTCGATAGTCAGTGAACAACTGTCACACCAACTGTTCACCTAACCGTCGATCAAGGCCACTCACCTCACCCGGAAGGGCCAGAAATGATCTTCCTCGTCGCAGCCTTGCTCCTCCTGGGAGTCCTCCTGGGCACCGCGGCACACCTCCCGCTCGGCGCGACGCTGACCGCGGCCGCCGCGATCGCCGTCTGGCTGCTGATCTTCGCCATCCGCGAGTACCGCACGAAGGGGGCCCGTCGATGACCACGCTCCTCCACCGCGCCGCGACCACGCCTTCAAAGACGCCCCGCCGCAAGGGGAACCAGGCCGACGGCATGGCCGTGGCCTCCTTCATCCTGGGCCTGGTGGGCCTGCTCGTCATGAACGTCGTCCTGGGCCCGCTGTCGCTGATCCTCGGCGCCCTCGCCCTCTTCCGCGGCACCGACCGCCGCGGCCGCGCCCTCCTCGGCATGGCCCTGGGCATCGCCGACCTCATCGTGCTGGCCGCCCTGGTCACCGCCGACGGCACCGTCAGCTGGAACTTCCCCGCCTGACCCGCCGGCCACAAGGCTTGATCACCCAGCGGCGAGACCGGGCACGACCCCATCCGCTACCCTGTTCACGGCCAGCCGATGGTGCGCCCCCAAGGGACACCGCACCACCACTGACCGCCCCGCCTCCGTAGCTCAGGGGATAGAGCACCGCTCTCCTAAAGCGGGTGTCGCAGGTTCGAATCCTGCCGGGGGCACACGAAGAAGGGCCAGTTCGGAGGCGTCAGCCTCTTGGACTGGCCCTTCGGCTTGTGCGTGTGCTGCCCTTCGGCTTGTGCGTGGACTGGCCCTTCGGCTTGTACGTGGACTGGCCCTTCGGCTTGTACTCGGCCGTGTCGTCCGGCCAGGCGCTGTTTTCGGGGGCTCTGGGGTGGTTTGTTGTCTAGCCTGGGTGGGTTGGCGAGCGTTGGCTTGCGAGTGCGTCCGGGATGGAGTCGTCCATGAGCACAGCACGGGATCTGGTGATCATCGCTCTGGACGTGCCGTCCAGTCGTCCGCTTCAGCAAGGCGAGCTGTCGTTGGCGCTGGCGGGGGCCGAGTTGATCGATCTGCTGGCCGCCGAGGCCGTTGGGCTGAACGGCGAGGACGGCGAGGACATCGTGCCGGGGTATCGGCCGGCGATAGCTGACGGCCTGTTGGACGATGCCGCGTCGGCGCTGGTCCGGCAGGCGCCGTACGAGTCGGTCGAGGAGTGGCTGTGGCGGCGGGGGCGGGGGCTGTACTCGACGTATCTGGGCGCGCTCGAGGCGGAAGGGCAGGTCGCCCGGGAGCGAGGCCGCTGGATGCTCGGCCGGGCCGGTCAGGTGGTGCCGGTCGATTCGCCCGAGCGACGGCGGGCGGCGGACCGGTGGGCATCGGGGGAGCCCGTACTCGCCGCCCTCGCCTCGGCCGTCGGAATTCGCGAAGGGGAGAACGAAGAGGAGGGGGAAGGAGAGGGCGAGGAGTCGCCGCGCGTGGACGGCGGTGCGGGCGGCGAGGCGGTGGCGACCGTGCTGGCCGTTGTCGGTGATGCGTTGCGGGAGTTGGAGGCAGTACGGCAGCGGCGGGCCATCGAGGACGCCGCCTTCGACAACGTGTGGCGTGGCGGCATCTGACGTCAGCGCCGGTGGCCAACTCCAGCACGGCGAACGGCGGTTCGCCGCCCGCCGACAGCAACCGCATGGCGACGCACTCGTCCAGGCCCGGCATCCGGCCGGCCGCGGCATTGCCGATCTGCCAGGTCACGCCGGAGAGCCAGGCGCGGTGGGCGGCAGCGAACCGCACCTGGAGGGGCGTACCGAAAGACCGGAGGCGGCTTCGCCTTCGATGACAACCGGTGCGGCAACGGCCCGTTCAGTACCCGGCCCGCCGTGTTCAGCGCCTCCTCGCCTCCGCTCGCCTTGTCTGCCCTCTACTCGCCTCCGCTCGTCTCCACCGCCCTCCGCTCGCCTTCGCCGCCCGTCTCCTCCCCCATCCGGTTGTCGATCTGAGCGATGGCCCAGTGGGCCCAGTCGCGCGAGGCGGGGAGCATGTGCAGGCCGAAGCCGGCCGCGAGGTGGCCGAAGGCGAGGGGGTCGGGCAGTCTGCCGTCGGTCAGTTCGACGTCCGCGGACTCCACCAGGGCGGTCAGGGCGTCGAGGTCACGCTGGGCGGCCGCGGCGTACTCGGCGAGCACGGCGCGCGCCTCCTTCGGGTCCAGTGCGAAGAGGAGGAAGAGCCGGAGTACGAATTCATTGCGTACGACCGGGTTACGGGGCGGGTTCAGCAGCCATTGGCGCAGGTCCGCGCGGCCGGCCTCGGTGATCGCGTACGTCTTGCGGCCGCGCGCGCCCTCCTCGACGACCTCGGCGAGGCCGTCCACGGCCAGCCGGTTGAGCTCTTGGTAGACCTGGTTGTGCTTGGCGTGCCAGGCGTACCGGTCGAGGCTCCGCTCGAATTTCTTGGTCAGCTCGTAGCCGCTGCCGGCCTCGTCGGCCAGCAGCCCCAGCAGCGCGTACCGCAGCGACATCGCGTCTTCTCCGCTTCTCCGCCTCTTCGCCTCTCGGCCCCTTCTCCCTACTGCGATCACCTTAGCCGAGCGACAGGTAGAAGTTGACAGGTGTCGCGCCACGTGTCACTTTCTACATGTCACAGCGACGAACAAAGGAGTGACGCGGTGCCTACGGGGGCGGAGAGCAGGGAACCGGTACCGGAAGCGGGGCCGAAGACGGCAGCAGGGCAAGCGGCCGAGCCCGGCGGGCAGGGCGGGAAGAAAGCAGGCGAGCGCTGGTCGACCGGCCTGTGGGAGACGATCTCGACCCTCGTCTGGGACGTGGGGCTGTCGATCGGCGTGTACTACGCCCTGCGGGCGTTCGACACGAGCGTGTACGTGTCGATGCTCGGCGCCACGCTCGCGGCAGCGCTCCGCGTGGCATACGTGGCGCTCCTCCCGCGCCGCTTCGATGTCTTCGCGGCGTTCATGCTCTCCGTATGGGGCGTCGGCCTGCTGCTGTCCTTCGTGAGCGGCGACGCGCGGTTCGTTCTCGCCAAGGACTCGGTACCGACCGGCCTCGCGGGGCTGATCTTCCTCGGTACGGCGGTGGCCCGGCGGCCGATGATCTTCGCCGTCATTCGCCGCACACAGGGCCGCACGGCACAGGCCCGGGAGGAGCTCGACCAGCGGTGGGCCGGTGAGCCCGCGTTCCGGCGCACGGTGACGGTCATGACCTGCGTGTGGGGCGTCGGCATGCTGGCCGAGGCCGTCCTCAGGCTTCCGATGATCTACCTGCTGCCGGTCGACGCGGCCACCGGCCTCTCCGGCCTGCTGCAGATCGCCACCTTCGTGCTGCTCACCTTCTACACCGTCATCCACCGCAAGCTGGCCACCCGCCGCACCGCATCCTCTTCCCCCTCCCCAGGCGCAGCGGCCGCGTACAGCGGACAATGAACCCAACGGGCACGCGGACCGGCGCACGGGGCGCGCCATGGAGTTCCCGGAGAAATTCCCGGAGAAGGTCCCGGAGAGCGGTGCCCGTACCCATGGTGGTGGGTGATCTTTATGGGGCACCGGTCCCGCACATTCGGTACAGCCCACGCACGGAGCGCCGCGGGTCTGCTGGCAGGGTCGGCCGTGGTCGCCCTGGTCCTCGGCGGCTGCTCCTCGGGGGAGTCGTCCGGCGGCACTTCCAAGACGGTGACCAGCACGGCGACGGTCACCACCCGTCCCGGCTCCTCGCCACCGTCCGCTCCCGGCTCCTCCCCCGCCCCGACCTCGCAGTCGCAGCATTCGGAAGGGCCAGGGGCATCGGCTCCGGCGACCGTCCGCGACGCCGCGGCCACCGTCGAGGCGTACTTCGACGCCATCAACGCGGGCGACTACGAGGAGGCGTGGGCGCTGGGCGGCAAGAACCTCGGCGGCTCGTACAGCGCGTTCACCGACGGTCTGGCCGACACGGTGGAGGACACCGTCCAGATCCTCGACGTCGAGGGCGGCGTGGTCACCGTCCATCTCGACGCACTGCAGACGGACGGCTCGGTGCGTTCCTTCGCCGGTACGTACACCGTGACCGACGGCGTCATCACGGGAGCATCGATACGGGACGTCGGCGGATCGACGCCGGAGGAGCCCGGGGCCACGCCGGAGGAGTCCGGGTCGGCGCCCGGGGATTCCGGGCCGTCGCCGTACTACGACGTCTGCGCAGATGCCCGCGAGGCGGGCGCGGCCCCGATTCAGTCCGGCGAACCGGGTTACGCGGACCATCTGGACCGCGATCACGACGGGACGGCCTGCGAGCCGTACGAGCCGTGATCGCGGACGATGTCACGGTGGCAAGGCGTCACGGTGGCCCGGTGTCGGGAGCTGTTCCGCGTGACATCGCCCACGCCGTTCGGCGGGCGCCCGCTCCCTGACGGTCCCGCTCGGGGGGAGTTATCCACAGGCTCAGCGGCGGGGCGGTCCGGGCTCGTAAGCTGCCTGGCATGAACGACGTGGACGATGGGCTGGACGAAGCCCCGGGCGACGCGGGCGCAGGCCCCGGCCCGGGCGGCGGTGACGCGCGGACCGGTGGGGCGCCGGGCGGTGAGGCCCTGGAGGTGCTGCACCGGGTCTTCGGGTACGACGCGTTCCGCGGCAGCCAGCAGGAGATCGTCGAGCACGTCATCGGCGGCGGCGACGCCGTCGTCCTCATGCCGACCGGCGGCGGCAAGTCGCTCTGCTATCAGATCCCCTCGCTCGTGCGCCCCGGCACGGGCGTCGTCGTCTCCCCCCTCATCGCGCTGATGCAGGACCAGGTCGACGCGCTGCGCGCGGTCGGCGTGCGCGCCGGGTTCCTGAATTCCACCCAGGACATGGAGGAGCGCCGCCTGGTGGAGGCGGAGTTCCTGGCCGGCGAGCTGGACCTGCTCTACCTCGCGCCGGAGCGGCTGCGCGTCGAGCAGACGCTCGGCCTGCTGGACCGGGGGAAGATCTCCCTCTTCGCCATCGACGAGGCGCACTGCGTCGCCCAGTGGGGCCACGACTTCCGCCCCGATTACCTCGCTCTGTCCATGCTGCACGAGCGCTGGCCCGAGGTCCCCCGGATCGCGCTCACCGCCACGGCCACCGAGGCCACCCACGCCGAGATCACGTCGCGGCTGCGGATGGAGCAGGCCCGGCACTTCGTCGCCAGCTTCGACCGGCCGAACATCCAGTACCGCATCGCCGGCAAGAGCGAGCCGAAGAAGCAGCTGCTGGATCTGCTGCGGACGGAGCACGCCGGGGACGCGGGCATCGTGTACTGCCTCTCCCGCGCCTCCGTGGAGAAGACCGCCCAGTTCCTCGTGGACAACGGCATCGCCGCCGTGCCGTACCACGCCGGTCTCGACCCGCGGACGCGCGCGCATCACCAGTCGCGTTTCCTCCGCGAGGACGGCCTCGTGGTGGTCGCCACCATCGCGTTCGGGATGGGCATCGACAAGCCGGACGTGCGCTTCGTGGCCCACCTCGACCTGCCGAAGTCCGTGGAGGGGTACTACCAGGAGACCGGCCGCGCCGGACGGGACGGCCTGCTGTCCACGGCCTGGCTGGCGTACGGCCTGCAGGACGTGGTCCAGCAGCGGAAGATGATCGACGGCTCCGAGGGCGACGAGGCGCACCGGCGGCGGCTGGCCGCGCACCTCGACGCGATGCTCGCGCTGTGCGAGACGGTGGAGTGCCGGCGGGTGCGGCTGCTCGCGTACTTCGGCCAGGGGAGCAAGCCCTGCGGCAACTGCGACACGTGCCTGACGCCTCCGCAGTCCTGGGACGGCACGGTGCCCGCGCAGAAGCTGCTGTCGACGGTCGTCCGGCTGCAGCGCGAGCGCGGGCAGAAGTTCGGCACGGGCCAGATCGTCGACATCCTGATGGGCCGGAAGACCGCCAAGGTCATCCAGTTCGACCATGACGCGCTGAGCGTGTTCGGGATCGGCGCCGACCTGCGGGAGGCCGACTGGCGGGGCGTCGTACGGCAGTTGCTGGCGCAGCAGCTGCTGGCGGTCGAGGGGGACTACGGCACGCTGGTGCTGACCGAAACGAGCGGCGAGGTGCTGCGCGGGGACCGCCAGGTCCTGCTGCGGCGCGAGCCGGAGAAGCCGGCCCGGGCGGCCCGGGCGAAGGCCGCGAAGGGCAAGCGCGCGCCGGTCGATCTGCCGGCGGAGGCGCTGCCGGTGTTCGAGGCGCTGCGGGCGTGGCGCGGGGCGACCGCGAAGGAGCAGGGCGTCCCGGCGTATGTGATCTTCCACGACGCCACGCTCCGCGAGATCGCCACGGCCCGGCCGTCCACCGTTGCCGAGCTGGGCACGGTCAACGGCGTCGGCGAGAACAAGCTCGCGAAGTACGGCGAGTCGATCCTCGAGGTCCTCGCGGAGGGCCCGGCGGCGGCCGGAGACCCGGCAAGCAGCGGCCCGGCAAGCACCGGCCCGGCAAGCAGCGGCCCGGCGAGTAGCGGCCCGGCTGCGGGCGGGGCCGCCCCAGCCAGTGCCGTTGCCGTCGCCGCCCCGGGTGCCGACGCGCCCTGGGACTGGGACATGGAAGAGCCGCCTATGGACGACTGGTAGAAGCGAAGGGCCCCTCGGGCGGGCCCACAGGCCCACACCGTGGTCAGGCGTCAGTCGGGTCAGTCGTCGCAGTGGCCCGGGCGGGCGTACACCGTGATGCGGGCGCCGGTGACGTCCTGGGTGCGGCACGGCGTGAAGGCGTCGCGGAGGGTGGTGCGCTTGGTGATCTCCCCGGAGGTCTCGTCCTCCGGCTCGTCGCGCGGGTCGCTGAGCACGACGATGCGCTCGCTGCCGAGCATCCGGGCCCGGATGCGGTCGGCGGGCACCTCCGTGCCGTACAGGGAGCGCGCGGAGTCCGGCTCCCGGGACAGGGCCAGGTCGGTCAGGTCGCGGAAGCGCTCCGGCTCGGACCGGGTCCACACCCGCCGCCGGGCCGGCATGAAGAGCAGCCCGTCACCGGGCTCCGCCACGGCCCGGACAGCCCGGACGACGGCGGTGGCGTCGTCCGTACGGCTCTGCGGGCTGCGCAGGTACACGGCGGCGGGCAGCAGCGCCACCAGTACGGCCACCAGCGCCCATACCGCGCGCCGCCTGCGGGCCCGGTCGGCCCGACCGGCCCGGTCGCCGTGGTCCCCGAGCGGCCGGAACACCCGGTCCAGCGCGGCGCCCGCCAGGAGGGCGAAGCCGACAACGTAATAGAGGACGTAGCGGTCGACGAACATCGGCTGGAGCTGGGAGAGCAGCATCAGCGCAGCCGGCGGCGCGATCAGCAGCGGCACCGCGAGCGGCCCGAGCCCGACCGGCCCACGCGCCCGGACCGGCTCACGCGCCCGGACCGACTCACACGTCCGGACCGGCCCACGCGTCCAAACCGGCCCACACGTCCGGACCGGCCCACGCGCCCGAACCGGTACTCGGGCGCAGGTCACGCCCACCACCGCCAGCACCCCGAAGGTCACCAGCTGCACGGGGTCGGGCCACAGGGCCCAGCTGAGCTGGGCCGACTGTCCCGCGCTGAACAGCGCCAGCGGCGCGAGCCCGGCGGCCACCACCCCGGCGGCGACGAGCCAGGTACGGCGGACGGCATGGCGGACCGCGCACGGCACGTCGGCCAGCACCACCGTCGTGCCGTGCGCCGCGAGCACCAGCACGGCGAACTCGTGCAGCAGACAGGCCGCGAGCGTCACGACCACGTACGCGGTCCACCAGCGCCGCGCGGGACCGGGCACGCCGAACAGCCCGGGTCCCGGCGCGTCCACGGTGGCGGGGCTCGCGGCGAGCGCCCGGACGAGGAGGTACGTGGACCACGTGACCAACGCGCAGACGAGCGCGTACGACCGGCCCTCCTGCGCGTACTGCTGCACGAGCGGCAGCAGCGGGAAGACCAGTCCCGCCGCCAGGCCCGCACGCTCCCCGGCCACCCGCGCCCCCAGGAGCGCGACCCCCGCGGCGGCCGCGGTCATCGCCAGTACGGAGGGGAGCCGCAGGGTCAGCACGCCACCGCCGAAAACGTCGAAGAGGGCGTGCATGAAGAGGTAGTAGAAGCCGTGCACGGCGTCCGCGTTCTGCAGCGTGTCCCACAGCTCGGGCAGGCCGCGGTGCGCCATGTCGTAGGTGACGACCTCGTCGCGCCAGATGCTGTCCTGGCGGCGGACGCCCCACAGGCCCAGCGCCAGCGACAGCGCGCACGGCGCCGGCACGGCCTTCGTCCAGGCCGCGGACTCGGTGCGGACCCGTCCGGGGGCGGTCCGGACGTTCAGCGCGGTATCGATGGCGGGCTCCCGAGCGGTCGGAATCGGGTCTGGCGCCCCGGACGGACCGCCCGCCCTACGGTACGCGCAACGCCCCGGCGGAACCGGGGCGTTGCGGTACGTACGGGACGGGCCGGCGGGTCAGCCCACGCGGGTGAGCTTCGCGCCGAAGGTCGGTTCGGCGAGGTCCTTCTGGAGCGCTACGGGGACGCCGGCCTGGCCCGGGCCGCTGCCCGCGGTCAGCATGCCGACCTCCGTACCGGCCTTCGCCGTGTGCGGGATGGCCTTGCCCTTGTTCGTCAGCCCCAGCTTGACGGTCAGGCCGTTCCAGCCGACCGCCTTGAGGTCCTCGGTCGCCACGACCGGCGTGGTACCGCCGAGGCCGTCGTCCACCACGCCGACGACGTCGCCCTTCTTCACGACCGTACGGTCCTCCAGCACGCCCTGGGTGGTCGTGAGCAGGTCCTTGCTGATGGCGTTGGCGGTGTCGATGATCGGCGGCCGGTGCTGGCCGAGCACCGCGCCGACGATCAGCTGCTTCGTGTCACCGACCTGCTGCGTACCGGCGAAGAGCAGGTTGCCGCCCGCCTTCGAGGTGGAGCCGGTCTTGAGGCCGATCGCGTTGTTGTACGGCGGCAGGGTGTTGAAGTTCCGCCAGGTCTTGCCGGAGGGGTCGGTCCACGTCGGCAGCTTGGTGATGTCCACCAGCGAGGGGATCTCCATCGCCTTCTTGCCCAGCTTCACCTGGTCCTGGGCGGTGCTGACGGTGGTCTCGATCAGACCGCTGGGGTCGGTGTACGTGGTGTTCTTCATGCCGAGTTCCTTGGCGGTGGCGTTCATCTTCTTGACGAACGCCTCCTGGGAACCGGCGTCCCAACGGGCCAGCAGCCGGGCGATGTTGTTCGCGGAGGGGATCATGACCGCGGACAGCGCGTCCTTCTGCGAGATGTGGTCGCCCTCCTTGACGGTGTCGAGGACCGACTCGTCACCGTGGCCCGCGCCCTTCTTGCCGTCCTCCTCGGCCTGCTTGTCGACCCGGATCATCGGGCCCTTCTTGCCCTGCTTGAGCGGGTGGTCGCGCATGATGATGTACGCGGTCATCGTCTTGGCGACGCTGCCGATCGGGATCGGCTTCTGCGCGCCGTACGAGCCGATCGGGCCCAGGCCGGACACCTCGACGTACGCCTGGCCCTCGTTCGGCCAGGGCAGGGACGGCTTGCCGCCGTCGAAGGAGTACGTCGCGTCCGAGGTCAGCGCGAGCGCCGGGTCCGGGAGCGGGCGCACGGCCTGCACGATCACGAAGACCAGCAGGAGCAGCAGGACCAGCGGGGTCCAGATCTTGAACCGCCGCACGATGGTGCGGATCGGGGTCTCGGGCGGCGGCGGGGTGTTGGTGAGCTGCGCGAGCAGGTCGAGCGGGGGCAGCGGCTGCTGCTTCGTACGCTCGGATTCGGGCAGCGGGGCCGCTTCGGGGGCGGCGGACGACGGCTGGGCGGCCGGCTGCGGGGCCTCGGCGGCCGGCGGGAGCGGGGTGGAGGCGGCGGCGCCGGGTGCGACGGCCGGCTTCACGACGGCCTTGCCGACCGGCTTCGGCGGCTTGACCGGCCGCTCGTCCGCCGACTTCAGCGCGACGAACTGACTGGTCCGCTCGGCGTCCCGCTCTGCGGCCGGCTTGCCGGGCTTCTCGGCGTCGCCCTTCTCCTTACCGGAAGCGGGCTTCTCGGCGTCGCCCTTTTCCGTGCCGGGCTTCTCAGCGTCCTTGGACTTCTCGGCGCCCTTGCCGTCCTTGCTGCTCTTCGCGGCGGTCGCGGCGGTCGCGGCCGCCGCGGCCGCCGCGGTGCTCTTGGCAGGAGCCTTGGCGTCCTTGCTCTCCTCGGCCTCCTCGCCGCCCTTGGACGCCTTGCTGTCCTCGGCGCCCTTCTTGGCGACGCCTCCGTCGCTCTTCTCGGCGTCCTTCTCGGTGTCCTTCTTGGCGTCCTTCTTGGACTCGCTGCCGGTGGGCTCGGCGTCCTTGGGCGTGGCGGCGGCTCCGGCCTTCTTCGCGGCCTCGGACCGCTTGGGGATGGCCGCGGCCGTGGCCTTCCGGGCCTCGGCGTCCTTCTTGGCGCTGCTCTCCGCGTCCTTCTCGGCGTCCTTGGCGTCCTTGGCGGGAGCCTTCTCCGCGCCCTTCGGCTTTACGGCAGCAAACACTCGGGTGGCGTCGTCCGCGGGAGCCGGCTTCGGCGTCACGGTGCCGAAGACGGCCGTCGGCTGGTCCGTCTGGCCGGCGCCCTTCTTGGCCTTGCCGCCGGGCTTCCGTACGGGCAGCGCGGACTCCGCTTCGGCGTCGGCCTCGCCCTTGGGGGCCTCGCCCTTGGCGGCCTCGGCTTCGTCGCTCTTCGGGGCCTTCGAGGCGCCAGAGGGGCCCTCGGAGGTCCCCTCGCCCGCCTCGGCACCCTCCGCGCCCTCCGCGTCGCCAGAGGCGTCCTTGCCCGCCACCCAGGCCGCCACCGCCGCCTTGAGCCGGGCATCGCCCCTCTCGCCACCCTCGGGAGCGTCCGAACCACCCTCGGGGCCGTCCGGGTCACCCTCGGAATCGCTCTTCTCCCCGGCTACCGCAACCGAATCCGGCTCCGCGGGCGTCTCCGTGGACGCTTCCTCGGCTGCCTCCTCGGACTCGGATGCCTTCCCGGACGTCTCCGTATCCGTCGGTGCATCACGGAAGACCGCGAGCCGCGGATCGCGTTCGCTCTCCGCCGTCTCCCCCGACGACTGCTTCTGCTCCGACCTGTCGGGGGACTCGCCCGCCACCGGTGTCTCCTTCATACGTCGCGCTGTTGATCTGCCCAGTGTTGCCAAGTGTCCTGTGTACGAGAAGCGCGGCCTCGCCGCCGCGCTGTCCGGGGCTCGCGCCTCGCTCTCGGAGGCTGTCGCCCACGCAGTAGACGAGAACGACATACCTACCGGTTCCCTCCCGAATCACCCAGGCACTCTCGACAGATGAATGTGAGAGGGGTCACCCTGTCATTCATCCACGCGGGGAGGCATGGATGGGCAGGAGCCGCAGAACAATTCCGGAGGAGCTTCTGCTGCTCGCTTTGGACCCGGCCACGGGAACCACAGCGCAGCCGCAGTCGCTCGACCTCGGCCTGGCCGGGGCCCAGCTAGTGGAGCTGGCTCTGGCGGGACGGATAGCCCCTGACGGGGATCGTATCGCCGTGGTACTGCCACGGCCGACTGGAGATCCGACACTGGATTCGGCGCTCGAGTTGCTGCGACGGCGCGGCAGCCCGGTGCGCGCGGTCCACTGGATCGGCGGGCCCCGGCTGGGGCTGCGCCAGACCTACCTCACGCATCTGGAGCGGTGCGGCATGGTGCATGCCGTGGCGGGTCAGATGTGCGGGGTACTGCCGACGACTCGCTACCAGGCGACGGACACGGCCATCAGCCGGGAAATCAGGGCCCGGCTGGACAACGCGATCCGCACCGGCGTACCACCGGACCCGCGGACCGCGGCGCTCGCCGCACTGGCCCACGCGGTCGGCCTCGGCAAGCACCTCTACCCCGGGAACGAGGGGCGTTCATCGCGCTCCCGCCTCCGGGACCTCATCCGGCACGACCCCATGGGCGGCCTGGTCGCGCACGCCGTCATGGACGTGCAGAACGGCGTCGCGGCGCAGCCGAGGCGCGCGACGGCAGCGGGGCCGGGCCCCGGAGCCGGCCGGCAGCCGGCAGCCCGGGCCACGGACGGGACGCCAGGCGTTCCGGCCCAGCCAATGCGGGGCAGCATGGCCCGCGTCGGCGCCCGTTAGCCGGACGGACAGAACCCGGGACGGACAGGACCGGGCGGACAGCACCCTGGGACGAACAGCGTCCCGGGGCGGACAGGACCGGGACGGACAGGAACCGGACGCACTTCACAGGACGGGACAGCAGCAGGACGCCGCCGACCCCAGGGCGGCACCGGATCGAGCAGCGCTCGCGCGGCAGGCAGCGCGCGACGACTGCCCGACGGACCCGCCCCGTCCGCAGCAGCACCCCTCACGCACCACCGCAGTACCGACAACGTAGCGCCCGGTGCCGAACCGGCCGTCGACACGCAGCACCCGGCGGCCGAACAGCCGGCGACGCAGCACCCGGCACCACACCGCAGCACCGTCCCCAGGTCCCGTCCGGGAGCCGCAGCAAGCGCGGGGTGGTGGACCAGCCGTTCTGGACGACGGCGGGCCCACCACCCCGCGTCCCTTTTCGGGCCCTTCCGGCCCGCTCCGCCGCGTGCCGGCCACGGCGCCCCAACGGGGCTCCCGCAAGGCCCCCAGCAGGCGCGTACGGCCCGTACACCGCCTTCCAGGCCCCCGCCCGGTCCCCCGGTCGCCGATTCCGCTTCCGTCCCCGTACACGCCCCTCGTGCACGCCCGCGTACACGTCTCCGTACGCGCTCCCGGTATCCGCCCGTACGTCGCAGCGAGCGCCGTCCGGCCCCGCGCATCCCGTAGGGCGTCTCGTACCCGTGCCCACCTTGTCCGGCCATTTCCCAGCGCGGCGCCGACCGGTGGTGGCAATCTGCTGAACAGGAAAAAACAGCAGTCCGGAGCCGGAGGTGCACGTCCCGTGGCGTCCAATGTGAATCCCACCGTCAGGCGACGCCGGTTGGGCCAGGAGCTGCGCAGGCTCCGGGAGCTCAAGGGCATGACCGCGGAGGAGGTCGCGGAGCGGCTGCTGGTCTCGCAATCGAAGATCAGCAGGCTCGAGAACGGCCGCCGCAGCATCAGCCAGCGCGACGTCCGAGACCTCTGCGGGGTGTACGAAGTCGAGGATCACCGCATCGTCGATTCGCTGATGCAGATGGCGAAGGATTCGCGCCAGCAGGGCTGGTGGCACGCCTTCGGCGACATCCCGTACAGCGTCTACATCGGCCTGGAGACCGAGGCCGCCTCGCTGCGGGTGTACGAATCGCTGCTCGTGCCGGGTCTGCTGCAGACGCCCGGTTACGCGGAGGCGGTGATCCCGGGGACCGTCCCGGAGCTGGCGCCGGACCAGCTGGAGAAGCGCATCCAGGTGCGCATGCGGCGCCAGGAGCGGGTCAGCGATCCGCACAACCCGCTGCGTCTGTGGGTCGTGCTGGACGAGAGCGCGCTGCGCCGCGTCGTCGGCAGCCACCTCATCATGCGCGAGCAGCTGGAACACCTCGTGGAGATCAGCAAGCTGCCGCACGTGACGGTCCAGGTGCTGCCGTACGACACGGGCGCGCACGCCGGGATGTCCGGCACGTTCTCGATCCTGGAGTTCGACGACGCGGCCGACTCCAGCGTGGTCTACATCGAGGGCGTCACGAGCGACCTGTACCTGGAGAAGACCAACGACGTGCACAAGTACACGATCATGTACGAGCATCTGCGGGCCCAGGCGCTCAACGCCGATCAGAGCCGGGAGTTCATCGCCGAGGCCGCCAAGCAGCACGCCGACAGCACGCGTTGAACAGCACGTGTTGAGGCCCTCCGGAAAGGAAGCGGGCACGGTACACCTGCGCTGGTTTCCCTGAAAAGAGATCAAGGAATATGCCATACGAATGAGTGACACCACTCTGGCGTCGGTGATGTTGGCGCGTAGCGTCATGCATACCGAATCCGCGCCAAGTCGCGGCAACCCAGAGTGAGTCGGAGTAAACATGGCAACCCAGCCCAATTCCGCATTTTCCTGGACGAAGTCCTCGTACTCCGGTGGCAACGGCGCCTGCGTGGAGATCGCCGTCCCCACGACCGAGGCCATCGCAGTACGCGACTCCAAGGACCCCGACGGTCCCCGCCTCACGTTCGACACCGCCGCCTGGAGCACGTTCGTGGCGGAGGTCGGCGCCGGTACGTACGACGTGGCCTGAGCGGCCCGTCGTCCAGCCCCTCAGAAGTCCGCATTCCGCACTCGGATCCGCACCACCGCACAACTGCACAGCCCCACAACTGCACAACGTCACCACTCCATTGCCTCACCACACCGCACCACCGCAACGAGCCCTCTCGACTGGATCGCCGTCCCGGCCGAGGGGGCTCGGCCTTCCCGCCCGTCCGGTGGCACGCCTCCCCCGACGCCGCCCCACCCGGAGGGAGTTGGAGCCGCAGAGGCACCCAGGAGTGCCCACAATGCGGATATCTGTGCGAGCGGCACGTCCGGAGACATAAGCTCCGTGCTCTCTGCAGCTAACGCCGGTTAACGGCGAGCGCGAGACGAGCGATTGGAGCCAGCCACCATGCCCGGAGCCGCATCCGCCACTGCCACGACCGCCTCCACGGCCGTATCCCAGGCCACTGGCGCCGAATTCGCCGCCGGTTCCGTAACCACGGCGCCCGTGCCCGGGCTCGCCGGGCGGGCGTCGCGCACCGGGGCCTCGCCCGTGCGGGAGATCCTGGCGCTGACCGCCCGGCCCGAGGTCATCTCGTTCGCCGGCGGGCTGCCGGCGCCGGAGCTGTTCGACGCGGACGGCATCGCCGACGCCTTCCGGCACGTACTGGCGGACCGTCCGCAGCAGGTGCTGCAGTACTCGACCACCGAGGGCGACCCGGCGCTGCGCGGGATCGTCGCCGAGCGGGCGACCGCGCGCGGCCTGGCCACCGCCCCGGACGACCTGCTGGTCACCACCGGCTCGCAGCAGGGCCTCACCCTGCTGGCGACCGCGCTGCTGGAGCCGGGCGACACGGTCGTGGTGGAGGCGCCCTGTTACCTCGCGGCCCTGCAGATCTTCTCGTTCGCGGGCGCCCGGGTGGTGTCCGTGCCGTGCGACGACGACGGGCTGGACCCCGAGGCGCTGGACGAGATCGTCGCGCAGGAGCGGCCGAAGCTGCTGTACACGGTGCCGACGTTCCAGAACCCGTCCGGGCGCACGCTGCCCGCCGAGCGCCGCGCCGCGATCGGCGCGGTGGCGGCGCGCCGCGGGCTGTGGATCGTGGAGGACGACCCCTACGGCGAGCTGCGCTTCGAGGGCGAGCCGGTGCCGTGGGTGGCGACCTTCCCGGGCGCCGAGGACCGTACGGCGCTGCTCGGCTCGTTCTCCAAGATCATGGCGCCGGGGCTGCGGCTGGGCTGGCTGCGCGCGCCCGCCGCGCTGCGGCGCGCCTGCGTGATCGCCAAGCAGGCCGCCGACCTGCACACCTCGACCGTCGACCAGGCGGCCACGGCGCACTACCTGGCGCACGCCGACCTGGCCGCGCACCTGGGCCGGGTGCGGGTCGCGTACCGCGAGCGGCGGGACGCGCTGCTCGCGGGGCTGGGCGACGCGCTCCCGGAGGGCTCGCGCTGGAACCGTCCCACGGGCGGCATGTTCGTGTGGGCGCAGCTGCCGGCCGGGTACGACGCGGCGGAGCTGCTGCCGTCGGTGATCGAGCACGACGTCGCGTACGTCCCGGGGGCGCCGTTCTTCGCGGGGGAGGCCGACGCGGCGACCATGCGGCTGTCCTTCGTGACGCACTCTCCGGAGGAGATCCGGGAAGGTCTGGGGCGGCTGGGCGCGGCCCTTCGCTGACCCCCTTCCGTATGCGGCCCGCTGTACGGACCCTCGTGTGACTCCGTATACGGCCTCCCCTCCTGCACCGCACGGGATCCCGCTCCCGTGTGGTGCTTTTTTCTGTGCGGATTTGCTGAGTTGAGCCTGGCGAAGTGTCCGCTCATGGTGCGGGCGCCGTCGCGGGCACGACAACGAGGCGAGTGGTCAAGAGAGAGTAAAATCGTTCGATTAGGTGACTGGAGTTCACATCCATGACCTACGAACCCCCTTGACCAGCCACCGTGCCAACGGTTCAATCCCCGAAGTCCCCACTCCCGCACGGGGGCGCCGCCGAGGCGAAGTGCGTTTGCGTTCTTGCACGTTCACAAGGCGGACCCCTTGGAGGGGGCATGAACGGTCTCGACTGGACTGTGCTCATCGGATACTTCGGCGTCATGGTCGCCATCGGCGTGTGGTCGCACAAACGCGTCGACGACGTGAGCGACTTCTTCACCGCGGGCGGCCGGATGCCCTGGTGGCTGTCCGGCATCTCGCACCACATGTCCGGGTACAGCGCCGTGATGTTCACCGGGTACGCGGGCATTTCCTACCAGTACGGCATCACCTCGTACGTCACCTGGTCCTTCCCCATCGCGATCGGCATCGCCATCGGGGCGCAGCTCTTCGCGCCCCGGCTGAACCGGCTGCGGTCCCGGCTGCACGTCGCCTCGCCGCTGGAGTACCTGAAGAACCGTTACAACCTGTCCACTCAGCAGGCGCTCGCCTGGTCCGGCGTGCTGCTGAAGATCGTGGACGTGGGCGCCAAGTGGGCCGCGATCGCGACCCTGTTGTCCGTCTTCACCGGGGTGTCGCTCAACCAGGGCATCCTGATCACGGGCGTGGTCACGGCCGTGTACTGCACGGTCGGCGGGCTGTGGGCGGACGCCCTCACCGAGCTGGGGCAGTTCGTGATCCAGCTGCTGGCGGGCCTGGCGATGCTGGTGACCGTGCTGTCCGAACTGGGCGGGGTCAGCGCGCTGTGGACGGTGTGGGACCGGCTGCCGGCCACCCACACCCAGCCGACGGTCGGCCCGTACACGCTGACGTTCCTGCTCGCGTACCTGTTCATCAAGACCTTCGAGTACAGCGGCGGGATGTGGAACCAGGCGCAGCGCTACATGGCCACCGGCAGCGCCCGTGAGGCGAAGCGGTCGGCGCGGCTGTCGGCCGTGCTGTGGTTCGTCTGGCCGGCGGTGCTGTTCTTCCCGATGTGGGTCGCGCCGCTGCTCGTGAAGGCGGAGAAGCCGGACGCGTCGGACTCGTACGCGCTGCTTACCGAACGGCTGCTGCCGCACGGGCTGCTGGGGCTGGTCATCGTGGGCTTCTTCTCGCACACGATGGCGATGTGCTCCTCGGACGCCAACGCGATTTCGGCGGTGTTCACGCGGGACATCGCGCCGGCCGTCTCGGCGAAGGCACGCAGTTGGTCGCACCGGGCGGGCCTGGTGGCCGCGCGGCTGTCCACGCTGGCCTTCCTCGGCCTGTCGATGGCGATCGCGACGCAGGTCGACTCGCCGGCCTTCGCCGGCATCATCTCCGTGGTGATCAAGTGGGTGGCCGGGCTGGTCGGGCCGATCTCGATCCCGTTCCTGCTGGGCATGCTGCCGGTCTTCCGCCGGTCGGGGCCGGTCGCGGCGCTGGTGTCCTGGGCGGCGGGCCTGTTCGCCTTCTGGCTGACGAACTACGGGATCGCCGGGCTCTCGCTGCAGATCCAGATCGTCGCGCCGGTCGCCGTCTCGCTCGTCCTCTTCGTACTGATCGGGCTGGTCAAGCCGGAGGACACCCCGGAGCGGGACGCGGTACTGGCCCGGATCAACTCCGACGGGGACGACGACGGTCCCGGTGCGGCGGCACTGGCCGTACCCGGGCAAGCCGCTCCGCAGGACCTGAAGAAGCCGGTGTAGCCGCCGCGTCCGTGGGGGGCAGCGCTGTCTCCGTGAGGGCAGCGCTGTGCCTCTGGGGGGCGTCGCTGTGCCCGTAGGGGCAGCGCTGCCTTACGGGCACGGCGGCGCTACGGGGCTCACGCCCTCGGGTACCGCGCCAGCCACCCCGGTGCCGAGTTGCCGGGTCCGTGGAGCGCGGGGCCCTGGGTCATCTCCATGGCGAAGTCGTCGGCGAGCTGGAGGACGGTGGCGCGGCCCTCCAGCTCGACCAGCCAGACCGGCGGCAGCGCCGTCTCCCCGTGCAGCGTGCCGAGCAGGTTGCCGCACATCGCGCCGGTGAGGTCGGAGGCGCCGCTGTGGTTGACCGCGAGCAGCAGGCCGTGCCGGATGTCCTCGGCGACCAGCGCGCAGTACACGGCGATGGCCAGCGCGCCGGCGGCGTGTCCGGCCTCGCCCAGCGCCTCGACCCGGGCGGGGGTCGGCATGCCCTGCCGTACGGCGCCCAGCGCCCGCTTGAGCGCGTCGGTGGTCTCGTCGTGGCCGGGACGGGTGGCCAGGTGCGCCAGCGCCTTCTGGACGGCGCTGTCGAGGTCCTCGCCGCGGGCGAGGGAGTGGGTGATGACGGCGAGCGCGCCGGCCGCGAGGTAGCCCGTGGGGTGGCCGTGGGTCTGCGCCGCGCACTCCACGGCGAGTTGGAAGACCAGCTGCGGCTCCCAGCCGACCAGCAGCCCGAAGGGGGCCGAGCGCATCACCGCGCCGCCTCCGTTGGCCTGCGGGTTGCGGGGCGCGTCCAGGGTGCCCATGACGCCGTCACCGAGGCCGGTGAGGCACTCGCGGGCCGGGTCGCGGCGGGCGTACAGCCACTCCTCGCGGGCCAGCCAGCCGTCGTCGGTACGGCGCTCGTCCGGGCCCCAGTCGTGCTGCGTGACGGCCCAGCGCCGGTAGGCGCGGTACAGGTCGGTGGGCGGGTGCCAGGCGCCGGTGTCGCGGCGCACCTGGGCCCGTATGAGGCCGTCGACGGTGAAGAGGGTGAGCTGGGTGGCGTCCGTGATGGCGCCGCGGTGGCCGAAGACCACCGCGTAGTCCGTGAGCCCCTCAGTGCCGTGTGCCTGGCGGAGGGCGTCGAGCGAAGCGTGCGCGGCGCCCGCACCGAGCGCGTCACCGATCGCCCCGCCCAGCAGGCAGCCGCGTACCCGGCTGCGGAAGTCCTGCTGCTCGGCGCGGCCCCAGATGGCGTTCCCGCCGCCCGCTGCGCTCACTGTGTCCCTCCTGGCACTGTGCCCTCCTGGACCCGTGCTGCCGCTCCCGACGCCCTTCTGACGCTCGCTGACGCAGGGCACTGTAATCGACAGGGTTTCGGCCACTAGTGGGCAGGAAGGGAATGCGAAGAGGCGCCCAGGAGGCGGCTTTTGATCGTTACCGGAACTTTCCGGTCACCTGGGCAATATCGGCCCAGGAGTCATCCTCCGCCCCTGGTGTGGGCATGCTCCGTCCATGTCCGAGTACGAGTGGGACCGCACGACCATGGCCGTCGTCGCGTGCGCGCTGGCCGGGGACAGCGAGGGGGCGGTGGAGCTGCTGCGCCCGCTCCCCCAGCGCGACACCTGCCATATCGCCGTACGGCTCGCGGCGATGACCGCCGACGCGCTCATCACCGCGGCGGAGGACGCCGGCGGCGACCGGGCCGAGGCCCTCGCCCGCTGGCAGCAGTGCATCCTCCAGCACGAGACGGAGCACAGCGGGGAGGGATGAGAACGAGCCACCGGGGGCCTCCGGAGACGCCCCGGAGCCCCTCCAAGGCCCGCAGGCCCTGGAGGCCCCGTGCGCTACTCCAGTACCGGCAGCAGCTCCGGCAGGTGTCCGTCGGAGCGGAGCGCCGCCTCCTGGCGCTCCTCGGACACCGGCCCGTACGTGGTCGTACGGGCCCGGGCCGGGCGCCCGGCCGCCTCGGCGATGGCGACCAGGTCGCGCACCGACCGGTAGGAGCCGTAGCTCGACCCGGCCATCCGGGAGATCGTCTCCTCCATGAGCGTGCCGCCCAGGTCGTTGGCGCCCGAGCGCAGCATCTCGGCCGCGCCCTCGGTGCCGAGCTTGACCCAGCTGGTCTGGATGTTCGGGATGTACGGGTGCAGCAGCAGCCGCGCCATCGCGGTCACCGCACGGTTGTCGCGCGAGGTGGGCCCCGGCCGGGCGATGCCGGCGAGATAAACCGGCGCGTTGGTGTGGATGAACGGCAGGGTCACGAACTCCGTGAAGCCCTCGACCTTCTTGTCCAGCGCGGACCGCTGGATGTCGGCCAGCAGCCGCAGGTGGCCCAGCCAGTGCCGCGGCTGGTCCACGTGCCCGTACATCATCGTCGAGGACGAGCGGATGCCCAGTTCGTGCGCCGTCTTGATGACCTCGACCCAGGTGGCGGTGGGCAGCTTCCCCTTGGTCAGCACCCAGCGCACCTCGTCGTCGAGGATCTCGGCGGCCGTACCGGGGATGGTGTCCAGCCCCGCCTCCCTGGCGGCGGTCAGCCACTCACGGATGGACATCCCCGTACGGGTCGCGCCGTTGACGACCTCCATGGGCGAGTACGCGTGGACGTGCATCCCCGGGACGCGCTCCTTCACCGCCCGCGCGATATCGAAGTACGCGGTACCGGGCAGGTCGGGGTGGATGCCGCCCTGCATGCACACCTCGGTGGCGCCCACCTCCCACGCCTGCTGCGCGCGGTCGGCCACCTGGTCCAGCGAGAGGGTGTACGCGTCGGCGTCCGTACGGCGCTGCGCGAAGGCGCAGAACCGGCAGCCGGTGTAGCAGACGTTGGTGAAGTTGATGTTGCGCGTGACGATGTACGTGACGTCGTCGCCGACCGTGGCCTTCCGCAGGTCGTCGGCGATGCCGCAGAGCGCGTCCAGGGCCGGCCCGTCGGCGTGCAGCAGGGCCAGCGCCTCGTCGTCCGTGAGCTTGGTCGGATCGTCGGCCGCCTGCTTCAGGGCGGCCCGTACGTCGGTGTCGATGCGCTGGGGCACCATCCCGGGGGCCGCGGCCTCACGGAGCGCCTCCCAGTCGCCGTACACCTCGTCGAAGTCGTTCCGGCGGTCGCCGGTGCGGCCCTCGGTGTCGATGGTGCGGTGCAGGTCCGTCCGGCCCGAGCCGTGCAGCGAGAACTCCTCGTCCGGCTCCTGCCAGGGGTGCCCCTCGACCACCGCGTCCTCGCGCGCGAGGCCCGTCTCGGGGTCGGCCAGCGCCCGGACGTGCGGCAGCAGCCGCGGGTCCAGCCAGGGCTCACCGCGCTGCACGAACTCCGGGTAGACGGCGAGGCGTTCCTTGAGCGCGAAGCCGCTCTCCGCCGACCGCGCGGCCAGCTCCTCGATCTGGGGCCAGGGGCGCTCGGGGTTGACGTGGTCCGGGGTGAGCGGCGAGACGCCGCCCCAGTCGTCGATGCCGGCCCCGATGAGCCGCCCGTACTCCGCGTCCACGAGGTTGGGCGGCGCCTGAAGGCACGCGGACGGCCCCATGATGTGCCGCGCGACGGCCACGGTGGCGACCAGGTCGTCCAGCTCCGCGTCCGGCATGCCGCGCATCGCGGTGTCCGGCTTGGCGCGGAAGTTCTGGATGATCAGCTCCTGGATGCCGTGGTACGCACGGGAGACGCGGCGCAGCGCGAACAGCGACTCCGCGCGCTCCTCGTACGTCTCCCCGATGCCGATCAGCAGTCCGCTGGTGAAGGGCACGGAGCTGCGCCCGGCGTCCTCCAGGACGCGCAGCCGTACAGCGGGCTCCTTGTCGGGCGAGCCGTAGTGCGGATTGCCGGGCTCGCTCCACAGGCGCTCGGAGGTGGTCTCCAGCATCATGCCCATGGAGGGCGCGACCGGCTTGAGCCGCTGGAAGTCCGTCCAGGACATGACGCCCGGGTTCAGGTGCGGCAGCAGCCCGGTCTCCTCCAGGATGCGGATCGCCATCGCGCGCACGTAGGCGAGCGTGTCGTCGTACCCCTCGGCCGCCAGCCACTCGCGCGCCTCGGGCCAGCGGTCCTCGGGCTTGTCCCCGAGGGTGATCAGGGCCTCCTTGCAGCCCAGTTCGGCACCCCGGCGGGCGATGTCCAGTACCTCGTCCGGGGACATGAACATCCCGTGCCCGTCACGGCGCAGCTTGCCGGGCACGGTGGCGAAGGTGCAGTAGTGGCACTTGTCGCGGCACAGACGGGTGAGCGGGATGAAGACGCTCTTGGAGTACGTGATGACGCCGGGGCGGCCCGCGGCGTCGAGCCCCGCGTCCCGTACCCGCGCGGCGGAGGCACACAGATCGTCCAGGTCCTCGCCGCGCGCCTGGAGGAGGACGGCCGCCTCGGCCACGTCCAGCGCCACGCCGTCCCGCGCGCGCTTCAGCGCCCGGCGCATGGCGTTCGCGGTCGGCGCGGAGCGCCGGTTTCCCTGCGGGGGCTGCTCGGGTCCCTGCGGCAGTTGCTCGGATCCCTGCGGGCTGGAAGTCATCCTCCGAGCATACGAGCGGGTGCCAGGGCGGCCGACGGGCCACGGAGACCGTTTTGTGTGCGGATGATCACGCCATACGGAGGTTCCCTCCGACTACCGTCCGGGCAGACATCCGGGGCACCTCTGCACCGTTTGGGCGCCTTCGCGCCACTCCCGCCTCACAGGTACTCCGCGTACGCGTCCAGCGCCCGCAGCACCTCGCCCTCGCCCGCCGCCGGCAGCTGGACCACCACCTCGTCGATGCCCAGCTCCTGAAAGTGCGCCAGCTTCCCGGCCGAGGGGCGCACGCCGTACGGGACGACCACCGGCTCCCCCTCGCGCCCGGCCTCGGCCCACACCCGGTGCAGCTCCGGCAGCGCCTCCGTGAGCCCCCGCCCGCCGATCGGCAGCCAGCCGTCCGCGTACTCCGCCGCGTGCGCGAAGAGCGTGGGCCCGGCCCCGCCGCCCACCAGGATGCGCGGCGCGCCCTTCGCCGGCTTCGGGTGCGCATGGCTCGCCCGTACGGAGCCGAACGGCCCCTCGTACGCGGTCGGTTCGTCCGCCCACAGCGCGCGCATCAGCGCGATCCGGTCCCGGGCGAGCGCCCGCCGCGAGGACCACTCCACGCCGTGGTCGGCGGCCTCCTCCACGTTCCAGCCGAAGCCGACGCCGAGCGTGAACCGGCCGCCGGAGAGGAAGTCCAGCGTGGCGACCTGCTTCGCGAGGCCGATCGGGTCGTGCTGGGCGACCAGCGTGATGCCCGTGCCGAGCGCCAGCCGTTCGGTGACGGCCGCGGCCTGGCCGAGCGCGACGAACGGATCGAGGGTGCGGCCGTACTCGCGCGGCAGCGGCTCGCCCATCGGCGCCGGGGTGTCGCGGGAGGCCGGGATGTGGGTGTGCTCGGGCAGATACAGCCCGGCGAACCCGCGCTGTTCCAGCTCGCGGGCCAGCCGCACCGGCCGGATCGTCTCGTCGGTGAGGAAGATCGTGGTGCTGATTCGCATCCGTAACACCTCCGTGCAAGGCGGGCACTCGCATGGCGCACGGTCACCGTATGCCCTACCGTGCGAGGCCGATCACATACGTACGGGGGATTTCATATGCGTGCCACACCTGCACGGAACACGGGCGCACGGAAGACGGTCGCGCGGAACGCGCTGGCCACGATGGCGCTGATCGGCGCGGTCGTCGCGGCGCCCACGGCGGCGTACGCGGCCCCGGCACTCACGGGCGGCTCGCACGGCAGCAGTAGCAGCAGTGGCGGATCGAGTTCCGGTGGCGTGTCCAAGTCCGGTTCCAAGGGCAGCAGCTCCGGCGGCTACCACTCCTCCGGCAGCTGGAGCGGCTCGCACAGCTCCGGCCACGGCGGCTCGGTGCCCTACTGGTGGGTGATCGCCCTCATCGTCGGCGGAGGCGGCCTCGTCTGGCATTTCGTCCGCGGCCGCGCCCGCAGCGGCGACTGACCGCCCGCCCGCGGCCACTCACCCGCCCGCACCCGTTCCCCTCACCGTCACAGCGGCGTACAACGGTGTCGCGCGTTAAAGCGATGACGTCCGGAGGCAGGGGGCACGGATGGAGCGGCGTGACGTACTGAGGCTGACGGCTGTCGCGGGGGCCGCGGGCGTGCTTACGCTCGATACCGTGAACTTCGCCGGCGCAGCGGACCGCCCGGACGGGGACGGCTCCCGCCGGGAGGAGACCCGTACGGTGCGGGGCCACCTGCCCACGGGCGCCCCCGACTACGTGTACCTCCCCGTCGACGTCCCGGACGGCGTGCGCGAACTCGCCGTCTCCTACACGTACGACAAGCCGGCCGTCCCCGCGGGGACCAACGGGAACGCCTGCGACATCGGGCTCTTCGACCAGCGCGGCACCACCCCGGGCGGGTCCGGCTTCCGCGGCTGGTCCGGCGGCGCCCGCACGGAGTTCTTCGTGCGGGCCGACGACGCGACGCCCGGCTATCTTCCAGGGCCTGTCGGGCCAGGCATCTGGCACATCGCGCTCGGCCCGTACACCGTCGCCCCGCAGGGGATGGACTACGAGGTCACCGTCACCCTGCGGTACGGCGCGCCCGGCGAGGCTCCGAAGCCGGTGTACCCGCCGCAGCGGGCCAAGGGCCGCGGCCGCGCCTGGTACCGCGGCGACAGCCACCTCCACAGCATCCACTCCGACGGCAAGCGCACCCCTGCCGAGATCGCCGCGCTGGCCCGCGCCGCGGGCCTGGACTTCCTCACCACCACCGAGCACAACACCACTTCCGCGCACCGCGCCTGGGAGGGCCTGTGGGGCGACGACCTCCTGATCCTCACCGGCGAGGAGATCACCACCCGTAACGGGCACGTCGTGGCGATGGGCACGGACCCCGGCGTCTTCATCGACTGGCGCTACCGCGCCCGCGACAACGCCTTCGGCCGGTACGCCCGCGCGATCCGCCGGGCCGGCGGCCTGGTCGTCCCCGCGCACCCGCACGCCACCTGCATCGGCTGCAACTGGAAGTTCGGGCTGAACGAGGCGGACGCGGTGGAGGTGTGGAACGGCCCGTACACGCCCGACGACGAGGTCACGCTCGCCGAGTGGGACAACACCCTCGTCGCCCATGCGCAGGGCCGCGGCGACTGGCTCCCCGCCGTCGGCCACAGCGACGCGCACCGCGACCCGGATGTCGTCGGCCTCCCGCAGACGGTCGTCCTCGCCGACGATCTCTCCCGGCAGGCCATCCAGTCCGGCATCCGGGCGGGCCGGGTGTGGATCGCGGAGTCCGCGGAGGTGGCGCTCGCGTTCTCGGTCACCGGCGGGCGCGGCGAGCACGCGGGCATCGGCGAGCGCCTCCGGGTGGACCGTGCGTCCCCGGTGACCGCCCGCCTGGAGGTGTCGGGCGCCCCCGGCTGCACGGTCCGCTTCGTGACCGATCAGGGGCTGCGGTACACGGCCGCGCTGCCCGCGTCCGGCGCCGGCACGGTCAGCTGGGTGACCACCCCCGACAACGCCGCGTACGTACGGGCCGAGGTCCGGCACCCGGCGACCACCGAGGGCCTGCCGGGCCCGATGGCGGCCCTCACCAATCCGGTGTTCCTCGGCCGGCCCTGACCGGCCCGGGAAGGCGCTACGGGGCCCCGGAGGGCCCCGTGCGCTCGGATCAGGTGTCCGTCCGGTCAGTCCTCGACGACCAGGGCCGGGGTGCTCCGGGTGAGCACCTCGCCCCGGAAGAACGCCGGGCTGCGGCGCTGCATGAGGAGCATGATGACCAGGCCCAGGACGAGGAGGCCGACGCCGATGACGAAGACCGAGCCGATGCCGAAGACGGAGCTGCCGGTGCCGTAGGCCGGGTCCCAGATGTCGATGAGGGTCTTCACGAAGACGCCGGTCAGGAGGAGGCCGCCGAGGAACGGGAAGACGCCCTTGAAGATCAGGTCGCGGGCGGAGTTCCGCAGGTCGGCGCGGAAGTACCAGGCGCAGGCGAAGGCCGTGATCGCGTAGTAGAAGCAGATCATGAGGCCGAGCGCGTAGATCGTGTCGACGAGGACGTTCTCGCTGAGGAAGGTCATCACGGCGTAGAAGACGCCGGTGGCGACGCCCGCCGCGATGGTGGCCCGGCCCGGCGACTGGAAGCGCGGGTGGATGCGGGCGAAGGAGGCGGGCAGCGCCTCGTACGTCGACATCGCCAGGACCGTGCGGGCGACCGGGATGAACGTGGTCTGCAGGGAGGCGGCGGCCGAGGCGAGCACGGCGACGAAGAGCAGCACGCCGAGGGCTGAGCCCATGACGGGCCCGGCGAGGGTCGCGAAGACGTTGTCGGAGGTGTCGGGGTTGCCCAGGCCCAGGCCCTTGGTGCCGACGCCGGAGAACATCTGCGCGGCCACCGCGGTGGTCAGGTACGAGCCGATGAGCACGACCATGGCCAGCATCGCGGCGCGGCCGGGGGTCTTCTCGCTGCCGGAGGTCTCCTCGTTCACGGTGAGGCAGGTGTCCCAGCCCCAGAACATGAAGATCGAGAGGGAGAGTCCCGCGGTGAAGGAGGCGAAGGACTTGACCTCGAAGGGGTTCAGCCAGGACCAGTGGAAGTCGATGGACCCGGCGAAGTCACCGGCCCGCGCCTTGCCGACCGCCATGGCGACGAAGACGACCAGGACGGCGAGCTGGAGGCCGACGAGCGCGTACTGCAGGCCCTTGGTGGTGGTCACGCCGCGGTAGCTGATCGCGGTGGCGATGGCGACGAAGGCCAGGCAGGTCAGGACGTGGACGGGTTTGTTGCCGTCCAGCGCCGCTATGGAGTCGCTGCCCGTGAGCTGTCCGAGGAGGAGGTAGAAGAAGGAGGTGGCGACGCCGGCGAGGTTCGAGAGCACGATGATCGTCGCGATCACCAGGCCCCAGCCGCACATCCACCCGACGCGCGGTCCGAACGCCTTCACCGTCCAGGTGAAGGAGGTACCGCAGTCCGGTACGGCCTTGTTGAGCTCGCGGTACGCGAAGGCGACCAGCAGCATCGGCAGGAAGCCCGCGAGGAAGACCGCGGGCATCTGGAGGCCGACCTCGCCGACGGTGGGGCCGAGGGTCGAGGTCAGGCAGTAGACGGGCCCGACGGTGGACACACCGATGACGGCACTGCCGAGCAGGCCGACGGAGTTGCCGCTGAGGCCCTTGCTGCGGGTGTCGCCCGATGCGTCGCCGTTGACGCTCGTCACCGTGTCTCCGGCCGGGGGCCGGGGGTCTACCTGAACCATGAACAGGACGTTAAGCCCTGCTGTATTCGTATCCGGATGATCGAACTCCGCCGCCTGAACCTTACTTATGAAGGGGAATCGGCGAACAAGCCTGTCATTAGACAGGCGTCAGGCCCGCGGCACCACACAACAGCAAGGTCCAATAGTTGAGATCCGAATTACGGGAACCGCAGCCGTGTCCGTTTTGTTGGGATTCAAAATTTTCCCTTGAGTGTCCGCTATCCGGACTCGACGCGCCGCCGTACGGATCACCTGGGGACCACCTACGGATCACCCCGGCCAGACGAGCGACTGGAGTTCGCCGTACGCGCGCAGGGCGTAGGAGCCGACGTCGCGGCCCACGCCGCTCTGTTTGAAGCCGCCGAAGGGGGCCTCCATGTTGCGGCCCACGGTGTTGATGCCGACGCCGCCCGCGCGCAGCCGGCGGGCGACCCGGAAGGCGCGGGCCACGTCGCCGGACCAGACGTAGTCGATCAGTCCGTACTCGCTGTCGTCGGCGAGCGCGATGCCTTCCTCCTCGTCGTCGAAGGGCAGGACGGAGACGACCGGGCCGAAGATCTCCTCGCGGACGACGCGCATATCGGGGGTGCAGTCGGCGAAGAGGGTGGGGGCGACGTACCAGCCGCGGTCGAGCGCCGGCCGCTCGCCGCCCGTGACCAGCCGGGCGCCTTCCTTGCGGCCGAGCGCGACGTACGCCTCGACGCGGTCGCGGTGGGCGGCGGAGATGAGCGGGCCGACGACCGTGTCCTTCGCGCGCGGGTCGCCGACCTTCAGGGCGCCCGCGTACCGCGCGAGCCCCTCGACCACCCGCTCGTACACGCCGCGCTGGGCGAGCACCCGGGTGGGCGCGGTGCAGATCTGGCCGCTGTAGAAGGAGAACGTGGTCCCGATGCCGGTGACGGCCGCCGCCAGGTCGGCGTCGTCGAAGACGAGCGCGGCGCCCTTTCCGCCCAGCTCCATAAGCTGGCGTTTCATGCCGCGGCCGCACGCCGCCGCGATGGCCCGGCCGACCGCCGTACTGCCGGTGAAGCTGACCATGTCGACGTCCGGCGCCTCGACCGCCGCCTCGCCCACTTCGGGGCGCGAGCCGGTCACCACGTTCACCACGCCCGGCGGCGCTCCGGCCTCGGCCAGCGCCTCCGCCATCCGGAAGACGGAGAGCGGGTCCTGTGGCGCGGGCTTGACCACGACGGTGTTGCCCATGGCGAGGGCGGGCGCGATCTTACCCGCCGGGTTGGCCCAAGGATTGTTGTAGGAGGTGATGCAGGTGACGACGCCGACCGGGCGGCGGACGGCGAGCGCGCCGAGGACGCCCGCCCTGCCCATCGGCCCGGCCTCGTTGATCTGTGGCGGCAGCGCCTCCTCGACCGGCTCCAGGGCGCCGCGCGCGTACCGCTCGAAGCGCGCGGCACCCACCGCGACCTGCATGCCGCGTGCGGTGGCGGTGGTGGCGCCGGACTCGGCGCGGGCCAGTTCGGCGTACGGCCCGGCGCGGTCCCGGATGATCTCCGCGGTACGGGCCAGGATGCGGGCGCGCTCCTCGGGGGCGGTGCGCGACCAGCCGTCGAACGCCTCGCGGGCCGCCGCTGCCGCCGCGTACACCTGTCCCTCACTCGCCTCGGGAGCGAGCCCCACGACCTCCTCGGTGGCCGGGTCGGTCACCTCGTAGTGGCCCAGCTCGGGGGCCACCCACCGGCCCCCGATGAACAGCCGCTCCCCGCGCGCCACCGAGTGCGCACCGTCACCGTCGCGCGTCACCGGGTGCTCACCGTCTCGGTGTCCCGCCCGGAGCGCAGCACGGTCCCCGGTACGGCGCCGGTCAGTGTGTCGTCGCGCAGCGTCTGCACGCCGTTGACGCGCACGCTCACCACGCCCAGCGCCCGCGAGTCGAGCCGGGGGCTGTCGCCGGGCAGGTCGTGGACGAGGGTGGCGGGCCCCGCGTCGATCCGTTCGGGGTCGAAGAGGACCAGGTCGGCGTGGTACCCCTCGGCGATCCGGCCGCGGTCGCGCAGCCCGAAGAGGCGCGCCGGGTCGTCGGTGAGCATCTTCACGGCCCGCTCCAGGCCGACGAGCCTGCGGCCGCGCAGGCAGTCGCCGAGGAAGCGGGTGGTGTACGGCGCGCCGCACATCCTGTCCAGGTGGGCGCCCGCGTCGGAGCCGCCGAGCAGGACGTCCTCGTGTTCCCAGGTCTCCCGGCGCAGTTCCCAGCTGGCGGGGTCGTTGTCGGTGGGCATGGGCCACAGGACGGTACGGAGGTCGTCTGCGGCGCAGATCTCGACCAGCGTGCGGAAGGGGTCCTGACCGCGCTCGGCGGCGATGTCGCGCACCACCCGCCCGGTGAGGCCCTCGTTCGCCGCCGAGTAGGTGTCGCCGATGACGTACCGGTCGAAGCGGGCCAGCCTCCGGAAGACGCCCGCCTCCTTGCTGTGCGCGCGGCGCAGCATTTCTTCGCGTACGGCCGGGTCGCGCAGCTTGGCGAGGCGTTCGGGCACGGGGAGGCCGAGGATCTCGCCCCAGCCGGGGATGAGGTTGAGGGCGCAGAAGGTGCCCAGGGACATGTTCATGGGGGTGAGGATGGGCATGGTGAGGGCGACGATCCGGCCGCCTTCCTTGCGGGCCCGTTCACTGGCGAGGAGCTGGCGCGGCACCCGTTCCGGTACGGCGGCGTCGATGGTGAGGACGTTCCAGTTCAGCGGCCGTCCGGCGGCCGCCGACATGGCCACGAACAGGTCGATCTCGGCGTCCGAGAACTGGTCGAGGCAGCCGGCGACGATGGCCTCCAGCTGGGTGCCCTCGTGGTCGGCGACCGCGCGGGAGAGGGCGAGCAGTTCGTCGGGGCCGGCGTGCCGGGAGGCGACGGGCGCCCCGTCGCCGTCGGAGTGGGAGGAGGACTGGGTGGTGGAGAGGCCCCAGGCGCCCGCGTCCATCGCCTCGTGGAAGAGGCGCAGCATGTCCTGGAGTTGCCCGGGAGTGGGCTGTCCGCCGATCGCGTCGGCGCCCATGACGTGGCGGCGCAGCGCGCAGTGGCCGACCATGAAGCCGGCGTTGACGGCGGTCCGCCCGTCCAGCGCGTCGAGGTACTCGCCGAAGGTGTGCCAGTTCCAGGGCGCGCCCTCCTCCAGCGCGACCAGGGACATGCCCTCGACCTTGCTCATCATCCGGCGGGTGTAGTCGGCGTCCCCGGGGCGGTCGGGGTGCAGTGGAGCGAGGGTGAAGCCGCAGTTGCCGCCCACGACCGTCGTCACGCCGTGGTGCATGGACGGGGTGGCGTACGGGTCCCAGAAGAGCTGCGCGTCGTAGTGCGTGTGCGGGTCGATGAAACCCGGTGCGAGGACGAGTCCTTCGGCGTCCTCGCTCGTCCGGGCCGGTTCGGCGACCGCGCCCGGTTCGGCGAGTACGGCGATGCGGCCGTCCCGGATGCCGACGTCCGCGGCGTACGAGGGCGCGCCCGTGCCGTCCACGACGGTCGCGCCCTTGATCAGGTGGTCGAGCATGGTGCCGGTACTCCTCTCGGACGTGGGGTGGTCAGCCGGCCGCCCGGCGGAAGCGCGTGGTGCGGTGCACGGGGTCCGTGTCGATCTTCGGGATGACGTGCTCGCCGATCAGCTCGATCGTGGTGAGGGTGTCCTCGCGGGAGACGCCGACGGGCAGGCCGAAGGAGAGCTGGTCGGCGCCGGCCTGCTCCCAGCGCTTGCACTGCCGCAGCACCTCGTCCGGGTCGCCGCAGATCATCAGCTCCTCGGCGATCAGCAGCTCGATGAGCTCCTCGGTGTACTCGGGGAGGAGCTCGGGCCACTCCGGTATGCCCTCGGGCCGCGGGAAGGTGTCGTGGTAGCGGAAGAGCAGGGACTGGAGGTAGTTGAGGCCGCCGTGCACGGCGATCTCGACGGCCTTCTGGTGCGTCTCGGCGCAGATCGCCGTGGAGGTCACCATCACGTTGTCGTTGACGAACGCGCCGACCGGCTCGGCGTCCTTGACCGCCGACTTGTAGGACTCCAGGACCCACTCCATGTCGGAGACCTTCTGCACGCTGAAGCCGAGGACGCCGAGGCCCTTCTTGGCGGCCATGGCGTACGAGGAGGGGGAGCCCGCCGCGT
Source organism: Streptomyces sp. NPDC053542 (assembly GCF_044544685.1). Lineage (NCBI taxonomy): Bacteria > Bacillati > Actinomycetota > Actinomycetes > Kitasatosporales > Streptomycetaceae > Streptomyces > Streptomyces sp. NPDC053542. The sequence continues at coordinate 289,832 of NZ_JBITXL010000006.1, forward strand.
ACCACATGGGCGGGTGGGCCTTCCCGTACGGCTTGGGCAGGACCTTGCGCGGCGGCAGCTCCCAGTGCTTGCCCTTGAAGCCCACGTACTCGTCCTGGAGCCACATCTTGGGGAACTCCGCGATGGTCTCTTCCCAGATCTCCTTGGTGTGGTTCATGTCGGTGACGCCCGGCATGAAGCCCAGGATCTCGTGGCTGCCGGCGCCCCGCCCGGAGCCGAACTCGAAGCGGCCGCCGGAGAGATGGTCGAGCATGGCGACCTTCTCGGCGACCTTGACGGGGTGGTTGACCGGGGCGAGCGGGTTGAAGATGCCGGAGCCGAGGTGGATGCGGTCGGTGGCGTGCGCGAGGTAGCCGAGGAAGACGTCGTTGGCGGAGAGGTGCGAGTACTCCTCCAGGAAGTGGTGCTCGGAGGCCCAGGCGTACTTGAAGCCGGAGCGGTCCGCCTGGATGACGTACTCGGTCTCCTCGATCAGCGCCTTGTGCTCCGCCTCGGGGTCGGCCTTGGCGCGCGCCGCCGGTACGTATCCCTGTACAAAGAGCCCGAATTCCAAGGGGTCTGCCCTCCCTGATTATCTGACGTACCGTCAGATCGGATGGAGCCGACTGTCCCACCGGCGGCCGGACCGGTCAATACCTGATGACCCGTCAGCCCACGTGCCGGTCCCGGTGTCAGCCCGGCGTCAGAAGAGGCTGACGCCCGCCAGCCACCCGCCGTCCACCACGAACGGCTGCCCCGTGATGTACGAGGAGTCCGCGCAGGACAGGAAGAGCGCCAGGGCCGCGACCTCCTCGGGCCGGCCGGCGCGCCCCAGTGGCACGAGCTTCCGGTACAGCTCGTCCACCGCCTGCTGGGACGCGACCGGGTCGGCCGCCGGGTCGAGCGCGGCCGGGTTGGTCATCGGGGTGTCCACGGCGCCCGGGCACACCGCGTTCACCCGGATGTTGCGGGGCGCCAGCTCCAGCGCGGCGACCCGGGTCAGCCCGAGTACGGCGTGCTTGCTCGCCGCGTAGGCGCCGACGAGCGCCATGCCGGTGAGGCCGGTGTACGAGGCGGTGTTGACGATCGTGCCGCCGCCGGCCGCCGCGATCCGTGGCGCGACGGTACGTATCCCGAGGAAGCAGCCGACCTGGTTGACCTGCACGACCTGCTGGAACTCCGCCAGTGGCGTCTTCGCCAGCTCATTGAAGCGGAGGATCCCGGCGTTGTTGACCAGGCCGTCGATCCCGCCGAAGGCGTCCTCGGCGGCGGCCGCGGCGGCCGTCCAGTCCTCCTCACTGGCCACGTCCAGATGGACGTAGCGCGCGGCGTCCCCGCCCAGCTCGTCCGCCAGCGCCCGCCCCTGCTCGTCCCGTACGTCACCGAGGACGACCCGGGCGCCCTCGGCCACGAACAGCCGCGCCTCCTGCTCGCCCTGTCCGCGTGCGGCGCCGGTGATCATGATGACCCGCCCGTCGAGCTTGCCCATGCGTGCACTCCTCGTACGCCTCGCCGGAATCGGTACGCCCCGTCGGAATCGGTACGCCGCGGCCGGATCGGGTCAGCCGGTGAGCAGCGGTGCCACGTCCGTCCCGAAGGCCGCCATCTGATCGGTCAGCTCGGCCCGGCTGCGGCTGCGGAAACGGACCTGGAGCTGGTGCACGCCGATGGCCGCGTACTCCCGCAGCGAGGCCGCGATGCGCTCCGGGGAGCCGGTGAGCGTCCACTTGCCGGTGTCCCAGCCGGGCTCGCCCACGTACAGCGGCTCGGCGATCGCGCCGATCACCAGCGGCTCGCGCACGCCGGCCTTCTCGCGCAGCGCCCGCAACTTGGCGATCTGCCCGGGCAGCCGGTCCCTGCGGTCGCCCTGCGGGAGCCAGCCGTCACCGCGCTCGGCGGCCCGGCGTACGGCGGCGGGTGAGGAGCCGCCGACCCAGAGCGGCGGGCGGGGCGTCTGCACGGGCCGCGGCGCCTGGCCCAGCCCCTCGAAGGAGAATCGTTCCCCCGCGAACTCCGGGAACTCCTCGGGCCCGAGGGCCGTTTTCAAGGCGTCCACCGTCTCGTCCAGTACGGCTCCCCGCCGCTCGAAGTCCACCCCCAGCGCCTCGAACTCCTCCCGTACGTGCCCGGCGCCCACCCCGAGGATCAGCCGCCCGCCGGACAGCGCGTCCAGCGTGGCGTACTGCTTCGCCGTGAGCAGCGGGTGCCGCAGCCCGACCACGGCGACATGGCTCAGCAGCCGTACGTGCTCCGTCACGGCCGCGAGGTGTGCGAGCGTGGCCACCGGGTCGTACCAGACCGTGCTCATCGCCCCGGCCAGCCGGCGCGGGATCGCGACGTGCTCGCAGCACGCCACATACGCGAAGCCGTGCCGGTCGGCAGCCCTGGCGATCTCCACCAGATCACGCGGCCCGGCCCCCGCCTCCCAGGACTCGGCGTACAGCGTGCTCTGCGACTGCACGGGCAACTGCATGCCACACACGAGCCGCCCCGCCTCGGGCGCCCACACCATCAGCCGCCCGCCCCCGCCCACAGTCCGTCCGCCGTGAGTCCCAGCAGGTCGATGGCGTTGCCGCGCACGATCCGCTCGATAACGTCCGGGGCGAGGTGGCCCATCTGGCTCTCGCCGACCTCTCTCGACTTCGGCCAGGTGGAGTCGGAGTGCGGGTAGTCCGTCTCGTACAGGACGTTGGCCACGCCGATCGCGTCGAGGTTCTTCAGGCCGAACGCGTCGTCGAAGAAGCAGCCGTAGACGTGCTCGGCGAAGAGCTCGGAGGGCGGCCGATGGACCTTGTCGGCGACGCCGCCCCAGGCGCGGTTCTCCTCCCAGACCACGTCGGCGCGTTCCAGGATGTACGGGATCCAGCCGATCTGGCCCTCCGCGTACATGATCCGGAGGTTGGGGAAGCGGTCGAACTTGCCGCTCATCAGCCAGTCGGTCATCGAGAAGCAGCAGTTGGCGAAGGTGATCGTGGAGCCGACGGCGGGCGGCGCGTCCGCCGAGGTGGACGGCATCCTCGAGGACGAGCCGATGTGCATGGCGATGACCGTGCCGGTCTCGTCGCAGGCCCGCAGGAAGGGGTCCCAGTAATCGGTGTGGATGCTGGGCAGGCCGAGGTGCGGCGGGATCTCGCTGAAGCAGACGGCGCGCACGCCACGGGCCGCGTTGCGCCGTACCTCCTCGGCCGCCAGCTCCGCGTCCCACAGGGGGATGAGGGTGAGCGGTATGAGCCGGCCGCGCGCCTCGGGGCCGCACCACTCCTCCACCATCCAGTCGTTGTACGCGCGCACGCCCAGCAGCCCCAGCTCATGGTCCTTGGCCTCGGTGAACGTCTGGCCGCAGAAGCGCGGGAAGGTGGGGAAGCACAGCGCCGACTGGACATGGTTGACGTCCATGTCCGCCAGCCGGTCCGGGACGCGGTACGAACCGGGGCGCATCTGTTCGTACGTGATCCCCTCCAGCCTGATCTCGTCCCGGGAGTAGCCGACCGCGGTGTCCAGGCGGGTGAGGGGGCGGTGCAGGTCCTCGTACACCCACCAGTCGGCGAGTGGTCCGTCGTCGCCCGGTGTGCCCATCTTCGGGGCGAACTTCCCGCCCACGAAGGTCATCTCCTTCAGGGGCGCACGCACCACGCGCGGTCCGGTGTCGTGGTACTTGGCGGGCAGCCGGTCCCGCCAGACGTGCGGCGGCTCCACCGTGTGGTCGTCCACCGAGATGATCCTGGGAAAGGTCTCCGCTGCGTCCGGCACCAGCGCCTCCGACGGCTGCGTCTCCGTGTGCATCGCCATGTCCCTGACGGTAGCGCCTATCTGACGAACCGTCAGCTACCTGTCGGCCACACAGAAGCGGACTGTTTCCCTCCGGGGCCGCGGTACGGCCCGCTGGATCACAAGAGGAGGGATTGTGCACAGACCAGACCCCTACTGACGCAGGGGCCGCCGACAAGGCAGACTGGCCGATGCGAACGAGATGCACAGGCAGGGGGACACCATGGACGAGAGTCCGGGGCAGGGGCCGCGGCAGCTCCGCTTCACCGTGCTCGGTCCCGTACGGGCCTGGCGGGACGGCACCCCGCTCGCGGCCGGCACCCCGCAGCAGCGTGCCCTGCTCGCCGCCCTGCTGCTGCGCGGCGGCCGCACCGCCACCGCCGCCGAACTGGTCGACGCCATCTGGGGCGACGAGCCCCCGCACGCCGCGCTCGCGGCCCTGCGGACCTACGCCTCCCGGCTGCGCAAGGCGCTGGGCGAGGACGCGGACGCGCTGGTCAGCGAGTCCGGCGGCTACGCCCTGCGGACCGCGCTGCCGGGCGCGCTCGACCTCGACCTGGACCGCGCCGAGGCGCTCGCCGCCGAGGCCGAGAAGGCCCGCGCGAGCGGCGACCGCTGCCGCGCCCGCGACCTGCTGGACGCCGCCCTCGTCCTGTGGAACGGCGAACCGCTGGCGAACGTCCCCGGCCCGTACGCCGAGAATCAGCGCACCCGCCTGGAGGAATGGCGGCTCTCCCTCACCGAGACCCGCCTCGACCTCGACCTGGACCTCGGGAACCACGCCGAGGCGGTCTCCGAGCTGACTGCCCTCACGGCCGCCCACCCCTTGCGTGAACGGCTCCGCGAGCTCCTCATGCTCGCGCTGTACCGCTCTGGACGGCAGGCCGAGGCGCTGGCCGTCTATGCCGATACCCGCCGTCTGCTCGACGACGAGCTGGGCGTCGACCCGTGCGCCTCGCTCGCCGAACTGCACCAGCGCATCCTGCGGGCCGACGCCGGCCTGGAGGCGCCGAGCCCGCCGCCGGAGGAGGAGCACGCCGGCGCGGGCCCCACCGTGTTGCGCCCCCGGCAGCTCCCGGCCACCGTCGCGGACTTCACCGGGCGCGCCGCGTTCGTCGCGGAGCTCGGCGAGCAGCTCGCCACGGCCGAGGGCAGCGTCATGGCGGTCTCCGCGCTCACCGGCATCGGCGGCGTCGGCAAGACCACGCTGGCCGTCCATGTGGCGCACGCGGCGCGCGAGCACTTCCCCGACGGCCAGCTCTACGTCGACCTGCAGGGCGCGGGCCACACCCCCGCCGAGCCGGAGGCCGTGCTCGGCGCGTTCCTCCGTGCGCTCGGCACACCGGACTCCTCCATCCCGGACGGCACGGAGGAGCGGGCCGCGCTGTACCGCTCCACGCTCGCCGGGCGCCGGGTGCTCGCGCTGCTGGACAACGCGCGGGACGCCGCCCAGGTACGGCCGCTGCTGCCCGGTACGGAGGGCTGCGCCGCGCTGATCACCAGCCGCGCCCGCATGATCGACCTGGCCGGCGCGCACCTCATCGACCTCGACGTGATGAGCCCCGAGGAAGCGCTGACGCTCTTCACCCGCATCGTCGGCGAGGAGCGGGTCGGCGCCGAGCGCAAGGCCGCCATGGACGTCGTCGGCGCCTGCGGCTTCCTGCCGCTGGCCATCCGCATCGCCGCCTCCCGGCTCGCCTCCCGCCGCACGTGGACCGTGTCCGTACTGGCCCGCAAGCTCGCCGACGAGCGGCGCAGGCTGGACGAGCTGCGCGCCGGCGACCTGGCGGTGAAGGCCACCTTCGAGCTGGGATACGGGCAGCTGGAGCCGGCGCAGGCCCGCGCGTTCCGGCTGCTGGGGCTGGCCGACGGGCCCGACATCTCGCTCTGCGCGGCCGCCGCGCTGCTGGACATGGACGTGGACGAGGCCGAAGAGCTGATCGAGTCCCTGGTCGACGCCTCGCTCCTCGAATCGGCGGCCCCCGGCCGCTACCGCTTCCACGACCTGGTCCGGCTCTACGCGCGTGCCTGCGCCGAGCGCGACGAGCACCCGCCCTCCGAGCGCACCGCGGCCCTCTCCCGCCTGCTGGACTTCTACCTGGCCTCGGCGGCCCGGATGTACGCCCTGGAGCGCCCGGGCGACCGCCTCGTGGACCACATGGAGAGCACGCGCTATCCCGGGCTGGAGTTCGAGGACCGCGCGGTGGCGCTGGAGTGGCTGTTCAGCGAGGCGGGCTGTCTGCTGGCCTGCGCCCAGCAGTCCACCGGCGCCGACACCGTGCGCCGCGCCGCCGACCTGCTCCTGCTCACCAAGGACCTGGCCGAGTCCGGCGCCGACGCGCGCCAGCACGACCAGGCCAATACGACGCTGCTCGCCGCCGCCCGCGCCCTCGGCGACCAGCACGCCCAGGCCCGTATCCACACCTCGCTCGCCTACATCCGCACCCTGGCCGGGCGGCTGGACGACGCCGACGAGCACGCCAAGTCGGCGATGCTCCTCGGGCTCGCGACGAACGACCCGATCTCCTCGTCCTACGCGCCCAACGACCGCGGCATCATCGCGGGCGCCCAGGGGCGGCACGCGGACGCCGAGGCGTACCTCAGCCAGGCGCTGACCGCGTTCCGCGACGACCGCAACCAGCAGTCCGAGGCGAGCGCGCTGTGCAACCTCTCGCGGGTCCACCTGGACACCGGCCGGGTGGACAGCGCCATCGAGCTGGCCGAGGAAGGCGTCGCGATCTACCGCAGAATCGGCGCCACCCGGCGGCTGGCCAACGGGATGTACGCGCTGGCGCTCGCCTTCACCGCGGCCGGGCGCCTGGAGGACGCGGCGCAGCAGCTGAACGCCGCGCTCACCATCTTCCAGGACAGCCGGCAGCCGTTCTGGGAGGGCATGACGTACTTCCGGCTGGCCGAGGTCGACCTCGCGGGTCAGCGTCCGGCGCGCGCCGCCAACTATGCCGAGCAGGCCCTGACCGCGCTGCGCGGCGTCGGCGGCGAGCTCTGGCGGGCCAACGCGCTGACCACGCTGGGGCGTGCGCTCAGCCAGGTCGGGCACACCGGGCGGGCCCGGGTGTGCTGGCAGGAGGCGCTGTCCAGCTACGAGCGCCTCGGAGCGGCGGAGAGCGCCCAGGTGCAGCAGCTGCTCTCGCCCGCCGCCGTCGCCTGACCGGACATCACCGGGGGCCGGCGAGGCCGGCGCCAGGATTCGGCAGCGCCGCCACCGGCAGCTCGGCCTGTTATCGCCGCAGGTCGGCGAGGTAATCGTCGCCGTTTATCGATCGTTCATCGCGGCGCGTCACTCTTCTACGTACCGAACCGCCGCCTCGGGGGGCAAGCGGCTCGGTGACGCGGCCCCACCGTCATGGTGTCCGGCCCTGGTTCACCCGTCCGGCGACCCACGGGGGAGTCGCCGGGCGGTGGACCGCAAGCGCCCACACACAGGAGTTGATCACTGTGAGCACCGAGAAGAAGGCTCCGCAGACCGACGACCAGGACATCATCAGGCCGCTCGACAGCCACCGGCCGATCATCGGTGACGAGATCGTCACCATGGACAGCCACCGGCCCGTCATCGGCGACGAGGTGCTGGCCGCGCAGGAGGGGCAGCGGCCGGTCGCCGGCGACGGCACGATCGCGCCGCAGGACAGCCACCGGCCGATCGCCGAGCCGAAGCTGGAGCACTGAGCGCGCGCACGGCCCGCTGAGCCACCATCCGGGGGATCGCAGGGGCCGGCGTCGACGGCACGGAGGGGATGCCGTCGGGGCCGGTCCCTGCGGCGTGTTCGGGAGACGACCGACCGGGACGTAGTACCTGACGCTTCGTCAGGTACGGTGCTACAGTCGCGCCACATCCCGTTCCGTCCCGTCCCGCCCATTGCCGGGAGGCGCGCCGTGTATGAGTCCGGTCGGATACGTACGCTCTGGGAACTGGTGGAGTACCGGGCCGCCGCGTCGGCGGATTCGGTCATGTTCTACGAGCCGGACGGGCGGACCGTCACCTTCGGGGAGGCGCGCGAGCGGGCGCTGCGCGCCGCGGCCGGCTTCCGGGAGCTGGGCATCGGGGCCGGGACGCGGGTCGCGTGGCAGCTGCCCACCCGGGTCTCCACGGTGCTCGCCTCGCTCGCGCTGGCCCGCCTGGGCGCCGTGCAGATACCCATCGTCCATCTGCACCGGGAGCGCGAGGTCGGGTACGTACTCGCCGCTTCCGAGGCGGAGTTCGTGCTGGTACCGGGGGTGTGGCGGGACGTCGACTTCACGGCGATGGCCCGCAAGGCGGCGCCGGACGGGACGCGGGTGGTCACCGTGCGGGGCGGGGCGGGGCTTCCGGACGGGGACCCGGCCGGGCTGCCGGAGTTCGCGCCGGGGCACGCGCGGGAGCGGGCGAGCTCCCACGAGCGGGAGCACACCTCGTGGATCTACTACACCTCCGGGACGACGGCCGACCCGAAGGGCGTGCGGCACACGGACGCGTCGCTGATCGCGGGCGGTGTGGGCCTGGCGACCGCGCTGGAGATGTCGGCGGCGGACATCGGGTCGATCGCCTTCCCGTACGCGCACATCGCCGGCCCCGACTACGTCATCGCGATGCTGGTGAGCGGCTTTCCGGCGGTGGTGCTGGAGACGTTCGCGCCGGGCGCGGCCGCGGACACGTACGCGCGGCTCGGCGTCACCATGGCGGGCGGCAGCACCGCCTTCTACCAGGCGTTCCTGGAGGAGTCGCGGCGGCGCGCGGACGACGGGAAACGGCGTGCGGACGACGACAAGCGATGCGCGGACGGCGGGAAACTGCGGCGCGCGCACGGCGGGAAGCTGATCCCCTCGCTGCGGCTGCTGTCCGGCGGGGGCGCGCCGCTGCCGCCGGAGCTGTACTTCGAAGCGGGCCGCGAGCTGGAGTGCGAGGTGCTGCACGGGTACGGCATGACCGAGTGCCCGATGATCGCGATGGGCACCCCGTACGACACCGACGAGCAGCTGTCGCGGACGGTGGGGCGGCCGGTGGCCGGTGCCGAGGTGCGGATCGCCGGGCCGGACGGGCGGGCGCTGCCGGCCGGGGAGCCGGGCGAGGTGACGCTCAAGGGGCCGATGGTCTGCCAGGGGTACACGGACCCGGCGCTGACGGCCGCCGCGTTCGACGCGGACGGCTGGTTCCACACCGGTGACCTGGGGTTTCTGCGTGCGGACGGGCATCTCGTGCTGACCGGACGACTGAAGGACATCATCATCCGCAAGGGCGAGAACATCTCGGCGCAGGAGGTCGAGGACCTGGTGCGGGGCCATCCGGCCGTGGCGGACGCGGCAGTGATCGGGCTGCCGGACCGGGAACGCGGGGAGCGGGTGTGCGCGGTGGTCACGCTCGCCGATCCGGGCGGATCGGCGCTCACGCTGGGGGAGTTGGCGGACCATCTGCGCCGGGCCGGACTGATGACGCAGAAGCTCCCGGAGCAGCTGGAGATCGCGGCCGAGCTGCCGCGCGGCGGGCCGCTGGGCAAGGTACTGAAGGGCGCACTGCGGGAGTGGTACGCGGACTGACGTGTCAACTGGCGGCTGTGCAAAGGGAGTTCACAACTGGGACATGACATTCCGGGTGTATCCGACGTGATCGCCGGCGAAACGGAGTGATCTTGTCCACACGGAATGCCGCTTTCCCACTCGGCCGCGCAAAAGGTCACTTCGTGGGTAACATCGCGGCGGCGAGCAGGTGTTCGTACGCCGTCGCCATGTTCACCCCCCACACGAGGACCTCGATGACTTCCATACCGGCGACACTGTTGTGGTGCCTGAGCGCGGGAACGGCCGCCGCGGTGGTGATGATCTTCTTCCTGGTCCGGATGCGGCAGGGCACCCAGGCCCTGCGTCGGCACCTGGCCACGGCCGAGGCCCGCAGCTCCGCCGCCGAACGCGGCCACACCGAGCTCGCCGCCCAACTGCGCGCCACGGAGGACGAACTCCGCCACCTCGCCGAGGCCCGGCTCCCCGACCTCGCCACCTCGCTGGCCCACCCGCACGTCACCGTCCGCGGCCTGCGCGACCCCCGCTTCACGGGGACCGACGTGGACCGTGCGCTGACCGCGGCGATGGACCAGCTCACGCAGGCGGTCGGAAAGGAACGGACCCGGGTCGACGAGGCGGCGCAGGCCACGATGCGCGGCGCCACGACCACCATCCAGGCGCTGCTGTACCGGCTGCAGACGCTGCTCCAGGAGATGCAGCACCGGTACGACGACCAGGCCGTCGCCCAGGACCTGCTGCAGGCCGACTTCCTCAACGAACAGGCGCTGCGCCGGGTGCAGACCACCGGCGTGGTCTGCGGCGCCTGGCCGGGACTGACCCGCGAGGACTCGCACCTCGCCGACCTCGTCGTCGGCGCGATGTCGCGGCTGCGCGGGTACGAGCGCGTCCAGGTCAGCAATCTGCTGCGGGACCCGGTGGGCGTGGTCGCGCGCGCCGTCGAGCCGGTCGCGATCGCGCTCACCGAGCTGCTGGCCAACGCGCTCCACCACTCCCACCACGAACTGCCCGTCGCCGTCACGCTCCAGCAGGGCAACCGCGGCGCGTCCGTCATCGTCGACGACTACGGCATCGGCATGCACGCCGACGAGATCGCGTACGCGACGCGGCTGCTGAGCGGCGGGGAGCAGGTGCTGCTCACGGAGCTGGGCGACCCGCCGCGGTCCGGATTCGCCGCCGTCGGGCAGCTGGTGCGCCAGTACGGCTTCACGGTGCACGTCGAGTCCTCGCCGTACGGCGGCGTCCGGGCCGTCATCTACATCCCGGGCGATCCGCTCCTGACACTGCTGGACGAGACCGCACAGCCGATGTCGGCCATGGCCCCGCTGCCGCCGCAGATGCTGCACGCGCACTCGACACCGCTGGGGGTGCCGACGGGCGTGTCGGGGGGCATGTCGCAGAGCCTGTCGGGGGGCGCGCCGTCGCCGGAGCCCGTGGCCGCGACGCCGACGGCTGTGGGGCCAGCGGCCGCGGCTCCGGCGGCTGGCGCGGGGCACACGCCCGCTCGCGCGCCCGAGGCCGAGCCTGCCCGTACGCCGGAGCCCGCGCCCGCTTACACGCCGGAGGCCGAGCCCGCGCACGCGCCCGATTCCGCGTCCGACGACGGGCTCCCGCGTCGCCGGCGGCGCCGGCCCGTCGGTGAGCCCGAGCGCCCCCTCCCCCGTACGGAACCCGTCGCCGAGCGCAGTCCAGAGGAGTCCGCCACCCGCTGGGCCGCCCTGCAGAGCGGCACCCTCTCCGGGCGGGCCGAAGCCGAGTACCGAACCCCGCGCCCCGAAGGGAACGACCAAGGATGAGCACCCCTGTCCGCCGCCGCGTCACACAGGACCAGTCCTGGGTGCTGGCACCGCTGCTGGAGCTGCCGCACGTCCTGCACGCGGCCGTCATCTCCGGCGACGGCTTCATCGAAGGCTCCTCCCCCGGCCTCGCCCGCGAGGCCGCCGAGGGCGTGGCCGCCATGATGTCGGCGCTGCAGGGTGCGGGCCGCGCCGTGACCGCCGCGTTCGCCGGCCAGGACGACGCCCGGCTGCGGCAGACCGTCGTGGAGTCGGCGGAGGGCTGGGTGATCGCCATCCCGGCCGGCGAGAACACCTGCCTCGCGGTCTTCGCGGGACCCGACGTCAACATGGGCGTGGTCTCCCACCAGATGCAGGTCCAGGTCGCCACGCTGGGCGCGAAGGCGATGGGCTCGCCGCCGCGGGAAGCGGGTTCGCCCGCATGACGCCCCGCCAGAGCAACCGGCGTCTCGTACCGGCCTATCTGGCGACCGGCGGCCGCGCCCGCCCCAGCCGCAACACCCTGGACCGGCTCACCGTCCTGTACGGCGCGACCGTCACCGCGCCCGCCGGGCTGCGCCCCGAGGCGCTCCGCGTCCTCGCGCTGCTGCGGCCGGGCGCGCTGACCGTCGCCGAGACCGCGTCCCACCTGCGGCTGCCGGTCAGCGTCGTGAAGGTACTGGTGGCCGACCTGGTCGACGCCGGGCACCTGCACGCCCGTTCCCCCATCCCCGAAGCCGAGCAGATCGACCGGCAGATTCTGGAGAGGGTCCTCGATGGACTCCGCACTCTCAAGTCCTAGCGCAGCACTCTCGGGCCCCGGCGCGGCGGGCGGCACGCACAGCACCGCCGAGGGCGCCGACGCCGGCGCCATGTACCTGTCCGGTACCGACCAGACCCTGGTGAAGCTGCTGGTCGCGGGGCCCTTCGGGGTCGGCAAGACCACGTTCATCCGGGCCCTGTCGGAGACCCCGCCGCTGCACACCGAAGAGGTGATGACGCAGACCGGCGCGTTCGTCGACGACCTCGCCGGGGTCCGCGAGAAGACCACGACCACCGTCGCCATCGACTTCGGGCGGATCACGCTCGCGGGCGACCTCGTGCTGTACCTCTTCGGCACGCCCGGCCAGAAGCGGTTCCGGCCGCTGTGGCAGGACATCGCGCGCGGCGCGGTCGGCGCGCTGGTACTGGCCGACACCCGGCGGCTGGCCGACTCCTTCGAGGTCATGGACATCATCGAGGAGGCCGGGCTGCGCTACGCGGTGGCGGTCAACACCTTCCCCGACGCTCCCGACCACTCCGTCGAGACCCTGCGCGACCACCTCGATCTGCACGAGGACACCCCGCTGGTGCTGTGCGACGCCCGCGACCGCGACCAGTCGCTCGACGCGCTGATCGCCCTCGTCGGACACGTCCTGGACCACACGCCCATGGAGAACCCGTGACCTCCCCCCACCGGCCCGGGGCCATGCCGCCCCCGGGCTGCCCCGCCCATGCCCACCCGGCCACCGAACCGGCTCCTCCGCCGTCCGCGCACGCCGCACAGGAACCGGCTCCGCCGGCTTCCCCGCACGCCGCGCCCTACGCACCGGCGCAGGATGCCGTGCGGCTGTACGGGCCGGACTTCGCGGCCGATCCGCACGGCATCTACGCCGTGCTGCGGCGCCAGGGGCCCGTCGCGCAGGTCGAGATCGCGCCGGGCGTGCCCGCGATGCTGGTCACCGACTACCGCGCGGCGCTGGAACTGCTGAACGACGACGCCACCTGGTCCAAGGACTCCCGCGCCTGGATGCCGACCGTGCGCCAGGACTCCCCGGTCATGCCGATGCTCGCCTGGCGGCCCAACGTGTTCTTCAGCGACGGCGAGGCGCACGACCGCTACCGCAAGGTGATCACCGACAGCTTCGCCCTGCTCGAACCGTACGAGCTGCGCGGCTACGTGCAGGGCGCGGCCGACACGCTGATCAGCCGGTTCGGCGCCGAGGGCCGGGCCGACCTGATCACCCAGTACGCGCGCGTGCTGCCGCTGATGATCTTCAACCGGGTCTTCGGGCTCCCCGACTCCTACAGCGACCGGCTGATCTCCGCGCTCGCCGGGATGCTGGAGGGCCGCAGCCCCGAGGAAGCGGCCAGGGCCAACGAGGACTTCACGCGCTACGTCATGGAGCTGGTCGCCGCCAAGAAGGAGCGCCGCGGCCCCGACCTCACCTCCTGGTTCATGGACCACCCCGCGGGCCTCACCGACGAGGAACTGATCCACCAGATCGTCCTCACCATGGGCGCCGGGCACGAGCCGACGACCAACCTCATCGGCAACGCGCTCGCCCGCATGCTCTCCGACGACCGTTACTACAGCACCCTGTCCGGCGGCGCGCTCACCGCGCGCGACGCCATCAACGACGTGCTGTGGAACGACCCGCCGCTCGGCAATTACTCGGCCCACTTCCCCCGCCGGGACGTCTTCTTCCACGGCACCTGGATCCGCGCGGGCCAGCTCACGATGGTCTCGTACGCCGCGGCCAACGCGCAGTTCGGCACCGTCCCGCTGGAGCAGCCCGGCGCGGGCGGCGGCGCGCACCTGTCCTGGGCAGCGGGGCCGCACGCCTGCCCCGTACGCAACACCGCGCTGCTCATCGCGACCACCGCCATCGAGCGGCTCACCGCTTGGCTCTCCGACATCGAACTCACCGTGCCCTTCGATCAGCTGGAGTGGCGGGTCGGCGCCTTCCACCGCGCGCTGGCCGCGCTCCCGGCCCGCTTCACCCCCCTCACTCCCGACCAGGCAGGAGCTACTCCATGGGACAGCAGCCCGTCGCCATCGACCCGGCCGGCACCGACCTCCCCGGCGAGGCCGCCCGCCTCCGCGCGATAGGCCCCGCAGCGCTCGTCGAACTGCCCGGCGGCATACGGGCCTGGTCGGTGGGCGGCCACGGCCTGCTCAAGCGGCTGCTCGCCGACGACCGGGTGAGCAAGGACCCGCGGCAGCACTGGCCCGCCTGGCGGAACGGCGAACACCACGACAGCTGGCTGCAGTCCTGGGTCGGCGTCACGAACATGTTCACCGCCTACGGCGCCGACCACCGCAGGCTGCGCAAGCTCGTGGCACCGGCGTTCACCGGTCGGCGCACCGAGGCGATGGCCCCGCGCGTCGAGCGGATCACCAAGGAGCTGATGGCGGACCTGGAGGCGGCGCCCGCCGGCGAGCCGGTCGATCTGATCTCTTCCTATGCGCACCCCCTTCCGATGCGGATGATCTGCGAACTCTTCGGCATTCCCGAGGAGTCCCGGGTCGAGGTCGGCGCGGTCATCGACGAGGTCATGGACACCTCCGCCACCCCGGAGCAGGCGTCCGCGACCGCCGCGAAGATCGCCGCGGTACTGGGCGACCTGATCGCCCTGAAGCGGCGGGAGCCCGGCGACGACATGACCAGCGTGCTGGTCTCCGCCCGGGACGACGACGGCTCCCGGCTGGAGGAACGGGAACTGCTCGACACCCTCCTGCTGGTCATCGGCGCCGGTTACGAGACGACCGTCAACCTCATCGGCAACGCCGTCCACGCCCTGCTCACCCACCCCGAGCAGCGCGCCCTGCTGGCCTCCGGGCAGGCCGGCTGGGACGACGTCATCGAGGAGACGCTGCGCTGGGCGCCCAGCATCGCCAACCTGCCGCTGCGGTACGCCGTCGAGGACATCCCGCTGGCGGACGGCACGGTCATCCGGCAGGGCGACCCGATCCTCGCCGCCTACGCCGCGGCCGGCCGGGACCCCGAGCGGCACGGAGCGGACGCCGACTCCTTCGAGCTGCGCCGTCCCGACCGGGAGCACCTCGCCTTCGGGCACGGGGTGCACTTCTGCCTGGGCGCGCCGCTGGCCCGTATGGAGGCCCGCACCGCGCTGCCGGCGCTCTTCGACCGCTTCCCGGACCTGGAACTGGCCGTGCCCGCGTCCGAACTGCGGGCCACCGGCTCGTTCATCGGCAACGGCCTGCAGTCCCTCCCGGTCCGCCTCAACGACCGGTGAACGGACTGCCGGTGGCCGGGCTGGCGCCGGTGGCCACTGAGCGCAGGCTCTCCTTGAGGACCTTGCCGCCGGCGTTCCGCGGCAGCTCGGGCAGGAACATCACCTCCCTGGGCACCTTGTAGTTGGCCATCTCCCGGCGCGACCAGACGAGCACTTCGTCCGCCGACACGGTCGCGCCGGGACGCCGCACCACATACGCCCGGCCGACCTCGCCCAGCCGGGCGTCCGGTATCCCGATCACGGCGGCGTCGGCGATGTCCGGGTGGCGCAGGAGCAGTTGCTCGATCTCGGCCGGGTAGGCGTTGAACCCGCCGACGATGAACATGTCCTTGATCCGGTCGGTGATCCGCAGATTGCCCGCCTCGTCCAGCACCCCCACGTCCCCCGTGCACAGCCAGCCGTCCGGAGTGACAGCGCGGGCGGTGCCCTCGGGATCCTCGAAGTAGCCCGTCATCACGTGATAGCCGCGCACCCGCACCTCGCCGGGCCGGCCCGGGGGCACCACGCGGCCCTCGGCGTCGACCACCCGCACCTCGGTGTCCGGTATCGCCCGGCCCGACGTACCGGCGATCACCTCGGGCGGATCGCCGCGCCGGCACATCGTGACCACCCCGGAGCTCTCCGACAGGCCGTACGCGGTCAGTACCGTGGCGATCCCCAGCTCCCCGCGCAGCCGCTCGACCAGCTGCAGCGGCACCACCGCGGCGCCGGTCACCACCAGCCGCAGCGACGAGAGGTCGTGCCGAGCGCGCGCGGGATGGTCCAGCAGCTGCTGGTGCAGGGACGGCGGCCCCGGCAGCACGGTGATCCGCTCGGCGGCGATGTTGGCGAGCGCGGTGTCGGCGCTGAACACCGGCTGCGGGACCATCGTCGCGCCGCGCAGCAGACAGGCCAGCACGCCCGCCTTGTAGCCGAAGGTGTGGAAGAACGGGTTGACGATCAGATAGCGGTCCCCCTCCCGCAGCCCCGCCAGCTCGCTCCAGACGCCGTACGCGCGCAGCGTCTGGGCGTGGGTGATCACGGCGCCCTTGGGCCGCCCCGTGGTGCCCGAGGTGAAGACGATGTCCGAGGGGGCGTCGGGCGCCACGGCGTCCGCGCGCTCCCGTACGGCCGCGGCCGGCACCTGGTCGCCCCCGGCCAGGAACTCCCGCCATGTGCGGAACCCGACGGGCGCGTCGTCGGCCAGCACCACCGCGTCCCGCAGGTCCGGCAGGCCCGGCAACGGGCCGCGCCCCGTGCCGTCCGCGGTGGCCCGGCGCAGCGAGGCGACGTACGACGTGCCGAGGAAGGTGCCGGTGACGAAGAGCAGCCGGGCGCGGGTGCGGCGCAGGACGTCGGCGGCCTCGGCGCCCTTGAAGCGGGTGTTGACCGGCACCAGGACCGCGCCCGCCGACACCGCGCCGAGCGCGGCGACGATCCAGTCCGCGGTGTTCGGCGCCCAGACCGCCACCCGGTCGCCGGGCGCGACACCGGCGGCGACGCAGGCCGCGGCCGCGCGCTCGACCCGCGCGCCGAGCTCTTCGTACGAGACGCGGGCCCGCCCCTCGACCACCGCCTCCCGCCCGCCGTACCGAGCGGCCGCCGCCCGCACCAACCGCGGAATGGACCCGAACTCCAGATCAGCCCGCGGATCGGACGGCTCGCCCTCCATGCCGTCACTCTGCCGCCGCACCTCGCCGGGCATCGCGCCTGCCTTTCTCCCCCGGCGCCGGGGCGGGCCGCAGGCGGTGTCCGGGAGCCCGCCCGGGGGCCGTGCGGCGCGTACCGGCCGGGAGAACCCTGTGCCAGTTAGCTGACTGGTCGTCAGATTAGCGGTAGCCTCCTCGGCTGTCAGTACGGACGACCGGCCGGACGACCGACCACGGAGGTGGCGATGGGGGCGACCCTCAAGGACGCTACGGCGATAGCCGGCATCGGACAGACACCCTTCGCCAAACGCCTTCCCGAGTCCGAGAAGACGCTGGCCTGCCGCGCGATCACGGCCGCCCTGGCCGACGCCGGCATCGCCCCCTCGGAGGTCGACGCCTTCGCCTCCTACACCATGGAGGAGACCGACGAGGTCGAGGTCGCCAAGGCCATCGGCGCGGGCGACGTCACCTTCTTCGCCAAGGCCGGCTACGGCGGCGGCGGTTCCTGCGCCACCGTGGCGCATCTGGCCGCCGCCATCGCCACCGGTCAGGCCACCGTCGGCGTCGCCTGGCGCTCGCGCAAGCGCGGCTCCGGCCCCCGCCCCTGGAAGAACACCGCCGTTCAACTCCCCACCCCCGCTCAATGGACCCGCCCCTTCGGCCTGCTCCGCCCGGCCGACGAGATCGGGATGCTCGCCCGTCGCTACATGCATCAGTACGGAGCCACCCGCGACCACTTCTTCAACGTCGCGCTGGCCTGCCGCAACCGCGCCAACCAGAACCCGGCGGCGGTCATGTACGACCGGCCGCTGACCCGCGAGATGTACATGACCTCCCGCTGGATCAGCGAGCCGCTCTGCCTCTTCGACAACTGCCTGGAGACCGACGGCGCGCTGGCCTGCGTCCTGGTCTCCGCCGAGCGCGCCCGCGACTGCCGCCGCACCCCCGTCTACGTCCACGCCGCCGCCCAGGGCCTGCCCGCCCAGCACCACGGCATGGTCAACTACTGGAACGACGACCCGCTCACCGGGCCCGCCTGGACCGCCGCCCGGCACCTGTGGAAGTCCGCCGACTTCGGCCCGCAGGACGTGCACGTCGCGCAGATCTACGACGCCTTCACCCCGCTCATACCGCTCTCCCTGGAGGGTTACGGCTTCTGCGGGCGGGGCGAGGGCGCGGCCTTCACCGAGAAGGGCGCCCTGGAGATCGGCGGCCGCCTCCCGCTGAACACCGGCGGCGGTGGCCTCTCCGAGGCATACGTCCACGGTTTCAACCTGATCACCGAGGGCGTCAAGCAGCTGCGCGGCACCAGCACCGCGCAGGTGCCCGACGCCACGACCTGCCTCGTCACCGCGGGCGAGGGCGTCCCGACTTCCGCGCTTTTGCTGAGGAGTTGACCGTCCGTGAAATTCATGAAACCGAGTGTGACAGCCGCCACTGACAACCGCACCGCGTCCGCCACGCCTGTGGATAACTCCGCGACGACCGCCGCGGAACCCGCCGCGGACTCGGCCCCCGCCGACGGCCGGCCGATCCCCGGCAACGGCCGCCCCGACCCCGCCGACGGCTTCCTGCTCCCCGTCCCCGACGACGACGGCGCGCCGTTCTGGGCGTACGCGGCACGCGGCGAACTGCGCGTCCAAGCCTGCGCCGACTGCGGCGAACCGCGCTTTCCGCCCCGCCCCTGCTGCCCGCACTGCCAGTCCTTCGCGAGCGAGTGGCGGCGGATGTCCGGCCGCGGCCGCATCTGGTCCTACGTCCTGCCGCACCCGCCGCTGCTGCCCGCGTACGCCGCCCTCGCGCCGTACAACGCCATCGTCGTGGAGCTGGCCGAAGCGCCGCGCATCCGGCTGGTCGGCAACCTCGTCAGCGCGCCGGACGCCGCGCTGAACTCCGTACCCCCGGAACGGATCCGCATCGGCGCGGCGGTGAAGGTGACGTTCCACGAGATGGCGGACGGCGTGACCGTGCCCCGGTGGCTGCTGGAGCGCCCGTGACCGTACGCGTCGACACCCGGGCCGCCGAGGGCGTCGCCCTGATCACCCTCGACCGGCCCGGCCGCCTCAACGCCATCGACCTGGCGACCGCCGGGGAACTGGCGGGCGCCTGGCGTGCCCTGCGCTTCGACGACACCGTGCGCGCGGCGGTCGTCACCGGCGCTGGCGGCCGCGCCTTCTGCACCGGCGTGGACCGCTCGGTGGACGTGCCGCAGCCCGCATCCCCGTACTCCCTCGACGACCCGCTGCTCCGCATCGGCCCCAAGGCGGCCGATCTGTGGAAGCCGGTGCTCGCCGCGGTCGACGGCATGGCCTGCGGCGGCGCGTTCTACCTGCTGGGCGAGTGCGAGTTCATCGTGGCCTCCGAGACCTCGACGTTCTTCGACCCGCACACGACCTACGGGATGGTCAGTGCGTACGAGTCGGTCCTCATGGCGCAGCGGATGCCGTACGGAGAGATCGCCCGGCTCGCTCTGATGGGCACCGCCGAGCGGCTCGGCGCCCGTCGCGCGCATGAGGTGGGACTGGTCTCCGAACTGACGCCGGCGGGCGAGGCGCTGCCGGCCGCCCTGCGCGCGGCCGAGACCGTGGCGGCGCAGCCCACGGAGGCCGTACAGGGCACCGTACGGGCCCTGTGGTCGGCGAAGGAGGCGGCCCGCAGCCAGGCCCTGGCACACGCCCCGCACCTCATCGCGCTGGGCAACCTGCCGACGGAGCGACAGGCGGAGCTCTTCGGAGAGCGCGGAAAGGAGTACCGGATGCGGTGATGGCTCAGCGCAGGCCGGTGAGCACGCAGTCGGTGACCTTGCCGGCACGGGCGGGGTGGGCCATCGGAATGGCGACCACGGTGTCCTCCGACGAGTCGTACCCGTAGAGGGCATCCATATACGGATTGACGGTGACGCGCGCGGTGTCCACAGTCGTGCGGTCGGCGCCGCGGAACTCGACCGTGACCGTCACGTCCTCGTTCGGGTCCTCGACCACCAGCTCCACCTTGGCCCCGGGCTTCGCCGCGTCCCGGTCGTCGCTGACACAGCCGACGACTTTGCCCCGCCGCTCGGCATACGGGTCGTACGTCGAGTCGCCACTGCCCGAGTAGTCGTCGTCATCGTCATCGTCGTCGTAGTGATTGCTGCTGCCGTGGTAGCCGCTGCTGCTGGAGTGGGCGCTGCAGCCGCCGCCACCGCTGCTGCCCCCGTGGCTGCTGTGGCCGTGCGGGCGGAAGCCGGTGAGCGAGAGCAGAACAAAGGCCACGACGGCCGTGAGCCGCAGATGACGGCGTGCCATGAGATCCCCCGATTCGTTGACGAGCGCACGTCACGATACCGGGCCCGGATTGCCGTGGCGGCCCGCGGCGGCACGGCGTAGCGTCGGCTGTGGAGGCATCAGGACGATGCGAAGCGAGGCAACGCTTGTGGTGCGCAACGTAATCGGCTCTCTGATCGCCCTCATCGGAGCGGCGGCCGCCGTATGGAGCCCCTTCCGTCCTTGGTACGACGGCCGTCACGGTGCGGACATCCGCATCGCGGACCTCTTCAACGGGATCACCGGCAGCGGCGCCGACGTCATGCGCTCACTCCTGCTGCCGATGCTGGCCGCGGCCGTGCTGACACTGATCGGCGTGGTGCTGCGGTCCCGCCTGGTGATCACGCTGGCAGGGCTGGTCGTGCTGGGCTTCACCGTCCTGTGGATGGTCCGGCAGGGGCAGGCGGCCGGCAGCCTCACCGTGGGGAGCGGGGGCCGCGGCCTGGGCCTCGGAGTGGCGGTGGCGCTGGGCGGTGGCGTCCTGCTGTTGCTGGGCGCGCTGCTGATGAGGGGCCGCCGGGCCGTACGGCGCCGCAAGGCGCGGGAGCGCGAGGAGGAGTACGCGCCCGCCCCGTATGGAGCAGAGCCCGACGAGCGGTACGCGTACGACGGCGAGCCCGGAGGCGCGCCGTACGCCTATGAGGGACAGCCGGACCAGCCCCCGTATGCGACGCGTCCGGACGCCCCTTACGGACAGCAGCCGAACGGCCCCTACGGACAGCCGCCGCACATTCCGTACGAACAGCAGCCCGCTCAGCAGACCGTCCAGTGGCCGGGCGCCGGCGGGTCCTCGGCCGACGACCCCGGACGCGAGCCGTGGCCCCCGACGACGCACGACGGCACGACCCCGCCGGCCGGTACGCCGACGGCCCCGCCCCAGGGTCCGTACCGGAACGAGGGCCCGTACCAGGGCCAGGACCAGGGCCAGGACCCGTACCGGAACGAGCCGCCGACCGAGGACGCGCACCCTCACCCGCCCGCGCCGGCCGACCGTACGCAGCCGCTGCCGCCCGTGCTCGGCGGCGACCGGAAGCCCGGACGGGACCGCCCGCCCGAGGAGCGCTAACGGAACGCAGGCTCAGCCTCTCGGCCGGAACACAGGCGCGGCCCTAGGAGCGCCGCGCCTGCCCCGTGCCCTTCGCGGCGTCCAGCGCGTACACGCAGCGGTCCTTGCTGCAGGCGTAGACGACGCCGGCCGCGGCCACCGGGGTACCGGTGATCTCGCCGCCGGTCGCCAGCTTCCAGCGCAGCTGGCCGCCCATCGCGTCCAGCGTGTACAGGCAGTGGTCGGCGGACCCGAAGTGCACCCGGCCGTCCGCGGCCACCGGCGCACCGATGACCTCGCCGCCCGCCTGGAAGCGCCAGCGGGGCGTGCCCGAGACCGCGTCCAGCGTGTACAGGGCGTTGCCGCTGCCCAGGTGTACCGCGCCGTCGGCGACCAGTACCGGCTCGGTCGACTGGCGCGCCTCGGTGGCGATCCGCCAGCGGTCCCGGCCGTCGTTCGCGTCCAGCGCGTAGACCGTGCCGAGGTAGTCCGCGAGGTAGATGCCGCCGCCGGTGACGGCGGGCCCGGGGGCGTAGGCGGGCGGCGCCAGGAAGACCGCCGGCGCCTCGAAGTGCCAGCGGACGTCGCCGCGGTTGCTGTCGATGGCCAGGACGCGCGTGCCGGCCGCGACGTAGACCACGCCGTCCGGGGCGGTCAGCAGCCGCACGGGCACCCCGCCGCAGGACGCCGCGTCCCCGACCGGGTACGACCAGCGCTCGGCGCCCGTACGGGCCTCCAGCGCCTTCAGCCGGGCGTCCGCCCAGACGTACACCGTGCCCTCGTGGACGACGGGGCCGGACTCGGCGGTCTCGAAGTCGGTCTGCGCGCCGCCGATCTCCCACAGCAGCTCGCCGTTGGCCGCCTCCCACGCCTGTACGCCGCCGCCGCGGGTGCCGGTGACGACCGTGCCGCGGTCGACTCCGAGGCTGTAGACCCAGCCCTCGGTGTTCAGCCGCCACAGCTCGGAGCCGTCGGCGGCGTCCAGCGCGTACAGGCTCGGGCCGTCCGAGGCGTGGATCCGGCCGTCCGAGACGGCCATCGCCCAGGCGACCTCGCGGGTCTTGAACTGGCGCCGCCCGCTGGCCACGTCGAGCGCGTGCACCTCAAAGGACGTGACGTACAGCAGGTCACCGGAGACGACCGGGGTGCCCCACACATCGTTGGACATGCGGAAGCGCCAGGGGCGCCAGCGGCCGGGGCCGCCCTGCGCCGCGGGGTCGCCCGGCCCGCCGGCCGCGGCCGCGCCGTGGGCGCCCTGCGCGCCCGGTGCGGGCTGCGGAGGCACGGCGGGCGGCGGACCCGCGGGCCCCGGCGCCTGCACTCCGGCCGGCGGCCGTACCCAGTTCGTCGTCGGAGCGGGCTGCGCCTGCGGGGCGTGACCTTCCGCCGCCCGGGGACCGGGCCTTATCGGGGCCACCGCGCCGCCGAGCCGTACGGAGCCGTCCGGGCCCTCCACCTCCTGGGGCGGCGCGGGCGCGACGGGACCGGTGGGCGCGGGCGCGACCGGGCCGGTGGGCGCCGTCTGCGCGAGCGGTGCGCCGCCGCGCGGGTCGCCCATCCGGCGTGCACCCGGTCCGACCGCCGCGGAAGCGGCCCAGCCGGGGTCTCCGGTGGGCGCGGGCATCGGCGCGCTCTCCTGGTGCTGCGGCGCGGGCCGGGAGGCGGGCGGCGCCGGGGGCGGCGCGGACGGTACGGGCGGGGCGGCGGGCGGCCGCTCCGGCTGTGCGGAGTACCCGCCCCTGGCTGCGCGCCCCGAGGAGGCCGCGGCGCGCTGGGCGGGCTGCCGGGCGGCCGTCACCCGGCCGCCGCGCCGGCTCTCGATCAGGCCCACGGCGTTCCCCGGGAGCCAGGCCGAGGCCGTGCCACTGTCGTCGGTACCGGAGCCGAAGAGGTGCGGCGCCAGCTGGGACTGCAGGTCCGCGGGGCTGGGGCGGTTCTCGGCCGCCATCTGCATCGTGGCCTCGATCAGCGGCCGCAGCTCGTCCGGCAGGCCCTCCAGGTCCGGGCCCTCGCGCAGCAGCATGAAGACCGTCTCGACCGGGTTGGCACCGTGGAAGGGGGCGTGTCCGGTGGCGGCGAAGACCAGGGTGGAGCCGAGCGAGAAGATGTCGCTGGCCCCCGTGACGCTGCGCGAGTCACGCGCCTGCTCGGGCGACATGTACGCCGGCGTGCCGACGGCGACGTTCGTCATCGTCAAACGCGTGTTCGATACACCGCTGGCGATGCCGAAGTCGATCACGCGCGGACCGTCCTCGACGACCAGCACGTTCGACGGCTTCAGATCGCGGTGCACCAGGCCCGCGCCGTGGATGGACTGCAGGGCCTCGGCGACGCCGGCCGCCAGCCAGCGCACCGCCTGGGCCGGCAGCGGCCCGCACTCATTGACTATTTCTTCCAGGGAGGGAGCGGGGACGTACGCGGTCGCCAGCCAGGGCACCGCGGCGCGCGGATCGGCGTCGACCACCGCGGCGGTGTAGAAGCCGCTGACCGCGCGCGCCGCCTCCACCTCGCGCGTGAAGCGGACCCGGAACAGCTGGTCCTCGGCGAGCTCGGTACGGACCGTCTTGATCGCCACCCGCCGGCCGGACGCCGAACGCGCGAGATACACCAGCCCCATACCGCCGGCACCGAGACGGCCGAGCACCTCGAACGGGCCGATCCGCCGGGGATCGTGCTGCGTCAGCTGCTCCACCACTTGCCTGCCACCTCCCCGTGGGGCGTCAAAGAGACCCTCAAAAGCCAAGAGCCGCCGAGAGCCACTGCCCCGAGCAGCGTCTCACCGCCTGGCCGATTCGGCCGTACGCATGCTGATTCTTCCTGGCGAAGCCGACGGTTGCGAACCCGGGGGCTTCCCGTCGTGTCCCGTGTCCCGCCGGGCGGTACACGCAGGGCTCGTTACCTGCCGTTACACCCCGCATACGGGAGCACGTCGGGTCCCGTTCATGCGCCGACCGCACATATGTCCGATGACCACCGGGTGGCCGACGTCACGGCCCGGCGCACCTGCCGGCCCTCCTCGGACGCCGGTCCGTGCCCCGGTGTGCGGTCCGTCGTCGCCATTCCCATCCCCGTATGTACTGTTCTGTCCCGCGCGCTCACCGGCCTGCCGCCGAGCCCGCGGACCCGTTGCCGGGCCGCGCCGCCCGCGGCCCGGCAGCGGGAGCAGCCTCTTCCCAATTCTGCTGTGCCGAACGGCATTCGGGGGCCATGACCACGAACTAATTGGCGGATCGGTACGCCTACTTCGCAAGAGGAGGACCGTTTTGGGCCGAGGTGACGACTTATGCCCGTCTCCCCTGTCCCTACTTCCGTCCCTACTTCGGCGCCATCAGCCCGAAGGCCGCCCCCTGATTGTCGACGACCAGCGCGAGGGGGCCGCCGGGCGTCCCCTGGGGCTCGCTGAGGACCTTGCCGCCCTGCCGGACCGCCGTCCGCAGGGCCGCCTCCATCTCCTCGGCCAGGAAGAAGACGGTGAAGTGCGCCGGCAGCTCGGCCGGCGCCCGCGCGTCCAGCACGATCCGGCAGCCGATCTCGCGCTCCACCCCGGCGATCCGCCACGGCAGAAACGTGGGACTCGTCATCGGCCCCTCGGTCACCCCTTCGAAGCCGAAGACGTCCCCATAGAAGGCGTCGACCGCCTCCGGGGCGCGCGTGCTGAGCCCCATCCATGCGTACGCGCCGGGCTCGGCCTGCACCTCGAAGCCCTGGTGCCGGCCGGCCTGCCAGGCGCCGAAGACCGCGCCACCGGGGTCGACGCCCAGCATCATCGTGCCCAGGTCACCGAGCGGCGTGCCGTCGGAGATCACCTGGCCGCCCACCTCCCGGACCTTGGCGACGGTCCCGTTGAGGTCGGACGTCGCGAAGTAGACGCCCCATACGGTGGGCATCCGGCCGTCCTTCTTGGGCAGCAGGCCGGCGGCCTTGCGCCCGTCGAGCAGGGCCGTCGTGTAGTCGCCGAACTCGGGGGCGCTGTCCGAGAAGGTCCAGCCGAACAGCTCCCCATAGAAGCGCTTGCCCGCTTCGAGGTCCGGCAGCATCGCGTCCGCCCAGCAGGGGGCACCCTCCGCAAAAGCCGTCATACGGACAAAGTAGCCGGGCTTTCCGGCGCGCGCCCGGCGCGTACCGCCGCGCACGCCTCCGTACCGACCTCCCCACGCAGCCCTGCGCAGACCCCTCGCACATACCCCCGGGCGGTTGTCCACCGAAGTTGTCCACAGGCTGTTGATAAGATGATTCACTTGATCAGGCCAGTGCCGCCGAGATGGATCAGAGCCCCCGAAACCGTGCGGCGAAAGCCCATTTCCGGCCCGATTCGCCCCATCCCCATTTGCAGGCAGCCAAATCGCGCTCCGATCACCCCTCGGTAAGCTGACGGCATGACAGGACAAGTTCGAACCGTCGACGGCAGAGTCGCCGGCCGCCGCGGGCAGGCGACCCGGCAGAAGCTCCTCGACTGCCTCAGCGAGATGCTCAGTTCGTCCCCCTACCGGGACGTCAAGGTCATCGACGTCGCACGCAAGGCGGGCACTTCCCCCGCGACGTTCTACCAGTACTTCCCCGACGTCGAAGGCGCCGTTCTCGAGATCGCCGAGGAGATGGCCAAGGAGGGCGCGAGCCTGACCGAACTGGTCGCCGGGCGCTCCTGGGTCGGCAAGTCGGGCCGGCAGACGGCCGAGGAGCTGGTCGACGGCTTCCTCTCCTTCTGGCGGAAGCACGACGCGATCCTGCGCGTCGTCGACCTCGGCGCGGCGGAGGGCGACAAGCGGTTCTACAAGATCCGCATGAAGATCCTCAACGCCGTCACCAACTCCCTTACGGACTCCATCAAGGAGCTCCAGGCCAAGAACAAGGTGGACAAGGAGGTCAGCCCCGCGGCGATGGCCGGCTCGCTGGTCGCCATGCTCGCCGCGGTCGCCGGTCACCAGAAGGGCTTCACCAGCTGGGGCGTCAAGCAGGCCGAGCTCAAGCCGAACCTCGCGCTGCTCGTCCATCTCGGCGTGACGGGCAAGAAGCCCGCCAAGTAGCCGGGGCGCGGCGAGCGACCGCCGCCCCCGGTACGACGCGCCGCCAGGACCGCACACGTCCTGCCGCGCTCGCGCCCCCTGCCGGCCCGCCCTTCGTCCTGCCATATCTGCATACGCCTCGGGCACCGCCCGGACTCCCACGGAGAGCCGGACGGTGCCCGAGGCGTATCCGGACAGGGTGCGCTCCCCGTAGGGCGGCTCGTCACTACGGGATACGGCTTGCCTCCGACCACGGATACGCCCTGCCCCTACGCGTTTATCTGATGTACCGTCAGATTCATGACTACCGGGACCGGTACGACTCCTCCGTCAGGCACGCGCAGGGTCGCCGTCGCCGGAGTGGCGCTGGCCGACTGCGGACGCGTCGACGACGCCACCCCCTACGCCCTGCACGCACAGTCCGCCCGCCGCGCGCTGGCCGACTCCGGGCTGGACCGCTCGGTGATCGACGGCTTCGCCTCCGCCGGGCTCGGCACGCTCACCCCGATCGAGGTCGCGGAGTACCTGGGACTCCGCCCCACCTGGGTGGACTCCACCTCCGTCGGCGGCTCCACCTGGGAGGTCATGGCCGCGCACGCCGCCGACGCGATCGCCGCGGGCCATGCCAACGCGGTCCTGCTGGTGTACGGCTCGACCGCGCGCGCCGACCTCAAGGCGCGGCGCCGCACCGCCGACCTCTCCTTCGGGGCCCGCGGCCCCCTGCAGTTCGAAGTGCCCTACGGCCACACCCTGATAGCCAAGTACGCGATGGCCGCGCGCCGCCACATGCACCAGTACGGCACGACACTGGAACAGCTCGCCGAGGTCGCCGTTCAGGCGCGCGCCAACGCGGCGGCCAATCCTGACGCGATGTACCGGGACCCGATCACCACCGACGACGTGCTGTCCGGGCCGATGATCGCCGATCCGTTCACCAAGCTGCACTGCTGCGTCCGCTCCGACGGCGGCTGCGCGGTCCTGCTGGTCGCCGAGGACCGGGTACCGGACCTGGCCCGGCCGCCGGTCTGGGTGCTCGGCTCGGGCAGCGCCGTCTCGCACACCGCGATGTCGGAGTGGGACGACTTCACCGTCTCGCCGGCCGCCGTCTCCGGGCGGCTGGCCTTTGAGCGGGCGGGCGTGCGCCCGGACGAGATCGACCTCGCCCAGATCTACGACGCGTTCACCTACATGACGCTGGTGACGCTGGAGGACCTCGGCTTCTGCGCGAAGGGCGAGGGCGGCGCGTTCGTCGAGAAGGGGCGGCTGCTCCGGGACGGCGCGCTGCCGACGAACACCGACGGCGGCGGCCTCGCCGCCTGCCATCCCGGTATGCGCGGGCTGTTTCTGCTGGTCGAAGCGGTGCGGCAGCTGCGCGGCGAGGCCGGCGAGGGCCGTCAGGTACGGAAGGCGGGCGGCCGGCTGCCGCGTCTCGCGGTCGCCTCGGGCACCGGTGGGTGGTTCTGCTCGTCCGGAACGGTGGTGCTGGGGGCGGAGTGAGCGACCGGGAGCGGAGTGAAGGCGTGGGCGCCGTACCGCACGGCGCGTGAAGGTTGCGTTGGAGCGCGCTCCAGCTCCTAGCGTCGGGCTCACGACCCGACCAAAGGGGGAGCCATGCGGTACACACTGTTCGGCAGGACCGGTCTCCGGGTGAGCGAACTGAGCCTGGGCACCATGACGTTCGGCGAAGACTGGGGGTGGGGCGCCGGCAAGGACACCAGCCGGCGGATCCTCGACACGTACACCGACGCGGGCGGCAACTTCCTCGACACCGCCAACAACTACACGGACGGCAGCTCGGAGCGGATCCTCGGCGAGCTGCTCGCCGGCCGCCGCGACCAGTACGTCCTGGCCGGCAAGTACACCTGCGCCATCCGCAAGGGGGACGTGAACGCCGGCGGCAGCCACCGCAAGAACCTGGTGCAGTCGGTGGAGGCGAGCCTGGACCGGCTGCGCACCGACCGCCTGGACATCCTCTGGGTGCACGCGCGCGACAACTTCACCCCGGTCGAGGAGGTCATGCGGGCCCTGGACGACATCGTGCGGGCCGGCAAGGTGCTCTACGTCGGGGTGTCCGACTGGCCGGCCTGGGAGATCGCGCAGGCGAACACCCTTGCCGAGCTGCGCGGTTGGACCGCCTTCGCCGGGTCGCAGCTGCGCTACAACCTGTTGGAGCGCACGCCGGAGCGCGAACTGCTCCCGCAAGCCCGCGCTTTCGACCTGGCCGTACTCGCATGGGCGCCACTGGCCGCCGGCAAGCTCACCGGCAAGTACCGCCGCGGCGAATCCGGCCGACTGCGCGTCCTCGGCACGGAGAACAGTGCGGAGAACGGCACGGGCCAGCAGGAAGAGGCGATCATCAGCGCCGTCCTGGAGATCGCCGAACAGGGCGGCTGGAGCCCGGCCCAGGTGGCGCTGGCCTGGCTGCGGCAGCGGCCCGGCAACATCGTCCCGCTCGTCGGCGCCACCAAGGAGAGCCAGCTCCTGGACAACCTCGCCGCGGTCGACGTGGCACTGGACGCCGACGCGATGGCGCGGCTGGACGAGGTGAGCGCGGTACCGCTCGGCTTCCCGCACGAGTTCCTGCGCGAACCGGCGATCACCGAGAACGTGTACGGCGACCGCTGGGCCGACATCGACGACCGGCGCTCCACCTACCGGCGCACGGCGCACGAGGTCCGCTAGCGGTCCGCCGCTCCGCGGCGTCAGTCCTCGAGCAGCGCCCGGAGGACGGGACGGGCATGTGTCCACAGGAGCATGCCGCCCGCGTCCGGTACGAGGTGTCGTCGCGCGGTGCGTATACGGGTGGCGAGCCGGGCGCCGTGGTCCGGTGAGTGCGTGGGGGCGGTGTCCAGCGCGCCGTACCAGAGGTCGACCGGCACCCGGATCACCCCGGGATCGAACGGCCAGTGGCTCATGGCCAGCAGCGTGTCGCGCGCATACCCCGCCGGACCCGGCGCGAAGCCCTCGGTCATCGCCTCCTTGAAGGCAGCGGCGAACGCGGGCTGTTCCAGAAGGGCGCGGTCGGGCGCTCCGCTGCCCGCGGCGACCAGCTCGTACAGCACCTCCGGGCTGCCGAAGCCGGCGAACGAGCGCTCGGCGGCCACCGGGTCGGCCGCGGCCCGCTCGGTGAGGTACCGCACCTCGTCCGGCAGCAGCGCGTCGAACGCGGGCGCCGCGAGCTCGTCCGTACCGGAGACCACCGCGAGCCGGGTGAACAGCCCGGCGGCGGCGCAGGCCAGCGCGAACGGCGCGCCCTGGGAGAAGCCGACGCCGCGCAGCCCCGAGAGCCCGCGCAGTGCGACGAACTCCCGTACGTCCGCGGCCCAGCCGGTGAGCGTCCGGCCGGGCGACGGGTCGGAGGCGCCCAGCCCGGGGCGGTCCACGGAGATCAGCCGTACGCCCAGCTCCTCGACCGCCGCCGCGCCGAAACCGAGCCGCCGGGACGTGGCCGCACCGGGGCAGAGCAGTACCGGCGTCCCGTCCTCGGCCCCCCACTCGCCCCAGGCCAGCCGTCGCCCGTCGGCCAGCCGGACGGCCCCTCGCCGGGCAGGCGCGGGCACGGCGACGGCCGCTCCGGCCGAGATCGCAGACATGGCACCAGCCTCCGTCCCCGGTGCCGCCCACCGCAACCGAATTGCCGACGGGGCGCGAGGGACGCGGGCGGCGCGGCGGACGTACGCTGCCCGGCATGACCACGACGGACGACTCCCCCGAAGCCCACGCCTTCCGTGACCTGCTGCGCAGCCTGCGGGTCTGGACGGGCGAACTGCCCGCGTTCGATCCGTACGCCGTCCCCGAGGCGCCGCTGCCGCTGTTCCGGCAGTGGCTGGGCGAGGCGGCCGCCGCGGGCGTGCCGGAGCCGCACACGATGGCGCTGGCGACCGCGGACGCGGCGGGCAACCCGTCCGTGCGCATCGTGATGCTGCACGACGCCGACGAGAACGGCTGGCACTTCGCCTCCCACCGCGGCAGCCGCAAGGGCCGCGAGCTGGCCGCCCGGCCGCGCGCCTCGCTGTGCTTCTACTGGCCGCTGGTGGCGCGCCAGGTCCGGGTCGGCGGCGAGGTCATGACGGGCACCCCGGAGGAGAGCTCGGCCGATCTGCACCGCCGTTCACCGGGCGCGCTGGCCGCCGCGCTCGTGGGTCACCAGAGCGAGGTACTGGACTCGTACGCGGAGCTGGAGCGGGCGG
This sequence comes from Streptomyces sp. NPDC053542, assembly GCF_044544685.1. Classification (NCBI taxonomy): domain Bacteria; kingdom Bacillati; phylum Actinomycetota; class Actinomycetes; order Kitasatosporales; family Streptomycetaceae; genus Streptomyces; species Streptomyces sp. NPDC053542. The sequence continues at coordinate 320,053 of NZ_JBITXL010000006.1, forward strand.
CGGACGCGTCGTGGGAGCGGGCGCAGCGCGAGCCGGAGGCGGAGGTGGAGAGCTGGACGGCGTACGTGCTGCGCCCCACGGAGGTGGAGTTCTTCCAGGGCGACGCGCGCCGCCGGCACGTACGGCTGCGCTACCGGCTGTCGGACGAGCCGGCGGGCGACCGGGCGGGCGAGCGGTGGCAGCGGGAACTGCTGTGGCCGTGACGCCGACGGGCCGGGCCTTCGGGCACCGGGCCGGTTCAGGCACCGGCCGGTCCCGGCACCGGGCCGGTTCGGGCTCCGGGCCGGTCCCGGCACCGGCTTCAGAACCGCTGGTACATGATGTGCAGCCCGACGTAGCCCTTCTCCGGGTGCAGGAACGCCTCCGGCAGGGTCGTCATGATCTCGAAGCCGAGTGACCGCCAGAGCGCGACGGCACGGGTGTTGGTCTCCACGACGGCGTTGAACTGCATCGCCCGGTAGCTCTCGGAGCGGGCCCAGCGCAGTGCGTACTCGCCCAGGGCGCGGCCTACGCCCTTGCCGCCGTGCGACGGGTCGACCATGAAGCTGGCCCCGGCGATGTGCGCCGCGCCGCCCATGTGGTTGGGGTTCATCTTGGCCGTGCCCAGGACCGTGCCGTCCCCGTCGACCGCGACGACGGTGCGGCCCGGCGGGCTGAGCATCCACAGCGCGCGGCCCGCCTCCTTGTCGAGGTCGCGCGGGTAGGTGTACGTCTCCCCGGCGGCGACGATCGCGCGGAAGAACGGCCAGATGGCGTCCCAGTCCTCGGTGGTGGCTTCTCTGATCAGCACCCGCCCAGGGTGCCTCCGGGCTCCGCGCGTCGCCACCGGATTTTGCTGCGGGGGGGTGGGGCCCGGGGCGTGCGGTGGGTCAGGGCGCGCCGGCGGCGGGCCGGAAGACCGGGACGGCGGGCCCGCCCTCGTCGTCGGCGCGGAAGCAGACGCGCAGGTCCATGCCGATGCGCAACTCCGCCTCGGGGCAGTCGACGACCTCGGTCATCATCCGGGGGCCCTCGGCGAGGTCCACGACGGCGGCCGTGTACGGGACGCGGCCACCGAACGGCGGCAGGTCGTTCCGGTGCATCACGGACCACGTGTACAGCGTGGCGCGGCCGCTCGCCGCCTCCCAGACCACGTCCTCGCTCCAGCAGCGCGGGCAGAACTCCCGGGGGTAGTGATGCGCGGCTCCGCAGCCGGCGGACCGGCAGCGCCGGATCAGCAGCCGCCCCTCCGCCGCCGCGTCCCAGTACGGGCGGGTGAAGGCGTCGGCCTCGGGCAGGTCGTACCGGGCCTCGGCCGCGGTCCCGGGAGTCGCGGTCCTCGCAGTCGCGGTCCTCGCAGTCGCAGTACTCGGAGTCGTGGTCCCCGAAGTCGTGGTTCCCGAAGTCGTCGTCATCGGAACAGTCCCATCGCGGCGTCGAGCGACCAGGTCTGCCAGCTCATCGCGCCCAGCGCGACGAGCGAGATCAGGGCCATCATCGCGTTCTGCCCCTGCTCGGCCCAGTCGTGGATCATCAGTACGAGGTAGAGCAGGTTGAGCAGCAGGCCGCCGGCCAGCGCGACCGGCGTGAGGAAGCCGAGGACGAGACCGGCCCCGAGGGCGAGCTCTGCGTACACGACGACGTACGCCATCGCCTTCGGGCGCGGCCGTACGACCAGGTCGAAGCCGCGGCGCACCCCGGCCCAGCGGTGTTCCGCCGCCACACCGGCGGCCCACGCGATGCCCGTACCCCGCTCGAACCATCCCTTCTTGTCCTTGTGCCGCCAGCTCTCCAGCCACCACAGCCCCAGGCCGATACGGAGTACGGCGAGCCATTCGGGCCCGCCGAGCCAGATCGTCTGCATCGCGTCCTCCCGGGCCGCTGACCGCTGACCGTTTCTGACGGTGCGTCAGTCACACGAGCCAGTTCAGCGGAGAGAGCGGCCGGCGCGCAAGGGGCGGGAGGCGCTCCCCTTACCGCGCAACTCCGTGGCGCACGACCAGTAAGGCCAGCACAGGCCATTCCTGACTGGCCGTCAGTTCTGTAACCTGACTGAGCGTCAGGTACCAATCGGCGGTCAGACGGGAGCGGCGTAGCGATGCTGGGATCCACTCATGGCACCCTCACCACTCACTCGCGGCCCGCCCGGGTCGTGGCTTGCGGAGGCCCGACACCGCAGGCCGTGCACGGGACGGCCGGCCCGGAGCAGGTCGGCGGCGGCCCCGGCGCGGGCGGCGGCCGGGACGGCACCGGCGACCTGGACGTGAGCGGGCGACCGCTGTCCGCGGCCGTGCCGGACCTGGACCGCTTCTTCCGCCCCCGGTCCGTGGCCGTCATCGGCGCCTCGGACGGCGAGGGACGGCCCCATACCGGCATCACCCGCCGACTGATCGACTGGGCCGAGCGGGTCGGCGCCCGGCTGCACCCGGTCAACCCCGGCCGCACCTCCGTCTTCGGGCTGGCCTGTCACACCTCCGTCTCCGACCTGCCGGAACAGGTCGATCTCGCCGTACTGCTGGTCGCCGATCCACTGCCGGTCATCGAGGAACTGGCCGACGTCAAGGTGAAGTTCGCGGTCGCCTTCGCCGCCGGCTTCGCGGAGACCGGCGCCGACGGCGCGGCCGCGCAGGAGCGGCTGGCCGCGGCCGTCGCCCGCTCCGGCATCCGGCTGCTCGGCCCGAACACCAACCTCAACGCGTTCGAGACGTTCCGCGAGGACCTGGACGGGCCGGCGATCGCGCTGATCACGCAGTCAGGCCACCAGGGCCGCCCCGTCTTCGCCCTCCAGGAGCTGGGCATCCGCCTCTCGCACTGGGCCCCGACCGGCAACGAGGCCGACCTGGAGACCGCGGACTTCCTCTCCTACTTCGCCTCCCGTCCCGAGGTCGGCGCCATCGCCGCTTATGTGGAAGGGCTCAAGGACGGCCGCGGCTTCCTGCTCGCCGCCGACCGCGCGGCCCGCAACAAGGTCCCGGTCGTCGCGGTCAAGGTCGGCCGCACCGAGACCGGCGCCCGCACCGCCGCCTCGCACACCGGCAAGCTCACCGGCGCCGACGAGGTGGTGGACGCGGCGATGCGGCAGTTCGGCGTGGTCCGCGTCGACGGGCTGGACGAGCTGCAGGACACCGCGGCGCTGCTGGCCAGGGCCCGCCCGCCGGCCGCCGAGGGCGTCGCCGTCTATTCGATATCGGGCGGCACCGGCGCGCACTTCGCCGACCTGGCGACGGCGGCCGGCCTGCACCTGCCGACGCTCGGCGAGGACCGGCAGCGCGAGCTGCACCAGTGGATACCGGACTACCTCAACGTCGCCAACCCGATCGACAACGGCGGGCACCCCGTGGGTGACTGGCGCGGCCGGAAGATCATCGACGCGATCCTCGCCGACCCGTCCGTGGGCGTCCTGATCTGCCCGATCACCGGGCCCTTCCCGCCGATGAGCGACAAGCTCGCGCAGGACCTGGTGGACGCGGCGGAGCGCACGGACAAGCTGGTGTGCGTGGTGTGGGGCTCGCCGGTCGGCACCGAGGACGCCTACCGGCGGACCCTGCTCGGCTCCTCGCGGGTGGCCACCTTCCGTACCTTCGCCAACTGCGTCACGGCCGTCCGCGCCCATCTCGAACACCACCGCTTCACGGCTTCCTACCGCTCCCCCTTCGACGAGGCGCCGCGCACCCCCTCGCCGTCCGCGCGCAAGGCGCAGGCGCTGCTGCGCCCGGGCGAACAGCTCAGCGAGCACGCCGGGAAGCAGCTGCTGCGCGCCTACGGCATCCGCGTGCCCCGCGAACAGCTCGTGACCAGCGCGGCGGGGGCCGTCCGGGCGGCGGCCCAGGTCGGCTACCCCCTCGTCATGAAGGCATCCGGGCCGCGGCTGGCCCACAAAAGCGAACTGGGCCTGGTCAGGATCGGTCTGACCTCGGCCAGCCAGGTCAGGGACGCCTACCGCGAGCTGACGGACATCGCGCGCTACGAAGACGTCACGCTGGACGGGGTACTCGTGTGCCAACTGGTCGAGCCGGGTGTGGAGATGGTCGTCGGCGTCACGCCCGATCCGCTCTTCGGGCCGACCGTGACCGTCGGGCTGGGCGGCGTCCTCGTCGAAGTACTGCGGGACACCGCGGTGGCCGTGCCGCCCTTCGGTGAGGACCAGGCGCGCGCGGCGCTCGGCCGGCTGCGGGGCCACGCACTGCTGGAGGGGGTCAGGGGGGCGCCGCCGGCCGACACCGACGCGCTGGTCGAGGTCATGCTGCGGGTCCAGCGGATGGCGCTGGAGCTGGACGGTCAGCTGGCCGAGCTCGACATCAACCCGCTGGTCGTCCTCCCCAAGGGCCAGGGCGCCGTGGCCCTCGACGCGCTCGCCGTCTGCCATTGAACGCCGGCGTCCGCTTCCCTGCCGCACCGGCAGCCGTGTCCACGCCGACGCCAGAAGCTGGAGCAGCTTGACCATGACGACCTCCCCCGACGGTCCCGACGGGACCTCCGAATCCTTGATACTCCACACCACTGACAATGGCGTGGCGTGGATCACTCTCAACCGCCCGCAGGCGATGCACGCTCTCACCCCCGACCAGCGCGAACGCATCATTTCGCGGCTCGCGGAAGTCTCCGGCGACCCGGCCGTGCGCGCCGTGGTGATCACCGCGGCCGGCCGCGCGTTCTGCGCGGGCGCGGACCTGCGGCCCCGGCCCGGCGACAACGGCAGCGGCACTGGCACCGGCAGCGGCACCGGCACCGGCACCGGCAGCGAGCGGATCGCCGGCGATGTCGCACGGATGATCCGGCAGGGCGCCCAGCGGCTGATCACCGCGGTCATGGACTGCGAGAAACCGGTGATCGCGGCCGTCAACGGCACCGCCGCGGGACTCGGCGCGCACCTCGCCCTCGCCTGCGACCTCGTACTGGCCGCCGAATCGGCCACGTTCATCGAGGTGTTCGTGCGCCGTGGCCTGGTCCCCGACGCCGGCGGCGCGTATCTGCTGCCCCGGCTGATCGGTCCGCAGCGCGCGAAGGAGCTGATGTTCTTCGGCGACGCGCTGCCCGCCGCCGAGGCCGAGCGGCTCGGGCTGGTCAACAGGGTGGTACCGGACGGCGAACTGGCGAAGACCGCGGCCGCCTGGGCCGACCGGCTGGCGGCCGGCCCGACACGCGCGCTGGCCCTCACCAAGCAGCTGGTCAACGCCTCGTTGGACACCGACCGCGGCGCGGCCTTCGCCGCCGAGGCCGCCGCTCAGGAGATCAACATGACGACGGCGGACGCGCAGGAGGGGGTGGCGGCCTTCGTGGCACGCCGCACACCGGAGTACCGCGGCCGCTGACCCCGAGGGGCCCGCTTCCCGCCGGAACTCACCACTGAGGCAGCCGCCCAGCGCTCACCACCGGGGCGGGCGCCTAGGACTCCCCACTGGGGCAGAGCGGTACCTGGTGGACGTCGCGGGTGTGGACGCCCGGCAGCCAGCCCTCGGCGCCCTCCGCGGAGGTCACCCGGTACCAGCGGTGGGATACCGTGCCCGCCTTGTCCCGCACGAGGCGTCCGTTGGTGAGGACGCACTCCGTGGCCAGCCGGTCGCCGTTCCAGACGCGGCCCGCGGCGTTCCCCGGGGCGGCGTACGCCTGGTGCGGGTCCCGGGCCAGGCGCAGCGCGCACCGTACGGTGCGCGACTTCTCGCACGCCGGCTCACTGTTGTACACCGTGACCTCCAGCCCCGTCCCGGGACCGGGCGGCGCCGGGCGCTCGCTGCCCGTTCCCACGAGCCGCCACACGCCGAGGCCCAGGGCGAGCGCCGCCACGGCGAAGAGCACCGTCATCAGCTGCGGCCGGCGGCGCAGGAACGACAGGGGGCTGCGGGGCGCGCCGGGTGCGGGCGCGGACTCGGCTATCCGGGTCCACAGCCCGGGCGGTGGCTGGATTTCCGCGTCGGCCGCCCGGAGACGTTCCCGCAATATCGTTTCGGCACTCCGGCGTCCCGGCCCGTTCCGGTAACCGCTGCGGGGGTTCCGCCGCCCGCCCCGGAGGCGCGCGCGGTCACTGCGGGGATGTCCCTGCCCGCCCCCGGGGCACCACTGCCCGTCCCCGGAGCATCCCCGGCCGTCCCCGGATTCGTCCCGCCCGTCCCCAGGGGCCACGTGCGTGTTCCCGAAGTCGTCTCTCTCCACGGCGTGTTCACCTCCCCGTGAGGTCGTACGGCGAAGCGGCGAGGTAGTCGCGCAGCCGGTCCAGGGCGCGGGCCCGGTGCCGGGCCGCCGTGCACCGCTGCACCTTCATGATCCTGGCGGCCTTGCCGATGGTGTATCCGTCCAGGTCGACGAGGATGACCAGGCCGGCCTGGCGGTGCGAGAGCCGGCTCAGCATCCGTACCGCTTCCAGCTCGGCCTGACGGCGCTCCCGTGCGCCGTCCCAGCCGGCGCCGGGCAGCTCCCGCATGAGGGCGCCGCTGCCGGGCCCGTCCTCCGGGCCGCCCTCGCCGATCAGCGCCTGCCGGCGCTCCCTGCGGTGCGCCTCCCGGGCGACGCTCAGCAGGGCCGTGAAGGCCCGGGCGTACGGCTCCGGATGGTCCAGGAAGCGGTATGGACGCCCGGCGAGCTTCAAGTACGCCTCGTGCACGATGTCCTCCGCCGCCTGCCGGGACCCGGCAAGCAGCACCGCCCTGCGGTAGAGCCGCGGCAGCAGCCCGCAGAAGACGTCGTCGAAGGACGGCGACGGGAGGGACGACGACGCCATCGCATCGGTCATGCGGCGGAACTCTCCCCGGATCCGATACGGGTGCGGCCGTGAGGGAGATACCCGGCATGATCCGCCGCCAACCGACCGAATACCGACAATTATTCGATCCGCCGGTGATCCGCCACCGGGCGCCGCCCGCGCAGCCCGCCCGGCCCCGCGCGCCCCACCCTTCCTATCTGACGGCCCATCAGATTCAATGAGGGCGTGGAAGGGAGCGCAGCATGATGGGACATGCCGGCATGGCGGCCACAGCGGTGCGTTATCTGCGTGCGGCCGGCGCCACGGCCTCGGCCACGGCGGCGTCCGGGTCCGCTGTGCCCGATGCCCAGGGAACGGCTTCCAGGGCGCCTCTGCGGGCCGTACGCGAGGACGAGCGGGCCCCGGTCGGCCGGGACGAATTCCGGCGCGTGCTGGGCCACTTCGCGAGCGGCGTCACGGTCATCACGGCGCCGGGCGACGCGACCGGACCCGAACCGTGTGACGCGGCCGGCCTCGCACCCGGCGACCCGGACCGTCCCGCGCCCGCCGGCTTCGCCTGCCAGTCGTTCGCCTCGCTCTCCCTGGACCCGCCGCTGGTGGCCTTCATGGTGGCGCGCACGTCCACGACCTGGCCGCGGATCGCCCGGGCCGGGGTCTTCTGCGTCAACATCCTGGGCGCGGGCCAGAGCGCGCTGTGCCGCGGCTTCGCGGTCAGCGGCGCCGACAAGTTCGCCGGGGTACGGCACGTGCCGGCGCCGGTGAGCGGCTCCCCGCGGCTTGAGGACGTACCGGCCTGGATCGACTGCACCGTCCAGGCCGTCCACACGGGTGGCGACCACCTCGTCGTCGTGGGCCGGGTGGACGCGCTCGGCACGGACGAGGCGGCGGCCGCCGCGGGGCCGTTGCTGTTCCACCGGGGGATGTTCGGGGAGTTCCGCGAGTTCAGGGGCTGATCTGCGGCTCCGTGCGCCGCCGGATCACCAGTGCCATCAGGACCGCCAGGGCGCACAGGGCTCCGGAGGCGTACCAGACCGGGTCGTACGTGCCGAGCGCGTCCCGGGCGAGGCCGCCGGCGAAGGCGATGAGGGCGGCGCCCACTTGGTGGGAGGCCAGCACCCAGCCGAAGACGATCGCGGCGTCGTCCCCGTAGTGCTCGCGGCACAGCGCAATTGTGGGCGGCACGGTCGCGACCCAGTCCAGGCCGTAGAAGACGATGAAGAAGAGCATCGGCGGGTGGACCGCGTCCGAGAGCAGCATGGGCAGGAACATCAGGGAGACGCCGCGCAGCCCGTAGTACGCGGCGAGCAGCCGGCGGCTGTCGAAGCGGTCGGTGAACCAGCCGGAGGCGACCGTCCCGAGGATGTCGAAGATCCCGATGACGGCGAGCAGCGAGGCGGCGAGCGTCATCGGCATGCCGTGATCGTGGGCCGCGGGCACGAAGTGCGTCTTGACCAGGCCGTTCGTGGTGGCGCCGCAGATCGCGAAGGTACCGGCGAGGAGCCAGAAGGGGCCCGTGCGCGCGGCGTTGGCGAGCGCGCCGAGCGCGCGCCGGGCGGCGCCTCGTTGCGGAGCGGGGCGCGGTACGAGCTCCGTCGCGCCGTACGGTGCCACGCCCACGTCCGCAGGGTGGTCGCGCAGCAGCAGCCACACCAGCGGCACGACGGCCACGGCGGTCAGCGCCACCGTGACGGCCGCGGGCCGCCAGCCGTGGCCCTCGACGATCCAGGAGAGCAGCGGGAGGAAGATCAGCTGGCCGGACGCGCCCGCGGCGGTGAGGATGCCGGTGACCAGGCCGCGCCGCTGGACGAACCAGCGCCCGGTGACGGTGGCGGCGAAGGCCAGCGCCATGGAGCCGCTGCCCAGGCCGACGAGGACGCCCCAGTAGAGGATCAGCTGCCAGGAGGCGGTCATCACCACGGTGAGCCCGGCGCCGGCCGCGATCACGGCGAGCGCCGCGGCGACGACCCGGCGGATGCCGAACCGGTCCATGAGCGCGGCCGCGAAGGGGGCGGTGAGCCCGTACAGCGCGAGGTTCACCGATACCGCGAACCCGATGGTGCCGCGCGACCAGTGGAACTCCTCGTGCAGCGGCTCGATGAGCAGGCCCGGCAACGAGGCGAAGCCGGCGGCGCCGATGAGGGTGAGGAAGGTGACCGCGGCGACGGACCACGCGCGGTGCGGGCGGCGGCGCGTGGGAGGCGTCGCCGCCGGAATGGCTTCTCGGAGCTCGGGAGGAGTCTGCGTCACCCGATCAGTTTCGGGCAGCGACCCGCCACCCTCGAGTGGCCAGATGGCCACGATCCATCAGGATCGGGCCAGGCACGCCACTCAAGGATCAGAAGAGGAGCACTCCCCGCGCCAGCCTCCCCTCCACCGCGTCCGCCGCCGCCTTCGCGAAGTCCTCCACCGGGTACGTCCGGGTGACCAGCTCGTCCAGGAGCAGCCGCCCCGTGCGGTACAGCTCCGCGTACAGCGCGATGTCCCGCTGCGGCCGCGACGAGCCGTACCGGCAGCCCAGGATCGCCTTGTCCAGGTACATCGACGACACCAGGAAGGACGCCTCCGCGTCGGCCGGCGGGACGCCGAGCAGCACCGCCTGGCCGTGCCGGTCCAGCAGGTCGACCGCCTGCCGGATCAGCCGGGCGCTGCCCACGCACTCGAAGGCGTGGTCGGCGCCCGTGGGCAGGATGTCGCGCACCGCCGCCACGGTGCCGGCCGGCGCCGACGCGTCCACGAAGTGCGTCGCGCCGAACTGCCGTGCCACCGCCTCCTTCGCCGCGTTCGCGTCCACCGCGACGATCGTCGACGCACCCGCGATACGGGCCCCCTGCAGGACGTTCAGCCCGATGCCGCCGGACCCGATCACCACCACCGACTCGCCATGGCCGACCCGGGCGCGGTTGAGCACCGCCCCGACGCCCGTCAGCACGCCGCACCCCAGGAGCGCGGCGGAGGCCATCGGGAGGCCGGCGGGGATCTTCACCGCCTGGACGGCCTTGACCACCGTGCGCTCGGCGAACGCGGAGTTGGAGGCGAAGCTGTACAGCCGCGTATCACCGCGCCGGAAGGGCTGGCCCGGCATGCCGATCGCCTTCCGGCACATCGTCGGCCGTCCCCGGTCGCACTCCGCGCACGCCCCGCAGTTGGCGAGCGTGGACAGCGCCACATGATCCCCCGGCACCACATGCGAAACCCCTTCCCCCACGGCCTCGACGACCCCGGCGCCCTCGTGCCCCAGCACGACCGGCACCGGAAAGGGAATCGTCCCATCGACCACTGACACATCGCTGTGGCACAGCCCCGCCGCGCGGATGCCGACCAGGACCTCGCCCGGCCCCGGAGCGCGCACCTCCAGGTCGGTCACGAACCGCGGCGCCTCGCCATCGAAGATCACACCCCGCACGACGCCCGCCTCTCCCCCGCCAAGTCCCCCGGAAAGCTGTTCTGGGCCGCCGTGGCCCGGCTACGCATTCGGGCGTTCCTTCGCGGCCGCGGCGGCCGCCATCGCCTCCAGGCGGTCCAGCAGCGGCATGGGGTCGGTGCCGACCGTCCCCGGGAGGAAGTCGGCGATCCGTTCGGGCGTCCACGGGCCTTCGTTGTACGCCGCGCGCAGCTCCCGGGGCTGTGCCCAGACCGCGATCTTCGGCCCGGCCACCGTGTACACCTGACCGGTGATCCCCTCCCCCTTGGCGCGCTCGCTCAGCAAGTAGACGACGAGCGCAGCGACGTCCTCGGGCTCGCCGATCTCCTTGAGCTCCATGGGGACGCCGGCGGACATACGGGTGCGCGCGACGGGCGCCACGGCGTTCGCGGTCACGCCGTACTTGTGCAGCCCCAGCGCCGCGCTGCGTACGAGGGAGATGACGCCGCCCTTGGCCGAGGCGTAGTTGGCCTGGGAGACGCTGCCCTGGTGGTTGCCGCTGGTGAAGCCGATGAGGGTGCCCGCCTTCTGGCGCCGCATCACCGCGGCGGCCGCCCGGAAGACCGTGAACGTGCCCTTGAGGTGCGTCGCGATCACCGGGTCCCACTCCGCCTCGGACATGTTGAACAGCATCCGTTCACGCAGGATGCCGGCCACGCACACCACGCCGTCGATGCGCCCGTAGCGCGCGAGGGCCGTGTCCACGATGCGCTGTCCGCCGTCCATCGTGGCGACGTCGTCGGCGACCGCGACGGCCTCGCCGCCGGCCGCCTCGATCTCCTTCACCACCCCGGCGGCGACCTCGCTGCCGGGCTCGCTGCCGTCCACCGAGACGCCGTAGTCGTTGACGATCACCCTGGCGCCCTCGGCCGCGGCCGCCAGCGCCACGGCCCGCCCAATGCCGCGGCCCGCCCCCGTGACGGCGACCACCTTGCCGGTCAAGAAGTTCCCCATGCCGCGCCCCTTCCCGCAGTTTCTGACGGACCGTTAGATTTTTGAGCAGGCGCGGTACGAAGACAAGCCCCACGACCCGACCGAATCCCCCGAGGAGGGCACATGCCCCTGCCGCCGGAGTTCCACGAGATCGCCCGACGTGTGAACAATTGGGGGCGGTGGGGGCCGGACGACGAGATCGGCACGCTGAACCTGATCACCGCGGACGTGGTGCGCGCCGCCGCCGCGACCGTCCGCAGCGGCCTGCGCATCCCGCTCGCGCTGCCGCTTCTGCAGGACGGCGTGCAGACCGGCGCCATACCGGGGCGGGTCAACCCGCTGCACACGATGGTGGCGGTCAACCATGAGATCTTCGGCCCGGACACGGTCGCGACCAGCGACGACGTGGTGACCATGGGCCTGCAGGCAGCCACCCACTGGGACGGCCTCACGCACGTCTCGCACTCGGGGAAGCTCTACAACGGCCGCCCGGCCACCGCCGTGACCGCCCACGCCGGCGCCACCGCGCTCGGCATCGAGAAGGCCCCTCCGGTGCTTTCCCGCGGCGTGCTGCTGGACGTGGCGCGCGTACGGGACGGCGGCGGCGACCGGCCGCTGGACGGCGCGCACGCCGTCACCCCCGAGGACCTGGAGGCCGCCGAGGAGCTGGCCGGCACGGCCGTACGCGCCGGTGACGTCGTCCTCGTACGCACCGGGCAGCTGCGGCGCTACCTGGCGGGCGACAAGCAGGGGTACGCGTTCCCCTCACCGGGGCTGTCGGTCCGTACTCCTGAGTGGTTCCACGCCCGCGACGTGGCCGCGGTCGCCAACGACACCCTCACCTTCGAGATCTTCCCGCCGGAGATCGCGGACCTGTGGATGCCCGTGCACGCGCTGCACCTCGTGGAGATGGGTCTGCTGCAGGGCCAGAACTGGAACCTGGAGGAGCTGTCGGCGGCCTGCGCCACAGAGGGGCGCTACGCCTTCCTGCTCTCGGCGGTGGCGGAGCCATTCGTCGGCGGCTCCGGGGCGCCGGTCGCCCCCGTAGCGGTGCTCTAGCGGGAGCCCGGCCCCGTAGCGGTGCTCCAGCGGGAGCCGTCCGCGGCGGGCCCGCGGAAGGGCCGCCCGGCCAAGGTGGCGGTGCGCTCATGCGCACCCCGAGCGCGGCACCGCGGACCGCCACCCGGCTCCGGGCGCGACCCGCACTCGCCAAGGGGGCGTCTCCCCCGTACCCTCGGCGTCCCCTCGCGGCGAATCGCTGCCCCAAGCGTGATCAAGGTGCCACGTCTCGTCAACACCTGGTCTGGACTTTTTCCGTTACATCCTGTTTGTGACGGCACACGGCTGCTCGTACGCCCCCAACGCGCCCGGCTCGGACCCCGTCGCCATCAGCAGCGACCGGCCGCGGTCCACCTCGCACCAGATGCGCTTGCCCGGCCCTTCGGGCTGCCAGCCCCAGCGGTCGGCCAGCCCGTCGACCAGCTCCAGGCCGCGGCCGTTGGTGTCGTCGCCCTCCGCACGCCGCGGCCTCGGCGGGCGGGCGCTGCCGTCCACGACCTCCAGCCGCACCGTCCCGACCACGGGCCCCGCGCCGGAGAAGCGCAGCCGCAGCTCGGCGTGCGAGCCGGCATGCACCACGGCGTTGGTGACGAGCTCGGAGACCAGCAGGATCAGCGTCTCCGCCAGCGGCTCGTCGGCCCTTATGCCGGACCCGGCCAGCCGCGACCGGGCCCACCTGCGGGCCCGCCCCACCTCAGCGGGGTCGGGCCGCACCTCCAACTGCACCTGAAGCACCTGCACCGCTCACACCATCCGAACCGGCGGAAACATCGCCTCGCGCCTCCACGGGATCACGGTGCGTGATCCCGATGAAGCACAGCATGGTTGACGTTCAGTCACCCCAACAAGCGCTTCAGGCATATTCCAGCGGAAGGGAGTATGCGTGCTGCATACTGTGCGACGCGCAGTGCGGGGAGTCGAACGCAGGGGATTCGCGGGCCCCTGCCCGGCACGAGCGGTACGCATCCCGCGCCCCGGAGATGCCTCGCAGGCAACGCCGGGACAGTTGCGCCTCAGAACCACTCGCACCCGAGCGAGCGTACCCGAGCGCCGCACCGACTCCCCCGCGTAACGAGTCACGCGAAGGACACAACCCGATATCGACGCAGCGTGACCGCTCATCCGTGCGGAGTCCGACATTCCGCTCAACGGCCGTCACACAGCGATATGACCGTCGGCCAACGCCGTCGCCAGCGCTTCCTCCCCCGCGGCCGCCGACTGCCAGCTCTCCGCGCGCAGCCAGGCCCGCTTCAGGAGCAGGTGCACGTCCGCCTCCCAGGTGAATCCCATGCCGCCGTGCACCTGAAGGCAGTCGCGGGCGTTGCGTACGGCGGCGTCGTCGGCGAGCAGCTTCGCACCGGACACCTCGGCCGGATCTTCGGTGACAGAGGCCGCATAGACGGCACTTCGGGCGAGCTCCACCCGTACCAGCATCTGCGCACACAGGTGCTTGACCGCCTGGAAGGAGCCGATCGGGGCCCCGAACTGCTCCCGCTGCCGCGCGTACGCCACCGCCGCCTCCAGGGCCTGCGCGGCCCCGCCCAGCTGCTGCGCGGCGGTCAGCAGCACCGCCTCGCGGCGCAAGCGGGGGACGTCCGCCGCGTACGGTGCGCCGGACGGGCCATCGAGGAGCCGGGCGAGCGGCGTCAGTGGGTCCACCGAGCGCACCGGAGCCGTCCGCAGACCGTCCGGCGCACACCGGTACGCAGCGCGCTCCGCCACCACGATGACCTCATCGCAGTCGGACGGGTGTTCCCACAGCGCCGGGGCCGACGCCGCGTCGCACAGCCCGGCGACCCGCTCGCCGGCCGCCGCCCCGTCCACCGCACCGGCCAGCAGCACCCCGGCCACCAAGGGCCCCGGCAGCAGCGCCCGCCCGGCCTCCTCCAGCACCAGGACCGCTTCCGGCAGCCCGAGCCCCGCGCCGCCGTCCGCCTCGGGCAGCAGCAGCGAGAAGAAGCCCGCGGCCGCCAGCTCGCGCCACAGGGCGCGGTCCAGTACAGGTCCGCCGTCCGCCGCTTCGCAGGCGTCCACCGCCGCGCGCAGCCGCTCCCGGGGGAAGCGCCGGGCCAGCACTTCGTGCACGCCCGCGCGCAGCGCCCGTTGGTCGTCGGTGAGGTGGAAGTCCACGGTCAGCGTCCCTTCGGGAGGCCGAGGAGCCGCTCGGCCACGATGTTCTGCTGGATCTGGGAGGTGCCGGCGGCGATCGTGTACGAGAGGGCCGAGAGCCGGTCGGCGATCCACTCCTGGTCCGCGTCGAGCGACCCGGCGCCCAGCACCTCGGCGGCCGCGTCGTACAGCTCCTGCCGGGCGTGCGAGTACCGCAGCTTGAAGACGGAGCCGCCGGCGCCGGGCACACCGCCGCTGCGCTGTGCCTCGCTGACGTTCCACTGCGTGAGCCGCCACAGCGCGGCGAACTCCGCGGCCAGCCGCCCCAGCCTGCGCCGCAGTACCGGATCGTCCCAGCGGCCGTTCTGCCGCGCTGCGCGGGCCAGTTCCGCCAGCACCCGGCGGCACGCCACCACCTCGCCCACGAAGGCGGTGCCGCGCTCGAAGGAGAGCGTCACCATCGTCACCCGCCAGCCGTCGTGCTCGGCCCCGAGGCGGTTCGCCACCGGCACCCGCACCTCGTCGAGGAAGACCTCCGCGAACTCGGCGGTCCCCGTGAGCGTGCGCAGCGGCCGTACCGTGATGCCGGGCGCGTCCATGGGCATCGCGAGCCAGCTGATGCCCCTGTGCCGCGGCGCCTCGGGGTCGGTGCGCACCAGCAGCTCGCACCAGTCGGCGACCTCGGCGTGCGAGGTCCATATCTTGCTGCCGCTGACCACGTAGGCGTCGCCGTCCCGCACCGCCTTCGTACGCAGCGCCGCCAGATCCGAACCGGCGTCCGGCTCACTGAAGCCCTGGCACCAGATCTCCTCGCCGCGCAGTATCGGGGGCAGCCAGCGGGCGCGCTGCTCTTCGGTGCCCTCGGCGGCGATGGTGGGCCCGGCGTGCAGCAGCCCGACGAAGTTCGCGCCTACGTAGGGAGCGCCCGCCCGCTCGGTCTCCTCCAGGAAGATCAGGTGCTGGGTGGGCGTCGCGCCCTGCCCGCCGGCGTCCGCGGGCCAGTGCAGCCCCGCGTACCCCGCGTCGTACAGCAGCCGCTGCCAGGCCGTGTCGTAGGCCCTGCGGCCGGGCCAGTCGGCGGCGGCGGGCCGGGCGGGGAGCTTCGGCAGCACCTCGCGCAGCCACGCGCGCAGCCGGGCCCGGAAGTCCTCCTCCTCGTCCGTGTACGTGAGGTCCACCCGGGCCTCACTTGTCCAGGCCGAGGCCGAGCATCCGGATCGCGTTGCCCCGCATCAGCTTGTACACGGTCTCCTCGTCCAGCCCCTTCACGTGGTCGAGCGCCACCTCCTTGGTGTGCGGGAAGGTCGAGTCCACGTGCGGGTAGTCCGTCTCGAAGGTCGCGTTGTCCCGGCCGACCGCGTCCAGTGAGGCGACGCCGTGCTTGTCCCGGAAGAAGCAGCAGAAGATCTGCCGGTAGTAGTACGTCGAGGGCGGCTCGGGGATCAGGTCGCGCACCCCGCCCCAGGCCCGGTGCTCCTCCCACACGTCGTCCGCCCGTTCCAGCGCATACGGGATCCAGCCCATCTGCCCCTCGGAGTACGCGAGTTTCAGCAGCGGGAACTTCACCAGGACGCCGCTGAACAAGAAGTCCATCATCGACGCCATCGCATTGTTGAACGAGAGGGCGGCCTGCACGGCGGGCGGCGCGTCGGGGGACGCGGCCGGCATCTGGGAGCTGGACCCGATGTGCATGTTGACGACCGTGCCGGTCTCCTCGCAGGCCGCGAAGAAGGGGTCCCAGTAGCCACTGTGGATGGACGGCAGTCCGAGGTGGGTGGGGATCTCGCTGAACGTCACCGCCCGCACCCCGCGCGCGGCGTTGCGCCGCACCTCTTGGACGGCGAGGCCGATGTCCCACAGGGGCACGATGCACAGCGGGATCAGCCGGCCGCCGCTGTCGCCGCACCACTCCTCGACCATCCAGTCGTTGTACGCCCGCACGCACGCCAGCGCGACCTCCTTGTCGTGCGCCTCCGCAAAGGTCTGGCCGCAGAAACGGGGGAAGGTCGGGAAGCACAGGGACGCCTCGACGTGGTTGAGGTCCATGTCCTTCAGGCGCTCGGCCGGGTCCCAGCAGCCGGGGCGCATCTGCGCGCGGGTGATGCCCTCCAGCGTCATCTCGTCGCGGTCGAAGCCGACGGCGGCGATGTTGCGCTTGTACGGGAACTTCAGGTCCTCGTAGATCCACCAGTCGGTGGGCGGGCCGTCCGGGTCCATGGTGATGACGTACTTGCCGCCCACGTACGCCAGCTCGCCGATGCCGGCGGTGAGCGGCCTGGGCCCGCGGTCCCGGTACTTCGCCGGCAGCCAGGTCTCGAAGAGGTGCGCGGGCTCGATCACGTGGTCGTCGACGCTGATGATGCGCGGTAGCTCCATGGGAGTCCCCTGTCCCCTCGTCACCCGACGAATATCTGACGGGTAGTCAGTTACTGGACGCAGGCTAGCCCCCGCCCCCTGGACCGACAAGGCACACGCCCTTACGCTCCGGCCAGAATCTGATGGAGCGTCAGTTACCGGTACACCTGGAGGGCGTATGGCGGGCGAGACCCTGTGGGGGCTGGTCGTGGACCGGGCCGACCGCACTCCGGAGGCCACCGCGCTCATACAGGCGAGGGACGTTCCGGAAAGCGAGGTATCCATCGGCTTCGGCGCGCTGCGCGCCCGCGCGGAACGGGTCGCGGCCGGGCTGAACGCGCGCGGCGTGCGCGCCGGCACCCGGGTCGTCTGGCAGCTGCCGACCCGTATCGAAACGGTGCTGCTCACCCTCGCCCTGGCCAGGCTGGGCGCCGTCCAGAGCCCGGTCGTCCCGCTCTACCGCGACCACGAGGTGGCACACGTACTGCGCCGCACCGAAGCGGAGTTCTTCCTCACGCCCGGCACCTGGCGCGGCTTCGACCACACCGCCATGGGCCACCGGATCGCCGCCCGGCGCCCCGGACCGCTCACGGTCGCCGACGTGTACGACGTGCTGCCCGACGGCGACCCCGGCAGCCTGCCGCCGCCGCCCGCCGACCCCGGGGAGACCCGCTGGATCTACTGGACCTCGGGCACCACCGCGGGCCCGAAGGGCGTCCTGCACTGCGACCGGGCGCTGCTCACCGCCGGCACCGACCTCGGGCGCGCGCTGCGCGTGCGGGCGCGCGACGTGGGCTCGATGGCGTTCCCGTACGCGCACGTCGCGGGCCCCGATTACACCGTCATGCTGCTGCGGCACGGCATCCCGGCCGTCCTCTTCGAACACTTCGCGCTGCCCGAAGCGCTGGGCGCGTACCGCCGGCACGGCGTCACCATCGCGGGCGGCTCCACCGCCTTCTACCAGCTCTTCCTCGCCGAACAGCGGCGCCGGGCCGCCGGCTCCGGACCGCTCCTCCCCGACCTGCGTCTGTTGGCGGGCGGCGGGGCGCCCAAACCTCCCGGGCTGTACTACGAGGTGGTCCGCGAGCTGGGCTGCGCCCTCACCCACGGGTACGCGCTGACCGAGGCCCCGATGGTGACCATGGGCGACCCGCTCGACGACGACGCGGACCTGGCCACGGCCGACGGGCGGCCGCCGGCCGGCATGGAGATCCGCATCGGCGCGGACGGCGAGATACGGCTGCGCGGCCCCGCCGTGTGCCAGGGGTACCTCGGCGAGCCGGACCCGTTCGACGCCGACGGGTTCCTGCCCACCGGCGACCTCGGGCGGCTCACCCCCGAGGGGCGGCTCGTCGTCACAGGGCGGCTCAAGGACATCATCATCCGCAAGGGCGAGAACGTCTCGGCCCGGGAGATCGAGGACCTGCTGCAGCCGCATCCGGACATCCGGGACGCCGCGGTCATCGGGCTTCCGGACGCCGAGCGCGGGGAACTGGTGTGCGCGGTGGTGGAACAGCGGGACGGCGCGCTCCCGGTAACGGCGGAGGCGCTGGGCGCGTGGCTACGAGAGCGCGGGCTGGCGCCGCACAAGGTGCCCGAACGGGTGGAGCGGGTGGACGCGCTCCCCCGGGGCGCGACGCTGCGCAAGGTGTTGAAGGGCGAGCTGCGCGCCCGGTTCGCACCGGGCGCGCACGGTGCCGCCTGCGCCGACTCCGGGTCCAGCTCCGGCTCCGGCTCCGGCTCCGGTGCTCAGGGGCGGAAGGACGTCGACGCCTGTTCGTAGAAGCGGTCCACCTCGGCCCGGTCGCGGTCCGGGCCGATCACCAGGACAAGGTGGTAGCGGCCGCCCTCCAGGAGCGCCATGTTGCGCGCGTACGTGGCGGAGCCGCTGTCCTCGCCCCAGGTGAAGGTGCCCTCCGCCATGGCCGTCCGGCCGACGTCGGTGCGCCGCAGCCCCGAGGACGAGGTCCAGTTCGCGTCGCGGAACGGCGCCAGCTCGGCCTCCTTGTCCTGCTGGTACGCCATCGGGTCGGACCCGAACCGCTTCGCGGTGTCCCGGCCCGGCACCACCAGAAGCGTGAAGGCGCCCTTCGTGTAGCGCACCTGGCCCTCGGAGTTCTTGGCGTGCCGCTGCCAGCCCTCGTGCACGGCGATCCGGAAGCCCTCGGGGTCGTCGCGCATCTTGAAGCCGTCGGCCAGGCCGTCCGGTGCGGTGGTCCGGGGGTGGGTACTGCTCGGGTCCGCGCTGTCCGGCTGCGACTGCGCCGGGTCGGGCGCGGGCGCGCCGGTATCAGTACCGCTGGGCACGCTGCTCCGCGTGTTCCCCGCGCCCTCCGGGTCCGTGCCGTTGCTGGGCAGGAAGACCGCGGCGACCACCACCGCGCCGACGACCAGCAGGAGCACGAGGCCGAGCAGCAGCATGCCGAGGCGGCGCGGGCCGCCGCGGGGCGTCCGGTCGCGGTCCGGCCGCGGCTCGCGCTGCCGGGTGCGGTCGTGGTCACGGGCGTCGTCGTAGGCGCGTGGGGGCCGTGCCGGGCGCGCGGGAGGTGGTGGCGCCGGGTGGGCGGTGGGCGCCGCGGTACCGTGCGGGCGCTCGCGGCGCGGGCGCGGCTTCTTGTGCCGGCCGCGTCGTACGAGCTCGCCGCGGCGGCGCACGATCGGCAGCCGGCGCGGGTCGGCGCCCCGCTCCAAGGCCGGTACGGTCACGACCGCGCGGCCGGCCTCCGGCTCCGGTGCCGCGCGTACCAGGGAGCGCAGCCAGCCGCGCAGCTCCTCGAAGTCGGGACGTTCGGTGGGGTCCTGGCGCAGCAGCGATTCCACGACCGGGCGCAGCGCGCCGCACTCCTCCGCGTGCGCGGGCGGGCGGGCGCACACCAGTTGGACCAGTTCGGCGGCGCTCTCCTCGGCGTACGGGGCGTGGCCCTGCACGCTGCGGAAGAGCAGGGCGCCGAGTGCCCAGAGATCGGCGGGCGGGCCGACGGGCGGCGCGAGCTGCCAGTTCGCGTGGACGGGGCCGGCCTGTTCGGGCGCCCAGCGCTCGGTGACCGCGCCGACCATCGTGATCCGCGCCTGGCGCGCCCGCTCGGCCTCCAGCGCGTTCCCCGGCGCCGCGCCGGGGTGCACACCGGTGCCCGGCCCTCCCTCCACGCCCTTCACGCCGGTCGCCGTACCGGCGGGACGGTTCTGCGGCGGCACGGCCGAGCCCGCGGGGCGGTTCTGCGGACCGGTCGGCAGCGCGTGCGTGCCGCCCTGCGGCCTGCGCACCGGGCCCGGCAGCCCGCCTCCGTACGCGGCACTGCCCGGCGCGGCCGGCTGCCGGGGAGCGGGCGGCACGGCACCGGGCCGCCCGTGCTGCGGCGCGCCCGCGGGCCTCGGCGGCACGCCCGGCGGGCCCGGCGGGACGGCGGTGCGGCCCTGCGTTGCGGCGGGCTGGCCCTGGGACGGGCCGGGGCGGCCCGGTACGCCCGGCGGCCCCGGCGGCAAGGCGGAACGGTTCCCCGGACCGGCCGTGCGCGCCGCCGCGGCCCTGGCCCCCGCCCGGTACGCGGCGATCGCCCCGGCACGCGCCCGCCGCGGATCGTCCTCCGCCGCACCGGCCCCCGCGGCGCCGCGCCCCGAGTCATCGCGCTCAGGCCCCCCGGAGGGCCCCGGCACCGCCTGCGTCACCCCACCGCGTCCCCCACCGGACGCGGCGGACACCCGCGGCCCCGCCTCCGAAGGCGTACGCGCCCCGGGCACCCCAGCAGAGCCGCCACGCACGGCCCCACCGGGCGCCGCACCGTGCGATGCAGCCCCACCGGGCGCCGCACCGTGCGATGCAGCCCCACCGGGCGCCGCACCCTGCGATGCAGCCCCACCGGGCACAGCCCTTCCCAGCGCAGCCCCACCGGGCGCCGCACCCTGCGATGCAGCCCCACCGGGCGCCGCACCCTGCGGCGCAGCCCCACCGGGCACAGCCCTTCCCAGCGCAGCCCCACCAGGAGCAGCCCCACCAGGAGCAGCCCCTCCCGACACAGCCCCACCAGGCGCAGCCGAACCCGGCACGCCCCCACCGGACGCAGCCCCGCCTCCCGCGCGCCACTCCCGTACGACGCCCGGGCGTACCGCCCCCGGTGGCGGCTCCGACTCGCGGGGGACCGGGTCGTAGCCGCACAGGGCCTCCTCCGCGGCGCCGGCGGCCAGGCCCGTGAGGACGACGCGGCCGTCGTCGCAGACCAGGACCGTGCGCGGGGTGATGTTGCGGTGCGTCCAGCCGTGCGCGTGCACGGTGCGCAGGGCGGTGAGGAGGTCGGCGGCGATCTCCGCAGCGCGGTGCGGGGACAGCGTGCGGTCGGCGAGCAGCGCCGACAGCGGCCGGGCCGGGATCAGTTCGCTGACGATCCACAGGCTGCCGTCCTGCGCGAAGACGTCGAAAACCTGGTCGAGCCGAGGGTGGTCCGGGATGCGCGCGGCGGCCTTCGCGGCCTCCAGGGCGCGCCGCACCACGGGATCGGACGGATCGCGGTCGGCCCGCGAGCCCCCGCCCGAACCGGCCCCGAAACCGGCACCGGCACCGGCACCCGTACGCCGCCCACGCCCCTCACCGCCGTACCCCTGGCCGCCCCCGGCCCCCGTGTCGTACTCGTCGACCAGTTCCGCGTCCACGACCTCCGGGAGCGGCACCTGACGGACCAGCACCTGCTGCCCGCTGCGCGTGTCCAGCGCGCGGGTCAGGAGCGGCTCGGGCGCGTCCGGCGGCGGCACAGGAAGGCGATAGCGCTCGGCGAGCACTCGCCCCGCGTACTCGTCCACGACGCCTCCCCAGTGCGCGCGATGCCCGCGGCCAACCGCTGGACCGTTCTTTCCCCCCGGCACAGCGGTCCGTGGTCGGTTCCAGTCGCAATACTGCCGAAATGCGGCCGCGTACGGTCTATGTGAGGCCACGATACGTGTCCCGGGTCCACCTGGGGACCGCTCGGCGCAACAGCAATCACCCGCCCCGGCGGCTTTCTGCCACCGGAGCGGGCGGAATGATCAGTCCCTCATACGGACGCGCGGGACAGCAGTTACGCGGGTGCCGGAATCAGAGGCCGGCTCTCCCCCAAGGCCGAAGCCCGTCAGTCCTTCACAGCAAACGTGCGGAACGCCGTCTCCCGGAGCTGGCGGCACTCCTTGTCCGGCCAGGTCCCCGCCTTGCAGGTGATCATGATCGCGTAACCGTGGCCGCCGTCGACCTTGAAGCCGCGGTTCAGTATGCGCACCTTCTGCCCGCGCTGCTCACGGGTGAACGACCAGTCGGCGACGGTCGGGTAGTCCCGCCAGTCGGCCTTCTTGATGCCGATGAGGTGGTAGCCGGAGCTGCTGCCGCGCACCGCGGGCTCCAGGCTGCGCCAGGCCGCGGCGGCGTCGTTGCTCGGCTTGGAGTTGAAGTCGACCTGAATGCGCGGGAACCCGCCGGACGCGCTGTAGATGCCGCCCGAGTTCTGCCCCGCCGTGCCGGTCTGCTTCCAGCCCTCGGGCATCGCCATCGTGAAGTGGAACCGGCCGTTGGAGATCTTCTTGAAGCCGTCCGGGAGGGCGTCACCGCCCTTGTCGTCGCCCTTCTCCGCGTCGTCCTTGCCGTCGCTCGCGTCGCCCTCGGACGGCGCGCTCGTCCGCTCGGCCGGTGTCCCGTCGCTCGCCTGCGGGCTCGCGTTCCGCTCGCCCTGCGGCTTGTCGGACGCGGGGGCCGCGTCGGCGCTCGGCCCGGCCTCCTTGGCCGTGTCCTTGCCCGGGGTGTCGTCCCCGGCGCTCAGCGCGAAGGCCAGCACCGCGCCGAGGACCACGAGGACGGCGACCACCGCGACGATGACGAGCGTGCGCTTCGGTACGACGTCGGTCAGCGAGGCCCGGGTCGTGTCCGAGGCCGGCCGGCCGGACGCCGGCGTGCCGCCCGGCTTCGGCGCGGAGCGGGCGGCCGCGGCGGCCGCCGCGGCGTTGCGTACGGAATTCAGGGCGCCGCGCATCCGCTCCCTGGCCGGCTCGGCGGCCG
This sequence comes from Streptomyces sp. NPDC053542, assembly GCF_044544685.1. Taxonomy (NCBI): domain Bacteria; kingdom Bacillati; phylum Actinomycetota; class Actinomycetes; order Kitasatosporales; family Streptomycetaceae; genus Streptomyces; species Streptomyces sp. NPDC053542. The sequence continues at coordinate 342,616 of NZ_JBITXL010000006.1, forward strand.
CGCCCGCGGTGGCGGCGGAGGGTCTTGGCGGCGCCGCAGGCTCCGGCGGCAGGGCCGGCAGCGCCATCATGCGGGTGGCCTCGGCGGGCTTCTCGGCCGGCTCGGCGGTCTCCTCGGGCGCGTTGACCGCGGCCGTCAGCAGCGCGCGGGCGGCCTCGTCGCTCAGCCGCCCGGCCGGGTCCTTCACCAGCAGGCCGTAGATGACCTCTTCGAGGGCGCCGGCGCTCTTGGGCGGGTCCACCGGCTCGGTCATCACCGCGGTCAGGGTGGCGATCGCGGAGCCCTTGTCGTACGGGGGCACGCCCTCGACGCAGGCGTACAGCAGGCCGCCCAGCGACCACAGGTCGGACGGCGGGCCGGGCTTCTGGCCGCGGGCCCGCTCGGGGGAGATGTACGAGGGCGCGCCGACGAGCATGCCGGTGGAGGTGACCGAGGGGTCGCCCTCGACCTGGGCGATGCCGAAGTCCGTGAGCACCACCCGGCCGTCGTCGGCGATCAGGACGTTGGACGGCTTCACGTCGCGGTGCAGGATGCCCTCGCGGTGCGCGGCGCGCAGCACGTCCAGGACGGCGAGGCCGACCTCGGCGGCGCGGCGCGGCGTGAGCGCGCCGTCGTCGCGGATGACCTCGGCGAGCGAGCGGCCCTCGACCAGCTCCATGACGATCCACGGGCGGTCGTCCTCGTCGACCACGTCGTAGACCGTGACCGCGCCGTGGTTGCGGATCCTGGCGATCGCCTTCGCCTCGCGCAGCGTACGGGTGATCAGGCGGCGCTTCTCGTCCTCCTCGACCCCGCCCGGGAAGCGCAGTTCCTTGACCGCGACCGTGCGGCCCAGGACCTCGTCCCGTGCCCGCCAGACCGTGCCCATCCCGCCCCGGCCGAGGACATCGCCCAGCCGGTAACGGCCGGCGAGCAGCCTGCCCGTCTCGCCGTCCTTGGCGTCCTCGTCGCCCACTGAATCCCCTCTGCAATCCAGCCGAGTTGGCAACCGCAACACCAAACTGCCCCAACTCGGACAACCCACCCTGGCAGAGCCTTCATTCTCCCTCATCCGTGGCGGTGGGGAAGGCCCGGGGCCAGGAGGAGTACGCGCTGGGCACCCGTCATGATGGGCCCGACGACCGGGAGTCCCGATTGACCTTGCGATCCGTGAATTTTAGCCGCGCGACGGCGCTGGCGGCGGCCTTCGGCGTGCTGCTCACGGCCGGGTGTGCCGCCCGTGACCGCGCTCCGGCGCACTCGGCTGCGCTGGATGCGCCCGGCGCGCGCCACTCCGCCAAGCCGCGTCCCGGTACACGTACGCCACCGCCCGCACCCCGTACGCCGCGCCCGGATGCGCGCCCCTCGCCGTCCGAGCGGCACGCGCCGCCCCGCACCCCGAGTACGCCGCGCAAGCCCGGCACACCGAAGGACACGGCGCACGCACCGAAGCCCGCGACCGCGCGGGCGGTCCGCGCGCTGGCGGACGGGGAGGCACCGGGCGCCGCAGCACTGACGACCCGTGACGGCCGGACGTACGCCTCGGGGTTCGCCGCGGCGGGCGTGGCCGACCTGCGGACCGACCGGCCCATCACGCCCGCCGACCACTTCCGCGCGGGCAGCCTCACCAAGACCTTCATCGCCACGGTCGTGCTGCAGCTGACCGCCGAGGGCCGGTTCTCCCTGGACGACACCGTCGGCCGGCTGCTGCCGGACCTCGCCCCCGGCCGTACGGACCCGCGCGCGGTCACCGTCCGCGAACTGCTGGACCACACCAGCGGCCTGTACAACTACACCGCCGACCCGGTGCTGTCGCGGGAGCTGCACGGCGCCGGCTTCACCGCGCACCGCTACGACACCTACACGCCCGACGCGCTGGTGCGGACGGCGCTCGCCCATCCCCCGGAGTCCGACCCCGGCGCCCAGTACGCGTACTCCAACACCAACTACCTCGTACTGGGGCAGATCATCGAGGCGGTGACCGGGCACTCGTACGCCGAGGAGGCCGGGCGCCGGATCATCGCGCCGCTGGGGCTGTCGGGGACGTCCTTCCCCGGGACCGACCCGCGGCTGCCGCGGCCGTACGGGCGCGGGTACTCGCAGGTGGGCGAGGAGCGCGTGGACAGTACGACGCTCGATCCCAGCCGGGCGGGTGCGGCGGGCGAGCTGGTCACGACACTGGGTGACCTGAATCGTTTCTTCGCGGCGCTGCTCGGCGGCCGGCTGCTGCCACCCCGTCAGCTCGCCCAGATGCGGGACGAAAAGTACACGAACGGGGTGTACGGGCTGGGCCTCTACGGGACCCGGCTGCCGTGCGGTGTGACGGTATGGGGCCACGACGGCGACATCAACGGCTCGTACGCGCGGACCGCGGCCACCGAGGACGGCAGGCACGTGCTGACGCTGCGGCTGAACACGGACCAGCCGGACGCGCCCCGGCGGATAGAAGCCCTGCTGACGGCGGAGTTCTGCCCCGGGGGCCCACGGACCCCCGGGGCGTGACACCGTCCCGGCCGGGACGGACCGGCGTCACGCCCCGGGGCGGCCCGGGGCGTGACGCGCCGCTACCGCGACACGATGTCCGGCGCGCCCAGCCGGGCCGCGTCCGCCGTCAGGTCGTCCGGCTGCCGCTGGGACTCCCGCTCGGCCTCGACGCGCTTCTCGTAGTGCTCGATCTCCCGGTCGATCTGGTCCTGTTCCCAGCCCAGCGCGGGCGCCATCAGCTCGGCGACCTCGCGGGCACTGCGGGTGCCCCGGTCGAAGGTCTCGATGGAGATCCGCGTGCGCCGGGTCAGCACGTCGTCCAGGTGGCGGGCGCCCTCGTGGGTGCAGGCGTAGACGACCTCGGCGCGGAGATAGTCGTCGGCGGCCGCCAGCGGAGCGCCGAGTGACGGGTCGTCGGTGATCAGCTCCAGTACTTCCTCCGCCAGCGAGCCGTAGCGGTTCAGCAGATGCTCTATCCGGGCGACGTGCAGGCCGGTGCGCGCCGCGATGTGCGCCCGCGCGTTCCACAGCGCCTTGTAGCCCTCCGCGCCCACCAGCGGCACGTCCTCGGTCACGCAGTCCGCCACCCGCTGGTCCAGCCCGTGCACCGCCTCGTCCACCGCGTCCTTGGCCATGACCCGGTACGTCGTGTACTTGCCGCCCGCGACCACGACCAGGCCCGGCACCGGGTGCGCGACGGTGTGCTCGCGCGACAGCTTGCTCGTCGCGTCCGACTCGCCCGCCAGCAGCGGCCGCAGACCCGCGTACACGCCTTCCACGTCGTCCCTGGTCAGCGGGGTCGAGAGGACGGAGTTGACGTGTTCGAGGAGGTAGTCGATGTCGGCGCTGGAGGCGGCCGGGTGCGCCTTGTCCAGATCCCAGTCGGTGTCGGTGGTGCCGATGATCCAGTGCCGTCCCCAGGGGATGACGAAGAGCACGCTCTTCTCCGTGCGCAGGATCAGCCCGGTCGTGGAGTGGATGCGGTCCTTCGGTACGACCAGATGGATGCCCTTGGAGGCGCGGACGTGGAACTGGCCGCGCTCGCCGATCAGGGCCTGGGTGTCGTCGGTCCACACGCCCGTGGCGTTGACGATCTGCCGGGCGCGCACCTCGTACTCGCCGCCGGCCTCCACGTCCTGCACCCGCGCGCCGACCACCCGCTCGCCCTCGCGCAGGAAGCCGACGACCCGCGCCCGGTTGGCCGTGTGCGCCCCGTAGGCGGCGGCGGTGCGCACGATGGTGGCGACATACCGCGCGTCGTCCATCTGGGCGTCGTAGTACTGCAACGCGCCGACAAGCGCGTCCTTCTTCAGGCAGGGCGCGACCCGGAGCGCACGCCCGCGCGAGAGATGACGGTGCGCCGGGAGTCCGCGCCCGTGCCCCGAGGAGAGCGACATCGCGTCGTACATCGCCACGCCCGTGCCGGCGTACCAGCGCTCCCAGCCCTTGTGCTGCAGGGGATAGAGGAAGGGCACCGGCTTCACCAGATGCGGCGCGATCCGCTCCAGCAGCAGCCCGCGTTCCTTCAGCGCTTCCCGTACGAGCGCGAAGTCCAGCATCTCCAGATAGCGCAGCCCTCCGTGGATCAGCTTGCTGGAGCGCGATGACGTGCCCGAGGCCCAGTCCCGCGCCTCGACCAGGCCCGTGGACAGTCCGCGCGTCACCGCGTCCAGTGCGGTGCCGGCGCCGACGACGCCCCCGCCGATGACCAGCACGTCCAGCTCGCGTTCCGCCATCCGTGCCAGTGCTCCGGCGCGCTCGGCCGGTCCCAGTGTCGCTGTCCTCACCACTGCCTCCCGCTTCGGTCGGTGCTGTGATCGGTGCCACACCCCGTTGTTGATTCTGTCCGGAGCAGGCCGGGCCAGCCACCCTCCGCACACTGACCGGTCGGGAAGACGCCACTCCGCACCCTTGATCCGCCAATCCCCATTCTGGGTCAAATGTCGGCTTAGTCTACTTATGCGCTACCTGGAATCGCTCGGGAAGGACGGCCAGAATGCCCGCAGACCTCGCCGTCATCGGACTCGGCCACATCGGCCTCCCCCTCGCCCAGGCCGCCGTCGCCGCCGGCCTCGGCACCCTCGGCTACGCCCCCGAACCGCACACCGCCGCCGGCCTCGGCGCCGACGGCCCGCTCTCCCCCACCGAAGTGCGCCGGCTGCTCACCGCCGGCTTCCGCACCACCACCGACCCCGCGGTGCTCGGCCGGGTCCGTACGGCCGTCATCTGCGCCCCCACCCCGCTCGGCGAGGACCGCGCCCTGGACCTGCGCGCGGTGGCCGAGGCCGCCCGCACCCTCGCCGCACATCTGCGCCCCCACACCACGGTGATCCTGGAGTCCACGGGGTACCCCGGGACCACCGAGGAATTCCTCCGTCCGCTCCTGGAAGCGGGTTCAGGGCTCACCGCGGGGCGCGACTTCCACCTCGCCTGCTCCCCCGCCCGGTACGACCCCGGCAACCGCCGCTACGGCCACGCCAATACGCCCAAGGTCATCGGCGGCCTCACCCCCGCCTGCACCGAAGCGGCCGCCGCCTTCTACGGCCGGCTCACCGACAAGGTCGTCCGCGCCCGCGGCCCCAAGGAGGCGGAGACCGCCGGACTCCTGGAGACCAACTACCGGCACGTCAACATCGCCCTGATGAACGAGATGGCCGTCCTCTGCCACGACATCGGCGTGGACCTCTGGGACGTCATCCGCTGCGCCGAGACCAAGCCCTTCGGCTTCCAGGCGTTCCGCCCCGGCCCCGGCGTCGGCGGCCACGCCGCGCCCATCGACCCCAACTGCCTCGCCCACAAGCGCCGCTCCCCCGGCTACCCGCTCCGCATGGTCGAGCTCGCCCAGGAGGTCAACGGCCGGATGCCCCGGTACGTCATCCAGCGCTGCGCCACCCTCCTGAACGAGCACGGCAAATCGGCGCGCGGCGCACGCGTGCTGCTGCTGGGCGTGACGTACAAGCCGGACATCGGCGACGAGGAGGGCTCACCGGCCCGCGAGATCGCCTCCCGCCTCCTGGAACTGGGCGCCCATCTCACGTACCACGACCCGTACGTCCCCCAGTGGCAGGTACTGGGCCGCCCCGTCCCGCGCGCGGACTCGCTGTACGAGGCCGCCTCGGCCGCCGACCTCACGCTGCTGCTCCAGCACCACCGCACGTACGACCTCCAGGGCCTGGCCGTGAAAGCCCAGCTGCTGCTGGACACGCGCGGCGCGACCCCGACGGGCGCGGCCCACCGCCTGTAACGCGAAGGGGCCCCGCCGCGCCGGCAGGGCCCCTTGCACACGAAGTACCGCGATCACGCGCGGACGGTCACCTCGACCCGCTGGAACTCCTTCAGGTCGGAGTAGCCGGTCGTCGCCATCGCGCGGCGCAGCGCGCCGAAGAAGTTCATCGAACCGTCCGGGGTGTGCGACGGGCCGAGCAGCACCTCCTCGGTCGTGCCGACCGCGCCCAGGTCCATGCGCTTGCCGCGCGGCACGTCCTCGTGGACGGCCTCCATGCCCCAGTGGTGGCCGCGGCCCGGCGCGTCGGTGGCGCGGGCCAGCGGGGAGCCCATCATCACGGCGTCCGCGCCGCAGGCAATGGCCTTGGGCAGGTCGCCGGACCAGCCCACGCCGCCGTCGGCGATGACGTGGACGTACCGGCCGCCGGACTCGTCCATGTAGTCACGGCGTGCGGCCGCGACGTCCGCGACGGCGGTGGCCATCGGGACCTGGATGCCCAGGACGTTACGGGTGGTGTGCGCGGCGCCGCCGCCGAAGCCCACCAGCACGCCGGCCGCGCCGGTACGCATCAGGTGCAGGGCCGCGGTGTAGGTCGCGCAGCCGCCGACGATGACCGGGACGTCGAGCTCGTAGATGAACTGCTTGAGGTTCAGCGGCTCGGCGGCGGAGGAGACGTGCTCGGCGGAGACGGTGGTGCCGCGGATCACGAAGATGTCCACGCCCGCGTCCACGACGGCCTTGGAGAACTGGGCGGTGCGCTGCGGGGAGAGCGCGGCGGCGGTGACCACGCCGGAGTCGCGCACCTCCTTGATGCGCTGGCCGATCAGCTCTTCCTTGATCGGGGCCGCGTAGATCTCCTGCAGACGGCGGGTCGCGGTGGCCTCGTCCAGCTCGGCGATCTCCGCGAGCAGCGGCTCCGGGTCCTCGTACCGGGTCCACAGGCCCTCGAGGTTGAGCACGCCCAGGCCGCCCAGCTCGCCGATGCGGATGGCGGTCTGCGGCGAGACGACGGAGTCCATCGGGGCGGCCAGGAACGGCAGCTCGAAACGGTAGGCGTCGATCTGCCAGGCGATCGAGACCTCCTTCGGGTCACGGGTCCGCCGACTCGGTACGACGGCGATGTCGTCGAAGGCGTACGCCCGGCGGCCGCGCTTGCCGCGCCCGATCTCGATCTCAGTCACTGTGTGGCCTTTCCTCTGTGTCTGCCGTTCCAGTATCCCTGACATGCCGGAGCCCGCGGACGGCTGTCCGCGGGCTCCCCCTCAAGCCGTGGTTCCGGAACCGGGCCTACCCGCTCAGCGGGCGTTGTAGTTCGGTGCCTCGACCGTCATCTGGATGTCGTGCGGGTGGCTCTCCTTGAGGCCCGCCGAGGTGATCCGGACGAACCGGCCCTTCTCCTGCAGCTCCGGGACCGTCCGGCCGCCGACGTAGAACATCGACTGGCGCAGACCGCCGGCGAGCTGGTGGACGACGGAGGAGAGCGGGCCGCGGTACGGGACCTGGCCCTCGATGCCCTCGGGCACCAGCTTCTCGTCGGAGGCGACGCCCTCCTGGAAGTACCGGTCCTTGGAGAAGGACTTGCGGTCGCCACGGGTCTGCATCGCGCCGAGCGAACCCATGCCGCGGTACGACTTGAACTGCTTGCCGTTGATGAACATCAGCTCGCCCGGGGACTCCTCGCAGCCGGCGAGGAGGGAGCCGAGCATGACCGTGTCGGCGCCCGCGACCAGGGCCTTCGCGATGTCACCGGAGTACTGGAGGCCACCGTCGCCGATCACCGGGACGCCCGCCGCCTTGGCCGCGAGCGACGCCTCGTAGATCGCGGTGACCTGCGGGACACCGATGCCGGCGACGACGCGGGTGGTGCAGATGGAGCCGGGGCCGACGCCGACCTTGATGCCGTCCACACCGGCGTCGATGAGCGCCTGGGCGCCGTCGCGGGTGGCGACGTTGCCGCCGACGACGTCGACGGAGGAGTTCGACTTGATCTTGGCGACCATCTCGCCGACCAGCCGGGAGTGGCCGTGCGCGGTGTCCACGACGATGAAGTCCACGCCGGACTCGATCAGCGCCTGGGCCCGCTCGTACGCGTCACCGGCCACGCCGACGGCCGCGCCGACCAGCAGCCGGCCCTCGGAGTCCTTGGCGGCGTTCGGGTACTGCTCGGCCTTGACGAAGTCCTTGACCGTGATCAGGCCCTTGAGGATGCCCGAGTCGTCGACCAGCGGCAGCTTCTCGATCTTGTGGCGGCGCAGCAGCTCCATGGCGTCCACGCCGGAGATCCCGACCTTGCCCGTGACCAGCGGCATCGGCGTCATGACGGCACGGACCTGACGGCTGCGGTCGGTCTCGAAGGCCATGTCGCGGTTGGTGACGATGCCGAGCAGCTTGCCCGCCGCGTCGGTCACCGGGACACCGCTGATACGGAAGCGCGCGCACAGGTCGTCGGCCTCGGCCAGCGTGGCGTCGGGGTGCACCGTGATCGGGTCCGTGACCATGCCGGACTCGGAGCGCTTCACGAGGTCGACCTGATTGGCCTGGTCCTCGATGGAGAGGTTGCGGTGCAGCACGCCGACGCCGCCCTGGCGGGCCATCGCGATGGCCATCCGGGCCTCGGTGACCTTGTCCATCGCCGCGGACAGCAGCGGCACGTTCACCCGGACGTTCTTCGAGATGTACGAGGAGGTGTCGATCTGGTCGGGCGCCATGTCCGAGGCGCCCGGCAGCAGCAGCACATCGTCGTAGGTCAGCCCGAGTGTCGCGAATTTTCCGGGCACTCCGTCGACGTTGGTCATGACACCTTCCCAATGGCCTTGATCAGTGCGGATGTCCATGCTAACGGGAATGGCCGGTGGCTCATTCCACGAGCAAGATCACCTGCATTCTTTGTGCGTTCACACGGACGGCGCCGCGCCCCACGAATCAGGGCGCGGCAGCCCACCCCCTCCGCTGCGGGAGGGGGCGACGCCTACTGCTCGGCGAGCGCCCGCAGCCTGCTGAGCGCGCGGTGCTGCGCGACCCGCACAGCGCCCGGCGACATCCCCAGCATCTGCCCCGTCTCCTCGGCCGTCAGCCCGACGGCCACCCGCAGCAGCACCAGCTCCCGTTGGTTCTCCGGCAGGCTGGCCAGCAGCTTCTTGGCCCACTCCGCGTCGCTGCTGAGCAGCGCCCGCTCCTCGGGCCCGAGCGAGTCGTCCGGCTGCTCCGGCATCTCGTCCGAGGGCACGGCCGTGCTGCCGGGGCCGCGCATCGCGGCCCGCTGCAGATCGGCGACCTTGTGGCCGGCGATCGCGAAGACGAACGCCTCGAACGGCTTGCCGGTGTCCCGGTACCGCGGCAGCGCGCAGAGCACCGCCACGCAGACCTCCTGCGCGAGGTCCTCGACGAAGTGGCGAGCATCACCCGGCAGCCTGGACAGCCGCGTACGGCAATAGCGCAATGCGAGCGGGTGCACGTGCGCGAGGAGGTCGTGCGTGGCCTGCCGGTCCCCCTCGACGGCACGTGCGACGAGCCCGCCGATCTCCTGGGTCCCGTCCTCGCGCATCGGTCCATGGTGCCTTGGTGCCGCGCGGTTCGCGGCATCGCCCCCGTAGTTGTGCACCGAAGTGTTATGCGTCGGTGTGCCAGCACTCACGTCCCACGCCTCCCCCTTTCGGGTGTTGCCCATGCCGGACCCGAGACGTCGCCCATGGCGTTCTTCGGCGCCGTGGGGCACCGGGCAGGGCATGTCCGTCATGAGGTCTCTTCTGGCCGAGTGAGAAGCCCCGGCCCTGGAGCCGGGGAGGAGTCACACCTCAAGCATGCGGCATCGCGTGAGGTTTCGGCGCCGGACGGCGGCACAACGGGGCCGTGGCACGCGCCACCCCGACGGGAGTTACGCGCGCCGCGGCCCCGCTGCGCCCTCGGGGCCAACCGCTCAGCGGACCAGGCCCCAGCGGAAGCCGAGTGCCACCGCGTGTGCGCGGTCGGAGGCGCCGAGCTTCTTGAAGAGACGCCGGGCGTGCGTCTTGACCGTGTCCTCGGAGAGGAAGAGCTCGCGTCCGATCTCGGCGTTCGACCGGCCGTGGCTCATGCCTTCCAGCACCTGGATCTCACGCGCGGTGAGCGTCGGCGCGGCGCCCATCTCGGCGGACCGCAGCCGGCGCGGGGCGAGGCGCCAGGTCGGGTCGGCGAGCGCCTGGGTGACCGTCGCGCGCAGCTCGGCGCGCGAGGCGTCCTTGTGCAGATAGCCGCGGGCGCCGGCGGCGACGGCGAGCGCCACCCCGTCGAGGTCCTCCGCGACGGTGAGCATGATGATCCGGGCGCCCGGGTCGGCGGACAGCAGCCGGCGCACGGTCTCGACGCCGCCGAGGCCGGGCATCCGTACGTCCATCAGAATCAGGTCCGAGCGATCGGCACCCCAGCGGCGGAGGACTTCCTCGCCGTTGGCCGCGGTCGTCACGCGCTCAACACCGGGGACGGTCGCAACCGCCCGACGGAGCGCCTCTCGGGCAAGCGGGGAGTCGTCGCAGACGAGGACGGAAGTCATGGCCGTCCTCCGCAGCTGATGCGCGTCACGTTGTGCCTCCAGGCTGGTACGTATCGTCACCTGTGCGATTGACGGCCTCGGACACCTGCCCGGGGAGTCCCTCTGTCAACCGCTTCCGCACTCTCAACGACGGTCACCCGAAAGAGTTACGGGCTGAGGAGCCGTTTTCGACACTCTATGTGAGGGGCCGGACACGCAGCAGCAAGACCCGCGCCCCCTGCCGCTCCACTTCTTCTCGCGAGGGCTCTATGCCCTGTTTGGTGGCTTTTCTTCCGTTTGCTAGTTATCTGGGGCAAGATTCGAGATGAGTCATATTTACATCTGCTTAGACGGTAGATGTACGGTCTTGAACAGGAGCCCGTACCGCCACGCTTCGAGGGGACTAGCAATGGCAGATTTCTCCCGCCTTCCGGGCCCGAATGCGGACCTCTGGGACTGGCAGCTGCTCGCCGCCTGCCGCGGCGTGGACAGTTCGCTCTTTTTTCACCCCGAGGGTGAACGCGGCGCGGCCCGCAGCGCGCGTGAGACGTCCGCGAAAGAGGTCTGCATGCGCTGCCCTGTACGCGCCGAATGCGCGGCCCACGCCCTGGCCGTACGCGAGCCGTACGGCGTGTGGGGCGGACTGACCGAGGACGAGCGGGAAGAGCTGATGGGCCGGGCCCGGCACCGCCTGGTACCGGCCGGCGGCTCCAATCCGGCGACGCTGTACAGAGGCTGATGCCGTACACCCGAACAGGCGTAACGTTTCTGCGCCGCCGCGAGCCCGCTGTGCGGCGGCCGGTACCGCGGGGAGAGCGGTACCGGTGAAGGTCAGCGACGGCCCGCGGCCGCCAGCTGGTCGAGCATGGCCGCCACGGCCGGGACCTGCGCCAGGTCCGGCAGCGTGAGCGCCACGATCTCGCGCTGCACGACCGGCTCCAGCCGGATCGTGCGCGCCCCCTTGTGCCGTACCGAGGCGAGCGCCAGCTCCGGGAGCGCGGCGACGCCAAGACCCGCGCCGACCAGCCCGATCACCGCCGGGTAGTCATCGGTGGCGAAGTCGATGCGCGGCGTGAAACCGGCGCGCTCGCACACCGAGACCAGGTGGCGGCGGCAGCGCGGGCAGCCCGCGATCCACGGCTCCGCCGCCAGCTCGGCGAAGCCCGCCTTCGCTTCGTCGGCGAGCCGGTGCTCCTCGGGCACCAGCCCCACCAGCCGGTCCGTGAGCACCCGGCGCACGACCAGGTCGTCCCACTCGGACTCGGCGGCCGGATCGGCGCCCGGCACCTCCGGGTACCGGAAGGCCAGCGCGATCTCGCAGTCGCCGCCGCGCAGCATCTCGATGGAGCGCGGCGGCTCCGCCTCGTCCAGCGAGACCGCCGTACCGGGGTGCGCGGCGCGCATCGCGGCCAGCGCGGTCGGCACCAGCGTGGAGCTGCCCGAGGGGAAGGACACCAGCCGGACCCGTCCGGCGCGCAGTCCGGCGATCGCCGCGACCTCCTCCTCGGCGGCGGTGAGCCCGGCGAGGATGCCGGCGGCGTGCCGCACGAGGGCCTGGCCCGCTTCGGTGAGCCGCATCTCGCGGCCGGTACGGATGATCAGCGGCGTGCCCGCCGACTGTTCGAGCGCCTTCATCTGCTGGGAGACGGCGGGCTGGGTGCAGCCGAGCTCGCGCGCGGCGGCGGAGAAGGAACCGGTCCGCGCGACGGCGCGCAGCACGCGGAGATGACGGGCCTCGATCATGTCTTAAGCATAAGCACTACTTGGGGCGAGCTCGGATAATTCACTCACCCCTTTGCCGCGCTACCGCCGAAACCGTCTGCCGTCACCTGCGCCGTACGGCGGTCCCGGCCGCCGGACATTCGGCGCGAACCCCACCATGAGTGGGCCGGATGTGAGCGGTTCGCCGTGCCGATAGCGTTCTCTTATGACGACTGCATTGGTCACGGGAGCGACGGCGGGCATCGGGGCGGCGTTCGCGCGCCGGCTGGCGGCAGACGGACACAACCTGGTGCTGGTGGCCCGTAATGAGGAGAGGCTGCGCGAGCACGCGGCCGAGCTGCACGACCGGCACGGCATCGAGGTCGGTGTGCTGGTCGCCGACCTGGCGACGGAGGAGGGCATCACGGCCGTCGAGGAACGGCTCGCGGACCGCAAGAACCCGGTGGACCTGCTGGTCAACAACGCGGGCTTCGGCAACAAGGGCGAGTTCCTCGAAGTGCCGATGGCCGACGAGCTGACGATGCTGAAGGTGCACTGCGAGGCGGTGCTGCGGCTGACCTCGGCGGCGGTGAAGGGGATGCGCGAGCGGCGGCGCGGCGGCGTGGTCAACGTCGCCTCGGTCGCGGCGTTCGTGCCGCGCGGCACGTACGGCGCGAGCAAGGCGTGGGTCGTGCAGTTCACCCAGGGCGCGGCGCGTGACCTGGCGGGGAGCGGGGTGCGGCTGATGGCCCTGTGCCCGGGCTTCGTCCGTACCGAGTTCCACGAGCGCGCGGGCATGGGCACGGACAACATCCCCGGCTGGATGTGGCTGGACGCGGACAACCTGGTGGACGCCGCGATGAAGGACCTGGCCCGCGGCCGTTCCCTCTCCATCCCCGACCCGCGCTACAAGGCCCTGATGGGCGTCGTGAAGCTCGCCCCGCGCAACCTCCTGGGCGGCGTCACGTCGCGGACGGGACGCAAGTACGGGCCGCAGTAACCCGCACGGACGGAAAAGCCCGAGGCCCGGCTCCCCATCGGGGGGCCGGGCCTCGGTGCGGAGTCAACTCACTCAGTGGGAGTGACCGTGGCCGTGGCCACCGGCCTCCGGCTCCTCCTCCGCCGGCTTCTCGACGACCAGGGTCTCGGTCGTGAGGAGCAGGGAGGCGATGGAGGCGGCGTTCTCCAGGGCGGAGCGGGTGACCTTGACCGGGTCGATGACGCCGGCCTTCACCAGGTCGCCGTACTCGCCGGTCGCGGCGTTGAAGCCGTTGCCCTTGTCGAGCTCGGCGACCTTCGAGGTGATGACGTAGCCCTCGAGGCCCGCGTTCTCGGCGATCCAGCGCAGCGGCTCGACGGCGGCGCGGCGGACGACGGCGACACCGGTGGCCTCGTCGCCCTCCTTGCCGAGGTTGCCCTCGAGCACCTTGACGGCGTGGACCAGAGCGGAGCCACCACCGGAGACGATGCCCTCCTCGACCGCGGCGCGGGTCGCGGAGATGGCGTCCTCCAGACGGTGCTTCTTCTCCTTGAGCTCGACCTCGGTGGCCGCACCCACGCGGATGACGCAGACGCCACCGGCGAGCTTGGCGAGGCGCTCCTGGAGCTTCTCGCGGTCCCAGTCCGAGTCGGTGGTCTCGATCTCGGCCTTGATCTGCGCGACGCGGGCCTGCACGTCCTCGGCCTTGCCGCCGCCGTCGACGATGGTGGTGTCGTCCTTGGTGACGGTCACGCGGCGGGCGGTGCCCAGCACGTCCAGACCGGCCTGGTCGAGCTTGAGGCCGACCTCCTCGGCGATGACGGTCGCACCGGTGAGGGTGGCCATGTCGCCGAGCATCGCCTTGCGGCGGTCACCGAAGCCGGGGGCCTTCACGGCGACGGCGTTGAAGGTGCCGCGGATCTTGTTCACGACCAGGGTCGACAGGGCCTCGCCCTCGACGTCCTCGGCGATGATCAGCAGCGGCTTGGAGCCACCGGCCTGGATGACCTTCTCCAGCAGCGGCAGCAGGTCCTGGATCGAGGCGATCTTGCCCTGGTGGATCAGGATGTACGGGTCCTCGAGGACGGCCTCCATCCGCTCCTGGTCGGTGACCATGTACGGGGAGAGGTAGCCCTTGTCGAAGGCCATGCCCTCGGTGAAGTCGAGCTCCAGGCCGAAGGTGTTGGACTCCTCGACGGTGATGACACCGTCCTTGCCGACCTTGTCCATCGCCTCGGCGATGAGCTCACCGACCTGCTTGTCCTGGGCGGACAGGCCGGCCACGGCGGCGATGTCCTCCTTGGAGTCGATCGGGCTGGCGATCGCGAGGAGGTCGTCGGACACGGCCTTGACGGCGGCGTCGATGCCCTTCTTCAGGGCGGCCGGGGAGGCACCCGCGGCGACGTTGCGCAGGCCCTCGCGGACCAGCGCCTGGGCCAGGACGGTGGCGGTGGTGGTGCCGTCACCAGCGATGTCGTTGGTCTTGGTCGCCACCTCCTTCACCAGCTGGGCGCCGAGGTTCTCGTACGGGTCGTCGACCTCAACCTCGCGCGCGATGGTGACACCGTCGTTGGTGATCGTGGGGGCGCCGAACTTCTTGTCGATGACGACGTTGCGGCCCTTGGGGCCGATCGTCACCTTGACCGTGTCGGCAAGCTTGTTGACGCCGCGCTCGAGGGCGCGACGGGCGTCCTCGTCGAACTTCAGAATCTTCGCCATGAGTTACGTGTCCTTAGTCGTACTCTCAACGAAATGCGCCCCTGCCCCGGGTGGTGAGACGCGGGAACCAGGGGCGCAGATCAGAACAGCTGGGGTGAAGCGTCGGCCTGGGAAAACCCAGGTTCCGGCTTACTTCTCGACGATCGCGAGAACGTCGCGGGCCGAGAGGACGAGGTACTCCTCGCCGTTGTACTTCACCTCGGTGCCGCCGTACTTGCTGTAGAGCACGACGTCGCCGACGGAAACGTCGAGCGGAAGACGGTTACCGTCCTCGAAGCGGCCCGGGCCCACGGCCAGGACAACGCCCTCCTGGGGCTTCTCCTTGGCGGTGTCCGGAATGACCAGGCCCGAGGCCGTGGTCTGCTCGGCGTCGAGCGGCTGGACCACAATGCGGTCCTCGAGCGGCTTGATGGCAACCTTGGAGCTGGCGGTCGTCACGATCCGACCTCCCCCTTCGGAGATCTCACGGGGTTAACTGTCTGAGGTGGCGACCAGGTCGATCCGTCGTCGCGGGTGCCGGACCTGCCCGTCGCGCGTAGCTTTTGCTCGCTCTCCGGGCATGCGCCCGGTCGGCTCGCTGTTTGGCACTCTCCAACGGGGAGTGCCAGCGCCGAGACTATGACGCGGTTAGCACTCGGTCAAGCGGAGTGCCAACGTGGCTCCAAAAGAGATCCATGACCTGTCCGGTCGGCAGTTCCGTGACCTGCCCCAGAATGGGCCGGGTGAACCCTCTCGACGCCTTCTCCGCGCTGCTCACCGACGAGGGCCGGGCCCTGCTGGCCGGCCTCCGCGACCACGACCCCGCCCAGGAACTCGCCACCGCCACCCGGTTGCGCCGCGAGCACCCGGCCGAGCTGGTGTCCGCGGCCCTCGGGCAGGCCCGGCTGCGGCAGCGGGCGGTCGCGAAGTTCGGCGCCGAGGACGCGTACCGGATGTTCTTCACCCCGAACGGCGTCGAGCAGTCCACCCGCCGCACCGTCGCCGTGCACCGCGCCGCCCGCCTCGCGGAGCTGGGCGTACGCAGCGTCGCCGACCTGTGCAGCGGCATCGGCGGCGACGCGATCGCCTACGCGCGGGCCGGCATCCGTGTCCTGGCGGTGGACCACGACCCGCTGACGGCGGAGGTGGCGCGGGCGAACGCCGAGGCGCTGGGGCTCGCGGACCTCATCGAGGTGCGGTGCGCCGACGTCACGGAGATCGACACGAGCCCGTACGACGCGGTCTTCGTGGACCCGGCGCGGCGGGGCGGCCGGGGCCGGATCTTCGACCCCGAGGCGTACTCTCCGCCGCTCTCCTGGGCGATCGAGGCGGCCCGCAAGGCGCCCCGCGCCGCGCTGAAGATCGCGCCCGGCATCCCGCACGAGGCGATCCCCGAGGACGCCGCCGCGGAGTGGATCTCGGACGGCGGCGACGTGAAGGAGGCCGTGCTCTGGTTCGGCACGGACCCGGGATCGGTACGGGCGACCCTGCTCCCCTCCGGCGCCGCGCTGCACACCACGGCGCCGCTCCCCGACCCGCCCGTGCGCCCGGTGGGCCGCTACCTCTACGAGCCGGACGGCGCCGTCATCCGCGCGCACCTGGTCGCGGAGGTCGCGGACGGGCTGGACGGCGGCCTGATCGACGAGACCATCGCGTACATCACCGCCGACGAGCTGCGCCCCACCCCGTACGCCGCCGCCTACGAGATCACCGACGAGCTGCCCTTCAACCTGAAGAAGCTCAAGGCACTCCTCCGGGAACGCGAGATCGGCGTGCTGACGGTCAAGAAGCGCGGCTCCGCGGTCGAGCCGGAGGAGATCCGCCGCAAGGTGAAGCTCCGCGGCCCGAACGCGGCCACGGTGCTCCTCACCCGCGTCGCGGGCGCCCCGACGATGCTCGTCGGACAGCCCGCGAAGCCCGTCAGCGGCTGATCACGAGTACCGGCTGATCAGGAGTACAGGTTGTCCTTGCTGACCTCGTGCACGTGATCGTGACCGTGGTGGTGGGAGTGCGGGACGCCGTGCCGGTGCTCGTGGCCCGGGGCCGGCACGTGCGGCTCGGTGACCGGGAGGGAGGAGTCGGCGGACAGCTCCCAGGCGGAGTGCGGGCGGTTCCGGGCGACCATCTCGGCGCCCAGGGCCGCGACCATCGCGCCGTTGTCTGTGCACAGCTTCGGGCGCGGCACGCGCAGCGTGATGCCCGCGTCCTCGCAGCGCCGCTCGGCCATCGCGCGCAGCCGCGAGTTGGCCGCGACGCCGCCGCCGATCATCAGGTGGTCCACGCCGTGGTCCTTGCAGGCCCGGACGGCCTTCCGCGTCAGCACGTCCACGACCGCCTCCTGGAAGGACGCGGAGACGTCGGCCACCGGCACCTCCTCACCGGCCGCGCGCTTGGCCTCGATCCAGCGGGCCACCGCGGTCTTCAGGCCGGAGAAGGAGAAGTCGTACTTCGGGTCGCGGGAGCCGGTCAGGCCGCGCGGGAACGCGATGGCCTCCGGGTCGCCCTCGCGGGCCATCCGGTCGATGACCGGGCCGCCGGGGAAGCCGAGGTTCAGCACCCGCGCGACCTTGTCGAACGCCTCGCCCGCCGCGTCGTCGATGGTCGAGCCCAGCGGCCGCACGTCGGAGGTGATGTCCGGCGCGAGCAACAGCGAGGAGTGGCCGCCGGAGACCAGCAGCGCCATGGTCGGCTCGGGCAGCGCGCCGTGTTCGAGCTGGTCGACGCAGATGTGCGAGGCGAGGTGGTTGACGCCGTACAGCGGCTTGCCGAGGGCGTACGCGTACGCCTTGGCCGCCGAGGTGCCGACGAGCAGGGCGCCGGCGAGGCCGGGACCGGCCGTGACCGCGATGCCGTCCAGGTCGGAGGCGGCGACGCCGGCCTCCTTCAGGGCGCGCTGGATCGTGGGGACCATGGCCTCCAGGTGGGCGCGGGAGGCGACCTCGGGGACGACGCCGCCGAAGCGGGCGTGTTCGTCGACGCTGGAGGCGACCGCGTCGGCCAGGAGGGTGTGGCCGCGGACGATGCCGACACCGGTTTCGTCGCAGGAGGTCTCGATGCCGAGGACGAGCGGTTCGTCAGCCATTGATCGGTGTTCCTTGTACGAGGGATTCGGTGGTGTAGCGCATGACCAGCGCGTCGACGTTGCCCGGCTGGTAGTAGCCGCGGCGGAAGCCGATCGGCTCGAAGCCGAAGCGTTCGTACAGGCGCTGGGCCCGGTGGTTGTCGACGCGTACTTCGAGGAGCACTTCGTGGCACTCGAAGGTGTGGGCGGCGGTGAGCAGGTCGGTCAGCAGCCGGCCGCCGAGCCCGGAGCCCCACTGGTCACGCGCGGTGGCGATGGTCTGGACGTCGCCGGTGCCGTCCACGGCGGCGAGGCCGCCGTAGCCGACGAGCCGGCCGTCCCGCTCGGCGACGGTGTAGTGCCGGTTGGCGCCGGGCCCGCGCGCGTGAGCCAGCTCGGACCAGAACATGCCCCGGGACCAGGCGTCCTCGGGGAACAGTTCCTCCTCCAGCGCCAGCACCGGCTCGATGTCCCACCAGCGCATCTCGCGCAGCGTGGCGGCGGGCTCCGTGGCGGACCGGGCAGCGTGGGCGGTCACTTGGGAGTGACCACCTTGTAGTTGGCCGGCACCTGGGCGTCGGGGCGGCGCAGGTACAGCGGCAGCGGGGGCAGCAGCTCCTCGCCGCGGGCCAGCTTCTCGGCGGCGAGCGTGCCGAGGGCCGCGGCGGACTGGTACTCGGGCCCGTCCGTCCGTACGCCGTCGAACGTGTCGGCGTACAGGAGGGCGCCCGCGCCCACGGCCGGTACCCCGGCGACCTGCTCGGCGATGTCGGCCGGGCGGTCGACGGCGGGGTCGGTCAGCCGGGTACGGAAGTCCGCGTACCGGGCCCAGTAGACCTCCTTGCGGCGCGCGTCCGTGGCGACCACGAACGGCTCCTCGATCCCGGAGGCGTACGCGAGGCCGTCCAGCGTGCACAGGCCGTGCACGGGCACGTCCAGGGCGGCGCCGAAGGTGGCGGCGGTGACCAGGCCGACGCGCAGGCCCGTGTACGGGCCGGGGCCGACGCCGACGACGATGTCCGTCACCGCGTCGAGCTTCAGGCCGGCCTCGCCGAGCACCCGGTCGACGGCGGGCAGCAGCAGTTCGCCGTGGCGGCGCGCGTCCACCTCGCGCGCCTCGGCGAGCACGCGGGGAGCGGCCGCGCCGCCCTCCGGGGCGGGGTCGCAGCTGAGCAGGGCGGCGGAAACGGCGGGGGTCGCGGTGTCAAGGGCAAGCAGCAGCACGCCCTCAAGACTACGGCGCGGCGGGCACCGCCCTGCCGGGTACCGCACTCGCCGGTAGGCTGCGCGCGGGGACTTCGGACTTCTGACGCGTACGGACCGTACGGAAAGGTGGCACGGCGGTGGCCGCTAGGAGCAGCTCGATCGTGACGGCTCTCACTGTGGCCGCGCTGGCCGCGGTCGGCTTCCTGGCCTTCCAGGCGTCGGCGGAAGCCGGCGGCACGCTGGAGCCGGTCCGGTCGGCCAAGGGCGGCGCCGTGGCCTCGCCCGCGCCGTCGGGACACCGGGCGCCCAAGGAGTCGGCGGCGGAGAAGCAGCGGCGGGAGACCGCGGTACCGGCGCACTCCGGTACGGGCCAGCGGGTGGTGTACGCGCTGGACGCCCGGCGGGTGTGGCTGGTCGGCCCGAAGGACCAGGTCCTGCGCACGTACGAGGTCGTGCCGAGCACGGTCAGCCCGGCGCCGGGGGCGTACACGGTGACCACGCGCTCCGCGAGCGTGACCGGCTCCGACGGCATTCCGATCGAGAACGTCGTGCGGTTCGCGACGGTCGACAACGTCGTGGTCGGCTTCAGCGCGGCGGTCGACGGCTCGATGCCGCGGCCGGGCACGCCGCAGAAGCAGAAGACGGGCGGCATCCGCGAGAAGCGGGCCGACGGCGCGGCGATGTGGAAGTTCGCGACGATCGGCAAGAAGGTCGTCGTCGTTCCGTAGCCCGCACGCGGCTCGCCCGCACCCGTACGGCGCAGCGCACGGACGCGGGCTGACGAATCACTCGTACGGACTACGGGCCGTCGCGGCCGCCGGTGGACGGCTCCCGGAGCGCGTGCCGCGTTACGCGGCGTCGCGGCCGCTGTTCGGCAGGCGGGTGTCCGGGCGGGTGTCCTCGATCACGGGCTCGGCCCCGGACTCCTCGGTGCGGTCCTCGTCGGCGGCCGGCGCCTCGGGGGCGTCCGCCGGCGGCGTGGAGACCGCGGTGGCGGCCGCGCAGGACGCCAGGAGCTCGTTCATCGTCGGCCCGGGGCCGTCCTCGCGCCGGAACGGAGACGGTTCGCTGTCGTCGCGGCGGGCCGCCGCGGCGAGGGACTGGTGGGCCGACATGGATGCCTCCCGGGAATCCTGGGGCGAGCGGGCATGGTTAGGTAGACCTAACCGGCTCTCTCCCTCCATGTGACCACGCCCGGCACCACCGGCGCAACATCTTGCCGACGGCTTGTCGGAAACTACGGACTCCGCTCAGACCTCCTGCAGCAGGCTCAGGTCGCAGCCCGCCCAGCGCTCGCCCACGCCGGTGACGGTGACCTCGCGGACGTCGTCCTCGGCGTCGCCCGCGGCCGCCGCTGCGCCCACGGTGCGCGCGATGACCACGTGCAGCCGGTCCTCGGACAGCTCCTCGACCTTGCCCTCGCCCCACTCCACGACCACCACCGACTCCGGCAGCGAGACGTCGAGGTCGAGGTCCTCCATCTCGTCCAGGCCGCCGCCGAGCCGGTACGCGTCGACGTGCACCAGCGGCGGGCCGACGTGCAGGGAGGGGTGCACGCGAGCGATGACGAAGGTCGGCGAGGTGACGGCGCCGCGTACGCCCAGGCCCTCGCCCAGGCCCCGGGTCAGCGTCGTCTTGCCCGCGCCGAGCTCGCCGCTCAGCAGCACCAGGTCACCCGGGCGCAGCAGACCCGCGAGCCTGCGGCCCAGCTCCTGCATCCGGTCCGGAGTCTTGACGGTTACCTGCGTGATGGCGTCGGCGGTGCTCATGCCGCCGATGGTACGAGCCCCCGCCCCCACCGTGCGCCACCGTGGCCCGCCCCCTCTTTCGGGTGCACCACCCGGCACCCGCGCATCGCCCCGCCCCACCCCTGGGTAACCCCCGAGGTGGGGGGATGCAGAGCTGCGCCAGTAAGCGCAGCGCGGGCCGCCCCTGCCTGGGCGCCGGGCCCGGGCCGTTGCACTTTCGGGTGGGCCGGCCGCCGGCGACGTGCACGCCCACCCGCCCCTGGGTAACCCCCGAGGTGGGCGGATGCAGAGCTGCGCCAGTAAGCGCCGCGCACCCCCGTTACGCCAGCGCCGCGTACCCCGTTACGCCCGCGCCGGGCGCCAGTTGCGGGCCTCCGTTGCCGCGCGTTCCACCAGGGCCGTCAGGTGGTCGTTGACCAGTTCCGGGTGTTCGAGCATGACCAGGTGGCCGGCGTCCGGTACGCAGACCAGGTCCGCGGCCGGGAGGAGGTCGCCGATCGTGCGGCTGTGGTCGGCAGGCGTGATCAGGTCGCGGTCGCCGGCCAGGACGAGCGCCGGGACGCCGTCGTACGCCGCCAGCGCCGCCGTCTTGTCGTGCACGGCGAACGCCGGGAAGAACTCCGCGACGACGTCGATGGGCGTCGATTCGATGAGGCGTTCGGCAAAGCGGGCGACGCCCGGGTCGACGTCCTTCGGCGCGCCGAAGGAGTACCGCTTCACCAGGCCCGCGAAGAGGTCGGCGGTCGCCCGGCGGCCCTTCTCGACCAGCTCGCTCTGCGCGCCCAGCGCCTTGAGCACCCCGGGCGCGAAGCGGTGGAACGCCTTCACGCCCAGCGACGGCAGCCCGAAGGCGACCTCGCTCAGCCGCCCGGCCGACGTGCCGATCAGGCCGACGCCCACCACGCGATCGGCGACGAACTCCGGGAACTGGTCGGCGAGCGCCATCACCGTCATGCCGCCCATGGAGTGCCCGACCAGCACGATCGGCCCCTCCGGGACCGCGGCGTCCAGCACCGCCTTCAGGTCCCGGCCCAGCATGTCGATGGTGACCGGGTCGGTGCCGTCGATCTGTGCGTGGCCGCGCGCCGAGCGGCCGTGGCTGCGCTGGTCCCAGTGGACGCTGCGGACTCTGCCGCGCAGCGCGGCCCGCTGGAAGTGCCAGGCGTCCTGGGTGAGGCAGTACCCGTGGCAGAAGACGACGGTGGGGGCCGCGGAGCGTCGCCCCAGGGCCCCCAGCAGGCGCTTGCGGCGGGCCCCCTGGGCCTCGCCGTCCGGCCGGTCGTCGGCCTCGTCGATCTCGTAGTACAGCGCGGTGCCGTCCTCCGCGTACGCCGTGCCCGGTGTGCCGCGCAGCGACCCGTACGGGCCCGCCGAGTCCAGCGCCATCCGCGCCTTGCGGCGCACGCCGCGGCCGACCGTCAGCCGCTCCAGTGCCACTCCGGCGGCCGCGCCCGCGGCGACCACGCCGATCGCGGTGCCCGCGATGCTCGCGTGCCGGCCCGCCCGGGCCCAGCTGCTCACGGTCTCCGCCGCCTCGGCGGCGGCCCCGGCCACGTCCGCCGCCCCCTGTGTGCCGTCACTCATGTCCCGTCCCCCGTTCTGTCGTGCTCAGGGACATTTCCGTGCTCGTCGACGTAGACGCGAGGCACCCGGCTGCCGATCCGCGTGACGATCTCGTACGCGATCGTTCCCGTGGCCTGCGCCCAGTCCTCGGCCGTCGGCTCGCCCCGGTCGCCCGGTCCGAAGAGCACCGCCTCGTCCCCCACCGTGGCTGATTCCCCGCCCAGGTCCACCACGAACTGGTCCATGGCGACCCGGCCGGCGATCGTCCGCCACTTTCCGGCCACCAGCACGGGGCCGACCCCGGAGGCGTGCCGCGGGACGCCGTCGGCGTAGCCCAGCGGGACCAGCGCGAGGGTGGTGTCGCCGGGCGTCGTGTAGTGGTGCCCGTACGAGACGCCGTGGCCGCCCGGCACGTGCTTGACCGACGCCAGCGAGGCGGAGAGCGTCATGACCGGCCGCAGCCCGAAGTCGGCGGGCGTGCCGACCTCGGGGCTCGGCGAGATGCCGTAGATACCGATACCGGCGCGCACCAGGTCGAAGTGCGCCTCGGGGAGGGTGAGCAGGCCCGGGGTGTTGCAGATGTGCCGGACCTCGGGCGCGAGCCCCGCCGCCTCCGCCGTGGCCAGCGCGTCGTGGAAGACGGCGAGCTGGGCGGCGATCGAGGGGTGGCCGGGCTCGTCGGCGCACGCGAAGTGCGACCAGACGCCGGTGACCTTGATCAGGCCGTCCCGCTCGGCGTCCCGGGCGGCCGCGGTGAGCTCGGCCCATTCGGCCGGCGGGCAGCCGTTGCGCCCCAGCCCCGTGTCGATCTTGAGCTGGACCCGGGCGGTGCGGCCGGTGGAGTGCGCGGCGTGGGACACCTCGTGCAGCGCCCACATGCCGCTCACGGACACGTCGATGTCCAGCATGACGGCCTTCCGCCACGGGCCGCCCGGCGTCCACAGCCACGCCATGAGGCGGCCGGTGTCGCCCGCCTCGCGCAGCTGGAACGCCTCCTCGGGGAGCGCGGTGCCCAGCCACTCGGCGCCGGCCTCGCGGGCCGCGGCGGCGCACTGGAGCGCGCCGTGGCCGTAGCCGTCGGACTTCACCACGGCCATCAGCTGCGCACCTGAAGCACGCGCCTTGAGGGCACGGACATTGGACCTCAGGGCGGTGAGGTCGATGGCGGCCCGGGCGCGCGTTGCTCTCTCAGTCATCGCCATCAGTGTCTCAGGCGCCGCTGCGGCGCAGCTGTCGACCGCCTCCCGGGAGCGTCACGTGCCCGGTTTCTTGCCCCAGACGAAGACGCTGTCGTCGGTTCTGAGCATGCCCCACAGCTTCTCCGCGTGCCGCTTCCGCAGGTTCACGCAGCCGTACGAGCCGGGCGGGCTGTAGATGTTGGCGGTGATGCCGTGGAACGCCTGCCCGCCGTCGAAGAACTGGCTGAACGGCATGGGCGAGTGGTAGATCGTGGAGAAGTGGTTCCGGTTCTTCCAGTAGACGTGGTGGGTGCCGGTGCGGGTCGGGTAGCCCTTGCGGCCGGTGCGGACGGGCGCCGGGCCGAAGATGACCTCGTCGTGGTTCTGTACCCACATGATCTGGCGGGTCAGGTCGACGCAGGCCACGCGCGGCGCCCAGTGCTCGCCCTTCTTGCGCATCCGCGGCACGGGGCAGCGCTTGTCGGCGTTCGGGTTCGCCCTCGCCTCGGCGAGCCGGACGACGCCCCCGGTCACCGGGCCGGTGAACCCGTTGGCCGGGATGATGCCGTTCTTCTCCTGGAAGGCCCGGATGACCTTGCAGTCCGCCGGTGACTGCTTGCCGTCCACCGTGAGCTTCAGGTACCGCTCCACCTGCCGCTGGTAGGGGCCGGTGGAGGTGGAGCACGCCTGCGGCGCCACGGGGGCCGCCGCGGGGGCGACCGCGCCGCCCGGGGCGCGCTGGAGGACCTCGGCGGGCGGTACGTACTCCACCAGCGGGTCGTCCTCGGGGTCCGGCGCGCGGCCGGGAGGCGGCTTGTCCTCCGCGCGGCCCGTCATGTCCGGCGGCTGTGCCTGGTCGGGCGTGTCCTTCGGCGGTCCGCCGCCGGGCGTGTCGGCGATGCCCGGTACGAGGTCGGACTCGGCGACCGGTGCGGGGCGTTGCGGGCTCGGCGGCGCCGGGCCGCCGGCGGCGGTCCCGGGAGCGGCGGCGAGCGTCAGCAGCGTGGCGGTGCCGGTGGCCGCGGCCAGCAGGCCCGCGAGATAGCGGTTCATACGTTCATCTGTCCCGCGCGGGTGGCGGCGGGCCACTCGGGCGGGGCCAGGTTCGCCCTGGTGGGTCGGATTCTTCGGCCGGGCGGACGGTGCCCCTGGCGCGCGGCGGCGGGGGCGTCCGGGCGGCGCCGCGGCGGTGGCGCCGGGCCGTGCCGCACCCCATCGGGTGAGACTGGGGGGCATGAGGACTGCTTACAGCGTGGAGAAGGTGCGGGCGGCGGAGCGGGACCTGATGGCGCGGCTGCCGGACGGCGCCCTGATGCAGCGGGCCGCCGCGGGCCTCGCGGTGGCCTGCGCGGACCTCCTGGGGCGGGTGTACGGGGCCCGGGTGGTGCTGCTGGTGGGCAGCGGCGACAACGGCGGTGACGCCCTGTACGCGGGCGCCCGGCTGGCCCGCCGGGGCGCCGGGGTACGGGCGGTGCTGCTGTCCCCGGAGCGGGCCCACCAGGGCGGTCTGGCGGCCCTCCGCGCCGCGGGCGGCCGGGTGTCGGCCGACCCGCGGGCCGACATCGGCCGCGCGGACCTCGTCGTGGACGGCATCGTGGGCATCGGCGGCAAGGGCGGGCTGCGCCCGGAGGCGGCGGAGCTGGCCGAGGCGGCGCGCGCCCGAACCGTCCTGGCGGTGGACCTGCCGAGCGGGGTGAACGCGGACACCGGGGAGGTGGACGGGACGGCCGTCCGGGCGGACGCGACGGTGACGTTCGGCGCGTACAAGCCGGGGCTGCTGATCGACCCGGCGCGCGAGTACGTGGGCGCGCTGCGGCTGGTGGACATCGGGCTGGAGCTGCCGGACGAGGCGGACGTGGCGGCCCTGCAGCACGCCGATGTGGCGGCGCTGCTCCCCGTACCGGCGGCGGACAGCGACAAGTACCGGCGCGGCGTGGTCGGCGTGGTGGCGGGCTCGGCACGCTATCCGGGCGCCGCGGTACTGGCGGTGTCGGGCGCGTTGCGCGGCGGCGCGGGCGCGGTCCGGTACGTGGGCCCCGGCGGCGACGCGGTGATCGCCGCGCACCCGGAGACGCTGGTGCACGCGGGCCCGCCCTCGAAGGCCGGGCGCGTGCAGGCGTGGGTGATCGGCCCGGGGCTCGGCGACAACGAGGCGGCCATGGCGGACGTCCTGGCCTCCGACGTGCCCGTACTCGTGGACGCCGACGGGCTGCACAACCTGGACCCGGCGCGGCTGCGCGCCCGTACGGCACCGACGCTGCTCACCCCGCACGCGGGCGAGGCCGCGGCCCTGCTGGGTGCGGCGCGCGAGGAGGTGGAGTCCGCCCGGCTGCACGCCGTTCGGGAGCTGGCCTCCCGGTACGGCGCGACGGTGCTGCTCAAGGGCTCCTCGACACTGATCGCCGGTCCCGAGGGCGGCACCGCACGGGTCAATCCGACCGGTACGGGCTGGCTGGCCACGGCGGGCAGCGGCGACGTCCTCTCGGGCCTGGCCGGTTCCCTGCTGGCCACGGGTCTGACGCCGCTGGACGCGGCGTCGGCGGGCGCGTACCTGCATGGCCTGGCGGCCCGTCAGGCCGCCGCCGACACCGTCCCGCTGACGGCCTGCGACGTGGCGGCGGCCCTGCCGGGCACGTGGCTGTCGGTGACCACCTAGGCGCGCCCCCTCAGGGGCGCGGGGAACTGCGCGACCAGCCACGACGCGCCCGCGGAAGGCCACCGGGGCGTACCCCTACGGCGCGTTTCGGCTATCCCTCGGCAATCACCACCGCCGACGCCACGCCCGCGTCGTGACTGAGCGAGACGTGCCAGGTCTGTACCCCGCGCTCCGCCGCCACGGCGGCAACCGTGCCGGACACCCGGAGCCGGGGCTGTCCGCTCTCCTCGAGGTACACCTCGGCGTCCGTCCAGTGCAGGCCGCGCGGCGCGCCCAGCGCCTTGGCCAGCGCCTCCTTCGCGGCGAACCGGGCCGCGAGGGAGGCGACGCCGCGCGGCTCGCCGCCGGGCAGGTACCGCTCGCTGTCGACGAAGAGCCGGTCCAGCATCTGGGGCGTACGCTCCAGCGCGGCGGCGAACCGGTCGATCTCGGCGACGTCGATGCCGACCCCGATGATCATTCGACGGTCACCGACTTGGCGAGGTTGCGCGGCTGGTCGACCTCGTTGCCGCGCGCCGTGGCCAGCTCGCAGGCGAAGACCTGGAGGGGGACGGTGGCGACCAGCGGCTGGAGCAGGGTGGGCGTCACAGGGATACGGACCAGGTGGTCCGCGTACGGCACGACCGTCTCGTCGCCCTCCTCGGCGATGACGATGGTGCGGGCGCCGCGGGCCCGGATCTCCTGGATATTGGAGACGATCTTGTCGTGCAGGACGGAGCGCCCGCGGGGCGACGGCACGATCACCACCACCGGCAGGTCCTCTTCGATCAGCGCGATCGGCCCGTGCTTCAGCTCGCCCGCCGCGAACCCCTCGGCGTGCATGTACGCCAGCTCCTTGAGCTTCAGCGCGCCCTCCAGGGCCACCGGATGGCCCACGTGGCGCCCGAGGAAGAGCACGGTGTTCTTGTCCGCCAGGCCGCGGGCCAGCTCCCGCACCGGCTCCATCGTGCCCAGCACCTCGTCCACCTGGGTGCCGATCTCGGCCAGCTCCTTCACCACGGCCTGGATCTCGTCGCCCCACTTCGTGCCACGCACCTGTCCCAGGTACAGCGCGACCAGGTAGCAGGCGACGAGCTGGGTGAGGAACGCCTTCGTGGAGGCGACGGCGACCTCGGGCCCGGCGTGCGTGTAGAGCACCGCGTCGGACTCGCGCGGGATCGTCGAGCCGTTGGTGTTGCAGATGGCGAGCACCTTCGCGCCCTGTTCGCGGGCGTGCCGCAGCGCCATCAGGGTGTCCATGGTCTCGCCGGACTGGGAGATCGCGATGACCAGCGTGCGGTGGTCCAGGATCGGGTCGCGGTAGCGGAACTCGCTCGCCAGCTCGACCTCGCACGGGATGCGCGTCCAGTGCTCGATGGCGTACTTGGCGATCAGCCCGGCGTGGAAGGCCGTGCCGCACGCCACGATGACGACCTTCTGCGCCTCCCGCAGCACCGCGTCCGGGATGCGCACCTCGTCCAGCGACAGCCGCCCGTCCGCGCCGATCCGCCCCAGGAGGGTGTCCGCGACGGCCTTCGGCTGCTCGGCGATCTCCTTGAGCATGAAGTAGTCGTAGCCGCCCTTCTCGGCGGCCGAGGCGTCCCAGTCGACGTGGTACGGGCGCACGTCCGCCGGGCGGCCCTCGAAGTCGGTGACCTGCACGCCGTTCCGGCGCACCTCGACGACCTGGTCCTGGCCCAGCTCGACGGCCTCGCGGGTGTGCGCGATGAAGGCGGCCACGTCGGAGGCGAGGAACGCCTCGTCGTCGCCGAGGCCGACGACCAGCGGGGAGTTCCGGCGCGCGCCGACCACCACGTCCGGCGCGTCGGCGTGCACCGCGACGAGGGTGAAGGCGCCCTCCAGCCGGCGGCAGACCTGCCGCATCGCCTCGGCGAGGTCGCCGCACGAGGAGAAGGACTCGGCCAGCAGGTGCGCGACCACCTCGGTGTCCGTCTCGGAGGCCAGCTCGTGGCCGCGGTCGGTCAGTTCGGCACGCAGCGCGGCGAAGTTCTCGATGATGCCGTTGTGCACGACCGAGACCCGCCCGGCGTTGTCCAGATGAGGATGGGCGTTGGCGTCGGTGGGGCCGCCGTGCGTGGCCCACCGGGTGTGCCCGATGCCCGTGCCGCCGGCCGGCAGCGGGCGCGCCGCCAGCTCCTTGTCCAGATTGGCGAGCTTGCCGGCCTTCTTCGCCGCCGCCAGACCGCCGTCGGCCAGCACCGCGACCCCCGCCGAGTCGTAGCCGCGGTACTCCAGCCGCTTCAGTCCAGCCAGTACGACGTCCAGGGCCGACTGCCCGCCCACGTATCCCACGATTCCGCACATGGAGGCAGCCTACGGCGCGCGGAGATCAATGCCTGGGTACCGTACGGGTCAATGCCCGCGCTCGATCCGGTCGATGGCCTCCTGGACCAGTTCGAGGAATTCCACCTCCTCACAGCGCGGCTTGCTGCCCATCTCGTAGAGGACCAGGCAGTCGTCCAGCTCCTCCCCCAGGTCCTCGTCGGGCAGTTCGGCGGCCAGTTCGCTCTGGACGAGGCCGGCGTGCCCGCCCTGCTCCGGAACCCTGGCCTCTTCCGCACCGGCTCTCTTCTGCCGCTGCCGTACGTAATCGAGCAGGCGTGTCACCGTGCCCACCCCCCATTTCTCGCGACGCAGAAAATGACGCGCTCCCCCAACGCCGGACGCTACCGAGGAAAACCTGATTGGTATAGACATGCGGTATTGCGCCACCCAGGAGGATGGCCGCGACGCCGTTCGGGTTGCCCCGCAACGCCACCGCCACGCCCCCGCAACGCCACCCCGGGATGAGCGGCGGCGGCCGGCTGCGGACAATGGGCGGCGTGCCCATGACGACAGAGCAGCCGCAGCAACGACGCCGCGCCGACGCCACGCCGTACGTCGACATGACCCGCGCGGAGTGGAGCGCCCTGCGCGAGAAGACGCCGCTCCCGCTCACCGCCGAGGAGGTCGAGCGGCTGCGCGGTCTGGGCGACGTCATCGACCTGGACGAGGTGCGCGACGTCTACCTGCCGCTCTCCCGGCTGCTGAACCTCTACTTCGGCGCCACCAGCAACCTCCGCGGCGCGCTGAACACCTTCCTCGGCGACCAGAAGGGGCACGGCGCCCAGGAGGGCACGCCGTTCGTGATCGGCGTGGCGGGCAGCGTCGCGGTCGGCAAGTCCACCACCGCGCGCCTCCTCCAGGCGCTGCTCGCCCGCTGGCCCGACCACCCCCGCGTCGAGCTGGTGACCACCGACGGCTTCCTGCTGCCCAACGCCGAGCTGCACCGGCGCGGCCTGATGTCCCGCAAGGGCTTCCCCGAGTCCTACGACCGGCGCGCCCTGACCCGCTTCGTCGCGGACGTGAAGTCCGGCAAGGCCGAGGTCACCGCGCCGGTCTACTCGCACCTGATCTACGACATCGTGCCCGGCGAGCGGCTGACCGTGCACCGCCCCGACATCCTCATCGTCGAGGGCCTGAACGTGCTGCAGCCCGCGCTGCCCGGCAAGGACGGCCGCACCCGGCTCGGCCTCGCCGACTTCTTCGATTTCTCGGTGTACGTGGACGCCCGCACCGAGGACATCGAGCAGTGGTACCTCGGCCGGTTCCGCAAGCTGCGCGAGACCGCGTTCCAGAACCCCTTCTCGTACTTCCGCAAGTACGCGCAGGTCTCGGAGGAGGAGGCGCTGGAGTACGCCCGGATGAACTGGCGCACCATCAACAAGCCCAATCTGCAGCAGAATGTGGCCCCCACCCGCGGCCGCGCGAACCTCGTGCTCCGCAAGGGACCGGACCACAAGGTGCAGCGGCTGTCGCTGCGCAAACTCTGAACGACAACTTCGAGGACTCTGCTGTGCTGCATCTGCGACTGATCGTCCCGGCGGACCGTACGGACGAGGTGGTGGCGCTGCTGGAGAAGACGGTCGGCACCGCCCACCTGGTGGTACTGGCCGGCGCGGCCCGCAGCCCCGCCGGGGACGTGATCACCTGCGATGTGGCGCGCGAGGCCGGCGACGGGCTGCTGCGCGAGCTGCGGGAACGCGGCATCGCCGACTGCGGGTCGATCGCCGTCGAGGACATCGATCTCTCGCTGTCCACGCGCGCGGTCCAGGCCGAGGAGGACGCGCCGGGCGAGGGCGCGGACGCGGTCCTGTGGGAGCAGCTGAGCGACGCCACGCACGAGGAGTCGACGCTCACCGTCACCTACATCGCGTTCCTGACCCTCGCGACGATGATCGCGGCGTGCGGTGTCGTGCTGGACAACGCGATCCTCATCGTGGGCGCGATGGCGGTCGGCCCGGAGTTCGGGCCGCTGGCCGGGATCTGCACGGCGGTGGTCCAGCGCGCGCCGCGGCTCGCGTGGCGGTCGCTGGTGGCACTGGTCGCCGGGTTCGCGGTGGCGATGATCCTGACCGTGGGCTTCAGCTACCTGATGGACGCGATGGACCTCTTCACCTACGGCAAGTTCGAGGCGGACCGGCCCAACACGTCCTTCATCTGGCAGCCGGACCTGATGTCCTTCGTGGTGGCGCTGCTCGCCGGCATCGCGGGCACCCTGTCCCTGACCTCGGCCAAGTCCGGCGCCCTGGTCGGCGTCGCGATCTCCGTGACGACCGTCCCGGCCGCCTCGAACGCCGCCGTCGCCTTCCTCTACGGCGACTACTCGCAGACGGTGGGCTCCACCGGCCAGCTCCTGCTGAACCTGGCGGGCATCATCGTCGCCGGCACGCTCACGCTGGTCGCCCAGAAGTCCCTGTGGGCGCGTCATCGTGCGCGCGAGCGTGCCGCCGTACGCGAGAGCTGAGGCTCAGCCCAGCGCGGACTTCACGACATCGGCCAGCTGGCCGGCCACCGCCTTCGCCTGTTCCAGGTCCGCGGCCTCCACCATGACGCGGACCAGCGGCTCCGTGCCGGAGGAGCGCAGCAGGACACGGCCCGTCGCGCCCAGCTCGCGCTCCGCGTCGGTCACCGCGGCCGACAGCTCGGCGGAGGTGGCGACCCGGGACTTGTCCACGTCGGGGACGTTGATCAGGACCTGCGGCAGCCGCTCCATGACGCCCGCCAGCTCGGCCAGCGAGCGGCCCGTCGCCGCGACCCGCGCCGCCAGCATCAGGCCGGTCAGCGTGCCGTCGCCGGTCGTGGCGTGGTCCAGCACGATGACGTGCCCGGACTGCTCGCCGCCCAGCGCGAAGCCCTGGGCCTTCATCTCCTCCAGGACGTACCGGTCGCCGACCGCGGTGCGCACCAGCTCGATGCCCTCGCGCTCCAGCGCCAGCTTGAAGCCCAGGTTGGACATGACCGTGGCGACGACGGTGTTCTGCCGCAGCGTGCCCGCGTCGCGCATGCCGAGGGCGAGGACGGCGAGGATCTGGTCGCCGTCGACCTCGTTGCCCGCCGCGTCCACGGCCAGGCAGCGGTCCGCGTCGCCGTCGTGCGCGACACCCAGGTCGGCGCGGTGCTCGACGACCGCGGCGCGCAGCTTCTCCAGGTGCGTGGAGCCGCAGCCGTCGTTGATGTTCAGCCCGTCGGGGTCGGTGCCGATCGTGACGACCTCGGCGCCGGCCCGCGCGAACGCCTCCGGGGAGACCCGCGCGGCCGCGCCGTGCGCGCCGTCGATGACGACCTTCAGGCCGTCCAGGCGGTTCGGCAGCACGCCGACCAGGTGCGCGACGTAGTTGTCGAAGCCCTCGGCGTAGTCCCTGACCCGGCCCACGCCCGCGCCGGTCGGCCGCTCCCACGGCTCGCCGGCGACGTGCCCGCGGTACATGCTCTCGATCCGGTCCTCCAGCTCGTCGGCGAGTTTGTGCCCGCCGCGCGCGAAGAACTTGATGCCGTTGTCGGGCATCGGGTTGTGGCTCGCGGAGAGCATCACGCCCAGGTCGGCGCCGAGCGCGCCGGTGAGGTACGCCACCGCCGGGGTCGGCAGCACGCCCACCCGCAGCACGTCCACGCCCGCGCTGGCCAGCCCCGCCACCACGGCGGACTCCAGGAACTCCCCCGACGCCCGGGGGTCGCGCCCGACCACGGCCACCGGCCGGTGGTCTTCAAAAGTGCCCGCTTCCGCAAGCACATGCGCCGCAGCGACCGACAGGCCGAGCGCGAGCTCTGCCGTCAGATCCGCATTGGCGACGCCGCGCACCCCGTCCGTGCCGAAGAGTCGTCCCACTGGTGTCCTCCGAGTTCATGAGCTTGGACCAGACCGCTATGTCCAGGTATACGCCTATCTGGTCCCGGATAGCCGAACGCCCCGGCGGCACGGAAAGTGCCCCCGGGGCGTTCGCCAAGCTGCGCACGAAGCGCGAAAGCTGCACACGAGGCAGCGAGCGTGATTAGCGCTTGCTGTACTGCGGCGCCTTGCGGGCCTTCTTCAGACCCGACTTCTTGCGCTCGACCGCACGGTCGTCGCGCTTCAGGAAGCCGGCCTTCTTCAGCGGGCCGCGGTTGTTCTCGACGTCCGCCTCGTTCAGCGCACGGGCCACGCCCAGGCGCAGCGCGCCGGCCTGGCCGGAGATGCCGCCGCCGGAGATGCGGGCGACAACGTCGTAGCGGTTGTCGAGCTCGAGCACCTTGAAGGGCTCGTTGACTTCCTGCTGGTGCACCTTGTTCGGGAAGTAACCCTCGAGGGTGCGACCGTTGATCTTCCACTGGCCGGTGCCCGGGATGATCCGGACGCGGGCGATGGCGTTCTTGCGGCGGCCCAGGCCGGCGGCCGGCTGCGGGTCACCGAAGCGGGAGGCGAGGGACTCGGAGGTGTACTCACCCTCCAGCGGCGCCTCGGTCTCGGTGGTGTACTCCTCGACCTCGAGCGGGGTCTCGGCGGTGGTCTCAGCCACGATGCTCCTCAGATTCTCTTCGTCTTAGGGGGTGGCCGGACTTACTGCGCGACCTGGGTGATCTCGAACGGGACCGGCTGCTGAGCAGCGTGCGGGTGCTCGGCGCCCGCGTAGACCTTCAGCTTCGAGAGCATCTGACGGCCCAGGGTGTTCTTGGGGAGCATGCCCTTGATGGCCTTCTCGACAGCCTTCTCGGGGTTCTTGTCGAGCAGCTCGTCGTAGCGGACGGAGCGCAGACCACCCGGGAAGCCGGAGTGGCGGTACGCCATCTTCTGCGACCGCTTGTTGCCGGACAGGTGCACCTTGTCGGCGTTGATGATGATGACGAAGTCACCGGTGTCGACGTGAGGGGCGTAGACCGGCTTGTGCTTGCCCCGCAGGAGGGACGCGGCCTGAGATGCCAGACGGCCCAGGACAACGTCCTGCGCGTCAATGATGTGCCACTGGCGCTGGACATCGCCGGGCTTGGGGCTGAACGTACGCACGTTTTAGCCTTCGCTTCTGAGTGATTGGGACCTGTACTGGTCGCTTCGAACGACAATCCGAGAATGGCGGCTCCGGGCGACGCAACCCATTGCCTGCCGTCGGTCATCGGTCCGGTGGACCGGCGTAAGGGCCCCTCACGTGAGATAGAGCAAGCCAATACGCATAACGAACCGGCAGAATACCGGGCCTCCCCCAGGCGGGTCAAAACGCGCCCCGTACGGGGGTGCGATCCTCGCCATCGCTGCTCCGGCCGCCCGACCGGGCGTTCCCCCGGCTCAGGCAGCCGCACGCCAGCACGGCGGCCAGCGTCCACAGCATCGCCGCGTCCTTGAAGGCCCGCCGCCTGATGTCCTCCAGGTGCGGCCAGTCGAGACCGGCGACCTGGGGTACGAGAGCGATCCAGAACCACACGGTACGGGGCGCGGCGCCCGGTACGGCGACGGAGGCCAGCAGCGGGCCGAGCACGACCAGCAGGTAGTGGTCGAAGGAGGGGCGGGAGACGAGGAAGGCGGCGAGCAGCAGCATCGCGGCCGTCTCGACGAGCCGCAGCGGCCCCGCGTCCCCGCGCCGCCAGCGCAGATAAGCGCAGGCCACCCCGGCGGCGGCCGCGAGCACGGCCACCCCGAGGGCCACCGGCTCCGGCAGCCCGAGCCGGGCCAGGACCGCGCCGAGCGAGGCGTCGTACGGCCGCGCGAAGACGTCCTGCCCGCGCAGCAGGAAGGGCAGCGTGCGGGTGAGGAACATCCCGGGGCGCGGCATCACGAGCGCGGCGAGGAGGGACACCAGGAGGGGCACGCCGATCGCCACGGCCAGCGCCCGCCACCGCCGCGCGAACACGAAGAGCAGCAGGACGGGCACGAGCATCGGCTTCACCGCCAGCGCCGCCCCGATGACCGCACCGGCCGCCACCCACCGCTCCCGGCTGGCCAGCAGCAGCGCCAGAGGCAGGGCCACCACCGAGGCCAGCGTCCAGTTCCCGAGCGTGACGAGGTTGCGGAACGGCTGGAAGAACGGCAGCGCGGCCACCGCCAGCACGGCGAGCCTGCTGCCCGCCGCGACCCCGAAGATCCGCAGGCTCAGCCACCAGCCCGCCAGGACGAGCCCGACGCCGGCGGCCGGTACGAGCCATGTCGTCCAGCCCTGCGGGAGCAGCGCCTCGGGGACGGCCGCGAGGACCGCTCCCGGCAGATACAGGAACCGCTTGTCGGCGTAGGGCGCCCCGCCGTCCAGCAGGGCACGCGCGGCCCGCACGGCGAACGCGTTGTCCATTCCGAGGTGCCCGCCGCGCCGCACGGTCGCCCACACCACCACGGCCATCAGTCCGGCGGCCACGGCCCGCAGCGGCCAGGAAGCGGGCCGCAGCAGCCATTGCGTCATCCGCCCAGGCTAGAAGCGGACGCCGCTACCGCTCCCGCTCGACACGGCGTTCGTCCCAGACGGGCTCGGACGTCTCCCGTACCCGGCCGTCCGCCCCGAAGACCAGGTACCGGTCGAAGGAGCGCGCGAACCAGCGGTCGTGCGTCACGGCCAGCACCGTCCCGTCGTACGCCTCCAGCCCCTCCTGCAGCGCCTCCGCCGACTCCAGGTCGAGGTTGTCGGTCGGCTCGTCCAGGAGCAGCGCGGTGGTGCCCGCCAGCTCCAGGAGGAGGATCTGGAAGCGGGCCTGCTGTCCGCCCGACAGCCGGTCGAAGCGCTGCTCGGCCTGGCGGCTGAGTTCGTACCGGCGCAGGGCGCTCATCGCCTTGCCGCGGTCCTTGGCGTGCTCCGTCCACAGGATGTCGAGGAGGGTGCGGCCCTCCAGCTCCGGGTGGGCGTGGGTCTGCGCGAAGTGGCCCGGTACGACGCGGGCGCCCAGCTTCCACGTGCCCGTGTGCGCGACGTCGTCCCCCGCCAGCAGCCGCAGGAAGTGCGACTTGCCCGAGCCGTTCGAGCCGAGGACCGCGACCCGCTCGCCGTAGAAGATCTCCAGCGAGAAGGGCTTCATGAGGCCCGTCAGCTCAAGGTTCTCGCAGGTCACGGCCCGTACGCCGGTCCGGCCGCCGTGCAGCCGCATCGTGATGTCCTGCTCGCGCGGCGGCTCCGGCGGCGGCCCGGCCTCCTCGAACTTCTTCAGCCTGGTCTGCGCCGCGTGGTAGCGCGAGGCCATCTCGTGGCTGTTCTCCGCGGCCTGCCGGAGATTGCGTACCAGCTTCTTCAGCTGCTCGTGCTTCTCGTCCCAGCGCCGCCGCAGCTCCTCGAAGCGCGCGAACCGCTCCTTGCGCGCCTCGTGGTACGTGCCGAAGCCGCCGCCGTGCACCCACACGTCGCTGCCCGCCGGCCCCGGCTCGACGCTGACGATCTTCTCCGCGGAGCGGGCCAGCAGCTCCCGGTCGTGGCTGACGAAGAGGACCGTCTTCTTGGTCTCGCGCAGCCGCTCCTCCAGCCAGCGCTTGCCCGGCACGTCCAGATAGTTGTCCGGCTCGTCCAGCAGCAGCACCTCGTCCGTGCCGCGCAGCAGCGACTCCAGGACCAGCCGCTTCTGCTCGCCGCCGGAGAGCGTGCGCACCTGCCGCCACTGCGCCTTCTCGTACGGGACGCCCAGCGCGGCCATCGTGCACATGTCCCAGACCGTCTCGGCCTCGTAGCCGCGCGCCTCGGCCCAGTCGCTCAGGGCCTGTGCGTACGCCATCTGCGCGGCCTCGTCGTCGACGGTCATGACGGCGTGCTCCGCTTCGTCCACCGCCTTCGCCGCCGCCCGCAGCCGCGGCTGGGCCACCGACACCAGCAGGTCCCGCACCGTCCGGTCATCGCGCACCGAGCCCACGAACTGCGGCATCACCCCGAGCCCGCCGCTGACCGTCACCGCCCCGCCGTGCGGCTGCAGCTCTCCCGCGATCAGCTTCAGCAGCGTCGTCTTGCCCGCGCCGTTCGCCCCGACCAGCGCGACCGTGGCGCCCTCCCCCACGCGGAAGGACACGTCCCCCAGCAGGACCCGCCCATCGGGCAGGTAGTACTCCAGGTGTCCCGCTTCCACATGTCCCATGCGGGGAATTGTCGGGCCCGTACCGCTCATGGGCCAAACGGGTTTCCCGGGCCGCCCGGCACCGGCCCCCGCCATGTCACGCGTGAGCACTAGGATGCGCGCCATGAGCTTTGGGCAAGGGGGGCCGTACGGCCCCGGGGGTGAGGGTCCGTCCGCTTCGTCCACGCCGGACTGGAACGCGCTGGCGGAGCAGAGCGAGGCAAGCGGAAAGCGCAAGCGGCTGCTGATGATCGGCGGCGGCGCCCTGGCCACCCTCGCGGTGGCCGGCATCGTCGCCACGGCGGTGATCAGCAGCAATGGCGGCAGCAACAAACCCTCGGCGCTGCCCTCACCCGAGAAGCTCCCCGACGAGAAGGCCGAGCCCAAGCCGACCTTCTCCGACGTGAACGTCCCGCCGCCGCCGGACCCGGTGGACTACATCACCGACCCCAAGAAGGACACCGCGCCGCTCACCACCGCCTCGCTCTTCCCCGAGAAGCAGCTGACGGCCGGCGGCCGCGTGTACCCGAAGGCCACCACCGGCGCCACCGGCAGCTGCGCGAGCGTCGCGCAGGGCGGCCTCGGCGCGGTACTGAACAAGCACGGCTGCCAGAAGCTGCTGCGCGCCACCTTCTCCAAGGACGGCGTCGCGGTCACGGTCGGCGTCGCCCGCTTCGAGACGAAGGCGGCGGCCACCGCGGTCAAGAACGAGTACAAGCCCAACCTCGCCGCCCTCGCCGGCGGCAAGGTCGCCCCGTTCTGCCAGGCCACCGCCTGCCGGACCTCCGCGAACGCGGCCGGCCGGTACGCGTACTTCACGATCGCCGGCTACCTCAACGGCAAGGCCGTCACCACCAGCGAGACCCAGGCCCTCCAGGCGAGCCGGGACGGCGCCGCGTACGCCTGGAACCGCATCATGCAGCACGGGCGGGACCAGGCCGACGCGGTGGCGAAGAAGCAGCAGAAGCAGCTGGAGCAGCAGAAGAACTGAGCCGCCGCGGGCGGGGCACCTGCCCCGCCCCCGCGCTCGGCCCCGCTCCTGCGCTCAGCAGCAGCCCGCGCCCGGCAGGGTCCGCTTGTTGCGCGCCTCCTTGTTGCGGGCCGCGAGCAGCTCGTCGGCCGGGTAGCCGACCTCCTCCAGGGTCAGCCCGTGCGGCCGTACGACGTGCACCGCCGAGTCCCGCACGCCCGCCGCGAGCACCTTGCCCGGCCACTCCACGGGCCGGTGCCCGTCGCCGACGAACAGCAGCGCGCCGACCAGCGACCGCACCATGTTGTGGCAGAACGCGTCCGCCTTCACGGTCGCGGTGATGATCCCGTCCGCGTCCCGCTCCCAGCGCAGCTCCTGGAGCGTACGGATGGTCGTCGCGCCCTCGCGGCGCTTGCAGTACGCCGCGAAGTCGTGCTCGCCCAGCAGCGGCTGCGACGCCTCATTCATCGCCGCGACGTCCAGGTCCCAGTCGTGCCACAGCACGTGCCCGCGCAGCAGCGGGTCGACGCCGCCGGGGTGATCGGTGACCCGGTACGCGTACCGGCGCCAGATCGCCGAGAACCGGGCGTTGAACCCGGCCGGGGCCTCGGCCACCCGCCAGATCCGTACGTCCTTCGGCAGCCGCCCGGCGAGCCGCCGCCGCAGCTTGTCACCGTGCTCGGCCCACAGCTCCTGCGGCAGGTCGACGTGGGCCACCTGGCCGCGCGCGTGCACGCCCGCGTCCGTGCGCCCCGCCACGGTCAGCTCGTACGTCCGCTGCGACCGCGTCACGGTCCGCAGCGCGTCCTCGATCTCCCGCTGGACCGTCCGCCGCTCCCGCTGCTTGGCCCACCCCGAGAAGTCCTTCCCGTCATAGGAAAGATCCAGCCGCACCCGTACATGCCCGGGCGCCGGCCCGTCGTTGTCCTCGCTCACGCGACCATCCTCTCAAGCGGAACGGGCCCGCTCCCCCACAGGGGAACGGGCCCGTCCAACAGCCTCGATCAGGCTCAGGCGTCCTTGGACTCCTCGGCCGACTCGGCGGCGGCGGCCTCGTCGGCCTCCTTCACCGCGCGCTTCGTCGCGGCCTCGGCCTCGTCGACGGTGGCCTTCTTGGCGATCTCGCCCTCGACCAGCTCGATGACGGCCATCGGGGCGTTGTCGCCACGACGGTTGCCGATCTTGGTGATACGGGTGTAGCCACCCGGACGCTCGGCGTAGCGCGGCGCGATCTCGGTGAACAGCGTGTGCACGATGCTCTTGTCCGTGATCGTGGCCAGCACCAGGCGACGGTTGTGGATGTCGCCCTTCTTCGCCTTGGTGATCAGCTTCTCCGCGACGGGGCGCAGGCGGCGGGCCTTGGCCTCGGTCGTGGTGATGCGGCCGTGCTCGAACAGCGACTTCGCGAGGTTCGCGAGCAGCAGACGCTCGTGCGCGGCGCTGCCGCCCAGACGGGCACCCTTGGCGGGACGCGGCATGGTGTTTCTCCTCTGTGTCTGCCCCAGCCGTATCAGGTACCGGGGTCAGTATCCGAGCGGGCGGTCGCCCGTCGGAGACCCCGCGCCCGGTCAGGGGCGCGGGGAACTGCGCGACCAGCCAGAGCCGGTCCGCAGCAAAAATCAGGCCGTCAGACCCGAGCTCAGTACTGCTCGGTCTCGACGAATCCCGCATCCGCGTCGTCGTCGGCGCCGAAGGCGTCAGCCGCAGCGGTCGGGTCGAAGCCGGGAGGCGAGTCCTTCAGGGCCAGGCCCATGCCGGCCAGCTTCGCCTTGACCTCGTCGATCGACTTCGCACCGAAGTTGCGGATGTCGAGCAGGTCCGCCTCGGAGCGGGCGACGAGCTCACCCACGGAGTGGATGCCCTCGCGCTTGAGGCAGTTGTACGACCGAACGGTGAGCTCCAGCTCCTCGATCGGCAGCGCCAGGTCGGCGGCCAGGGCGGCGTCCGTGGGGGACGGGCCCATGTCGATGCCCTCGGCGTCGATGTTGAGCTCGCGCGCCAGACCGAACAGCTCGACCAGGGTCTTACCGGCGGACGCCATGGCGTCACGCGGGCGCATGGCCTGCTTGGTCTCGACGTCGACGATCAGCTTGTCGAAGTCGGTGCGCTGCTCGACACGGGTCGCCTCGACCTTGTAGGTGACCTTGAGCACGGGGCTGTAGATGGAGTCGACCGGGATACGGCCGATCTCCTGGCCCACCTGCTTGTTCTGCACCGCGGAGACGTAGCCGCGACCGCGCTCGACGGTCAGCTCCATCTCCAGCTTGCCCTTGCCGTTCAGCGTGGCGAGGACCAGGTCGGGGTTGTGCACCTCGACACCGGCCGGCGGGGCGATGTCCGCGGCGGTGACCAGGCCGGGGCCCTGCTTGCGCAGGTACATCACGACCGGCTCGTCGTGCTCCGAGGAGACGACCAGCTGCTTGATGTTCAGGATGAGGTCGGTGACGTCCTCCTTGACGCCCGGCACGGTGGTGAACTCGTGCAGGACACCGTCGATCCGGATGCTGGTGACAGCAGCACCGGGGATCGAGGAGAGGAGCGTACGACGCAGGGAGTTGCCGAGGGTGTAACCGAAGCCCGGCTCCAGCGGCTCGATCACGAACCGGGAGCGGTACTCGTCGACGACCTCTTCGGTCAACGAGGGACGCTGAGCGATCAGCATGTTTTTGATCCTTCAGTCGAGGACGCCCGCTATTTGACGCCCGCTGTACTACAAGGGTACGGGCGGTACGGCCCAAAAGTGCCGCACCGCCCACAGAACCCATTTGCCGGCTCCGCCGGCGGGCGCTCAGCTCTTACTTGGAGTAGAGCTCAACGATCAGCTGCTCCTGCACCTGGGTGTCGATCACCTGGCGCTCGGGCAGCGAGTGCACGAGGACCCGCAGCTTCGAGGGGATGGCCTCGAGCCACGCGGGAACGGTCTTCTCGCCGGCCTCGGCCTGAGCCACCTGGAAGGGGGTCATGTTCCGAGACTTCTCGCGGACCTCGATGATGTCGTTCACGGACACGCGGGCCGACGGGATGTCGGTCTTGCGGCCGTTCACGTTGATGTGGCCGTGACGGACCAGCTGACGGGCGTGGTCGCGGGACTTCGCGAAGCCCGCACGGTAGACCACGTTGTCCAGACGGGACTCGAGGATGCGAAGCAGGTTCTCACCGGTCTTGCCGGACTTCTGGTTCGCCTCCTTGTAGTACCCAAGGAACTGCTTCTCAAGGACACCGTAGATACGGCTGCACTTCTGCTTCTCGCGCAGCTGCAGCAGGTACTCGCTGTCCTTGGTGCGCCCGCGACCGTGCTCACCCGGGGGGTAAGGACGGATCTCGATCGGGCACTTCGCGCTCTCGCACTTGCTCCCCTTGAGGAAGAGCTTCTGCTTCTCCCGACGGCAACGCTTGCAGTCGGCCCCGGTGTAACGCGCCATATTCTTGTGTCTCCTACTTCAGCTGGTCAGACGCGGCGGCGCTTGGGCGGGCGGCAGCCGTTGTGCGGGGTCGGGGTGACGTCCTGGATCGAGCCGACCTCGAGGCCGGTGGCCTGGAGGGAGCGGATCGCGGTCTCACGGCCGGAGCCGGGACCCTTGACGAAGACGTCGACCTTGCGCATGCCGTGCTCCTGCGCGCGGCGGGCGGCCGACTCGGCAGCCATCTGCGCGGCGAACGGAGTCGACTTCCGCGAACCCTTGAAGCCCACGTGACCGGCCGAAGCCCAGGAAATCACGTTGCCGGTGGGGTCGGTGATCGAAACGATCGTGTTGTTGAACGTGCTCTTGATGTGAGCGTGCCCGTGGGCGACGTTCTTCTTCTCCTTGCGGCGCACCTTCTTGGCGCCGGCCGTACGGCCCTTCGGAGGCATTCATTACTCCCGTGGAGGTGGTCGGTCCTACAGCGAAGACCGCTGATAAGCGTCCGCTGAGGACTACTTCTTGCCCGGCTTCTTCTTGCCGGCGATCGCGCGACGCGGGCCCTTGCGGGTACGAGCGTTCGTGCTGGTGCGCTGGCCGTGGACGGGCAGGCCACGACGGTGGCGCAGGCCCTGGTAGCAGCCGATCTCGACCTTGCGGCGGATGTCGGCCTGGATCTCGCGACGGAGGTCACCCTCGGTCTGGAGATTGGCGTCCACGTACTCGCGGATCTTGACCAGGTCCTCTTCGGGAAGGTCACGAACGCGGGTGTTCGGGTCGACACCGGCAGCGGCGAGGGTCTGCTTCGCCAGCGTGCGGCCGATGCCGAAGACGTAGGTGAGGGCGACCTCCACGCGCTTTTCGCGCGGGATGTCAACACCTGAAACGCGTGCCATCGAATGGCTCCTGTGTTGATTCGGGGGTCTGCCACAGAGCCGCTCCCAGTCGCCGACCGCTCTTGGATGAAGAGCAGTGGTACGTCCTGGGTCCCCGGCCCCCGCCGGAGGTGTCGTCAGCCTTTACGGCCCGACGGGCTCTGCGTATGTACGTTTGTGCTTGCGTCGCGCGAAGAACTGCGAAGTGCAGGTCGTGCTTCAGCCCTGGCGCTGCTTGTGGCGCAGGTTGTCGCAGATGACCATGACCCGGCCGTGGCGGCGGATCACCTTGCACTTGTCGCAGATCTTCTTGACGCTCGGCTTGACCTTCATGGGGTGAGGTTCTCCGGGTCAGTGCCGTACGCCCCACGGGAGGGGCAGCGGCAAGATCTACTTGTAGCGGTAGACGATCCGTCCACGCGTCAGGTCGTACGGAGAGAGCTCCACCACGACCCGGTCATCCGGGAGGATACGGATGTAGTGCATCCGCATCTTGCCACTGATGTGCGCGAGGACCTGGTGACCGTTCTGAAGCTCCACCTTGAACATCGCGTTCGGGAGGGACTCGATCACGGTGCCCTCGATCTCGATGGCACCTTGCTTCTTGGCCACGCTTCGCCCTTCGAATCGGCTACCTTGATCAGCTCTCGTATAATTCACCCGACTCCCACGTCCGGGGACGCAGGCATACGGATGCACGAGATCCGACGCGTCAGTCTACGTCAGTGCACACGAAAAGACGAATCCACGATTATTGCCCAGCCGCGTAGATCGTTACGCCAGGGGATCGGGAGCAGTCTCGATACCGTATTCGGCGAGCTTGGCCTTGCCGCCGTCCGGGGCGGTCAGGACCAGGGGGCCCTGCTCGGTCAGCGCGACCGAGTGCTCCCAGTGCGAGGACCAGCCGCCGTCGTTGGACTTCACGGTCCAGTCGTCCTCGAGGACGTGGGTCTTGGCCGTGCCGAGGTTGACCATCGGCTCGATGGCGATGCAGAAGCCGGGGACCAGCTTCGGGCCGCGGCCGCGCTTGCGGTCGACGTAGTTCAGCAGGTGCGGGTCCATGTGCATCTGCGATCCGATGCCGTGGCCGCCGTAGTCCTCGACGATGCCGTACTTGCCGGAGGCGGGGCGCGGCTGGCGCTTGATGTAGCCCTCGATCGCCTTGGAGATGTCGACCAGGCGGTTGCCCTTGCGGACCGCGGCGATGCCGGCCCACATCGACTCCTCGGTCACCCGGCTGAGCTCGATCAGCTCCGCGGAGTGACCGGAGCCCACGAAGGCCGTGTACGCGGCGTCACCGTGCCAGCCGTCCACGATCGCGCCGCAGTCGATGGAGATGATGTCGCCGTCCTGCAGGACGGTGTCCGCGGAGGGGATGCCGTGCACGACCACGTCGTTCACCGACGTGCAGATCGTCGCGGGGAAGCCGCCGTACCCGAGGAAGTTCGACTTGGCGCCGTGCTCGGCCAGCACCTTGCGCGCGGCGTCGTCCAGGTCCTTCGTGGTGGCACCGGGCACCGCCGCCTCGCGCGTCGCGGCGTGAATCGCGGCGACGACCAGCCCCGCTTCGCGCATCTTCGCGATCTGCTCCGGGGTCTTGATCTCCACCATGAGGATGACACGGCCTTCCTGAACCGACGACGTTCGTATGTATGGCGGCCCGCAGGCCGCCATATACACGATACGGCCGTGGTGCCCCCGCAGGGGACCACGGCCGTACCGGAGAGTGCGTGAGCCGCTACGCGGCCTGGCGGTCCAGCGCCGCCATCGCCCGCGCGGTGACGTCCTGGACCTTGCCCATCGCCGAGATGGTGGTCACCAGGCCCTGCGCACGGTAGTAGTCGATGATCGGCTCGGTCTGCGTGTGGTAGACCTCGAGCCGGTTGCGGACGGTGTCCTCACGGTCGTCGTCGCGCTGGTACAGCTCGCCACCGCAGACGTCGCAGACGCCCTCCTGCTTCGGCGGGTTGTAGGCCACGTGGAAGACATGGCCCGAGTCCTTGCGGCAGATGCGGCGGCCGGCGATGCGCTTGACCACCTCGTCCTCGGGGACCTCCAGGTCCAGGACCGCGTCCAGCTGCACGCTGTCGTCCTTGAGGGCCTCGTCCAGCGCCTCCGCCTGCGAGACGTTCCGCGGGAAGCCGTCCAGCAGGAAGCCGTTCGCGGCGTCGGCCTGGTTCATCCGGTCGCGTGCC
The DNA here is from genome assembly GCF_044544685.1 of Streptomyces sp. NPDC053542. Taxonomy (NCBI): domain Bacteria; kingdom Bacillati; phylum Actinomycetota; class Actinomycetes; order Kitasatosporales; family Streptomycetaceae; genus Streptomyces; species Streptomyces sp. NPDC053542. Next base: position 386,345 of record NZ_JBITXL010000006.1, read on the forward strand.
ATCCCGATGGTGACCTCGTCCGGCACCAGGTTTCCCGCGTCCATGTAGGACTTCGCCTTGAGACCGAGGGGCGTGCCCTGGCTGATGTTGGCGCGGAACAGGTCACCCGTGGAGATGTGCGGGATAGCGAGGTTCTCGGCGAGGTACGCAGCCTGCGTACCCTTGCCTGCCCCAGGAGGACCGACGAGGACGATTCGCATCAGCGGAGGAACCCTTCGTAGTTACGCTGCTGAAGCTGGCTCTCGATCTGCTTAACGGTCTCCAGACCCACACCCACGATGATCAGGATGCTCGTCCCGCCGAACGGGAAATTCTGGTCCGCGTTGAACAGCACCAGCGCCACCGTCGGCACCAGCGCGATGAGACCCAGATACAGCGAGCCCGGCCACGTGATCCGGTTGAGCACGTAGCTGAGGTACTCGGCCGTCGGGCGACCAGCCCGGATACCCGGGATGAAGCCACCATACTTCTTCATGTTGTCGGCAACTTCTTCGGGGTTGAAGGAGATGGCGACGTAGAAGAAGGCGAAGAACACGATCAGCAGGAAGTACGTAACGATGTAAACCGGCCCATCTCCGCGCTGGAAGTGTGTCTGAAGCCACGTGGCCCAGCCTGCCTTCGAGCCGCTGAACTGCGCGATGAGCGCAGGGATGTAGAGCAGCGACGACGCGAAAATGACAGGAATCACACCTGCCTGATTCACCTTGAGCGGGATATAGGTGGACGTTCCGCCGTACGAACGACGCCCGATCATCCGCTTGGCGTACTGCACGGGGATACGGCGCTGGGCCTGCTCGACGAAGACCACCAGCGCGATCATCACGAGTCCGATGGCGATCACGGAGCCGAATTCGATCCAGCCGTCGGCGAGCTTGCCGGAGACCTTGATCTGCCACAGCGCGGCCGGGAAGCCGGAGGCGATCGAGATGAACATCAGGATCGACATTCCGTTGCCGATGCCGCGGTCCGTGATGAGCTCACCCAGCCACATGACGACGCCGGTGCCGGCGGTCATGCAGATGACCATCGTGATGGTCGTGAAGATGGCCGGGTCGGGAATGATTTCGTTGCGCAGGGTGCAGGTGCTGAACAGCGAGCCACTGCGGGCCGTGGCCACCAGGCCGGTGCCCTGCAGGATCGCGAGCGCCACGGTGAGGTACCGGGTGTACTGCGTGATCTTCGCCTGCCCGGACTGCCCCTCCTTCTTCAGGGCTTCCAGCCGTGGGATCACCACGGTGAGCAGCTGAAGGATGATGCTCGCCGTGATGTACGGCATGATCCCGAGCGCGAAGAGTGTGATCTTGAGCAGCGCACCGCCGCTGAACATGTTCACCAGGCCGAAAAGCCCACTACCGGAGCCGGCCTGCTTCATGCAGGTTTCGACGTTGGAGTAGTTCACTCCTGGAACCGGTACGTGCGCCCCGAGCCGATAGACCAGCACGATGCCCAGCGTGAACAGCAGCTTCTTGCGCAGGTCGGGCGTCTTGAACGCTCGGGCGAACGCGGTGAGCACGGTGCCTCCTGCGCCCCCCGCCTCGTGGGCGAGAGGTGACGGTCTTGAGGATCTACGAATACTGAGCGGCCGAAAACCGCGCGGCCCCCGGCCACGCGGCGTATTCTCCGCGGTCCGTCACATCAGTCCCCCGATGCGACAGCCCCCGGCGAAAGTACAGCAATAGTGCACGCCACCTTACCGGCGACCATGCCCCCCTTGGAACGACCAACCGGGGATGCCCCAATTCGTGGGCATCCCCGGTCAGTTGATTCACTCGCGTCGGAGCGGCGTCAGAGAGGTGTCAGAGCAGCTCGGTGACGCTGCCGCCGGCAGCGGCGATCTTCTCCTTGGCGGAGCCGGAAACGGCGTCAACCGTCACCGTCAGCGCCACGGAGATCTCGCCCTGGCCCAGGACCTTGACGAGCTCGTTGTTGCGCACCGCGCCCTTGGCGACCAGGTCGGCCACCGTGACCTCGCCACCCTGCGGGTAGAGCGCGGCCAGCTTCTCCAGGTTCACGACCTGGAACTGCTTGTGAGCGGGGTTCTTGAAGCCCTTCAGCTTCGGGAGACGCATGTGGAGGGGCATCTGGCCACCCTCGAAGCGCTCCGGAACCTGGTAACGGGCCTTCGTGCCCTTGGTACCACGACCAGCGGTCTTACCCTTGGACGCCTCACCACGACCCACACGGGTCTTGGCGGTCTTGGCGCCCGGGGCAGGACGGAGGTTGTGGACCTTCAGCGGGTTGTTCTCCGCCATGTCAGTCGACCTCCTCGACCGTCACCAGGTGACGCACGGTGTGCACCATGCCGACAACCTCGGGACGGGCCTCCCGGACGACGCTGTCGTTCAGGCGCTTGAGGCCGAGCGAACGGAGCGTGTCACGGTGGTTCTGCTTGCTACCGATGTAGGACTTCGTCTGGGTGATCTTGATGCGCATCACGCGTTCACCCCGGCACGCGCCCGCAGCAGAGCGGCGGGAGCAACGTCCTCCAGCGGCAGGCCACGACGGGCCGCGATCTCCTCGGGGCGCTGAAGGCCCTGAAGCGCGGTCACCGTGGCGTGCACGATGTTGATCGGGTTCGACGAACCGAGCGACTTGCTCAGCACGTCGTGGATGCCGGCGCACTCGAGCACGGCGCGCACCGGGCCACCGGCGATCACACCGGTACCGGGGGAAGCAGGCTTGAGCAGGACGACGCCCGCGGCCTTCTCACCCTGGATGGGGTGCGGGATGGTGCCGGCGATACGGGGGACCTTGAAGAAGTGCTTCTTGGCCTCCTCAACGCCCTTGGCGATGGCGGCCGGCACCTCCTTGGCCTTGCCGTAACCGACACCCACGGTGCCGTCACCGTCGCCCACCACGACCAGCGCGGTGAAGCTGAAGCGACGACCACCCTTCACAACCTTGGCGACACGGTTGATGGCGACAACACGCTCGACGTAGGCGGTCTTCTCGGCAGCTGCGCCGCCGTCCCGCCGGTCCTTACGGTCCCGCCGCTCGCCGCCACCGGCGCCGCCACCGCGGCGCTGGGGTCCAGCCATTGGAATTACCTCTCTCTGCTTTGTCCGCTAGCTACGGAACCGGGGCTCAGAACTTCAGCCCGGCTTCGCGGGCGGCGTCGGCCAGAGCGGCAATCCGCCCGGCGTACTGCTTGCCACCACGGTCGAACACGACGGCCTCGACACCGGCGGCCTTGGCACGCTCGGCGACCAGGGCGCCGACCTGCTTGGCCTGCGCGCTCTTGTCGCCCTCGCCACCGCGGATCGACGCGTCCAGGGTCGACGCAGAGGCCAGCGTGTGGCCCTTGATGTCGTCGATGACCTGGGCGGTGATGCCACGGTTGGAACGCGTCACGACGAGACGCGGGCGCTCCTGGGTACCCGAAATCCGCTTACGGATGCGGATGTGGCGACGCTTAGCGGCGGCGCGCTTGTAGGCGTCGCCCTTCGCGATCTTCACACCGTATGCCATGGCTTACTTACCAGCCTTTCCGACCTTGCGGCGGATGACCTCGCCGGCGTACTTGACGCCCTTGGCCTTGTACGGGTCGGGCTTACGCAGCTTGCGGATGTTCGCGGCGACCTCGCCGACCTTCTGCTTGTCGATGCCCTCGACGCTGAGCTTGGTCGGGGACTCGACCTTGAACGAGATGCCCTCGGGGGCCTCGATCAGGATCGGGTGGCTGTAGCCCAGCGAGAACTCCAGGTTGGAGCCCTTCGCCTGGACGCGGTAACCCACACCGCTGATCTCGAGCGCCTTGCTGTAGCCCTGGGTCACGCCGGTGATCATGTTCGCCACCAGCGTGCGGGACAGGCCGTGTAGGGCCTTGTTCTGACGCTCGTCGTTCGGGCGGGTGACGGCGATGGCGCCGTCCTCACCCTTGGCGACCTCGATGGGCGCGGCGACCGTGTGCTGAAGGGAACCCTTGGGGCCCTTCACGGAGACCGTCCGGCCATCGATGGTGACGTCCACACCAGCGGGAACCTGGATGGGCAGCTTGCCAATACGCGACATTAGCTATTCCTCCGTTCCCTGGTTACCAGACGTAGGCGAGAACTTCTCCGCCTACACCCTTCTTGCTGGCCTGCTGACCGGTCAGGAGACCGTGGGACGTGGAGATGATCGCCACGCCCAGGCCGCCGAGGACCTTCGGCAGGTTGGTGGACTTTGCGTAGACCCGCAGGCCCGGCTTCGAAATCCGCTTGATGCCGGCGATCGAGCGCTCGCGGTTCGGACCGAACTTCAGCTCGAGAACGAGGTTCTTGCCGACCTCGGCGTCCTCGACCTTCCAGCCGGTGATGTAACCCTCCTGCTGGAGGATTTCCGCGATGTGCGACTTGATCTTGCTGTGCGGCATCGACACGGTGTCGTGGTATGCCGAGTTCGCGTTACGCAGACGGGTCAGCATGTCTGCGATGGGGTCAGTCATGGTCATGAATTGGCCTTCGGCCTCTCTCGCCGGGGTTTCCTATATGCGCCATCCCTCTCCCCACTCACGGGCGGGACGGGTGCGGCACGGGGACCTACGGCGTAGTAAGCGACTTTGAGCGGACACGAGGTCCGCGGTCGGTCTCGGGCGGCGGGCGCCCAACCCTTCCACTCTAGGTGATAGGGGTGGGACACCACGCCATCCGAATGCTTACCGAGAGCCTCCGGTAAATCCCAAGTGGGGACTTACCAGGAGCTCTTGGTCACGCCCGGCAGCTCGCCACGGTGAGCCATCTCACGAAGGCACACGCGGCACAGGCCGAACTTGCGGTAGACGGAGTGCGGACGACCGCAGCGCTGGCAGCGGGTGTACGCGCGCACGCCGAACTTGGGCTTGCGGGCAGCCTTCGCGATGAGAGCCTTCTTCGCCATCTCGCTCACGCCTCCTTGAACGGGAAGCCGAGGTGACGGAGGAGGGCACGGCCCTCGTCGTCGTTGGTCGCCGTGGTGACCACGGTGATGTCCATACCCCGGGTACGGTCGATCTTGTCCTGGTCGATCTCGTGGAACATGACCTGCTCCGTGAGACCGAAGGTGTAGTTGCCCCGGCCGTCGAACTGCTTCGGCGACAGACCACGGAAGTCGCGGATGCGCGGCAGCGCGAGCGACAGCAGGCGGTCCAGGAACTCCCACATGCGGTCACCGCGGAGGGTGACGTGGGCACCGATCGGCTGGCCCTCACGCAGCTTGAACTGCGCGATGGACTTGCGGGCCTTGGTCACGGCCGGCTTCTGGCCGGTGATCGTGGTGAGGTCGCGGATGGCGCCCTCGATCAGCTTGGAGTCGCGGGCGGCGTCGCCCACACCCATGTTGACCACGATCTTGGTCAGGCCGGGGATCTGCATGACGTTCTCGTACGAGAACTCGTCCTTCAGCTTCCCGGCGATCTCTTCGCGGTAGCGCTGCTTGAGGCGCGGTGCGTTGGTGGTGGCAGTCATCAGATGTCCTCACCGGTCCGCTTGGCAACGCGGATCTTGTTGCCCTCGTCGTCGAAGCGGTACCCGACGCGGGTGACGACCTTGTTGCCGTCCTTCTCCACCACGAGCTGAACGTTGCTCACGTGGATCGGGGCCTCGGTCGTCACGATGCCGCCGGTCTTCGAACCACGAGCGGTCTGGCCGGCCTTGGTGTGCTTCTTGACCCGGTTGACACCCTCGACCAGGACACGGTCCTCGCGGGGGAAGGCCGCGATGACCTTGCCCTGCTTGCCCTTGTCCTTACCGGTGATGACCTGGACCAGGTCGCCCTTCTTGATCTTCATCGGTTACAGCACCTCCGGCGCGAGCGAGATGATCTTCATGAACTTCTTCTCGCGCAGCTCACGGCCCACGGGGCCGAAGATACGGGTGCCGCGGGGGTCGCCATCGTTCTTGAGGATGACGGCCGCGTTCTCGTCGAAGCGGATGTACGAACCGTCGGGACGGCGGCGCTCCTTCACGGTGCGCACGATGACCGCCTTGACGACGTCACCCTTCTTCACGTTGCCACCGGGGATCGCATCCTTCACGGTGGCGACGATGACGTCACCGATGCCCGCGTAGCGTCGGCCCGAGCCACCGAGAACACGGATGGTGAGAATTTCCTTCGCACCCGTGTTGTCGGCGACGCGCAGCCGAGACTCCTGCTGGATCACGTCTATCTCCTGATCGTCTGCCGGTTCCCGGCAGGGGTTTCACGTGAAACCCCTGCCGAGCCTGGCGGAACTTTTCCGAGGGAATCCCCCTCGGGGGGATGTGCTTGCCGCAATTCCCTAACGGGAATTACTTGGCCTTCTCGAGGATCTCGACGACGCGCCAGCGCTTCGTCGCGGAGGTCGGCCGGGTCTCCATGAGGAGGACACGGTCGCCCACGCCCGCGGCGTTCTGCTCGTCGTGCGCCTTGAGCTTGTTCGTACGACGGATGACCTTGCCGTACAGCGCGTGCTTGACGCGGTCCTCGACGGCGACGACGACGGTCTTGTCCATCTTGTCGCTGACGACCAGACCCTCACGGGTCTTGCGGAAGCCGCGCTCGTTCTTCTCAGTCACATTCGTCTCGCTCATCAGGCGCTCTCCACCGTCTCGATGCCGAGCTCGCGCTCCCGCATCAGGGTGTAGATCCGGGCGATGTCCTTGCGGACGGCCTTCAGCCGGCCGTGGTTTTCGAGCTGTCCGGTCGCCGCCTGGAAGCGGAGGTTGAACAGCTCCTCCTTGGCCTCACGAAGCTTGGCAACGAGGTCCTCGTTGTTCAGCTCGCGCAGCTCGGTCGCCTTGGTACCGGCCGCCATCACGACTCACCTGCCTCGCGCCGCACGATGCGGCACTTCATCGGAAGCTTGTGGGCGGCGCGGGTCAGCGCCTCCTTCGCAACCTTTTCGTTCGGGAAGGACAGCTCGAACATCACCCGACCGGGCTTGACGTTCGCGACCCACCACTCCGGAGAACCCTTACCGGAACCCATGCGGGTCTCGGCCGGCTTCTTCGTCAGCGGGCGGTCCGGGTAAATGTTGATCCAGACCTTGCCGCCACGCTTGATGTGACGGGTCATGGCGATACGAGCGGACTCGATCTGCCGGTTCGTCACGTAAGCCGGGGTGACGGCCTGGATGCCGTACTCACCGAAGGCCAGCTCGGTGCCACCCTTGGCCATGCCGTTGCGCTTCGGGTGGTGCTGCTTGCGGTGCTTGACCCTGCGAGGGATCAGCATGTCGGTCAGGCCTCCTGTCCGGTGCTCTCAGCCGGAGCAGCGGCAGCGGCCTCGGCCTTGGGGGCCTCGGCAGCGGCGTTCTGCTGCTGCGGCTTGCGGCCGCGGCCGCCACGCTCGCCACCACGGCGCGGGCGGTCGTTGCCACCGCGGGCCGGGCGGTTACCCGCACGGGCAGCGGCGTTCTCGGCGCGAACCTCGGCGATGTTCTTGACGTCGCCCTTGTAGATCCAGACCTTCACGCCGATGCGGCCGAAGGTCGTGCGGGCCTCGAAGAAGCCGTAGTCGACGTTCGCACGGAGCGTGTGCAGGGGCACGCGGCCCTCGCGGTAGAACTCCGAGCGGGACATCTCGGCGCCGCCGAGACGACCGCCGCACTGGATCTTGATGCCCTTGGCGCCGGCCTTCATCGTCGACTGCATGCTCTTACGCATGGCGCGACGGAAGGAGACGCGCGAGGACAGCTGCTCCGCGACGGCCTGCGCGACCAGCTGGGCATCCGTCTCGGGGTTCTTGACCTCGAGGATGTTCAGCTGGACCTGCTTGCCGGTGAGCTTCTCCAGCTCACCGCGGATGCGGTCGGCCTCGGCGCCGCGGCGGCCGATGACGATGCCCGGACGGGCGGTGTGGATGTCAACGCGGACGCGCTCACGGGTGCGCTCGATCTCCACCTTGGAGATACCGGCGCGCTCCATGCCCTTCGTCATCATGCGACGAATGGCGACGTCTTCCTTGACGTAGTCCTTGTACAGCTTGTCGGCGTACCAGCGCGACTTGAAGTCGGTGGTGATGCCGAGCCGGAACCCGTGCGGGTTTACCTTCTGGCCCATTACCGGGTTCCTTCCTTGCTGCTGACGACCACGGTGATGTGGCTGGTCCGCTTGCGGATCCGGTAGGCACGGCCCTGAGCGCGCGGACGGAACCGCTTCAGGGTCGGGCCCTCGTCGACGTACGCCTCGCTGATGAACAGCTGAGAGGCGTCCGTGTGGTCGTAGTTGTGCGCGGCGTTGGCAATGGCGCTGTCCAGCACCTTGCCCACCGGCACGCTCGCGGCCTGCGGGGCGAAACGCAGGACCGCCTGAGCCTCCGTGGCATCCATGCCACGGACAAGGTCCACCACGCGGCGGGCCTTCATGGGCGTGACACGCACGTAGCGCGCCTGGGCCCTGGCTTCCATGGTTGTCCCTTCGGTGTCAGTCATAGTCTTCGCTCTTCCGCTGATCAGCGACGACGCGACTTGCGGTCGTCCTTCTCGTGGCCTCGGAAGGTGCGGGTCGGCGCAAACTCGCCGAGCTTGTGGCCGACCATCGACTCGGTGACGAACACCGGGACGTGGGTCTTGCCGTTGTGCACCGCCAGCGTGTGGCCGAGCATGGCCGGCACGATCATGGAGCGACGGGACCAGGTCTTGATGACGTTCTTGGTGCCGGCTTCGTTCTGGACATCCACCTTCTTGATCAGGTGGTCGTCGACGAAGGGCCCCTTCTTGAGACTGCGCGGCATCTAAACCCGCTCCTAGCGCTTCTTGTTCGTCTTGCGGCGGCGGACGATGTACTTGTTCGAAGCCTTCTTAGGCGAACGCGTACGACCCTCCTTCTGACCCCACGGCGAGACCGGGTGGCGACCACCGGAGGTCTTGCCCTCACCACCACCGTGCGGGTGGTCGACGGGGTTCATCACGACACCACGCACGGTCGGGCGGACGCCCTTCCAGCGCATGCGGCCGGCCTTGCCCCAGTTGATGTTCGACTGCTCGGCGTTGCCGACCTCGCCGACAGTGGCGCGGCAGCGGACGTCGACCAGGCGGATCTCACCCGACGGCATACGAAGGTGGGCCATGGTGCCCTCCTTCGCCAGCAGCTGCACGGAGGCACCCGCGGAACGGGCGAACTTCGCGCCGCCGCCGGGCCGCAGCTCGATGGCGTGGATGGTCGTACCGACCGGGATGTTGCGCAGCGCCAGGTTGTTGCCGGGCTTGATGTCGGCACCGGGGCCGTTCTCAATCCGGTCACCCTGCGACAGGCCGCGGGGGGCGATGATGTAGCGCTTCTCGCCGTCCGCGTAGTGCAGGAGCGCGATGCGCGCGGTGCGGTTCGGGTCGTACTCGATGTGCGCGACCTTGGCCGGCACGCCGTCCTTGTCGTGACGACGGAAGTCGATCACGCGGTAGGCGCGCTTGTGGCCACCGCCCTGGTGGCGAACGGTCACACGACCGGCGTTGTTACGGCCGCCCTTGCTGTGCAGCGGGCGAACCAGCGACTTCTCCGGCGTGGACCGCGTGATCTCGACAAAGTCGGCGACGCTGGAGCCACGACGGCCCGGGGTCGTCGGCTTGTACTTGCGGATACCCATTTCTCAGTCCTCGTCCGATTCCGGACGATCCAGACCGCCGTTAGGCGGTCGGACCGCCGAAGATGTCGATGCGGTCGCCCTCGGCGAGGGTCACGATGGCGCGCTTGGTGTCAGCGCGCTTGCCGAAACCGGTGCGGGTGCGCTTGCGCTTGCCCTGCCGGTTGATCGTGTTCACCCCGGTGACCTTGACCGAGAAGACCGCCTCGACGGCCTGCTTGATCTGGGTCTTGTTGGCACGCGGGTCGACGATGAACGTGTACTTGTTCTCGTCCAGCAGCGCGTAGCTCTTCTCGGACACGACGGGCTTCTTCAGCACGTCACGGTGGTCCGTGAAGGTCTTGCTGGTGACGACGGCCTCACTCATCAGGCGTCGCTCCCTTCGGTCTCAACGGCCTTGGGGCCAGACACGAAGGACTCGAAAGCGGTCTGGGTGAAGACCACGTCGTCCGAGACGAGCACGTCGTACGTGTTCAGCTGGCCCGGCTCCAGGATGTGAACCTGGGGCAGGTTGCGGGCGGACAGCCACGCGGCCTCGTCGCTGCGCTCGGCGACCAGGAGCACGTTCTTGCGCTCGCTGATCTTGCCGAGAAGAGCCTTGGCGGCCTTCGTGGAGATCGCGCCCTCGACCACGCCGGAAACGACGTGGACACGGGAGTTGCGGGCCCGGTCGGTGAGGGCACCGCGCAGGGCGGCGGCCTTCATCTTCTTCGGGGTCCGCTGCGAGTAGTCACGCGGCACGGGGCCGTGGACGACGCCACCGCCGGCGAACTGCGGCGCACGGGTCGAACCCTGACGCGCGCGGCCGGTGCCCTTCTGGCGGTACGGCTTCTTGCCACCGCCGCGGACCTCGCCACGGGTCTTGGTCTTGTGCGTGCCCTGACGGGCAGCGGCCAGCTGTGCGACGACGACCTGGTGGATCAGCGGAACGCTGACCTTCGCGTCGAAGATCTCCGCGGGGAGCTCGACGGTCCCGGCCTTGTCGCCTGCCGGCGAAAGGATGTCAATGGTGCTCATCGGTTACCTCAGGCCCCCTTGGCCGCGGTACGGACCAGGACGAGGCCGCCGTTCGGACCGGGGACGGCGCCCTTGATGAGCAGCAGTCCCTTCTCCGCGTCAACGGCGTGGACGGTCAGGTTCTGGGTGGTGACCCGCTCGTTGCCCATACGGCCGGACATGCGCATGCCCTTGAAGACACGGCCCGGGGTGGCGCAGCCACCGATGGAGCCCGGCTTACGGTGCACGCGGTGCGCACCGTGGGAAGCCTTGCCGCCGTGGAAGCCGTGACGCTTCATGACACCGGCGGTGCCCTTGCCCTTGGTCTTGCCGGTCACGTCCACCTTGATGCCGGAGTCGAAGACCTCGGCATTGATCTCCTGGCCGAGGGTGTACTCGCCGGCGTCGGCGGTACGGACCTCGACGAGGTGACGACGGGGGGTGACGTCGGCCTTGGCGAAGTGGCCCTTGAGGGGCTTGTTCACCTTGCGCGGGTCGATCTCGCCGAAGGCGATCTGGACGGAGTCGTAACCGTCCTGGTCTGCGGTGCGCACCTGGGTAACGACACAGGGGCCGGCCTTGACCACGGTGACCGGAACAACGCGGTTGTTCTCGTCCCACACCTGGGTCATGCCGAGCTTCTCGCCCAGGAGGCCCTTGATCTGCTTAGCCATTCTCAGATCACCCGCCTCAGAGCTTGATCTCGATGTCGACACCGGCCGGCAGGTCGAGTCGCATCAGGGAGTCAACGGTCTTCGGCGTCGGGTCGAGAATGTCGATCAGGCGCTTGTGCGTCCGCATCTCGAAGTGCTCGCGCGCGTCCTTGTACTTGTGCGGCGACTTGATGACGCAGTACACGTTCTTTTCAGTGGGCAGCGGCACCGGGCCCGCGACCGACGCACCAGTGCGGGTCACCGTCTCGACGATCTTCTTCGCCGAGCTGTCGATGACCTCGTGGTCGTAGGCCTTGAGCCGGATGCGGATCTTCTGTCCCGCCATGGCTACTGTGTAGTCCTTTGTCTCGTAACGCTCTGGGACCCGGTGTGCTTGTGCCTTTCCGAGACACGGCCCACATCCGTCACGCTCTCGCTCTTCGCCGACCCACGCGGTCGGGCGTGTCGCATCCCTTCCCGCATATCTCCGCAGGGGAGATCCTTCGAGAAGGAGAACGTGGGGTCATGGACACCCACCGGGCGCCTGGCTGAGGCACCCCGCTGACGCTTCCCGGAAGATTCCCGTACTTCCGCCCCTGATAAGAGACGACGAATACCTAGGACTCGCTTCCAGTCCTCCCGGCGGGAGGCGCGCAGCATCGGCACTCAACCGAGCAACTTGGCTAGTGTGCCATATGGGGCACACAGCTGGCCAACCGAAGGGGAGAGAGTACCCCACGCCACACCGTGCGAATCCCCGGGTCCGCCGACAGCTGATCTTCAGCCGGCCGGAACGACCGCCTGCGGACTCCGCTCCTGCGCGCTCCCCGGCACCGGAGCCGAGGCGTCACTCCCCAGCTCCACGATCCGGTTCGCCGCGTCCACATGCACCACGCTCGGCTTCATCACCCGCGCCTCGGCATCGTCCACCTGCGCGTAACTGATGAGAATCACCAGGTCACCGGGGTGCACAAGATGCGCGGCCGCCCCGTTGATCCCGATGACCCCGGATCCCTGCTCCCCCTCGATGACGTACGTCTCCAGCCGGGCCCCATTGCTGATGTCGACAATGTGGACCAGCTCGCCCGGCAGCAGATCGGCGGCGTCCATCAACTCGGCATCAACCGTCACCGATCCCACGTAATGCAGATCGGCCTGCGTCACGGTGGCCCGGTGGATCTTGGACTTGAACATGGTGCGCAGCATGCCGTCACTCCCGCGAAGACAAGGTCGCGCCCTCCGACGAGGTGCGCGCCGACGCGGCCATGCTAAGCGCCGCCGCCACCGCGGCAAAGGGTGATGAGGGTCTCCCTCCCCTCTGGCATGATCCCCGCCGTGGGGCGGGAAAAGGGCACATTCAGGGGGACATTCCTCGCGTGGCATCTTCTGGGCGTTGCCGCCGTCGGGGCGTCCGTGGCGATGCTTCTCGGGTTCACGGTGCTGATGGCCGCCTGGGACAGCGGTGTCGGCGTGCTGGGCGCCGCCGCGCTGGCCGTGGAGGCGTTACTGGGCACGGCCGCGCTCGCCGTCGTGGGCCGCCGCGGCCGACGCCTGGTCCCCTGGGCGAGCGGCTCCCTGCGGGGCCACCTGCTCTGGTCCACGGCCGTCTTCCTCCTCGGCACGGCCGGCGCGGCGGCGTTCGGGTACCTGCTCATGACGCCGTACGGCATGGCGGGCACCACGACGTGGCAGCTGCTGCTCCTCACCGGCCCGCCCTACGCCATCGCCGCCGCCCTCCTCGTACCCCGCCTCACCCTCCGCATCGGGGCACTGGCCGCCGCGGCGGTCGTGGGGCTCGCCGCCGCCCTGCTGGCGTACGCCGACACCGCCGCCACCGAAGCGGCGATCGCGCACCCCACTCCTCCCCCGCCGCTCCCCCTCACCCGCCTCACCCTGGTCGGCGACCGCCCACCGGGGTACGACGGCCCCTCCCTGGTACTCAGCAACCGGACCGCCTTCGTCACCCGCTACGCCGAGCCCACGGGCGAGGCGATCGTCCTGCGCATCAACCACGCCCCCAAGGACGGCAGCCGTCCCTACGACGCCGCCTGCGACCCGTCCCTGAGCCCGTCCGTCACCTGCGCGGACGACGGCGGCGGCCGCACCCTGGTCACCGACCGCAAGGCCCGCACCCGCGAGCTGTACGTCCGCCACGGAGCCGTGGACGCCGTCGCCTCGCTGGACACCGGCGCGTCCCTTCCGGCCGCCCGCCGCCTCCTGACGACGTTGCGCCCCCCGACAGCCCGTGAACGCGCGGCGTAAAGCAAGCAGGGCCCGTACGACCGAAGTCGTACGGGCCCTGCTCATGAGCCGAGGCTCGGTGCTCCTGGGAGCGCCGGGTCTCCCCGACCGTCAGTAAGAGGTCTTACTTGACGATCTTGGTGACCTGGCCGGCGCCGACGGTCCGGCCACCCTCACGGATGGCGAACTTCAGGCCCTCCTCCATGGCGACCGGCTGGATCAGCTGGACGGACATGGAGGTGTTGTCGCCCGGCATGACCATCTCGGTGCCCTCGGGGAGGGTCACGACGCCGGTCACGTCCGTGGTACGGAAGTAGAACTGCGGGCGGTAGTTGTTGAAGAACGGGGTGTGACGGCCACCCTCGTCCTTCGACAGGATGTACGCCTGGGCCTCGAACTCGGTGTGCGGGGTGACCGAACCGGGCTTGATGATGACCTGGCCGCGCTCGACGTCCTCGCGCTTGATACCGCGAAGCAGCAGACCGACGTTCTCACCGGCCTGGCCCTCGTCCAGCAGCTTCCGGAACATCTCGATGCCGGTGACCGTGGTGGAGGTCTTCTCGGTCTTGATGCCGATGATGTCGACGTTCTCGTTGACCTTCAGCACACCGCGCTCGATACGGCCGGTGACGACCGTACCGCGACCGGTGATGGTGAAGACGTCCTCGATCGGCATCAGGAACGGCTTGTCGGTGTCGCGCTCCGGGGCCGGGATGGCCTCGTCGACGGCCTTCATCAGGTCCAGGACCGACTTGCCCCACTCGGCGTCGCCCTCGAGCGCCTTCAGCGCCGAGACCTTGACGACCGGGACGTCGTCGCCCGGGAACTCGTACTCGGAGAGGAGCTCACGGACCTCGAGCTCGACGAGCTCCAGGATCTCCTCGTCGTCCACCATGTCGGCCTTGTTCAGGGCGACAACGATGTAGGGAACGCCGACCTGGCGGGCCAGGAGCACGTGCTCCTTGGTCTGCGGCATCGGGCCGTCGGTGGCGGCGACCACGAGGATGGCGCCGTCCATCTGCGCCGCACCCGTGATCATGTTCTTGATGTAGTCCGCGTGACCGGGGCAGTCAACGTGGGCGTAGTGACGGTTCTCCGTCTGGTACTCGACGTGCGCGATGGAGATGGTGATACCACGCTGGCGCTCTTCCGGCGCCTTGTCGATCATGTCGAAGGCCGAGGCCTCGTTCAGGTCCGGGAACGCGTCATGCAGCACCTTGGTGATCGCCGCGGTAAGGGTCGTCTTACCGTGGTCGATGTGACCGATGGTGCCGATGTTGACGTGCGGCTTAGTCCGCTCGAACTTCGCCTTCGCCACTGGGGTCCTCCTGTGGAGTGGTTCTGTACGCCTTACTCATCGGCGCCAGGTGATCTTTGCTGGGGTGCCGGCCGGCGGGGCGTTCCACGCGATAAACGCGGTTTGCCCCACCGGTCGGTGTCAAGCCTAAAGCGTGTCGGGGTCCGACTCTGACGAGACGGGTCTTACTCGCCCTTGGCCTTCGCGATGATCTCCTCGGCGACGTTCCGCGGAACCTCGGCGTAGGAGTCGAACTGCATCGAGTAGCTCGCGCGACCCGACGTCTTGCTGCGGAGGTCTCCGACGTAGCCGAACATCTCCGAGAGCGGAACCAGGCCCGTGACGAGCTTGGCACCGTGGCGGTCCTCCATGGACTGGATCTGTCCACGGCGGGAGTTGATGTCGCCGATCACGTCGCCCATGTAGTCCTCGGGCGTGGTGACCTCGACCTTCATCATCGGCTCGAGCAGGGCCGGGGAAGCCTTGCGCGCGGCCTCCTTGAAGGCCATCGAACCGGCGATCTTGAACGCCATCTCGGAGGAGTCGACCTCGTGGAAGGCACCGTCGTGGAGCGTGACGCGCACACCGGTCAGCGGGTAGCCGGCGAGAACACCGAACTCCATGGCCTCCTGGCAGCCGGCGTCCACGGACGGGATGTACTCCCGCGGGATGCGGCCACCCGTGACCTTGTTCTCGAACTCGTAGCCATCGCCCTCGAGAGGCTCGACCGAGATCTGCACCTTCGCGAACTGGCCGGAACCACCAGTCTGCTTCTTGTGCGTGTAGTCGATCTTCTCGACGGTCTTGCGCAGCGTCTCGCGGTACGCGACCTGCGGCTTACCGACGTTGGCCTCGACCCGGAACTCACGCTTCATACGGTCGACCAGCACGTCGAGGTGCAGCTCGCCCATACCCGCGATGATGGTCTGGCCGGTCTCCTCGTCGGTGTGGACCTGGAAGCTCGGGTCCTCCTCGGCGAGGCGCTGGATGGCGACACCCAGCTTCTCCTGGTCGCCCTTGGACTTGGGCTCAATGGCGACCTGGATGACCGGGGCCGGGAACTCCATCGACTCCAGGATCACCTGGTTGGCGGAGTCACAGAGGGTCTCACCGGTGGTGGTCTGCTTCAGACCCATGACGGCGACGATGTCACCGGCACCCACCGACTCGATCTCCTCACGCTTGTTCGCGTGCATCCGGTAGATCTTGCCGATGCGCTCCTTCTTGCCCTTGACGGAGTTCAGCACCTGCGTGCCGGACTCCAGGCGACCCGAGTAGACCCGGATGAAGGTGAGCTTGCCCAGGTGCGGGTCGCTCGCGATCTTGAAGGCAAGAGCGGCGAGCGGCTCGTCCTCGGACGGCTTGCGCTTGATGATCTGCTCGGCGTCGTTGACGGCGTGGCCCTCGATGGCCTCGACGTCCAGCGGCGACGGGAGGTAGCGCACGACCGCGTCCAGCAGCGGCTGGACACCCTTGTTCTTGAAGGCGGTACCGCAGAAGACGGGCGTGACGGTGCTGTTCTCCGCCTTGCCCGAGTTGATGGTGATGCGGCGGATCGCCGCGTACAGCTGCTCCACGGTGGGCTCCTGGCCCTCCAGGTACAGCTCCATCAGCTCTTCGTCGTTCTCGGCGACCGTCTCGAGGAGCTTGCCGCGCCATTCCTCGGCAGCCTCGATGTGGGTGTCCGGGATGTCGACGGTGTCGTACATCTCGCCCTTGGCGGCCTCGGCCGACCAGACCAGGGCCTTCATGCTGACGAGGTCGACGACGCCCTTGAAGTCCGCCTCGGTGCCGATCGGCAGCTGCATGACGATCGGGGTCGCGCCGAGGCGGTCCACGATCATGTCGACGCAGCGGTGGAACTCGGCGCCGGTGCGGTCGAGCTTGTTGACGAAGCAGATACGCGGCACGCCGTAGCGGTCCGCCTGACGCCACACCGTCTCGGACTGGGGCTCAACGCCGGCAACGCCGTCGAACACCGTCACGGCACCGTCGAGCACGCGCAGGGAGCGCTCCACCTCAACGGTGAAGTCGACGTGCCCCGGGGTGTCGATGATGTTGATGGTGTGGTCGACGTTTTCCAGCGGCCAGTGACAGGTGGTGGCAGCAGAGGTGATCGTGATGCCACGCTCCTGCTCCTGCTCCATCCAGTCCATCGTGGCGGCGCCGTCGTGGACCTCACCGATCTTGTACGAAACACCGGTGTAGAACAGGATCCGCTCGGTGGTCGTCGTCTTGCCCGCGTCGATGTGGGCCATGATCCCGATATTGCGGACCTTGGCCAGGTCAAGTGAAGTGGTAGCCATAAGGCTTTCGTCTTCTCTCGGTCTCGATGTGGGTAGCGACTACCAGCGGTAGTGCGCGAAGGCCTTGTTGGACTCGGCCATCTTGTGCGTGTCCTCGCGCTTCTTGACCGAAGCGCCGAGGCCGTTGGAGGCGTCCAGCAGCTCGTTCATGAGGCGCTCGGTCATGGTCTTCTCGCGGCGGGCGCGCGAGTAACCCACGAGCCAGCGCAGCGCCAGGGTCGACGCGCGACCCGGCTTGACCTCGACCGGAACCTGGTAGGTCGCGCCACCGACACGGCGGGACTTGACCTCGAGGGTCGGCTTGATGTTCTCCAGCGCGCGCTTCAGCGTGATGACCGGGTCGTTGCCGGTCTTCTCACGCAGGCCCTCCATGGCGCCGTAAACGATGCGCTCGGCGGTGGAGCGCTTTCCGTTCAGCAGCACCTTGTTGATGAGGGAGGTCACCAGAGGAGAGTTGTAGACCGGGTCGATGATGACCGGGCGCTTCGGGGCGGGGCCCTTACGAGGCATTCTTACTTCTCCTTCTTGGCGCCGTAGCGGCTGCGAGCCTGCTTGCGGTTCTTGACGCCCTGCGTGTCGAGGGAGCCGCGGATGATCTTGTACCGAACACCCGGCAGGTCCTTCACACGACCGCCACGCACGAGCACGATCGAGTGCTCCTGGAGGTTGTGGCCCTCACCCGGAATGTAAGCGGTGACCTCGATGCCGCTGGTCAGACGCACACGCGCGACCTTACGCAGGGCCGAGTTCGGCTTCTTCGGGGTGGTGGTGAAAACACGCGTGCAGACGCCGCGGCGCTGAGGAGAACCCTCAAGTGCGGGCGTCTTGTTCTTCTCGACCTTGTCCTGCCGGCCCTTGCGGACCAGCTGCTGGATCGTAGGCACCGTTTCTCCGGTTTCTGTGTGCCAGTCTCGGTAAAGCTAACCTGGAACTTCGCCGACCCACGAGGTCGGGTGTGTCGAATACCGCAGAACCCTCGCTGGAACGAGGAGCAGCGGATTACGGTGTCGAGACCCGGCTTCGTGCGCACCGGCACCGCCCGCCCTAAGGCTGAGGGAGATGCGCGCACGGCAGGCCAGGGACACCCCAGGCACAAGGTCAGAGCGTACCTACCGCATGGGCTGCGGTCAAAACAAATGCACACGCGTAGGACACGCCGGACTCCTTCGGCGCTGCCGCCACCGTAGTGGGCTGATCGCGCGGACGGAAGAAGGTCTCCGGCCCCGTTCCGGCCGCGCCCCACGGCATGCCCCACCGACCGCGGTGACCGCCGCCCCGCTGTCAGGTCTTCGGCAGCAGTGCCAGCAGCGTCACCAGCATGACCAGGCACCAGCCCCCGATGGCCAGCCAGCCCAGCACCACGCCGGTCAGCGCCATGCCGTCGCCCCGCTCGCCGCTCCGGCGGATCTCCGTCCGCGCCTTGTGCCCCAGGATCACCGCCGGGATCGCGCTCACTCCCCAGGTCAGCGGGGTGAGCAGGCCGCAGATCATGGAGCCGGTCGCGGACGGGTTGGTCCGCGGCTGAGGCATCGGCAGGAACGTCGGCGGGACCATCGGCTGCGGCAGCATCACCGGCGGCTGCGGTACCGGCCCCTGCGGCAGGTCCCCCACCAGTAACTGCAGGTCGGCGTAGGTCAGCGCCTGATAGGCGCGCGCCACCCGCTCCTCGTACTCGCTCTGGGAGAGCCGCCCCTCGGCGAACCCCGCCTTCAGTACATCGACCGCCCGCTCCCGGTCCGCGTGCGCGGCGCGCATGGCGGGCATGGCGGGCATCTGCTGAGGCGGACGGGCCGGCCGGCCCCCTTGCCACGGTTCGAACGCCACCTGTGAGACCTCCCCCCGGCCGGAGCGCTGATGGCCCCATCATCCCCCACACACCGCAGGGCGGTCATCCAACATGGGGATGACCGCCCTGCGTTTCGCGTTTCGCCCTGACGGGGCCGGCCGCCGCCGGCTACCGCTTACTGGTTGTACGGACCGTAGTCGTAGTCCTCCAGCGGAACGGCCTGGCCGGAGCCGGTGCCGAACGGCGAGTAGTCGATGTCGTCGTAGCCGACGGCCGAGTACATCGCGGCCTTGGCCTCCTCGGTCGGCTCGACCCGGATGTTGCGGTAGCGGGACAGGCCCGTACCGGCCGGGATGAGCTTACCGATGATGACGTTCTCCTTGAGGCCGATCAGGGAGTCCGACTTGGCGTTGATCGCCGCGTCGGTCAGGACCCTGGTCGTCTCCTGGAAGGACGCCGCCGACAGCCACGACTCGGTGGCCAGCGAAGCCTTGGTGATACCCATCAGCTGCGGACGGCCGGAGGCCGGGTGGCCACCCTCCGCCACGACACGACGGTTCTCGCCCTCGAACTTCGAGCGCTCCACGAGCTCGCCCGGCAGCAGCTCCGCGTCGCCGGACTCGATGATCGTCACGCGGCGCAGCATCTGCCGGATGATGATCTCGATGTGCTTGTCGTGGATCGCCACGCCCTGGCTGTTGTAGACCTTCTGGACCTCGCCGACCAGGTGGACCTGGACCGCACGCTGGCCGAGGATGCGCAGCACGTCGTGCGGGTTGATCGCACCGACGGTCAGCGGCTGGCCGACCGTGACGTGGTCGCCCTCGCTCACCAGCAGACGGGCACGCTTGGAGACGCCGTAGGACGTCTCGTCGCTGCCGTCGTCCGGCGTGACGATGACCTTCTTGGTCTTCTCGGTCTCCTCGATCCGCACGCGGCCGGCGGCCTCGGAGATCGGGGCGACACCCTTGGGCGTACGGGCCTCGAAGAGCTCGACGACTCGCGGCAGACCCAGGGTGATGTCGTCACCCGCCACACCACCGGTGTGGAAGGTACGCATCGTCAGCTGGGTACCGGGCTCACCGATGGACTGGGCCGCGATGATGCCGACGGCCTCACCGATGTCGACCAGCTTGCCGGTGGCCAGCGAACGGCCGTAGCAGAAGGCACAGGTGCCGACCGCGGACTCACAGGTCAGGACCGAGCGGGTCTTGACCTCCTCGACGCCGTGCGCGACCAGCTGGTCGATGAGCACGTCACCGAGGTCCACGTTCGCCGAGGCGATGACCTTGCCGTCGACGACGACGTCCTCGGCGAGCATCCGGGCGTACACGCTGGACTCGACGTCGTCCGCCTTGCGCAGCACGCCGTCGGCGCCCTTGCTGGCGATCCGCAGCTTCAGACCGCGCTCGGTGCCGCAGTCCTCCTCGCGGATGATGACGTCCTGCGAGACGTCCACGAGACGACGGGTCAGGTAACCCGAGTCGGCGGTACGGAGGGCGGTGTCCGCGAGACCCTTACGGGCACCGTGGGTGGAGATGAAGTACTCCAGCACGGAGAGACCCTCACGGAACGACGCCTTAATGGGTCGCGGGATGGTCTCGTTCTTCGCGTTCGACACCAGACCACGCATACCGGCGATCTGCCGCATCTGCATCATGTTTCCTCGGGCACCCGAGTCAACCATCATGAAGATGGGGTTCGTCTTGGGGAAGTTCTCGTTCATCGCCTCGGCGACCTCGTTGGTCGCCTTGGTCCAGATGTTGATCAGTTCCTGCGTGCGCTCGTCCTTGGTGATCAGACCGCGCTCGTACTGCTTCTGGACCTTCTCGTCCTGGGCCTCGTAGCCCGCGACGATCTCCTTCTTGGCCTCCGGCACGACGATGTCGGAGACGGCGACGGTGACGCCGGAGCGGGTGGCCCAGTGGAAGCCGGCCGCCTTCAGGTTGTCCAGCGTCTGCGCGACGATGACCTTCGGGTAGCGCTCGGCCAGGTCGTTGACGATCGCGGAGAGCTGCTTCTTGCCCACCGAGTAGTCGACGAACGGGTAGTCCTCGGGCAGCAGCTCGTTGAAGAGCGCGCGGCCCAGGGTGGTGCGCAGCCGGAAGCTGTCACCCTGCTGCCACTCGGGCTCGCCCTCCTCCGGAACCGGCGGGGTCCAGCCGCGGGGCGGCACCGTGCCGATCGGGAAGCGGATGTCGACCTTCGCCTGGAGCGAGAGCTCCTTGGCGTCGAACGCCATGATCGCCTCGGCGACCGAGCCGAACGCGCGGCCCTCACCGATGACCTTGCGCTCTTCCTCGTCGGTGGTGAGGAAGAACAGACCCAGCACCATGTCCTGGGTCGGCATGGTGACCGGACGGCCGTCGGCCGGCTTGAGGATGTTGTTCGAGGACAGCATCAGGATGCGGGCCTCGGCCTGCGCCTCAGCGGAGAGCGGCAGGTGGACGGCCATCTGGTCACCGTCGAAGTCCGCGTTGAACGCGGTGCAGACGAGCGGGTGAATCTGAATGGCCTTGCCCTCGACCAGCTGCGGCTCGAACGCCTGGATACCGAGGCGGTGCAGCGTGGGCGCACGGTTCAGCAGAACCGGGTGCTCGGCGATGACCTCTTCGAGGACGTCGTACACGACCGTGCGGCCGCGCTCGACCATCCGCTTCGCCGACTTGATGTTCTGCGCGTGGTTCAGGTCCACCAGGCGCTTCATCACGAACGGCTTGAAGAGCTCCAGCGCCATGGCCTTCGGCAGACCGCACTGGTGCAGCTTGAGCTGCGGGCCGACGACGATGACGGAACGCGCGGAGTAGTCCACACGCTTACCGAGCAGGTTCTGACGGAACCGGCCCTGCTTACCCTTCAGCATGTCGCTGAGGGACTTCAGCGGGCGGTTACCGGGACCGGTGACCGGGCGACCGCGGCGGCCGTTGTCGAACAGCGCGTCGACGGCCTCCTGCAGCATCCGCTTCTCGTTGTTCACGATGATCTCGGGGGCACCGAGGTCAAGGAGACGCTTGAGGCGGTTGTTGCGGTTGATCACACGGCGGTACAGGTCGTTCAGGTCGGAGGTCGCGAAGCGGCCACCGTCCAGCTGCACCATCGGACGCAGGTCCGGCGGGATGACCGGGATGCAGTCCAGCACCATGCCGTTGGGGCTGTTGCGGGTCTGCAGGAACGCGGAGACGACCTTGAGGCGCTTGAGCGCACGGGTCTTCTTCTGGCCCTTGCCGGTACGGATGATCTCGCGGAGCTTCTCGGCCTCTTCGTCGAGGTCGAAGGACTCCAGGCGCTTCTGCAGGGCAGCCGCGCCCATGCCGCCCATGAAGTACGTGCCGAAGCGGTCACGCAGCTCGCGGTAGAGCAGCTCGTCGCCCTCGAGGTCCTGGACCTTGAGGTTCTTGAAGCGGTTCCAGACCTCGTCCAGGCGGTCGATCTCGCGCTGCGCACGGTCGCGCAGCTGCTTCATCTCACGCTCGGCACCCTCGCGCACCTTGCGGCGCACGTCGGCCTTGGCACCCTCGGCCTCCAGCTCGGCCAGGTCGGTCTCGAGCTTCTTGGCGCGGGCCTCGAGGTCCGCGTCGCGGCGCTGCTCGATCTGCTGGCGCTCGACGGAGACGTGCGCCTCCAGCGAGGGCAGGTCGCGCGTACGGCGCTCCTCGTCCACCCACGTGATCATGTAGGCGGCGAAGTAAATGACCTTCTCGAGGTCCTTCGGGGCCAGGTCGAGCAGGTAGCCCAGCCGGCTCGGAACGCCCTTGAAGTACCAGATGTGCGTGACGGGCGCGGCCAGCTCGATGTGGCCCATCCGCTCACGGCGCACCTTGGCGCGAGTGACCTCGACGCCGCAGCGCTCGCAGATGATGCCCTTGAAGCGGACGCGCTTGTACTTACCGCAGTAGCACTCCCAGTCCCGAGTGGGGCCGAAGATCTTCTCGCAGAAGAGGCCGTCCTTCTCGGGCTTGAGGGTGCGGTAGTTGATGGTCTCCGGCTTCTTGACCTCGCCGTGGGACCACTGACGGATGTCGTCAGCGGTGGCAAGGCCGATCCGCAGCTCGTCGAAGAAGTTGACGTCGAGCACTGTCGTCAATCCCTCTTTCAGGGTCGAGTCTCAATCATGGTCTGAGGGGGTCCGGGGTGGGGCCGGGACCTCACAGGGAGGTCCCGGCCAGACCCGTCAGACCTCTTCGACGCTGCTCGGCTCGCGCCGGGACAGGTCGATACCGAGCTCCTCCGCCGCGCGGAAGACGTCCTCGTCGGTGTCGCGCATCTCGATGGACATGCCGTCCGAGGACAGCACCTCCACGTTCAGGCACAGCGACTGCATTTCCTTGATGAGCACCTTGAAGGACTCGGGAATGCCGGGCTCGGGGATGTTCTCGCCCTTGACGATGGCCTCGTAGACCTTCACGCGGCCGGTCACGTCGTCGGACTTGATCGTCAGCAGCTCCTGGAGGGCGTACGCGGCGCCGTATGCCTCCAGCGCCCACACCTCCATCTCACCGAAGCGCTGGCCACCGAACTGGGCCTTACCACCCAGCGGCTGCTGAGTGATCATCGAGTACGGACCGGTCGAGCGGGCGTGGAGCTTGTCGTCGACCAGGTGGTGCAGCTTGAGGATGTACATGTACCCGATCGAGATCGGGTCCGGGAACGGCTCGCCGGAGCGGCCGTCGAACAGCCGGGCCTTGCCGGTGTCCTTGACCATCCGGTCACCGTCGCGGTTCGGCAGCGTGGAGTTGAACAGACCCTGCAGCTCGTCCTGGCGCGCACCGTCGAAGACCGGCGTGGCGACGTTGGTCCGCGGCGCGACGTCGTCGGCGCCGATGGCCTGCAGCCGCTGCTGCCACTCCTCGTTGCCCTCGACCTTCCAGCCCTGGCTGGCCAGCCAGCCGAGGTGGATCTCCAGGACCTGTCCCGGGTTCATTCGGGACGGGACACCCAGCGGGTTGAGGATGATGTCGACCGGGGTGCCGTCCTCCAGGAACGGCATGTCCTCGACCGGCAGGATCTTCGAGATGACGCCCTTGTTGCCGTGGCGGCCGGCGAGCTTGTCACCGTCGGTGATCTTGCGCTTCTGCGCCACGTACACGCGAACCAGCTGGTTCACGCCCGGGGGCAGCTCGTCGCCCTCCTCGCGGTCGAAGACGCGGACGCCGATGACCTTGCCGGTCTCGCCGTGCGGCACCTTCAGCGAGGTGTCACGGACCTCACGGGCCTTCTCACCGAAGATCGCGCGGAGCAGGCGCTCCTCCGGGGTCAGCTCGGTCTCACCCTTGGGCGTGACCTTGCCGACCAGGATGTCGCCGGCGACGACCTCGGCACCGATGCGGATGATGCCGCGCTCGTCGAGGTCGGCGAGGACCTCCTCGGAGACGTTCGGGATGTCCCGGGTGATCTCCTCGGGGCCCAGCTTGGTGTCACGGGCGTCGACCTCGTGCTCCTCGATGTGGATCGAGGAGAGGACGTCGTCCTGCACGAGGCGCTGCGACAGGATGATCGCGTCCTCGTAGTTGTGACCCTCCCACGGCATGAACGCCACGAGCAGGTTCTTGCCGAGCGCCATCTCGCCTTCGTCCGTGGACGGACCGTCGGCGAGGACCTGGCCCTCGATGACCCGCGCGCCCTCGTCCACGACGACCTTCTGGTTGAAGGAGGTGCCCTGGTTGGAGCGGGTGAACTTGGCGACGCGGTACGTGGTGTACGTGCCGTCGTCGTTGGCGACGGTGATGTAGTCCGCGGAGACCTCCTGGACCACACCGTCCTTCTCGGCCTTGATGACGTCGCCGGCGTCGACCGCGCAGCGGTACTCCATGCCGGTACCGACCAGCGGCGCCTCGGCCTTGATCAGCGGTACGGCCTGGCGCATCATGTTCGAGCCCATGAGCGCGCGGTTCGCGTCGTCGTGCTCGAGGAACGGAATCATGGCGGTCGCGGCCGACACCATCTGGCGCGGCGAGACGTCCATGAAGTCCACCTCGTCGACGGTGACGAGGTCCGCCTCGCCGCCACGCCGGCGGACCAGGACACGCTGCTCGGCGAAGCGCATGTCCTCCGTCAGCGGCGCGTTCGCCTGGGCGATGATGAAGCGGTCTTCCTCATCGGCCGTGAGGTACTTGACCTCTTCGGTGACCTGGCCGTCGACGACCTTGCGGTACGGGGTCTCGATGAAGCCGAAGACGTTGACCCGGCCGTACGACGCGAGCGAGCCGATCAGACCAATGTTCGGGCCTTCAGGGGTCTCGATCGGGCACATGCGGCCGTAGTGCGAGGGGTGCACGTCACGGACGTCCAGGCCGGCCCGCTCACGGGAGAGACCACCCGGGCCCAGCGCCGAGAGACGGCGCTTGTGGGTCAGACCCGACAGCGGGTTGGTCTGGTCCATGAACTGGGACAGCTGGCTGGTGCCGAAGAACTCCTTGATGGAGGCGACGACCGGCCGGATGTTGATCAGGGTCTGCGGCGTGATCGCCTCGACGTCCTGGGTGGTCATGCGCTCACGCACGACGCGCTCCATACGGGCGAGACCCGTACGGACCTGGTTCTGGATCAGCTCGCCGACGTTGCGCAGGCGGCGGTTGCCGAAGTGGTCGATGTCGTCGGTCTCGACGACGATCTCCGTGCCGTTCTCACCGATCGTCTCGGTCTCACCGGCGTGCAGCTTCACCAGGTACTTGATCGTGGCGATGATGTCGTCGGTGGTGAGAACGCCGGCGTCCAGCGGCTCGTCGCCGCCGAGCTTCTTGTTGACCTTGTAGCGGCCGACCTTGGCGAGGTCGTAGCGCTTCGGGTTGAAGTACAGGTTCTCCAGCAGCGTCTGCGCGGCCTCGCGCGTCGGCGGCTCGCCCGGGCGCAGCTTGCGGTAGATGTCGAGCAGCGCGTCGTCCTGGCCCTGGGTGTGGTCCTTCTCCAGGGTGGCGCGCATGGACTCGTACTCGCCGAACTCCTCGAGGATCTGCTCGGTCGTCCAACCGAGGGCCTTGAGCAGCACGGTGACCGACTGCTTGCGCTTGCGGTCGATGCGGACACCGACCATGTCACGCTTGTCGATCTCCATCTCCAGCCAGGCACCCCGGGACGGGATGATCTTGGCGGAGAAGATGTCCTTGTCGGACGTCTTGTCGATCTGGCTGTCGAAGTAGACGCCCGGCGAGCGGACCAGCTGCGAGACGACGACACGCTCGGTGCCGTTGATGCAGAAGGTGCCCTTGTTGGTCATGAGCGGGAAGTCGCCCATGAAGACCGTCTGGGACTTGATCTCGCCGGTCTCGTTGTTGGTGAATTCGGCGGTGACGAAGAGCGGAGCCGCGTACGTGAAGTCGCGCTCCTTGCACTCTTCGATGCTGTTCTTCGGGGGCTCGAAGCGGTGGTCGCGGAACGTCAGCGACATCGACCCGGAGAAGTCCTCGATCGGGGAGATCTCTTCGAAGATCTCCTCCAGACCGGACTTGGTGGGGACGTCCTGACCGGACTCCAGCGCAGCCTCGACGCGACCCTTCCATGCGGCGTTGCCGAGCAGCCAGTCGAAGCTTTCGGTCTGCAGCGCAAGGAGGTTCGGAACCCCGAGGGGCTCCTTGATCTTCGCAAAAGAGATGCGCAGCGGGGCGGTGCTGTCGCCGTTGTTCGTATTGGCAGTCGAGGCGTTGCGCGAGGCGGCCAAGAGGGGGTCCTTCCGAGGGCTCGGACTCACTACGCGCGTACCGGTCCCACGTCCGCACACAAAGGAAGAAATCCCTGGTCAGGGAGGTGACGTCCGCAGTGCTGAGATGTGGGTATGCCCCTGGTGACGGGCAGGGAGCAGCTAACAGGCAGCGCAAAGGGTCAGTGTAGCCACTCGGCACACTGATGTCCAGACCGGGTTTTCGGAGACCGGCTCTGCACCCAATCTCTCCTCCGGAAGGCTCCCTCTAGCAGGGGTACCCCTCGTTGTAGTTCTTCACGCTCAGCGCCTGCTGCATGCCGTGCGCCCCTGGGCGCACATCGATACTGCCCTCTTCGTCAGCGATCCATGCCTCGGACTCCGGATCGCTTCTGACGTCGCGTCCCGAGAATTGCGCGCCGCGTGCTGTTCGTCAAGGCCCCCCACCCCAGGGAGATCGTCACGAGGCGCACGGCCGGACAACGAAGATCACCATACTCGCACGGGAGTGCGCGGCAACCCGGCAAGGACATCGGAACGCCTCGGAACGCCGAAGGGCGACCACCCGCATGGGTGATCGCCCTAGGCACGGGACCGGGCGGAGCCCGGGGTCCCGGAGGTGTTCAGTCAGCGACTGACAGAGGTCACTTGACCTCGACGGAGGCGCCGGCGCCCTCGAGGGCCTCCTTGGCCTTGTCAGCGGCGTCCTTGGCGACCTTCTCGAGGACCGGCTTCGGGGTGCCGTCCACGAGGTCCTTGGCCTCCTTCAGGCCCAGGGAGGTCAGCTCACGCACGACCTTGATGACCTGGATCTTCTTGTCGCCCGCACCGGTGAGGATGACGTCGAACTCGTCCTGCTCCTCAGCGGCCTCGGCGGCCGGGGCACCCGGGGCGCCGGCGGCGGCAACGGCGACCGGGGCGGCAGCCTCGACGTCGAACTTCTCCTCGAACGCCTTCACGAACTCGGAGAGCTCGATGAGGGTCATCTCCTCGAACTGCGCGAGCAGGTCTTCCTGGCTGAGCTTCGCCATGGTGGCGGTCCTTCCACTAAATCGGCTGGTGCCGGATGTACATGTCGGCGGGCGTACGTTTGGCCCGCTGTGACCACTGCCTCAGGCAGCGGTCAATGTGCGAGCCGAATTACTCGGCACCGCCCTGCTCGGCCTTGCTGCGAAGCGCGTCCGCGGTGCGGGCGAACTTCGTGAGCGGGGCCTGGAAGGTCGCCGCGGCCTTGGCCATGGACGCCTTCATGCCACCCGCCAGCTTGGCGAGCAGAACCTCGCGGGACTCGAGGTCCGCAAGCTTCTTGATGTCGTCAGCGGAGAGTGCCTTCCCTTCGAAGACACCGCCCTTGATGACGAGGTTCTGGTTCTCCTTGGCGAAGTCACGAAGACCCTTCGCCGCCTCGACCGGGTCACCGGTAACGAAGGCGACGGCCGTCGAGCCCACGAGGTGCTCGTCCAGCACGGAGATCCCGGCCTCCTGGGCCGCGATCTTGGTCAGCGTGTTCTTCACCACACGGTACTGAGCGTTGTCACCGAGCGAACGACGCAGATCCTTGATCTGCGCGACAGTAAGTCCGGTGTACGCGGTGACGACAGCGGCGTTGGAGTTACGGAACTTGTCCGTGATCTCCTCGACAGCTGCGACCTTGTCAGGACTTGCCATGAGCCTCGGCCTCCTTCCGGGTGATGAGGACCGCGCAGAAGGGGCTGGGCAAAACAAACGCCCCGGCGCAGGCGCACGGGGCGGACTCGACCGAAGACATACATCTCCGGGAGAACTTCCTCGATCACCTGCGCAGGCCGTCCGCAGCTAGCGGATCCTTCGGCCACCGCACACCCAGGTGGGCGCACAGAGACAACCAGCGGTCTTTGGCTTCTCCGATACGGTACGCGAACCAGGAGCGCGCAGGCAAATCGCCGCAGGACGGCCGTACGGCCGCGCGCCGCTCCTCCGACCCGGTCCCGGCCCCGGAGAGCCGGAACGGGCCGTTCAGGGCCGTACGGGGCACGCAAAAGGGCCGGGCCCCGCACCGGAAGGTGCGAGGCCCGGCCCCACGCGTACGCGCGAGCCGTCAGGCTCAGACCGCGGCCGGGTCCTCCTCGACGAGGAGGTTGCGGGTGCGGTTGGCGTCCAGCGGAACACCGGGGCCCATCGTGGTGGTGATGGTGGCCTTCTTGATGTACCGGCCCTTGGCGGCGGACGGCTTGAGGCGGTTGATCTCCTCGAGCGCCGCGGCGTAGTTCTCCACCAGCTTGGCGTCGTCGAAGGACACCTTGCCGATGATGAAGTGGAGGTTCGCGTGCTTGTCCACGCGGAACTCGATCTTGCCGCCCTTGATGTCGTTGACAGCCTTGGCGACATCCGGGGTGACGGTGCCGGTCTTCGGGTTCGGCATCAGACCACGGGGACCGAGCACGCGGCCGAGGCGGCCGACCTTGCCCATGAGGTCCGGGGTGGCGACGACGGCGTCGAAGTCCAGGCGGCCCTTGGAGACCTCGTCGATGAGCTCGTCCGCGCCGACGATGTCGGCGCCGGCGGCTTCCGCGGCCGCAGCACGGTCGCCGGTCGCGAAGACCAGGACCCGGGCGGTCTTACCGGTGCCGTGCGGGAGGTTCACGGTGCCACGGACCATCTGGTCGGCCTTGCGCGGGTCGACGCCCAGACGCATGGCAACCTCGACGGTCGCGTCGAACTTGGTCGAGGAGGTCTCCTTGGCGAGACGGACGGCCTCGAGGGGGGCGTACAGACGCTCCCGGTCGATCTTCGCGTCCGCGTTGCGAAGAGTCTTGCTGCGCTTCACTGCTGCTCCTGAATGCAGTTACGCCATGCGGCTCGTGCCGCCTGGCAGGTGGAGTCGTGGTCCGGGCCAGCGCCTGGCCCTGCCACGTTGGTGCGACGAGGCTCGATCAGCCCTCGACCGTGATGCCCATGGAACGGGCGGTGCCGGCGATGATCTTCGACGCGGCGTCCAGGTCGTTGGCGTTCAGGTCGGGCATCTTGGTGGTGGCGATCTCGCGCACCTGGTCGGCCGTGATCTTGGCGACCTTGGTCTTGTGCGGCTCGCCGGAGCCCTTGTCCACGCCTGCGGCCTTCAGGATCATCTTGGAGGCCGGCGGGGTCTTCGTGATGAAGGTGAAGGAGCGGTCCTCGTAGACCGTGATCTCCACCGGGATGACCCAACCGCGCTGCGACTCGGTCGCGGCGTTGTAGGCCTTGCAGAACTCCATGATGTTGACGCCGTGCTGACCCAGCGCGGGGCCGACCGGCGGAGCCGGGTTCGCGGCACCGGCCTGGATCTGGAGCTTGATGAGCCCCGTGACCTTCTTCTTCTTGGGAGGCATGCTCTCTCCGGGTCCTAGTGAGAGGTGTTTCGCCATGTCATCCGGTCATCCGGATGGAGGCATACCGCACAACGATAACGGGTATAGAGGTGCGGCCAAAAACCGAGCAGGTCAGGCGGCCCGTGAGGGCCTGCCTGACCTGCTCGGAAGCGGTTGTTCCAGGGTGTCCTGACGAGGTCAGTTCTTCTGGATCTGGTCGAAGCTCAGCTCGACCGGGGTCTCGCGACCGAAGATCTCGACGAGGCCCTTGACCTTCTTCGAGTCGGCGTTGATCTCGTTGATCGTGGCCTGCAGCGTGGCGAACGGGCCGTCGGTGACGGTGACCGAGTCGCCCACCTCGAAGTCCAGCACCTGGACCTCGACCTTGCGCTGCGGCGCCGGCTTGCCCTCGGCCTCGGCGGCCTCCTTGGCGGCCTTCTCCTCGGCCTCCGGGGCGAGCATCTTGACGATCTCGTCCAGCGTGAGCGGGTACGGGTCGTAGGCGTTGCCCACGAAGCCGGTGACGCCCGGGGTGTTGCGGACGACGCCCCAGGACTCGTTCGTCAGGTCCATGCGCACGAGCACGTAGCCCGGGAGCTTGTTCTGACGGACGTTCTTCCGCTCGCCGTTCTTGATCTGGACGATCTCTTCCTCGGGCACCTCGGCCTGGTAGATGAAGTCCTCGACGTTGAGCGAGACGGCGCGCTGCTCCAGGTTCGCCTTCACGCGCTTCTCGTAGCCCGCGTAGGTGTGGATGACGTACCACTCGCCGGGCAGGCCGCGCAGTTCCTCGCGCAGCGCCGCGATCGGGTCGACGGGCTCCTCGTCCTCGGCGGCCTCCTCGGCCTCCTCGTCGGACTCGGTACGCACCGCGGCTTCCTCGGCGGGCTCGCCGGCGGCAGCGTCCTCCGCGTCGAGCTCGTCGGTGGCGTCGGCCGCCTCGACGATCTCCTGCGGGGTGTCGTCGCCCTCGACCTCGGCCGTAGCCGCCGCGTCGACGTCGGCCGCTGCCGCCGCGACGGGCTCGGCGGGCTCGTTCAGGTTCGGGTCAGACACTGTGGCTGCTTCTTCCTGGCTTCAAGGGGTTGAACATGCGAACGGGCGCCCGCTTCAGGCGCCCATCGCGGGATCAGGCGAAGACGTAATCGACGACTTCCTTGATTCCCAAGTCAATCACGGTTACGAGACCGATGACGATGACTACGAAGACGATCACCACGGTGGTGTACGTCGAAAGCTGATTTCGCGTCGGCCAGACGACCTTGCGGAGCTCCGCGATGATCTGGCGGTAGAACAGTGCGAGCCGCGCGAGGGGGCCCTTCTTGCCGCGCTTTCCGCCACGGCGGGGCTTCTTGGACTCGGTCGCGTCGTCATCGGAACGGCCACGCTCAGGCATGTCGATGGAGCCCAGGGCGTCCGTCACTCGTCCTCACCTGAATCCGGGTCGTGGCCGTGCCGCGCCCGGTAGAGCCCGCACGGCGGTGCATTGCCTTACGTACGCGTGCACGCACCCTGGTGAATCAAGTGCGTGTAGCAGGGCCGGAGGGACTTGAACCCCCAACCGCTGGTTTTGGAGACCAGTGCTCTACCAATTGAGCTACGACCCTTTGTGGTTTCCCCAACCTACAGCATGCGACCGGTGCACTGTGTGCGCGGCCGCCGACGACCCGTCGGGGAGCCAACGGTGGTCGAGTGTACGTGCTCAGCGGCCGGGCGTCGAACGGAAACCCCCCGGGCCGCCGGGACAAACCGCCGTGCCGGGTGCCCGGGCGGTCTGCGACGATGCAGGTATGAGCGCTGCTACTCCTCCCGCACAGTCCCCTACCGAGCGTCGTGTGTCGGCCCGCGTCGGCGCGATCTCCGAGTCCGCCACGCTGGCCGTGGACGCCAAGGCGAAGGCCCTCAAGGCCGCCGGGCGCCCGGTGATCGGCTTCGGCGCCGGTGAGCCCGACTTCCCGACGCCGGACTACATCGTCGAGGCCGCCGTCGAGGCTTGCCGCAACCCCAAGTTCCACCGGTACACCCCGGCCGGCGGCCTGCCCGAGCTCAAGTCCGCGATCGCCGCGAAGACGCTGCGCGACTCCGGCTACGAGGTCGAGGCCGCCAACATCCTGGTGACCAACGGTGGCAAGCAGGCCATCTACGAGGCGTTCGCGGCGATCCTCGACCCGGGCGACGAGGTCATCGTCCCGGCCCCGTACTGGACCACCTACCCCGAGTCGATCCAGCTCGCGGGCGGTGTCCCGGTCCCGGTCGTGGCCGACGAGACCACCGGTTACCGCGTGAGCGTGGAGCAGCTGGAGGCGGCCCGTACGGAGAACACCAAGGTGGTGCTCTTCGTCTCGCCGTCCAACCCGACCGGCGCGGTCTACAGCCGCGAGCAGGTCGAGGCGGTCGGCCGCTGGGCCGCCGAGCACGGCCTGTGGGTCATGACGGACGAGATCTACGAGCACCTGGTCTACGGCGACGCCGAGTTCTCCTCGCTGCCGGTCGTGGTGCCCGAGCTGCGCGACAAGTGCATCGTCGTCAACGGCGTGGCCAAGACGTACGCCATGACGGGCTGGCGGGTGGGCTGGGTCATCGCCCCCAAGGACGTCATCAAGGCCGCGACGAACCTGCAGTCGCACGCCACGTCGAACGTCTCCAACGTCGCGCAGGCCGCCGCCATCGCGGCCGTCTCCGGCGACCTGAAGGCCGTCGACGAGATGAAGGTCGCCTTCGACCGCCGCCGCCGGAAGATCGTCGAGATGCTCAACGAGATCGACGGCGTCGTCTGCCCCGAGCCCGAGGGCGCGTTCTACGCGTACCCCTCGGTCAAGGGCCTGCTCGGCAAGGAGATCCGCGGCAGGACGCCGCGGACCAGCGTCGAGCTGGCCGAGGTCATCCTGGAGGAGGCCGAGGTCGCGGTCGTTCCGGGCGAGGCGTTCGGCACCCCTGGCTACCTGCGCCTTTCGTACGCGCTGGGCGACGAGGACCTCATCGAGGGCGTGTCCCGCATCCAGCGGCTGCTCGCCGAAGCGAAGTAATACCTCCGGATTTTCGGAGGTGCAGGCGCCACAGTAGGGGCGGCTGAAACGGCGGATCCCGGAAGTTGTCCGGGATCCGCCGTTCGCATGTTCACACAATCCTTCGTTCGAGGCTGGGCCTACCGGATCGGCGGTTGCTTGCGGCAAGATCCTGGAATGGTGCGTGTCCGAGATCTCCGTCTGCTGCCCAAGGCCCATCTCCATCTGCACTTCACCGGGTCCATGCGGTCAGCGACCCTGCTGGAGCTCGCCGAGAAGTACGGCGTCCACCTGCCGGAGGCGCTGAGCAGCGGCGAGCCGCCGAAGCTCCGGGCGACCGACGAGCGGGGCTGGTTCAGATTCCAGCGGCTGTACGACATCGCGCGGTCCTGTCTGAGATCGCCCGAGGACATCCAGCGGCTGGTGCGCGAGACGGCCGAGGAGGACGTCAGGGACGGCTCCCGCTGGCTGGAGATCCAGGTGGACCCCACCTCGTACGCGCCCCGGCTGGGCGGGCTGATCCCGGCGCTGGAGATCATCCTCGACGCGGTGGCGACCGCCTCCCGCGAGACCGGTCTCGGGATGCGCGTCCTGGTCGCCGCGAACCGCATGAAACACCCCCTGGACGCCCGCACGCTGGCCCGGCTCGCCGTGCGCTACGCCGACCACGGGGTGGTGGGTTTCGGCCTCTCCAACGACGAACGGCGCGGTTTCGCCCGCGACTTCGACCGGGCGTTCGCGATCGCCCGGGACGGCGGGCTGCTGGCCGCGCCGCACGGCGGCGAGCTGTCGGGCCCCGCCAGCGTCCGGGACTGCCTGGACGACCTGCACGCGGGCCGGGTCGGGCACGGTGTACGGGCGGCGGAGGACCCGTACTTGGTGAAGCGGCTCGCGGACTCCGGGGTGACGTGCGAGGTATGCCCGGCCTCGAACGTGGCGCTGGGCGTGTACGAGAAGCCCGAGGACGTGCCCCTGCGGGCGCTGTTCGACGCCGGGGTGCCGATGGCGCTCGGCGCCGACGACCCGCTGCTCTTCGGGGCCCGGCTGGCCGCGCAGTACGAGATCGCGCGCGAGCACCACGGCTTCTCGGACGCCGAACTGGCCGAGCTGGCCCGGCAGTCGGTACGCGGCTCGCGCGCGCCCCTGGAGGAGCAGCGGCGCATGCTGGCGGACATCGACGCGTGGCTGGCGGAGTGAGGGCCCGACGCGTGGCCGGCCGGGGCCTGAGGGCCCGCGCGTGACCGGCCGGGGCTGAGGGCCCGCGCGGCCCTGCAAGACCGCTGCCGGCCTTACAGGCCCCTGTAGCGCCTCAGCCGATGCCTGTGAGGACCGTCCGGGCGACCTCCGCCGCGAAGTCGCCCGTGCGATCCGTCCCTGTGCCGTCCGTCCCCGCGCCTTCCGCCTCCGTACCTTCCGTCTCCGTGCCTTCCGTCTCCGTGCCCTCCGCAAAGGCGGTGAAGAAGGCGCGCTGGAAGCAGGCGCCGAGCAGCAGCGCGGCGGCGGCCTCGGGGTCGGCGTCGGCGCGGATGCGGCCGCGGTCGCGCTCCCGGCGCAGGTAGCGGGCGAGCTGGTCGCGCGGTTCGTGGGGCCCCGTGCCCAGCTCCGCCAGGCCCTCCCGGTGCCGCCGCAGCAGCGCGGGCTCGGCGAAGAGCGAGCCGGCGATCGGCAGCGTCTGCGCGTAGAGGTCCATGGCCCGGCGGGCGACGGCAGTCAGGCACTCCTCGACGGTGCGCTCCCCCGGGTCGGCGGTGAGCTCCTCCAGGAGCGGGCCGACGCCGGGCAGCCGCTCCTTCAGTACGCGTACGAAGATCTCTTCCTTGTTCGCGAAGTGCTTGTAGAGCGCCGCCTCGGAGCAGCCGGCGGCGCGCGCGATCTCCTTGGTGGTGGTGCGCGCGAGACCGGTCGTGCGCAGCAGTCCGTGAGCGGCGTCGAGGATCCTGGCGGGCGTTGACTTCGGGGTGGGCATTCACTCACTCTAAGGGTGAGTGAATACTTACCCACCCCAGGAGGTGCGGACATCATGACGCTGAAACTCACGGTCTTCGGGGCGACCGGCGGCATCGGTCAGGAGATCGTCAGGCAGGGGCTGGCGGCGGGCCACGAGGTGACGGCCGTGGTCCGCGACCCGGCCCGGCTGACGGTCTCGGGGACGGGCCTGGAGGTGTTCCGCGCGGACCTCGCGGACCCCGAGGCGCTGCGCCCGGCGGTGGCGGGGCGGGACGTGGTCTTCTCCGGGCTGGGCGCGCGCTCCCGTAAGGACGCGGGGACCGCCACCCGGGTGACCGTGCCCGTACTGCGCGCCCTGGAGGCGGCGGACGTGCGGCGGCTCCTGGTGGTGAGCGCCGCGCCGGTCGGCCCCGTCCCCGAGGGCGAGCCGGCTCTCGACCGCGCCATACGGGCGGTGATCGGCACGCTCCTGAAGGACATCTACACCGACCTCACCGCCATGGAGGCCGAGCTGGCCCGCTCCGCGACGGACTGGACCGCCGTCCGCCCGCCGAAGCTGACCGACGGGCCCATGACCGGCACGTACCGCACGGTCGTCGGCGGCACTCCGCGCAGCGGCCGCACGATCTCCCGCGCCGACGTGGCCCACGCGATGCTGGCGATGGCCGGCGACCCGGCAACGGTGAAGCAGGGCGTGGGCGTGGCCTACTAGGCGCGCGGCGGGCCTACTGGCGCGCACGACGGGCCTACCAGGACCACGCGGCAGCCCTACTGGCGCGCGCGGCGCCGCCCCCGGGGCGGCGCGTCGCGGCCGGGCGCTCTCAGAGGCCGACGCCCACCATCACGGGCTCGTTCACGAGCGTCACCCCGAAGGCCGCGCGCACCCCGTCGCGCACCTCACGGGCCAGCGCGAGCAGATCCTCCGTGGTCGCCGCGCCCCGGTTGGTGAGCGCGAGCGTGTGCTTCGTGGAGATGCGGGCCGGACCGTCGCCGTACCCCTTGGTGAAGCCGGCCTTGTCGATCACCCAGGCGGCGGACGTCTTCGTACGCCCGTCCCCCGTGGGGAACGCGGGCGGCATGACATCGGCGCCGAGCCGCTCGTGCACCCGGTCGAGGAACTCCCGGTACTCCTCGGCCGTGAGGATCGGATTGGTGAAAAAGGACCCCGCCGACCAGGTGTCGTGGTCCTCCGGGTCCAGGACCATGCCCTTGCCGGCGCGCAGCTTGAGCACCGTCTCGCGGGCGGTCGCGGCGGGCACCCGGTCCCCGGCCTCGACGCCGAGCACGCGGGCCGTCTCGGGGTACTTGATGGGCGCCGACAGCCCGCCCGCGTCCTCCAAGGCGAAGCGGACGCGCAGCACGACGTACCGGTCGGGGTGCTCCTTGAAGCGGCTGTGCCGGTACGAGAAGTCGCACTCGGCGTTCGTCAGCGTCACCGTCTCGTCCGCCTGGCGATCGAAAGCGATCACTTCGGTGATGGTGGCCGACACTTCCTGGCCGTACGCGCCCACGTTCTGGATCGGCGTGGCACCCGCGGAACCGGGGATGCCGGCCAGGCACTCGACGCCCGCCAGGCCCGCCTCGACCGTACGGGCCACGGCCTCGGACCAGTTCTCGCCGGCGGCCAGCGTCAGCTCCGTGCCGTCCAGGTCGAAGCCGCGGGTCGCGAGGCGCAGCGCGGTGCCCTCGAAGCCCTTGTCGCCGATGACGAGGTTGGAGCCGCCGCCGATGATCAGCAGCGGGGTACCGCTCGCGTCGGCCGCACGGACGGCGGCGATCACCTCGTCGTCGGTCGTGGCCGTGACGAGCCGCGCGGCGTTCCCGCCGAGCCGGAAGGTGGTCAGGGGGGCGAGGGGGGCGTCGTGAAGTTCCTGCACCCCTCAAGAGTACGGGCGCACGCCCACGCCGCTGTGGGCAGTCGTTCCGCTGGGGCGGAACGGGTGGGCACAGCGGAACCCCACGGCGGGGACGCCGCTACCACCCACCCGCACCACAGATGGCCTCAGGCGAGCCGAACCACGGCCCGAGACATTCCCAGCACCTTCTGCCCGGCACTCACGGCCGTAAGGTCGACCCGCACCGTCCGCGCGTCGTCGTCCAGCTTCGCCGCGACCTTCCCGGACACCTCGATCACCGCGCCCTGGTCGTCGTTGGGCACGACCACCGGCTTGGTGAAGCGCACGCCGTACTCGGCCACCGCCGCCGGGTCGCCGGTCCAGTCCGTCACCACGCGGGCCGCCTCGGCCATCGTGAACATGCCGTGCGCGATGACGTCCGGGAGGCCCACCTCCTTGGCGAACTTCTCGTTCCAGTGGATCGGGTTGAAGTCGCCGGAGGCGCCCGCGTACTGGACGAGAGTGGCGCGTGTCACGGGGAACGACTGTGCGGGCAGCTCCGTGCCGACCTCGACGTCGTCGTAAGAGATCTTCGCCGTCATCGTTATCGGCCCTCCTCGTCGGCCGCGCGGGCCACCAGCTTGGTGACCGTGGTCACCACGTGCTCACCGGCCTCGTCGTGCACCTCGCCCCGGATGTCCAGGACGTCGTTGCCCGCGAGGGACTTGATCGACTCGATGGTGGACGTCACGGTCAGCCGGTCGCCGGCACGCACCGGACGGCTGTAGGCGAACTTCTGGTCGCCGTGCACCACCCGGCTGTAGTCCAGCCCCAGCTGCGGGTCCTGGATCACCTGCCCCGCGGCCTTGAAGGTGATCGCGAAGACGAAAGTCGGCGGGGCGATCACATCGGGGTGACCGAGCGCCTTGGCGGCTTCGGTGTCCGTGTACGCCGGGTTCGTGTCACCGATCGCCTCGGCGAATTCCCGGATCTTCTCGCGGCCCACTTCATAGGGGTCGGTGGGCGGGTAGGTCCGTCCGACAAAGGACTGGTCGAGCGCCATGGCTCGCAACCTCCAGGGGTGTCACGCGGGCTCCAACGCTACGAGGCCGCCCCCGAATGTGGGGGCGGCCTCGTAGTAACTGCTTATCTGAGCAGTGCCTTTGTTGTTATCGCGTCTCGCGGTGCGCGGTGTGCGAGTTGCAACGGGGGCAGTGCTTCTT
This sequence comes from Streptomyces sp. NPDC053542, assembly GCF_044544685.1. Taxonomy (NCBI): domain Bacteria; kingdom Bacillati; phylum Actinomycetota; class Actinomycetes; order Kitasatosporales; family Streptomycetaceae; genus Streptomyces; species Streptomyces sp. NPDC053542. The sequence goes on from NZ_JBITXL010000006.1 coordinate 424,109, forward strand.
CATCTCAAGACGGTCCGGGTCGTTGCGCCGGTTCTTCTTGGTGATGTAGTTCCGCTCCTTGCACTCCACGCAGGCCAGCGTGATCTTCGGGCGGACGTCGGTGGCAGCCACGTGAGTGCTCCTTGACGAACAAGTTGGACGGATTAACGCATGAATAGTAGCCGATCGGAGGACCGACCCCACAATCGGCTACTGTATGTAGCGGTGACCGGACTTGAACCGGTGACACAGCGATTATGAGCCGCTTGCTCTACCGACTGAGCTACACCGCTGTGATGCGAGCGGGACCCGCCCGAAGACGGGTACCTCACACACCAGAGCCCCAATACGGAATCGAACCGTAGACCTTCTCCTTACCATGGAGACGCTCTGCCGACTGAGCTATTGGGGCGAGCGATGAAGACATTACACGGCCGACAGCCAAACGTGAAATCCGTATCGGCCCGTCGCCACAACTGCCACGTACACCACACCGGTACGACTATTCCGCGCCTGCTCGAAGGCGCCCGTACCGCGCCCTAGGCTCGGACCACGCTGCGTGATCTTGCACCCCCTAGGAGCGCGATGGCCGACAGCAGTCAGCAGCAGCCGAAGCCGGGGCAGCCGCACGGGGGCCGTGCCGAGCGGCCCGACGCGGGCTCCCTGGTGCTGTGCGGCGCCCGGCTGGCCGACGGCCGGACGGTGGACGTACGGCTCGGCGGCGGGCACATCGAGGCGGTGGGCACGGCCGGCAGCCTCGACACCCAAGGGCCCCGTATCGACCTGCACGGCTATCTGCTGCTGCCGGCCCCCGCCGAACCGCACGCGCACTGCGACACGGCGCTGACCGCCGACTGCGGCGGTCCCGCCTCCGACGACCCGGACGACGTGCAGCGCCGCACTACGGAGTCGGCGCTGCTGCACCTCGGGCACGGCGCGACGGCGCTGCGTACACACGTACGGATCGGGGACGTCTCCGGTCTGCGCTCCCTGGGGGCCGTACTACAGGCCCGGCGGACCCTGCACGGGCTCGCCGACCTCACCGCGGTGGCCGTGCCGCGGCTGCTGACCGGCGCGGCGGGCGCGGACGGGCGGGCGATGCTCCGGGACGCCGTGAAGATGGGCGCCACGGTGCTCGGCGGCTGCCCCGACCTGGACCCGGACCCGGCGGGCTATGCGGAAACGGTCCTGGAACTGGCCGCCGAGTTCGGCTGCGCGGTCGATCTGCACACCGACGGGGACGATCCGGCCCGGCTGGGGCGGCTGGCGGCGATGGCCGGCGGGCTGCGGCCCGGCGTGGCCATCGGGCCGTGCGCGGGGCTGGCCCGGATGCCGTGGCGGGTCGCCGCGCGCGCCGCGGAGCAGCTGGCGGCGGCCGGGGTCACGGTCGTCTGCCTGCCGCAGGGCGACTGCGCGGGCCTGGAACGGCCGTCCTCGCAGGTGACGGGCCCGGCCCCGGTGCGGCTGCTGCGGGCGGCCGGGGTACGCGTCACAGCGGGCAGCGGCGCGCTCCGGGACGCGGCGAATCCGGTCGGCCGGGGCGATCCGCTGGAGGCCGCCTACCTGCTGGCGGCGCGCGGCGAGGCGAGCCCGGAGGGCGCGTACGACGCGGTGAGCGCGGCGGCACGGGAGACGCTGGGCCTCCCGGAGGTCCGCGTGGAGGCGGGCTTCCCGGCCGAGCTGCTGGCCGTGCGCGGCGACAGCGTCGCGGCCGCGCTGTCCCTGGCGTACAGCCGGATCGTGGTCCACCGGGGGCGGGTGGTCGCCCGTACGAGCGCGGTCCGCGAGTACTGCGACTCGGAGGCGACGGTGGCGCTGGAGCTGCCGCGGCAGTCGCAGCGCTGAGGGCGCGGCGCGGGCCTTCGGGGCGCTGTGGGCGTGCTCCGGGGGCGGGCGCTTCGGACGCCCTCCTGCCGCGCTCCAAGTGCCTGGTTTTCGGCCCCCTCTCCGAGTGCGCGCTGTGCGCCGGATGGCGTGGAACGCCCTCGCCCGGCGGCGTGTGCGTGGCTTCGGCGCCCGGCCCGCGACGGGCGGGCGTACGGTCGGGATCATGCGCATTGTCATCGCAGGAGGACATGGTCAGATCGCGCTGCGGCTGGAGCGGCTGCTCCACGCGCGCGGGGACGAGGTCGCGGGCATCGTCCGGCGGCCCGAGCAGGCCGGGGATCTCCTGGCCGCCGGCGCCGAGCCGGTCGTGTGCGACCTGGAGTCGGCCACGGTCGGGGAGGTCGCGCGGCATCTGGAGGGCGCGGACGCCGCGGTCTTCGCCGCGGGCGCGGGCCCCGGCAGCGGCGCCGAACGCAAGGAGACCGTCGACCGGGGCGCCGCCACGCTCTTCGCCGACGCCGCCGAGGCCGCGGGCGTACGGCGGTTCCTGGTGATCTCCGCCATGGGAGCGGACCGCGAGCCGCCGGCGGGCACGGACCCGGTCTTCGCCGCCTATCTGCGCGCCAAGGGCGCGGCGGACGCGGACGTACGGGCCAGGGCGGGCCTGGACTGGACGATCCTGCGCCCGGGGCGGCTGACGAACGAGCCGGGGACGGAGCGGGTGCGCCTGGAAGAGTCGACCGGCCGGGGCGACGTCACCCGGGACGACGTGGCGGCGGTACTGGTGGCCCTGCTCGACGAGCCGAAGACGGCCGGCCGGACGCTGGAGCTGATCGGCGGCGACGTACCGGTCGCGGACGCGGTTCGCGACGCGGCAAGCAGCTGAACGCGCGGGCAACCGTCCGGCAAACACGCAAAGGCCCCCACTTCCGTGGGGGCCTTTCGCTCTCCTGTGGCGGCGCCAGGATTCGAACCTGGGAAGGCTGAGCCGGCAGATTTACAGTCTGCTCCCTTTGGCCGCTCGGGCACACCGCCTGGGATTGCCGCCTCGGCGCCCCGCTTTGCGGCGGTGCTCCGTGGCAACGACGTAAACCATACCCGATGGCGGGGGGTGGTCCGCCACTCGGTTCCGCGCGCCCCGATCATGGCCGGGGCCGCTGCCCGGGTGGCTAGGCTTGCGGGGCGGTCCGGGACGGGCCGCGTCCCTGACGATCTACGTACGAGGAGCCAACTCAACATGGCCGACTCCAGTTTCGACATCGTCTCGAAGGTCGAGCGGCAGGAGGTCGACAACGCCCTCAACCAGGCCGCCAAGGAGATCTCGCAGCGGTACGACTTCAAGGGCGTCGACGCCTCGATCGCCTGGTCCGGCGAGAAGATCGAGATGCGCGCCAACGCCGAGGAGCGTGTGAAGGCCGTCCTCGACATCTTCCAGTCCAAGCTGGTCAAGCGCGGTATCTCGCTCAAGGCGCTGGACGCCGGCGAGCCGCAGGCATCCGGCAAGGAGTACAAGATCTTCGCCTCGCTCCAGGAGGGCATCTCCCAGGAGAACGCGAAGAAGGTCGCCAAGATCATCCGCGATGAGGGCCCCAAGGGCGTCAAGGCGCAGGTGCAGGGCGACGAGCTGCGCGTCTCCTCGAAGAGCCGCGACGACCTGCAGGCCGTCCAGCAGCTCCTGAAGGGCAAGGACCTGGACTTCGCCCTGCAGTTCGTGAACTACCGGTAGGCGCTGCGCCTACGGGGCGACGGACACACCGGACGGGGCGGCACGCACACGGCGCGCCGCCCCGTCGGCGTACGTACGTGCCTACGGCCGGGCCGGCGTCCGGCTGCCGACCGAGCGGTATCAGCGCCGGCGGTTTCGGCGCCGGCGGTTTCGGCGCCGGCGGTTTCGGCGCCGGCGGTTTCAGCGCGCCGCGAACGGCTGGTCCGTACGGACGATCTCGCGGCCCAGCGGGAGCAGCGACACCGGGATCAGCTTGAAGTTCGCGATGCCGAAGGGGATACCGATGATCGTCACGCACAGGGCGATGCCCGTGACGATGTGCCCGAGCGCCAGCCACCAGCCCGCGAGCACCAGCCAGATGCCGTTGCCCAGGCAGGACGCGGCGCCCGCGTCGCGCCGCTCGGCCGCGGTGTAGCCGAACGGCCAGAGGGCGTACACACCGATCCTGAAGGACGCGATGCCCCAGGGGATCGTGACGATCAGGATGCACATGATCACGCCGGCCAGGGCGTAGCCAAGGAACAGCCAGAAGCCGGACAGCACGAGCCAGATGATGTTCAGGATGGTCTTCACGGTTTGTACCCTGCCAGTTCCTCCAGGCGGCTGATGCGCTCGCGCATCGGCGGGTGGGTCGAGAAGAGCCTGGAGAGGCCCTCACCGGCCCGGAACGGGTTCGCGATCATCATGTGGCTCGCCGTCTCCAGGCGCGGCTCGGGCGGCAGCGGAGCCTGCTGTGTGCCGTACTCCAGCTTCCGCAGGGCCGAGGCGAGGGCCAGCGGGTCACCCGTGAGCCGGGCGCCGGAGGCGTCCGCCTCGTACTCCCGGGAGCGGCTGACGGCGAGCTGGATGAGGGACGCGGCGACCGGCCCGAGGATCATGATCAGCAGCATGCCGAACAGCCCGGGTCCCTCGTCGTCGTCCGATCTGCCGATGGGGATCAGCCAGGCGAAGTTCACCAGGAACATCACCACGGAGGCGAGCGCGCCCGCGACGGAGGAGATCAGGATGTCGCGGTTGTAGACATGGCTGAGCTCGTGCCCGATCACGCCGCGCAGCTCGCGCTCGTCCAGCAGCTGCAGGATGCCCTCGGTGCAGCAGACCGCGGCGTTGCGCGGATTGCGGCCGGTGGCGAAGGCGTTCGGGGCCTGGGTCGGCGAGATGTACAGGCGGGGCATGGGCTGGCGCGCTGTCGTCGAGAGCTCGCGGACCATGCGGTAGAGCCCGGGCGCCTGGAACTCGCTGACGGGGCGCGCCCGCATGGCGCGCAGGGCGAGCTTGTCGCTGTTCCAGTACGCGTACGCGTTGGTGCCCAGCGCGACGAGAACCGCGACGATCAGGCCCGTACGGCCGAACAGGCTGCCGATGACGATGATGAGCGCCGACAGCCCCCCGAGGAGAACTGCGGTCCTGAGCCCGTTGTGCCGGCGGTGCACGGTACGCCCTCCTCCAGGTGATGCGGCAGGGGAACCCTTTGCGCTTACGTGTCCACTTTTCAGTGGACCCTCCGTTTCTGGTCAACGCCAGACGGCGGAGCGTGGTTCCCTCAGCCCCTGGAGGGGGGCGTTCGTCCGTTCGGGTGGGGCTGTCCCGGGGCTCCTAGAGCAGCGCGCCCGAGGCGAAGCGCAGCACGAGCTGCGGGGCGCCGGAGAGCGCGATGCCGGCGAGCGCGGTGAGGCCGACCGCGGTGGCGAGCGGGGCCGGGATGCGCGGCCGGGCGGGCCGGGCCGCGCCCTCGGGGGCGCCCTCCGGAGCCCGGAAGAGGACCGCCGTCCACTGCAGGTAGTAATACAGCGCGATCACGACGTTGACGGCCATCACGACGGCCAGCCAGGCCAGGCCCGCGTCCACCGCCGCGGAGAAGACCGTGACCTTGGCGAACAGCCCGATGATGCCCGGCGGCAGGCCGGCCAGGCACAGCAGGAAGAAGCCGAGGGCGAGCGCGTACACGGGGTGCGCGGCGTACAGGCCCCGGTAGTCGGCGATGCGGTTCCCCGGGTGCGTGCGGGCCACGAGGGCGGCCACCGCGAAGGCCCCGAGGTTCACCGCCGCGTACATGAGGGCGTAGGCCACCGTCGATCCGATGGCGTGTGCGGCGTCGTCGGCGTACGCGGCGGACGCGATCGGCACCAGGAGGTACCCCGCCTGGCCGACGGAGGACCAGGCCAGCAGGCGTACGGCGCTGTGCGCACGGTCGGGGCGCTGGCGCAGCGCGGCGACGTTGCCGACCGTCATGGTGAGCGCGGCCAGTACGGCGAGGACCGGGCCCCAGACGTCGCTGTACGAGGGGAACGCCTTGACGGTGACGACGATCAGGCCGGAGAAGCCGACGGCCTTGCCGACCACGGAGAGGTACGCGGCCACCGGGAGCGGCGCGCCCACATACGTGTCGGGCACCCAGAAGTGGAACGGCGCGGCGGCCGTCTTGAAGGCGAAGCCCACGAGGGTGAGCGCGACACCCGCCTTGGCCAGCACGTCGAGGCGCGGGTCGGTGTGCGTGAGGGCGTCGGCGACCTGGGCGAGATGGAGGCTGCCGGTGCTCGCGTAGACGAAGCTGACGCCGAGCAGCATCACGGCGGTCGCCGCCACCGAGGAGAGGAAGAACTTGAGCGCCGCCTCCGAGGAGAGCCGGTCGTCCCGCTTGATGCCCACGAGGGCGAACGCGGGGAGCGAGGCCACTTCGAGGGCGATCACGAGGGTGGCCAGGTCCCGGGAGGCCGGGAGGAGGGCCGCACCGGCCGCGGAGGACAGCAGCAGGAACCAGAACTCGCCGCCGGGCAGCTTCTGGTCCTTGATCGGATTGATCGACAGCAGGGCGGTGAGCAGCGCGCCACCGAGGACGAGCAGCTGGATGACGATCGCGAAGTGGTCGGCCTCGTAGCTGCACACCTCGGGGTGCGCGGTGAGGCAGAAGGTGCTGCGGTCGCCCTTCAGGAGCGGCAGCAGCGACAGGCCGGCCAGGACCAGTCCCAGGACGCTCAGCCACCCGAGGAGCGGCTTGCGGCGCTCGGAGACGAAGAGATCCGTGACCAGAACGATCAGCGCGAAGACGGCGGCGATCGTGGGCGGGGCGATGGCGAGCCAGTCCACGGACTGGACCAGGTTCGTGACGCCGCCCGCGGCGTGCGTGGCGGTCCCGCCGGCCGCTGCGCTCCCGGCGCTCGCTGCGAGGACAGTCATCATCAGCTACCGCCTCCGAGGAGGTTCTGCACGGCCGGGTCGGTGAGGCCCAGCAGGGCCGCGGGCCAGAGACCGGCGAGGACGGTGAGGGCGGCCAGCGGGGTCCAGGCCACGTACTCGTAGGGGGCGATGTCGGGGATGGCGGGGGCCTTCTCCTTGACCGCGGTGGGGGCCGTGGCAACGGTGGTCGCGGCGGCCGGGCCGGGGGTGACCCCGGCGGTCGCGCCCTCGCCGGCGCCGGCGGCCAGCGCGTCCTGCTCGGCGGTCTCCTTGCTGCCCATGCAGACCCGGCGGACGACGACGAGGAGGTACGCGGCGGTCAGCAGCGTGCCGAGGCCCGCCAGCGCCATGAAGGTCAGGAAGGCGGGGCGGCTGAGGCCGTCGGCGGGCTTGAACGCGCCGAACATCGCGAGCATCTCGCCCCAGAAGCCGGCCAGGCCGGGCAGGCCCAGCGAGGCGATGGCGCCGAAGGCGAGCAGGCCGCCGAAGCGGGGCGCGCGGCCGTAGAGCGCGGCGCCCGTCCGGCCCGCGAGCCGGTCCAGGTCGGTGGTGCCGTACCGGTCCTTGAGCGCGCCGACCAGGAAGAAGAGCAGGCCGGTGATGAGGCCGTGGGCGATGTTGGCGAAGAGCGCGCCGTTGATGCCGGTGGGCGTCATGGACGCGATGCCGAGCAGCACGAAGCCCATGTGGCCGACCGAGCTGTACGCGATCAGGCGCTTGAGGTCGCCCTTGGCGCCGCGGCGCGCGAGCGCGAGGCAGGCGAGCGAGCCGTAGACGATCCCGACCGCGGCGAAGGCGGCGAGGTACGGCGCGAAGGTGTGCATGCCGTCCGGCGCGATCGGCAGCGCGATGCGGACGAAGCCGTACGTGCCCATCTTCAGCAGTACGCCGGCCAGCAGGACCGAGCCGACGGTGGGGGCCGCGGTGTGGGCGTCGGGCAGCCAGCTGTGCAGCGGCCACATCGGCGCCTTGACCGCCAGGCCGATGCCGATCGCGAGCACCGCCACGAGCTGAACCGTGTGGCTGAGCTGGGATTTCGGGCCGTTGTCAGTGGCGAGTGCCACCATGTCGAAAGTGCCGGACTTCAGGCCGATGAGGAGGAGGCCGAGCAGCATCACGACGGAGCCGAGCAGCGTGTAGAGGATGAACTTCCAGGCCGCGTACTGCCTGTTCTCGCCGCCCCAGCGGTTGATCAGGAAGTACATCGGGATGAGGACCATCTCGAAGGCGAGGAAGAAGAGCATCAGGTCGAGGACGGCGAAGGTGGCGAGGGTGCCGGACTCGAGCACGAGGATCAGCGCGACGAATGCCTTGGGGGACGGGCCCGCAGGCATCTTGAAGTAGCTGTAGAGCGCGCAGAGGAAGGTCAGCAGCGCGGTCAGGACCAGGAGGGGGAGCGAGATGCCGTCGATGCCGAGGTGGATACGGATGCCCAGCGCCGGGATCCAGCTGATATCCGTCTGAGCCTGCATCTCCGCGGGCTTGGCGTGGTCGAAGCCGGCCGCGAGCGCGATGGACGCGGCCAGGACGACGCCGGTGACGGTCACGCCGTGGCGGAGCACGGCCTGGTCCGGGTTGCGGCCCTTCAGGCCCGGCGGCGCCGGGAGCAGCACGGCGAGCGCGCCGATCAGCGGGAGCACGACGACGCCCGCGAGGAGGATCTGCATGGCGGTGTGATTCATCGGTCTCAGGCTCCCGTGCCCGTAGCGACGAGGACGGCGGCGACGGCCAGCACGAGTGAGCCCGCGAGCAGCGCGCCGAGGTAGGTCTGCACGTTGCCGGTCTGTGCCCGGCGGACGGCCGAGCCCAGCCAGCGGGCTCCGGTACCGGCGCCGTGCACGTAGGTGTCGACGACCTCGCGGTCGAGGAAGCGGACGAGCCGGGCGGCGGCGCGTACGGGCCGGACGAAGAGCGCGGTGTAGACGGCGTCGAGGTGGAAGCCGCAGGTCGCCGGGGCGTGCAGCGGGCCGAGGAGGAGCCGGCCCGGGTCGGCGGGGTCCGGCGCTCCGGCGTTGTCGCCGTAGGCCGCGGCGTGCGTGGCGATGGCCTCCTCCTCGGAGACCGCGGGGGCCGCGTCCGGGTCCACCGCGACCGCGCCGAGGGGGGCGCGGGCGGCGAGGGCGGTGGTGTGCCGCCAGGCGCCGTACATGATCAGCGCGCCGGCCAGCGCGAGGCCGGTGCCGAGGACGGAGGTGACCAGGGTCGGCGTCAGTTCGTTGCCGTCGAACCAGTCCGGGAGGACGGGCGCGGCGATGCCGAACGCGGCGGTGGGGAGGAAGAGCACCCACAGCACGGCGTTCATGGCGAACGGCTGCTTGCCGTGGTCGGGGGCCTCCTCGGGGCCGCTGCCGAAGAAGGCGAGCAGCCACAGGCGGGTCGCGTAGGCGGCCGTGAGGAGGGCGGTGAGCAGGCCGGCGATCAGTACGGTCCAGCCGGCGGCGGACGGTACGGAGCCGAGGTGGCCGTGGGCTCCGCCGAGTGCGAGGTGGGCCTCGCCGACGGCGGCGTGCTCGGCCGCGCCGAGGACGGCTTCCTTGGAGAAGAAGCCGGCGAACGGCGGGATCGCGGCGAGCGCGAGCAGCGCCACGGTCACCGTCCAGAAGGCGTCGGGGATGCGCTTGGACAGGCCGCGCATCCGCGACATGGCGGCGAGCGAGTTGGTGCCGGCGGCGTGGATGATCACGCCGGCGCCGAGGAAGAGCAGCGCCTTGAAGGCGCCGTGCGAGAGGAGGTGGAAGACGGCCGCGCCGCGGTCGCCGACGGCCAGCGCGCCGGTCATGTAGCCGAGCTGGCCGACGGTCGAGTACGCCAGGACGCGCTTGATGTCGTCCTGGGCGAGCGCCGCGAGCGCCGAGCCGACCATGGTCACGGCGGCCATGACGGCGAGTACGACCAGGGCCGCGGCCGAGGCCGCGAAGACCGGGAGGAGCCGGGCGATGAAGTAGACACCGGCCGCGACCATCGTGGCGGCGTGGATCAGCGCGGAGACCGGCGTGGGGCCGGCCATCGCGTCGGGCAGCCACGTGTGCAGCGGGAACTGCGCGGACTTGCCCGCCACACCGGCGAGCAGGAGCAGCGCGATCAGCGTCGGGTGGTGCAGGTCGCCGCTGGTGACGGCGTTCAGTACGCCGGTGATGCGGAAGGTGCCGGCGTCCGCGGCGAGCGCGAAGAGACCGAACAGGAAGGGGACGTCGCCGAGCTTGGTGACCAGGAACGCCTTGAGGGAGGCGGACCGGGCGGCCTCGGTCTCCCAGTAGTGGCCGACCAGGAAGTACGAGCAGATGCCCATGATCTCCCAGCCGACCAGCAGCACCATCAGGTCGCCGGAGTAGACGACGAGCAGCATCGCGGAGGTGAAGAGGGAGACCAGCGCGGCGTACGAGGCGTAGCGCGGGTCGTCGCGCAGATAGCCGGTGGAGTAGAGCTGCACGCAGGTCGCGACGACCCCGACGAGCACCGCCACCAGGGCGGCGAAGCCGTCGATGTGCAGGGCCAGCTCGATGGGGACCGAGCCGGTCGGGGTCAGCTGCGTCGCGGCGTCCAGCGCCGCTCCCCCGCCCTGCCGTGCGGCCACGACGACGGCCAGCACGGCCGCGGCGAGGGTCGGCAGGACGGCGAGCGGCCGGACGAAGCCGGGTGCGCGGCGGCCGAGGAGGAGGCCGAAGGCCGCGCCGAGGAACGGCAGGAGGGGGACGAGGACGGCGGTGGTCGTGGTCGTCACGCGGCGGCCTCCGCCTGCTGGTCGGACTGCGGTCGAGCGGGCTCGTCCGTACCGTCTCCGGCGGGCCGCTCGGCGAGGTCGGTGAGCTTGTCGACGTCGGAGCTGCCGCGGTTGCGGTAGACGAGCAGGACGATCGCGAGGCCGATGCCGATCTCGGCGGCGGCGATGGCGATCGTGAAGAGGGTGAGCGCCTGGCCGGCGTGGAGCGTGTCGCGCAGCCAGACGTCGAAGGCGACGAGGTTGAGGTTGACGGCGTTGAGCATCAGCTCGACGGACATCAGGACCAGGATCGCGTTGCGCCGGGCGAGGACGCCGTAGAGGCCGACGCAGAAGAGGAGGACGGCGAGGACGGCGGGGTAGGCGAGATGCATCAGCGCTGTCCCTCTCGGCGTGCGGGGGCCGCGGCGCGGCCGGTCTCCTGGGGGCCCTCCCCGTTCCTGCGGGACAGCACGATCGCGCCGACCAGCGCGGCCAGCAGGAGGACGGACAGCGCCTCGAAGGGCAGCACCCAGTGCTGGAAGAGGCTGCGCCCGGAGACCTCGGTGGAGCCCTGGGCGGCGCCGTCGAGGTCGATCCAGGACGCGCGGAAGGCGTCGACGACGACCCAGACGAGGACCGCGGCGGAGGCCACGGCGACCACGAGCGCGGCCCAGCGGTTGCCCGAGTCGGCGTCCGGCGAGCGGCCGATGGGCGCCTTGGTCAGCATCAGTCCGAAGAGGAGGAGGACGACCACGGAACCGACATAGATGAGCACCTGCACCCAGGCGATGAACTCCGCGGTGAGCAGGAGGTACTCCACGGCGATCCCGCCGAGGGCGACCACCAGCCACAGCGCGGCGTGCACCAGCTGCTTGGTGGTGACGGTGACCACGGCCGCGCCGAGGGTGACCAGGCCGACGAGGAGGAACGCGATCTCCACGCCGCTGGGCGTCAGGAAGCCGTGGCTTGCGGCGGCGAGCGTCACGCTTCCTCTCCCTTCGGCGGGCTCTGCTGTTCCGGTCCGGCCTGCTCGGCCGCACGGGCCGCGGCGGCCTCTTCGGCCTCCTTGGCCTGCTGGGCCGCCAGCTTGTCGGCGGCCTTCTGCGCGGCGGCGATCTCCTTGGGCTGCTCCGCGCCCGGGTCGAGCGGGGGCGGCTCCGGCACCGTCCACATCCACTCGCGCAGCTTGTCGCGCTCGTGGGTCAGTTCATGGATGTCGGTCTCGGCGTACTCGAACTCCGGCGACCAGAAGAGGGCGTCGAACGGACACACCTCGATGCAGATGCCGCAGTACATGCACAGCGAGAAGTCGATGGCGAAGCGGTCGAGCACGTTACGGCTGCGCTCGCGGCCACCGGGGGCGGCCGGCGGCACCGTCTCCTTGTGCGAGTCGATGTAGATGCACCAGTCCGGGCACTCGCGGGCGCACAGCATGCAGACCGTGCAGTTCTCCTCGAACAGCCCGATGACGCCACGGGTGCGGGCCGGCAGCTCGGGCTGGACGTCCGGGTACTGCTCGGTGACCGTGCGCTTGGTCATCGTGCGGAGCGTCACGGCCAGGCCCTTGGCCAGGCCGGATCCGGGGATGCCCATTTAGGAGATCACCACCTTGATGACGCCGGTGAGGGCGATCTGGGCGAGAGCGAGCGGGATGAGGCAGGTCCAGGCGAGCTTCTGCAGCTGGTCCTCGCGCAGCCGCGGGTAGCTGACCCGGAGCCAGATGACGCCGAAGGCCAGTACGACGGTCTTCAGAAGCATCCAGAGCCAGCCGAGCCCGTCGGCGCCGAAGGGGCCGTGCCAGCCGCCCAGGAAGAGGACTGCGGTCAGCGCGCAGAGGACGACGATGCCGGCGTACTCGGCCAGCAGGAAGAGCGCGAAGCGCAGCCCGGTGTACTCGGTGTACGCGCCGAAGATGATCTCCGAGTCGGCCACCGGCATGTCGAACGGCGGCCGCTGCAGCTCGGCGAGGCCCGCCGTGAAGAACACCAGCCCGCCGACGATCTGCCACGGCACCCACCACCAGTGGAAGGCGTCGAGGATGCCGGGCAGCGAGAGCGTGCCGGCGGCCATCGCGACGGACGCGGCGGCGAGCAGCATCGGCAGCTCGTACGCCAGCAGCTGCGCGGCCGTACGGAGACCGCCGAGCAGGGAGAACTTGTTCGCCGAGGCCCAGCCCGCCATCAGGGAGCCGAGCACGCCGACGCCCATCACGGCGAGCACGAAGAAGACGCCCGCGTCGAGCGCCTGCCCGACCGCGTTGCCCGGGCCGACCGGGATGGCGATCAGGACGAGCAGGTACGGCAGCAGGGCGACGGCCGGCGCGAGCTGGAAGATCCGCCGGTCGGCGCCCGCCGGGACGATGTCCTCCTTCTGCGCGAACTTCACGCCGTCGGCGACCAGCTGCGCCCAGCCGTGGAAGCCGCCCGCGTACATCGGGCCGAGGCGGCCCTGCATGTGCGCCATGACCTTGTGCTCGGTCTGGCCGATGACCAGCGGGAAGACCAGGAAGATCACGAAGACGGCGAGGACGCGGAGGACGATCGCGAGCGTGTCACTCATGCGGTGCCGCCTCCTGTCTCGTCGTCGGTGCGGGTGGTGCCTTCGGCGCCTTCGGGCCGGGCGTTGCCTTCGGGTGCGTCGGTCGGCGCGTCCTCAGAAGCACCGCCCTCGTCCTCGGGAGCGTCCGTCTTGGGTGCCCCCTCCTTGGCGTGTTGTGCCTCGGGGGGCTCCGCCTTCGAGGAGTCCGTCTTGGCGGAGTCCTCCTCGAACGCGGGACGCGCATGGTGCCACGGCGCGTCCGAGGAACGCGGAGCGGTCCGCGGGGCGGACGCCGGCGTACCGGCCTCCGGTGCCCCCGGCGTACCGGCCGGGTCCGTGGCCGCCTCCTTGGCGGCCTCGGCGGCCTTCGGGGCCTCCGTGTCCTTCGGCGGTTCGACGCCCTTGGACTCGGGCTTCTCGGCGGCCGCCGCGGCCTGCTGGCTCGCCGAGCCGGCGCTCACGCTGCGCGTCCGGCGGGCCGGGCGCTCGCCGGCGGAATCCGCCGCGCCTGCCGCGGCCGCACGGCCCGCTCCGGCCGCACGCCCGGCCCCGGCAGCGCGCCCCGCCGCACCGGCGCCCCGGGCGGCCCCGCGCGCCGGACGAGCCGGTACGGGCGGCAGCTGGCCCTTGAGCGGGCCCCACTCGTTCGGGTCGGGGACGCCCGGCGGCAGCATCTGGCGGCGCTTGGGGCCGCCGTGCTCGGACTCGCCCGGCTCCTTCGCGCCCGGCCACGCCTTGGCGACCCGCGCGGCGAGCACGAAGTCCTTGCGCAGCGGGTGCCCTTCGAAGCCCTCGGGCAGCAGCAGCGGCTCGAGGCCCGGGTGGCCCGTGAAGTCCACGCCGAACATCTCGTGCGTCTCGCGCTCGTGCCAGCCCGCGCCCGCGTACACGCCGACGGCCGTGGGCAGCGCGGCCGCCTCGTGCGGCACGGTGGTCCGTACGAGGAGCCGCCGGATGTCACCGGTACGGGCCACGTCGGCGACGTGCGCGCAGATGCGGAACCCGGTGCCGGGCTCGTCGACGGCGCTCAGCCAGTCGAAGTACGTGCAGCCCAGGACGTCCCGGGCGGCGGTCAGCGCGTCGGTCCAGGCGGTGGCCGGTACGTCCACGGTGAGCAGGCCGTACGCCTCCTCGGCCGTGGCCCCGGCACCGAAGATCCGCTCGGCCGGCTCCGGCAGCCATCCCACGGGCGCCGCGGGCTCGGCCTCGGGAGCGGGCTCGGACGCGGTCTCAGGAGCCGCGGCCGCCCCTTCGGATGCTGCGGACGCCGCGTCAGGTGCTGCGGGCTTGCCTTCGGGTGCTGCGGACGCCGCGTCAGGTGTCGCGGGCGCGCCTTCAGACACTGCGGGCGTCGCCTCTGTTGCGGGCGTCGCCTCCTCGGGCGTACCCGGCTCGGGCGGCTGGGCCGTCATCGGGTGTCCTCCCCGGTCTGCTCGGACGGCGGCTGCTCGGCGGACGGCTGCCCGGTCCCGGCGGCGGGCGGCGCCGGCGGGGTCACCAGCCCGCTCCGCAGCGCCTTGGCCGACGGCCGGCCCGCGCCCTTGCCGGACGCGCCGCCGCGGCCGTACCGCTCCGCCAGCGACTCCTGGGCGATCTTCTCCTGGAGCTTGAGGATGCCCTGCAGCAGCGCTTCTGGGCGCGGCGGGCAGCCCGGTACGTACACGTCCACCGGGATGATCTGGTCGACGCCCTTCGTGACCGAGTACGAGTCCCAGTAGGGGCCGCCGCAGTTGGAGCAGGCCCCGAAGGAGATCACGTACTTCGGCTCGGGCATCTGCTCGTAGAGCCGCTTCACCGCGGGCGCCATCTTGTCCGTGACCGTGCCGGACACGACCATCAGGTCGGCCTGGCGCGGGCCGGGCGCGAAGGGGATCACACCGAGCCGGATGAAGTCGTGCCGCGCCATGGACGCGGCGATGAACTCGATGGCGCAGCAGGCGAGCCCGAAGTTGAAGACCCACAGGCTGTAGCGGCGGCCCCAGTTCAGGACCACCTTCATCGGTTCGGGGGCGAGGCGGGCCAGCGGGCCGAGGCGGCGCGGCTCGGGCAGGAGCTCGGGGCCCGGCGAGGCTCCGTTGGCCGCGGAGGCGGGGGTCACGTCCATTCCAGGACGCCCTTCTTCCATGCGTAGAGCAGGCCGACAGCGAGGAAGCCGAGGAAGATGAACATCTCCACCAGCGTGATGCCGCCGAAACCGGGTGCGGCGAAGACCGTCGCCCAAGGGAACAGGAAAATCGAGTCGACGGCGAAGATGACGTACAGGAACGCGTATACGTAGTAGCGGACCTGGGTGTGCGCCCAGCCCTCCCCTACGGGGTCCACGCCGCATTCGTACGTGAGCAGTTTCTCGGGTGTGGGCACCACTGGCCGCATCAGGCGTGCGGACCCGAAGGCGACGGCCACGAAGAGCACGCCGATCACGGCGATGAGCCCGACGGCCGAATAGCCCTGGAAGTAGTCCGCGGCGCTGATGGTGCGTACGGTCGCGTCCGGCACGTCCGCCCCTCGCTCCCTGACTGCTCGTGTGCAGCGGGCCGCCTCGTACGCGCCGTACGCGCAGGGCCACCCCTCTGCAACCGCTTTCGCCGAAATTTTTCGACGATCTGTACGGACGGGAGTCTAGGCCCTGCGGGGGCGGGGCCGAGCAGTCCCACCGGCGGGGAGGTGGGGATATCCCCACTTCGCCCCACCTATCCACCCCATGGCCGCGGGCCGCACGGCCCGGCAAGCTGGCCCTCATGACGGTGACCTCCGCCCCGGGCAGGCGCGCCCACGACGGCCATGACGACGGTTTCGTCCTGGTTCCTCCCCCGCCCCGCCCGGCTCTGAGCGCCTGGACGTGGCGCGAGATCACGCACCTGCTGTGCAACTTCCCGCTGGCCGTGGCGGCCTTCGCGCTGCTGGTGAGCTTGCTGGCGGCGAGCCTGGGCCTGTCGGTCACGGTGATCGGGCTGCCGCTGCTCGCGCTGGTCCTGGCGGGCTGCCGGCAGTACGGGCGGCTGGAGCGGGCCAGGGCCCGCGCGCTCCTCGGGGTGCGCGTCGACGAGCCCAGTCCGCCGCGCGCCCTCGAACGCGGCTTCTTCCCCTGGCTGTGGGCGCGCCTGAAGGACCCGGTCGGCTGGCGGCACGCGCTCTACGTCTTCGTACGGCTGCCCTGGGGCATCCTCACCTTCACGCTCACCTTCGTGTCGCTCTTCGTGGCCTGGCCGGTGCTGCCCTGGGTGGCGCGCGGGCTGACCAACGTGGACCGCGCGCTGGTACGGGGGCTGCTGTCGCCCTCGGACGAGCTGGAGCGGCGGATCGCCGAGCTGGAGTCGGGGCGCGGCGCGGTCGTGGACACCGCGGCGGCCGACCTGCGGCGCATCGAGCGGGACCTGCACGACGGCGCGCAGGCCCGGCTCGTGGCGCTCGCCATGGGGCTGGGGCTGGCCAAGGAGAAGCTGCTGGAGGACCCGGACGCGGCGGCGCGGATGGTGGACGAGGCGCACGGTGAGGTGAAGCTGGCTCTCCAGGAGCTGCGCGATCTGGCCCGCGGCATCCATCCGGCGATCCTCACCGACCGCGGGCTGGGCCCGGCGCTCTCCGCGCTGGCCGCGCGCTGCACGGTGCCGGTCACCGTGACCGCGGACCTCGGCAGCCGGCCCGCGCCGGCCATCGAGGGCATCGCGTACTTCACCGTCTCCGAGCTGCTGCAGAACATCTCCAAGCACGCGCGGGCGCGCAGCGCGTCGGTGGACGTGTGGCGGGCCGAGGACCGGCTGCTCATACAGGTGCGCGACGACGGGTGCGGCGGCGCGCGGCCGGCCCCGGGCAGCGGACTGGCCGGGCTCTCCGAACGGCTCGGCTCGGTCGACGGGCTGTTCGTCCTCGACTCCCCTGCGGGCGGGCCGACGCAGATCACGGCCGAGCTGCCGTGGCGCAGCGCGCCGTAGCGGGCGCTGCCTCCGGAGGCGGGCGCGCAGCCTGAAGGGCCGCGCCGCCCGACGGGGGGCGGTCACTCGAAAGAGGTGGGGAAAACCCGAAGGCCAAGACGCCGACCGGCGCCATGTCCGGTACGGCCCGGAGCCGAGAGGCTGGACGCCATGGACACCGCATACGGTTCGCCGTCCCCCACGCCGCGCGCCTCCGAAGACCCCGGCCCGCGCCGCGTCCCCTTCGTGCTGCGCGCCCCGTTCTCCGGCCGGACCTGGCGGGAGTTCCTCCACCTGCTGATCGGCCTGCCGATCGCCATCGTGATGTTCACGTACGCCGTCACGATGACGTCGCTCGGCGCCGGCCTGCTGATCACGTTCCTCGGCATTCCCGTGCTGGCCGCCGGTCTCCTCGGCTGCCGCGGTCTCGGCGCGCTGGAGCGCGTACGGGCGCGCGGCCTGCTCGGCCTGGACGTGCGCGCCCCCGAACCGGTCGGCGCCGCCAAGCCGACCCTGATGGGCAGGGTCGGCGGGGTCCTGAAGAGCGGCGCGTCCTGGCGGCACCTCCTGTACTGCCTGCTGCACTTCCCGTGGGCGGTCTTCGCGTTCACCGTCTCGGTGACGCTGTGGTCGCTCGGCTGGGGCCTGCTCACGTACCCCCTGTGGCGCTGGACCTTCCCGATGTACCTCGGCCAGGACGGCATCCAGCTGTACGGGGACGAGACGCACAGCTTCTCCTTGGACACCCCCTTCGAGATCGCCGTGACCTGCGTCGTCGGGCTGCTGTTCGTGCTGGTGTGGGGCGGGGCCGTGCGCGGCCTCGGCCAGGTGGACCGGCTGCTGGTGCGCGGGCTGCTGGGCCCGTCCCGGCTGGCCGGCCGGGTGACGGAGCTGGAGTCGGACCGTACGGCGGTGTCCGAGACCGCGGCCGCCGATCTGCGGCGGATAGAGCGCGACCTGCACGACGGGGCGCAGGCCCGGCTCGTCGCGCTCGCCATGGACCTGGGGCTGGCCAAGGAGAAGCTGCGGGAGGACCCGGAGGCCGCCGCCCGCATGGTGGACGAGGCGCACGGCGAGGTGAAGATCGCGCTCCAGGAGCTGCGCGACCTGGCCCGGGGCATCCACCCGGCAATCCTCACCGACCGCGGCCTGGACCCGGCGCTCTCCGCGCTCGCCGCGCGCTGCACGGTGCCGGTGCGGGTCAGCGTGGACCTGGCGGCGCGGCCCGCCGCCGCGATCGAGGGCATCGCGTACTTCACGGTCTCCGAGCTGCTGCGGAACGTCTCCGAGCACGCGGGCGCGAGCAGCGCGTCGGTGGATGTGTGGCGGTCCGGGGACCGGCTGATGGTGCTGGTCTCCGACAACGGCCGGGGCGGCGCGCACACCGGGCCCGGCAGCGGACTGGCCGGCCTGGCCGAGCGGCTGGACGCGGTGGACGGACTGCTGGTCATCGACTCCCCGGCGGGCGGCCCGACGGCGATCACGGCGGAACTGCCCTGGCGCGACTGACGGCCGCCGCGTCGCGCCGGCGGGGCACGCTGAGGGCCGGCCGGCGCGACGCGGCGGAGGCGGCGGACAGACCGCGGCGGAGACGGCGGACAGACCGCGGCGGAGACGGCGAGCGGGGCGCCGCGGAGGCGGCCGGAGGCGGCGTCGCGGAGGCGGCCGGGGGCGATGTCGCGGGCATCTCCGCCGATCGTCGTAGCGCGCCTACCGCGCGGAGACCCCGCAGGTCCGCGCGGCGCTCCCGCGGCCGTTCGCAATCGGCCATTCCGAGTTATCCACAACCCGCACGGTGATCCGACGCGCGCGTCCGAATCCTGGGATGCTGAAGAGCGTCGAACCGAGAACGGGTGGGGGAGCCGAAGATCGTGGAGAACAGCGTGCGGGTGGTCATCGCCGAGGATTCAGTGCTGCTGAGAGAGGGCCTGACCCGGCTGCTGACCGATCGGGGGCATGAAGTCGTCGCCGGAGTGGGCGACGCGGAGGCGCTGATCAAGGCCATCGGGGAGCTGGCCGAGGAGGGGGCGTTGCCGGATGTGGTCGTCGCGGACGTCCGCATGCCGCCGACGCACACGGACGAGGGGGTGCGCGCCGCGGTGCGGTTGCGCCGGGACCACCCCGACCTGGGCGTACTGGTGCTGTCGCAGTACGTCGAGGAGGAATACGCGACGGAGCTGCTGGCCGGTTCGAGCCGGGGCGTCGGCTATCTGCTCAAGGACCGGGTAGCCGAAGTCCGTGAGTTCGTCGACGCGGTGGTGCGGGTCGCGGAAGGCGGGACGGCGCTCGACCCGGAGGTCGTCGCCCAGTTGCTGGGCCGCAGCCGTAAGCAGGACGTACTGGCCGGCCTCACCCCGCGGGAGCGCGAGGTACTGGGACTGATGGCCGAGGGACGGACGAACTCCGCGATAGCCCGGCAGCTGGTGGTGAGCGACGGTGCGGTGGAGAAGCACGTCAGCAACATCTTTCTGAAGCTCGGCCTGGCCCCGAGTGACGGGGATCACCGACGTGTGCTTGCGGTGCTCACCTACCTCAACTCCTGATCACCTGACACCCTTTCAGCCGAGGACGCAGTGCGGGGCGTCACTCCGGCGCGGAGTACGGAGCGCTGAACCAGCGTTGAAGCACGGAGCGTCCTACAGAAGAAGCCGCGGGGGGCGGATGATTCATGGCGAAATACGACAGAGCGGCACCTCGCTCGCGCGTCCAGCATGTGAGCACGGCGTCTCACGTTTACGTCCAGCATGTGATCGCCTCAAGGAAGGCGACCCTTACCCACGTACGATGGCCATGGGACGACAGGTCCGCACGTTGCGTCCCGGATTCCCTGCCCACGGCGGGGACACCCCAGGCCCCGAGGGAGGTCCGAAGCAGTGACCAGCCAGGTCAGTAGCCCAGCCGACAAGACCGACGGTGCGCTCGCAGGGGAACGATCCAGTACCCCCGCGACGGAGAACGGCGCTGCCGTCAAGGAGGTCCGCCGGCTGGACCGGGTGATCATCCGGTTCGCGGGCGACTCCGGTGACGGTATGCAGCTCACGGGTGACCGCTTCACTTCCGAGACGGCCTCGTTCGGCAACGACCTGTCGACCCTGCCGAACTTCCCCGCCGAGATCCGGGCCCCCGCCGGCACGCTGCCCGGCGTGTCCAGCTTCCAGCTGCACTTCGCCGACCACGACATCCTCACGCCCGGTGACGCGCCCAACGTCCTGGTCGCGATGAACCCGGCGGCGCTGAAGGCCAACCTCGCGGACGTGCCGCGCGGCGCGGACATCATCGTGAACACCGACGAGTTCACCAAGCGCCCGATGGCGAAGGTCGGTTACGCCACCAGCCCGCTGGAGGACGGCTCGCTGGAGGCGTACAACGTCCATCCGGTGCCGCTGACGACGCTGACGATCGAGGCGCTGAAGGACTTCGGCCTGTCCCGGAAGGAGGCCGAGCGGTCCAAGAACATGTTCGCGCTGGGCCTGCTGTCGTGGATGTACCACCGTCCGACGGAGTCCACCGAGGCGTTCCTGCGGCAGAAGTTCGCCAAGAAGCCGGACATCGCCGAGGCGAATGTGGCCGCCTTCCGGGCGGGCTGGAACTTCGGTGAGACCACCGAGGACTTCGCGGTCTCCTACGAGGTGGCGCCGGCGACGAAGGCGTTCCCGACGGGTACGTACCGGAACATCTCGGGCAATTTGGCGCTGTCCTACGGCCTGGTGGCCGCGGGCCGCCAGGCGGACCTGCCGCTCTACCTCGGCTCGTACCCGATCACCCCGGCCTCCGACATCCTGCACGAGCTTTCCAAGCACAAGAACTTCGGCGTGCGGACCTTCCAGGCGGAGGACGAGATCGCGGGCATCGGCGCGGCGCTGGGCGCGGCGTTCGGCGGCGCGCTCGCGGTGACCACCACCTCCGGTCCCGGTGTGGCGCTGAAGTCGGAGACGATCGGCCTGGCGGTCTCCCTCGAACTGCCGCTGCTGATCGTGGACATCCAGCGCGGCGGCCCCTCCACGGGCCTGCCGACCAAGACCGAGCAGGCCGACCTGCTGCAGGCGATGTACGGGCGCAACGGCGAGGCGCCGGTGCCGATCGTCGCGCCGAAGACCCCGGCGGACTGCTTCGACGCGGCGCTGGACGCGGCCCGTATCGCGCTGACGTACCGCACCCCGGTCTTCCTGCTCTCCGACGGCTACCTGGCCAACGGCTCCGAGCCCTGGCGCATCCCGGAGGTCGACGAACTGCCGGACCTGCGCGTGCAGTTCGCCACCTCGGCCAACCATGAGCTGGCCGACGGCACCGAGGTCTTCTGGCCGTACAAGCGCGATGCGCAGACCCTGGCCCGCCCCTGGGCGGTGCCCGGCACGCCGGGCCTGGAGCACCGCATCGGCGGCATCGAGAAGCAGGACGGCACGGGCAACATCTCCTACGACCCGGCCAACCACGACTTCATGGTGCGCACCCGGCAGGCGAAGGTCGACGGCATCGAGGTGCCGGACCTGGAGGTCGACGACCCCACCGCGGACGCCGACACCCTGGTCATCGGCTGGGGTTCGACCTACGGCCCGATCACCGCGGCCGTGCGCCGGGTCCGCCGCGCCGGGGGCACCATCGCGCAGGCGCATCTGCGCCACCTCAACCCCTTCCCGCGGAATCTCGGGGAGGTGCTGGGGCGTTACGACAAGGTGGTCGTCCCCGAGATGAACCTCGGCCAGCTCGCGACGCTGCTGCGGGCGAAGTTCCTCGTGGACGCCCAGTCGCACACCCAGGTCAGCGGGATGCCCTTCAAGGCAGAGCAGCTCGCCGCCCACCTCGAAGAGGTAATGAAGCAGGGCCCGAAGGAGGCCATCAATGACTGAGACGATCGCGGAGGGTGCGGCGCAGATCGAGGCGCTTTCCCTGGTGCCCAAGGCCGAGGCCAAGCAGTCCATGAAGGACTTCAAGTCCGATCAGGAAGTGCGCTGGTGCCCCGGCTGCGGCGACTACGCCGTCCTCGCCGCCGTGCAGGGCTTCATGCCCGAGCTCGGTCTGGCGAAGGAGAACATCGTCTTCGTCTCCGGCATCGGCTGTTCCTCGCGTTTCCCGTACTACATGAACACCTACGGGATGCACTCCATCCACGGCCGCGCCCCGGCCATCGCCACGGGCCTGGCCTCCTCGCGGCGCGACCTGAGCGTGTGGGTGGTCACCGGTGACGGCGACGCGCTCTCCATCGGCGGCAACCACCTCATCCACGCCCTGCGCCGCAACGTCAACCTCAAGATCCTGCTGTTCAACAACCGGATCTACGGGCTGACCAAGGGCCAGTACTCGCCCACCTCCGAGGTCGGCAAGATCACCAAGTCGACGCCGATGGGCTCGCTGGACGCGCCCTTCAACCCGGTCTCGCTGGCGATCGGTGCCGAGGCGTCCTTCGTGGCCCGCACCGTCGACTCCGACCGCAAGCACCTGACGAGCGTGCTGCGGCAGGCCGCGGCGCACCCGGGCACGGCGCTGGTGGAGATCTACCAGAACTGCAACATCTTCAACGACGGCGCGTTCGAGGCGCTCAAGGACAAGGAGAAGGCCCAGGAGGCCGTCATCCGCCTGGAGCACGGGCAGCCGATCCGGTTCGGCGCGCCCGCCGAGGACGGTCTCGGCTCCAAGGGCGTCGTCCGCGACCCGGCCACCGGCGATCTGCGGATCATCGACGTCACGCAGGAGGGGAGCGCCGGCGTGCTGGTGCACGACGCGCACAACCCCTCGCCCACCACGGCCTTCGCGCTCTCCCGGCTCGCCGACCCCGACACGCTGCACCACACGCCCATCGGTGTGCTGCGCAGCGTGGACCGGCCGGTGTACGACACCCTGATGTCCGACCAGCTGGACACCGCCATCGAGCAGAAGGGCAAGGGCGACCTCGCCACCCTGCTCGCCGGCAACGACACCTGGACGGTCGTCGGCTGACACACCGGGCGGCCCCGGCCGCCGCTTTTCCTCCCGGCTGCCCGGGACCGGCCTGCGGGCACGGTCCCGGGCAGTCGCGCGTGTACGGCCGCCACCCCACGCTCCCGCGCGCCGCGCCGCGCCGTCCACCGCGCCGCCCACCACCCGCCACCCGCCACCCGCCGCGGCCTGCCCGGTTCCGGATATGTAACCACCGTATGGAGATACGGGCATGACACGCGAGGCCGACGGCGTTACCTTCGGAGAGCTCGCCGCTGCGCGCCGCCTCCCCCCCCCACGTCCCCGCCGGCCCCAGGAGGACCCCTTGCCGTCACCGTCCGACCAGCGCACCGGCCTGGCCTACGGCTTCATGGCGTACGGCCTGTGGGGCGTCCTCCCCCTCTACTGGCAGCTGCTGTCCGCCGCCTCGCCCCTCGAGATCCTGGCCAGCCGCATGGCCTGGTCGCTGCCGGTGGCCCTGGTCTTCCTGGTCGTGCTGCGCCGCTGGTCCTGGATACGCCCGCTGCTGCGGCAGCCGAAGCGGCTCGGCCTGGTCGTCGCGGCGGCCGCCGTCATCTCGGTCAACTGGTACCTGTACATCTGGGCGGTCAACGCCGGCCATGTGCTGGAGGCGTCGCTCGGCTACTTCATCAACCCGCTGGTCAGCATCGCGTTCGGGGTGATCTTCCTGCGCGAGCGGCTGCGCCCGCTGCAGTGGGCCGCGGTGGGCGTCGGCACGCTGGCGGTGCTCGTGATGGCCGTGGCGTACGGCCAGGTGCCCTGGATCGCCCTGGTCCTCGCCCTGTCCTTCGCCACGTACGGCCTGGTCAAGAAGGGCGTCAAGCTCGACGGCATCGAGGGCTTCAGCATGGAGACGGTGATCCAGTTCCTGCCCGCGCTGGGCATCCTGGTCGTCCTCGGAGTACGCGGCGAGTCCAGCTTCCTCAGCGACGGCGTGGGGCAGGCGCTGCTGCTCGCGGGCTGCGGCGTCGCCACCGCGCTGCCGCTCATCGCCTTCGGCGCGTCCGCCGTCCGGCTGCCGCTGTCGGTGCTCGGCATGCTCCAGTACCTCGCGCCGACCTTCCAGTTCGTCCTCGGCCTCACCGTCTTCCACGAGGCCATGCCGCCCGAGCGCTGGGCGGGCTTCGTCCTCGTATGGCTGGCGCTCGCCCTCCTGACCTGGGACGCGCTGCGCACGGCGCGGACGTCCCGGGCCGCCGCCCGGACGGCTCCCGACGCTCAGGCCGTGATGTCCCGGGTCGTGAACCGGGCCCAGGCCGCCGAGCCGAAGACCAGCGCGTAGACCGCCTGGAGGCCGAGGTTGCGGCGGATGTCGTCCCAGTAGACCGGGTCGCGCAGCAGGTCGGCGAAGCTCAGCCAGTAGTGCGGGAAGAGGTACGGCTGGACGGCGTGCAGTTGCGGCAGGGCGTTCAGGATCTGGACGGTGATCACCACGCCCACGGTCATCGCCATGGCCGCGATCCCGCTTCCGGTGAGCGTGGAGACGAACAGCCCCAGCGCGGCCACGCCGGTCAGCGAGAGGGCGACCACGCCCGCGACGGCGAGCGCCCGCAGCAGCCCCTCGGCGAGCGGCACGGTCGTCCCCGACAGCAGCGTGACCTCGCCCAGCCCGAACAGCAGCGCGCCGGCGGCCAGCGCGGACGCCGCCACGACCAGGGTCGCCACCAGGCAGAACACCAGCGTGCTCGCGTACTTGACGAGCAGCAGCCGGGTCCGCCCGGCCGGGGCGACGAGCAGGTACCGCAGCGTTCCGGTGCCCGCCTCGCCCGCGATCGCGTCCCCGGCGACCACCCCGAGCGCCATCGGCAGGAACACCGGCAGGGTGGCCGCGAGGGAGGTGAAGACCAGGAAGAGCCCGTTGTTCGTGATCAGTGAGAGGAAGGCCGGGCCGCCGCGGCCCCCGCCGTCCCCGGTCTGGACGCGGACGGCGATCCCGACCAGTACCGGTACCAGGGCCAGCACGGCGAGCAGGACGAGAGTACGGCGGCGCCGGAACGTCATGCCGATCTCGTTGCGCAGCAGCCCCAGCGACCACAGCGGACTCGGCCCCCGGGAGACCACCGCATCGGCCGCCCCGGCCGCCCCGGCCACCGTCTCAGCCCGCGACATCGAAGCCCTCCCCCGTCAGTGCCACGAAGACGTCCTCCAGCGAGGCGCGTTCGGCCCCGAAGGCGCGGACGCGTACGCCGGCCGCGACGAGCGCGGCGTTCAGGTCGGCCGGATCCGGCCCCGCGTCGACCGGCCCCGGCGGCAGCTCCCCCGTCACCCGGTCCTCGCCCACCACGAGGTCGGACAGGCCGTGCTCCTTGAGCACCCGGACCGCGTCCGCGGTGTCCGGGGTGGTGACGGCCAGCCGGCCGCGGGCGCCGGCCGCGAGCTCCGCCACCGTGCCCTGGGCGATCAGCCGCCCGCGGGACATCACGGCGGCGTGCGTGCAGACCTGTTCGATCTCGTCCAGGAGGTGCGAGGAGAGGAAGACGGTCGTGCCGTCGGCGGCCAGCTCGCGCACCAGGCCGCGGATCTCGCGCATGCCCTGCGGGTCCAGGCCGTTGGTCGGCTCGTCCAGGACCAGCAGCTCGCGCGGGCGGAGCAGGGCGGCGGCCAGTCCGAGCCGCTGCTTCATGCCGAGGGAGTACGCGCGTGCCTTCTTGCCGGCCGCGGCCGCCAGACCGACGCGGTCCAGCGCCGCCGCCACCCGCGCGGCCCGGGTGCGGGGGTCGGCGGTCGGGTCGGCGGCGTCGTACCGCAGGAGGTTGGCCCGCCCGGTGAGGAAGCCGTAGAGGGCCGGGCCCTCGATGAGCGCGCCGATCCGGGGCAGCACCCGCCGCGCGGCGCCGGGCATCGGCTCGCCGAGCAGCCGGGCGCCGCCCGCCGTCGGCTCGATCAGGCCCAGCAGCATGCGGATCGTGGTGGTCTTGCCCGAGCCGTTGGGGCCGAGGAAGCCGAAGATGCTGCCGGGCGGCACGGACAGGCCGAGCCCGTCGACGGCCGGCGGGCCGCTCCCGTACCTCTTGGTCAGGCCGTGCGTCTCGATGACGGGCGCACCGGGAGCCGCTCCGGGCCCCGGCCAGGGGCCCGCTCCGCCCTCCCCGTCCGACGACGGTGCCGCCATGCACTCCCCCACTGTGTGCCGGGACCGGTTACCGGGCCGGTCGGCGGTACGGCGGCCGCTCACCGCCGTACCGCCGTCGCGGTCACTTCGCCGCGTTCGCCGCCTTGATCAGGGTCTGCCGGTCGACGGCACCGACGTAGACCGTGCCGTCGTCCGTCACCAGGGCGTTGACCAGGCGCGTACTGAAGACATGGCCGGAGCCGAAGCTGCCGGTCGCCTTCTCGCCCAGCGAGTCCAGGAACTTCGCGGCGTCACCGGCGGGGACGCCCGCCTTGCCCTCCGCGGCCCCCTTCTCGCCCAGGCCCTCGCCGGCACCCTCGATCTTGGCGATCGCAGTCCAGCCGTGGCCGATGACGTCCAGGCCGCCCCCGTCCCCGGCCCGCGCCTCGTTCAGACCGTGCGGCAGCCCGCCGGGCAGCGTGTCCGGGAGGTCTTCTGCCTCGCCCTCGTGCTGCGTACGGACCTCGTCGCCGTTGATGATCTTCGCGCCCTTGGGCGGGTCGAAGGCGAACGTGCTCGCCGCCGGCTTGGCGAAGTCGACGGAGGTGAACCCGGCTTCGACGGCCGGTGCGCCGCCGCTCTTCGGCGTCAGCGTGAAGCGCAGCGGTACGCCGTTCTGCGCGTCCACCGCGATCCGTACCGAACCGACCGTCGAGCCGGCCTGCTTGGGCTTGACCAGCAGCTGGTAGGCGTCCCGCCCGGCGATCTTTGCGGTGCCGTCGACGGTGACGGACGTGGTGTCACCGGCCGCGTCGAGGACGTGCTCGGCGAGCTGCTGCGGGGTGACGTCGTCCAGGCCCTTCGGCATGGCCCGGCGCTGGTCGCCCTTCTTCGCGGTGTCCGCATCCGGCCCGGTGGCGCGGAAGGCGGTGTTGCTGCCGCTGTCGTACCCCCACACCTTGGCGCCG
The DNA here is from genome assembly GCF_044544685.1 of Streptomyces sp. NPDC053542. Lineage (NCBI taxonomy): Bacteria > Bacillati > Actinomycetota > Actinomycetes > Kitasatosporales > Streptomycetaceae > Streptomyces > Streptomyces sp. NPDC053542. The sequence goes on from NZ_JBITXL010000006.1 coordinate 450,921, forward strand.
TCGCGCACCAGGCTGTACTCGGCGGCCTTGTCGATGACGGACACCCGCTGCCGGTCGGGTCCGTCGGCGGCGACCCGCAGCGTGTGCGTGCCGGACGCCAGCTCCATGAGCTTGTCCTTCGGGTCGGCGGACGCGCCGCCCTTGCCCTGGCCGGAGCCCAGCGCTCCGGCGTCCATGCCGCCGGGCAGTTCCGGCAGGCCGAGGTCGGTGCTGGTCCGTACCGTGCCGGACAGCTGCTGCACGTCCGACGCCGCTACCTTCGCGATCAGGTCCTGCGCGGATATCTCCGGCAGATCGGGATCGCCGGCTCCGGCGAACGCGGGGACCAGCCCGATCGTTGCCGCCGCCACCCCCGCCACAGCGACGGGGACGCCGTACCGGATGGCCTTGCGGCGTGCCGTGCGCTTCCCCCCGTCGTCCCATTCGCCGGTGACCCGTGACGCTTCGTTCCGTGGCATGTGCCTCTACCTCCGTCGTAGGCGGCGGTCTCAACGCAACGCACTCGTCCACACCTCGGGCTCATTGTGGCCCGCGCCGCCATGGCGTGGTGGTGTCAATGCCACCAAATCCGCCAACGAGAAGCGTCAGCCCGGGGGCTGGGACGGTGTACTGCTGAAGGATGAGACCGCCCGTGGGGGCAGCGCACCGCGTACTGCCACGGGCGAAGCCCGCCGTACGCCGCCCCCCGGCCCGGGCCTTACGCCGACCCCGGCCCAGGGGCCGTACACCGGAACGGTCAGCCCGCCCGGTGCACCACCGCGTCGCACAGCTCCTGGAGCGCGGTCTTCGCCGCGCACTCCGGCAGCGGCGCCAGCGTCGCGCGAGCCTCCTCCGCGTACCGGATGGTGTCGCGGCGGGCCTGCCGCAGCGCGGCGTGGGCACGCAGCCCGGCCAGCGCCTCGGCGTGCCGGGCGTCGTCGGTGAGGTCCTGGTCCAGAAGGGCGGCCAGCGCGCGGTCCTCCTCGGTGGCGGCGTCGGAGCCGGCCAGCGCGCGGAGGTGCAGGACCGGCAGCGTCGGGATGCCCTCCCGCAGGTCGGTGCCGGGCGTCTTGCCGGACTCGCCTGCGTCGCTGGCGATGTCCAGGACGTCGTCGGCGAGCTGGAAGGCCGTGCCCAGGCGCTCGCCGTACTGCGTGAGGATGTCGACCGTGGCCTCGTCGGCGCCGGACATCATCGCGCCGAAGCGGCCGGCGACGGCGATCAGCGAGCCGGTCTTGCCCGCGATGACGTCGAGGTAGTGCTCGACCGGGTCGCGGCCGTCGCGCGGCCCCGCGGTCTCCAGGATCTGGCCGGTCACCAGCCGTTCGAACGCCTCGGCCTGGATGCGGACCGCCTCCGGACCCAGGTCGGCCAGGGTGTGCGAGGCACGCGCGAAGAGGAAGTCGCCGGTCAGGACGGCCAGCGAGTTGCCCCAGCGGGCGTTGGCGCTCTCCACCCCGCGGCGCACCTCGGCCTCGTCCATGACGTCGTCGTGGTACAGCGTCGCCAGGTGCGTCAGCTCCACGACGACGGCCGAGGGCACGATGCCCGGCGCGTGGGGGTCACCGAACTGGGCGGCCAGCATCACCAGCAGCGGCCGGAAACGCTTGCCGCCCGCGCGGACGAGATGCTGCGCGGCGTCGGTGATGAACGGCACGTCGCTCTTGGTGGCCTCCAGCAGGCCCTCCTCGACAGCCGCCAACCCGGCCTGGACATCGGCCTCAAGAGCCTGGTCCCGCACGCTCAGCCCGAAGGGCCCGACGACGGTCACGAGGGTTACTCCTGTCTGCTGACGATCAAACGGATTGTCGATCTGTCGCTGTCTCCACCATTGGCCAGCGTATCCGGTCCCAGTTCGATCACCATGAGCGCCCGTCCGTCTTCCGCACCCGGCGGCCGGGAGAGCGCCGCCGTACCGGGGTCCGGCATGTTCTTGATCACCCACCGTCGCGGGTTTTGCACCCGGAGGAACGGACAGCAGAAACAAGCCAATCACCCGACCCCCAGGAGTCACACCCGTGTCCGGACCCCCGCACCCTCGCGACGCTCATTCCTTCCTCGGTCACCCGCGAGGGCTGCTGACCCTCTCGGGCCTGGAGGTCTGGGAGCGGTTCTCCTTCCTCGGCATGCAGGCCATCCTGGTCCTGTACTTCGCCGACACGGTCGCGCACGGGGGCCTCGGCATGGCCGAGAACACCGCCGCGTCCGTCACCGCCGCCTACGGCACCCTGGTCTACCTCGTCTCGGTCGCCGGCGGCTGGCTCGCGGACCGGATGCTGGGCTCCTACCGCGCGGTCCTGTGGGGCGGCGTCCTGATCGCCTGCGGCCACTACTCCATGGCGGTGCCCACCGCGGCCATGACCTGGGTGGGCCTGGGCCTGATCATCGCCGGCACGGGCCTGCTGAAGCCGAACGTCTCGACCATGGTCGGCAAGCTCTACGCGACCGAGGACGAGCGCCGGGACGCGGGCTTCGCGCTGTACTACATGGGCATCAACACCGGTGCCTTCCTCGCCCCGCTGATCATCGGCTGGCTGGGCCAGAAGCAGGGCTGGCACTGGGGCTTCTCGGCCGCCGCGCTCGGCATGACGCTGGGCCTGATCCAGTACATCGCGGGTCGCAAGGGCCTCGCGGGCCGCAAGCACAGCGCCGAATTCGCCCTGCCGCGGGCCGCGATGCGCCGCGCGACCTGGCTGATAGCCGGCGGCTGCGTACTGGTCGCCGCCGTCGCCACGGCCCTGGCACTGGCCGGGTGGCTGACCATGGACCGCACCGTGGACGTGCTGACGGTGATCTCGGTGATCGCCCCCGTCGCCTACTTCGCGGTGATGTTCCGCAGCCCTCGCGTCGGCTCCGAGGAACGCGGCCGGCTCCGCCCCTACCTCGTGCTCTTCGCCGCCTCGGTGGTCTTCAACTTCGTCCTCTTCCAGTCGTACTCGACGATGACGCTGCTGGCCGCGGGCCATGCGGACACCGAGATCCTCGGCTGGGAGTTCCCCTCGACCTGGTACGGCTCCGTGCTCGGCGGCGCCGAGGTACTGCTCGCGCCGGTCGTCGCGGCGGTCTGGGTCAAGCTCGGCCGGCGCCAGCCGCACGCCTCGCACAAGATCGCGTACGGCGTGCTCCTCGGCGGCCTGTCCTTCCTCGTCATGGTCCCCGCGACGCACGGACGGACCGGCGACTGGAAGATGGCCGCCTGGTGGCTCCTGATCTCCTTCGTGCTGCTCGGTCTCGGCGACATCCTGCTGGAGACCACCGGCATGTCCGCGACGACCAAGCTCGCGCCCGCCGCGTTCACCAGCCAGACGATGGCCCTGTGGTTCCTCTCCCTCGCCCTGGCCAACGGCATCCAGGCCCAGGTCGTGAAGTACTTCGGGAAGATCTCCCACGAGCTGTACTTCGGCCTCAACGGCGGCTTCGCGGTCGTCGTGGGCCTCGCGGTGATCGCCGCCGGACCCTGGCTGCGCCGCACCATGCACCCCGTTCACTGACACACCCTGGACCGGCACCATGCGCATCCGCACCGACTTCCCGTACCGGACGTTCCGCGAGGACGTCCGCATCCCCCTCCCGGACGGCACCCGGCTCTACGCCCGCGTCTGGCGCCCGTACGGCACGGAGCCCGTCCCCACGCTGCTCGAATACCTGCCCTACCGGCTGAGCGACTGGACCGCGCCGCGCGACGCCCAGCGCCATCCGTACTACGCGGGCCACGGCTACGCCTCCGTCCGCGTCGACGTCCGCGGCCACGGCAACTCCGAGGGCCTGCCCACCGATGAGTACTCCGAGACCGAGTTGGCCGACGGTGTGGCCGTCATCGAGTGGCTGGCCGCGCAGCCGTGGTGCTCCGGCAAGGTCGGCATGTTCGGCATCTCCTGGGGCGGCTTCAACAGCCTCCAGCTCGCGGCCCGCGCGCCCGAGGCGCTGAAGGCGATCGTCACGGTCTGCTCGGCGGACGACCGCTTCGACAACGACGTGCACTACATGGGCGGCTCGCTGCTCGCCGTGGACATGCACGCCTGGGCCGCCACGATGCTCGCCTTCGTCTCCCGCCCGCCGGACCCGGCACAGGTCGGCGAGGGCTGGCGGAAGCAGTGGACGGACCGCCTCGAAGCGGTCGATCCCTTCCTCCACACCTGGCTGGACCATCAGTCGCGGGACGCGTACTGGCAGCACGGCAGCGTCTGCGAGGACTACTCGGCGATCAAGGCGGCGGTGCTCGCCGTCGGCGGCTGGCACGACCCGTACCGGGACACCGCGCTGCGCCTGGTCCAGCACCTCGACGCGCCCGTGCGCGGCCTCATCGGGCCCTGGTCGCACCAGTATCCGGACCGCGGCCTGCCGCCGGGCCCCGCGATCGGCTTCCTCCAGGAGACGCTGCGCTGGTGGGACCACTGGCTCAAGGGCGAGGACCGGGGCGTCGAGGACGACCCGCTGCTGCGCGCCTGGATCAGCGAGTCGCACCCGCCGGCCACGGTCTACGACGAGCTGCCGGGCCGCTGGGTCGCCGACCCCGCCTGGCCCTCGCCCAACGTCACACCGACGGCGTACACCCTGCCCGGCGACCGGCCGCTGCTGGTCCGCTCGCCGCAGCACACCGGCGTCGACGCGGGCCGCTACTTCCCCTTCGGCAACGACGCGGATCTGCCGCCCGACCAGCGCGAGGAGGACGGCCGCTCGGTCTGCTTCGACCTGCCGGAGCTGACCGAGCGGGTGGAGATCCTGGGCCGGCCGCGCGTCACCCTGCGGCTGACCTCGGAAGTACCGCGCGGCCAGGTCATCGCCCGCATCTGCGACGTGGCGCCGGACGGCTCGTCCACGCTGGTCACCCGCGGGGTACTGAACCTCCTCACCCGGCACGGCCGGGACCGGGCCGTGGAATGGACGCCGGGCGCCACGGAGGACGTGACCTTCGAGCTGAACGGCATCGGGCACGCGTTCCCCGCCGGGCACCGCATCCGCGTCGCACTCTCCTCCGCGTACTGGCCGTGGATCTGGCCGCACGCCGGCAGCGAGGCGGGCTGGACGGTCGACCCGGCCGCCAGCACCGTCGAACTGCCGGTCCGCACCCCGGGCACGGAAGAGCCGGAGATCACCTTCGAGGTGCCCGAGCAGTCCGAACCGCTCGGCGTGATCTTCCCCGAAGGCGGTGACCAGCGGCCCGAACGGAAGGTGATCCGGGACGTCGCGGCCGGCACCTGGACGCTGGAGGTGGACCCGCGCTACGGCGGCACCCGGATCTACCCGGACGGGCTGGAGTTCACCGAGGACGCGCTGGAGACGTACCGGATCGACAGCGCCGACCCGGAGAGCGCGGCGACCCGCTCGGACTGGTCGATCCGGCTGCGCCGCCCGGACCTGGGCTGGGACGCCCGGATCCGGACCCGCTCGGAGATCACCACCGACGCCGGCGACTTCGTCACGCGCAACGAGGTCGTGTGCCACGACGGCGAGGAGGAGATCTTCCGCCGCAGCTGGGAGCGCCGCATTCCCCGCACGGCGGTGTGAGCCCGAAGAGCGGGCGGGCCTCGTACGGCACTTGATGCCGTACGAGGCCCGCCCGCTCAGGGGCGCGGGGAACTGCGCGCCCAGCCCCATGCGGCCCGCAGCCGCAAACTGACAGTCGCCCCGCGGCGGAGCTGCGGCGGAGCCCCCGCGAAGCGTCACCGCGTCTGTGCGATGGACCTGGCCAGCCTCGGCGAGGCGAACTCCGTGCCACAGACGAACCGCATCACCGGCCCGTAACTGGCCGCCGCCGGCAGCCCCGTGAAGTACAGCCCCGGCACCGACGACTCGAAGCCGGCGCCCAGCCGCGGCCCGCCCGCGCCCACCGCCAGCTCCGTCCGCAGCCCCTGTCCGAGGAAGTCCAGCGCGCCCAGGTCCACCCGGTACCCGGTGGCCGCCAGCACGTGATCGGCCGCCAGCTCGCCGTCGTACCCGTCCGAGCCGCGCAGCGACAGCACGGGGCGGCCGTCCTCGACCCGGGCTCGCACGATCCGCCGCCCGGCGCTCACCTGCACCCGGCCCACGAACCGGTCCCGCAGCCACCACGCGCCCAGCGGCCCGAGCACCCGCTTGACCAGGAACTGCCGGGTCGGCGCCGGCAGATAGCGGAAGCCGTCCGCGTGGTACGAGAAGGCGTACAGCGACCAGGCGTTGCCGAACGGCGTCTCGGGGCGCAGCTTCGGCTGCCGGTCCGGCGGCGCGCCGAAGCCGACGGCCTGCCGGCCCCGGGTCAGCACCCGCACCGAAGCGCCGGCGTCCGCGAGCAGCACCGCGCTCTCCAGCGCCGACTGCCCGGCGCCCACGACCACGACCTCGCGGCCCGCGAACCCGGACAGGTCGGCGTGCTGCGAACTGTGCGAGATGGGCCCAGTGGGGGACGGTCCATCCGGTACGGCATCGGCCAGCTCGGCGGGCACGTGCGCGAAGCCGGTGAGTCCCGTGGCCACGACCACCGCACGGGCGCTGAACTGCTCACCGCTGTCCAGCTTGAGCTCGAAGCCGGACCGCTGCCGGTCGACGGAGACGACCCGGACCTGCTCCAGGTCCGGCACCAGCCGCTGCTGGAACCACTGCCCGTACCGGACGAAGGTCTCCACCGGGATGATGTCCCAGTCCGACTCGTACCGCCGCTCCCCCGACGCGGCGCAGTAGTCGACGAGCGTATGGCCGGGCTGCGGGGTGTCGATGCTGGACGCCGCCGGCGTGGACTTCAGCAGCATGCCGGCCGGCATGTGCTCACTCCAGCTCACCATCGGGCGGCCGAAGGTCCGTACGGGTATGCCGCGTGCGCGGAGATGAGCGGCGGTGGACAGGCCGAAGGGGCCTGCGCCGATGACTGCTACCGGAGTGTTCACTCGGGTTTCCCTCCCCAGGGTGCTGCTGATGCGTCGTACTGCGTACCGGTGCACGGCCCGGGGCCGCGCTGCCCGGAACCGTGCGGGAATCGGAGCGCGCCGGCGGCGCGCGGGCGTCAGCGCTCGTGACACCGGCCCGACCGGTCGCGCCACATCTGCCACAGGTGCTTGGCGCCCGGCCGGACGAACCGCGCGAGCATGGTGAAGAACGGCTTCATGTCGTCGGCGGCGAGCCAGGCCAGCTCCGTGCTCGCGGGGCGGTCCGGCACGTGCGGGGTGGTATAGCCGCTGCGGCGGTACGCCAGCCAGGCGGGCAGGTCGATGTTCTCCACCACGAAGCGGTGTCCGGCCCGCTGCTCGCCCTCCGGCACCGCGCGCCCGGTCAGGTCCAGGTGCTGGGCGCGGACGACGTCGATGCCCGCCTCGTTCTCGAAGAGCCGGAACTGCGCGCCCATCCGCGGGTTGAAGTCCAGCAGCTTGTAGCGCCGGTCCCGGCGGTCGTAGCGCCAGTCCAGGTCGACGATGCCGCTGAAGCCGATGCGCTTGATGAACTGCGCGGTCATCTCGGCCAGTTCGGGGTTGTCCACGACGTACGCGCAGGCCGTCATCCCGGCGTGCGGCGGCCACGAGCGGACCTTGACCCCGGTGAACATCGTCAGCGCCGCGCTGTCCCCGTCGAAGTACGCGTGCACGATCCAGTCCTCGGCCTCCTCGCGCGGGAGGTACTCCTGGAGGATCACGCCGGGGTGCGGGCCCCAGCTCTTGGCGAGATGGCGCAGGTGAGCGGCGTCCGCGATGCGCGTGGTGCCGTTCACGGCGGGCCGGCTGCGGCGCTGGAACGCCTCCCGGTTCTTGGCGACGACCGGGAAGCGGGCCCGTGCGGCGAAGTCCTCGATGTCCGCCTGCGTCTGCGGGAAGGCCGCCCGGGGGGACGGGATGCCGTGTTCGGTGCACAGCTCGTGCAGGCCCTGCTTGCTGGCGAGTCTGCGGGAGAGCCCGGCAGGACTGCGCGGGAAGAGGAAGCGGTCGCCCAGGACGTCCGCGTGCTCGGCGATCAGTACCGCGGCCTCCTCGTCGGTCGGTATCAGGACCGTCGGCCGGCCGATCCGGCGGCCGATCCGCAGCAGTCCGTCGACCAGCCGCTCCGGGTCCTCGCGGCCGGTCGTCGGCCAGACGAACCGCCCCTTGAGGTACCGCGACGCCGCGGCCGGCGTGTATCTGTCCTCCGTGATCGCGTACATGGGCACGCCCAGCCGTCCCAGGCTGCGGATCGCCCCCACCCCGCCGTGGTGCAGCGGATAATCACCGATCTTCACAATCAGCCCTGGCACGGTCCGGTCGACCGTGAACCGCGTGCTGGCATGAGCCACGTGTCCCCCCTATGGCCACAGCCCCACCCCGGCCGCGCCCCGTCAGGACGCTAGAACCCCCATGGGTGATCCGCCAATCCATTTCCGGACATTGCTTACTCTTTAGGTACGTCTCGGATGACTGGTACGGAACGGGTACGTGCTGCCCGTCGGACAGCAGGCATCTCACGGTGCTGATGGGGCTGTTGTCATGCGCGTGACTGCTAGCCTCACGAATCCTGTCCCACAACGGAGGAGACGTACGTGCGCAAGGCAGCGCAGTTCGCCGGGGCGGCCGCCATCGCCGCGCTCTTGCTCAGTGGCTGCGGCAGCAGCGGCGAGGGCGGCGAGGAGAGCAAGCCGTCACCGTCCGCGGAGGGTGCCGACAAGCCCGCGACCGGCATCGACGGCGCCTGGCAGTCGAAGTCCGCGAACGGCACGGTCACCCTGGCGGTCATCGGCGACTCCGCGACCCTGTCCGACGGCAAAACCGCCTGTCAGGGCACGGTCCAGGACATGGGCGCCACCATGCTCGCGCTGAAGTGCAGCAACGGCGACGACACCCGTTCGATGGGCAATGTGAAGCAGACCGGCGACACGCTCACGGTCAGCTGGAAGAACGGGCCCACCGAGGAATTCACCAAGACCGAGGGCAAGGTGGAGATCCCCAAGCCTGACCTGCCGTCCGGTACCCACTGAGCGGCTTCCCGATGAGCGGTTCCCCCGAGGAGATCAACGTGCGCAAGGGCATCCAGTTCGCCGTCGCGGCCGCCGCGGCGGCGGTCCTGCTCGCCGGCTGCAGCGGCGGCGGCGACACCGGTGGCGGCACCGGCGGTGGCGCGAAGAAGTCGGAGTCGCCGTCGCCGTCCGCCTCGTCGGCCGGGCAGACGCCCGGTGGCGACGTCTCCGTGGCGTCCCTGGAGGGCGGCTGGACCACGAACGCGCTGCACGCCGACAAGGGCCTGCTGATCCTGTCCGTCTCGAAGCACGAGGCGGTACTGATCGGCAAGAAGTCCTGCGGCGGCAAGGTCGTGGACGGCGAGCCGGTCAAGCTCGCCTTCAAGTGCACCGACGGCGACACCGAGCACTCCGCGGGCACGGTGGAGAGCCTCCAGGGCAAGAAGCTCACCGTGCGCTGGGCCTCCGGCAAGGAGTCCGTCTTCACCCGGACCGAGGGCACGACGGACCTGCCGTCCATCGATCCCTCGTCGCTGGACGGCTTCCAGCAGAACGGCTGACGTACCCGGCCCTCCTGCGTACGTACGCCGCTGCCCGGCACCCCTCGCGGGAGTGCCGGGCAGCTTCGTGCGTACGGATACCTGGCCGGGTCAGCGGACGAAGACCCCCGCCTGCCCCGCCAGGTCGAGGAAGTACTGCGGCGCGAGGCCCAGGACGAGCGTCACCACCACGCCGACCGCGATGGCCGTCATGGTCAGCGGGCTGGGCACCGCCACCGTCGGGCCGTCCGCCTTCGGCTCGTTGAAGAACATCAGGACGATCACCCGGATGTAGAAGAACGCGGCGACGGCGGACGAGAGCACACCGATCACGACCAGCCAGCCGGCGCCGCTCTCCGCCGCGGCCTTGAACACCGCGAACTTCCCCGCGAACCCGGAGGTCAGCGGGATGCCGGCGAAGGCCAGCAGGAAGACCGCGAAGACCGCGGCCACCAGCGGCGAACGCCGCCCGAGCCCCGCCCACTTGGACAGGTGCGTCGCCTCGCCGCCCGCGTCCCGCACCAGCGTGACCACCGCGAACGCGCCGAGCGTCACGAAGGAGTACGCCAGCAGGTAGAAGAGCACCGACGAGATGCCGTCCTTACTGGTGGCGATCACGCCGGCCAGGATGAAGCCCGCATGCGCGATGGAGGAGTACGCCAGCAGCCGCTTCACATCGGTCTGGGTGAGCGCGATGACCGCGCCGGCCAGCATCGTCAGGATCGCCACGCCCCACATCACCGGGCGCCAGTCCCAGCGCAGGCCCGGCAGCGCGACGTACAGCAGGCGCAGCAGCGCGCCGAACGCGGCGACCTTGGTGGCGGCGGCCATGAAGCCGGTCACCGGGGTCGGCGCGCCCTGGTACACGTCCGGGGTCCACATGTGGAACGGGACGGCGCCGACCTTGAACAGCAGGCCCATGACCACCAGCGCGCCGCCGATCAGCAGCAGCGCGTCGTTGCCCATGGTGTCGGCGAGCGCCGGATCGATCTGCTTGGCGCCGTCGCTGACGACCTCGGCGATGCCCGCGTACGTCACCGTGCCCGCGTAGCCGTACAGCAGGGCGATGCCGAAGAGCAGGAACGCCGAGGAGAACGCGCCGAGCAGGAAGTACTTCACCGCCGACTCCTGCGAGAGCAGCCGCTGACGGCGGGCCAGCGCGCACAGGATGTACAGCGGGAGGGAGAAGACCTCCAGCGCGACGAAGAGGGTCAGCAGGTCATTGGCCGCCGGGAAGACCAGCATGCCGCCGATCGCGAAGAGGGCCAGCGGGAAGACCTCGGTGGTGGTGAAGCCGGCCTTGACCGCCGCCTTCTCCGCCTCCCCGCCGGGCACCGCGGCGCCCTGCGCCGCGAAGGAGTCCACCGGGCGGCCGTGCGCCGCGGGGTCGAGCCTGCGCTCGGCGAAGGTGAAGACGGCGATCAGCGAGACCAGCAGGATCGTGCCCTGCAGGAAGAGCGCCGGGCCGTCCACCGCGAGGGCACCCATCGCGGCGATGTGTGCCTTGGTCGTGCCGAAGCCGCCGGCCGCGAGGCCGATGACCGCGGCGAAGGCGGCGGCCAGCGCGACCACGGAGAGCAGCACCTGCGCGTAGTACCGGCCGCGGCGCGGCCAGAACGCCTCGACGATCACGGCGAGCACGGCCGCGCCGAGCACGATCAGGGTCGGCGCCAGCTGTGCGTACTCGATGTGCGGCGCCGGAATCCTGCCGGGGCCGTCCGGGGCCAACGGGGAGCCGGCCGCCCCGTCCGCCATCGTCCACAGGGTGTGGACCGCTGCCACGGATGTCACTTCGCGGCCTCCGCATCTCGATCGGAACCGGCCTCATGCGGCTCGGCGTTGACCCGTACGTCGGGCTTGGGGTCCTGCCTGTCCACGACGGACAGCGTGTGGTCCACCGCCGGATTGACGATGGAGGTCAGCGGCTTCGGATAGACGCCGAGGAAGAGCAGCAGCGCGATCAGCGGCGCCACCACCACCAGCTCCCGGGCCTTGAGGTCGGGCATGCCCTGGACCTCGGCCTTGACCGGCCCGGTCATCGTGCGCTGGTACAGCACGAGGACGTACAGCGCGGCCAGCACGATGCCCACCGTGGCGATGATGCCGATGACCGGATACCGGCTGAACGTGCCGACCAGTACCAGGAACTCGCTGACGAACGGCGCGAGGCCGGGCAGCGACAGCGTGGCGAGGCCGCCGATCAGGAACGTGCCGGCCAGCACCGGCGCGACCTTCTGCACGCCGCCGTAGTCGGCGATCAGGCGCGAGCCGCGGCGGGTGATCAGGAAGCCGGCGACCAGCATCAGCGCGGCGGTGGAGATGCCGTGGTTGACCATGTACAGCGTCGCGCCGCCCTGGCCCTGGCTGGTCATCGCGAAGATGCCCAGGATGATGAAGCCGAAGTGGGAGATGGACGCGTACGCGACCAGCCGCTTGATGTCCCGCTGGGCGACCGCGAGCAGCGCGCCGTACAGGATGCTGACCAGCGCCAGCACCAGGATCACCGGCGTCGCCCACTTGCTGGCCTCGGGGAAGAGCTGGAGGCAGAAGCGGAGCATCGCGAACGTGCCGACCTTGTCGACCACCGCGGTGATCAGCACGGCGATCGGCGCCGTGGACTCGCCCATGGCGCCCGGCAGCCACGTGTGCAGCGGCCACAGCGGCGCCTTCACCGCGAAGGCGAAGAAGAAGCCGAGGAAGAGCAGCCGCTCCGTGCCCGCGCCCATGGTCAGCTCGCCGGCCGCGCGGGCCTCGACGATCTGGGAGAGCGAGAAGGTGCCGGTGCCGAGCTGGTCGGCGGTGACGGCGTACAGGCCGATCACCGCGGCCAGCATGATCAGACCGCCGGCCAGGTTGTACAGCAGGAACTTCACCGCGGCGGACGAGCGCCGAGCGGCGCCCTCCGTCGCGTCGTCGGCGCCCGCCCGGTCCCCGAAGCCGCCGATGAGGAAGTACATCGGGATGAGCATGGCTTCGAAGAAGATGTAGAAGAGGAAGACGTCGGTGGCCTCGAAGGAGAGGATCACCATCGCCTCGACGGCGAGGATCAGCGCGAAGAGGCCCTGGGTCGGGCGCCAGCGGCGATTGGAGTTGTCCTCTTCGAGGGGGTCGGCGTCGTGCCAGCCCGCCAGGATCACGAAGGGGATCAGCAGGGCGGTCAGCGCGATCAGCGCCACCGCGATGCCGTCCACGCCGAGCTCGTACCGCACGCCGAAGTCGGCGATCCAGGCGTGCGACTCGGTGAGCTGGAACGGGCCCTTGGCGCCGGGGTCGAAGCGGACCGCGATCACCAGCGCCAGCGCCAGCGTGGCCAGCGAGAAGAGCAGCGCCAGCCACTTGGCGGCGGTGCGCTTCGCGGCGGGCACCGCGGCCGTGGCGACCGCGCCGATCGCCGGGACCGCGGCGGCGGCCGTCAGCAAGGGAAACGACATGGCTCAGACACCCCTCATCAGCAGGGTCGCGAAGACCAGCACCGCGGCGCCGCCCAGCATCTGCAGGGCGTAGGAGCGGACGTAACCGGTCTGCAGGCGGCGCAGCCGGCCGGAGAGACCGCCGACCGACACCGCGGTGCCGTTGACCGCGCCGTCGACGACGGAGTGGTCGATCCGCTCCAGCGCGCGGGTCAGCTGCTCGCCGCCGCGGACCAGTACGACGTGGTTGAAGTCGTCCTGGAGCAGGTCGCGCCGGGCAGCGCGGGTGAGGAACGAGCCGCGCGGCGCCACGGCCGGTACCGGCTTGCGGCCGTACTGGAGCCAGGCGAGGGCGACGCCCAGCAGCAGCACCACGATGGTCGCGGAGGTCACCGCGGCCGCGCCGAGCGGGGAGTGGCCGTGCTCGAAGGAGGTGACCGGCTCCAGCCAGTGCACGAACGCCTCGTTGATGCTGAACAGTCCGCCGGCGAAGACCGAGCCGAACGCCAGCAGGATCATCGGGAGCGTCATGGACTTCGGCGACTCGTGCGGATGCGGTGGCGTGTACTCGCCACGCGTCTCGGCGGCGGGCTCGACGCTCGGCTCCTCGGGCGAGGGAGTGGGCGCCTTGCGCCAGCGCTCCTCGCCGAAGAAGGTCATCAGCATCACGCGCGTCATGTAGAACGCGGTGATCCCGGCGCCGAGCAGGGCCGCTCCCCCGAGGATCCAGCCCTGGGTGCCGCCCGAGGCGAACGCCGCCTCGATGATCTTGTCCTTGGAGAAGAAGCCGGAGAGGCCCGGGAAGCCGATGATGGCGAGGTAGCCCAGGCCGAACGTCACGAACGTGACCGGCATGTACTTCCGCAGGCCGCCGTAACGGCGCATGTCCACCTCGTCGTTCATCCCGTGCATCACGGAACCGGCGCCGAGGAAGAGGCCCGCCTTGAAGAAGCCGTGGGTGACCAGGTGCATGATCGCGAAGGCGTACCCGATCGGGCCCAGCCCCGCCGCGAGGATCATGTATCCGATCTGCGACATGGTCGACCCGGCCAGCGCCTTCTTGATGTCGTCCTTCGCGCAACCGACGATCGCACCGAAGAGGAGCGTGACCGCGCCGACCGCGACCACCGCGGTCTGTGCATCCGGCGCCCCGTTGAAGATCGCGCCGGACCGGGTGATCAGGTAGACCCCCGCGGTAACCATCGTGGCGGCGTGGATCAGGGCCGAGACCGGGGTCGGGCCCTCCATCGCGTCACCCAGCCAGGACTGCAGCGGCACCTGGGCGGACTTGCCGCAGGCGGCCAGCAGCAGCATCAGCCCGATGGCGGTCAGCTTGCCCTCGCTGGTGTCGCCCACCGCGCCCAGCACCGGGCCGAACGCGAACGTCCCGAAGGTGGTGAACATCAGCATGATCGCGATCGACAGGCCCATGTCGCCGACCCGGTTGACCAGGAACGCCTTCTTGGCCGCCGTCGCCGCGCTCGGCTTGTGCTGCCAGAACCCGATGAGGAGGTACGAGGCGAGGCCGACGCCCTCCCAGCCGACGTACAGCAGGAGGTAGTTGTCGGCGAGGACGAGCAGCAGCATCGCCGCAAGGAAGAGATTGAGATAGCCGAAGAAGCGGCGGCGCCGCTCGTCGTGCTCCATGTAGCCGATCGAGTAGATGTGGATCAGCGATCCGACACCGGTGATCAGCAGCACGAACGTCATCGACAACTGGTCGAGCTGGAAGGCGACATCGGCCCGGAAGCCGCCCACCGGGATCCAGCTGAAGAGGTGCTGGTGCAGGGCGCGGTCCTCGGCGCCCCTGCCCAGCATGTCCGCGAACAGCACCAGGCCGATGACGAACGACACCACCGCGAGCAGCGTGCCGAGCCAGTGGCCCGAACGGTCCAGGCGTTTGCCGCCGCAGAGCAGCACGGCCGCACCGACCAGTGGTGCCCCGACGAGCAGCGCGATCAGAGATTCCACGAGTGCGACCCCTTACAGCTTCATCAGGCTGGCGTCGTCGACCGAGGCCGTATGGCGGGTACGGAAGATCGTCACGATGATCGCCAGGCCGACCACGACCTCGGCCGCGGCGACGACCATCGTGAAGAACGCGATGATCTGGCCGTCCAGATTTCCGTGCAGCCGCGAGAAGGCCACGAAGGCGAGATTGCAGGCGTTCAGCATCAGCTCGACGCACATGAAGAGCACGATGGCGTTCCGCCGGATCAGCACCCCGGCCGCGCCGATGGTGAAGAGCAGCGCCGCCAGATAGAGGTAGTTGATCGGATTCATCGCGTGGCCTCCTCGCCGCGCTCCCGGACCTGCTCGCCGCGCTCGGGGGCCTCGCCGCGCTCCAGCCACTCCGAGGAGCGCCGCTCCAGCGCCGCCAGCTCCGCCAGCGACTCCCCCGACACGTCCCGGATCTGGCCGCGCTTGCGCAGGGTCGGATTGACGGTGAGCTCGGAGGGGGTGCCGTCGGGCAGCAGCCCCGGCACGTCGACCGCGTTGTGCCGGGCGTAGACACCGGGCGCGGGCAGCGGCGTGACCTGCCGGCCCTCCCGTACCCGCTGCTCGGCCTGCTCGCGCTGGGTCTTGGCGCGCTCGGTGCGCTCCTTGTGCGTGAGGACCATCGCGCCGACCGCTGCGGTGATCAGCAACGCGCCGGTGAGCTCGAACGCGAAGACGTACTTGGTGAAGATGAGGGCCGCCAGGCCCTGGACGTTGCCCCCGGCGTTGGCCTCGCCGAGGCCGTTGAAGTGCGTCACCGAGGCGTTGCCGAGGCCGGCGATCAGCAGGATGCCGAAGCCGAGCCCGGCGCCGGCCGCCAGCCAGCGCTGGCCCTTGAGCGTCTCCTTGAGGGAGTCCGCCGCCGTGACGCCGACCAGCATGACCACGAAGAGGAAGAGCATCATGATCGCGCCGGTGTAGACGACGATCTGGACGATGCCGAGGAAGTACGCGCCGTTGGCGAGGTAGAAGACCGCCAGGATGATCATGGTGGCGGCGAGCGAGAGCGCGCTGTGCACCGCCCGCTTCATCAGGACCGTGGCCAGCGCGCCGACCACGGCGACCGTGCCGAGGATCCAGAACTGCACCGCCTCGCCCGTGGAGGTCGCGGAGGCCGCGGCCAGTGCTGCGCTGCTCATGCCTCCACCCCCGTCCCCGCCGGGCGCTCGGCCGTGGGGGCCGGGGTCTCGGGCACCCCGTGGCCGTCGTCCGGCCGCTCGCCCTTGCTGACCGCGACCTGCCGCTCCGTGCCCGGCGCGGCCTCGGTCACCAGGCCGTTGTAGTAGTCCTTCTCCGTCATGCCGGGGAAGATCGCGTGCGGAGTGTCGACCATGCCCTCCTCCAGGCCCGCGAGCAGCTCCTCCTTGGTGTAGATGAGGGACTCGCGGGTGCGGTCGGCGAGCTCGTACTCATTCGTCATCGTGAGCGCGCGGGTGGGGCACGCCTCGACGCAGAGGCCGCACAGGATGCAGCGGAGGTAGTTGATCTGGTACACGCGGCCGTACCGCTCGCCGGGCGAGTACCGCTCCTCGTCCGTGTTGTCCGCGCCCTCCACATAGATGGCGTCGGCCGGGCAGGCCCAGGCGCAGAGCTCGCAGCCCACGCACTTCTCCAGGCCGTCCGGATGGCGGTTGAGCTGGTGCCGGCCGTGGAAACGAGGCGCGGTCGGCTTCTTCTCCTCCGGGTACTGCTCGGTGAGCCGCTTCTTGAACATGGCCTTGAAGGTCACGCCGAAGCCGGCCACCGGATTCTGGAAATCAGACACCGTTGTCCCCCTTCCCACTTTCGTCACTGTCAGTATTGACCCCGCCACTGACAATCAGCTCACGATCTTGGTGGCGCGGCCGCCGCCGCGGCACGGGCGGCAGGGTCTGACCGGGCAACGGCGGTACGGGGAAGCCGCCCGCCATCGGATCGAAGGGCTCCTCCGCCGGCTTCTCCTCCTCCTTCTCGCTCTTGCGGAAGAAGTCCGCGACGAAGGAGACCAGCAGCAGGGCGACCGCGGCGCCGCCGACGTACAGCACGATCCGCTGGAAGTCGTACCCCTCGTTCCGCAGCGCCCGTACGGTCGCGACCAGCATCAGCCAGACCATCGAGACCGGGATGAGGACCTTCCAGCCCAGCTTCATGAACTGGTCGTAGCGGACGCGGGGGAGCGTGCCGCGCAGCCAGATGAAGAAGAAGAGCAGCAGCTGGATCTTGATGGTGAACCAGAGCAGCGGCCACCAGCCGTGGTTCGCGCCCTCCCAGAAGGTGCTGACCGGCCAGGGGGCGCGCCAGCCGCCGAGGAAGAGGGTGACCGCGACCGCCGAGACGGTGACCATGTTGACGTACTCGGCGAGCATGAACATCGCGAACTTGATGGACGAGTACTCGGTGTTGAAGCCGCCGACCAGGTCGCCCTCGGACTCCGGCATGTCGAACGGCGCACGGTTCGTCTCGCCGACCATCGCCACGATGTAGATCAGGAAGGAGACCGGCAGCAGCGCGACGTACCAGGTGCTCTGCTGTCCGTCGACGATCGCCGAGGTGGACATCGAGCCGGAGTAGAGGAATACCGACGCGAAGGCCATGCCCATCGCGATCTCGTAGCTGATCATCTGGGCGCACGATCGGAGCCCGCCGAGCAGCGGGTACGTCGAGCCCGAGGACCAGCCCGCGAGCACGATGCCGTAGATGCCGACCGAGGCCGTGGCCAGGATGTAGAGGACGGCGATCGGCAGGTCCGTGAGCTGCATCGTCGTGCGCTGACCGAAGATCGAGATCTCGTTGTCGGCCGGGCCGAACGGGATGACGGCGAACGCCATGAAGGCGGGGATGGCCGCGACGACCGGGGCGAGGATGTACACCGCCTTGTCCGCCCGTTTGACGACCACGTCCTCCTTCAGCATCAGCTTGATGCCGTCGGCGAGGGACTGGAGCATGCCCCAGGGGCCGTGCCGGTTGGGCCCGATGCGCAGCTGCATCCAGGCGACGACCTTGCGCTCCCAGACGATCGAGAAGAGCACGGTCAGCATCAGGAACGCGAAGCAGAAGACCGCCTTGATGACCACCAGCCACCACGGGTCGCGCCCGAAGACGCTCAGGTCCTCGGCGGCCAGCGCGATCCTGTCCGCGACGGGCGCCAGCTGTTCCGCGGCGAGACTCATCATTCCGCCACCTCCGTGCCGTCCGCCGGGGCCGCCGGGCCCGCGGTCTGCGCGGCGACCGTCACCAGGTCACCGGGGTTCGCTCCGGTGTCGTACGGGACGCCGCCGCCCCGGGAGTTGAGCGGCAGCCACACCACCCGGTCGGGCATCTCGCTGACCTGGAGGGGGAAGGTCACCGCGCCGCGCGGGCCGGTGACCCGTACGTCCGCGCCGTCCTCGATGCCCGCCTCGGCGGCGGTGGCGGCGGACATCCGGGCCACCGCGGCGTGCCGGGTACCGGCCAGCGCCGCGTCGCCCTCCTGCATCCGCCCCTGGTCCAGCAGCAGCCGGTGCCCGGCGAGCACCGCCTCGCCCGCGCCGGGCCGGGGCAGCGCCCTCGCCTCGGTGCCGGCGAGCAGGTCACCGG
Source organism: Streptomyces sp. NPDC053542 (assembly GCF_044544685.1). Taxonomy (NCBI): domain Bacteria; kingdom Bacillati; phylum Actinomycetota; class Actinomycetes; order Kitasatosporales; family Streptomycetaceae; genus Streptomyces; species Streptomyces sp. NPDC053542. The sequence goes on from NZ_JBITXL010000006.1 coordinate 469,289, forward strand.
CGGCGCGCTGGCCGTCCCAGCCGCCGAGCCGGTCCAGCTCCGCCCGTACGGCGCGCACGTCCGGCAGCGCCAGCCCCGGTACCGCGTCGTCCGCCACGGACATCGCGTCCGCGAGCATGTGCAGCACCCGGGCGTCCGGGAGCAGATGGCGGCGGGTCATCTGGTCCGGCTTGAGCGCGGCTTCGAAGGGCCGCGCCCGGCCTTCCCAGTTGAGGAACGTGCCGGCCTTCTCCACCACGGCGGCCACCGGCAGCACCACATCGGCCCGCCGCGTGACCTCGCTCGGCCGCTGCTCCAGGCTGACCAGGAAGCCGACCGCGTCCAGTGCCTCGACCGCGCGCCGCGGGTCGGGCAGGTCCTCGACCCCGACGCCGGCCACCACCAGGGCGTTCAGCTCGCCGGTGGCCGCGGCCTCCAGGATCTGGCCGGTGTCCCGGCCGTGCCGGTGCGGCAGCGCGACCACGCCCCAGGCGCGGGCGACCTCGTCGCGGGCGCGCGGGTCCGTCGCGGGCCGGCCGCCGGGCAGCAGCCCGGGGAGCGCGCCCGCTTCGACGGCGCCCCGCTCGCCCGCCCGGCGCGGGATCCAGACGAGCCGCGCACCGGTGGCCGAGGCGGCGCGTACCGCAGCGGTGAGCGCTCCCGGCACAGAGGCCAGCCGCTCACCGACGACGATCACCGCGCCCTCGGCCCGCAGCGCCTCGGCCGCGACCCGGCCCTCGCCCTCCAGCCCGACCCCGCCGGCCAGCGCGTCCAGCCACTCCGTCTCCGTACCGGGCGCCGCGGGCAGCAGCGTGCCGCCCGCCTTGATGAGCCCCCGGGTGGCGTACGAAGCGAGCCCGAAGGTGCGCTGGCGGTTCTTGCGGTGCGCCTTGCGCAGCCGCAGGAAGACGCCGGGCGCCTCCTCCTCGGCCTCGATACCGGCCAGCAGGACGGCCGGCGCGGCCTCCAGCGAGCGGTAGGTGACTCCCTGCCCGTCCAGGTCCCGGCCGTGCCCCGCGACCTGCGCCGCGAGGAAGCCGGCCTCCTCCGCGCTGTGCACGCGGGCCCGGAAGTCGATGTCGTTCGTGTTCAGGGCGGTGCGCGCGAACTTGGCGTACGCGTAGGAGTCCTCGACGGTGAGCCGGCCGCCGGTCAGCACGCCGGCCCGGCCGCGCGCCGCGGCGAGCCCGCGGGCCGCCGCCTCCAGCGCCTCGGGCCAGCTCGCCGGCACCAGCTCACCCGAGGACGCGTCCCGGACGAGCGGCGTCTCCAGCCGGTCGGGCAGCTGCCCGTACCGGAAGGCGAACCGCCCCTTGTCGCAGATCCACTCCTCGTTGACCTCGGGGTCGTCGGCCGCGAGCCGCCGCATGACCTTGCCGCGCCGGTGGTCCGTACGCGTCGCGCAGCCGCCCGCGCAGTGCTCGCACACGGACGGCGAGGAGACCAGGTCGAAGGGGCGGGAGCGGAACCGGTACGCCGCCGAGGTCAGCGCGCCGACCGGGCAGATCTGGATGGTGTTCCCGGAGAAGTACGACTCGAACGGATCGCCCTCGCCGGTGCCGACCTGCTGGAGCGCGCCGCGTTCGAGCAGCTCGATCATCGGGTCGCCGGCGACCTGGTTGGAGAAGCGGGTGCAGCGGGCGCACAGCACGCAGCGCTCGCGGTCCAGCAGCACCTGCTGGGAGATCGGCACCGGCTTCTGGAACGTGCGCTTCTTGCCCTCGAAGCGGGAGTCGGCCTGCCCCGCGGACATGGCCTGGTTCTGCAGCGGGCACTCGCCGCCCTTGTCGCAGACCGGGCAGTCCAGCGGGTGGTTGATCAGCAGCAGCTCCATCACGCCGCGCTGCGCCTTCTCGGCCACCGGCGAGGTGAGCTGGGACTTCACGACCATGCCGTCGGTGCAGGTGATCGTGCAGGACGCCATCGGCTTGCGCTGGCCCTCGACCTCGACGATGCACTGGCGGCAGGCGCCGGCCGGGTCCAGCAGCGGGTGGTCGCAGAAGCGCGGGATCTCGATGCCGAGCATCTCGGCGGCCCGGATGACCAGGGTGCCCTTCGGCACGCTGATCTCGATGCCGTCGATGGTCAGCGACACGAGGTCTTCGGGCGGGACCGCCGCCTCGCCGCCCCCGGAGGCCGCGCTACTAGTGGTCACCGTCATGCGTTCACCTCCAGGTGCTTGTCGGCCCAAGCGGTCGACTTGGCCGGGTCGAAGGGGCAGCCCTTGCCGGTGACGTGCTGCTCGTACTCCGCGCGGAAGTACTTGAGCGAGGAGAAGATCGGCGAGGCGGCGCCGTCACCGAGGGCGCAGAAGGACTTGCCGTTGATGTTGTCGGCGATGTCGTTCAGCTTGTCGAGGTCTTCCATGCGGCCCTTGCCGGCCTCGATGTCGCGCAGCAACTGGACGAGCCAGTACGTGCCTTCGCGGCACGGTGTGCACTTTCCGCACGATTCATGCGCATAAAACTCGGTCCAGCGGGTGACGGCCCGTACGACACAGGTCGTCTCGTCGAAGCACTGGAGGGCCTTGGTGCCCAGCATCGAGCCGGCCGCGCCGACGCCCTCGTAGTCCAGCGGGACGTCCAGGTGCTCGTCGGTGAACATCGGCGTGGACGAGCCGCCGGGGGTCCAGAACTTCAGCCGGTGGCCGGGGCGCATGCCGCCGCTCATGTCGAGCAGCTGGCGCAGCGTGATGCCGAGCGGGGCTTCGTACTGGCCGGGGTTGGTGACGTGGCCGCTCAGCGAGTACAGCGTGAAGCCCGGGGACTTCTCGCTGCCCATCGAGCGGAACCACTCCTTGCCCCGGTTCATGATGGCGGGAACCGACGCGATGGACTCGACGTTGTTCACCACAGTGGGGCAGGCGTAGAGGCCGGCCACCGCGGGGAAAGGGGGACGCAGCCGGGGCTGTCCGCGCCGGCCTTCGAGGGAGTCCAGCAGCGCGGTCTCCTCGCCGCAGATGTACGCGCCCGCGCCCGCGTGCACGGTGAGTTCCAGATCGAGCCCGGACCCCATCACGTTCTTGCCGAGGTAGCCCGCCGCGTACGCCTCGCGTACGGCCTCGTGCAGCCGCCGCAGTACGGGCACGGTCTCACCGCGCAAATAGATGAACGCGTGTTCCGACCGGATCGCATGACAAGCGATGACGATGCCTTCAATGAGCGCATGCGGGTTCGCGAAGAGGAGCGGGATGTCCTTGCAGGTCCCCGGCTCCGACTCGTCGGCGTTGACAACGAGATAGTGCGGCTTGCCGTCCCCCTGGGGGATGAACTGCCACTTCATGCCCGTGGGGAAGCCGGCGCCGCCGCGGCCGCGCAGCCCCGCGTCCTTGACGTACGCGATGACGTCGTCCGGGGCCATGGCCAGTGCCTTGCGCGCGCCCTCGTAGCCCTCGTGCCGCCGGTAGGTCTCCAGGGTCCAGGAGTTCGGCTGGTCCCAGAAGGCCGACAGGACGGGGGTGAGCAGCTTCTCGGGGCTGGTCTCGCCACCGGCTTCCGGCCGGGAGGCGCCACCGTATTCCGTGGACACCGTCATCACTCTCCCTCCTCAGCAGCAGGTCCCGACGGGTGCGCCGGGTCGGAGGCCGAGGTGTGGCGGGGTGCGTCGTGCGAGCTGGGGTGCGTCGGCGGAGCCTCCCCCGCCGCGCCGCCCGCCGGGGCCTCGTCCGTCGGGCGGGCGCCGTCGCGCGGGGCGACGACGTGGTCCGTGCCGCCCGGCAGTTCCTCGCCCCTGGCCAGCCGGAGCCCGGCGAGCGAGGCGTGCCCGGCGCCGCCGGTCGCCTCGACGGCGCCCTCCCGCCGGTCGGGGAAGCCGGCCAGGATGCGGGCGGTGTCCTTGTACGTGCACAGGGGCGCGCCGCGGGTCGGGGCGACGGGCCGCCCGGCCCGCAGGTCGTCGACCAGCCGCTTCGCGCTCTCCGGCGTCTGGTTGTCGAAGAACTCCCAGTTGACCATCACGACGGGCGCGTAGTCGCAGGCGGCGTTGCACTCGATGTGTTCGAGGGTGACCTTGCCGTCGGCGGTGGTCTCGTCGTTGCCGACGCCGAGGTGTTCCTTCAGCTCGTCGAAGATCGCGTCGCCGCCCATGACGGCGCAGAGGGTGTTGGTGCACACCCCGACCTGGTAGTCGCCGCTCGGCTTGCGGCGGTACATCGTGTAGAAGGTCGAGACGGCGGTGACCTCGGCGGTGGTGAGGTCCAGCATCTCCGCGCAGAAGCGGATGCCCGTACGCGTGACGTGGCCTTCCTCGGACTGGACGAGGTGCAGCAGCGGCAGCAGGGCCGAGCGCGCGCCGGGGTAGCGGGCGATCACCTCCTTCGCGTCCGCTTCGAGCCGGGCCCGTACGTCGGCCGGGTAGTCGGGGGCGGGGAGCTGCGGCATCCCCAAACTGACGTCGGTCACCGGTCGACGCCTCCCATCACGGGGTCGATGGACGCGACGGCGACGATGACGTCGGCGACCTGGCCGCCTTCGCACATGGCCGCCATGGCCTGCAGGTTGGTGAAGGACGGATCACGGAAGTGGACGCGGTACGGGCGGGTCCCGCCGTCGCTCACCGCGTGCACCCCGAGCTCTCCCTTGGGGGACTCGACGGCCACGTACGCCTGGCCGGGCGGGACCCGGAAGCCCTCCGTCACCAGCTTGAAGTGGTGGATCAGGGCCTCCATGGAGGTGCCCATGATCTTCTTGATGTGGTCCAGGGAGTTGCCGAGGCCGTCCGGGCCGAGCGCGAGCTGCGCGGGCCAGGCGATCTTCTTGTCCCCGACCATGACCGGGCCCGGCTCCAGCCGGTCCAGGCACTGCTCGACGATCCGCAGGGACTGCCGCATCTCCTCCAGGCGGAGCAGGAAGCGGCCGTAGGCGTCGCAGGTGTCGGTGGTCGGGACCTCGAAGTCATAGGTCTCGTAGCCGCAGTAGGGGTCCGACTTGCGCAGGTCGTGCGGCAGTCCGGCGGAGCGCAGGACCGGCCCGGTGGCGCCGGTGGCCAGGCAGCCGGCCAGGTCCAGGTGGCCGATGCCCTGCATGCGGCCCTTGAAGACCGGGTTGCCGGTGGCGAGCTTGTCGTACTCCGTGAGGTTCTTGCGCATCTTCTTAACGAAGGCGCGTACCTGGTCGACGGCGCCGGGCGGCAGGTCCTGGGCGAGGCCGCCGGGCCGGATGAACGCGTGGTTCATGCGCAGGCCGGTGATCAGCTCGTAGATGTCCAGGACCAGTTCGCGGTCGCGGAAGCCGTAGATCATGATCGTGGTGGCGCCGAGCTCCATGCCGCCGGTGGCGATGCACACCAGGTGGGAGGAGAGCCGGTTCAGCTCCATCAGCAGCACGCGGATGATCGTGGCCCGGTCCGGGACGTCGTCGGTGATGCCGAGCAGCTTCTCCACGGCCAGGCAGTACGCCGTCTCGTTGAAGAACGGCGTCAGGTAGTCCATCCGCGTGACGAAGGTCGTGCCCTGGGTCCAGGTGCGGTATTCGAGGTTCTTCTCGATACCGGTGTGGAGGTAGCCGATGCCGCAGCGGGCCTCGGTGACGGTCTCGCCGTCGATCTCCAGGATCAGCCGGAGCACGCCGTGCGTGGAGGGGTGCTGCGGGCCCATGTTGACGACGATGCGCTCGTCGTCGGCCTTGGCGGCGGCCTCGACGACCTCGTCCCAGTCGCCGCCGGTGACGGTGTAGACCGGGCCTTCGGTGGTCTCGCGGGCAGATGCTTGGGAAGTGCTCATCAGGTGTACGACCTCCGCTGGTCCGGAGCCGGGATCTGGGCGCCCTTGTACTCGACGGGGATGCCGCCGAGCGGGTAGTCCTTGCGCTGCGGGAAGCCCTGCCAGTCGTCCGGCATCATGATCCGGGTGAGCGCCGGGTGGCCGTCGAAGATCAGCCCGAAGAAGTCGTAGACCTCGCGCTCGTGCCAGTCGTTGGTCGGATAGACGCTGACGACCGACGGGATGTGCGGGTCGGCGTCGGGCGCGGAGACCTCCAGCCGGATCAGCCGGGTGTGGGTGATCGACCGCAGGTGGTAGACGGCGTGCAGCTCGCGGCCCTTGTCGCCGGGGAAGTGCACGGCGCTGACGCCGGTGCACAGTTCGAAGCGGAGGGCCGGGTCGTCGCGGAGCGTCTTCGCGACCACCGGGAGGTACTCCCGCTCGATGTGGAACGTCAGCTCGCCGCGGTCGACGACGGTCTTCTCGATGACGTTCTCGGGGACCAGGCCCTGCTCCTCCAGCGCGCCTTCGAGCTCGTCGGCGACCTCGTCGAACCAGCCGCCGTACGGCCGGGAGGTCGCCCCCGGCAGCCGTACGGTCCGTACGAGACCGCCGTAGCCCGAGGTGTCGCCGCCGTTGTTGGCGCCGAACATGCCGCGCCGGACGCCGATGACCTCGCCCTGGTCCAGGCGCTGGCCGGGGAGGTTCTCCACGCCGATTTCCTTGTCGGGATTGACCCCGTTGGCCCCCGTACCGTTCTTCGGCCCGCTCGCGCCGTTCTTCGGGTCGCTCACCGCAGCAGCCCCTTCAGCTCGATCGTCGGGAGTGCCTTGAGCGCCGCCTCCTCCGCCTCGCGGGCCGCCTCCTCGGCGTTGACCCCGAGCTTGGAGCCCTGGATCTTCTCGTGGAGCTTGAGGATGGCGTCCATCAGCATTTCGGGGCGGGGCGGGCATCCCGGGAGATAGATGTCGACCGGGACGATGTGGTCCACGCCCTGCACGATCGCGTAGTTGTTGAACATTCCGCCCGTAGAGGCACAGACGCCCATGGAGATGACCCATTTCGGGTTCGGCATCTGGTCGTAGACCTGGCGCAGGACGGGCGCCATCTTCTGGCTGACCCGACCGGCCACGATCATCAGGTCGGCCTGCCGGGGCGACCCGCGGAAGACCTCCATGCCGAAGCGCGCCAGATCGTAGCGGCCGGCGCCGGTGGTCATCATCTCGATGGCGCAGCACGCGAGCCCGAACGTCGCCGGGAAGACCGATGACTTGCGCACCCAGCCCGCGGCCTGTTCGACGGTGCTCAGCAGAAAGCCGCTGGGCAGCTTCTCTTCAAGTCCCATTGGGTGACCCCTAGTCCCATTCCAGGCCGCCACGCCGCCATACGTAGGCGTAGGCGACGAAGACGGTGAGCGCGAAGAGCAGCATCTCGACGAGCCCGAACAGCCCCAGGGCGTCGAAGGTGACGGCCCAGGGGTAGAGGAAGACGATCTCGATGTCGAAGACGATGAAGAGCATCGCCGTCAGGTAGTACTTGATCGGAAAGCGGCCGCCGCCTGAAGGCTGTGGGGTCGGCTCGATCCCGCACTCGTACGCCTCGAGCTTGGCCCGGTTGTAGCGCCTGGGTCCGACGAGCGTGGCCATGACGACAGAGAAGATCGCAAAGCCTGCCCCGAGGGCTCCCAGTACGAGGATGGGCGCATAGGCGTTCACCGTCCTCGCTCCCTTCAGTCGACGATGACTGGTTGGCGGTCCGGCCCCGGGCCCGTTCACTCCTCGACGGATCTCGACAGAGATCGCTTCTATGTGAGGCAGTTCACAAGCCCTGGCCGCCTGCATCCTATGCCCGCGAGTCTGTGATCTGCGACACGGGGTGCGACAACGCCTTTGTGATCTCCACCACCTGACGAAGGATCATGAAGTCGGATGAGCGGTGATCTTCGCACCGGAAGCGCTCGAGTGATCACTTGAAGTGACAAACGCAGCGGTTGCCGCTGGTCACGAGGGTGTCTCCACTATCAAGAGCTACGCTCCGCAAGCAAATTGGTGTTGGACACCGTCAACTGCTAGCGCGCGCCCACCCGTCCGCGTGACCCAGTCGTGACCCTCCCGTGATCGCCGGAACGTGCATCGGTTCACGAGCGCGCATCACGAGGACATAACGGTCACTCAGGAGTGAGCTATCCCACGCGTTTCACGCCTCTGAATCCTTGACGATGGGGAAGCCTTGGCGTGTCGGTTGCGAAGGTGGTAAGTGCCGTGCTGGGGCGCATCGAGCGGTAAATGCCGTGCGCAGGAACATGATCACGAAATTCGGACACCCCGTCGGCCGACACGCCACTGGCCGATTGGTCCGGTTTGTTCATCGTGTACGCGTCAAAAGTGGTGCACACCACCTTTGTTGGCAGCAACCTGGGGCTCCTGATAGCCGTGGTGCCATGTCCCCGAACGCACTCATACCCAGCCACCGGAAGCCCCGCCGCTCCGCGACTTCGCGAGCCGTGCGCGCAGGGTTCACCGGTGGCATCCTCACGCTGGCGGTGACCGGTACCGCCGTCCCCGCGAACGCCGCCGAGAAGTCGCCCTCCGAAACCCAGGAGATGCCGACCATCAGCGCCGCGCTCGCGACGTCCGTGGCCCGCACCGCGGACAGCACCCAGCAGGTGGCGAACCAGTACGAGCTGCAGGCAGCGCAGGACGCGGTCTTCTCCAAGGCCGAGAAGGCCGCGCAGAAGGCCAAGGACAAGGCCGTCGAGGCCAAGCGCAAGGCCGAGGCGGAGAAGCGGGCCGCCGCGGCCCGCAAGGCCAAGGAGGCCGAGCAGGCCCGCGCTTCGCGCTCCGCGGACCGTGGCCCCCTCCTCTCCGCCTCCGCGTCGGTCGACACCGGCGACCTCTCCGGCTCCACCGCCTCCCTGGTGAGCTTCCTCAAGGCCCAGGTCGGCAAGGCGTACGTGAGCGGCGCGACCGGCCCGTCCGCGTACGACTGCTCCGGCCTCACCCAGGCCGCGTTCCGGCAGATCGGCATCGACCTGCCGCGCGTCTCCCAGGACCAGTCGACCGCCGGCACCCAGGTGGGCCTGGACAACCTCCAGGTGGGCGACATCCTCTACTGGGGCAGCGCGGGCAGCGCGTACCACGTCGCGGTCTACATCGGCGACGGCCAGTACATCGGCGCCCAGAACCCCAACGACGGCGTCGCCCAGCACGACATGAGCTACGACCAGCCGACGGGCGCCGTCCGCGTCCGCTGAGGCCCCTCCGGGTCCTTCCTGGTCCTCACACACGGCGAAAGGGCCGTCGTCCCCCGCTCGGGACGACGGCCCTTTCGCCGTACTTCACGGCTTTCGCCCGTCATGTGCGCCTTACTGACGCGGCTTGACCTCGGCCATCTCGCCCCAGCCGGTGCCCTCGGTCTCCACGTTGATGATCTCCGGGGTGCTCGCGACGAGGCCGGACATCAGCTCGATGGCGTCCTTGAAGTGGTCGGACTGCACGTGCGCCACGCCCGCCTCCTGGTCCGCGAACGCCTCCAGCAGCACGAACTGGTCCGGGTTCTCCACGCTCCGGGACCACTCGAAGAAGATGTTGCCCGGCTCGGCGCGGGTGGCGAGCGTGAAGGGCTCGGTCAGCGACAGCCACTCGTCGCTCTTCTCGGGCCGCACGGTGAACTTCACAGCGATGAAAATCATGCGACCACTGTGCGCCGCGGGCGGCCGCGCCGCGAGCCGACGGGCCCGCCATTCCACCGATGCCGGAAAACCGGTGCCGGAGGACCCGTTGCCGGTGCGGCGGTCGTGACCGCTCAGGCCCCGGCCGCCGCGCGGGTCAGTACGGACGCCAGTTCGCCCCGGCGCGCGGGGTAGTCGGCGGTCGGCAGGGACACCGACAGCGCGCGGAGGGAGCCGTCGGGGCCCTCGCCCGGGAGGCGGACCGCGAGACAGGTGTGGGCCGGATCGGTCTCGCCGACCGACACGGCGAGCCCCTCCCGGCGCACCCGCACCAGCTCCGCCTCGAAGCGCTCGGGCGAGGTGATCGTACGGTCCGTCAGCCGGGGCAGGCCGTGCGCGTCGAGATAGCGGCGGCGCTCGGGACGGTTCAGCGCGGCGAGCAGCACCTTGCCGTGCGCGGTGGCGTGCGCGCCGTGGTCGGGCCCCACCGCGAACGGCCCGCCGGCCGCCGACACCGGCAGCGTGCTGTCGACGACCGCGATCCGCCCCTGCCCCACCGCGCTGAGGTACGCGTGCGTCCCGGTCGCGCGCCGTACGTGCCGCAGCAGCTCGCGCGCGTCCTCCTCGATACCGGTCTGCCGCTGGAACGCCCGGTACAGCGCGGGCACCCGGTGCCCCAGGACGTAGCCGGCGCCCGTACGCCGCACGTGCCCGCGCGCGGTCAGCGGTCCGAGCAGGTTGTAGACCGTGGACAGTGAGCAGCCCAGCCGCCGGGCCAGCGCCTTGGCCGGCACCGGCCCCGCCGCCCCGGCCACCGCGTCGAGCACGTCCAGCGCCCGGTCGACGGAGAGCGGTCCGTTGGCGGGTGCGGCGGACATGGTCCCTCCGGGCGTCTCGATCGGCGGCTGCTGCGGTTCCAGGATCCCTCACCGCGGCCAGAGCCTGCTCTGCCGGTTGGCCTCCCGGACCTTCGCCCTCAGCTCCGCCCGGCGGTCGTCCTCCCCCGGCGCCTCGTCCACCCGGTCCGCCGACTCGGGACGCTCGATCCCCTCGTCCCGTTCATCCCGTTCGCCCCCCTCCGGTCCGTCGCTCATGACGTCCCCCCTCGCAACCTGCGCCGTGCCCTCGCCATCCTCATGGTTCACGCTCCGTGTTCCACTCGGCGCTGTGTGTGCTCCTCCCCAGCCTGGCCGTCGGCACGCCTGCACGGCAGCAGGCACAATTCGCCAACTTCGTGCGTCAAGACCGGCCATGAGACAGCCCGGAGCAGCGACGGGACGAAAGGGGCGCGAAAGCACGGTGCCGCCACCGGCGGAGCCGGTGGCGGCACGTGAGGAGCGCTCAGGCCGTACGCGCGAGGCTCACGCCTTGGGCGCGACCTTGCTCAGGCCGTTGATGATGCGGTCCATCGCGTCGCCGCCGGTGGGGTCGGTGAGGTTGGCCAGCATCTTCAGGGTGAACTTCATCAGCATCGGGTGGGTGAGGCCGCGCTGCGTGGCCAGCTTCATGATCTTCGGGTTGCCGATGAGCTTCACGAAGGCGCGGCCCATCGAGTAGTAGCCGCCGTAGGTGTCCTTGAGGATCTTCGGGTACCGCTGCAGGGCCAGCTCGCGCTGGGCGTACGTGGCGCGCGCGTGCGCCTGCACGATGACGTCGGCGGCGAGCTGGCCGGACTCCATGGCGTACGCGATGCCCTCGCCGTTGAAGGGGTTCACCAGGCCGCCCGCGTCACCGACCAGGAGGAGGCCCTTGGTGTAGTGCGGCTGGCGGTTGAAGGCCATGGGGAGCGCCGCGCCGCGGATCGGCATCGTCATGTTCTCCGGGGTGTAGCCCCAGTCCGCCGGCATCGAGGCGCACCACGCCTTGAGGATCTCGCGCCAGTCCAGCTCCTTGAAGCTGCTGGAGGTGTTCAGCACGCCGAGGCCGACGTTGGAGGTGCCGTCGCCCATGCCGAAGATCCAGCCGTAGCCGGGGAGCAGCCGGTCCTGCGGGCCGCTGCGGTCCCACAGCTCCAGCCAGGACTCCAGGTAGTCGTCGTCGTGGCGGGGCGAGGTGAAGTACGTCCGGACCGCGACGCCCATCGGGCGGTCCTCGCGGCGGTGCAGGCCCATCGCCAGCGAGAGGCGCGTGGAGTTGCCGTCCGCGGCGACCACGAGCGGAGCGTGGAAGGTGACCGGGGTCTTCTCCTCGCCGAGCTTGGCGGTGACGCCCTCGATGCGCCCGGTCAGCTCGTTGACGACCGGTCCGCTGACGTTGCAGCGCTCGTACAGCCGGGCGCCGGCCTTCTGGGCCTGGCGGGCGAGCTGCTCGTCGAAGTCGTCACGCTTGCGGACCAGGCCGTAGTCCGGGTACGAGGCCAGGTCCGGCCAGTCGAGCTGGAGCCGGACGCCGCCGCCGATGATGCGCAGGCCCTTGTTGCGCAGCCAGCCGGCCTCTTCGGAGATGTCGATGCCCATCGACACCAGCTGCTTGGTGGCGCGCGGGGTGAGGCCGTCGCCGCAGACCTTCTCGCGCGGGAAGGCCGTCTTCTCCAGCAGGAGGACGTCCAGACCGGCCTTGGCGAGGTAGTACGCGGTGGTCGAGCCGGCCGGGCCGGCCCCCACGACGATCACATCTGCGGTGTGCTCGGAGCGGGCCTGGGTCGCGGTGGCGGCATCGGTCACGTCGGTCACGGCGTTGTCTCCCGGAACTCGATATCTGGGTGCCGACCGGCACTGGACCCGTGCAGTCTATGCAGGCGTACCTGATCGGATTCCGAAGGGTTGGTCCATGCAGAAGCCGCTTCCCCCCGTCGAGCTGCGCGTCCCCACCGAGGAGGACGCGTGGAACTGGCACCGGGTCTTCGACGACCCGGAGGTGATGGAATTCCACGGCGGCGCGTCCGCCGAGCTGTCGGAGTACGAGGAACTGACCGCCCGTCAGCGCCGCCACCACGCCGAACGCGGCTACTGCTTCTACACCATCGTCGACCCGGCGGACGGCGCGGTGATCGGCTTCGCGGGCGCGCAGCCGTGGCCGCGCACGGAGTGGGGGCCGGTCGGCGAGATCGAGATCGGCTGGCGGCTGGGCCGGAAGTACTGGGGCAGGGGCTACGCCACGACCGTGGCCCGGCGCGCCCTGGAGGACGTGCGGGCCGCGGGCGTACGGCATGTCGTGGCCATGGTGCACGCCGAGAACGCGCGCTCGATAGCGGTCACCCGGCGGCTCGGCATGCGGCAGGCGGAGACCTTCATCTCCCCCGTGTCCAAGGTGACGGGCCTGTGCCACCGGCTGGACCTGTGAACCGCGCCTGAAGGCGGCGCGGCGCCCGCTCACACGGCCGGCTTCGTCCCCCGGTGCAGCGCCACGATCCCGCCCGTGAGGTTGCGCCAGGCGACCTTCTGCCAGCCCGCCTTCTGGAGCAGCGCCGCCAGGGCGGGCTGGTCGGGCCAGGCGCGGATGGAGTCGGCGAGGTAGACGTACGCGTCGGGGTTGGAGCTGACGGCGGTCGCGACCGGCGGCAGCGCGCGCATCAGGTACTCGGTGTAGACGGTCCGGAAGGGCGCCCACGTCGGCTGGCTGAACTCGCAGATGACGACCCGGCCGCCGGGCTTGGTCACGCGGTACAGCTCGGCCAGCGCGGCGTCCGTGTCCTGCACGTTGCGCAGCCCGAAGGAGATCGTGACGGCGTCGAACACGCCGTCCGCGAAGGGCAGCTTCGTCGCGTCACCCGCGGTGAAGGGCAGCCACGGCTGCCGCTTCTTGCCCTCGCGGAGCATGCCGGTGGAGAAGTCGCACGGCACGACGTACGCGCCGGTGCGCGCGAACGGCACGGAGGAGGTGCCCGTACCGGCCGCGAGATCGAGCACCCGCTCGGCGGGGCGCGCCCCCACGGCCTTGTCCACGGCCTTGCGCCACAGCCGCGCCTGCCCGAGGGACAGCACGTCGTTGGTGAGGTCGTACCGTTCCGCGACGTCGTCGAACATGGAAGCGACTTCGTGCGGCTGCTTGTCCAGGGATGCTCGGGTCACGAGCCCATTGTTCACCACGGCCCGCGGCGCCCGGGCTCACCCCCGGCGCCGGTACACCAGCCGGCCGCCGAGGGCCGTCACCAGACAGGTGCCGTCCTCGGCGAGGACCGCGAAGTCGGCCGGGGCGCCCGGGGCGAGGGCGGCCGGGTGGTCGCGCAGGCCCGACCGGCTCACGGCCGTACGGACCGAGGGGCGGGTGAAGGGGCCCGTCAGCGACGTCGTACCGGTGGACAGGAGGCGCTGGAGGCCGCGGCGGGCGCTCGCGCCCCAGCGGGTTTCGGGCATGTCGAGCGCGGCGAGTTCCGCGCCGCGGATCGGCTCGGTGCCCAGCGCGTCGGCCTCGCGGGGGTCCGGGTGGTACGCCGCTTCCAGATAGGCGGCGGCGTCCGGCTCGTGGCGCCCCGGTGTGAGGACGGCGCCGGGCCACTCACGGACCCGCGCCCGGTCGCCGTACGCCGCGTACAGCTCCTCGTACCGGCCGATCGCCGCGATGCGCGCGCCGTCGACGACCACCGCGTCCGCGTCCTGCGCCGGGGCGCCCTCGACCGCCCGGACGCGGTGAATCGTCAGCACAGCTCGCCGCTCAGTTCGTCTCGACGAGCTTCAGCTCGGGGTGGGCCGTGCCGCCCTCGATCGCCGTCGAGGAGATGTGCGAGGCGACGCGGTCGTCGACCGGGTCGTTCGCCGGGTCGTCGTGGACGACGAGGTGCTCGTACGTGGTCGCGCGCTGGGCGGGGACGCGGCCCGCCTTGCGGATCAGGTCGATGATCTCCTGGCGGTTGGAGCGGTGCTTGGCACCGGCCGAGGAGACGACGTTCTCCTCCAGCATGATCGAGCCGAGGTCGTCCGCGCCGTAGTGCAGCGACAGCTGGCCGACCTCCTTGCCCGTGGTCAGCCAGGAGCCCTGGATGTGGGCGACGTTGTCGAGGAAGATGCGGGCGATCGCGATCATCCGCAGGTACTCGAAGAGCGTGGCCTGCGTGCGGCCCTTCAGGTGGTTGTTCTCGGGCTGGTAGGTGTACGGGATGAAGGCGCGGAAGCCGCCCGTACGGTCCTGCACGTCGCGGATCATGCGCAGGTGCTCGATGCGCTCGGCGTTGGTCTCGCCCGTGCCCATCAGCATCGTGGAGGTCGACTCCACGCCGAGGTTGTGGGCGATCTCCATGATCTCCAGCCAGCGCTCGCCGGACTCCTTGAGCGGGGCGATCGCCTTGCGGGGGCGCTCGGGGAGGAGTTCGGCACCGGCGCCCGCGAAGGAGTCGAGGCCCGCGGCGTGGATGCGCCGGATGGCCTCTTCGACGGAGACGCCGGAGATGCGGGCCATGTGCTCGACCTCGGACGCGCCGAGGGAGTGGATGACCAGCTGCGGGAACTCCTTCTTGATGGCGGCGAAGTGCTCTTCGTAGTACTCCACGCCGTAGTCCGGGTGGTGGCCGCCCTGGAACATGATCTGCGTGCCGCCGAGGTCGACGGTCTCCGCGCAGCGGCGCAGGATGTCGTCGAGGTCGCGGGACCAGCCCTTGGCGGTGTCCTTGGGCGCGGCGTAGAACGCGCAGAACTTGCACGCCGTGACGCACACGTTGGTGTAGTTGATGTTCCGCTCGATGATGTACGTCGCGATGTGCTCCGTACCGGCGTAGCGGCGGCGGCGCACGGCGTCGGCGGCCTTACCGAGGGCGTGCAGCGGCGCGGAGCGGTACAGCTCGACGGCTTCCTCGGGGGTGATCCGCCCGCCCTCCGCGGCGCGGTCGAGTACGGACTGAAGGTCGGCGTTCTCGGTCACCGGGCGTCCCTTTCGAGGTTCTTGGGCGGGCATGCGTCACGACCGATCCAGCGTACGCCAGGGCTTTTGGGGCCCGGCCACCTGCCACCGGTGGGGGTGGGGCGGCGCCCGGTGGAGGCGGCCGGTGCCTTCCCTTCTTCTTGCCGCGAATAGCGGCGGAAGGAATTCCCTGGACCCGGCGGCGGCCGGACATCGTGCGCAGTGCCGGAATCCGCCCCTTCGTTCGTTCAATATTCACCAAGAATTCCGAGGGGAATCCGGGATGGAAGGAACGGCGGAAGGGACGGGAAAGAAAGATGTATGGGGCAAGGAAAAGGTAAGGGGCCGGCGCCTGCGAGCAGCCGGCCCCCGGGGTCAGGCGCCCAGCAGCTCCACCCGTACGTCCGCCGGGAAGCCCGTGGTCGGGCCCGTGCGGCGGGCGAATTCCGTGACGCCGCGCAGCTGGTCGGGGCCGAAGCGGAAATCCAGCGTGGTGAAGTACTTGGCGAGCACGTCCTCGTCGAAGTGCTCCCAGCGCGCCGCCTGCTCGGCGACCTTGCCGACCTCCTCCAGGGACAGGTCGCGGGAGGCCAGGAACGCCTCGTGCACCTTTTGCACCACGACCGGCTCGCGCTCCAGGTAGTCGCGCCGGGCCGCCCACACCGCGAAGACGAACGGCAGGCCGGTCCAGTCCTTCCACATCTGGCCGAGGTCGTGCACCTCGAGGCCGAGACGGGGCGCCTCGTGCAGGTTGGCGCGCAGCGCGGCGTCCCCGATGAGGACCGCGGCGTCCGCCTCCTGCATCATCACGCCCAGGTCGGGCGGGCAGGTGTAGTAGTCGGGCGTGACGCCGACCTTCTCGGCGAGCAGCAGCTGCGCCAGCCGAACGGACGTGCGCGAGGTCGAGCCGAGCGCGACCCGGGCACCGTCCAGCTTGTCCAGCGGCTTCTGCGAGACGATCACGCAGGACATGACCGGGCCGTCGCAGCCGACCGCGATGTCGGGGAAGGCGACCAGCTCGTCGGCGTGCTTGAGGAACTCGACGAGGGTGATCGGCCCCATGTCCAGCTCGCCGCTGACCAGCTTCTCGTTCAGCTGGTCGGGAGTGTCCTTGGTGAGTTCCAGGTCGAGCAGGGTGCCCGTACGGGCCAGGCCCCAGTAAAGGGGCAGGCAGTTCAGAAACTGGATGTGGCCCACCCGCGGCCGGGCCCGGCGGTGGCCGGAGGTCGGTGCGGGTGCGTCTCCTACGGTTGAATTGTCCACATGTGGAGGCTAGACCCGCGGGACGTGCCGCGAGTCGGCGGGGGCCTCCGTATGGCGGCGAGAACCGGGCAGAACCCGGGTGAGAACCGGGTGGGAACCGTGGCGAGAACCGGCCGGGAACCCCGGCACGAAGATAAACGTGATCTTTGGCTCTTCCGCCTTCTGAGCGCACCGTGCTAGGCTCAGCGCAAGTTGCAGTTTGGTTTCCCTTGCAGTACAGAGCCTGCGGATCATGTGACCCGCAGGCATTTGTAGTTTTCAGACTTCATTGCAGGTTCTGGAGCAGGGCAACCCTTTGGCCCAAGGAGGGCTTATGGCTACCGGAACCGTCAAGTGGTTCAACGCCGAGAAGGGCTTCGGCTTCATCGCCCAGGACGGCGGCGGCCCCGATGTCTTCGTCCACTACTCCGCGATCAACGCCTCTGGCTTCCGCTCCCTTGAGGAGAACCAGCAGGTGAACTTCGACGTCACGCAGGGTCCGAAGGGCCCGCAGGCGGAGAACGTCACCCCGGTCTAAGTTGCCCGGGCCGGCCGGTCGCGGCCGTTAGTAGCAGTACCCAAGGAGCCCTGCTCCGTCACCTCGGTGACGGAGCGGGGCTCCTGCCTTTTCGGCGCCTTTTGGCGCCTTTTCGGGCAGAAAAGGGTGAAGCCCCGCGCCGCCTCCCCCACAGAGGCGACACGGGACTCCAGTCTGACGCGCCCGGTTCGACGGACGACGGGCGGGGTCGGTTCCGCGCTCAACTACTTTCGTACAGCGCCTCGATGTCTTTCGCATAGTCCCGTGCAATGGCCACTCGCTTCAGTTTCAGCGACGGCGTGAGGTGGCCGGCCTCCTCGGTGAAGTCGGCGGGCAGCACGGCGAAGCGCCGGATGGACTCGGCGCGCGAGACGAGCCGGTTCGCGTCGTCGACGGCGCGCTGCAGGTCGGCGCGGAGCCGCTCGTCGTGCACCAGCTCCGCGAGCGGCACGTCCTGCTTCTTCTGCATCTGCCGCCAGTGCGCGAGCCCGTCCGGCTCCAGGGTGAGCAGCGCGGTGATGTACGGGCGGTTGTCGCCGATCACCAGGCACTGGCCGACCAGCGGGTGGGAGCGCAGCCGGTCCTCCAGCGGCGCGGGCGCCACGTTCTTGCCGCTGGCGGTCACGATGATCTCCTTCTTGCGGCCGGTGATGGTGAGGTAGCCGTCGGCGTCCAGCGCGCCGAGGTCGCCGGTGGCGAACCACTCCTGCTCGTCGACGGCCGGGACGGCGGTCCCGCTCGCCGCGTCCCAGTACCCGCTGAAGACCTGGCCACCGCGGAGCAGTACCTCCCCGTCCTCCGCTATGCGGACCGCGCTGCCGGGCAGCGGCCAGCCCACGGTGCCCAGGCGCGGCTTGAGGGGCGGGGTGACGGTGGCGGCCGCGGTGGTCTCCGTCAGGCCGTACCCCTCGAAGACCTGGATGCCGGCGCCCTCGTAGAACGCGGCCAGCCGCCGGCCGAGCGGGGAGCCGCCGCAGATCGCGTAGCGGACCCGGCCGCCGAGCGCCGCGCGGATACGGCGGTAGACCAGCGGGTCGTACAGACCGCGGGCCGCGCGCAGCCCGAGGCCGGGGCCGGGCCCGGTGCCGTGCTCCGCGGCCTCGACGGCCTCGCCGTAGCGGCGAGCGATCCGCGCCGCGCGGTCGAAGGAGGCGGCCCGGCCCATCTTCTCGGCGGTGGCCCGGCCGGTGTTGTGGACCTTCTCCAGTACGTACGGGATGGCCAGCAGGAAGGTCGGGCGGAAGCCCGCCAGGTCGGCGAGCAGGTCCTCGGTCTGGATGCTGGATGCGTGGCCCAGCTTCACCCGGGCGCGCAGGCAGCCGACCGCGACCATCCGCCCGAAGACGTGCGAGAGGGGCAGGAAGAGCAGGGTCGAGGCGGGGTCCTTGCTGACCGACCGGAAGACGGGGTGCAGCAGCTCTATGGAGTTGTCGACCTCGGCGAAGAAGTTGCCGTGGGTCAGGACGCAGCCCTTGGGCCGGCCGGTGGTGCCGGAGGTGTAGATGAGGGTGGCGGTGTCGGCGGGGCCGCGGCCGGCGCGCCGCTTGGTCACCTCGTACGGGGGCAGGTCCCGGCCCGCCGAGGTGATCTGGCCGACGGCGCCGGTGTCCAGCTGCCAGAGGTGGGAGAGGTCCGGGAGGCTGCCGCGGACCCCGCTGATCATGCGGGTCTGCTCGACGTGCTCCACGACGCAGGCCCGGGCGCCGGAGTCCCGCAGGATCGACTGGGCCTGGTGTGCCGAGGAGGTCGGGTAGAGGGGGACGGTGACCAGCCCGGCCGCCCAGGACGCGAAGTCGATCAGGGTCCACTCGTAGCTGGTGCCGGCCATGATGGCGAGCCGGTCGCCGGGGTTCAGGCCGTGCGCGATCAGGCCCTTGGCGAGGGCGAGTACCTCGTCGGCGAAGTCGGCGGCGGTCACGTCGCGCCAGCTGCCGTCGGGCTGCTTGCGGGCGAGGACGGCGTCGGTGGGGGCCGCGGCGGCGTTGTCGAAGGGGATGTCGCCGAGGGAGCCGGTGGGGACGGCGGGGGCGAGCGGCGGGACGGAGACCTCGCGGACGACGCCGTCTTCGACGGTCTTGCGCGGCGGGACCAGTACGGGCGTGGCGGGTGGTGCGGCTTCCTGGCTGGACACGAGCGGCTCCTTCGGTGCTGCTGCGGTACGGCTTCGGCTGCTGCTGGGGACGACGCTGCTGCTGGTTACCGAGTGGTACGGGCTGCCCGGCTGTCCTGGCAAGGGTTCTGACCAGGGTTATTACGTGCGTTGTTACGCGCGTTCGAGGATCGCCGTCACGCCCAGGCCGCCCGCGGCGCAGATCGAGATCAGGCCGCGTACGGGCCTGCCGTCGGCGGCCGGTTCCCGTTCGGCCAGCAGCTCGGCGAGGGTGGCGACGATGCGGGCGCCGGTCGCGGCGAAGGGATGGCCGGTGGCGAGCGAGGACCCGGCGACATTGAGCCGGTCGCGGTCGACGGGGGCCAGCCCCTGCTTCTCCCAGGCGGCGAGGGTGGCGAGCACCTGGGAGGCGAACGCCTCGTGGATCTCGACCAGATCGAAGTCCTCGATGCCGAGCCCGGCCCGCTCCAGCATCCGCGGCACGGCGTACGCGGGCGCCATCAGCAGCCCGTCGTCCCCGTCCACGTAGTCCACGGCGGCCGTTTCGTACGCGGTGAGGTGGGCCAGCGGCGTCAGGCCGCGCGCGCTCGCCCACTCCTCGCTCGCCAGCAGCACGGTCGCCGCGCCGTCGGTCAGCGGCGTGGAGTTGCCCGCCGTCATCGTGGCGTCGCCGTCCCGGACGCCGAAGACCGGCTCGAGCCGGGCGAGCTTCTCGACGGTGGAGTCCGGCCGGAGGTTCTGGTCCCGGTCCAGGCCGCGGAAGGGGACGACGAGGTCCTTGAGGAAGCCGCGGTCGTAGGCGGCGGCGAGCCGCTGGTGACTGGTCGCGGCCAGGGCGTCCTGATCCGCGCGCTGGATGCCCCACTTCCTGGCCGTACGGGCCGCGTGCTCACCCATGGAGAGCCCGGTGCGCGGCTCGGCGTTGCGGGGGATCTCGGGGACGAGGTGGCGCGGACGGATACGGGAGAGCTGCTTGAGGCGGGCGCCCGCCGACTTCGCGCGGCGGGTGGCGAGCAGGATCTTCCGCAGCTCCTCGTTGACGCCGAGCGGGGCGTCGCTGGCGGTGTCGGAGCCGCCGGCGATCGCACTGTCCGTCTGGCCGAGGGCGATCTTGTTGGCGGCGGCGATGACGGCCTGGAGGCCGGTGCCGCACGCCTGCTGGATGTCGTACGCGGGGGTGCGCGGGTCCAGTCCGGAGCCGAGCACCGTCTCGCGGGCCAGGTTGAAGTCGCGGCTGTGCTTGAGCACCGCGCCCGCGACGAACTCGCCGATCCGCTCGCCCTCCAGGTCGAACCGCTCCACCAGGCCGTCCAGCGCCGCCGTCAGCAGCTCCTGGTTGGAGGCCGTGGCGTACGGGCCGTCCGAGCGGGCGAAGGGGATGCGGCTGCCGCCGATCACCGCGACCCGCCGGACGCCGGCGGTGCTCTGCTGCATACTCATCCTCGACCAGCTCCTGACCCTTGAGTAACCTTACTCAGAAGTAAATTTACGCGAGATCCAGGAGCCGGCCAATGCCCGATCGCTACCTTCGTTTCACGCAATCCGGTCCGGGCCGCTTCGTGACCCGGCGGCTGGGGCTGCCGCAGCCGGCGCCGCTGCACCGGTGGAGCGCGGAGCGGCCGGTACTGGACGGGCCGTTGCTGCATCTGACGGCCGGCAAGAGCACGGTCGAGCCCGCGGCGGTGCTGGCCCGCGCCGGGCTGCCGGTTCACACCTCGCGACAGGCCGGGGCGCGGTACGCGGCGGTCGTCGTGGACGCCACCGGCGCGGGCGACGTCGCCGCCCTGCGCGAGGTGTACGAAGGGCTGCACCCCGTCCTGCGGTCGCTGACGGACGACGCCCGGGTGGTCGTACTCGGCTCGGCGCCCGACCCGGCGGACCATCACCAGGCCGCGGTCCAGCAGGCCCTCGAAGGGTTCGTGCGGTCGCTCGGCAAGGAGGTGGGCCGCGGCCGCACGGCCCACCTGCTGCGGCTGGCCCCCGCGTCCGCCGGAGCCGCGGAATCCACCCTGCGCTTCCTGCTCTCGCCCCGGTCCGCCTACGTGAGCGGGCAGGTCATCGGGGTCGGAGCGGCCGACGAGGTGACCGTCCCGGAGGACTGGGACCGGCCGCTGGACGGGCGTACCGCGCTGGTCACCGGTGCCGCGCGGGGCATCGGCGCGGCGGTCGCGGAGACGCTGGCCCGGTACGGCGCCCAGGTGGTCTGCCTGGACGTGCCGCAGGCCGAGGCGGACGTGCGGGCGGTCGCCGAGCGGCTGGGCGGGCAGGCCCTCACGCTGGACATCACCGCGCCGGACGCGGGCGAGCGGATCGCCGCCGCACTCCCCGACGGGCTGGACGTCCTCGTCCATAACGCGGGCATCACCCGGGACCGGCGGCTGGCCAACATGGCCGCCGACCGCTGGGACTCCGTACTGGACGTCAACCTCGCCGCCGTCCTGCGGACCACCGACCACCTGCTGGCCGCCGGCACGCTGCGGCGCGGTACGGGCCGGGTCGTCGCCACCGCGTCCATCGCCGGGATCGCGGGCAACACCGGGCAGACCAACTACGCGGCGAGCAAGGCCGGGATCATCGGGCTGGTCCGCTCGCTGGCGCCGCGGGCCGCGGCGGAGCACGGCGTGACGGTCAACGCCGTGGCACCCGGCTTCATCGAGACGAAGATGACCGCCGCCGTGCCGCTCTTCATCCGGGAGGCGGGCCGCCGGATGAACTCGCTCGGCCAGGGCGGCCTCCCCGTGGACGTCGCCGAGACCATCGCCTGGCTCGCCAGCCCGGCCTCCGGCGGCGTCAACGGCCAGGTCGTCCGGGTCTGCGGGCAGAGCCTGCTGGGGGCGTGATGACGGAGCTCTCCCTGCCGCGCGCGCCGCGGCTGATGCCCGCGCTGGCCAAGGGGGCGGTGACCGGGGTGGGCAAGCGGCCGCGCGCGGACGCGCCGCTGCCCGCCGTACGGCTCACGCTCCCCGGCGTACGGGCCGACGCGGCGCGCACCGCCGCGTACGCCGAGGTCTGCGGCTTCGGCGCGCCCGGCCCGGTACTGCCGGTCACCTATCCGCACATCCTCGGCTTCCCGCTGGCCGCGCGGCTGATGAGCGCCCGGAGCTTCCCGCTCCCGATGCTCGGCCTCGTCCACACCACGATCGAGATCACCCAGCACGCGCCGCTGTACGCGGACCGGCCGCTGGACCTGACGGTGTACGCACAGGAGCTGCGTCCGCACCGGCGCGGCACCGAGGCCGTCCTGGTCACGGAGGCGCGGCGGGGCGGCGAACTGGTGTGGGCGGACCACAGCACGTACCTGGCCCGGCACCGCACGGAGGCCACGACGAGCGCTCCCCCGGAGGCCACGACGAGCACTGCCCCGGAGGCCGGCGACGCCGCTCCCGAGCTGCCCTTCCGGGACGAATGGAAGCTGGCCGCGGACCTCGGCCGCCGGCACGCCGCCGTCTCCGGCGACTACAACCCGATCCACCTCCACCCGCTGACCGCCCGCGCGCTCGGTTTCCCGCGCGCCCTCGCCCACGGCATGTGGACCATCGCGCGGTGCGCCGCCGAGGCCGTACCGGCCGACGCGCCGGCGCTGCGCCTCAGCGCCCGCTTCCGTGCCCCGGTCCTGCTCCCGGCGACCGTCACCTACGGCTCCGACGGCCACGCCTTCCGGCTGAGCAGTGAATCCGGCCGGGAATCCGGCCGGAAAGAGCGCATCCATCTGGAGGGGAGCATCCGAATACTCGGGTGACCCGCGCGCGGGTCGTCGCGACGGCACGGCCCGGACCCCGCCGTGCCGTCGCGGCCGCCTCGCGCGGGGTCACCCGCCGGGCGCCCACCGCTCGCCGCCCATCAGTGGCCCGAGGCCGGTCCAGGCGAAGTTCATCAGCGTCGCCGCGGTCTCCTTGGCGGAGGGGCGGGCGTCCTCCGGGCGGGCGTTGGCCCACTCGGCGAGCGACTCGGCGGAGCCGACGAGCGCGTGGGCCAGGCCCGACACCTCGCGCTCCGCCAGTTCCCCGGCGCAGCCCGCCTCCCGCGCCGCGGCCCCGATCAGCCCGGTCACGAACTCGATGATCTCCGCGCGCATCGCGGCGACCTCAAGGGCGAACGGCTCCCCGTGCGTACGCGCCTGCTGGTGCAGCACCGCCCACCCCTCCGGGTGCTCGGCCGTGTGCGCGAAGAAGCCCCGCAGCCCGCTCCACAGCTGCCGGTCGGCCGGCGCGCCCTGTTCCACGGCGCCCCGCACGGCCGCGACCAGCGCCGCCGCCTCCCGCTGGATGACCGCGGTGAACAGCTCCTCCTTGGAGTTCAGATAGAGGTAGACCAGCGGCTTGGACACCCCGGCGACCTCGGCGATCTCGTCCATCGAGGCGGCCCGGTAGCCCCGCCGCGCGAACGTCAGCACGGCCGCGTCCATCATCTGCTGCTCGCGCACCGCCCGCGGCATCCGCTTGCTCTTCACGCCACCCACACCGAACGTCCTTCCACCCCACCGCTTACCGCCAAGTAAGTTTACGGACCGCTCCTCCGGAGCGAGCGCCCCCTTCGGGCCAGATGTCGCCAAACCCCCGGACAACGCACCGCACAACGCACCGCGCCCCGGAGCCGGTGGGCTTCGGGGCGCGGTGCGGAGGTGCGGGGACGGGTCAGGCCGCGGGGGCCGGGACCGTCACCTTCTGCTCGGCCTCGACGGCGGCGGTCGCCACGTCGGGGTCGCCGTCCAGGCTGATGCTGGTGGCGTTGGCGTACGCCTCGCGGTCCAGGATCTTCTCCTTGGCGGAGACCAGGATCGGGATGACGGCCTGGCCGGCCACGTTGGTGGCGGTCCGCATCATGTCCAGGATCGGGTCGATGGCCATGAGGAGACCGACACCGGCCAGCGGGAGGCCCAGCGTGGAGAGGGTCAGGGTCAGCATGACCGTGGCGCCGGTGAGGCCGGCGGTGGCGGCCGAGCCGATGACCGAGACGAAGACGATCAGGATGTAGTCGCCGACGTTCAGCGGGACGTCGAAGATCTGCGCGATGAAGATCGCGGCGAGCGCCGGGTAGATCGAGGCGCAGCCGTCCATCTTGGTCGTCGAGCCGAAGGGCACCGCGAAGGACGCGTACTCCTTCGGGACGCCGAGGCGCTCGGTGACCTTCTGGGTGACCGGCATGGTGCCGACCGAGGAGCGCGAGACGAAGGCCAGCTGGATGGCGGGCCAGGCGCCCTTGAAGAACTGCAGCGGGCTGACCTTGGCGACGGTCGCCAGCAGCAGCGGGTACACGCCGAACATCACCAGCGCGCAGCCGACGTAGATGTCGACGGTGAAGGTCGCGTACTTGCCGATGAGGTTCCAGCCGTACGTGGCGATCGCGTTGCCGATGAGGCCGACGGTGCCCAGCGGGGCCAGGCGGATGACCCACCACAGGGCCTTCTGCAGCAGTTCGAGCGCCGAGCGGCTCAGCTTGAGGACCGGCTCGGCCTTCTCGCCCAGCTGGAGCGCGGCGATACCGACGACGGCCGCCATGAAGACGATCTGCAGGACCTGCAGCTCGGTGAAGGGCGTGATGATGTCGGTCGGGACGATGCCGGTCAGGAAGTCGATCCAGGTACCGGCGTGGTCGGGCTTGGCGCCGTCGGCGGGCGTCAGGCCCGTGCCGGCGCCGGGGTCGGTGACCAGGCCGATCGCCAGGCCGATCGCGACGGCGATCAGCGAGGTGACCATGAACCACAGCAGGGTGCGGGTGGCGAGCCGGGCGGCGTTGTTGACCTGCCGCAGGTTGGTGATCGACACCACGATGGCGAAGAAGACCAGCGGGGCGACGGCCAGCTTCAGCAGCTGGACGAAGAGCTCACCGATCTTGCCGAGGGTGGTGACCAGCCAGCCGATGTCGCCGCTCTTGGCGATCCAGCCGAGGAGCACACCGAGGGCGAGACCCAGCAGGATCTGCGCCCAGAAGGGGACCTTCGGTATGCGGAAGGTCTTGGAGGAGGAAGTCTCGGAAGACGTGGACAACGGGCACACTCCGGGTGCGTACAGGCTTTCGGGACGAGGCGTGGAGCGCCAGGAGGTCCGTTTGCGGGATCTCCGGCCGCTGGAGGACGTCGCGAGGACGTCAGCGGCGACAACAGGCCGCGGACTCACAGCGGCAAAGATCGACGTGCAGGCGCGCCACGAGCGTGAGGCTCATGGGGAACGAGTGCGCTACTGCTGTCTTCATGTCCGATACGTTAACACTTGAACTTTGGGGTACTCAAAGAAAATCTTTGGCATCCCCCGCCGCCGCACCGGACGGCATACGCCAACGCCCGCCGGTGGAGCGGAAACTCCACGGGCGGGCGTGCGCGGTGTGTGAGGCGTCTTACACGCCGGACGGCCGGCGGCCGGGCGGTCTCAGACGCCGTCCTCCTGGCTCCGGTTGGCGGCGAGCCGCTGCTTCTGGCGGTCCACCTTGGCCACGATCTGCTCGGACATCGCGTCCCGCTGCTTGCGCAGCAGCACGAAGCTGAGCGGCGCGGAGATCACGATGGCGAGCAGCAGCAGCCAGATGGTGTTCGAGGCGCCCACCCCGAGCGGGATGACGCGGAAGTACGCCAGGACCCACACCACCGCGAAAGAGGCGACGAAGAGGCCCAGACGGGAAGCGGTGTACAGGAGTGCGGCGTGCTTCTGGCTGCTCACGGTCGGACCTTCTTCTCAACGACAACCGAAAGGGTCTGCATCCAGTCAAGCACAGCGGTCTGTGCGATCTTTCCCGCCCCCGGACCCGGCCGCCTCAGTGCAGCTCGTGCCACATGGTGACGTCGTCGCGGTAGTCGTCGTCGGCGACCTTGATGGCGCCGGGGACCCGGCCGACCTCCTTGTATCCGCAGGAGGCGTAGAAGCGGTCCGCTCCGGTGCCGCCGCGGCAGGTGAGCCGTAGGGCACGTATCCCTTCGGTGGCCCGCGCGGCGTCCTCGACCGCCGCCATCAGCTCGCGGCCCACCCCCTGCCCCTGCAGTGAGGGGTGCACCATCACGCTGTAGACCCACAGGTAGTGCCGCATGAGCCGGTGCGTGTTCTCGTACAGGAAGGCGGTCGCCAGCGGCGTACCGTCCGCGCCCCGGCCGACGACCAGCCGCGCCCGCCCCTCGGCCAGCGCGGCCAGGTGCTTGACCAGCTCGGGACGGATGTCCTCGCCGGTCACGGGCGGCACGAACCCGACAGCCCCGCCGGCGTTCGAGACGTCCGCCCACAGCGAGCAGATCCCGTCGCGCAGTTCAGGGGTGACAGAAGGGTCCAGGTCGAAGCGCACGCTC
This sequence comes from Streptomyces sp. NPDC053542, assembly GCF_044544685.1. Taxonomy (NCBI): domain Bacteria; kingdom Bacillati; phylum Actinomycetota; class Actinomycetes; order Kitasatosporales; family Streptomycetaceae; genus Streptomyces; species Streptomyces sp. NPDC053542. Next base: position 495,568 of record NZ_JBITXL010000006.1, read on the forward strand.
ATGACCTGGACCCTAAATCGTCACTCCGGTGACCGGAAAGCTCTTTCCGTCACACCCGCATCGGCTGCGGCTCCTCGCGGCGGTTCGCGTCCGGGCCCGGGTACTCGCGGATGATCTCGTACCGGGTGTTCCGCTCGACCGGCCGGAAGCCGGCGTCCCGGATGAGGTCCAGCAGGTCCTCGCGGGTCAGCTTGTTCGGCGTGCCGTAGTTGTCGGCGTCGTGCGTGATCTTGTACTCGACGACCGAGCCGTCCATGTCGTCCGCGCCGTGCTGCAGCGCGAGCTGGGTGGTCTGCAGGCCGTGCATGACCCAGAAGCACTTCACGTGCGGCACGTTGTCGAAGAGGAGGCGGGAGACCGCGAAGGTCTTCAGGGCCTCGGCGCCGGTGGCCATGGTCGTGCGGGCCTGCAGCTTGTTGCGGACCTTGCCGTCCTGCATGTCCACGAAGTCGTGCTGGTACCGCAGCGGGATGAAGACCTGGAAGCCGCCGGTCTCGTCCTGCAGTTCACGCAGCCGCAGCACGTGGTCCACGCGGTGGCGCGGCTCCTCGATGTGCCCGTACAGCATGGTGCTCGGGGTCTTGAGGCCCTTCTGGTGCGCCAGGCGGTGGATGCGCGACCAGTCCTCCCAGTGGGTGCGGTGGTCGACGATGTGCTGCCGGACCTCCCAGTCGAAGATCTCCGCGCCGCCGCCGGTCAGCGACTCCAGGCCGGCCTCGATCAGCTCGTCGAGGATGTCCGAGGCGTCCATGCCCGAGATGGACTCGAAGTGGTGGATCTCCGTCGCGGTGAACGCCTTCAGCCCCACGTTCGGCAGGGCTTCCTTGAGGGCCTTCAGGGAGCGCGGGTAGTAACGCCAGGGCAGGTTCGGGTGCAGGCCGTTGACGATGTGCAGCTCGGTGAGGTTCTCGTTCTCCATGGCCTTGGCCAGGCGGACGGCCTCCTCGATGCGCATCGTGTACGCGTCCTTCTCGCCCGGCTTGCGCTGGAAGGAGCAGTAGGCGCAGGAGGCGGTGCACACGTTCGTCATGTTGAGGTGACGGTTGACGTTGAAGTGCACGACGTCGCCGTTCTTGCGGGTGCGCACCTCGTGCGCGAGGCCGCCGAGCCACGCCAGGTCGTCGGACTCGTAGAGGGCGATGCCGTCCTCGCGGGTCAGCCGTTCACCGGCGTGGACCTTCTCCTCCAGCTCGCGCTTGAGCCCAGCGTCCATTCCGGTCCGCCTCCCATTGTTTTCTACCGATACGACCTCGACCGAGCGTACTCCCCCAGCCTTCGGCCGGGAGGTGCCCCCATACGCAACCGCTTCGCGGCCGCTACCCCTCCTCGGGCAGCTCCCCGACCCGGTTCTCCCACTTCGTCGAGAGCACGATCGTGGTGCGCGTACGGGAGACGCCCTTGGTGCCGGAGAGCCGGCGGATGGTCCGCTCCAGGCCGTCCACGTCGTTCACCCGGACCTTGAGCATGTACGAGTCGTCGCCCGCGATGAACCAGCAGTCCTCGATCTCGGTGAGGTCGCGCAGCCGGTGGGCGAGCTCCTCGTGGTCGGTGGCGTCCGAGAGCGAGATGCCGACCAGGGCCGTGACGCCCAGGCCCAGCGAGGCGGCGTCGACGGTCGCGCGGTAGCCGGTGATCACGCCGGCCGACTCCAGCCGGTTGATGCGGTCCGTGACGCTCGGCCCGGACAGGCCCACCAGCCGGCCGAGCTCCGCGTACGAGGCCCTGCCGTTCTCGCGCAGTGCCTGGATGAGCTGCCTGTCCACCGCGTCCATTGCGTCCCCGACCTTTCAATCTTTCCGCATTGCCACTACTGATTACAGAATCTAAGGCATGCAGGGCGATTTAGCCCGCAATCCCAGGTAAAAAACAGAGATTGATCAGCGATCTCTGTCGGCACCGCCCGCGCCGCCGCCGAGCTCGCCCGACCAGCGCCGGTACAGGCCGTGCGGCACGCCCGCCGCGTCCAGCGCCCGGCCCGCCACAAAGTCCACCAGGTCCTGGATGTGCGTCGCCCCCGCGTAGAACGCGGGCGAGGCCGGCAGCACCACGGCGCCCGCCTCGTCCAGGGCGACCAGGTGCTTGAGCGTCTGCCCGTTCAGCGGCGTCTCGCGCACCGCGACGACCAGCCTCCGGCGCTCCTTCAGCGTCACGCTCGCCGTCCGCTGCAGCAGGTCCTTGGAGAGCCCCAGCGCGACCCCGGCCACGCACGCCGTGCTGGCCGGCACGATCAGCATGCCCTTGGCCGGGTACGAGCCCGAGGACGGGCCCGCGGCCAGGTCACCGGCCGCCCAGTGCCGTACGTCCGCGAGATCCGACTCGGTGATCCGGAACGTCTCCGGCTTGCCGTCCGCGCCGCGCGCCAGCCATTCGCGCAGGTCCGCGCGCCAGTGCGCGTCCCGGAAGGAGATCCCGGTCTCGTCCAGCAGCGTCAGCCGCGAGGCCCGGCTCACCACCAGGTCGACGGCCTCCCCCGCGGCCAGCAATCCGCGCAGCACGGACGCGGCGTACGGGGTCCCGGACGCGCCGGAGACGCCGACCACCCACGGCCTGCGGGGACCGGTGCCGGCGTGCTGACTGGTGACGTTGTGCGGCGGCTCCACGGCACCGAGCCTATCCGGCGGAACCAGGAGCACCGTCACAGCCGTTCTTGCCTGTGAGGGCGCGCGGCCATCGCGCGGACCCCGGCGGACGTGCCGGTACGGCAAGGACCGGCCGGCAGGCGAGGAGGGCCGGACATGGGCGGACGCGCCAAACCCGCTGCGCTGCTGGTGCTGGCCTGGGTCGGGCTGCTCTGGCTGCTGGAGGCGGTGGACGTGGCCACCGGGAACGCGCTGGACACCTTCGGCATCCGGCCGCGCGAGCTCGGCGAGCTGGTCGACGTGCTCCCGGCGACCGCCGTGCACTTCGGCTTCGCCCACCTCATGGCCAACACCCTCCCGCTGCTCGTGCTCGGCTTCCTGGCCGCAGTCCGCTCCGGGGTGCGCAGACTGATCGGTGTGACGCTGCTCATCGCCGTGATCAGCGGGCTGGGCGTCTGGCTGATATCGCCGCCGGGCAGCAATACCGCGGGCGTCTCCGGAGTGATCTTCGGGCTCTTCGGCTACCTCGTCGTGCGCGGCTTCATCGAGCGCAAGGCGCTGGACATCGCCATCGGCGTGCTCGTCGCGGTGCTCTACGGCTCGATCCTGTGGGGCGCGCTCCCGGCCTCGGACGGCATCAGCTGGCAGGCGCACTTCTTCGGGCTGGCCGGCGGGGCGCTGGCCGCATATGTCTTCCGGGTGCGGACGCCGGGCCTCCGCACGGAAGGCCGCGTCCCGTAGTCTCTGGACGCGGCAGCGCCGGGCCACGGCACGCCGCCAGCCAGACCATTCACGTCATCGGGGGGATCAGCCCGTGGTCGAGTTCGACAAGTCCGCATCCGAACCGCCGTCCGAGGGGCAGCCGCCGCACCAGAACGGCGGCCAGCAGGGCCAGCAGGGCCAGCAGGGCCAGCAGGGCCAGCAGCCCTATGGTCAGCCCTACCCGCAGCAGGGGCAGCAGCCGTACGGCCAGCCGCAGGGCCAGCAGCCCGGTTACGGCTACCCCGGCCCGCCGCCCGGCCCCGGCCAGCAGCCGCCGTACGGCGGCCCCGGCGCCCCCGGCCCCGGCTGGGGCTCCCAGCCCCCGGGGTACGGCTACGCCACCCCGGCCCGGCCCTCGACCGGGCCCGCGATGTGGTCCCACCTCGGCGCGGTGCTCACCGTCTTCGTCGGCACGGGCGTGTGCTGCATCGGCATGCTGTGCGGCTGGATCGCCCCGCTCGCCATCCGTAACAACGCGCAGAACGAGCACGACCCGTACATCCGCCACCACTCGGCACAGGGGATGAACTACGGCATCACCCAGGCGATCATGGCGGCGATCACCGGCGTGCTGTACTTCGTCGTGGTGATCAGCGCCGGCGTGACCGCCGACTCCGGGACCGGCGACCCGGGAATGGTCTTCCTCATCCCGCTGATCTGCTACTTCGTCCTCTTCGGCGCGTACTGGATCACCACGCTGGTCTTCGGGATCATCGGCGCGGTGAAGGCCAACAACGGCGAGATGTGGTCCTACCCGAAGTTCCTGTCCTGGCGCTTCGTCAAGAACTGAGCCTGCGCGCACGGACATGCCGAAGGGCCGGTACCCGCTCGGGTACCGGCCCTTCGGCGCGCTCGTTCGGCGCGCTCGTTCGGCGCGCTCGTTCGGCGCGCTCGTTCGGCGCGCTCGTTCGGCGCGCTCGGCCGGCGCGCTCGGCCGGCGCGCTCGGCCGCCTACGCCATCCCCCGCCGCCTACGCCATCCCCCGCGTACGCCCTCCCCCGCCGCCGCCTACGCCATCCCCCGCCCCCTTCCCCTCCCCGCCCCCTCCCCCACCCCTTAATGGGTGGGTGGAGAGTTGGGGCCAAAGGGTAGTCAGAGCGTGAGGCCCCGGGTCACGAGATCGAGAAGACTGCACACGAACAGGGCAATCCCGATGAAGCCGTTGACGCTGAAGAAGGCGCGGTTCAGGCGGGAGAGGTCGTTCGGGCGGACGATGCTGTGCTCGTACAGGAACGCACCCGCGACGATCACCAGGCCGACCCAGAAGAAGACCCCGGCCCCGGTGGCCAGCGCGAACCACACGAACAGCGCCGTGGTGACCGTGTGGCAGACGCGCGCGCCCCAGATGGCGGCCGGGATACCGAAGCGGGCCGGCACGGACTTCACGCCGACCTCGCGGTCGGTCTCCACGTCCTGGCAGGCGTAGATCAGGTCGAAGCCACCGATCCAGATGCCGACGGCGAGGCCCAGGATCACCGCCTCCCAGGACCACTCGCCGGTGATCGCCAGCCAGCCGCCGACCGGGCCCATGGCCTGGGCGAGCCCGAGGATGGCCTGCGGGAAGTTGGTGAACCGCTTGCCGTACGGATAGACCACCATCGGGATCACCGCGACGGGGGCCAGGGCCAGGCAGAGCGGGTTGAGCAGCGCGGCCGCGGCGAGGAAGACGACGACGGCGACCAGCGCGCCCGTCCAGGCGTGCTTCACCGACATCGCGCCGGTGACCAGCTCGCGGTGGGCCGTGCGCGGGTTACGGGCGTCGATCTCGCGGTCGATGATCCGGTTCGCGGCCATCGCGAAGGTGCGCAGCCCGACCATGGCGACGGTGACGAGCAGCAGCTCCCACCAGTGGACGGTCCTGTCCGCCAGGAACATGGCGGTGAGGGCCGCGATGTACGCGAAGGGCAGCGCGAACACCGAGTGCTCGATCATGACCAGGCGGAGGAACGCCTTCGTCCGGCCCGGCTGCCGCGGAATGGCGGCGGAGGCGCTGGTCACAGTCCGTACTCCTTCCAGCGGCGGTCGACCTTCGCCGCGGTCTCCGGGTCGGACACGATCATCTGCGGCCAGCCCCCGTCCCGGGTGTAACCCTCCTCGGGCCACTTCGCGGTCGCGTCGATGCCGGCCTTGCCGCCCCAGAACTGCTGGTACGAGGAGTGGTCCAGGTGGTCCACCGGGCCCTCCACGACCGTCAGGTCGCGGGCGTAGTCCGTGTTGCCGAGCGCCCGCCAGGACACCTCGTGCAAGTCGTGCACATCGCAGTCGGCGTCGACCACGATGATCAGCTTGGTCAGGGACATCATGTGCGCGCCCCAGATGGCGTGCATGACCTTCTGCGCGTGTTTCGGGTACTTCTTGTCGATCGAGACGATCGCGCAGTTGTGGAAGCCGCCGGACTCCGGGAGGTGGTAGTCCACGATGTCCGGCACGATGATCTTGAGGAGCGGCAGGAAGAACCGCTCCGTGGCCCGGCCCAGCGGCCCGTCCTCCGTGGGCGGGCGGCCGACGACGATCGACTGCAGCAGGGGCCGCTTGCGCATCGTCACGCAGTCGATCGTCAGGGCCGGGAAGGGCTCCTGCGGCGTGTAGAAGCCGGTGTGGTCGCCGAAGGGGCCCTCGGGCAGCATCTCGCCCGGCTCCAGCCAGCCCTCCAGTACGACCTCGGCGTTGGCCGGGACCTGGAGCGGCACGGTCTTGCAGTCGACCATCTCGATCCGCTTGCCCTGCACGAAGCCCGCGAAGAGGTACTCGTCGATGTCGCCGGGAAGCGGCGCGGTCGAGGCGTACGTCACGGCCGGCGGGCAGCCGAAGGCGATGGCGACCGGCAGCTTCTCGCCCCGCTTGGCGGCCACCTGGTAGTGGTTCCGGCTGTCCTTGTGGATCTGCCAGTGCATCCCGATGGTGCGCTTGTCGTGGCGCTGGAGGCGGTACAGACCGAGGTTGCGGACGCCGCTCTCGGGGTCCTTGGTGTGGGTCAGGCCCAGGTTGAAGAACGAGCCGCCGTCCTCGGGCCAGGTGAACAGGGCGGGCAGCTTCTCGAGGTCGACCTCGTCGCCCTTGAGGACCACTTCCTGTACGGGCGCGTCGTCGCCCTTCACCTTGCGCGGCGGCACGTGCGTCATGTTCGCGAGCTTCCCGAACGCCTCACGGACGCCGACGAAGCCCTGCGGCAGCTCGGGCCTGAGCAGCCCGCCGATCTTGCCGCTGATGTCGTCGTAGGACGCAAGGCCCAGCGCCTTCAGGAGGCGGCGGTCGGTCCCGTAGACGTTCATCGCCAGGGGCATCGCAGAGCCCTTGACGTTCTCGAAGAGGAGCGCGGGGCCGCCGGCCTTCTGCACCCGGTCGACGATCTCCCCGACTTCCAGATGGGGGTCGACCTCGGCCTTGATGCGCTTGAGGTCACCTTCGCGGTCGAGCGCCCGGAGGAACGAGCGAAGATCGTCATAAGCCATGCATCCCAGTATCCGGTACGCACTACCCTGGACTGGTCACTGGGGCCGCGCTCACCGGCCCGCCCGGCCACTCCCAGGGGGAGCGACACATGCTGCGGGTGCTGATGATCCTGGTGCCGCTGGCACTGAGCATCTACGCGTTCATCGACTGCGTCACCACCGATGAGAAGCATGTGCGCCACATGCCGAAGGTGCTCTGGGCGATCCTCGTCCTGCTCTTCCCGCTCGTCGGGTCGGTGTCCTGGCTGATCGCCGGGAAGAACCGCGCGGCGCTCGCCGCCGAGGGCCGCGCGACGCGGCGCGGCGGGGGCGGCTGGGTCGCGCCGGACGACAACCCCGAGTTCCTGGAGAAGCTGGGCACGCGGGAGCGGGCCCAGCGCCGGGACGAGGACGAGGCGCTGCTCAAGGACTGGGAGGCGGACCTGAAGCGCCGCGAGGAGGAGCTCCGCCGCCGCGAGTCGGGGGACGGCAAGGAGTCCGGGGAGCGCCGGGAGTCCGGGGAGCGCCGGGAGTCCGGAGAGCGCCGGGAGTCCGGGGAGCGTGACGAATGAGCGGCCCCGACGCGTCCGCGATGCTGGCCGTCGCGGTGGCCGAGGCCCGGGCCGGGCTCGCCTCCGGCGGCATCCCGATCGGCGCGGCGCTGTACGGCGCGGACGGCACGCTGCTCGGACGGGGGCACAACCGCCGCGTGCAGGACGGCGACCCGTCGGTGCACGCCGAGACGGCCGCGTTCCGGGCCGCCGGACGGCAGCGCTCCTACAAGGGCACGACCATGGTCACCACGCTCTCGCCCTGCTGGTACTGCAGCGGGCTGGTGCGCCAGTTCGGGATCTCCCGGGTGGTGATCGGCGAGGCGGAGACGTTCCACGGCGGGCACGACTGGCTGGCCGAGCACGGCGTGGAGGTCGTGCTGCTGGACGACCCGGAGTGCGTCGCGATGATGCGCGCCTTCATCGCGGACCGCCCCGAGCTGTGGCACGAGGACATCGGCGAGGACTGAACAAGGTCACAAGCAGGGCGAACAAGGTCACAAGCAGGCCGAAGGAGACCGGCGATGAGTGACGCGATTCCCGTCATCGACCTGGGCGCGTGGCGGGCCGGGGACGGCCGGACACGGCAGGCCCTCGCCACGACCGTCGACACCGCCCTGCGCACCGCCGGATTCCTCGTCGTCACCGGTCATGGCGTCGACGCGGGGCTGCGGACGGACATCCGTACGGCCGCCCGGCGGTTCTTCCGGCTGCCGGCGGCCGTCAAGGAGCCGTACGCGGTCGCGGTCGGCGAGCGCGGCTGGCTGGGGCCCGGCGCGGAGGCCAACGGCTACGCGGAGGGCACGGAGACGCCGCCGGACCTGAAGGAGTCGCTGTCCTTCGCGTCCGACGAGCCGACCGGGAACGCCGCCGTGGACGCGGAGTGGTTCCTGCCCAACACCTGGCCGGCGGAGGTGCCGGAGCTGCGGCCGCTGGTCGAGCGGTACACCGCCGAGATGCGGGCGCTGTCCGACCTGCTCCTCGAAGTGCTCGCCGGCGCGCTCGGCGAGCCCGCCGACTTCTTCACCCGCCACACCGGGCACCCCACCTGGGGCTTCAACGTCAACTGGTATCCCGGGACGGACGTGGTCGGCGCGCCGCTGCCGGGCCAGTTCCGGATCGGGCCGCACACCGACTTCGGCACGGTCACCGTCCTGGACCGGCAGCGCGGCAAGGGCGGCCTGCAGGTCTTCACCGACGCGGACGGCTGGACGGACGCGCCCTGGGCGCCGGACTCGTTCACCGTGAACATCGGTGATCTGATGGCGCGGTGGACCGGCGGCCGCTGGCAGTCGGGGCGGCACCGCGTCCTGCCACCGCCGGCCGACGTGCCGGCCGAGGAGCTGATGTCGCTGGTGTACTTCTACGAGTGCGACCCGGGGACGCGGCTCGGCGGCCTCCCCGACTCGCATGTCTATCTGCGGGAGAAGCTGACCGCGATCACCGTCGGCTGAGCCGGGGCCGGGCACGACACCACGCATCTGAGCCTCCGTCAGGAAACGGCGCGCTCGCCGTAAAGTGACGGCAGTGATCAACTCCGACAACATGCCTGGCCAGAGCCTTCTGCCGGGCAATAGTGGGCTGCCGGGAGGGCACCCGTGCCCGACCTGACCCGACGCCGACTCCTCGGCTCCGCCGCGGGCGCGACGCTCGGCGGCGCCGCGCTGTCGCTGCTGCCGCCGAGCGTGCGGAAGGCGGTCGCGGCGGGGCCGCCCCGGCGCAGCTCACCGGACGACATCGAGCACGTCGTGCTGCTGATGCAGGAGAACCGTTCGTTCGACCACTACTTCGGAACGCTGCGCGGCGTACGCGGCTTCGCAGACCCGGACGCGCTCACCCTCTCCACCGGACGCTCGGTCTTCCACCAGCCGGACGCCGTCCACCCGGACGGCTACCTGCTGCCGTTCCACCTGGACACCCACAAGTCCAGCGCCCAGGCCGTGCCGTCCACCAGCCACGCCTGGTCCGTGCAGCACGAGGCGTGGCACGACGGGCGGATGGACCGGTGGCTGCCCGCGCACCGCAAGGCGGACGGGAAGCACGGCCCGTACGTGATGGGCTATCACACCCGCGCGGACATCCCTTTCCACTTCGCCCTCGCCGAGGCGTTCACCCTCTGCGACCACTACTTCTGCTCGGTCCTCGGCCCGACCTGGCCGAACCGGCTGTACTGGATGACCGGCACCATCGACCCCGGCGGCACGCAAGGCGGCCCGGTCCTGCACAACGCCGCGCGCCGGCCGTACCGCTGGACGACGTACGCCGAGCGGCTGCAGGCGGCGGGCGTGTCCTGGAAGGTGTACCAGCAGGACGACGACTACGGCTGCAATCTGCTGGAGCAGTTCCAGAGCTTCCGGGACGTCGGGCCCGGGGACGCGCTGTACGAGTGCGGGGTGCGGCCGCGGCCCGCGGGCACCTTCGAGGACGACGCGCGCGGCGACCGGCTGCCGGCCGTCTCCTGGATCATCCCTACGGCGGCGGAGTCCGAGCACCCGGACTATCTGCCGGCGGCCGGGGCCGCCTTCGTCGCGCGGACGGTCGAGGCCATCGCCGCCAATCCGAAGGTCTGGCGGAAGACCGTGTTCATCCTGAACTACGACGAGAACGACGGGCTCTTCGACCACGTGCCGCCGCCGGTGCCGCCCGCCGGTACGGAGGACGAGTTCGTCGGCGGGCTGCCCATCGGCGGCGGCTTCCGCGTCCCGTGCCTGATCGTCTCGCCGTGGACGGTGGGCGGCTGGGCCGCGGGCGACGCCTTCGACCACACCTCGGTACTGCAGTTCCTGGAGCGCTTCACCGGCGTCGAGGAGCCGAACATCTCCGACTGGCGCCGGGCCACCTTCGGCGACCTGACCTCGGCCTTCGGCTTCGGCGCCGCCCGCCGCCCACCGCGGCTGCCGCGCGACACCGCCGAGCGCCTGGCAACGGCCCGCCAGGAGGTCACGACCCTGCCCAAGCCCGTCCTCCCGGGCACGGACCAGACCCCGCCCCAGCAGGAACGCGGCACCCGCAAACGCCGCTGACCCGCCACCCGGCCACGGGACACCCGGCGACGTGACCGTACGAAATCCGGTGGCACACCGCGGTGGCATCGCGCACGCTGATCAGCCATGAACGACCGTCAGACCCCGCCGGCCCGCCGGATCAGAGCCGTGTACACCGACACCACCGTCACCGTCTACCAGGCGTACTCCCCCGCGCTCGGCGGCCCGGCCGCCCGCACCGGACGCTTCCCCGCCGCGTGGAAGCGGGACCGCATGACGTGGATCAAGCCGTCGTTCCTGTGGATGATGTACCGCTGCGGCTGGGCCACCAAGCCAGACCAGGAGTGCGTACTGGCCGTGGAGATCGACCGGGCCGGCTTCGACTGGGCACTGGAGCACGCCTGCCTCTCGCATTTCGACGCGGCCGAGCACGCCGACCGCGCCGCCTGGAAGCGGGCGCTGCGCGGGTCCCCCGCCCGCGTCCAGTGGGACCCGGAGCGCGATCTGCATCTGCGTCCGCTGGGGTACCGCTCGCTCCAGCTCGGTCTGGCCGGTGAGGCGGCCCGCCGGTACGCCGACGAGTGGACCGTCGCCATTCGCGACGTCACCCCGCTCGTCCACCGGGTCCACGCGCTCGTACGGGACGGTGACCTGGCAGCGGCGCGGGCCCTGCTGCCGCGTGAACTCCCCTATCCCGCCCCGGTCTCGACGCCCGCTGTCAGTGCCGTGCCCTAATCTTCTGATCGGCGCGACGAACCGGCCGCGACCAGGGGCTTTCCCCTGTCCGCCGCCCGTCCGTACCCCCCATCGCCATCCTCGCGGCCGGGTCTTCCGGCCGTCGGTTCAGCATGCTCGTCATGAGCTCGTTCAGAGGATGAAGCACTTGCGCACACGAAGACTCGGCAGCGCCCTCGCGCTGACGGCCCTCGTCGGAACCGCAACTCTCTTCGGCCCCGGGGCCGCCGGCCCCGCCTACGCCGACAGTTCCACCCCCCTGCCCGCCGACTGGATCACCGACACCGTCGTGGACGGGGTCCACCAGCGGGTGTTCATGAGCGCCCCGAACAGCGACAGCGTGCTGGTCGCGGACTACGACGGAAAGCTCGTCGGGCAGATAGCTGGCGAGCAGGGCGCCTCCGGACTCGCCCTCTCCGAGGACTCCGGGACGCTCTACGTCGGCCTGTCCGAGGGCGAGGCCATCGCCGCGATCGACACCGGCACGCTCACCGAGACCGCCCGTTACGCGACCGGTACGGGCAATCAGCCGTCCACCCCGGTCGTCACCGGCGGCAAGATCTGGTTCAGCTTCTACGGCGCGAAGGGCGGCGGCATCGGCGCCGTCGACCTCTCGGGCGCCGAGCCGGTCGTCACCACGGACGAGGTCCCGGCGTACGCCTGGTACAACGCCCCGCTGCTGGCCGCCTCGCCGGCCGCGCCCGGCACGCTCGTCGCGGGCGAGGTGGGCTCCAGCCCGGCCACCGTGGGCGTGTACGACGTGTCCTCCGGCCACCCGGTGGAGAAGGCCAAGGTCTGGAACCCGGGCGACGGCTCCTCCACCACCTCCAACCTCCGCGACATGGCCATCACCGCCGACGGCGAGAACGTCGTCGTGGCCAGCGGCGCACCGTACAAGCAGCAGGTCTTCAAGCTCGCCGACCTGTCGGCCAACGGCAGCTACCCGACCAACCCGTACCCGAACGCGGTGGCCATCGCCGCGGACGGCACGGTCGCCGCGGGCATCGACGGCTACTACGAGGACGACATCTACCTCTTCACGCCGGGCGCGGCTTCGGCGTACCGCACGTACGAGGTCAAGGGCACGACCAACGCGACGCTCAGCACCCGCGGCCTGGAGTGGGCGCCGGACGGCAGCCGGCTCTTCGCGATCACCGGCTCCGGCACGACGCTCCAGCTGAAGGTGCTGACCGAGGCCGCCAAGGCCGACTCGCAGCTCACGGTGGAGGCGCCGGCCACCGCCCCGTCCGGCCCGCCGCTGACCGTCTCCGGCACGCTGACCGCCAAGCTGCCGTACGCCGAGGGGACCTCGGTCGAGGTGACGCGCACCGGCCCCGCGGGCGGCTCGGCCGTGCCGCTGGGCAGCGTGACCGTGGCCGCCGACGGCACCTTCGAGGTGACCGACCGGCCGCGCGGCGAGGGGGAGGTGACGTACACCGTCACCTACAAGGGCGACGCGCGCCACACGGCGGCGACGGCGACCGCCACCGTCGCACTGACCAGCCGCTGAAGCTGACCGGTCACTGAAAACGGCTGCTGAAAAACGGCCGCGGGGGGGGGGGGGGCGCGCCCCCCCCCCCCGCCCCGCGCCGGGGGGGGGGGGCGGGGGCAGCCGGCGACACAAAGGGGGAGGGGTGGAGACCCCAGGCCGTAGTTTTTGAGGGGGGGGGGTGGT
>NZ_JBITXL010000006.1:508294-569126 GCF_044544685.1 Streptomyces sp. NPDC053542
CCGTGTCCACTCCCCCCTAAAACAACTAGTGATTCAAAACCCCGCCGGGCGGGGGGCGCCCCCCCCCCCCCCCCCCCCCGCGGCTCACGGCTTTCGCCCCGGTCGGACTCCGGCTCAGACTCCGGCGTAGGAGTGCAGACCCGTGACGAAGATGTTCACGCCGTAGTAGTTGAAGAGGTAGCAGGCGAAGGCGATCAGGGCCAGGTAGGCGGCCTTGCGGCCCTTCCAGCCGGCGGTCGCGCGGGCGTGCAGGTAGCAGGCGTAGGCCACCCACGTGATGAAGGACCAGACCTCCTTGGGGTCCCAGCCCCAGTAGCGGCCCCAGGCGGCCTCGGCCCAGATCGCGCCCGCGATGATCGTGAAGGTCCACAGCGGGAAGACGGTCGCGTTGATACGGTACGCGAACTTGTCCAGCGAGGCGGCCGAGGGCAGCCGCTCCAGTACCGACTTGGCGAAGGCGCCGGGCTGCTTGCCGCTCGGGTCGGCGAGCTTGGCCTCGTAGCGGTCGCGGAAGAGGTACAGCAGGGTGGACACCGCGCCCATGTAGAGCACCGCGCCGGAGATGATCGCGCAGCTGACGTGGATCCACAGCCAGTACGAGTGCAGCGCCGGGACGAGCTGGTCGCTGGCGGTGTAGAGGACCGAGATCGCCAGGCCGAGGTCGAGCAGGACGGTGGTGACCAGGGGCAGGCCGATCCAGCGGACGTTCTTCTTGGCGATCAGCAGGATCAGGTACACGGCCACTGCGACGGCGGCGAAGGTCGTGGAGAACTCGTACATGTTGCCCCAGGGGGCACGCTCCACCGACAGGGCGCGGGCCAGCACGCCGCCCACGTGGATCAGCCACGCCAGCACGGTCAGCGAGACGGCGATCCGGCCGTACAGGTCGCCCTTCTCGGTGCCGCCGTGCGCGCCGACGCCGTCGGGCACGTCCCGGCTGCCGGCCGCCGAGCGGGTCACGACCTTCGGGCGGTCCAGTACGGCGGTGCCGCCGGCCTTGGCCTTGGTCTGCACCGTGACGGCAGGCGCGGCCGACGTGTCCGCGGTGAGCGCGGCGGCCGTACGGGCCACCTTGCTCCGGCTGCCGAACACCCACTCCGCCATGTGCGCGAGGAACGCGAGGGTGTAGACCGCCATCGCCGAATAGATCAGCACATTGCTGGTGTGGGCCAGATTCTCGTTGGCCGCGGCCGCGAGGTTCACGCGCGCGCTCCTTCGGAGGGGTCAGCGTTACCGGCGGAGTCGGTCGGCTCCGCGGAGTCTTCTGCGTGGGGTTCGGAAGCTTCGGGGTCGGAGGCTTCGGAGTCTTCGGTGTCGGAGGCTTCGGTGTCCGGCTCGGGCGCCTGCGGGGCGTCCGGCTGGAGGGCGTACGCGAGGTCCGCCAGCTCCTCGGGGAGCTTCGGGGACTCGCTGCGGCCCAGCCCGGCGATCTCCACGACGGTGACGCCGTCGGGGCCCGGCTCGGCGCGGACCCACACCCGGCGGCGCTGGATGAAGAGCGAGCCGGCGAGGCCGAGCAGGGCGGCGACCGCGCCGCCCAGCGCAAGCTCGTTGCCCGGCTGGTGGGAGATCTTGAAGCTGGCCCACTGCTTGACGCCGTTGAACTTGATGCTGCCGTCACCGTTCGGCAGCTTCATGGACTGCCCCGGCGACATCATCTGGGCGACGGCCCGGCCGTCGACCTTGTACTGCTTCAGGTTCTTCGTCTCCAGCTGGTAGACGTTCTGCGGCAGTCCGGAGTCCACGCCCAGGTCACCGTGGTACGCGGTCAGCGTCAGCCGGGGATTGTCCAGCGCGGGGAAGACGGAGAACATCGAGCCGGAGCCCTTGCCGCCGAAGGTCGGGACGAAGAAGCCCTGGAAGCCCAGCTGGTTCTTCTTGCCGTCCTTGGTCTTGGCGCCCGGGACCTTCACCACGCCGCTGGACGTGAAGTTCTTGGGGTCCTGCGGGAGGAAGGGGACCGCGCCCTCGTAGACGACCTTGCCGGTGCCGTCCTTGACGGTGACGTCGGGCGCGTAGCCGTGCGAGAGCAGGTAGACCCGGTCGCCGCCGATGTCCAGCGGCTCGTTGACCTTGATCGAGGTCTTGTGCTCCTTGCCGTCGGCACCGCTGAAGTAGGTGACGTCGGCGCGGAAGATCCGCGGGGTGCCGTTCTGCGGCCCGCCGCGCTCGTACGTGGCGACGAACTTGTCGAGCTGGAAGCCGAACGGCGCCAGGTCGTCCGTGTCGAAGAACGACCCGGACTTGAAGTCGTCGAACTGGGTCAGGCTGTTGGAGAAGCCGTCGCCCTCGGTGATCAGCTTGCCGCCCTCGGACTTCCACAGGCTGCCGATGGCGAAGGCGACCAGCATCACGATCAGCGCGATGTGGAAGATCAGGTTGCCGGCCTCGCGGAGGTACCCCTTCTCGGAGGCGACCGAGGTGCCCACGATGTGGGTACGGAAGCGGCGCTTCTTCAGCGTCCGGTGGGCGGCCTGGAGGACCTGCTCGGGCTCGGCGGTGGTGCGCCAGGTGGCGTACGCGGGCAGCCGGGTCAGCCGGCGCGGGGCGCCCGGCGGGCGGCCGCGCAGCTGGCCGACGAACTGCCAGGACCGCGGGATGATGCAGCCGATCAGCGAGATGAACAGCAGCAGGTAGATCGCGGAGAACCACACCGAGCTGTAGACGTGGAACATCCCGAGCTTGTCGTAGATCGGCCCGAGGATGTCGTGCTGCTTCTGGAACTGGTCGACCTTGACCGGGTCGATGCTGGTCTGCGGGATCAGCGAGCCGGGGACGGCGCCGAGCGAGAGCAGGAAGAGCAGGATCAGCGCCACCCGCATCGAGGTCAGCTGGCGCCAGAACCAGCGGGCCCAGCCGATCGGCCCGAGGGAGGGGAGGGAGACCTCCTCCTTCGGCGCGGTGGACAGCTGGGAGCCCGCGGCGCCGAGGTCGGCGTCCTGCGGGGGCTCGCTGTGCGTGTCGCGGTGGGTGTCGGTCTTGGCGGCCATCAATTCAGATCCCAACGGTGAAGCCGGTCGTCCAGCTCTGCAGCTCGGACATCATGCTGTCCCAGATTCCTGTGACGAGCAGGACGCCGATCACCACGAGCAGCCCGCCACCGGTCCGCATCACCCAGACATAGTGGCGCTTGACCCAGCCGAACGCGCCGAGCGCCTTGCGGAAGGCCAGCGCGACCAGGATGAAGGGCAGCCCGAGGCCGATGCAGTACGCGATGGTCAGCAGCGCGCCGCGGCCCGCGCTGGCCTCGTTGAACGACAGCGCGTTCACGGCGGTCAGGGTGGGGCCCAGGCACGGCGTCCAGCCGACGCCGAAGAGCACGCCGAGCACGGGCGCGCCCACCAGCCCCATCGCGGGCCGCTTGTGCAGCATCCGGAACTCGCGCTGCCCGAAGCGGCCCAGCACGCCCATGAAGGTGAGGCCGAGCAGGATGGTCAGGGCCCCGAGCACCCGGGAGATGACGTCCTTGTAGTCCTGCAGCGTCTGCCCGAAGTACCCGAAGAGGGCGCCGCCGGAGACGAAGACGACGGTGAAGCCGAGCACGAAGAGGGCGGCGCCGCCCAGCATCCGGCCGCGCCTGGCCTCGGCGAGGTCGGTGCCGGTGACCCCGGTCACGTACGACATGTAGCCCGGTACGAGCGGCAGTACGCACGGCGAGAAGAAGGACACCAGGCCGCCGAGCAGCGCGACCGGCAGGGCGACCAGCAGGGCGCCGGTGAGCACCGTCTGGTTCGGGGCTGTGCTTGCTGCGGCGAGCGTGATCACGGGATCACTTCTCCGCGATCAGCGGGTCGATCATCTTGCGCAGCTCGTTCTCGCTGAGCGGGGTGAGCGCGCGGGCCGCGATCCGGCCCTTGCGGTCGATCGCGATGGTGGTGGGGATCGCCTGCGGGTTCAGGCTGCCCTTGGGGAAGCGCAGCATCTGCTTGCCCATCGGGTCGTACAGGCTCGGGTACGGGACCTTGTGCTGCTCCTCGAAGCTGACCGCCTGGGTCTTCTTGGAGTCCCGGGTGTTGATCCCGAGGAACTGCACGCCCTTGTCCTTGGTCTCGTTGGCGACCTTGGCGAAGTTCGGGGCCTCGGCGATGCAGGGCGCGCACCAGGATCCCCAGATGTTGAGGACGACGACCTTGCCCTTGTAGTCGGCGATGTCGAGGTGCTTGCCCTTGGTGGATTCGCCGGAGATATCGGGCACCGGCTGCCGGTCGGCCGGCTTCACGGTGTCCACGCCGTCCTTGCCCTGCACGAACTTCGTCTGCTCCGAGCCCCCTGACGTGCCGCCTGACCCGCAGGCGCTCAGCAGCACGGCGGCGACCGCGGCTCCGGCGGCCGGCAGGAGCATGCGGCGACGGGTGACGCGGCGGCGGGGGACGCGGCAGGCACTCATGTGAAAAGTTTCGCATGGGCCCATTACGGATCTTCCGCACCCCCCTCGTCGGGCGGTTCAGTCCCCTAGGTACCGCCGCCAGCCGCCCTTCGGCCGCTCGCCGACGTCCAGCCGCTGGAGCCTGGCCAGCACCTTCGGGTCCTGCACGTCCAGCCAGTCGGTGAACTGCTTGAAGGAGACCAGCCGCACGTCCCGGTGGCCGCTGCCCGCGATGTGCTTGATCGCTTCCTCGACGGCGTCCATGTAGATCCCGCCGTTCCACTCCTCGAAGTGGTTGCCGATGAAGAAGGGGGCGCGGTTGGTCTCGTACGCGCGCTGGAAGCCGTTGATGTACGCGCCCGCGGCCTGCCGGCGCCAGCCCGGGTAGTTCGCCTTCGGGGCCCGGGTGGAGTTCCGGGACTGGTTGGCGAGCATGTTGTAGTCCATCGAGAGCACTTCGAAGGAGTGGCCCGGGAACGGGATCTGCTGGAGCGGGAAGTCCCAGATGCCGCACTTCTTGGTGGGCCAGGTCTGGCGGCCGCCGGGCGAGCTGGCGTCGTAGCGCCAGCCCAGCTCGCGGGCGGTGGGCAGCAGATTGTCCTGGCCGAGCAGGCAGGGGGTGCGGCCGCCGACGAGCTCCTTCTCGTAGTCGAAGGGCAGCGGGTCGACGTCGGTGAAGCCGGTGTGGGTGCGCCACTTGGTGACGAAGCCGGTGGCCTGGTCTATTTCGGAGCGCCACTGCGCCGGGGTCCAGCGGGCGACCGAGCCGGGGCCGGCGCAGAAGTGGCCGTTGAAGTGAGTGCCTATCTCGTGCCCTTCGAGCCAGGCCGCGCGGATGTTCCGCAGCGTCTCCTTGATGTGCGCGTCGGTGAGGTAGCCGATGTCGGAGGCGCCGACCGGGTTGTTCGGCGGGCGGTACAGGGACTTCTTGGACTCCGGCAGGCAGTACAGCCCGGAGAGGAAGAAGGTCATCGACGCGCCGTGGTCCTTGGCGAGGCGGCGGAAGCGGGGGAAGAGGCCGTTGCCGACCTCGCCCGCGCCGTCCCAGGAAAAGATCACGAACTGCGGCGGGGTCTGCCCCGGCGCCAGCGGCTCGGGCTTCGGCGGCTGGTGCGGCTGCGGGCCGGTCTCGGCGGTGGAGCCGTCGCCGATCGGCTTCGGGCGGGCCTGGACGGTGGGCTTCCGGGCCGCATCGCCGGGCCGTGCGGTGCCGCAACCCGCGAGTCCGAGCGCGGCGGCCGCCCCCGCTCCGATGCCCAGCAGGTTCCGCCGACTGATCGCGCTCATACCGTTCCCGTCCGCACTTGCCATGATTCGCCGTACTCAAAGTCCGTATATACGGACATCAAGCAAGAGGGCGGGACAGGGGCCGGGGTTCCGGTGTGAGCGCATATATCTACGGCGGTACGTTCGGGCAGCTCTCTGCCCGTACGTACCGCCGCAGGAGGAGGGTCAGGCGCCGGCCGCCTTGGGCTGGCCCTTCACGGCGCCCCTGCCGAAGCGGGGCTGGGCGCCGGCCCGCAGGTGCTCAGGGACCAGGTCGAGCGCGGGCTCGCTGTAGCCGACCGACACGATCCGGTCGCCGTGGAAGGTGAAGGACGTCAGCGAGGCGAGCGTGCACTGCCGCTTGCGCGGGTCGTGCCACAGCCGGCGCCGCTCGGCGAAGCTGCGCACGATCCAGATCGGCAGCTGGTGGCTGACCGCGACCGCCTCGTGGCCGCGGGCCGCGTCCCGGGCCGCGCCGAGCGCCGCCATCATCCGGACGACCTGCTCGATGTACGGCTCGCCCCAGGACGGCCGGAACGGGTTGGTGAGGTACTTCCAGTTCCCCGGCCGCTTGAGCGCGCCGTCACCGACGCCGAAGGTCTTGCCCTCGAAGATGTTCCCGGCCTCGATGAGCCGCCCGTCGGTCGCGACGTCCAGCCCGTGCGCCTTGCCGATCGGCGTGGCCGTCTCCTGCGCCCGCTCCAGCGGGGAGGCGACGACGTGCGTGATGTCGCGGTCGGCGAGGTGCTCGGCGACCCGGTCGGCCATCTCCCGGCCGAGCTCGGAGAGGTGGTACCCGGGGCGCCGTCCGTAGAGGACGCCGTCGGGGTTGTGCACCTCGCCGTGGCGCATCAGGTGGACGACGGTGATGTCGTCGTTCTCGGCACCCGTGCTCATGCGGTGGCCTCGGCGGCGGCCCGGGCGGCGGCCGGCAGCGCGGCCGCGATCCGCTCGATCGCCTGCGTGTCGTGCGCGGTGGAGACGAACCACGACTCGAAGGCGGACGGCGGGAGGTAGACGCCCTGGGAGAGCATCGAGTGGAAGAAGGGCGTGAAGCGGAAGGACTCCTGCGCCTTGGCCTTCTCGTAGTCGGTGACGTCCTCGTCGGAGAAGAAGACCGAGAACATGTTGCCCGCGACCTGCACGCGGTGCGCCACGCCCTCCTTGGTCAGGGCCTCGGAAACCAGCCCGCGCAGCTCCGCGGAGACCGCGTCGACCTGCTCGTACGCGGCGTCGTCCAGCAGCCGCAGCTGCGTGACGCCGGCGGCGGTGGCGATCGGGTTACCGGAGAGGGTGCCCGCCTGGTAGACCGGGCCGGCCGGGGCGAGGTGGGCCATCACGTCGGCGCGGCCGCCGAACGCCGCGGCCGGGAAGCCGCCGCCCATGACCTTGCCGAAGGTCATCAGGTCGGGGCGCACCCCGTCGATGCCGTACCAGCCGGCCTTGCTCACCCGGAAGCCGGTCATGACCTCGTCGGAGATGTAGAGCGCGCCGTTCGCGGAGCACAGGTCCTTCAGGCCCTGGTTGAAGCCGGGGAGCGGCGGGACCACGCCCATGTTGCCGGGCGACGCCTCGGTGATCACACAGGCGATCTGGCCCTCGTGCGCGGCGAACGCGGCGCGCACGGCCTCGATGTCGTTGTACGGCAGCACGATCGTGTCGCCGGCCTGCGCGCCGGTGACGCCGGGCGTGTCGGGCAGCCCGAAGGTCGCCACGCCCGAACCGGCCGCGGCCAGCAGGGCGTCCACGTGTCCGTGGTAGCAGCCGGCGAACTTGATCACCTTGGGGCGGCCGGTGAAGCCGCGGGCCAGCCGGATCGCCGACATGGTCGCCTCGGTACCGGAGGAGACCAGCCGGACCTGCTCGACCGGCTCGATCCGGTCCACGATCTCCTCGGCGAGCTCGACCTCGCCGGCGCCCGGCGTGCCGAAGGACAGGCCGCGCGCGACGGCGTCCTGCACGGCCGCGAGGACCTGCGGGTGGGAGTGGCCGAGGATCATCGGTCCCCACGAGCACACGAGGTCGACGTACTCACGACCGTCGGCATCGGTGAGGTACGGACCGGTACCGGACACCATGAACCGGGGCGTACCGCCCACGGCGCGGAACGCGCGCACGGGAGAGTTCACGCCGCCGGGCGTCACGACGGCCGCGCGGTCGAAGAGCGTCTGCGAAACTGGGGCATCGTACGAGTGAGTCACGCAAGCAATGGTCTCAGAGGCGCACGGGGGCGCGCGGCCGGGCGTTTCACACGCCGGTGACGGGGGAGGTCTCTGAGACGATGATCGGGTTGCGCGGCTGAGGCTGCGAGTGGTCGGGTGGAGATATGCATCGCGGTGGCGAACTGGGCGAAGGGACCGATGACCGGGGCCCGGAGCGCGCCCGGCGCGGCCGCCACCGCCGAGCGGAGTACAGCGGCGAGCAGGACCGTGCGGAGCAGAGCGGCACCGGGCAGGTCGGCCCGGAGAACAACAGCGGGACCAGCAGCAGAGGCGGGCGCATGGGGGTGACGTACAAATACTTCGGCGCTCCCGACGGCGCCACCGCGGCCCGGGTACCGATCTCGATGCGCCCCGAAGAGCTGGGCGGCGACGAGCTCGGCATGGGCGGGATGTTCACGAAGATCAAGCCGGAGACCATGGCGGCGATGGTGCTGACCGGTATAGAAGGCATACCGCTGTCCAAGGTTCCCCCGCTGGAACTGGTCGTCCTGCACCCCGACTACGCCGTGGTCAAGCTCCCGATGACGGTCGTCGACCCGCTGCGCGGCGTCGGCGAGGAGTCGGTGGGCGCCGCCGCCTTCATCTGGTCCACCGTCCCCGACCGCGGCGGCCCGCGCGACGCCTTCGCCGTCTACCGCCTCCTCCACGAATGGCAGGACTTCAGCCACCGTCTGCACGAGGCCGGACATCAGGCGTACTGCCTGGTGTGGCCCTGATGGACGACGGAGCCCCGACCACACCGAACGGCGTATCCGGACCAGTACTCCCCGGCCTTCCTGCTTCCCCTTCCACGGGTGGAGCGGACTAGGCTCGCAGGTGTGACGGCACACGCGTCCGCACCGGACCACGACGAGTCCGCGCCGGAGAACTTCGCCATCGTGGCGGTCGCCTCCTCGGCCGGCGGCATCCACGGACTGAGCGTGCTCCTGGAGGAGCTGGGGACCGGGCTTCCCGTCCCGCTCCTCGTCGTGCAGCACCTCGATCCCCGCCACGCCACGGTCATCGCCGAGGTCCTCGCCCGGCGCACCACGCTCAGGGTCAAGCTGGCGGACGACGGTGAGCAGGCCCTCCCCGGTGTCGTCCACATCGCCCCGCCCAACCGCCATCTCCTCGTCGGCCCCGACGGCATCCTCACGCTCAGCACCAGCCGGCTGGTGCACTTCGTGCGCCCCTCGGCCGATCTCCTCTTCGAATCGGTGGCGGGCGCCTACGGCCCGCGTGCCATCGCCTGCGTCCTGACCGGCTCCGGCTCCGACGGCGCGATGGGCGTCGACGCGGTGAAGTCGCGCGGTGGCACCGTGATCGCCGAAGACCCCCGCACGGCAGAATTCCGGGGCATGCCGGAGGCGGCCGTGAAGACGGGGGCCGTGGACTTCGTGCTACCCCTGGAAGAAATCGCCGCGGTGATCCGCGGCCTGGTCGAGACCAAGAGGCAGTGATGGGTGACGCACGGGAAGCCGAGGCCGACGAGGAGCTGGAGGCGCTGCTCGGCTTTCTCCGGGACACCCGGGGATTCGACTTCACCGGCTACAAGAGATCCTCCCTGGGCCGCCGCATCCGCAAGCGGATGGCGGAGGTGAACGTGGAGTCCTACACCGACTACCGGGACCTGCTGGAGATCAGCGCGGACGAATTCGGCGCGCTCTTCAACACCATCCTGATCAACGTCACCTCCTACTTCCGCGATCCCGACGCCTGGGCCTTCCTCCAGCGCGAGGTGCTGCCCGAGCTGCTCGCGCAGGCGGACCCCGGGCAGGAGATCCGGGTGTGGAGCGCGGGCTGCTCCAGCGGCGAGGAGGCGTACTCCCTCGCGATCATGTTCGCCGAGGCGCTCGGCATCGAGGAGTGCCTGAACCGCGTCAAGATCTACGCCACGGACGTCGACGAAGAGGCGCTGCGCGACGCGCGCTCGGGGCTCTACCCGGCGAAGGCCCTGGAGGGGCTGCCGGCGGAGCTGCGGGACAAGTACTTCGAGCAGAACGGCGCACAGTTCAGCTTCCGCCCCGATCTGCGCCGCCGGGTGATCTTCGGCCGGCACGACATCACCCGCGACGCCCCGATCTCCCGCCTGGACCTGCTGCTCTGCCGCAACACGCTGATGTACTTCAACGTCGAGACGCAGACCCAGATCATCGACCGCTTCCACTTCGCGCTGCGTCCGGGCGGCTTCCTCTTCCTGGGGAAGGCGGAGATGCTGCTGAACGACGCCGACCGGTTCGACGTCATGAGCATGCGCCAGCGGGTCTTCCGGCGCCGTCCGGGCGAGTCGGGCCCGCCGTACAACCCCGCCCCCGTGAAGATCCGCGCGGGCGGCCACCCCGAGGCCCACTCGCTCGCCCGCAACCGCCAGCTGCGCGACCTGATTCTGGACGCCGCCCCCGCCCCGTCGGTCGCCGTCGACGTCGACGGGATCGTGGTGATGATCAACAACCTCGCGCGCAGCCACTTCTCCCTCACCTCGAACGACATCGGCCGCCCGTTCCAGGACCTGGAGATCTCCTACCGCCCGGTCGAGCTGCGCTCCTTGATCGAGCAGGCCGTGCACGAGCGGCGTACCCTGCGGGTCAACGGCGCCGAGCGGCGGGTCGGCGAGGAGCTGCAGTACTTCGACATCCTCATCCAGCCGCTGATGTCGGCGAACGGGACGCCCGCCGCCACGAGCATCACGTTCACCGACGTCACCGTGACCACGCAGCTGCGGTCGGAGGTGAAGCGGGTCCGGGAGGACCTGGAAACCGCGTACGAAGAGCTGCAGTCGACCAACGAGGAGCTGGAGACGACCAACGAGGAACTCCAGTCCAGCATCGAGGAACTGGAGACGACGAACGAAGAACTCCAGTCCACGAACGAGGAGCTGGAGACCACCAACGAGGAACTCCAGTCGGGCAATGAGGAACTGGAGACCATGAACGAGGAGATGCGCATCCGCACCGAGGAGCTGGACGAGGCCCGCGCGTTCCTCGAAGCGGTCCTGACCAGCGTCGGGGCCGGCGTGGTGGTCCTGGACCGGGAGACCCGGGTCAAGAGCTGGAACCGCGGCGCCGCCGAGCTGTGGGGGCTGCGCGCCGATGAGGTCGTCGAAGAGCCGTTCTTCTCACTGGACTTCGGGCTGCCCGCCGATCAGCTGCGGGGCATGGTGCAGCAGTGCCTGGACCACGGCCGGCGCACGGGCCCCGTCGGCTTCCCGGCCGTGAACCGCATCGGCCGGGCCATCCAGTGCACGGTCGCGTGCTCGCCGTTCGACGGGTACAACGGCGGCGTCGTCCTGTTGATGGAAGAAGTGCCCGATGCCCGGGCCGATGGCGGAAAGCCAGCGTAGGCTGCCCATATGGAAACGCGGGGCCCGTCCGGAAAGGCGGCGGCCGCACGGCATCGTGCGGCCGAGGCGCACCGACGCGCGGACCGCGCCGAAGCGCTGGCCGCCCAGCAGGAACACTTCGCGGAGCAGACCGGTCACCCGCTCCATCTCCGGCTCGCGGCCACCCACCGCAAGGCGGCCGCCAGCCATCGCTCTTCGGCCAATCTCCAGGAGGCGTACGCCCGCCGGCTGGAGAACTGGCGGGCGCCCGCCGGCCCGCAGCCCCCGTTCATGAGCGTGGTCGCGGACGCCTGCGGCACGGACAGCGCGGCGCTCGCCCTGCTCGGCTCCGACCACAGCCAGCTCGCGGTCGCCGCGTCCGACGATTCCTCGCGCGCCGCCCAGGACTTGGAGTACATCCTCGGCGAGGGCCCGTGCCGGGACGCCGCCGCCGGCCGCCGCCGGGTCACCGCCGCCGGGCCCGCCCTCGAACGGCGCTGGCCCGGTTACGGCCCGGCCGTGACGGCACTGGGCTTCGGCGAGGTGGTCGCCGTACCCTTGGAGACTCCCGACGGCTGCCTGGGTTCACTGGCCGTCTTCGACCCCCGGCCCGGTATCGCCAGGTCCGCCGTCTTCACCGAGATCACCGAAGCGCTGGTGCGCACCGTACTGCTCGGTCCGGACGCCGATCCGGAGCTCTACGGCGGCACGGACCACCGGGACACGGTGCACCAGGCGGCAGGCATGGTCTCCGTACAGGCCCACTGTCCTGTCGAGGACGCGCTCGCGCTGGTCAAGGCGAAGGCTTACGCCGACGGGGTACCCGTGAATGAAATGGCGCGACGGATCGTGCACGGAAGGCTCCGTCTTGCCTGACCGGCAAAGATGACGCAAGGTTCGCGGAGCGCTGCGACTCGCCTGAAGGGGGCGTCATGACGACACCGGCACAGCAGATCGCCGACGTGTTCGTGGAACTGTCCGGAGGTACCGCGGGCACGCCCTTGGAGACTCCCGAACTGCTGGCCACACTGGCACGATGCAGCCCCCGGCTGCTCGGCGTGCGCGCCGCCGGCGCGGTGGGGGCCGCCGACGACCGGGCGGAACCGCAGGTGGCCGGCTCCGAGGACGGCGTGCAGATGCTGAAGCAGGAAGCGCTGAAGTGGCGCGAGGGCCCGGGTACGGAGAGCCGCCTCAGCGGCCGGCCGCTCCCCGGCATCGCGTTCGACCGCCCGGCGACCAGGCAGCGCTGGCCGCGGTATGCGCCGCGGGCGCTGGAGCTGGGGTACAGCCGCGCCGCCGCCTTCCCGCTGCGGACCGCCGAGCGGTCCGTGGGCGCGCTCGTCCTGCTGAACTCCGCGGCGGACGCCCCGCTGTCCGAGGAGAAGGCGGCGCTCGCGCAGTCCCTCGCGGACTTCACCGCGCTGATCCTGGTGCGCGACCACGAGCTGCACGCGAGCCGGACGCTGAGCTCGCAGCTGGAGTACGCGCTGAACAGCCGGGTGATCATCGAGCAGGCCAAGGGCGTGCTCGCCACCCGCCACGGCCTCACCATGGACGGCGCCTTCGCCCTGCTGCGCGGCCACGCCCGCGCGCACCGCAGGCTGCTCTCCGAAGTGGCCCACGAGGTGGTCGAGGGCGGTCTCGACCTGGTCTGACACCGCCGCCACCCCTCTCCTCTCCTCGGGCGGGCACCCGTACGTCCCGTTAACTTCTACACACGTGTAGATTTAAGCTCTGCGGCGCGCCGCCGCGCGGCGGACGAGCAACGACGACGAGGAGCAGCACATGGCCCTGTGGGACCGGATCAAGGACTCCGCCCAGACGATGCAGACGCAGCTGACGGCGAAGAAGAACGACCTGAAGAGCGGCGCCTTCCGGGACGCGAGCATGGCGATGTGCGCACTGGTGGCCGCGGCGGACGGCAGCGTCGACGCCTCCGAACGCCGCCGCGTCGCTCAGCTGATCATGTCGAACGACGTACTGCAGAACTTCCCCGCCGACGATCTGCAGCGCCGCTTCGACGGTTACCTCGACAAGCTCGTCGCCGACTTCGACTTCGGCCGGGTGAGCGTGCTCCAGGAGATCGGCAAGGTGAAGAAGAAGCCGGCCGAGGCGCGCGCCGTCATCCAGATCGGCATCGTCATCGGCGGCGCGGACGGCGACTTCGACAAGACCGAGCAGGCCGTCGTGCGCGACGTCTGCTTCGCGCTGGACATCCCGCCGGCCGAGTTCGACCTGTAACGATTCGGCCTGACGGGGGCCGGGTGCGGCCCGCCGGCACTCAGCCGCGGGCCCCCGGCTCGCCCTGGGAGCGCGGCTCCCCGTCCTGCGTACGGGAGTTGATCACGTCGCCGGGCCGCGCCTTGATGACGCGCGGCGGCGGACCGTCGTCGTCGGGATGGACCCCGTCCTTCATCGCCCTGGTCTCGGCCTTCAGGATGCGGGTCGCCTTGCCGGCCGACCGCACCAGATCGGGCAGCCGCTTGGCCGCGAGCACCACGATGACAACGATGAGGAGCAGCGCGATCTCACTGATCCCGAACATCCCCGGTCCTCTCTTCCCCCTCCGCACGGAGGGCCCCATGAGCGTACCGGCCGGCGGCGCGGCCGATTTGAATCTACAGCACTGTAGAAACAACGGGTGAAGACCAGGCGTACGCCCCGGGCTCACCTCAGTACGATGGCCGCCCCACGGACCGTGCGACCACCACACGTACGGCCGGGGCAGCGGAGGGAGACGACGGAGTGGACCGCGGAGCGCGCCGGCGCGGCCAGGGCGAGCTGGAGGCACAGGTCCTGTCGGTCCTGCGGCTCTCCTCGGGCCCGGCGACCGCGGCCTGGGTGCAGGAACGTCTCGACGGCGACCTCGCCTACACCACCGTCATGACCATCCTCTCCCGGCTGCTGGCCAAGGGGGCCGTCACCCGCGAGCGCCTGGGCCGCGCCTTCGTGTGGCAGGCCGCGTCCGACGAGGCGGGGCTCGCCGCGCTGCGCATGCGCCGGGTACTGGACGCCGAGGCCGACCGGGAAGCGGTGCTGGCCAGCTTCGTCACGGCCCTCTCCCCCGACGACGAGCGCCTGCTGCGCGGCCTGCTCCACGAGGCGGAGGACCCCGACGGCCCCGCGGCCGGGGACTGACCCGTGGGCGTGTTCGTCTTCCTGCCCCTCGTGCTCCCGCTGACCGCGTGGCCGGTGGCGCGCCTGGCCGAACAGCATCTGCACCCGCGCAGCGCCACCTGCCTGCTGGCCGGCGTGGCGGCCGTCCTGGCCGTGTGCAGCACCCTCTGCCTCGGCCTGATCATGGTCGTCGGCACCGCCCAGCTCCCCGGCAACCCGCTGCCGGACGGCTGGTCCGACCCGGAGGTCCGCGCAGCCGTCCCGTACGACGAGATCGCGGGCAGGGCGGCGATCCCCGCGCTGGCCGCGGTGGCCGTCGCGGGCGTCCGTACCCTCTGGCGCCATCTGCGCGTACGGCGCCGGGCGGCCCGCGCGCTGGCCGGGCTGCCGGGCTCGCGGGTCGCGGTCCTGCCGGACGGCGCGCCGTACGCGTACGCGCTGCCGGCCCGGCGGCCGGGGCCCGGCCGGATCGTGGTCTCCACCGCGATGCTGGCCCGGCTGGACTCGCGCGAGCGGCGGGCCCTGTTCGCGCACGAGCGCGCGCACCTGGCGGGCCGTCACCACCGTTACCTGCTGGCCGTACAGCTCGCCGCGCGCGCCAACCCCTTTCTGCTGCCGCTGCGCACGGCCACGGAGTTCTGCACCGAGCGCTGGGCGGACGAGGAGGCGGCGCAGGCGGTCGGCGACCGCCGGGTGACGGCGCGCGCGGTGGGCAAGGCGGCGCTCATCACCCGGCACGCGCCGATGGCTGGGCTGGCGTCGTTCGCCGTTCCGGGTCCCGTACCGCGCCGGGTGGCGGCGCTGCTGCGGCCCGGGCCGCCGGTCCGCGGCTGGCCGTCGGCGCTCACCCCGGCCGGCATCGCCGCCCTCGTCGCGGCGGCGGGCACCCTCGCCTCGGCCCTCTCCTCCGTCAACGCCACCGTCGCCCTCTTCCTCGTCCTCCAGGCGGCGACACCGCTCTGAGCGGAGCGGGGCAGCTCAGGGCCGCTCCGCCGTCAGGTACCGCTGCACCGTCGGCGCCAGCCAGGCGACGACCTCGTCGTGGCCGAGCCCCACGGCGGGCGGTATGCGGACGACGTACCGGGCCAGCGCCATGCCCAGGATCTGCGAGGCGACCAGCGCGGCCCGCACCGCCGCCTCCTCGTCCGGCACCGGGCAGACCGCCGCGATCACCGGCTCCAGCTGGTCGCGGAAGATCGACCGCACCCGCTCGGCGCCCGCCTCCATGGTCACGGCGACCCGCACCATGCCGGTCAGCCGCTCGTCGTGCTCCCACACGTCCAGGAAGTGGCGCACCAGCCGCTCGCCCAGCTCGGCGCGGTCCACCCCGGTCAGGTCCGGCATCCGCAGGTCGATCTCGGTGGCGGCGACGAACAGGCCCTCCTTGTTGCCGTAGTAGCGCATGACCATGGACGGGTCGATGCCCGCGTCCCTGGCGATGGCCCGGATGGTCGCGCGCTCGTACCCCTCGGCGGCGAAGCGGTCGCGCGCCGCGGTGAGGATCGCCGCCCGGGTCGCGTCGGAGCGGCGGGGACGGACCGGGGACTCGGTACCGGAAGGGGCTCTGTCGGGCATGTCAACAAGCGTAGGCCAACACCTGTTGACACGCCAGGGGAGCCGCTCTACGTTGCCCATAAGCGGCCAACAAGCGTTGACCAACATGTGTTGGCAAAGGAGGCGGCCATGAACCGCGAGCCCCACAGCACCGCCCGCACCACCGCCCGCGCGGCGGTCCCGCACCCCACCTCCGACGTCCTGGTCGTCGGCGCCGGGCCCACCGGCCTGCTGCTCGCCGGCGACCTCGCCGAGGCCGGCCTCGACGTCACCCTGCTGGAGCGCCGCGCCCCCGGGATCAGCAACCTCACCCGCTCCCTGGTCGTGCACGCCCGCACCCTGGAACAGTTCGACGCCCGTGGCATCGCCGAGGAAGTGATCGACACCGGCCACCCGGTGACCTCGCTCCAGCTGTTCGCCGATGTCGCGATCGACCCGACCGAGCTGCCCACCCGCTTCCCGTTCATCCTGGTCACCCCGCAGTTCGAGGTCGAGCGGGTACTGGAGGAGCGGGCCCGCAAGGCCGGCGTGACCTTCGCGTACGGCCACGAGCTCACCGGCATCGACCAGGACGCCGACGGCATCACGGCCACGGTCCGCACCGAAGGCGGCGGCACGGCCGGCCACCGCGCTTCCTACCTGGTCGGCACCGACGGCGTGCACAGCGGCGTCCGCCGGGCGCTCGGCCTGCCGTTCCCCGGCAAGGCCGTCATCCGGTCCGTCGTACTCGCCGACGTCCGGCTCACCGACGAGCCCGACGCGCCGCTCGTCGCCAAGGCCACCGGCGACGCCTTCGCCCTGATCGCGGGCTTCGGCGACGGCTGGTTCCGGGTGATCGCCTGGCACCGCCGCCGGCAGGCCGACGACAAGACGCCCGTCGACCTGGCGGAGGTCCGCGAGCTCACCCGGCTCGCCCACGGCACCGACTACGGCATCCAGGAGGCCCGCTGGATGTCCCGCTTCCACAGCGACGAGCGGCAGGTCCCCGAGTACCGCGTGGGCCGGGCCTTCCTCGCGGGCGACGCGGCCCACGTCCACTCCCCGGCCGGCGGCCAGGGCATGAACACCGGCCTGCAGGACGCCGCCAACCTCAGCTGGAAGCTGATCGCCGTACTGCGCGGCCGGGCCACCGACGCGCTGCTGGACAGCTACCACGCCGAACGCCACCCGGTGGGCCGCATGGTGCTGCGCTCCAGCGGCGCGCTCATCCGGTTCGCGCTGCTGCAGACCCGCACGCAGCACGTGGCGCGGATGCTGGCCACGCAGCTCATCAAGCGGGTACCGCCGGTGACCCACCGCGCGGTCTCGATGATCACCGGCATCGGCATCGCGTACGGACGCCACCGCGGCGACCACCCGCTGACGGGTCGGCGCGCGCCCGACATCCGGCTCGCGGACGGCAGCCGCCTCTATGAAGCGCTGCGCGGCAACCGGTTCGTCCTGATCACCCCCGCCTACGAGACGCCTGAGCTGGGCGGCCGGGACGCGAGCCGCGTCGTGCACGGCACCTGGCGCAGCCACCGGCGCACCGCGCTGCTGGTCCGCCCGGACGGCTACATCGCCTGGGCCACCGACACCATGGACCGCGCGGCCCGCGCGGACGCCCTGGCGGCGGCCCTGCTGCACTGGACGGGGCCGGCGGAGAAGGCACCGGCCACGGCGGCGGCGCCGTAGGAGTCCGCGTCATCGCTCCGGCCGGGCGCCCGCATACGCTGCCCGCATGCCGATCGTCCGCTCCGCCGTCCTCTTCGTCCTCGCCGCGCTCCTGGAGATCGGCGGCGCGTGGCTGGTCTGGCAGGGCGTACGGGAGAGCCGCGGCTGGATCTGGGCGGGCGCGGGCGTCCTGGCCCTGGGCGCGTACGGCTTCGTCGCCACGCTCCAGCCGGACGCCGACTTCGGCCGCATCCTCGCCGCGTACGGGGGCGTCTTCGTCGCCGGCTCACTGGCCTGGGGCATGGTCGCGGACGGTTACCGGCCCGACCGCTGGGACGTCACCGGCGCCCTGGTCTGCCTGGCCGGCATGGCCGTGATCATGTACGCGCCGCGGGGGCGGTGACGGCCGGGGCCGCGGTCCCGCTCCGCATATCCTGACCGCGGTACCGCCCACTCGTACATCCGTACGCCCGTACGCCGAGGAGCACTTATGACCGCCGCCGCCCGTACCGCCGTCGTCACCGGAGCGAGCAGCGGCATCGGCGCCGCGACCGCCCGGCAGCTCGCCGAGGCCGGCTACCGCGTGATCCTCGCCGCGCGCCGCAAGGACCGCATCGAGGCGCTGGCCGCCGAGCTCCCGCACGCCGAGGCGTACGCCCTCGACGTCACCGACCGCGCCGCCGTCGACGCCTTCGCGGCCTCCCTGGACCGCTGCGACGTGCTGGTCGCCAACGCCGGCGGCGCGCTCGGCACCGACCCGGTGGCCACCGCCGACCCGGCCGACTGGCGCGCGATGTACGAGGTCAACGTCCTCGGCGTGCTTAATGTGGTGCAGGCGCTGCTGCCCGCGCTGACCGCCACCGGCGACGGCACGGTCGTCGTCCTCTCCTCGACCGCCGGGCACGGCACGTACGAGGGCGGCGGCGGTTACGTGGCCGCCAAGCACGGCGCGCACGTCCTCACCGAGACGCTCCGCCTGGAGCTGTGCGGGCAGCCGGTACGCGTCATCGAGATCGCCCCCGGCATGGTGAAGACCGACGAGTTCGCGCTCACCCGCTTCCGCGGCGACGAGTCGAAGGCCGCCAAGGTGTACGAGGGCGTCGCCGAGCCGCTGACCGCCGACGACGTGGCCGAGACGATCGCCTGGGCGGTCGCCCGCCCCGCCCACGTCAACATCGACCTCCTCGTCGTCCGCCCGCGCGCCCAGGCGTCCAACACGAAGGTCCACCGCGAGTCCTGACCGGTTCCGTGTCCGTACTCCCAGAGAAGGAACACAGCATGCCCGCCAGCCCCGCTCCCGTGACCGTCACCGCCTTCGACCACCTGGTCCTCAACGTCGCCGACGTCGAACGCGCGCTGGACTTCTACTGCGGCCCGCTCGGCCTCGAACCGGTCCGGGTCGAGGAATGGCGGGCGGGCGAGGTGCCGTTCCCGTCCGTACGGGTGAGCCCGACGACCATCATCGACCTGGTACGGGCTCCCGACGACGCGTCCACCGCCCCCGGCTCCGGCCGGAACGTCGACCACCTCTGCCTGGTCGTCGCGCCCCTGGACTGGCAACAGGTCATCGATTCCGGGGTGTTCACCGTCCTCGACGGCCCCGGCAAGCGCTTCGGCGCCCGCGGCACCGCCGAGTCCCTCTACGTCCAGGACCCGGACGGCAACACCGTCGAACTGCGCTGGTACCCGGCGGACGCGTAGGGCGGCGCGCGGCGTGCCCCGCACGCCGCGCGGTACACCTCGGGCGGCGGACCTTCACAAGATCCACAATCCTCACCCCACATGATTTTCCCCCTACTGGGCACGCGGGCAGCGTGAGCACTTTCCGTATCCCCACCCCCCGTTTCCGCAGGCCCGGCAGGGCCCTCAAGCGTGCGGCCGTACTGGCCGCGGGCGCGGGCCTGTTGACCACCGGCCTGCTCGCCACTCCCGCCTCCGCCGCCATGGGCGACAACGTCGTGCACGGCCCCGCCGCCTGCGCCTTCTCCGAGGACCGCGGCACCGTCGCCCTCGGCGCGGCGGGCGACCAGGTCTCGCAGGTCCAGTGCCTGCTGGCCAACCGCCAGTACCTGGGCTGGAACAACCTCAGCGGCACCTTCGACGCCAACACGATGGCCGCCGTGGCCCACTTCCAGGCCGACCACGACCTCGTCCCGAACGGCGTGGTCAACCCCACCACCTGGCTCGCCCTGTACCAGGCAGGCCCCCCGGCCGGCCCGGTTCAGCCCACCGCCTGACCCACGCCCCACCTGCCACATCCGAAAGGGCCGGGCCCCCGCCGGGGCCCGGCCCTTTCTCACTGTCTTCCCGCGCTAATCGAAGACCCGAGTTTCCGCACCCGAAACAGAACTCCCCTTATCGGTGCCGACAAAGGTGAACTTCTTCCCTTCGGGATCCAGGTAGAGATCGTAATGCGTGGTCTCCCCGGCAGCCTCGTACGTTGCCGTCCCGGTGCAATCCGACTTCACCGTGTACGTACCGGTGCCGTGCACCTTGCCGTCGCTCTTCCCGTTCTCACTGGTCGTGCTGATCGTCTTGATCCGGCCGTGCCCGTCGTACCACTCGGTCCCGGCCTCGGCCACCGGCTCGTGCTTCTTCCCCGCGACGCTCATCCCCGTGAACTGGTAGATGTACTGCCCCCTCAGCGTCTCCTTGCCGCACTCGTGCGCCGACCGGCCGGCCCCGCCGCCGGCGGCCCCCGCGGCCCCGCCGAAGGCCAGCGTGCCCGTCAGCCCGAGGACACCGGCGGCCGCCACCGCCGCCGGCCACCGACCCGCACGACGGCCGGAATGCAAAACCCGCATCTTTCTTTCCTCTCCCGTGTGTCACGCCCCGGCCGCATCCAACGGCCGATGAAACACACGCGCTTCACACTTGGCACCGACATTCCCAGCGGAACCGTCACACCAAAAGAGAAAAACCCGCCAGTCCATCCCCGCAATTCCCCTGACTGGAAA
The DNA here is from genome assembly GCF_044544685.1 of Streptomyces sp. NPDC053542. Classification (NCBI taxonomy): domain Bacteria; kingdom Bacillati; phylum Actinomycetota; class Actinomycetes; order Kitasatosporales; family Streptomycetaceae; genus Streptomyces; species Streptomyces sp. NPDC053542. The sequence continues at coordinate 528,728 of NZ_JBITXL010000006.1, forward strand.
ACAGTCACTCGAACGTGCAATTCCTTTAATTAGCCCGGCCGATCGAGCCTACGGTGTGCACTGCTGTTCATCGATGGGCTGCTCCCGCACGATGGCGGCCCGCAATGATCACAAACGGTCGCTTTCCCCGTAATCGTCACTCGGCATGGCGGGCCTCGGCAGACTGCTCCCATCCCGGATACGGGGAGAGGTGCGATCGTGACCAGGCGCGGGCGACGGGCGGGAAAGCTGCCCGCGGAGGCGACGGAGCTGGTCGGGCGGCGGGCCGAGCTGGCGCGGGTCCGCCGGCTGGTCGGGGAGGCCCGGCTGGTGACGCTGACCGGCGTCGGCGGCGTGGGCAAGACGCGGCTGGCGCTGCGGGCCGCGTACGAGGTACAGCCGCAATTCCCGGACGGCGCCTGGTGGGTGGAGCTCTCGGCTGTGCGCCAGGGCCCGCTGCTGGCGCACATCATCGCCGAGGAGCTGCCGCTGGCCGACCAGACGACCCGGCCGATGACCGACGTACTGGCCGAGTACCTCGCCGACCGCGAGCTGCTGCTGATCCTGGACACCTGCGAGCACCTGACCGACGACTGCGCCATGGTCGTCGAGGCGCTGCTGCGGGCCGCACCGAAGCTGCGGGTCCTGGTCACCAGCCGACGCCTTCTGGGCGCGGCCGGCGAGGAAGTGTTCACCGTCGAGCCGCTGCCGGTGCCGGCGGCAAACGGTCCGGGGCCCACCGGGGCGGACGCGGTGGAAGCGGTCGACGGGGCGGAGGCGGTGGCGCTGCTGGCCGCGCGGGCCGCCGAGGCGGTGCCCGGATTCGCGGTCACCGATGCCAACCGGCCCGAGGTGGTGGCCCTGTGCCGGCGGCTGGAAGGACTGCCGCTGGCCATCGAGCTGGCCGCGGCCCGGCTGAGCGAGTGGCCGGTGGCCGACCTGGTGAAGCGGCTGGAGGACCGGTTCGCGGTCCTCGGCGAGACGAACGAGGTGGTGGACGGCGCCGAACCTCCCTGGCACCAGGCCCTGCGCACCGCGATCGGCTGGAGCCACCAGCTGTGCCGCCCGGCCGCCCGCCTGCTGTGGGCCCGGCTCTCGGTCTTCGCCGGCAGCTTCGATGCCGAGGCCGCTCGCCGGGTCTGCGCCGACGCGCACCTCCCGGACGCACAGATCCCGGACCTGCTCACCGCGCTGGTCGACAAGTCCATCCTGATCCGGCAGCCGGCCGGGGACGGGAGGGCGCCGACGCCGGCCGGGCAGCGCTACGGGATGCTGGACACCATCCGCGAATACGGTGCGGGCTGGCTGCGCGGCCTCGGCGAGGAACGTACGCTGCGCCGCCGCCACCGGGAGTACTACCGGGCCCTGGCTCACCGGGCGGATGCCGCCTGGATGGGACCGGACCAGATCGCCTGGCACGACCGGATGGTCGCCGAGCACGCCAACCTCCGCGCCGCCCTCGACGACTGCCTCGCCGAGGGGGACGGCCGGAGCGCGCTGGAACTGGGCGGCGACCTGTGGTTCTTCTGGTTCGCCTGCGGCTTCGCCCGGGACGGCCGGCACTACCTGGGCCGGGCCCTGGCACTCGACACCACCCCCACACCCGTACGCGCGAGAGCCCTGTGGGCCTGCGGCATCGCCGCCATCGCCCAGGGGGACACGGAGACCAGCCTCCGCCTGGCCACCGCCTTCCGCACCGCCACGGCCGGCACCACCGACGGGACCGCGCTGGTCGCCGCTGCCTACCTGGAAGGCGGCAGCCTCACCGTCAGCGGTCACCAGGCACGGGCCGCCGAGGTACTCGACGCCTCACCGCACACCCGGCCGCGCAGCGGGCGCTACGACGCGGCGTGGTTCCTGGCACGCGCGGCCCGGGCCTTCGTCCATGCCCATCTCAGGCAGTTCGCCGACACCGTGGCCGTCGCGGACGACCTGTGCGCCGAGTCCGGCCGGCGCGGCGAGACCTGGGCCCGGGCCTGGGGCGACTACATGCGCGCCCTCGCCACGCTGGGACTGGGACGGCCCGGGGAGGCCATGACCCATGCCCGTACCGCCCTGGACGGCAAGCACCGCCTCAACGACAGCCTCGGCATCGCCATGGCCCTCGACCTGCTCGCGTCCGCCACCGTCGCCTCCGGCCACGCCGAGCAGGCCGCCCGGCTCCTCGGCATCGCCGAGCAGACCTGGCAGACCCTGGGCACCCCCCAGATGGGCATGCCCGAACTCATCGCCGCCCGCGACGCCTGCGAGGCCCGGGCCCGCCGGCTCCTCGGCGACACCGCCTACGAAACCGCCTTCCACACCGGCTACGACACCGCCCCCACCACCGCCATCGCCTACGCCCTCAACACCCCCGCCCCCACCCCACCACCCGCCGAAATCGACTGACGACAGCCCAACGGAGCCCGGCGGCAGCAGCTCCTAGAGGGGGCGCTGCGCACCCTGCTCGCCGTGCGTGAGCGGGTCGGCCCCGGTGGCCTCGCCGCGGGCGGTGGGCAGCGCGTCGAGGTCGCGTACGGCGAAGTCCACGGCGGTCGAGCGCGGCAGCCGCGCCCCCTGGTGGTGCAGGGCCTCGTACCGCTGGTCGCCGAGCGCCTGCCGGGCGACGGCCTCGAACCGGGCGTGCAGTGCCCCCAGCTTCGGGTTGCCGACGAACGGCGCCGCGCCCGCCAGCGCCAACACCTCGTCCGCCGCGCCGAACAGACAGGCCGCGCGGCGGTGCCGGCCCTCCTGTGCAGCCACCCAGGCCAGCAGGCTGAGGGAGGACGCTACGCCGAGCAGGTCGTCGCGCGCGGACTGCAGCTCAACGGCGCGGCGCCCGGCCTGGCCGGCGGCGGTCGTGTCCTCGGAGATCACCTGGGCGATGCCGCGGCAGATGAGGACGAACGCCGTGAAGTAGCTTTCCTCACTGCCGAGCAGGTCGAGCGCCTCGGCGACAGCGGCGAGGACGGCATCGGCGTCGCCCGCACTGGCATGGGCGACGCAGCGACGGATCGCCACCAGGCACATGCCGGAGGCGTCGCCGAGGTCGTGGAAGACCTCGGTCGCCCGGTGCAGCAGGTCCAGGCCCGCGTCGGGCTCGCCGGCGTAGGCCAGCGCCATCCCGCGGCTCATGGCGGCATAGCCGGCCAGTCGGCGATCGCCGAGCCGGTCGGCGACCTCCTGCGCCTCGTCCGCGAACCACCGCGCCGTCGCGTGTTCGCCCCGGTACGTCGCATAGGTGCAGCTCCACGCCAGGGTCGTGAACCGGTCGGCGGACGGCTCGGGTGCGCGCTCGAGCGCCAGATCCATCCAGTGGCCCGCCTCGCGGGGCTGCCCGGCGCAGGTCCAGTACGGCCACATCACCGCCGTCAGCGCCACGGCGTCGGCACCGCCGCTGTCGAGGGTGTAACCGAGGGCGGCGCGCAAGTTCTCCCGTTCGGGGACCAGTCCCCGGTACAGCGGTACCTGCTCGGAAGTGAGGAAGCGGTCGGCGAAGACGCGCAGCCGCGACGCGTAGTGGACGACGTGCCGACGGTGCAGTGCGTCCTCCTCGCCGAGGCCGCGCAGCCAGCCGGCGCCGTACTCGCGGATGGTGTCGAGCATCCGGTAGCGCTCGCCACCCCCGGTCGGCTGCCAGATCAACAGGGACTTGTCGGCCAGCGCATTCAGGAGGTCAGGGATCTCGCTGCCGGGCAGGTGCGCGTCGGCGCACACCCGCATGGCCGCCCCGGCGTCGAAGCCGCCCGCGAAGACCGACAGCCGGGCCCAGAGGAGCCGCTCGGCCGGGGAACACAGCTCGTGACTCCAGCCGATCGCGGTACGCAGCGCCTGATGCCACGGAGGTTCGGCGTCGCTCACCAGCTCGTCGGTGGTGCCGAGGACCGCGTAACGGTCCTCCAGACGCTCGGCCAGCTCGGTCATGGACATCTCGCGCAGCCGGGCGGCGGCCAGCTCGATGGCCAGCGGCAGACCGTCCAGGCGCCGGCACAGACGTACCAGCTCCGGCCGGTTGCTGTCGGTGACGGTGAAGCGGGGGACCACTTCGGCCGCACGGGCGGCCAGGAGGGCGACCGCGTCCGCCTCCTCCACGGCCTCGTGCTCGCTGGTTTCGGGCACGGGGAGCGGCGCGACGGTCAGCAGCCGTTCCTCGGCGATGCCCAGGGGACGGCGACTGGTCACCACGATCCGCAGCCCCGGCGCCGCCGCCAGCAACGCCTCCGCCACCAGCGCGCACTCGTCCACCAGGTGCTCGCAGGTGTCCAGCACCAGCAGCGTCTCGCGCTCCGCCAGATACTCGGCCAGCACATCGATCATCGGACGCGTCGTCTGGTCCGCGAGCGGCAGCGCCTCGGCGATGGTGTGCGCCAGCAGGGAGCCGCCGCGCCGCAGTGGGGAGAGCTCCACCCACCAGGCCCCGTCCCGGAAGGACGGCTGCGCCTCGTACGCGGCCCGCAGCGCCAGCCGCGTCTTGCCCACCCCACCGACCCCGGTCAGGGTCAGCAGCCGCGCCTCGGTGAGCAGCCGGCGGATCTCCACCAGCTCTGTCCGCCGCCCGATCAGCTCCGTCGTCTCCGCAGGCAGGTTCCCCGTGCGCTGCCTCGGCGTGGACACATCACCCTCCGGCCTCTGCGGACCCGCCACCAGGAAATGCAGGACAGCCTGACGGCTCCCGCCACGCGGCGTGACGGCGAGGGGGAAAGCGACCGGACCTGACGCCATGGGACCGAGACGTGCCGGGAACGGCACGTCCTGTGCCCAGCCCTGCACGCGGCTGACGGCGCGGGAGCGATCGCGCCGTGTGGCAACGGCGGGCAGGGCGTGCCCCCACCCGCCGCATCGGCGTGCTCAGCCGCCGTACACCCGGTCCTCCTGGTCGGGCACGACGGTCCCGTCCGGGCGGCGGACCGGCTCGCCCGTGCCGTCCTCCGCGGTGTACGCCGTGCTCGCGCAGGGGTACGTACCGGACTTGCGCGGCAGCGGCTCGATGAACATCGGGTTGATGACCCAGCGCCGGTCGGCGTTGTCGTACGCGCGGCACATCAGCTCGGCCTTGTTGCGGTTGACGGCGAGATGCCCGGCGGTGGCGTCGTTGACGAAGGTGACGTCGGTCTCGGCGTCGCCCGCGCCGAACGCGATGCGGTGCGCCCGGTCCTGCTTCTTCCAGGCGTCGGCGCCCTTGACCTTGAAGATCTCCTGGTTGATCCAGCAGCGCTTGCCGTCGATGTAGGTCAGCACCTCGCCCCGGCCGTCCTTGACGTCGCCGCAGCCCTGCACGCCGGTGGTCAGCCTGCCGTGCTTGACGATGTTGCGGATGCCGATGGTGTGCTCGCGGTCAAAGTCCAGCTCGTCCACCCAGGCCCGCACGATCGGTTCCGCGGACGCGGAGACGACGTACACCTGGAAGCCCGCCTTCCGCAGCGTGCGGATCAGGTCCTTCTGCTGCTCGTAGTAGCGGACGTAGCCGGCCATCTTGTGCGTGCCGACGGTCTGTTCGTGGCCGATGGGCGCGGCGAGGTTCTCGGCCCGGGCCCGCTTGGCGTACTCGGTGAGGGTGGCCGGGCGGATTCCGGCGTACAGCTGGGTGACCCAGACGTACTCGGGAACGGTGCGCCGGTGGTTCCACTCCCCCTCGAAGGCGGTCTTCCCGTCCGAGGTCTTCGCCTCGAGGTAGACATCGAGTATCTCGTCCGTACAGCCGGTGTCCGTGGAGGTCGGCAGCGGCTTGCCGGGGCGCACGGACGTGCCGCATGCCTCGGTGAGGGCCCGGTGGGCGTCGGCCGTCATCCACTTGCTGGTCTCGCGCCAGCTCTTGGGCTGCAGGATCTTGTCGTGCTTGAGCGCCCAGGCGAGCGTGGCATCCGTGATGTCGTTCTTGACGACGGTGTTGTCCCAGTCGAACGCGGCGACGGGACGCTGCCTGTGGTGGCCCGAGCAGGTACCCCGCTCGTCGATCATCTTCTGGAGCTTGGCGCGGTTGTCGCCGTACCAAGCGAGCTTCTTGGAGAGCTGCGGGCAGTCCCCGCTCTGTCCGGAGGCGTCGACTGTCCGGGCAGTCGCCCGTTCCTCCGGTCCGGAGGCCAGAGCGGACGCCGGTCCGCTCACGGCGATGACCGACACAACGGCCAGAGCCAAGCTGATTTTCTTCCCGCGCAAGGGACATGCCTTTCGCCGATGGTTCAGTGGGATGTGCCGCACCGGTGGCCACGAAGGCGCCCCGGCTCACCCGAGGCGCGTGCATCGCTTTCACCAGGGGCGGCCCACTCGGCACAGGTCAACTCAAGCGACGTCGGAAAAGCTGAGCAACGCACCCTCGTCACACTGCGCCATGAACAGGCCGCGGCTTGGCATTCTCCTGCACACCGGGGACACCATTGCCCTGGTCAGCCTGCTCACCGCGCAGCGACCGCAATCGTTCAGGTGACCAGTCCGGTATCACTCCCACCGGTGAACGACGCCCGCTAAACCTGCAACCGAGGTCGCTCTGCCGCTCGATCACCTTGCGGTACTCGACGGTCCTCAGCCGCCCGCGGCGTCCTCGGCCTCCCAGCGCAGCAGGTCGCCCGGCTGGCACTCGAGCGCCTCGCAGAGCGCGGCGAGCGTCGCGAAGCGCACCGCCTTGGCACGGCCGTTCTTGAGTACCGCCAGATTGGCGGGCGTGATCCCCACGCGGTCCGCGAGCTCGCCCACGGACATCTTCCGCCTGGCCAGCATCACGTCGATGTCGACGGCGATCGGCATCAGATCACCTCGTCCAACTCGGCCTGCATCTCCGCCGCTTCGACGTCGCGCGCGACGGCCTGGGCGAGCAGCATCCGCAGTACGAGCACGATGAGCGCGACTCCCAGGATGCCGACGCCGATCCCGCCCATGATGACGGTGACGCCCGGGTCGGCCCGCTGGCCGGGCGCGTTGACGGCGGTGACCGCGAACCACACCAGGGCACCTGCCACGATCGCGCCGATCAGGACATCCACGTACCGGAAGGCGGCATGGGAGAACACGGTCCCGCGTCGCACCATCGTCACCAGCCGCCATACGCAGACCAGGGCCACCTGGACCGCCACCATGCCCAGGAGCGTGATCACGCGCAGCGGGGTCAGCGGCAGCGACCCGTCCTCCGGGTCGTTCCCGCTGACCAACGCCCACGCCATCAATGCCTGTACGAACACGGTGCCGGCGAGCACCACCACGAGCACGGCGCGCAGCGCATGCACTACCAGCTTTCCCATGCCCCATCCTTCCATCGATCCTCGATGGGAATCTATCGAATTTCGATAGGTCGAGCAAGGTGCGAGACCGAGGGCAAGCGGTTCCGGGCCCGAGCGTCAGTTCCGTTCTGTCGCCACCAGTTCGCCGATCAGGCCCTCGACGCGGGACCGGATCTCATCGCGGATCGGCCGTACCGCAGCGAGTCCCTGACCGGCGGGGTCCGCCAGCTGCCAGTCCAGGTAGGTCTTGCCGGGGAAGACCGGGCAGGCGTCGCCGCAGCCCATGGTGATGACCACGTCGGATGCCCGCACGGCGTCCGTGGTGAGGATCTTCGGGGATTCCGCCGTGATGTCGACGCCGGCCTCGGCCATCGCTTCCACCACGGCAGGGTTGACGCGGTCAGCCGGGGCGGAGCCGGCGGAGCGGACTTCGATGCGGTCGCCCGCGAGATGCGTGAGGAACGCGGCGGCCATCTGGGAGCGGCCCGCGTTGTGCACGCAGACGAACAGCACCGACGGTTTCCGGTGATCAGACACGGGCGGAATTCTCCTCAGCGGTGGACGCCTCGACCGATCCGGCGGGGCGGGGGAAGAAGCGGCGGGTCGCCATGGCCACGTACACGAGGCCGATCAGTACGGGCACCTCGATGAGCGGGCCGACGACACCGGCCAGGGCCTGCCCGGAAGTGGCTCCGAAGGTGGCGATGGCCACGGCGATGGCCAGCTCGAAGTTGTTGCCCGCAGCGGTGAACGCGAGGGTCGTCGTGCGCGGATAGTCCAGCCCGACGGCCTTGCCCAGGGCCATGCCGCCGGCCCAGATGACGGCGAAGTACACCAGCAGCGGCAGCGCGATCCGCACCACGTCGACCGGCTTCGAGGTGATCGCGTCGCCCTGGAGCGCGAACAGGACGACGATGGTGAACAGCAGCCCGTACAGGGCGAAGGGGCCAATCCGAGGGATCAGCCGCGACTCGTACCAGGAGCGTCCCTTGGCCTTCTCGCCCAGGCGACGGGTCAGGTACCCCGCGACCAGCGGGATGCCGAGGAAGATCAGCACGCTGCGGGCGATCTCCCACACGCTCACGTCGAGGCCCGTCTGCTCGAGGCCGAGCCAGCCGGGCAGTACGGAGAGGTAGAACCAGCCGAGCGCGGAGAACGCGATCACCTGGAACACGGAGTTCAGCGCGACGAGGACGGCGGCGGCTTCGCGGTCACCGCAGGCCAGGTCGTTCCAGATGATGACCATGGCGATGCAGCGGGCCAGGCCCACGATGATCAGCCCGGTCCGGTACTCCGGCAGGTCCGGAAGGAAGAGCCAGGCGAGCGCGAACATGACCGCCGGGCCGACGATCCAGTTCAGGAGGAGGGACGGGATCAGCAGGCGGCGGTCGCGGGTGACGGTGTCCAGCCGGTCGTAGCGGACCTTGGCGAGGACCGGGTACATCATCACCAGCAGGCCGAGCGCGATCGGCAGCGAGACACCGGTGACGGTCACCTTCGCCAGTGCGTCCCCGAGACCGGGCACGAGGCGGCCCAGCCCGAGGCCCGCGGCCATGGCGGCCAGGATCCACACCGCGAGGTAGCGGTCCAGGAACGACAGCCGGGCCGCCACGGGTGCGGTGGGCGCGGTTTCGGCAGTCATGAGGCGGCCCCGGCTTCGGCGGGCCGCTCGGGCAGCGGCTGACCGGCAGGGCGGGTGAGGAGACCGGCGAGCCGGTCGGTCATCTCCGGCAGCAGCCAGTAGTACACCCACGTCCCGCGACGCTCGCAGTCGATCAGACCGGCCTCGCGCAGCAGCTTGAGATGGTGGGAGATCGTCGGCTGGGACAGGTCGAAAGCCGGCGTCAGATCGCAGACGCACACCTCTCCCCCGGCACGGGACGCGATCATCGACAGCAGCCGCAACCGGATCGGGTCACCCAGGGCCTTGAACACCTTCGCCAGCTCCACGGCCTGGTCCGCGTCCAGCGGGGCGGTCAGCAGGCCCGGACAGCACTCTTCGGTCCGCCCGAGCACCTCAAGCTCTTGTTTCGACATTCCTCTATGTTGACGAACTTCGATTCACGGCGCAAGCTGGCATTGACGAACTTCAATACAGCCCGATCAGGGAGACCGCCATGTCCCGTGTTCAGCTCGCCCTCAACGTCGCCGACCTCGAAGGTTCGGTGGAGTTCTACGCCAAGCTGTTCGGCGTCGAGCCGACCAAGCGCCGCCCCGGATACGCCAACTTCGCGATCACCGAGCCACCGCTGAAGCTCGTCCTGATCGAGGGAGAGGCGGGCCAGGACACCCGCCTGGACCACCTCGGCGTCGAGGTGGAGACCACCGGCCAGGTCACCGCGGCCACCGACCGCCTGAAGGACGCGGGGCTGGCCACCTTCGAGGAGAACGACACCTCCTGCTGCTACGCCCTCCAGGACAAGGTCTGGGTCCACGGCCCCGGCAAAGAGCCCTGGGAGGTCTACGTCGTCAAGGCCGACGCCGACCGGATGGGCAAGAGCGCGGCCCTCGACTCCACCGCGGACGGCTGCTGCACAAGCAGCCCCGCTTCCCTTGAGACGGACCAGGAAGCTCCGGCTTGCGGCTGCGGAAGCTGACCACGCGAGGGCTCACCCAACACCCCTGCACGACAAGCAACAAGCGACAAGCAACAAGCGACATACAGCTGGCCCCGGACACGTACAAGCCGTCCGGGGCCAGCAGGCAGCACGTACAGGGCTGTACTCAGCCCTTCACGCACACCACCTGCTTGAGCTCGGCGACCACCTCGACCAGGTCGCGCTGCTGGTCGATGACCTTTTCGATGGGCTTGTAGGCGCCCGGGATCTCGTCGACCACGCCGGAGTCCTTACGGCACTCCACACCCCGCGTCTGCTCCTCCAGGTCCTTCGTCGAGAAGCGCTTCTTCGCGGCGTTGCGGCTCATCTTCCGGCCCGCGCCGTGCGAGGCCGAGTTGAAGGACTTCTCGTTCCCGAGCCCCTTCACGATGTACGACCCCGTACCCATCGACCCCGGGATGATCCCGTAGTCCCCACTCCCGGCCCGGATCGCGCCCTTACGGGTCACGAGCAGGTCCATGCCGTCGTACCGCTCCTCGGCCACGTAGTTGTGATGGCACGAGATGACCGGTTCAAAGGTCGGGCGGGCCTTCTTGAATTCCTTGCGGACGACGTCCTGGAAGAGGGCCATCATGATCGCGCGGTTGTGCTTGGCGTACTCCTGCGCCCAGAAGAGGTCGTTGCGGTACGCCGCCATCTGCGGGGTGTCCGCGATGAAGACGGCGAGGTCGCGGTCGACCAGGCCCTGGTTGTGCGGCAGCTTCTGGGCCTCGCCGATGTGGAAGTCGGCGAGCTCCTTGCCGATGTTCCGGGAGCCGGAGTGCAGCATCAGCCAGACGGAGTCGTCCGAGTCGAGGCAGAACTCGATGAAGTGGTTGCCCGAACCGAGCGTCCCCATCTGCTTCGTGGCCCGGTCCTGGCGGAACTTGACCGCATCCGCGATGCCGTCGAAGCGGGACCAGAAGTCGTCCCAGCCGGCCGTGGCGTAGCCGTGCAGCCGGCCCGGGTCCACCGGGTCCTCGTGCATTCCGCGGCCGACCGGGATGGCCTGCTCGATCTTGGAGCGGAGGCGGGAGAGGTCGGCGGGGAGGTCGTTCGCCGTCAGGGAGGTCTTGACCGCGGACATGCCGCAGCCGATGTCGACGCCGACCGCCGCCGGGCAGACCGCGCCGTGCATGGCGATGACCGACCCGACCGTGGCGCCCTTGCCGTAATGCACGTCCGGCATCACGGCGAGGCCCTTGATCCACGGCAGCGTGGCGACATTGCGCAGCTGCTGCAGCGCGACGCCCTCGACCGTGGCCGGGTCCGCCCACATCCGGATCGGCACCTGCGCGCCGGGCACTTCCACGTACGACATGACTTCCTCGTTCCCCCGGTGAGATGGACAACAGTGCACAGCGGATGGATAACAGTGCACAGCAAAAGCCATCAGATGACAGCAAAAGGTATGTAACGGCAAAAACGCAAAAGCTGGATAATGCACCCGATCAGCGACAACGGACCGGCGGGTGCGGCGATGCGTGCGGTAGACATTGTGTCCATCAGCCGCTGCTCAGCGGCAACCGGATTTCGTACGGAAGGAGCCGGGGACGGTGCAGCGAAGGTCGTCCGTACGAGGGGCCGCCGTGGCGGCTGCCGTGGCGCTGGCCACCATGCTCACCAGCTGCTCCGGCAGCTCGGACACCGATACGGGGGCCGAGGACGCCAAGGGCGGCGACAGCACGTCGTCGGCGCCGGTCGCCGAGCCGGGCGAGTTCGACTCGCTCCCCGAGCCGTGCGGGCTGCCCGCCCGCAGCACGCTGCGCAGCCTGCTGCCCACCGACGGCACCCCGGAGACCCGCGCGGAGGCCGACAAGATCTACCGCGGCCGGGCCGATGTCACCTTCGACACCGACCGCCGGGTCGGCTGCCACTGGAAGCGGGAGACCTCCGAGGGCACCCGCCACCTGAACATCGACCTGCAGCGCGTGGTCTCGTACGACGGCTCCCTCAGCGACGACGACAAGGCCCAGGAGCTGTACGCGAAGAAGGAGCTCGCGGCCCACATCCCGACCGACGCGTCGAGCACCCCGGCCCACACCCCCACCCCGTCCGCGAGCAAGGACGGCAAGGGCAGCAGCAAGGACCCCAAGAGCAGCAAGGGCACCGGTGACGACAGCGGCAGCCGCCCCGCCGGCGGGAAGGGACCCACCGCCGACCCCTCGGCCGGTACGGCCGGCAGCGCGCAGCGCGACGGCTCCCGAACCGCCGACAGCAGCACGGGAAACACCGCCGGGAACACCGCTGGCGACGCCCCCGGCGACGCCCGGGACGGCGACTCCGGGAAGAGCGCCGGCAGCGGCAACCGCCCCTCGGACACCCGTACGGCCGAAGGCGACACCCCCGGTTCCGCGGGCTCCTCCGGCTCGCCCGACCCCTCCGGCTCCCCCGGTTCCGGCTCCCCCGACGACGCCGCGAGCCTCGCCCCGCGTCCGCTCACCGGCCTCGGCGACGCCGCCTTCCTGGACGACGCGCTGGTCACCGCCGACTCCGGCCTGCACCGTGACGTCACGGTCGTGTTCCGCTCGTCGAATGTGATTGTCACCATCGAGTACGACCAGTGGTCCACCGACAAGTCCGTCCTTCCCGACCGTCGCGAGCTGCAGGAAAAGGCCCGCGCGCTGGCCGCGGAGCTGGCCGCGCACTGGACCGAATGACCGGTTACGGTCGGATTGACCGGTTACCGTCGGCGAGTAACACCACAATTCGGCAACCGGCGCCCGTCCGCCACGTACCGTGCGTCGCAGGGGCCACCCGGGCCCTGCGCGCGGAACGGCCGCTCGCACGACGACGAACAGCGAAGGAACCATGCACCGTTCAGCCAAGCGACTCGCCAGCTACCTCGCCTGCGCAGCCGTACCGGTGATGCTCGTCGCCGGCTGCTCCGACGACTCGGGCAAGGACTCGGGCGGCTCCGCCTCGAAGTCCGCGGCCCCGAGCTCCTCGCCGAAGGTGGCGCCGGGCAAGTTCAAGAAGCTCCCCGACCCCTGCACGGCCATCACGAAGGACCGCGTCAAGAAGATGCTGCCCGCCGTGAAGGACGAGAGCGGTGAGGAGGGGAAGAGCAGCGACACCTCCGCGCACGGCACCTGCACCTGGAGCAGCGAGGAGCGGCAGGGCAAGGGCGGCATCAACGGCACGCAGTTCCGCTGGCTCGCCGTCAACCTGCAGCGTTACGACTCCGACCCCGCGCTGGGCTCCGGCGACAAGCGGGCGACCGGCTTCTACAACAAGCAGGTCGACGCGGCCAAGGGCACCAAGGACGCCAAGAACGTCAAGAGCGAGCCCGCGAAGGGCATCGGCGACGAGGCGACCACGGTGACGTACGACCTGAAGAAGGACGGCAACGACTTCAAGAACCAGACGGTCGTCGCCCGTACCGCCAACGCCGTGGTCACCATCAACTTCAACGGTGCGGGCCTGGCCGGCGCGAAGGCCCCGGACGACAAGGAAATGCTCGCGGACGCGGAAGAGGCCGCGAAGCAGGCCGTCTACGAGATCAACAAGGCGAACAAGTAAGCACATATCCGCACCGCGGGCGTACCACTCGCGTAACGCCTGCCGCCCTCTCCGCACCCGGCTGCACGGGTGTGCCACGCTAGGCGCGCCAGTCAGCCGAGTGCGGGGAGGGATCGCGGGTGGCCGCGATGCGTTTGAGTCGGACGCACCGAATACTGATCGGCGTGGTCGTCGCGGGCGCGCTGGTCATCGCCGCGATCGGCTTCGCCGGGTCGTACTCGGCGGTCCGTGCGCTCGCCGAGAAGAAGGGCTTCGGCTCCTTCTCGTACGTCTTCCCGATCGGCATCGACGCGGGGATCGTCGTCCTCCTGGCGCTGGATCTCCTCCTCACCTGGATCCGCATCCCGTTCCCGCTGCTGCGCCAGACCGCCTGGCTGCTGACGGCCGCGACGATCGCCTTCAACGGCGCGGCGGCCTGGCCCGACCCGCTCGGTGTCGGGATGCACGCGGTGATCCCGGTCCTCTTCGTCGTGGCGGTCGAGGCCGCCCGGCACGCGATCGGCCGGATCGCGGACATCACCGCCGACAAGCACATGGACGGCGTCCGGCTCTCCCGCTGGCTCCTCGCCTTCCCCTCGACGTTCCGGCTGTGGCGCCGCATGAAGCTGTGGGAGCTGCGCTCGTACGAGCAGGTGATCAAGCTGGAGCAGGACCGGCTGGTGTATCAGGCGCGGCTGCGGTCCCGGTACGGGCGCGCGTGGCGGCGCAAGGCACCGGTGGAGTCGCTGATGCCGCTGCGGCTGGCGCGGTACGGCGTGCCGCTCGCGGAAACGGGACCCGCGGGGCTCGCGGCGGCGGGGATCGATGCGGCGGGGGCCGAGCCGGTACGTGAGCCGCAGGGCTCGGTACACCGGACTGAGCTCGACGTGGCGCCCCGGGAGCACCCGACGCCGGTCGAGCGAGTCGTGGCGCCCGCCCCGGCCAGGGAAGAGACCGCCCCCGTCCCTGAAGAGACCGCCCCCCAGCTCACCATCCCCGTCGGCCCCGGCCGCAGCCGTCCCCTCGGCAACGCGGGCGCACCGGTCCCGCTCCCCGAGCAGCGGACGGCGGCCGTACCCGAGCCGGAGTACGTCCCCGAGCCGCCCGTGGCGACGCTGCCCGACGGCCTCTCCCGCGACGAACAGTTCTTCGTCGCGTTCCGCGCGTACCTGGCCGAGAAGAACGACTTCCCGGACCCGCACCAGTTCGCCCGCTACCTGCTCAACACGTACAACGTCACGGGCAAGGACGGTGCCGGCCCACTGAGCGAGAACTATCTCCGGCCGTATCTGCGTGACTTCCGCGCCCGCTTCCGCCAGGAGATGGAGAGCGAGCACATCGCCTGACCACGCGCACGAGCAGGGGCCCGAGCGACGCGCGCCCGAGCCCCTGACGGAGTACGTACCCCTTACGCCCCCAGCAGCTTCCGCACCCGGTCCGCGCCCACGGCGAGGAGCAGCGTGGGCAGGCGCGGGCCGGTCTCGCGGCTGACCAGCAGGCGGTACAGCAGCGCGAAGAACGACCGCTGGGCGGTCTTGATCTCCGGCGGCAGCTCCTTCGCGGTGGCGTCCGCGGAGAAGCCCGCCTGGACCTTCGGCACGCCGTAGACCAGGTGCGTCAGGCCGTCGAGCGACCAGTGCTCGTCCAGGCCGTCCAGCAGCAGCCGGAGCGATTCCTTCGCCTGGTCGTCCAGCGAGCCGAGCAGCTCCGTGTCCGGCTCCGCGCGGACGATGGTGCGCTGGTCGGCCGGGACCTGGCTGGTGATCCACTGCTCGGCGCGGTCCAGCCGGGGCCGGACCTCGTCCAGCGAGGTGACCGGCTTCTCCGGGTCCAGCTCGCTGAGGATGCGCAGCGTCTGCTCGTCGTGGCCGGCCGTGATGTCGGCGACCGAGGCGAGCGTGCGGTACGGGAGCGGGCGCGGCGTCTTCGGCAGCTCGCCCGCCGCGGTCCCGATGGCACGGGTGTACGCCGCCGCGTCGGCCGGCAGCACGGAGCCGTCGGCGACCTTGGCGTCCAGCCGGTCCCACTCGTCGTACAGCCGCTGGATCTCCTGGTCGAAGGCGATCTTGAACGACTGGTTCGGCTTGCGGCGCGCGTACAGCCAGCGCAGCAGCTGCGGCTCCATGATCTGCAGCGCGTCGGCCGGGGTCGGCACCCCGCCCTTCGACGAGGACATCTTGGCCATCCCGCTGATGCCCACGAAGGCGTACATCGGGCCGATCGGCTGCTTGCCGTCGAAGATACCGACGATCTGGCCGCCGACCTGGAACGACGACCCCGGAGACGAGTGGTCGACACCGCTCGGCTCGAAGATCACGCCCTCGTAGGCCCAGCGCATGGGCCAGTCGACCTTCCAGACCAGCTTGCCGCCGTTGAACTCGCTCAGCCGGACCGTCTCGCCGTGCCCGCAGGCGCAGGTGTAGGTGAGCTCGGTCGTGTCGTCGTCGTACGCGGTGACGGTGGTGAGGTCCTTGCCGCAGGCCGTGCAGTACGGCTTGTACGGGAAGTAGCCCGCGCCGCCGCCGCTGCCGTCGTCCTCACCGGCCGCGCCGGAGCCCTCGGCGGCCTCCAGCTCGGCCTCGTCGACCGGCTTCTGCGACTTCTTCGCCGGGGCCTTCTTCGTGCGGTACTGGGCGAGGATCGCGTCGATGTCGCCGCGGTGCTTCATCGCGTGCAGGATCTGCTCGCGGTACACGCCGGAGGTGTACTGCTCGGTCTGGCTGATGCCGTCGTACTCGACGCCGAGCTGCGCGAGCGCGTCGACCATGGCGGCCTTGAAGTGCTCGGCCCAGTTCGCGTACGCCGAGCCCTTGGGGGCCGGGACGCTGGTCAGCGGCTTGCCGATGTGCTCGGCCCAGGAGTCGTCCACACCCTCGACGCCGAAGGGGACCTTGCGGTACCGGTCGTAGTCGTCCCAGGACAGGACGTGGCGCACCTCGTGCCCCCGGCGGCGGATCTCGTCCGCGACCAGGTGCGGGGTCATGACCTCGCGGAGGTTGCCCAGGTGGATCGGGCCGGAGGGGGACAGGCCGGAGGCGACGACGACCGGTTTGCCAGGCGCGCGACGCTCCGACTCGGCGATGACCTCGTCCGCATAGCGGGAGACCCAGTCGGTTGTCTCGGTGCTCTGAGCCACGGTCGGCCCTTCCTCTTGATCCTCTGCGCTTCGCTTGATCGCCTGCGGCCCGCCGTCATGGGCCTGGCCGTTCCATTCTCCCAGATGAAAAATCAATGGAACCGCCGTGGGATACTGACTGGCAAACCCTTTACACCACGGGATTCCAGTCCACTCCAACGGAACGGCAGCACTTCATGGCTTCGGTCCCTTCTCTCGCCGCAACGGTCAATCAGCGCGTCGCGGACGCCCTCTCGGCAGCCCTGCCGGAGGCCGGCGCCGCGGACCCGCTGCTGCGACGTAGCGACCGGGCCGACTTCCAGGCCAACGGGATGCTCGCGCTCGCGAAGAAGCTCAAGGGGAACCCCCGTGAGCTGGCCGGGAAGGTCGTGGAGGGCATCTCGGCGCCCGAGCTGATCAAGGACATCGAGGTCTCGGGCCCCGGCTTCCTCAACATCACGCTCACCGACGAGGCGATCGTGAAGACACTGGCGGCCCGGGCGGCCGACGGCGACCGGCTCGGCGTGCCCCTGAAGGACGAGCCGGGCCTCACGGTCATCGACTACGCGCAGCCGAACGTGGCGAAGGAGATGCACGTCGGCCACCTGCGCTCGGCGGTCATCGGCGACGCGCTGCGCGGCATGCTCGACTTCACCGGCGAGCGGACGGTCGGCCGGCACCACATCGGCGACTGGGGCACCCAGTTCGGCATGCTCATCCAGTACCTGATCGAGCACCCCGGCGAGCTGGCCCCGGCCGACGAGGTCGACGGCGAGCAGGCCATGTCGAACCTGAACCGGGTGTACAAGGCGTCGCGCGCCGTCTTCGACGCGGACGAGGAGTTCAAGGAGCGGGCCCGCAAGCGGGTCGTCGCCCTCCAGTCCGGCGACAAGGAGACCCTGGACCTCTGGCAGCGGTTCGTGGACGAGTCGAAGGTCTACTTCTACTCGGTCTTCGAGAAGCTGGACATGGAGATCCGGGACGACGAGATCGTCGGCGAGTCCGCGTACAACGACATGATGGCCGAGACGGCCCGGCTGCTGGAGGAGTCCGGCGTCGCGGTCCGCTCCGAGGGCGCGCTCGTCGTCTTCTTCGACGACATCAAGGGCAAGGACGACCAGCCGGTCCCGCTGATCGTGCAGAAGGCGGACGGCGGCTTCGGCTACGCGGCGAGCGACCTCTCCGCGATCCGCAACCGCGTCCTCGACCTGCGGGCGACGACGCTGCTGTACGTCGTGGACGTGCGCCAGTCGCTGCACTTCAAGATGGTCTTCGAGACGGCGCGGCGCGCGGGCTGGCTGAACGACGACGTCACCGCGCACAACATGGCCTACGGCACGGTGCTGGGCGCGGACGGCAAGCCGTTCAAGACGCGTGAGGGCGAGACCGTACGCCTGGAGGACCTGCTGGACGAGGCGGTGCAGCGGGCCGCCGAGGTCGTGCGCGAGAAGGCGCAGGACCTCACCGAGGACGAGATCCAGGAGCGGGCCGCCCAGGTCGGCATCGGCGCGGTCAAGTACGCCGACCTCTCCACCTCCCCCAACCGCGACTACAAGTTCGACCTCGACCAGATGGTGTCGCTGAACGGCGACACGTCGGTCTACATCCAGTACGCGCACGCCCGCATCAAGTCCATCCTCCGCAAGGCGGGCGACGCGAAGCCGGCCGCGCACGCGGAGCTGGCGCTCGCCCCGGCCGAGCGGGCGCTGGGCCTGCACCTGGACCAGTTCGGCGAGACGGTCGCGGACGCCGCGGCGGAGTACGCGCCGCACAAGCTGACCGCGTACCTCTACCAGCTCGCGTCCCTCTACACGACCTTCTACGACCAGTGCCCGGTCCTGAAGGCGGACACCCCCGAGCAGGTCGAGAACCGCCTCTTCCTCTGCGACCTCACCGCCCGCACGCTGCACCAGGGCATGGCCCTCCTGGGCATCCGGACGCCCGAGCGCCTCTGACCGCTCCGCGGCACGACGCGACGGTGGCCGTCACCCCTCGGGGTGGCGGCCACCGCTGTGTTCCGGGCGGGCTGCACGGGGCGTACAGGCCGACCGTAGGGTCGGAGGATGAGCAGCGCAGCATTCAGTGAAGCCTTCGTCCGTACCGTCGAGCCGCACGCCGCGTGGGGTGCGCACCAGCTCGAAACGTTCAACGCCTTCCTGCCCTCCGGCGACTGGAGCGCGGATCTCGATCAGTGTCACTATCGGCAGGGCGGCCAGGACCTGCGCATATCGGTCCTCGGCACCTGGGACGTCAGAGACAGCTCATGGCTGTGGGGCTGGGCCAACCCCGGCTTCGGCAACGCTCCCGTCGCCAGGGCGGCCCACGCTCTGCGCCGGTTCGGGCACGAGAACGGCGTCCCCGAGTTCACGCACGAGCTCGTTCCCCTGGGCGGTGCCCCGGACCCGCGCATGGCCGCGGAGACGCTTGCGTTCGGCGCCATGAGCGTGCTGGGCGCGACGGGCTACATCGGCGTACAGGCGAGCCCGGAGGCCCGGCTCTACCTCGTACCGGACGACCCGCAGGTCCCGCGCCATGTACCGGACGCCGTCACCCTTCCCCGCATTCTGATGACCGGCGCGGGCATCTTCGGGAGCTCGGAGCGGCAGGTGGTGACGGGCTACTTCGAGCGCCACGGACTGCCGCAGCAGCCGACGGAGGACGGCATCAGGGTCGGCCTCCCGGACGGCACGCCGGTCAGCATCCGCTTCGACGCCCAGGGCCGCGTCACGGCGATCGACGCCCACTTCGCCACGTCCCCGGCTACGTAGCCGGTGCGACCTCACACCAGACGATCTTGCCGGGGTTCCGGTCGGCGACGCCCCACTTGTCTGCGACGGCCTCGACCAGCAGCAGGCCACGCCCCCGCTCGTCCCCGTCCTCCGCCGGGTCCGCGACGCGCGGGCACCCCGGCCCCGAGTCGTGCACCTCGATCCGTACGAGGGCCTCACCGGCCAGGAGGAGCCGGAGCCGGAACCCGCGCCCCGGCGGTACGCCGTGCCGCACGGCGTTGGTCGCCAGCTCGCTCACACACAGCAATGCGTCCTGCGTACGCGCCTCACCGAAGCCCCAGTCGGCGAGCGCACGGCGCGCGAACTCCCTTGCCGCCGGCACGGATCTGCGCGTACGCGGGTAAAAGCGCTCCCGGAATCCATCCTCATTCACGCCACACAGGTTGCTCTGTGTAACTACGCTGAAGCAGTACGTCAGCCCGTACAGATTCGCTGTACGGGTTCTGCGCGCGTGAGGCACGGAAAATGGTGGGAGTGGGTCCCCATGCAGCCCCGGAATCATCCCAGTCGCCGGAAGAGCGCGACGACGCTGCGCCTCGTAGGCGCCCAACTGGCCCTGTTCCGCCGTCTGTCCGGCCTCACGCAGCGCGAGCTGAGCGACCGCCTGAACGTCGGCGAGGAGACGATCGCGTCGATCGAGCAGGGACGGCGGCCCCTGAAGCCTGATCTTGCCGATCGGATCGACCTGGAACTGGGAACGCGGGGCGTACTGGCGGTGGCCGTCGAGTACATGCCGGAGATCGAGAAGTTCCCGGTGTGGGCAGCGGAGTACATGGATCACGAACGGGAGGCGATCAGCCTCTCCTGGTACGAGATCCTGGTCGTCCCGGGCCTGCTCCAGACCCCGCGATACGCCCAGGCTGTCTTCCGCAGCAGGGTGCCCGTACTCAGCGAGGACGAGATCGAAAAGCAGGTCGCGGCACGCATCGAGCGCCAGGACATCCTGAAGCGGAAGCAGCCGCCCGTGACCAGCTTCGTCATCTCCGAGGCCATGCTGAGGGACCGACTCGGCGGCGACAGCGTCTATGCGGAACAGCTACAGCACTTGCGCAACTGCGCCGATCTGCCCGGGCTGTCCCTCCAGATCATGCCGTTCGGCGTCGATGCCCACGCAGCCCTCGACGGCCCGTTCATCCTCCTGGAGACCCCGGACCACGAGCACCTCGCCTACGCCGAAACGCAACGCGGCAGCCAATTCGTCTCCCATCCGGACGAGGTCAGCATCCTGACAATGAAGTATGCGATGCTGCGGACACAGGCCCTCAACCCCCGAGATAGCAAGGGCCTGTTGGACCAGCTGCTAGGAGATCTATGAACGCCGCACTGAAGTGGTTCAAGTCCAGCTACAGCGGCAGTGAAGGCGGCGCCTGCGTGGAGGTCGCCACCTCCCCCACCACCGTCCACATCCGGGACTCCAAGAACCCCGGCGGGCCACAGCTGGCCGTCAGCCCTGCCGCCTGGTCGGCCTTCACGGCGCGCGTGCGGCGCGCCCCGCGTGGGGCGACACTGGAGGGGTGAGGAGGTGGTGGCGTCATGCGCAAGGTCGCCGATTGCCGGGATTACCCCAGCGAAATGAACTGCACGCTTGTCATTTCCGGCGAGGAGGAAGAGGTCGTCCGTGCCGCCGCTGAGCACGCTGTGTCCGTGCACGGTCACACGGACAGCCTGGAGCTGCGTCGGCAGGTCCGGGAGTCGCTCAAGGACGAGGTGCCGCAGCACGCCTAGGGCTGAGGACTGAATGAACAGAGCCCCCGCGTCCAGGTGGACGGCGGGGGCTCAGCGCTCGGAACTCAGAGGTTGCGCGCGACCTCCGTCGCCCAGTACGTCAGGATGTTCTGCGCACCCGCGCGCTTGATGCCGGTCAGGGCCTCCAGGATCGCCGCGTCGCGGTCGATCCAGCCCTTTTCCGCGGCGGCTTCGATCATCGCGTACTCGCCGGAGATCTGGTACGCCGCGACCGGGACGTCGACGGACTCCGCGACATCCCGGACGATGTCGAGGTACGGCATGGCCGGCTTGACCATGACCATGTCCGCGCCCTCTTCGAGGTCGAGGGCCAGCTCGCGCAGGGACTCGCGGGCGTTGGCGCCGTCCTGCTGGTACGTCTTGCGGTCGCCCTTCAGCGACGAACCCACCGCTTCGCGGAAGGGGCCGTAGAAGGCCGAGGCGTACTTCGCGGTGTAGGCGAGGATCGAGACGTCCTCGTGGCCCGCGCCGTCGAGCGCCTCGCGGATCACCCGGACCTGGCCGTCCATCATGCCGCTGGGGCCGACCGTGTGGACGCCCGCCTCGGCCTGGACGCGGGCCATCTCCGCGTACCGCTCCAGCGTGGCGTCGTTGTCCACCCGGCCGTCCGGCGTCAGGACGCCACAGTGGCCGTGGTCGGTGAACTCGTCCAGGCAGAGGTCGGACATGATGACCAGGTCGTCGCCGACCTCGGCACGCACGTCGCGGATCGCGACCTGGAGGATGCCGTCGGGGTCCGTGCCCGCCGTGCCCGCCGCGTCCTTCTTGGAGTCCTCGGGGACGCCGAAGAGCATGATCCCGGAGACGCCCGCGGAGACGGCGTCGACGGCCGCCTTCCGCAGGGTGTCACGGGTGTGCTGGACGACGCCCGGCATCGAGCCGATCGGCACCGGCTCGGAGATCCCCTCGCGGACGAACGCGGGAAGGATCAGGTCCGCCGGGTGGAGCCGGGTCTCGGCGACCATGCGGCGCATGGCCGGGGTGGTGCGCAGCCGGCGGGGCCGCGCACCAGGGAAACGTCCGTACGTACTGCTCAACTGCGAGCCCTCCTGCGCGATCCGGGCCGGCGCTCGCTCGGACGGGTGACCGGGTCACCGGCCTCGATCGCGGCGGCGCGCCGGGCCGTACCGAAGTCCGCGAGCGCTTCGGCCAACTTGTGCACCGAGGGCTCGGGCGACATGACGTCCACGCGCAGCCCGTGCTCCTCGGCGGTCTTCGCGGTGGCCGGGCCGATACAGGCGATCACGGTCACGTTGTGCGGCTTGCCGGCGATGCCGACGAGGTTCCGCACCGTCGAAGACGAGGTGAAAAGTACCGCGTCGAAGCCGCCGCCCTTGATCGCCTCGCGGGTCGTGGCGGGCGGGGGCGACGCACGAACGGTGCGGTAGGCGGTGACGTCGTCCACCTCCCAGCCGAGCTCGATCAGCCCGGCGACGAGGGTCTCCGTGGCGATGTCGGCACGGGGGAGGAAGACGCGGTCGATCGGGTCGAAGACCGGGTCGTACGGCGGCCAGTCCTCCAGGAGGCCCGCCGCGGACTGCTCCCCGGAAGGAACGAGATCCGGCTTCACGCCGAAGGCGATCAGCGCCTTGGCGGTCTGCTCGCCGACGGCCGCGACCTTGATGCCCGCGAAGGCGCGCGCGTCCAGGCCGTACTCCTCGAACTTCTCGCGGACGGCCTTCACCGCGTTGACCGAGGTGAAGGCGATCCACTCGTACCGCCCGGTGACCAGGCCCTTGACCGCGCGCTCCATCTGCTGGGGCGTACGCGGCGGCTCGACGGCGATCGTCGGGACCTCGTGCGGCACCGCGCCGTACGAGACGAGCTGGTCGGAGAGCGAGGCGGCCTGCTCCTTCGTCCGCGGCACGAGCACCTTCCAGCCGAACAGCGGCTTGGACTCGAACCAGGAGAGCTGGTCCCGCTGCGCGGCGGCGCTGCGCTCGCCGACCACGGCTATGACCGGCTGGCCGCCGTCCGCCGAGGGCAGCACCTTGGCGGCCTTCAGCGTCTGCGCGATGGTGCCCAGGGTGGCGGTCCAGGTGCGCTGCTTGGTGGTCGTACCGGCGATCGTGACGGTCAGCGGGGTGTCGGGCTTGCGGCCCGCCGCGACCAGCTCGCCGGCGGCCGCGGCCACCGAGTCGAGGGTGGTGGAGACGACCGCGGTCGCGTCGCTCGCGCCGACCTCGGACCAGCAGCGGTCGTCGGCCGTACGGGCGTCCACGAAGCGGACGTCGGTGCCCTGCGCGTCGCGCAGCGGCACACCGGCGTAGGCCGGCACGCCGACCGCTGCCGCGATGCCCGGCACGACCTCGAAGCCGATGCCCTCGGAGGCGCAGGCCAGCATCTCCTCGGCCACATTGGCGTCCAGGCCGGGGTCTCCGGACACGGCACGCACGACCCGCTTGCCGGTGCGCGCGGCCCCCATGACAAGATTGGTCGTGTCCCGAAGCGTGGGGACATCGGCGGGGATTGACGCCTCGTCAGCTGAAGCCTGCAGCGGTGTGTCCACGTTCGCCCGGGCATGCGTGCGGACGACGTCGAGCACCTGCGGGTCCGCGATCAGCACGTCCGCGTGGGACAGCGCCTCTACGGCGCGCAGCGTGAGCAGACCCGGATCTCCCGGCCCGGCACCGAGGAAGGTGACCTGGCCGACGGCGGGGTGGTTAGGGGCGGTGGGGTTCAAAGTGCTCGCTCCCCCATAAGACCGGCCGCACCCTTGGCGAGCATCTCGGCGGCGAGCTCACGGCCCATGGTCGCCGGTACAGAAACGTCGTCGCGGGAGGTGGGTACGTGTCCGGTGGTGGACAGCTGCACCAGCGCGCTGCCGTCGGTCGTGCCGACGACGCCACGCAGGCGCATTTCGGTGACAGCCCGTTCGCCGGCCTGGAAATCGGCCAGCGCACCCACAGGTGCGGAGCAGCCGGCCTCCAGGGCGGCGAGCAGGGAACGCTCGGCGGTCACGGCGGCCCGGGTGAACGGGTCGTCGAGCTCGGCGAGCCGGGCGGCGAGGTGCTCATTGGTCGCGGCACACTCCACCGCAAGCGCCCCTTGGCCGGGGGCGGGCAAAACTGTGTCCGGCGAGAGGAGCTCCGTCGCCTCGCCGATGCGGCCGAGACGGTTGAGCCCGGCAGCGGCCAGTACGACCGCGTCCAGCTCGCCCTTCTCGACGTAACCGATGCGGGTGTCGATGTTCCCGCGGATCGGCACGGTCTCGATACGACGGCCCAGCGTCCGCGCCCAGGCGTTCAGCTGCGCCATGCGGCGCGGCGAGCCGGTACCGACCCGTGCGCCGTCGGGCAGCTGCTCGAACGTGAGGCCGTCGCGGGCTATCAGCGCGTCCCGCGGGTCCTCGCGGACCGGGATCGCCGCGAGGGTCAGGCCCTCGGGCTGCGCGGTCGGCAGGTCCTTGAGCGAGTGGACGGCGAAGTCGATCTCGCCGCCGAGCAGCGCGTCGCGCAGCGCCGAGACGAAGACGCCCGTACCGCCGATCTGCGCCAGGTGCTCGCGCGAGACATCGCCGTACGTGGTGATCTCCACCAGCTCGACGGGCCGCCCGGTGACCTGGCGGACCGCCTCGGCGACGAGTCCGGACTGGGCCATGGCGAGTTTGCTGCGCCGTGTCCCGAGTCGCAATGCGTGGTGCGTCATGAGCGCTGCTCCCGTGCTGTGTCGTGCCTGTCCGCGCGCGTGTCGGCCCGGCTGACGGCGGCGACCGTCTGGGGGTCGAGATCGAAGAGCTTGGTCAGCGCGTCGGCGTACCCGGCACCGCCGGGCTCGCTGGCGAGCTGCTTGACCCGCACGGTGGGCGCGTGCAGAAGCTTGTCGACGACCCGGCGCACGGTCTGGTTGATCTCCGCGCGCTGCTTGTCGTCCAGGTCCGGGAGGCGGCCGTCCAGCCGCGCGATCTCGGCGGCGACCACGTCGGCGGCCATGGTGCGCAGGGCCACCACGGTCGGCGTGATCGTCGCAGCGCGCTGGGCCGCGCCGAAGGCCGCGACCTCCTCGGACACGATGGTGCGTACCTGGTCCACGTCGGACGCCATGGGGGCGTCGGCGGACGCGTCGGCCAGCGACTCGATGTCGACGAGGTGGACGCCCGCGATCCGGTGGGCCGCGCCGTCGATGTCGCGCGGCATCGCCAGGTCGAGCAGGGCCAGTTCCCGGTCCTCGCGGCCCTTCGCGGCCGCCGCGACCGCCTCGCCGGTGAGGACGAGTCCGGTCGCCCCCGTACACGAGATCGCGATGTCGGCGGCGGCCAGCTCGGCCGGTACCTCGGACATCGGGACGGCGCGCGCGGTGAGGCCGTTGGCACGCCCGGGGCTGCCCGGCTCCGTGAGGATCTCGGTCAGCCGCTCGGCGCGCTCCAGGGTGCGGTTGGCGACGGCCAGTTCGGTCACGCCCGCGCGCGCCAGGGTGGCGGCCGCGAGCGAGGACATCGAGCCCGCACCGATGACCAGGGCCCGCTTGCCGCGGGCCCAGGCGTCCACGCCCGGGGCACCGAGCGGGGCCGTGGCGTCCGGTACGGCGTCGTCGGTGAGGACGCAGTGCGCGTCGTGACCGCCGGCCGCGCCCGCGAGCTGCTCCAGGCCGAAGGTGACCAGGGACTGGCCGGCCTTGTCGATGCCGGTCTCGCTGTGCGCGCGCTTGCCGACCCGCAGGGCCTGCTGGAACAGGTCGTTCAGCAGCCGCCCGGCGGTGTGCTGGTCCTGCGCGAGGGCGAGCGCGTCCTTGATCTGGCCGAGGATCTGGCCCTCGCCGACGACCATGGAGTCCAGGCCGCAGGCCACGGACAGCAGGTGGTGGACGGCGCGGTCCTCGTAGTGGACGTAGAGGTACGGCGTGAGCTCGTCCAGGCTGACGCCGCTGTGCTGGGCGAGCAGCGTGGACAGCTCGGCCACACCGGCGTGGAACTTGTCCACGTCGGCGTAGAGCTCGATGCGGTTGCAGGTCGAGAGCACGGCCGACTCGGCGGCCGGCTCGGCCGACACGACGTCCTGCAGCAGCTTGCCGCGGGAGTCGGGGGCCAGCGCGGCCCGCTCCAGGATGCTGACCGGTGCACTGCGATGCGAAAGGCCGACAACAAGGAGACTCATGCCGGCATCACGGCGGGCACGTCCCCGTCAGGTCCCTTGCGGTCGGAGTCATCGGCGGGCGCCGGGCGCACCGGCGTGGTCGCGGGCTGCGCCGCGTCCTGGCTGCTGGCCTCCTCGCCGGCCTTCCGCTGCTCGTGGAAGGCGAGGATCTGCAGCTCTATCGACAGGTCGACCTTGCGCACGTCGACCCCTTCGGGGACGGACAGCACGGTCGGCGCGAAGTTCAGGATGGAGGTGACGCCGGCGGCGACGAGGCGGTCGCAGACCTGCTGGGCGGCGCCCGCGGGGGTCGCGATCACGCCGATCGAGACGCCGTTGTCGGTGATGATCTTCTCGAGCTCATCGGTGTGCTGGACGGCGATGCCCGCGACGGGCTTGCCGGCCATCGCCGGGTCGGCGTCGATCAGGGCCGCGACGCGGAAGCCGCGGGAGGCGAAGCCGCCGTAGTTGGCGAGCGCGGCGCCGAGGTTACCGATACCGACGATCACAACCGGCCAGTCCTGCGTGAGGCCGAGCTCCCGCGAGATCTGGTAGACGAGGTACTCCACGTCGTAGCCCACGCCGCGGGTGCCGTAGGAGCCCAGGTACGAGAAGTCCTTGCGCAGCTTGGCAGAATTGACCCCCGCCGCTGCGGCCAGTTCCTCGGAGGAGACCGTGGGGACCGAACGCTCCGAGAGCGCGGTCAGTGCACGCAGATACAGCGGAAGCCGGGCGACGGTGGCCTCGGGGATCCCTCGGCTTCGGGTCGCCGGTCGGTGAGTTCGGCCAGTTGCCACGGTGCTCCTGCGGGTAGAGCGGGGCTTTGGACGGCCAAATGTCTCAAGACCGCCCTGTCGATAGCAGGCTATGTCTTTGTGAACGCGTGCACAAAGATGGTGTCCGCTTTGTCCCGTCAACGTGACCGGTGTCACGCACTTATTGCGGCAATTCGCGGAACCGCATCCTGCGTCACTCCGTTCACACGCTTCGCGTGGATAACGCAGCACCGTGAACGGGAGCACGCCGCCACCTTCCTTGCTGTTTTACCCCCGTACACCGCCAAATCGCCCATCGATGGTAAGGGAAACCACCGCCGCGGCCGAAGGCTCGTGACGGCCGTCATAGGCGCTCTTGAGCTGGTGGCACGGGTACGGACGGGCCCGGCAGGGGCACAATGGCGGCATGGCCCCGCTTCTCCGCCGCACCCCGCGCAAGAACCCCGCCGACCACACGGTCACGCTCATCGGCAAGCCGGGCTGCCATTTGTGCGACGACGCACAGAAGGTGATCGAGGCGGTCTGCGCCGAGACCGGCGCCTCCTGGGAGAAGCAGGACATCACCGAGGACGCAGAGCTCTACCGCAAATACTGGGAGCAGATTCCGGTCATCCTCGTCGACGGCGCGCAGCACGACTTCTGGCGCGTCGACCCGCAGCGGCTGCGCAAGGCGCTGGGCGCCTAGCGGGGATCTCCCGGGCCCGCGGAAGGGCGCGCCGGGGCCACGCACTGTGGCCGTAACGCGACCGTCGGCAGCCCCGTACCTGCCTGACATGCCTGCGTAACCAGGGCCACCGAACAAACTGGCTATGCTCGCCGTATGGCCGACCCCTCGCCCGAGCACCGCCCCGGCAGGAGCCCCTTCAATGCGTCCCTCGTCACGGGCATCCCGTCCCTAGTGACGGGGTGGTTCACCCGTCACCGGCGCCCCGCCACCGCGCGCAGCGTGCTGGCCGGCGAGGCGGCGGCCGAGGCCGCCCGCAAGAGTTCCCAGGAAGCCGAGGCCCAGGCCGCGGCGGAAGCCGCCGCGGCGGCCGCCGACAGCGAAACCGAGGACGCCGAGCCGGACTTCCCGGTCGTCGGCGACGACAAGGCGGCCGCCTTCTTCGACCTCGACAACACCGTCATGCAGGGCGCCGCGATCTACCACTTCGGGCGCGGCCTCTACAAGCGGCACTTCTTCCACAAGCGCGACCTCGCCCGCTTCGTCTGGCAGCAGGCGTACTTCCGGCTGGCCGGCTCGGAGAACCCCGAGCACATGGAGGACGTGCGCAACAGCGCCCTCTCCATCGTCAAGGGCCACCGCGTCTCCGAGCTGATGACCATAGGCGAGGAGATCTACGACGAGTACATGGCCGAACGGGTCTGGCCGGGCACCCGCGCGCTCGCCCAGGCGCACCTGGACGCGGGCCAGAAGGTGTGGCTGGTGACCGCGGCGCCCGTGGAGACCGCCACGATCATCGCCCGCCGGCTCGGCCTGACCGGCGCGCTCGGCACGGTCGCCGAGTCCGTCGGCGGGGTCTACACGGGCAAGCTGGTCGGCGAGCCGCTGCACGGGCCCGCCAAGGCCGAGGCCGTACGGGCGCTGGCCATGGCCGAGGGCCTGGACCTCTCGCGCTGCGCCGCGTACAGCGACTCCGCCAACGACATCCCGATGCTCTCGCTCGTCGGCCACCCCTACGCGATCAACCCCGACACCCGGCTGCGCAAGCACGCGCGCGAGCAGGGCTGGCGGCTGCGCGACTACCGGACGGGCCGCAAGGCGGCCAAGATCGGCATTCCGGCGGCGGCCGGGGTGGGCGCCGTGGCGGGCGGCGCGGCGGCCGCGGTGGCCCTGCAGCGCCGGCGCCGGTAGCGGCGGACACGCGGGCGGGACATCGCAAGAGGCACCGGCAAAGCCCTATAACCGGAAGCCCGCCCAACTTCCAGTGGAGGGGTGCGCGTTACACACCGTCACCGAAAGGGCGGGGAACGCGCCGCCCACCGATGATCACATCGACGGCGTGCGCCAGTTTTTTCGCGCTGCCCTTCGCAGCACCACTCCCAAGGGTGCTTCCGCACGCCCCGTACGAACACTCGTACCGCTGTGTGCAGGGCAAACCTTCTTCATACCCCACCGGTCGGCGCGGAGTCGCCCGACGCCCGGTGCGCCACAACACGCCCTTCAACCAGGCAGATCCCGTCACTTTCCGATCAATACCTGTTCAACATCTGATACTTGATCGACCAGAAATACGTAACAGACCAGACGGAATCGACGATTTGAGCAACTGGGTGTAGCGCTGCCTGTACGAAGCGTTATTCTCCTCAGACGCAAACCGGAACCCATAAGCCCCTACCGCGGGTGAACGGTCCCGCACTGCACGTGATGGAAGCTCTGCCTCTGGGAGTCCCGTGTACCCACACGTCGGGGTTGACGCCTCGGGCCTGGCTACGCTGCGTACGACGCTCGTCGACCACCTGCGCAGTTTTGTCCCCACCGCGTACACCGTCCCCGCCCTCGCCACACCCGCCCCTGCCGCAGGACCCGCCCGCCCCTGCTACGCCCTGGCGGACGCCAGGACCGCCGTCGGCGCACGGTCCGCCGGCAGCCGTACGCGCCGCAGTGGCACGACCACCGCCCGCCGCCCCGCCGACAGCGACAGCCGCCGCATGATGGAGCTCGTCGAACGGGCCCAGGCGGGCGAGGCCGACGCCTTCGGCCGGCTCTACGACCAGTACGCCGACACGGTCTACCGCTACATCTATTACCGCGTCGGCGGCCGGGCCACCGCCGAGGACCTGACCAGCGAGACGTTCCTGCGCGCACTGCGCCGGATCGGCACCTTCACCTGGCAGGGCCGGGACTTCGGCGCCTGGCTGGTGACCATCGCGCGCAACCTCGTCGCCGACCACTTCAAGTCCTCGCGCTTCCGCCTGGAGGTGACCACGGGCGAGATGCTCGACGCCAACGAGGTCGAGCGCAGCCCCGAGGACTCCGTCCTTGAATCCCTGTCCAACGCCGCCCTCCTCGAAGCCGTCCGCAAACTCAACCCCCAGCAGCAGGAATGCGTCACGCTCCGGTTCCTCCAAGGGCTGTCGGTCGCCGAGACCGCCCGCGTCATGGGCAAGAACGAAGGAGCGATCAAGACCCTCCAGTACCGCGCTGTCCGGACCCTCGCGCGGCTGCTGCCGGACGACGCCCGCTGACGTCGTCCGCTCCCCTCCTCGGGCCGCTCTCCCCGAACATCCGTCCCCCACACCACTCTTATTGTGCCGCCAAGCCCTGACCAGGCCATCACTTTCAGCCATCGCGCGGTACCGGTCCGTCACATCATCGTGGGGGCGTAACCCGAGTACCTCGCCGCTCGTTGTGCGGAATGCAGGCTCCCTGCGGACACGCCATGCCCGCGGCCACTCACTCGATCGAGTGGTTGCGCGCAGGGTGTGCAGCCTTCCGGCCCTGCTGGATCGTCAAGCCAGTCCGGGGAGTCGAGCGGGATGATGAGAGGAGGTGCCGCCCGTGATCGCGAACGTATCGGCGCACCGGCGGGCTCACGCCTTCGCCCAGGCGCTGGAGGATCAGGACCTCCAGGGCGCGGCCGATGAGCAGATCGACACACCGGGTCAGGAGCCGGCGGAGCCCGAAACGGCACGGCTGCTGGCAGTGGCCGGCGGCCTGGAGGAGCTCCCCAGGCCCACGCTGGACCCGGAAGCGCGCACGGTCCAGCGCGCGCAGCTCATCGCCGCGATGGAAGCCGCCTTCGCCGAAGGCGGCGCACCCTCCGACGGCGCGAAGGTGCCACAGCAGCGCGGCGTGCGAGGCGCGCACCGCGCCGCCAAGTCGCTCGGCCGGCTGCGCCCGCGGTCCCGGCTGTCCAGGAGACTCGCCGCCGGCGGGCTGACGGTCGGGGTGGCCGCGGGCGCGTTCAGCGGAGTGGCGGCCGCCAGCTCCGAAGCGCTGCCCGGTGATTCGCTGTACGGCCTCAAGCGCGGCATGGAGGACCTCAAGCTCGGCATGGCCGAGGACGACTCCGACCGCGGCCGGCTCTACCTCGACCAGGCGGGCAGCCGGATGCAGGAGGCCCGCCGGCTGATGGAGCGGCTCAAGTCCGGTCCGCTGGCGCACGAGACCCTCTCCGAGGTCCGCAGGTCGCTGGCGGGCGTCACGGAGGACGCGGGCACGGGCCACCGCCTGCTGCACGACGCGTACGAGCGGGACGGGTCGCTCGGCGCCATCCAGGCGCTGGACTCCTTCACCGCCTCGCACCGCGAGGGCTGGGCACAGCTGCGCGACCGGCTGCCGGTGCAGCTCGCCGACGTCTCCCAGGACGTCAGCTCGGTCTTCGACGCCATAGACGAGGAGGTCGGGCCGCTGCGCCCGCTGCTGCCGAAGAAGGCGGACAAGGGCGCCCGGCACGGCGCTCCGTCCGCCTCGGACAGCACGGCCGAGGAGCACTCGACGGCGCCGTCCCGCTCCGGCAGCCCGTCCGCGAGCGGCAAGAAGCACGACTCCCCCTCGCCCCGCCCGTCCTCCTCCCCGTCCAAGGACGACGGCCTGCTCGGCGGGAACACCGGCGGTCTGCTCGACCCGCCCGCCAAGGACAGCGCCTCCCCCTCGGACGGCGGGCACAAGAGCGACGGCCCCGCCGAGCCCGACGTCACGATCCCGCCGCTGCTCCCGGACCTGCTCCCGGGGCTCGGCGTCGACGGCCAGGACGACTAGCGGCGCGCGGCGGTCAGTGCGCGCCTCCGTTGGCCCGGCGGCGCCCGGTGTTCTTCCGGTCCTTCCCTCCAGAAGAACACCGGGCGCCGTCGCATGTGCCCGTACGGGCCGTACGGGCCGGGCAGGCGGCGCTCAGGGGCCCGCTGACCGGCCGTACACGAACTCTCAGTGCCCGCTGACCGGCCGCGCCGTATACGGCTGTTCGAGCCGCCCGATCTCCTCATCCGTGAGCCGCAGCTCCAGCGCGGCCAGTGCGTCCTCGAGGTGCTGCGGCTTCGAGGCGCCGACGATCGGCGCGGTCACCGGCCGCTGGTGCAGCAGCCAGGCGAGCGCGATCTGCGCGCGCGGCACGCCGCGCTCCGCGGCGAGGGTGCCCACCGCGTCGACGATCTCCCGGTCGCCCTCCTGGTACAGCGTCTTGCCGAACTCATCGGTCTGCGCGCGCCGGCTGGTCGCGTCCCAGTCCCGGGTCAGCCGGCCGCGGGCGAGCGGGCTCCAGGGCAGCACGCCCACGCCCTGGTCCGCGCAGAGCGGCAGCATCTCGCGCTCCTCCTCGCGGTAGAGGAGGTTGTAGTGGTTCTGCATGGAGACGAAGCGGGTCCAGCCGTTCCGCTCGGCGGTGTACTGGGCCTTGGCGAACTGCCACGCGTACATGGAACTGGCGCCGATGTACCGGGCCTTGCCCGCCCGCACCACGTCGTGCAGGGCCTCCATGGTCTCCTCGATGGGAGTACGCGGGTCCCAGCGGTGGATCTGGTAGAGGTCGACGTAGTCGGTGCCGAGCCGGCGCAGGCTGTGGTCGATCTCGGTCATGATCGCCTTGCGGGACAGCCCCGCGCCGTTCGGGCCCGGCCGCATCCGGCCGTTGACCTTGGTCGCGAGCACGATCTCGTCGCGCCGCGCGAAATCGGCGAGCGCCTTGCCGACGATCTCCTCGCTGGTCCCGTCGGAGTAGACGTTGGCGGTGTCGAAGAAGTTGATCCCTGACTCGATTGCCTGCCGGATCAGCGGGCGGGCCTGGTCCGCGTCGAGCGTCCAGGGGTGCGGGCCGCGGTCGGGGACGCCGTAGGTCATGCAGCCGAGGCAGAGGCGGGAGACGTCCAGGCCGGTGGAGCCGAGCTTCACGTACTGGGTGATGGACATGATCCGATTCTGTCGCGCCGGGATGCCCCGACAGCACACGGGGCATCCCTCATCAGGGCCGTCATCCGGCCGTCACCCGGCGGCCATGGCCTCAGAAGAAGACCGAACGACGTTGCACGAGCAGCTTGTAGAGCGTGTGCTGAATCGTTTCGCGCACCTGGTCCGTGAGGTTGAACATCAGCATCGGGTCGTCCGCCGCCTCCGCCGGATACCCGTCCGTCGGAATCGGCTCGCCGAACTGGATGGTCCACTTCGTCGGCAGCGGCACCGCGCCCAGCGGCCCCAGCCACGGGAACGTCGGCGTGATCGGGAAGTACGGGAAACCCAGCAGCCGCGCCAGCGTCCTGGCGTTCCCGATCATCGGGTAGATCTCCTCCGCGCCCACGATCGAGCACGGCACGATCGGCACCCCGGCCTTCAGCGCGGTCGACACGAAGCCGCCGCGCCCGAAGCGCTGCAGCCGGTACCGGTCCGAGAAGGGCTTCCCGACCCCCTTGAAGCCCTCCGGCATGACGCCGACCACCTCGCCGCGCTCCAGCAGCCGCTCGGCGTCCTCCGTGCAGGCCAGCGTGTGCCCGGCCTTCCGCGCCAGCTCGTTGACCACCGGCAGCATGAAGACCAGATCGGCCGCCAGCAGCCGCAGATGACGGCCCGCCGGATGCTGGTCGTGGATCGCGACCTGGAGCATCAGGCCGTCCAGCGGCAGCGTTCCCGAGTGGTTGGCGACGATCAGCGCCCCGCCCTTGTCGGGGATGTTCTCGACGCCCTTCACCTCGACCCGGAAGTACTTCTCGTACAGGGGCCGCAGCGCGGACATCATGACCTGGTCGGTGAGCTCCTCGTCGTACCCGAAGTCGTCGACCTCGTACTCACCGGTGAGCCGTCTGCGCAGGAAGTTGAGGCCGCCGGCGATCCGCTGCTCCCAGGAACTGCCCCGTTCCTCGTGGCCGTCCCCGGGCGCCGCGGGCTCCGGCTCGTCCTGGCGCGGCGGCGGCACGGGCGTCAGGCCCGCGCTGCGTGCCGCGCTCCCCGACCGCTTGGCCCTTCTCCGCGCGCGCGGCTCGTCGCCGAACGGAATGACCTTGGCGTCCGCCATCGTGGGTGAACTCCTCACTGGGTCTGGGCACTGGCTGCGGGCAGCAGCGCGGCGAGCCGGTCGACGGTACGGGAGACCTTCTCGGGCGGCAGCAGGCCGGGACCTCGGCTGCGGGCGAACTCCGCGAAGGTCTCGGCCGTGGTGTACG
This sequence comes from Streptomyces sp. NPDC053542, assembly GCF_044544685.1. NCBI lineage: Bacteria > Bacillati > Actinomycetota > Actinomycetes > Kitasatosporales > Streptomycetaceae > Streptomyces > Streptomyces sp. NPDC053542. The sequence continues at coordinate 562,585 of NZ_JBITXL010000006.1, forward strand.
CCGGTTCAAACCCCAGTGTCTCGCGCATCTGGGTCGTCCTGACGACCCGGCCGTGCGTGAGCATCCGGATCTGCTCCGGCGAGAAGTCGGTGATGCCGAGCGAGCGCAGCATCGAGCCCGCCCAGGTGACCGTCGGCAGCAGCAGCGGCAGCGTGGGCCGGCCGAGGCGCCGCGAGCACTGCGAGAGCAGCAGCACGCCGTCGCCCGCGATGTTGAACGTACCGCTGTTCAGCGTGCCCCGGCGCGGCTCGGCGGTCGCGATGCGCAGCGCCTCGATCGCGTCCTCCTCGTGCACGAACTGCAGCCGCGGGTCGTACCCGAGGACGGTGGGCAGCACGGGCAGCGAGAAGTACTCCGCGAGCGGGGAGTCCGCGCACGGCCCGAGGATGTTCGCGAAGCGCAGCACGCACACCGCGACGTCCGGCCGCCGCCGGGCGAAGCCCCGTACGTACCCCTCGACCTCGACGACGTCCTTCGCGAAGCCGCCGCTGGGCAGGGACTTGGGGCTGGTGGTCTCGGTGAAGACCGCCGGGTCCCGGGGTGCGGAGCCGTACACACTCGCGGAGGACTTCACGACCAGCCGCTTGACGTGCGGTGCCTTCTGGCACGCGCCCAGCAGCTGCATCGTCCCGATGACGTTGGTTTCCTTGGCCGCCGAGCGGCCGCCGCGGGAACCGAGCGGGGTGCCGTGGATGTCCATGTGTACGACCGTGTCCACGCCCGTTTCGGCGAGGACCTTGGCAATGGCCGGATGTCTGATGTCGGCCTTCAGGAACTCGGCGCCGCCGAGGTGGTGCTCGGGCGGCACGGCGTCGACGCCGATCACCCGGTCGACGTCGGGATCGCGCTGGAGCCGGCGAACATAACGGCCGCCCAGCTGACGTGCGGCTCCCGTGACGAGCACGACCTTGCCCAAGATCAGCCCTTCCTTCCCACCGTCGTCCCCCGCACGCCCCCCGCACGTGCCGAGATGTGGCGGCCCACGCTATCCGGTCGGTGTTGCACTGGGATGACTTGTGGCCGCCACCGGCCGTGTTTCGGCCTGGTCCGGTCCTGTGCGGGGGCCCGTCCTGAGGGCTTTCGCCGTGGCGCTCCGACGAGTACCCGGCTTCCGGGCATCCGTGCCGTTCCGAGCCCGCGCCGTTCCGGGCTCGGTCCATTCCCGGCCTGTGTGCCCTCCGGGCTCGTCCGCCCCCGAACGCACCACCGCCCCCGAACGCACCACAGCCCCCCACCAATGCGGTGGGGGGCTGCGGTAACGCGCTTCAGTGTCGCTTACTTCTTGTTGCGACGCTGAACACGGGTGCGCTTGAGCAGCTTGCGGTGCTTCTTCTTGGCCATCCGCTTGCGCCGCTTCTTGATAACAGAGCCCACGACTACCCTCGCTCACTTCGAATCACTCGGTGCGGGGCGTCCGAGCCCACACTACCTACATCGGGCCAGCCTACCCGGCGCCGAGCGTACGGCGTAATCCGAGGGTCTTCCGTGGCCTCCATACGGCCTCACCAGGCCCGCAGCGGGACCTCATGGGCCCCCGTCAGGCCGATTCCACCCCCACATAGGACTCGCGGAGGTAGTCGTGGACCGCCTGCTCCGGAACCCGGAACGACCTCCCCACTCGGATCGCGGGCAGATGACCGCTGTGCACCAAGCGGTACACGGTCATCTTCGACACTCGCATCACTGTGGCAACTTCCGCCACAGTAAGGAACACGACCTCATTCAGAGGCCTCTGGTCTGCAGCCATGACACACCTGGTCCTTCCGCACATGACGGGCACCGGCTTCCCCTCCGGTGACTCTTCGTCGCTATGCGCTCACTCCCCAGGTTAGGGGCGGGTGATGCGAGTGGGGAAGAGGAGTAGCCGTCGGCCGCCTACTGTGACAGACACGCTCGATTGAGTACATAGCGAGTAAGCGGTCGGTAGTAATCAGACCGCACAGCGTCATCAAGCGGAACTACGACGGACACCCGCCCCTCCGCCTGCCCGACGAACAGCGCCGGATCGTCAGTATCCGCCAGGCCGATGGCCTCAAAGCCCAGCTGACCTGCTCCGCAGACCCATCCGTGGTCCCCGATCACGAGCTCGGGAAGGGGTCCGGCGGCGTCTGCGGCAGCACCAAGGGCCCTACGAACCGGGAGGGGAGAGTGCGTGTGGACCCCTAGCTCCCCGGGGTCCCCCCGCACGCCGGGTTCGCGCATCCGCGCGACTCCCCGTACGTACGCAAGGTTGTACGTACGTACCCCAAACCGGGTCATTATGTCGATACTCGTGCCGTACGCAGGGGTGAGGACGGGGCATCCCGCCGCCGACAAAGCGTCTGCCAGACCGCCGTAAAAGCCGGTGAGGCGGTCCGGATGGCCCGTGCCGATCAGTACCGGCGAGCGTTCGCCGGCCGCCTCACCGAGCCGGTCGGCGAACGCGTTCAGCGCCGCCACGGTCCGGTCCGGGTCGATCACATCCGTGCCAGAAATATGCGCAGGATCGGCTGAAACCCCGCACCTGTCTCCCATGAGCCCGAGCAGATCGCCGACGGACCAGTCCCCCGCGGGCTCCAGACCGATCAGCACCCGTGGGTCGCCGGCCGCGAAGAGGCGGTAGCGGTTCAAGCTCTTCTCCCGCGAGGTCGCGATCGACCCCGCGAGCCGTGCTCCGACCAGATGCGCCCGCAGCGCGGCACTGCTCAACACGCCGCCCATCGTGACGCCCTGCCCCAACCCACATGCCCGAACCGCCCAGTAATCACACCTCCGTGTCACCCCAACCGCGCCATCCCACCGTCCAGCCACTACCGTCCGCCCCCGACGTCCACGTTCGACGTCCGCGCTCGGTCCCGGCGTTCGCGTTCGACCCCGACGTCTGCGCTCGGCCCCGGCGTTCGCGTTCCGCCTCGGCGTTCGCGTTCGGCCCCGGCGCTCCACCACCGGCGTTCCGTCCAAGGCTTCGCGTGCCACCCCGGCGTTCCGCCACTGACGTCCGACCCCGGCGTTCGCGCTCGGCCCCGGGCTTCGCGTGCCACCCCGAACCTCGCGTGCCACCCCGGCGCCCCACCGCTGACGTTCGCCCCCGCCCCCGCGCATGCCCCCTCCCGCCCCATGGGTATGGGTTGAGTGGGGGCCGTCAGCAGCGCTTCTGTATGCGGCCCGTCCCCGCCTCAAACCCCGCTACGCCAGCAGCCCGTGGGTTTACGGCAGCAGCCCATGAGCCGGGAACACCGCGCGGCGGGTCGCGAGGATCGCCTGGTCCAGCCGGTCCGCCGGGTCGTACCCGCTGTCCGCGAAGTCCCGGAACACCGGCTCCCGCCCGTCCGTCATCCGCCGCGGCCCCGGCTGGCGCGTCAGCCGGTACACCTCCTGCCGCCACTCCTCCGGGATCTCCGTCGCCGGGTCCAGCGGCTGCCCCGCCGCGATCGCCACCAGGTGCGTCCAGGTGCGCGGCACCACGTCGACCACCGCGTAACCACCGCCCCCGAGCGCCACCCAGCGCCCCTCGCAGTGCGCGTGCGCCAGCTCGTGACAGGTCTCGGCCACCGCGCGCTGCGCGTCCAGGCTCACCGCCAAGTGCGCCAGCGGGTCCTCGAAATGGGTGTCGGCGCCGTGCTGCGTGACGATCACGTCGGGCCCGAATCCGGCCACCAGCTCCGGCACCACCGCGTGGAAAGCCCGCAGCCAGCCCGCGTCGCCCGTACCGGCCGGCAGCGCCACGTTCACCGCGCTGCCCTCCGCGCCCTCGGCACCGGTCTCCTCCGGCCAGCCGGTCTGCGGGAAGAGCGTGCGCGGATGCTCGTGCAGCGAGATCGTCAGGACCCGCGGGTCCTCCCAGAACGCGGCCTGCACACCGTCCCCGTGATGCACGTCCACGTCGACGTACACCACCCGGCGCGCGCCCAGCTCCAGAAGGCGCGCGATCGCCAGCGCCGCGTCGTTGTAGATGCAGAAACCGGCCGCGCCGCCCGGCATCGCGTGGTGCAGCCCGCCGGTGAAGTTCACCGCGTGCAGCGCGTCCCCGCGCCACACCGCCTCCGCCGCGCCCACCGACTGCCCGGCGATCAGCGCCGACGCCTCGTGCATGCCCGCGAACGCCGGGTCGTCCTCGGTACCGAGCCCGTACGCCGCCTCAGCGGCCTTCGGGTCGGCCGAGGCCCGCTTTACCGCGTCGATGTAGTCCTCGCGGTGCACCAGGCGCAGCGTGGACAGGCCCGCCGCCTTGGCGGCCGCCACCTGCACCGGCGCGCGGTCGAGGCCGTACGCCTGGACCAGCCGCATGGTCAGCGCGAGCCGCACCGGGTCCATCGGATGACCGGGCCCGAAGTCATAGCCCGTTACTGCCTCGTCCCACATCAGCTGTGCGCGGCCGCTCATGTCCGCCACCGTATCGGGCCCGGCCCGTGCCGAACGATGGGGCATACACCAGTGTCACCAGGACGAGCACCATCGGCACCAGCATCGCCCCGCGGTAACTCCAGGCGTCACCCACCGCCCCCACGAGCGGCGAACCCACCAGAAAGCCCACATAGTTGAAGATATTCAGTCGTGCGACGGCCGCATCCGACGCTTCCGGACCGCCCGCCGGACCATGCGCCTCGTACGCCTGTCGGCCCGCCGCCGCGAACGTCTGCGGCACGATCACGCACAGCCCCAGGCCCAGCAGCGTGAACCCGGCCATCCCCGGCCACGCGCCGGGCGCCGCGGCCACCACCGCGAACCCCGCGGCCGCCACCACGGCCCCCGTCCGCACCACCGCGACCGGCCCGAACCTCCGCACCCCCAGGTCACCGACGGTCCGCCCAAGCAGCGTGGTGACCATGTACACGTTGTACGGCACGGTCGCCAGCTGCTCCGAACTCCCCAGCACGTCCTGCAGGTACTTCGCGCTCCAGTTGGAGACCGTCGAGTCCCCGATGTACGCGAAGGCCATGACGAGGCAGAGGGGGAGGAGAAGTCGCATGGAGGGGGAGGTGGGAGCGGCGGCGCCGGCGGCCGTCGGGCCGCGCTCCTGGTCGACGTACCAGCGGCCGGCGATCAGCACGGCCGGGACGGCGACCGCGGTAACCGGTCCGTACAGCGCCACCAGCGGCAGCTCCCCGTGCGCGCCCACCCAGGCAAGCGAGGCGCCCACGATGCCGCCGAGGCTGTACGCCGCGTGGAAGCCGAGCATGATGCTGCGCCCGTAGGCGCGCTGCAGGCTCACCCCGAGCATGTTCATCGAGGCGTCCAGCGCCCCGACCGCCAGCCCGAACACCCCGAGGGCCACGGCCACCTGAGCCAGTCCGCTCCCGGCCGCCACGCCCACCAGCGCCAGGCACACCACCGGCTGTACGCATCGGAGCACGAGCCCGGGCCGTACCCGTTTCACCAGGCGCTCGGTCGCCACGCTGCCCACGCCGGCCAGTACGGGGACGGCGGCGAGGAAGGCGGGCAGCAGCGCGTCGGAGATCCCGTACCGGTCCTGGATCGCCGGTATGCGCGTCACGAGCAGCGCGAAGACCGCCCCTTGGACGAAGAAGCTCAGGGCGAGCGCGGCCCGGCCGTGCCGGAGGCGAGGCTCAGGGGTGAGCTCGGGGCCGAGCTCTGGGGCGGAGGGGGCGGTCATGGCGGGACAGCGTAGAACTCGCCGCTACCGATGGGTAGATGAATCACACAAGACGCATCGAGCGAATCGCATCGCGCGAGTCGCATCGAGCGAAATCGCTTCACACAAGTCGCATCAGCCGAGGAGATCCGGGAGCTTCGCCATGTCGGTGAAGAGCGCGGTCGCGCCCGTCAGCCGATCGGCCGGCGTCATGGCCGTGAAGCCGTACACGTCCATGCCGGCCGCGATAGCCGCCCGCACGCCCAGCGGGCTGTCCTCGATGACCGCGCACCGCTCGGGGGCGACGCCCATCTTCTCCGCCGCGTGCAGAAAGAGATCGGGCGCCGGCTTGCCGCGCCCCACGTCCTCCGAGCTGAAGATGCGTTCGTCCCCGAACCAGCGGTCGAGCCCGGTCTTCCGGTGCCCCACCCTGATCCGCTCATGGCTCCCGGAGGACGCGACGCAGTACGGGGTGGAGGCCGCGGCCAGTTTCTCCAGCAGTTCCGGTACTCCGGTGACAGGCGTCAGCTCCTGCTCGAAAGCGGCGAAAACCCGGGCATGGAAGGTGGCATCGAAATCCGCCGGCAGCCGCTGCCCGGTCCGCTCGGCGACGAGGTCGTGCACCCGGTGTATCGCGGCACCCATGTAGTCCCGGATGGACTCTTCGTATGTCGTCGGATGCCCGAGCTCGGTGAGGTAGCCGGCCAGGATCGTATTGGAGATCGGCTCACTGTCGACGAGTACACCGTCGTTGTCGAAGATGACCAGGTCGTATCGCATGGGAGAGACCTTAAACGCAGACAAGTGGGATGGGAGTGACGAACCCCAAACGCAGAAAAGCCCCGCACCATACGGTGCGGGGCTTTCCCACAATGATTGTTCGGCGGCGTCCTACTCTCCCACAGGGTCCCCCCTGCAGTACCATCGGCGCTGAAAGGCTTAGCTTCCGGGTTCGAAATGTAACCGGGCG
>NZ_JBITXL010000007.1:0-329143 GCF_044544685.1 Streptomyces sp. NPDC053542
CGAACTTGTCGGCGAGGGCGTACGCGGCGTCGCAGCCGGACGGCAGCATCAGGCCGTACAGCAGCTGGCGGACGGTGACCTTGTCGCCCACGATCAGGTGGGCCTGGGAGGCGTTCTTCGACACCACGTAGTCGCTGTACGCCTTCTGGATGGTGACCTTGGCGTCCAGGTTGAGGTTCGGCTGCGACAGCACGACCTTCGCGGTCATGATCTTCGTCGTGGAGCCGGTGGAGCGGCGCGTGTCGGCGTACTTGGTGTACAGCGACGCGCCGTTGGCGTCGTTCATGACGTAGCCGCCCTTGGCGGCGATGGACGGCGTCGTGACGGCCTGCGCGGGCGCCGCGGCGACGGCGCCGGTGGTTGCCGTATGAACTTGTCCGTCCTGCGCCGTCTCCCCGAGTCGGACGGCGCGAGTGGTGGGCGGTTGACGCGGTACGCGGCCGCGGGTCTCCTCAGCTCTCCGCGAGGATGTGGGAGAGCTCCGTGTCGAGATCGAAGTGTCGGTGCTCGGTGCCGGGCGGGACCGCGGCATCCGTGCGCTTGAGGAAGGATTCCAGGGCCCGCGCCGGGGCCTCGAGCAGAGCCTCGCCTTCCGGGGAGCTCAGGGCGATGCAGACGACTCCCTGACCGTGACTCCGGGACGGCCAGACGCGGACGTCGCCGGTGCCGGTGGGCCGATGGAGGCCCTCGGCGAGGAGATCGCGGGCGAAAACCCACTCGACGGTCTCCTCGGCTCCGGTGTGGAAGGTGGCGTGCACGGCATAAGGATCGGCCGTGTCATACCGCAGGCCCGCAGGTACAGGCAGTGAGGACTCGCTCGACACAACGAGGCGCAGGTGCAGCTCGCAGCTGACCGTGGTGTTCATACGCCAGGGCCTTTCGCTCAGTGTGCGCTCGGGGGTTCGCACGTCGGCGAAATCGACATGCCACCTACGGTGGCGTTGTAAACCCCTCTGACTGTTTTGGGTGGCTTCGAGTACCTCTTACGGCGGAGTCCGGGATCCTCCCGAGCGTTCATGCGGGCCTGTGGAGCGTCGGGTAGGTTTGCCGGTATGAATGCGGAGAGTGACGAGCGTCGGGGCGCCGCGGGAGGCGCGTCGACACGGGGCGCGACGGCGGTCCCGCAGAAGCTGGGGTCCAAGGCGCCGCATTTCGTGAAGCGCTCCCGGACCCTGCACATGAGCTGGCAGGTCGGGATCTTCGTCGTCGGCCTCGCGGTGGTCGTCGGCGGCATCATCATGCTGCCGCTGCCCGGGCCCGGCTGGCTGGTGATCTTCGCCGGCATGGCGATCTGGGCGACCGAGTTCGTCTGGGCGCAGCTCGTGCTCCGCTGGACCAAGCGCAAGGTCACCGAGGCCGCCCAGAAGGCCCTGGACCCCAAGGTCCGGCGGCGCAACATCATCCTCACGTCGATCGGCGTCGTGATCATCGCCGTGGCGCTCGCGGTGTACGTGTGGAAGTTCGGCTTCGAGATGCCCTGGAACATCACCGAGTGACAGCGGCCCGGCCGCACCGTGGTCAGGAGCCCCGCTGACATGCGGTAATGTTGGCCGTGCGCCAGGCCCCCGAGGCACCGGCGCCCCGGGCGATTAGCTCAGTGGGAGAGCGCTTCGTTCACACCGAAGAGGTCACTGGTTCGAACCCAGTATCGCCCACCCGGTCCAAGGGCCCGGAGGTTTCTTCAGCCTCCGGGCCCTTCGGCATTCCCCGGCGCGGCACACTGGACCCATGCCCTTCCGGCCGCTCCGCCCCCACCACTACCGCTTCCGCAGCGTCTGGCTGCTGGACGCTGCGCCCGGCGTCGTCTACGCCGTCCTCGAACGGACCGAGTCCTACCCCCGCTGGTGGCCGCAGGTCGCCGAGGTGCACCGGACCGACGAGCACTCCGGCGCCGCCCGCATCCGCTCCGTACTGCCCTACAGCCTCCGCGTCACCGCCCGGGAGACCCGCCGCGACCCGCGCGCCGGCGTCCTGGAGACGGCGCTGCACGGCGACATCGACGGCTGGGCGCGCTGGACGGTACGCCCGCACGGCACCGGCACCCGCGCGCTGTACGAGCAGGAGGTCGAGGTGCGCCGGCGCTTCATGCGGCTGCTGGCCTACCCGGGGCGGCCGTTCTTCCGCCTCAACCACGCGCTGATGATGCGGGCCGGGCGGCGCGGACTGGCCGCCTGGCTGGACGGTCACCAAGGAATTTGAACGAGGGGCCCCGCGACCTGTATTGTTCAGGTCGTTCGCGAGGGACACCTCAAGAACCCCGGGCGATTAGCTCAGTGGGAGAGCGCTTCGTTCACACCGAAGAGGTCACTGGTTCGAACCCAGTATCGCCCACCCGGAGAGAAGGCCGGACCGTCACAACGGTCCGGCCTTTTGCGTACGTTCGTACGTTCATGCTGCTCTTCCGCGGACGATCACGCCGCCGCCGGCAGATCCGGCCGCAGCGGCCAGTGCGGGTCCACCGCCTCCTCCGTGCCGTTGCGCGCGAACCATGCCTGGAGGCCCCGCGCTTGGGCGGCGTGCCACACCGCCTGCAGCGCGTGCAGCTCCGCCACGCTCAGCCCTTCGAGCCGCGTCGCGAACGCCTGCCCCAGCGCCCGTACGACCTGCAGTGACGCCGTCGCGTCCGCCGCCGCCTCATGCGCCCCCGACAGCTCGACGCCGTAGTGCTCGCACAGGTCCGACAGCGTCCGGCGGCCCTTGCGGTACCGGTCCAGATGCTTGTCCAGCACCCGCGGATCCAGCACGCACAACGACTGCGCACCGAGATACGCCGCCAGCGACGACGCGCGGTGCCGCCGCAACTCGCGGTCCAGCAGCGTCAGATCGAACGGTGCGTTCATCACCACCAGCGGCCGCCCCGCCATCGCCTGCTCCGCCAGGGCCCGCGCTATCTCCTCCATCACCGGCGCGGGCCAGCGGCCGTTCATCGCCAGATGCCCGGCCGTCAGGCCGTGCACGGCCGTCGCCGCCTCCGGGATGTCCACACCCGGATTGACCAGCCAGCGCGTGACCCGCGGAGTCGAGCGGGGCGTCTCCTGGACGACCAGAGCGGCGGAGACGATGCGGTCCTGCTCCACATCGATCCCCGTCGTCTCGGTGTCGAAGGCAGCAAGCGGCCCGTCGAACCAGCTCGGCATTGTCCCAACTCCTCGTGCTCCTGCGGCGGGTGGCCTGCCCCGGGCCGCCCGAGCTGGTGATACCCGGCCTCCACGGTTGTCGAACCGCCATTGTTTGCTGACCACTTGACACGGAGACAACACAGAGGGGACCGCAGCCCCACGCGCGGTCCGCCGGACCGCCGTGCGGCCCGGACCCCGTCACACCCCCACGCACCCGACCGGCACCACCGCAACGCCCGGAAGGCACTGGAGCGATGACGCTCGCACAGCCCGAGCCGGGTGGGTACCTGCCCGAGCGACCGGTACCGCTGCGCGGCCAGCTCGCCACCACCGCCTCCATGGAGACGCTCCAGGTGGGCTATCTCCACGCCGTGGCCGCGGCGGCCGGCTGCTCGCTCGCGCAGCCCTTCCCGGACAACGGCATCGACTGGCACGTCAGCCACGGCTCGTCCGGCCACACCATCGACGACGAAGTGACCATCAAGGTGCAGCTCAAGTGCACCTACCAGGTCCAGCCCCGGCCGCCGGGGCCCAGCTTCGGCTTCACGCTGGACAACGACCACCTCGTGAAGCTCGCCCGTACCCCCGTCGCGGTGCACAAGATCCTGGTCGTGATGCTCGTGCCGCGCACCCCCGAGGACTGGCTGCGCGCGAGCCACGACCGGCTCGAACTGCGGCACTGCTGTTACTGGATCAACCTGGCCGGCCAGCAGGCCACCGGCAGGCGCAAGACCACTGTGCGGATTCCGACCACGCGGATCTTCGACGACCGTGCGCTCGCCGAGATCATGACGCGGGTCGGGGCGGGAGGGAGACCCTGATGTACCGGCCGACCGACGAGCAACCGCTCCCTGTTCCCGACCCCGCCCGGGTCGATCCGGCCGTCCTCACCGCCCTGCTGGGCCGGCACGGCTGGCACCGCCGCGGCGGCACCCAGGGCCAGTACGGCCGCTGGACTCCGCCCGGCGGCACCGCGGGCACCAGCGTCCTCGTGCCCGAGTCCGCGCGCTTCCCCGACAGCACCGACCTGCTCGCCGAGGCCCTGACCGCGCTCGCGCGCAGCGCCGCGCCCTCGGCCCGCGAGGTGCTGGTCGGCCTCGCGCTGCCCAGTGACGAGGTGCGCTGGGAGCGCGACGTCCCCGACGAGGGCTCCGGCGCGACGCTGTGGACCGCGCAGGAACGGCTGCGCGCCGCCGCCCGCTCCCTGCTGGTGGCCGGGGCGCTCGGCACGTATGCGCGGGCCGGCTATCACGGCGCGCGGCACCGGCGGCAGGCCGAGGCGCTGCTGGACCAGGTGCTGGTCGGCCCGGCGCCCGCGGGCCGCAGCCTCGCCGCGTACGTTCCGGTCAGTGCGGGGCGCGGCATGGTCGCCGGCCTCCAGCGGGCGCTGCACGCCGCCCGCGACGCCACGGACTACCAGCGCGCCACCGGCCGCATGGAGGCGTACGAGGCCGCCGTCGAGCTGGGCGTCTGCCACGAGCTGGCCGAGGCGCTGATCTCCCTGGTGCGCGGCGCCGAAGGGGTGCGCATCGTGATCGAGTGGTCACCGGCCGAGGGTGCGCCGCCGGGCTGCCCGGCCCGCCCGGAGCCCGTCGAGTTCACCCCCGGCGACCTGCCCGCGCTGCGGCAGGCCGCTCAGCGGTACGTACGGGACGAGCCCTCGCTCGCCGTGCGGGTGACCGGCACGGTCGTCCGGATGCGCCGCGAGCGGCCCGACGGCGCGGGCGCGGTACGGCTGCGGGTGCTGGCCGGCGCGGACGTGGCGCAGGTCAGGGTCGCCCTCGGCGAGGAGGACTACCGGATCGCGGGCCACGCCCACCTGCTGGGACTGCCGGTACGGATCACCGGGCGGCTGGAGAGCCGCGGCGGTTTCCGGCGGATCACGGGCGCGAGCGGCGTCACGCCCGTACAGGTCGACGAGGCGGAGCGGGACCGGCTGCTGAAGTCGCTCCAGGAGAACCTGGACCACTTCGAGGAGGCGTGCGGGGGCGAGTGAGCCGTGCCGTCATCCGATGGCGGGCGTCAGCGGTGCGGGTACAGATCACGCAGCAGCGCGATCTCCGCACCGTGGTGGATGACCTCCCGGTTGATGTGCAGCACCAGCGTCGCCATCGGGTACTCGCCGTACGGTCCCTCGGCGGGACCGCAGGGCCGCGCCAGGTCCTCCTCGCTCAGCCCCCGCACGCCCGCCTGCCACGCCGCGTACGCCGCGTCGAGCTGCGCCAGCGCCTCCTGGGCCGTGCCCGCGTAGGCGAAGGACTCGTAGTCCATCTTGGGCCCGCCGAAATGGTTCGCGACGCGCATCCCGAACACGCCGACGATGATGTGGGCCAGCCGCCAGGCGATGGTCGTCACCGGCGGCGGCACCGGCTCGGGGAACGCGAAGTCGACCGTGAAGTCGCCGGAGCCCGCCGCGATGGGCGCACTGCTCGTCCCGCGGGGGCGCACGTTCCAGGCGCCCGGCGCGGGCTCCCAGAAGTACTCCTCGTCGCTCAGCCCGGACAGCCGGTCCCGCAGCTGATGACGCCAGTGAAAGTCGAGCTGCTCGGACAGCTGGTCGTTCCAGTCGATGGTCATGACGCGACAGTACGGGCGCGGAGCCCGCAACGCCCGGAAATGCCCGTGCCGGGAGTCCGGCAAACAACCGTTTCGCGAGGCGGGCCGGTGGCTCGGTACGATTCACCGTGCGCAGCGATCGCTGCCGCCCAGCAGACATGAGTCAGGAGAGTCCGGTGTCAGACGTCCGTGTGACCATCCAACGCGATTCCGAGCGGGAAGAACGCGTGGTGACCACGGGCACTACGGCCGCCGACCTCTTCCAGGGCGAGCGCAGCATCGTCGCGGCGCGGGTGGCCGGAGAGCTCAAGGACCTCGCGTACGAGGTCGCCGACGGCGAGACCGTCGAGCCCGTGGAGATCACCTCCGAGGACGGCCTGAACATCCTGCGGCACTCCACCGCGCACGTGATGGCCCAGGCCGTGCAGGAGCTGTTCCCGGAGGCCAAGCTCGGCATCGGCCCGCCCATCAAGGACGGCTTCTACTACGACTTCGACGTCGAGACCCCGTTCACCCCCGAGGACCTCAAGCGCATCGAGAAGAAGATGCAGGAGATCCAGAAGCGGGGCCAGCGCTTCTCGCGCCGGGTCACCACCGACGAGGACGCCCGCGAGGAGCTGGCCGCCGAGCCGTACAAGCTCGAGCTGATCGGCCTCAAGGGCAACGCGGGCGAGGCCGCCGAGGGCGCGGACGCGGAGGTCGGCGCGGGCGAGCTGACCATCTACGACAACCTCGACGCCAAGACCGGCGACCTGTGCTGGAAGGACCTCTGCCGGGGCCCGCACCTGCCCACCACCCGGAACATCCCGGCGTTCAAGCTGATGCGCTCCGCCGCCGCGTACTGGCGCGGCAGCGAGAAGAACAAGCAGCTGCAGCGGATCTACGGCACCGCCTGGCCGACCAAGGACGAGCTCAAGGCGTACCTGGAGTTCCTCGCCGAGGCCGAGAAGCGGGACCACCGCAAGCTGGGCAGCGAGCTGGACCTGTTCTCCATCCCGGAGCAGATCGGCTCCGGCCTCGCGGTCTTCCACCCCAAGGGCGGCATCATCCGCCGGGTCATGGAGGACTACTCGCGGCGGCGCCACGAGGAAGAGGGCTACGAGTTCGTCTACACCCCGCACGCCACCAAGGGGAAGCTCTTCGAGACGTCGGGGCACCTGGACTGGTACGCCGACGGCATGTACCCGCCCATGCAGCTCGACGAGGGCATTGACTACTACCTCAAGCCCATGAACTGCCCCATGCACAACCTGATCTTCGACGCGCGGGGGCGTTCGTACCGCGAACTGCCGCTGCGTCTCTTCGAGTTCGGGACGGTGTACCGGTACGAGAAGTCCGGCGTGGTGCACGGCCTGACCCGCGCCCGCGGCTTCACCCAGGACGACGCGCACATCTACTGCACCCGCGAGCAGATGGCGGACGAGCTCGACACGACGCTCACCTTCGTCCTGAACCTGCTCCGCGACTACGGCCTGAACGACTTCTACCTGGAGCTGTCCACCAAGGACCCGGAGAAGTTCGTCGGCAGCGACGACGCGTGGGAGGAGGCCACCGAGACGCTGCGCAAGGTGGCCGAGAAGCAGGGCCTCGAACTGGTCGCCGACCCGGGCGGCGCGGCCTTCTACGGTCCGAAGATCTCCGTCCAGGCCAAGGATGCGATCGGCCGGACCTGGCAGATGTCGACCATCCAGCTCGACTTCAACCTGCCGGAGCGCTTCGACCTGGAGTACACCTCGGCGGACGGCTCCAAGCAGCGCCCGGTCATGATCCACCGCGCGCTGTTCGGTTCGATCGAGCGGTTCTTCGCGGTGCTCCTGGAGCACTACGCCGGTGCCTTCCCGGTCTGGCTGGCGCCCGTCCAGGCGACCGGCATCCCGATCGGCGACGCGCACGTGCCGTACCTCGAGGAGTTCGCGGCCGAGGCCAAGAAGAAGGGCCTGCGCATCGAGGTCGACTCGTCCTCGGACCGGATGCAGAAGAAGATCCGCAACGCCCAGAAGTCCAAGGTGCCCTACATGGTCATCGCGGGTGACGAGGACATGGAGCAGGGCGCGGTCTCCTTCCGGTACCGGGACGGCTCCCAGGAGAACGGCATCCCGAAGGACGAGGCGATCGCCAAGATCCTCAAGGCGGTCGAGGAGCGCGCCCAGGTCTGATCCGGACCACGGGGCGAGAATTCGAGGGGCGGTCCACAGGGCCGCCCCTCACCGCGTCCGTACCAGGGAATATGCTGCGTTTCATGACGACTGAGCCGGAGCAGCAGATCGGAGTCGGGACACAGGACGCCTTCCAGCGCCTGTGGACGCCGCACCGGATGGCCTACATCCAGGGTGAGAACAAGCCCACGGGCCCGGGAGCCGACGACGGCTGTCCGTTCTGCACGATCCCGTCGAAGTCCGACGAGGACGGCCTGGTCGTCGCCCGCGGCGAGCACGTGTACGCGGTGCTCAACCTTTACCCGTACAACGGTGGGCACCTCATGGTGGTGCCCTACCGGCACGTCGCCGACTACACCGAGCTGGACGACGCCGAGACGGCGGAGCTGGCGAAGCTCACGAAGCAGGCGATGGCGGCGCTGCGCGCGGCGTCGGGCGCGCACGGCTTCAACATCGGGATGAACCAGGGCGGGGTCGCCGGCGCCGGTATCGCCGCCCACCTGCACCAGCACGTCGTCCCGCGCTGGGGCGGCGACACCAACTTCATGCCCGTGACGGCGCACACCAAGGTGCTGCCGCAGCTGCTGGCCGATACCCGCGCGATGCTGGCGGACGCCTGGCCGGCGGTGTAACGGCCGATATCGCGCCCGGGGCCCGTACGGAATTCCGTACGGGCCCCAGGCGTACTTACCGTGCGCGGCGGTTACGCGTCGTAGACGTCGGCCTTCTTCGGAGCCACGTCCTGGACCGCGCCGCTGAGGGCCAGCGAGCGGTTGTCGAAGCGCTCGGTGTCCACGCCGTTCTCCTTCAGGACGCTCATCGCGGCGGAGTGCACCACGCGCAGTACGGGCGTGGCGGCGCGCAGCGCGTCATCCGCCATGAAGCGGTGCCGCCAGGGCTTGTCGGCCCAGGCGTGGCGCAGCCCGAAGGGCTCGGGCAGGACGAGCTTGCCGCCGAGGAAGTCCAGTACCGGCGGGAACCAGGTCAGGGGGGCGCGCGCGGCGAGGCGGACGACCTCGTCGGCGTCGATGAGCGGGAGCTGCCGCTCCTTGGTCTCCCAGAACTTCACGACCTTCGCCTCGGTCACCGTCTTGGCCTTGGGCTTGGTGGTGAACAGGCCGTGGACCGGGCCGAGGGCGTGTCCCGTGACCTCGATGCGCAGCGTCTCGTGCAGCACGGTCACGGTGATCATCAGGGTGAGGACGAGCTGGCCGTCCCAGAGGACGAACTGGACGCCGAGGTAGTGGCGGTTGCCGCTGCCGAACTGCTGCTCGTTGCAGATCCGCTCTATCTCGTGCGGGCGGATCTGGAAGGCGTCGGTGTCGGTGCCCTCGGGGCGGGCGACCTCGCCGGCGTTCTCGCCGACGGGGGAGACGATCCAGTGCTTCACGGAGGGGGCCTGGCCGAAGCCGCCGGTGTGCAGCGGGCTGCGCTCCAGGAGCTTGAGCCGGTCATGGATGACGCGGATGACGTCCCAGCTGCGGAAGGGGTGGATCTCGCCGTCCGGGTCCGCGGGGCGCAGCTCCTCGGCGAGCTGCCAGCTGCCCCAGCGGGTGCCCATGCCGAGTATGCCCTTGGGGCCGGCGTAGAAGACGACGTTGCTGGCCTGCTCGGCGGTGAGCTTGGCGAGGTTCTGGCGGAGGCGCTCGGCTGCGGTCTCGTTCGGGTCCTGGGGCACGGCCTCGGGGATGCGCGCGCCGACGCCGCCGCCTTCGAGGAGGCCCTTCCACGCGTCGCGCATGTCGTTGGCGGCGCGCTCGCAGATCCGCTTGGCCCACCACCAGCCTATGACCGGGGCGATCAGCATCAGGCGGAGGTAGACCGTCCAGAAGCTGTCGAACGGGAGCTTGATCAGGAAGATCAGGGCGATGCCGCAGAGGGCCACGAGCAGCACCGTGCCCAGCGCGCTCTTGCCCTTGCTGGTGGCCTTGTCCAGGATCCGCTTGAGCTGGAAGCCGCCGAACCAGAGGAGCACGCCGGGCAGGAAGAGCACCCCGAAGACGACCATGAGGACCGTCAGTTTCGCGTCGCGTTCCTTGCGGATGCGGTTGGCGGCGAGGCAGTGCTCGACGACGGTCTGCGGCTCTATGCCGAAGGACTGGATGAGCGGCTTGCGGCCGCCGCCGAGCATCCGGACCTGGACGGCGCGCGCGAACGCCTCGCCGAGGTTGGGCTCGAACAGGGAGAGCCGGGGCTTCTTGATCTCCGACTTGGCGGTGTCGGAGTCGGCGTCGGAGATCGTGGAGAGCGGGGTGTCCCGGTACGCGGCGGAGGCCAGCGCCTGGGTAGCGGCCGTCTGCCCCGCCCCGCCGGTGAGCGGGACCTGCGCTCCCGGGCTGAAGTCGAAGCCGTCAATCGTTGTCACCAAGGCCCCCTCGCCGCCGTCTGCCCCTGCCGTTGGCGTGCCCCGCAGAACGCCTCTGAGCGACCTTCCCACCGGCCGCCCCCGGCACACCTCTGAGCTGCGTCCTCAGCGTACAGCCGACGTGCAGCCGGCGTACCGTCCAAGGGAGTTGAGCTCCTTGTCCCGGGCGGTACGCCGGCTGCTCCGCGGTCGTCAGCAGGCGGACTAGCCGCCGTTCTCCGGCTTTTCGCGCTCTGCGCGGATCTTGGTGGCGAGCTGCGGCGGCATCGGCTCGTGCCGTGCGTACGTGCGGTGGAAACGGCCGGTGCCGTGCGAAAGTGACCGGAGATCGACGGCGTAGCGGCCGATTTCGATCTCCGGGACCTCGGCGCGCACCAACGTCCGGCCCGCGCCGGACTGTTCGGTGCCCACGACCCGGCCGCGCCGCCCGGACAGGTCGCTCATCACCGGGCCCACGTAGTCGTCGGGCACCAGGACGGTGACCTCGGCGACCGGCTCCAGCAGGTGGATGGCGGCGTCGGCGGCGGCCTCGCGCAGGGCGAGGGCGCCCGCGGTCTGGAACGCGGCGTCGGAGGAGTCGACGGAGTGCGCCTTGCCGTCCAGCAGCGTCACGCGGATGTCGACGAGGGGGTACCCGGCCGCGACCCCGCGCGCCGCCTGGGCCCGTACGCCCTTCTCCACGGACGGGATGAACTGCCGGGGCACGGCCCCGCCGACGACCTTGTCGACGAATTCGATGCCGCTGCCGCCCGGGAGCGGCTCGACCTCGATCTCGCAGATCGCGTACTGCCCGTGGCCGCCCGACTGCTTGACGTGCCGGCCGCGCCCGGCGGCCTTCGCGCCGAACGTCTCGCGCAGCGAGACCTTGTGCGGTACGGCGTCGACCTGGACTCCGTACCGGGCGCGCAGCCGCTCCAGCGCCACGTCCATGTGCGCCTCGCCCAGGCACCACAGGACGACCTGGTGGGTGTCGGGGTTCTGCTCCAGGCGCATCGTGGGGTCCTCGGCGACGAGCCGCGCGAGGCCCTGGGAGAGCTTGTCCTCGTCGGCCTTGCTGTGTGCCTGGATGGCGACCGGCAGCAGCGGGTCGGGCATGTCCCAGGGCGCCATCAGCAGCGGCGCGTCCTTCGCGGAGAGGGTGTCGCCGGTCTCGGCGCGGGAGAGCTTCGCGACGCAGGCCAGGTCGCCGGCGACGACCTTGGTGACCGTGCGCTGCTGCTTGCCGAAGGGGGCGGACAGGGCGCCGATGCGCTCGTCGACGTCGTGGTCCTCGTGGCCGCGGTCGGCCAGCCCGTGCCCGGAGACGTGCACCGTCTCGTCGGGGCGCAGGGTGCCGGAGAAGACCCGTACGAGCGAGAGCCGTCCGACGTAGGGGTCGGAGGAGGTCTTGACGACCTCGGCGGCCAGCGGCCCGGCGGGGTCGCAGGTGAGGGCGGGGTGCGGCTTGCCGTCGGGGGTGGTGACGGGCGGGACCTCGCGCTCGGTGGGCGCGGGGAAGCCGCCGGTGATCAGTTCCAGCAGTTCGATGGTGCCCAGGCCCTCCTTGCTGCCGTCGGCGGCGGGCGCCGCGGCCAGTACGGGGTGGAAGCTGCCGCGTGCGACGGCGGTCTCCAGGTCGCCGATGAGTGTCTTGATGTCGATGTCCTCGCCGCCGAGGTAGCGGTCCATCAGGGACTCGTCCTCGCTCTCGGCGATGATCCCCTCGATGAGGCGGTTGCGGGCCTCCTCGATGAGGGGCAGCTCGCCGGATTCGGGATCGCGCTCCTTCCTGGTGCCTCCGGAGTAGTCGTACACCCGCTGGGAGAGCAGCCCGATCAGGCCGTGCACGGGCCGGTGGCCGTCGGCGCCGGCCTCGCCGTACAGCGGGAGGTACAGCGGCAGCACGGCGTCGGGGTCCTCGCCGCCGAAGGACGTGCGGCAGGTCTCGGTCATGCCGTCGAAGTCGGCGCGGGCCGCTTCGAGGTGCGTGACCACTATGGCGCGGGGCATTCCGACAGCCGCGCACTCGTCCCAGACCATTCGGGTGGCGCCGTCCACGCCGTCCGCCGCCGAGACAACGAAAAGGGCCGCGTCCGCTGCCCGCAGACCGGCCCTCAGCTCCCCGACGAAATCGGCGTATCCGGGAGTGTCCAAAAGATTGATTTTGATTCCGTCCCATTCGACCGGGACCAGGGAGAGCTGTACGGAGCGTTGCTGCCGGTGCTCGATCTCGTCGTAGTCGGACAGGCAGCCGCCGTCCTCGACCCGGCCCGCCCTGTTGACCGCGCCCGATGCGAGCGCGAGGGCTTCGACCAGGGTGGTCTTCCCCGATCCGCTGTGGCCGACCAGCACCACATTCCGTACGGAGGAGGGGTGGTCGACCGTCGCTGCCCTGCCGGCGGCTCCTGGATGTGTGCTCGTCTTGTCGCCCATGTGCTTCGCCTCCAGGTCGACACTCTGCGGTGTTCCGAGCTTTCCACCGAGGTCATGGTGCGTCCATACATCGCACAAGGGACGATAGGGGATCTTGGGGGTGCTCGGGGATCATGCGGGACAAGCCCGAACGGGTGCACAGGGCACCCGTGTGCGGCCGCCAACTGCCCCTTTCCGCCGTGGTCGTGGCCCCGCACGCGCCCCCGGCCGAGTGCTCCGGGCGGGTGGCGAGGGAGGCTCCGGCGCGTCCCGGGGGCGATCGTGAGCCGTGGTGCGTTCGCAAAGCGCCGAGGACGGCTGGCTACGATGGGCCAGCCGGTGGCCGTACTGACCGCGCGGCCCGCACACAACCTCCGGGAAGGCCATGCTGAACAAGTACGCGCGTGCGTTCTTCACGCGTGTTCTCACGCCGTTCGCCGCCCTGCTCATCCGCCTCGGCATCAGCCCCGACGTGGTCACCGTCCTCGGTACCGCCGGCGTGGTCGCCGGCGCGCTGGTCTTCTACCCGCTGGGCGAGTTCTTCTGGGGCACCGTCGTCATCACCCTGTTCGTCTTCTCGGACCTGGTCGACGGCAACATGGCACGGCAACTGGGCCGCTCCAGCCGCTGGGGCGCCTTCCTGGACTCCACGCTCGACCGCGTCGCCGACGCCGCGATCTTCGGCGGCCTCGCCCTCTGGTACGCGGGCCGCGGCGACGACCTGCTGCTCACCGCGGTGACGATCTTCTGCCTCGCCTCCGGCCAGGTCGTCTCGTACACCAAGGCGCGCGGCGAGAGCATCGGCCTCCCGGTCAACGTCAACGGCCTGATCGAGCGCGCCGAACGCCTGGTGATCTCGCTGGTGGCCTGCGGCTTCTCGGGACTGCACAAGTTCGGCGTGCCCTGGATCCAGAACCTGCTGCCGATCGCCCTGTGGATCGTGGCCGTCGGCAGCGCGGTCACCCTGGGCCAGCGGGTGGTCACCGTACGCCGGGAGTCCGCCGAGGCGGACGCCGTGGGGGGAGAGAGCGCGTGAAACTCGACATCGGCAAGCTGCCCGGCCTCGACCGGCTGCTGGACACGGGGAAACTGTCCGACGCGCTGTACGGCCTGGGCTGGGCCACGGTCAAGAAGCTGCCCGAGCCGGTCGCCGTACAGCTGGGCGAGCGCATCGCCGACGCCGTCTGGAAGCGGCGCGGCAACGGCGTACGGCGCCTGGAGGCCAACCTCGCGCGGGTCGTCCCCGACGCCTCCCCGCAGGCCCTCTCCCGGCTCTCCCGGGCCGGCATGCGCTCCTACATGCGGTACTGGATGGAATCCTTCCGCCTGCCGGCCTGGAGCCGCGAGCGGATCGCGCAGGGCATGGACGTCACCGACGTCCACCACCTCACCGACGCGCTGGACAGCGACCGCGGCGTCATCCTCGCCCTGCCCCACATGGGCAACTACGACCTCGCGGGCGCCTGGGTCACCACCAAGCTCGGCGTCCCCTTCACCACCGTCGCCCAGCGCCTGAAGCCCGAGACCCTCTACGACCGGTTCGTCGCCTACCGCGAGGGCCTGGGCATGGAAGTACTGCCGCACAACGGCGGCGCGGCCTTCGGCATACTCGCCCGGCGGCTGCGCGCCGGCGGCCTGGTCTGCCTGGTCGCCGACCGCGACCTGTCCCGCTCCGGCATGGAGGTGAAGTTCTTCGGCGAGGCCGCCAAGATGCCCGCCGGACCGGCCATGCTCGCGCTCCAGACCGGCGCGGTGCTGCTGCCCGTGACCTTGTGGTACGACGGTACGCCCGTCATGCGGGGCCGTGTGCACCCCGGGATCGAGGTACCCGAGACCGGTACGCGCACCGACAAGGCCGCCGCGATGACCCAGGCCATGGCCGACGCCTTCGCCTCGGGCATCGCCGAGCACCCGGAGGACTGGCACATGCTGCAGCGACTGTGGCTCGCCGACCTGGAGCCGCGCGGTGCGGACGCCCGAGAGACGGAGACGCCTTGAGGATCGGCATCGTCTGCCCCTACTCGTGGGACGTCCCCGGCGGGGTCCAGTTCCACATCCGCGACCTCGCCGAGCATCTGATCCGGCTCGGCCACGAGGTCTCCGTACTCGCCCCGGCGGACGACGAGACACCTCTTCCGCCGTATGTCGTCTCCGCCGGACGTGCCGTACCCGTCCCGTACAACGGTTCGGTTGCGCGGCTCAACTTCGGCTTCCTCTCCGCCGCGCGGGTACGCCGCTGGCTGCACGACGGTGCGTTCGAGGTCATCCACATCCACGAACCGGCCTCCCCGTCCCTCGGCCTGCTGGCCTGCTGGGCGGCGCAGGGCCCCATCGTGGCGACCTTCCACACCTCCAACCCGCGCTCCCGCGCCATGATCGCCGCGTACCCGATCCTCCAGCCCGCGCTGGAGAAGATCAGCGCGCGCATCGCGGTCAGCGAGTACGCCCGCCGCACGCTGGTGGAACACCTCGGCGGTGACGCGGTCGTCATCCCCAACGGCGTCGACGTGGACTTCTTCGCCCGCGCCGAGCCGAAGAAGGAGTGGCAGGGCCGGACCATCGGCTTCATAGGCCGCATCGACGAGCCCCGCAAGGGCCTCCCCGTCCTGATGAAGGCGCTGCCCGCGATCCTCGCCGAGGTCCCCGACGCACGGTTGCTGGTCGCCGGGCGCGGCGACGAGAAGGAGGCCGTCGCGGACCTCCCCGAGGAGCTCCGCTCCCGCGTCGAATTCCTCGGCATGGTCACCGACGAGGACAAGGCCCGCCTGCTCCGCAGCGTCGACCTGTACGTCGCGCCCAACACCGGCGGCGAGTCCTTCGGCATCATCCTCGTCGAGGCGATGTCCGCGTCGGCGCCGGTCCTCGCCAGCGACCTCGACGCGTTCGCCCAGGTCCTGGACCAGGGCGAGGCGGGCGAACTCTTCACCAACGAGAACGCGGACGCGCTCGCCGCGTCTGCCATTCGGCTGCTCCGCGACCCGGCGCGGCTGGCGGAACTCCGCGAGCGCGGAGCCCGCCATGTACGCCGCTTCGACTGGTCGACGGTGGGCGCGGACATCCTCGCGGTGTACGAAACGGTGGCCGACGGCGCGGCTTCGGTGGACACGGACGAGAGGGTGAGCTTGCGGACGCGGTGGGGGCTGAAGACAAGCCCGTCCGGCGATTGAGGACGAGCCCGCAGGACGCTCAGGGACGCGGGGAACTGCGCGACCGGCCACGACGGCGCGTCACCGGGCAACCGACCCCGCCGGGCACGGCGCCCCCGTCGGCCCGGGCCGAGCGCCGCGGACGGGTAACGTGACGCCCCGTGACCACCTTCATCTGGATCCTCGCGGCGATCATCCTCATCGGGGTGTACCTGAGCTGGACCGCGGGCCGTCTCGACCGGCTGCACGCGCGCATCGACGCGGCCCGGGCCGCCCTGGACGCACAGCTCCTGCGCCGCGCCTCCGTAGCGCAGGAGCTCGGTACGTCCGGCGTCCTCGACCCGGCCGCCTCGATCGTCCTCTACCAGGCCGCGCACGCGGCTCGGCAGGCCGAGGAGGACCAGCGGGAGGTCGCCGAGAGCGCGCTCAGCCAGGCGCTGCGCGCGGTCTTCGACGAGGCCGAGCAGACCGACGCCGTACGGGAGGCCCCCGGCGGCGAGCAGACGCTCGCGGAGCTGACCGCGGCGGTGCGGCGCGTCCCCATGGCCCGCCGCTTCCACAACGACGCCGTCCGCGCGGCCCGCGCCGTCCGCAGGCACCGCGTCGTACGCTGGTTCCGGCTCGCGGGCCACGCCCCGTTCCCGATGGCCTTCGAGATGGACGACGAGGCCCCGGCGGCGCTCGGGGAACGCACGGCGGCCTGAGCACCGTACGAGTACCGGATCCGTACGGGTACCGAGGCGAAGCGGCAGCCGGCAGGGGCCACCCCAAGAGCCACCGCCCTGCAATTGGCCCTTTTCACCTCCCGTACACAAACGGTTCTCTAGGTGCAGCAGCACAACCACCCGCACTTAGTGAGGTCAATCGTGTCCACCACGCCCACCACGCCCCAGTCCCCGGAGACCGGAACCGCCCGCGTCAAGCGCGGCATGGCCGAGCAGCTCAAGGGCGGCGTGATCATGGACGTCGTCACGCCGGAGGAGGCGAAGATCGCCGAGGACGCCGGCGCCGTGGCGGTCATGGCCCTGGAGCGCGTCCCCGCGGACATCCGCAAGGACGGCGGCGTGGCACGGATGTCCGACCCGGACATGATCGACGGCATCATCAACGCCGTCTCGATCCCCGTCATGGCCAAGTCCCGCATCGGCCACTTCGTCGAGGCTCAGGTCCTGCAGTCCCTCGGCGTCGACTACATCGACGAGTCCGAGGTCCTCACCCCCGCCGACGAGGTCAACCACTCCGACAAGTGGGCCTTCACCACCCCCTTCGTCTGCGGCGCCACCAACCTCGGTGAGGCCCTGCGCCGCATCGCCGAGGGCGCGGCCATGATCCGCTCCAAGGGCGAGGCCGGCACCGGCAACGTCGTCGAGGCCGTCCGCCACCTCCGCCAGATCAAGGGTGAGATCGCCAAGCTGCGCGGCTGCGACAACAACGAGCTGTTCGCCGCCGCCAAGGAGCTGCGCGCCCCCTACGAGCTGGTCAAGGAGGTCGCGGAGCTGGGCAAGCTGCCGGTCGTCCTCTTCTCCGCCGGTGGCGTCGCCACCCCCGCCGACGCCGCGCTGATGCGCCAGCTCGGCGCCGAGGGCGTCTTCGTCGGCTCCGGCATCTTCAAGTCCGGCGACCCGGCCAAGCGCGCCGCCGCCATCGTGAAGGCCACCACCTTCTACGACGACCCGAAGGTCATCGCCGACGCCTCCCGCGACCTGGGCGAGGCCATGGTCGGCATCAACTGCGACACGCTCCCCGAGGCGGAGCGGTACGCCAACCGCGGCTGGTAAGGCAAAGGCACCTACATGAGCAACAGCACCCCCACCATCGGCGTGCTGGCGCTGCAGGGCGACGTTCGCGAGCACCTCACGGCGCTCGCGACCGCCGACGCCCTGGCGCGCCCGGTACGCCGCGCCGAGGAACTGGACGAGATCGACGGCCTGGTCATCCCCGGCGGCGAGTCCACGACCATGTCCAAGCTGGCGGGCGTCTTCGGCATGCTGGAGCCGCTGCGCGCGTTCATCCGGGCGGGCAAGCCGGTGTACGGCACCTGCGCCGGCATGATCATGGTCGCGGAGAAGATCCTGGACGGCCGGGAGGACCAGGAGACGTTCGGCGGCGTCGACATGATCGTGCGCCGTAACGCCTTCGGGCGGCAGAACGAGTCCTTCGAGGCGGCGGTCGACGTCGCCGGCATCGACGGCGGACCGGTCGAGGGCGTCTTCATCCGCGCGCCCTGGGTCGAGTCGGTCGGCGCCGAGGTCGAGGTACTGGCCGAGCACGGCGGTCACACGGTGGCCGTCCGGCAGGGTAACGTCCTCGCCACGTCCTTCCACCCGGAACTCACCGGCGACCACCGCGTCCACGCGTTCTTCGTGGACATGGTGCGTCACGCGGTGTGAGGGGACCCCGGTAAGATCTAGGGCGTTCGTTTTCAGAAATGGGTTACGCGAAGGAGACAGGCGGATGTCCGGCCACTCTAAATGGGCTACGACGAAGCACAAGAAGGCCGTGATCGATGCCAAGCGCGGCAAGCTCTTCGCGAAGCTGATCAAGAACATCGAGGTCGCGGCGCGCATGGGCGGCGTCGACCTCGAGGGCAACCCGACGCTGTACGACGCCGTGCAGAAGGCGAAGAAGCAGTCGGTCCCGAACAAGAACATCGACTCCGCGATCAAGCGCGGCGGCGGTCTTGAGGCGGGCGGCGCGGACTACGAGACGATCATGTACGAGGGTTACGGCCCGAACGGTGTCGCGGTGCTCATCGAGTGCCTCACCGACAACCGCAACCGTGCCGCCTCGGACGTGCGTGTCGCCATGACCCGCAACGGCGGCTCGATGGCCGACCCGGGCTCGGTGTCGTACCTGTTCAACCGCAAGGGCGTCGTCATCGTCCCCAAGGGCGAGCTGACCGAGGACGACGTGCTGGCCGCGGTCCTGGACGCGGGCGCCGAGGAGGTCAACGACCTCGGTGAGTCCTTCGAGGTGCTCAGCGAGGCCACCGACGTGGTCGCGGTCCGCACCGCGCTCCAGGAGGCCGGCATCGACTACGACTCGGCCGACACCAACTTCGTCCCGACCATGCAGGTCGAGCTGGACGAAGAGGGCGCGAAGAAGATCTTCAAGCTGATCGACGCGCTGGAGGACAGCGACGACGTCCAGAACGTCTTCGCGAACTTCGACGTGTCGGACGAGGTCATGGCGAAGGTCGACGCCTGAGCCACCTCGTCGCGGCTCTTTGCGGCTGTTGACGGGCCGGCAGGGATCATCCCTGTCGGCCCGTCTCGCGTTCGTGTGTCGCCGGTACGTGTCGCCGGTACCACCCGTTGTCAGTGCCACCCGATACTGTGCTGAGCAGGGGATCTCCGGCCCCCGTGGTGGGGGTGGGGGGCCGAAACGGTACGGCGCCGGGTGGTGACAGCGCGGCATGAGGGGAGGGGGACACCCGTGAAGGTGCTCGGCGTTGACCCGGGGTTGACGCGCTGCGGCGTCGGCGTGGTCGAAGGGGTGGCCGGCCGGCCGCTCAAGATGGCGGGCGTCGGCGTGGTGCGCACCCCCGCCGACGCCGACATCGCGGACCGCCTCGTCCTCATCGAGCAGGGCATCGAGCACTGGCTCGACACACACCGGCCCGAGTACGTCGCCGTGGAGCGCGTGTTCAGCCAGCACAACGTCCGTACGGTCATGGGTACGGCCCAGGCCAGCGCGGTCGCCATGCTGTGCGCGGCCCGTCGCGGGCTGCCCGTCGCGCTGCACACGCCGAGCGAGGTGAAGGCCGCCGTCACCGGTTCGGGGCGCGCCGACAAGGCGCAGGTCGGGGCCATGGTGACGCGGCTGCTGCGGCTGGACGCGCCGCCCAAGCCCGCCGACGCCGCGGACGCGCTCGCGCTCGCCATCTGTCACATCTGGCGCGCGCCCGCCGTGAACCGCCTCCAGCAGGCCCACGCCGCCAATCGCCTCCAGCAGGCCCACGCCCAGGCCGCCCGGCGCACCCCGACCGCCGCGCGCCCCGCCGGCACGCCCCGCACCCCCGCTCCCGTACGTACAAACCAGCG
Source organism: Streptomyces sp. NPDC053542 (assembly GCF_044544685.1). Lineage (NCBI taxonomy): Bacteria > Bacillati > Actinomycetota > Actinomycetes > Kitasatosporales > Streptomycetaceae > Streptomyces > Streptomyces sp. NPDC053542. The sequence goes on from NZ_JBITXL010000007.1 coordinate 19,777, forward strand.
CACTCCGAAGGGCACGTCATGATCGCCTTCGTCTCCGGCCCGGTCGCGGCCCTGGCTCCCGATGCCGCCGTCGTGGAGGTGGGCGGCATCGGCATGGCCGTCCAGTGCACCCCCAACACGCTGTCCGGGCTGCGCATCGGCGAGCAGACGAAGCTCGCCACCTCCCTCGTCGTACGGGAGGACAGCCTCACGCTGTACGGCTTCGCGGACGACGACGAGCGGCAGACGTTCGAGCTGCTGCAGACGGCGAGCGGGGTCGGGCCGCGGCTCGCGCAGGCGATGCTCGCGGTGCACAGCCCGGACGCGCTGCGGCGCGCGGTCGCCACGGGCGACGAGAAGGCGCTGACCGCCGTGCCCGGCATCGGCAAGAAGGGCGCGCAGAAGCTGCTGCTGGAGCTGAAGGACCGGCTCGGCGAGCCGGTCGGCAGCGCCGGGCCCGCGGTCGGCAGCCCGGTCACGGCCGCCTGGCGCGACCAGCTGCACGCCGCGCTGATCGGCCTCGGGTACGCCACCCGGGAGGCCGACGAGGCGGTGGGCGCGGTCGCCCCGCAGGCCGAGGCGGCCGTGGCCGACGGCGGCACGCCGCAGGTCTCGCAGCTCCTGAAGGCGGCGCTGCAGTCCCTGAACCGGGCCCGCTGACCCGGCGCCCGCGCGGGTACCCCTACGATCCGGCACTCCACCCACCGACGACGCGAGGCAGTACGCAGTGAACTGGGACGACAGCACCGACACCGCGGACGGACAGGACCCCGGCCTGCCGCCGGGCGCCGACCGGCTGGTGGGCGCGGACGCCGACGGCGAGGACACGGCCGTCGAGGCCGCGCTGCGTCCGAAGGACCTGGAGGAGTTCGTCGGCCAGGAGCGGGTGCGCGAGCAGCTGGACCTCGTGCTGCGGGCCGCGCGGGCGCGCGGCGCGACCGCCGACCACGTGCTGCTCTCCGGCGCGCCGGGGCTCGGCAAGACCACCCTCTCGATGATCATCGCGGCGGAGATGGGCGCCCCGATCCGGATCACCTCCGGCCCGGCGATCCAGCACGCCGGCGATCTCGCCGCGATCCTCTCCTCGCTCCAGGAGGGTGAGGTGCTTTTCCTGGACGAGATTCACCGGATGTCGCGGCCCGCCGAGGAAATGCTCTATATGGCGATGGAGGATTTCCGGGTCGACGTGATTGTGGGAAAGGGACCGGGCGCCACCGCCATTCCGCTCGAACTTCCGCCCTTCACACTGGTCGGCGCGACGACGCGGGCCGGACTGTTGCCGCCGCCGCTGCGCGACCGGTTCGGATTCACCGGGCACATGGAGTTCTACGCCCCGCATGAGCTGGAGCGGGTAATCCACCGCTCGGCGGGACTGCTCGATGTCGACATAGAGACCGAGGGTGCCGCCGAGATCGCCGGACGGTCGCGCGGTACGCCCCGTATCGCCAACCGTCTGCTGCGCCGCGTACGGGACTACGCCCAGGTCAAGGCGGACGGCCTGATCACGCGCGAGATCGCGGCGCAGGCGCTGGACGTGTACGAGGTCGACCAGCGGGGCCTGGACCGGCTGGACCGCGCGGTGCTCACGGCGCTGCTCAAGCTGTTCAGCGGCGGCCCGGTGGGCCTGTCGACCCTGGCAGTGGCCGTGGGGGAGGAGCGTGAGACGGTCGAGGAGGTCGCCGAGCCGTTCCTCGTCCGTGAGGGGCTGCTCGCGCGTACGCCCCGTGGCCGCGTCGCCACGCCCGCCGCATGGGCGCATCTGGGGCTGGTGCCACCGCAGCAGATTGCGGGCGGAAACGGACAGCAGGGGCTGTTCGGGACGTGACGGCGCGGGGACTCGCCGGGTCAGGAACCGCGGTGCCATCCTGGGCGTTGTTCCACTGGTGCGGACTCGCTTAGACTCCGCCGATGCCGTCCGTACGGTCCGGCATCCAACCCCCGTATACCAGGCCGCGGCTCCGCGGTCGTGCGAAGGAAATTCCGTCCCGTGAATATCGTGACTCTCCTCCCGTTCATCGTGCTCATCGGGGCCATGTTCCTGATGACCCGCTCTGCCAAGAAGAAGCAGCAGGCGGCCGCCCAGATGCGGAACGAAATGCAGCCCGGCACCGGCGTCCGCACGATCGGAGGCATGTACGCCACCGTCAAGGAGATCCACGACGACGCGGTCCTCCTCGAGGTGGCGCCGGGCGTGCACGCGCTCTACGCGAAGAACGCGATCGGCGCCGTGCTGCCCGACGACGAGTACAACCGCATCATCGACGGTGCCGAGCAGGGCTCCGTCGTCCCGGACGACCTGTCCTCCCTGACCGGCGCCTCGGCCGTCAACGACGGCGACGACGAGTCCACCGGTAAGGGTGACGCTGTCGAGAAGATCGACCTGGGCAAGGAAGCCCCCGCGGAGAAGTCCGCGGAGAAGGCGGACGAGCCCGAGGCCGAGGAGCCGAAGGACGCCAAGAAGGACGGCGACGCCCCGGCCGCGGACGCCGGTGCCGAGGCCGCCGAGGCGAAGGACGCCAAGAAGGACGGCGACGCCGACGCGAAGTAGGCGCGCACTTTCACGGAACCGCGGTGCACCGGGAGCGGTGCCCGCGGTTCCGGGACCGTCTAGGCTCCGGCGGGGGCACGTCCCCACAAGACTTCGTGGCCGTCCGGCACTGACCTGACTCGGGCGGTCGGACAGGGAGAACGAGAAGGTGGCAACACCGAACAAGGGCCGAAGGTCGCCGGCGGCCCAGGGCAGGCCGGGGCGCGCCCTGGTCCTGATCCTGGTCGTCATCGCGGCGCTGGTCGGGGGGATGTTCTACTCCGGCACCAAGGCGCCGCGACTGGGCATCGACCTCGCGGGCGGTACGAGCTTCACGCTGGCGGCACAGAACCAGCCGGGCAAGCCCAACGCGATCAACGAGACCAACATGAAGACCGCCGCGGGCATCATCGAGCGGCGTGTCAACGGTCTCGGCGTCTCCGAGGCCGAGGTCCAGACCCAGGGCACCAACCACATCATCGTGAACATCCCCAAGGGGACGGACGCGAAGCAGGCCCGCCAGCAGGTCGGTACCACCGCCCAGCTCGGTTTCCGTACGGTGCTGACCGCGGCGGCCGGCGCGAAGACCCCCACGCCGGGCGCCTCCAAGAGCCCGAAGGCCGGCAGCGGCGAGAAGGAGAGGCAGGGCGGCGCCAGTGCGTCGGCCACGCCCTCCGGCAGCACCGGCCCGCAGGGCCGCGCCGTCGGCGACGCGCTCAAGAAGGACGACGCTCCGTCGCCCTCCGGCAAGGCCACCGGTTCCCCCAGCGCGCCCCCGGTCCAGCAGCCGCCCGCGGGTGCCGACATCCCCGCCGCGCTGCAGAAGAAGCTCGCGGCGCTGGACTGCTCCACCAAGGAGAGCCGTTCCGCCGCTGCCGAGCAGGCCGCCCGCGCCAAGCCCAGCGACTCGATCGTGGCCTGCGAGGACGACGGCAAGACGAAGTACGTGCTCGGCCCGGTCAAGGTCGAGGGCACGGACGTGGACGACGCCAAGGCCAGCTTCGACCAGCAGGGCGGCCAGGGCTGGCTCGTCCAGATGAACTTCACCTCCGCCGGCGGCAAGAAGTTCGCCGACGTGACCGGTGACATCGCCACCAAGACCCCGCCGCAGAACCAGTTCGCGATCACCCTGGACGGCGAGGTCGTCTCGGCCCCGCAGGTGAGCAGCGCGATCGCGGGCGGCAACGCCCAGATCACCGGCGGCTTCACCCAGCAGACCGCCGAGGACCTGGCGAACATGCTGTCCTACGGTGCGCTGCCGCTCTCCTTCAAGATCGCGGACGAGACCACCGTCACCGCGGCCCTCGGCGGCGAGCAGCTGAACGCGGGCCTGATCGCCGGTGCCATCGGCCTCGCGCTGGTCGTGATCTACCTGGTCGCCTACTACCGCGGTCTGTCGCTGGTCGCGCTCGCCAGCCTCGTGGTCTCGGCGGTCCTGACGTACACGATCATGACGTTGCTCGGCCCGGCCATAGGGTTCGCGCTGAACCTCCCGGCCGTCTGCGGTGCGATCGTCGCGATCGGTATTACGGCCGACTCGTTCATCGTGTACTTCGAACGGATCCGGGACGAGATCCGCGAGGGCCGTACGCTGCGGCCCTCCGTCGAGCGGGCCTGGCCGCGCGCCCGGCGCACGATCCTGGTCTCCGACTTCGTGTCGTTCCTGGCCGCCGCCGTGCTCTTCATCGTCACCGTCGGCAAGGTCCAGGGCTTTGCGTTCACGCTCGGCCTCACGACCCTGCTGGACGTCGTGGTGGTCTTCTTCTTCACCAAGCCGCTGATGACGCTGCTGGCCAAGCGGAAGTTCTTCCACTCGGGCCACCCCTGGTCGGGTCTGGATCCCACGCGTCTCGGCGCGAAGCCGCCGCTGCGCCGCGGCCGGCGCACCTCCGCCCCCATCGAGACGAAGGAGGCGTGAGATGTCCAAGCTCGGCAACATCGGCGCCCGGCTGTACCGCGGCGAGGTCGGCTACGACTTCATCGGCAAGCGCAAGATCTGGTACGCCGTCTCCATCCTGATCACCATCACGGCGATCGTGGGCCTCGGGGTACGCGGCCTGAACATGGGCATCGAGTTCTCCGGCGGCGCGGTCTTCACCACCCCGAAGACCTCCGTCTCCGCGGCCCAGGCCCAGCACGACGCCGAGGCCGCTTCCGGCGGCCACCAGGCCACGGTCCAGCAGCTCGGCAACGGCGGTCTGCGGATCCAGATCAGCGAGCTGGACACCAAGGAGTCCGTGCCGGTCCAGGAGAAGCTGGCCAAGGACCTGAACGTCCCGGTCGAGGACGTCAACACCCAGCTGGTCGGCCCCAGCTGGGGCGAGGAGATCGCGAACAAGGCGTGGCTGGGCCTGGGGATCTTCATGGTCCTCGTGGTGCTCTACCTCGCCATCGCCTTCGAGTGGCGGATGGCGCTGGCGGCCCTGATCGCGCTGATCCACGACCTCACGATCACGGTCGGCGTGTACGCGCTGGTCGGCTTCGAGGTCACGCCCGGCACGGTCATCGGCCTGCTGACCATCCTCGGTTACTCGCTGTACGACACGGTCGTGGTCTTCGACAGCCTCAAGGAGGCGTCCCGGGGCATCACGAAGCAGTCCCGGTACACCTACGGAGAGATCGCCAACCGGTCGATCAACTCCACCCTGGTGCGGTCGATCAACACCACGGTCGTGGCGCTGCTCCCGGTGGCGGGCCTGCTCTTCGTGGGCGGCGGCTTCCTGGGCGCGGGCATGCTGAACGACATCTCGCTGGCCCTGTTCGTGGGCCTCGCGGCCGGTGCGTACAGCTCGATCTTCATCGCCACCCCGCTGGTCGCCGACTTCAAGGAGCGCGAGCCGCAGATGAAGGCGTTGGCCCGGCGGGTCCGTGCCAAGCGTTCCGCGGCCGCCGCCAAGGGCGACTCGGCCGAGGCGACGGCCGGGGGCGCGGAGTCCGGCGAGGAGCCGCAGGACGGCGCCCCGGCGGCGGCCGGCAGCTCGGCGTCCGGTCCGCGCAGCCAGCCCGCGTCGCGTACCCGCGGCCGCGGCCGTCCGTCGGGCAAGCGCCGATGAGCGCCCCCGCGGAGCTGCGTGAGCTCCTGCTCAGCAAGATCGCGGACGTGCCGGACTACCCGCAGGCGGGGGTCGTCTTCAAGGACATCACCCCGCTGCTGGCCGACCCGCACGCCTTTGGGCAGCTGACCGACGCGCTGGCGGGGGTCTGTGCGGAGTTCGGTGCGACGAAGATCGTGGCGCTGGAGGCCCGCGGGTTCATCCTCGCGGCCCCGGTCGCGGTCAAGGCGGGCGTCGGCTTCGTGCCCGTACGGAAGGCGGGCAAGCTCCCCGGGGCGACGCTCGGCCAGTCGTACGCGCTCGAATACGGCCATGCCACGATCGAGATCCACGCCGACGCGCTGGCCCCGGGGGACCGGGTGCTGGTGATCGACGACGTACTGGCCACGGGCGGTACGGCCGACGCCTCGCTGACCCTGATCCGCCGCTCCGGCGCCGAGGTCGCGGGCGTGGCGGTCCTGCTGGAGCTGGGCTTCCTCGACGGCCGGGAGAAGCTGGCGGCGGGGCTCGACGGGGCGCCGCTGGAGGCGCTGATCACGGTCTGAGGCAGCGGCGGACGGGCGCCGGACACGGTGTGTGCGGCCCCGTCCATCGCTCGAAAGCCAAGCAAAGTGCAGGTAAAAGGGCATCCGGCATAAATGCGGATGCCCTTTTGCTGTGACCACAGGAGTACCAGCCCGCGGACGAGCCGGGGCCGCCGGCATGGATACCATGGCAGCCCGGCCACTTCGTGGACCGGTGGTCCGGCACCGCACTTTTCCGCCCGTTCACCGGCGGGAAAGGTCCCAGCGAGGAGTTGCTCTTGCCAGACGAGGCCCAGCCGCTCTCCCCCCGCACGCCGGGGGGCAGCCCCGCCGCGCGCCCGGACGACCGTCCCGCGGGCGGCGCTGCGGACGCGCCGAAGAACGGCGGGAAGGAAGCGCCCGCGGGGCCCGTCCCGGCGGTTTCCGGGCCTGCCGCGACGGCGCCCAAGCCCACCCCGCCGTCGGCGCCCAAGCCGCTGCCGCCCGGCCACACCGGCCAGCCCGGCGGCCGCTCCGGCTCCTCCAACCGCGTCCGCGCCCGCCTGGCCCGCCTCGGCGTGCAGCGCCAGAGCCCGTACAACCCGGTCCTGGAGCCGCTGCTGCGGATCGTGCGCAGCAACGACCCCAAGATCGAGACGGCCACGCTGCGCCAGGTGGAGCGGGCCTACCAGGTCGCCGAGCGCTGGCACCGCGGCCAGAAGCGCAAGAGCGGCGACCCGTACATCACGCACCCGCTCGCGGTGACCACGATCCTCGCCGAGCTGGGCATGGACCCGGCGACGCTGATGGCGGGGCTGCTGCACGACACCGTCGAGGACACCGAGTACGGCCTGGACACGCTGCGCCGGGACTTCGGCGACCAGGTCGCGCTGCTGGTCGACGGCGTCACCAAGCTGGACAAGGTCAAGTTCGGCGAGGCCGCGCAGGCCGAGACCGTGCGCAAGATGGTCGTGGCGATGGCCAAGGACCCCCGGGTCCTGGTGATCAAGCTCGCCGACCGGCTGCACAACATGCGCACGATGCGCTACCTCAAGCGGGAGAAGCAGGAGAAGAAGGCCCGCGAGACGCTGGAGATCTACGCCCCGCTGGCGCACCGGCTGGGCATGAACACCATCAAGTGGGAGCTGGAGGACCTCGCCTTCGCGATCCTCTACCCCAAGATGTACGACGAGATCGTCCGGCTGGTCGCCGAGCGGGCGCCCAAGCGCGACGAATACCTCGCCATAGTCACCGACGAGGTCCAGGCCGACCTGCGCTCGGCGCGCATCAAGGCCACCGTCACGGGACGGCCCAAGCACTACTACAGCGTCTACCAGAAGATGATCGTCCGCGGCCGCGACTTCGCGGAGATCTACGACCTGGTGGGTATCCGCGTCCTCGTCGACACGGTGCGTGACTGTTACGCGGCGCTGGGCACGGTGCACGCGCGGTGGAATCCGGTCCCCGGCCGGTTCAAGGACTACATCGCGATGCCCAAGTTCAACATGTACCAGTCGCTGCACACGACGGTCATCGGGCCCAACGGCAAGCCGGTCGAGCTGCAGATCCGCACCTTCGACATGCACCGCCGCGCCGAGTACGGCATCGCCGCGCACTGGAAGTACAAGCAGGAGGCCGTGGCCGGCGCCTCCAAGATCCGCACCGACGTGCCCAAGGGCAAGGCCGGCAAGGACGACGCGGTCAACGACATGGCGTGGCTGCGGCAGCTGCTGGACTGGCAGAAGGAGACGGAGGACCCGGGCGAGTTCCTGGAGTCGCTCCGCTTCGACCTCTCGCGCAACGAGGTCTTCGTCTTCACGCCCAAGGGCGATGTCATAGCGCTGCCGGCCGGTGCGACACCCGTGGACTTCGCGTACGCGGTGCACACCGAGGTCGGCCACCGCACGATAGGCGCGCGCGTCAACGGCCGCCTCGTCCCGCTGGAATCGACGCTGGACAACGGCGACCTGGTGGAGGTCTTCACCTCCAAGGCGCCGGGCGCCGGGCCGTCCCGGGACTGGCTGGGCTTCGTCAAGTCCCCGCGGGCCCGCAACAAGATCCGCGCGTGGTTCTCCAAGGAGCGCCGCGACGAGGCGATCGAGCAGGGCAAGGACGCCATCGCGCGGGCCATGCGCAAGCAGAACCTGCCGATCCAGCGCATCCTGACCGGCGACTCGCTGGTCACCCTCGCGCACGAGATGCGGTATCCGGACATCTCCTCGCTGTACGCGGCGATCGGCGAGGGCCATGTCACCGCGCAGTCCGTCGTACAGAAGCTGGTGCAGGCGCTCGGCGGCCAGGACGAGGCCACCGAGGACATCGCCGAGTCCACGCCGATCCGCCGCTCCAAGCGGCGCTCCAGCGCGGACCCGGGCGTGGTCGTCAAGGGCGTCGAGGACGTCTGGGTCAAGCTGGCCCGCTGCTGTACGCCGGTGCCGGGCGACCCGATCATCGGCTTCGTGACCCGCGGTTCCGGCGTATCGGTTCACCGCGCGGACTGCGTGAACGTCGACTCGCTGTCCAAGCAGCCGGAGCGGATCCTCGAAGTCGAGTGGGCGCCCACCCAGTCCTCGGTCTTCCTGGTCGCCATCCAGGTCGAGGCGCTGGACCGCTCGCGGCTGCTCTCCGACGTCACACGGGTCCTGTCCGACCAGCACGTCAACATCCTGTCCGCGGCCGTGCAGACCTCCCGCGACCGGGTGGCCACCTCCCGCTTCACCTTCGAGATGGGCGACCCCAAGCACCTGGGGCACGTCCTGAAGGCGGTACGGGGCGTGGAGGGCGTCTACGACGTGTACCGCGTCACGTCGGCCCGGCGGCCCAACTAGCTCCGTACGCAGACGAGTCGCACGCACGAGGAGGGCCCCGGTACCGACGTACCGGGGCCCTCCTCGTGCGCTCTGTGGCTCGCGTCAGCCGCCGAACTCCTGGAGCCCCTTCTGGGCCTGGTCCAGCAGGGCCTGGCGGCCCTCCAGCTCGCGGGCGAGCTTGTCGGCCTTGGCGTCGTTGCCGGCCGCCCGGGCCGTGTCGATCTGCTTCTGGAGCTTGTCGACGGCGTCCTGGAGCTGGCCGGTCAGCCCCGCGGCACGCGCCCGCGCCTCGGGGTTGGTCCGCCGCCACTCGGCTTCCTCGGCCTCCTGGATGGCGCGCTCGACGGCGTGCATCCGGCCCTCGATCTTCGGGCGGGCGTCCCGCGGCACATGGCCGATGGCCTCCCACCGCTCATTGATCGAACGGAACGCGGCCCGCGCGGCCTTGAGGTCCGAGACCGGGAGCAGCTTCTCGGCCTCGACGACCAGCTCCTCCTTCTTGGTGAGGTTCTCCCGCTGCTCGGCGTCCCGCTCCGCGAAGACCTCGCTGCGCGCCTGGAAGAAGACGTCCTGGGCGCCGCGGAAGCGGTTCCACAGGTCGTCCTCGTGCTCGCGCTGGGCGCGGCCCGCGGCCTTCCACTCCTGCATCAGCTCGCGGTACCGGGCCGCCGTCGGGCCCCAGTCCGTCGAGCCCGAGAGCGCCTCCGCGTCCGCGACCAGCTTCTCCTTGATCTGCCTGGCCTGCTCGCGCTGCGCGTCCAGCGACGCGAAGTGCGCCTTGCGCCGCTTGGAGAACGCGGAGCGGGCGTGCGAGAAGCGGTGCCACAGCTCGTCGTCGGACTTGCGGTCCAGCCGCGGCAGCCCCTTCCACGTGTCGACCAGGGCACGCAGCCGCTCGCCGGCCGCCCGCCACTGCTCGCTCGCCGCCAGCTCCTCGGCCTCGGCGACCAGCTTCTCCTTGGCCGTCCTGGCCTCGTCGGCCTGGCGCGCCTTGGCCGCCTTGCGCTCCTCGCGGCGGGCCTCGACCGTCTGGACGAGCGCGTCCAGCCGCTTCCGCAGGGCGTCGAGGTCGCCCACCGCGTGGTGCTCGTCGACCTGCTGGCGCAGGTGGTCGATGGCGGTCATGGCGTCCTTGGCCGACAGGTCGGTCGTCCTGACCCGCCGCTCGAGGAGGCCGATCTCGACGACCAGGCCCTCATACTTGCGCTCGAAGTAGGCGAGGGCCTCGTCGGGCGATCCCGCCTGCCACGATCCGACGACCTTCTCCCCGTCGGCGGTACGCACGTACACGGTCCCCGTCTCGTCGACGCGGCCCCATGGGTCGCTGCTCACAGCGCCTCCTCCACATGATGCCGGCGGGACACCGGGGTCCCGGGCATCGTCCACAGTTTCTGTCCGGCGGGACCGCGCCCCGGCCGGTCCGACGGACTGTTCTTGCGGGTGAGGGTGGCAGCCGTCGGAGCAGGCACCCTACCCAACGCCAATCTAGGCGACCGGCGGCCCGGCTGTCCGCATCCCGCACGACCGAAATTCCGTGGTCCCGGCGCGGACGGCCGGGATACATCAGAGCCTGTGTCATGACCCTGGTCGGTCAGCGAACGGCGTCTGGTGCGTGCTATCGCAAGGCGCCGGAGCGTCCTCGTAGCGGAGCTACTAGGGCGTTTCGGCAACGCAGCGAGAGTGCGTGCCAGGCGGCGGGCGCCCGGCCGGGGTCATGACACAGGCTCTGAGGACTTGGTGACGCGGGCGCGGTCGATGACGACGGTGGCGTTGGGCGCGGTGTTCCGGGTCTGCGGGTCGGGCGTGGACCCGGCCTTGGCGATCTTCTTCAGTACGTCCATGCCCTGCGTGATCGTCCCGAACGGGGTGTAGTTGGGCGGCAGCTCGCTGTCCTGGAAGACCAGGAAGAACTGGCTGCCGCCGGTGTCCCGGGTCTTCTCGCTCTGTCCGTCGTAGCGGTTGGCCATCGCGACCGTGCCCGCCGGGTAGACGCCGCCCTTGAGCCGCGGGTCCTTGAGGTTCTCGTCCGGAATCGTGTAGCCCGGGGTGCCCTGGCCGGTACCGGTCGGGTCGCCGCACTGCAGGACGTGGAGGCCGTCGTCGACCAGGCGATGGCACTTGCTGTGGTCGAAATAGCCCTGCCCGGCCAGGAAATTGAACGAGTTGACCGTGTGCGGGGCCTTCTTCGCGTCCAGCTTCATGGCGATGTCACCGCAGGTGGTGGCGAGCTTCGCGGTGTACGAAGCGGACGTGTCCACCGTCAGCTTCGGCTCCTTCTCCCACTGCTTCCTCGACGGCTCGCCCTTGGCGGGCGTACCGCACGGGTCCTTGGGCCGCTGCTGTTCCGCCGCCGTGTTCTTGCTGTCGTCGCCGACCAGCCCCGCCGTCGCGTACACGGCCCCGCCCGCGGCGAGCGCGACCGCGAGCACCGACGCGATGATCACGTTCCGGCGCTTGGCCTTCCGCTGCGCGGCCGTCCGCCGCTGGAGCTGACGCTCGTACTTCTGGCGCGCGAGCTGCTTGCGCCGCTGTTCCCCCTTGACCACCAGGCCGTCTCCTTGGTCCGCATGATCTGCCGTGGCCCGTACCGTATACGGGTTCGCTCCGGCGGGAGTCCCGCCGGTAGGCTCTGAACAGCAGAGATCTTGCAGCATGTTTCTGTGAGATCCGCCAGGGCCGCAGCCAGGGCCTGCCAGGATCTGTCCGCCGGACGATTGATGAGGACGAACGTGCTGATTGCCGGGTTCCCCGCCGGGGCCTGGGGCACCAATTGCTACTTGGTCGCCCCCGCCGCGGGTGAGGAGTGCGTGATCATCGACCCCGGCCACCAGGCCGCCGACGGTGTCGCGGAAGCGGTGAAGAAGCATCGCCTCAAGCCCGTCGCCGTCGTCCTCACCCACGGCCACATCGACCACGTCGCGTCGGTGGTGCCGGTCTGCGGCGCGCACGACGTCCCCGCCTGGATCCACCCCGAGGACCGCTACATGATGAGCGACCCGGAGAAGGCGCTGGGCCGGTCGATCGGGCAGCAGCTGATGGGCGAGCTGACGGTGGGAGAGCCGGATGACGTCAAGGAGCTGGCGGACGGCGGGACGCTCGCGCTTGCCGGGATGGAGTTCGCCGTCTCGCACGCGCCGGGCCATACCAAGGGGTCGGTGACCTTCAGGATGCCCGAGCAGGCCGACATTCCGCCGGTCTTCTTCTCGGGCGACCTGCTCTTCGCCGGCTCCATCGGACGCACCGACCTGCCCGGCGGCGACCACGCCGAGATCCTCCGGTCGCTGGAGCGCGTATGCCTCCCGCTGGACGACTCGACCGTGGTGCTGTCCGGCCACGGCCCCCAGACCACCATCGGCCAGGAGCGTGCCACCAACCCCTTCCTTCGGGAGGTGGCCGCCGGCCTCGGAACGGGCCCCCAGAGCCCGGCTCCGCGACGAGGAATGTGACGAAAGCTTCCGTGAGCACCTTCAAGGCCCCCAAGGGCACCTACGACCTGATCCCGCCGCAGTCCGCGACCTACCTCGCGGTCCGTGACGCGATCTCCGGACCCCTCAAGCGCTCCGGCTACGGCTACATCGAGACGCCCGGCTTCGAGAACGTCGAGCTGTTCGCGCGCGGCGTCGGCGAGTCCACCGACATCGTCACCAAGGAGATGTACGCCTTCGAGACCAAGGGCGGCGACCGGCTCGCGCTGCGCCCCGAGGGCACCGCCTCCGTGCTGCGCGCCGCGCTGGAGGCCAACCTCCACAAGGCCGGCAACCTCCCGGTCAAGCTCTGGTACTCCGGCTCGTACTACCGCTACGAGCGCCCGCAGAAGGGCCGCTACCGGCACTTCTCGCAGGTCGGCGCGGAGGCCATCGGCGCGGAGGACCCGGCGCTGGACGCCGAGCTGATCATCCTGGCGAACGACGCGTACCGCTCGCTGGGCCTGAAGAACTTCCGCATCCTGCTCAACAGCCTCGGCGACAAGGAGTGCCGCCCCGCCTACCGGGCCGCGCTGCAGGACTTCCTGCGCGCCCTGGACCTGGACGAGGACACCCGCCGCCGGATCGAGATCAACCCGCTGCGGGTCCTCGACGACAAGCGCGCTGACGTGCAGAAGCAGCTGGTCGGCGCGCCGCTGCTGCGCGACCACCTCTGCGAGAACTGCAAGGCGTACCACGAGCAGGTGCGCGAGCTGCTGACCGCGGCGGGCGTCGCGTACGAGGACGACCCCAAGCTGGTGCGCGGGCTGGACTACTACACCCGTACCACCTTCGAGTTCGTCCACGACGGGCTGGGCTCGCAGTCCGCGGTGGGCGGCGGTGGCCGGTACGACGGCTTGTCCGAGATGATCGGCGGCCCCGCGCTGCCGTCCGTCGGCTGGGCGCTCGGGGTGGACCGCACGGTCCTGGCGCTGGAGGCCGAGGGCGTCGAGCTGGAGATCCCCGCCAGCACGGCCGTCTTTGCGGTGCCGCTGGGCGAGGAGGCCCGCCGGGTGCTCTTCGGCACGGTCACCGAGCTGCGCAGGGCCGGTCTCGCGACCGACTTCGCGTACGGCGGCAAGGGTCTGAAGAACGCCATGAAGTCCGCGAACCGCTCGGGCGCGCGGCTCGCGATCGTCGCGGGCGAGCGGGACCTGGCGGAGGGCGTCGTCCAGCTCAAGGACCTGGAGAGCGGCGAGCAGTCGCCGGTCGCGCTGGACGCGGTGGTCGCTGCCGTCCAGGAGAAGCTGGCGGGCTGACCCCTCGTTTCTCTGTGCGAAGGGCCCGGTGGTGATGTGCCGCCGGGCCCTTCGTCATGGGCGGGCAGCGCGTTCGAGTGCGCTCGCCTTTATGCGCAGCGAACGGTGAGCGGTGGGCCGGTTGCGGCACAATGTGAGGCTCCACGGCCCTACTGACCACCGGATCGACGGAAACGGCGATATGACGACGACTACGCTTGATGACGTGCCCACCGACCACGCCTCTGACGGCGTCGACGACCGCACCATCGGAGCGGGTCGCCCCTTCGCGCTGCTCCTGGTGATCACCGGCGCCCTCGGCCTCCTCGCGGCCTGGGTCATCACCCTCGACAAGTTCAAGCTGCTCGAGGACCCGAACTTCAAGCCGGCCTGCAGCATCAACCCGATCATCTCCTGCGGCAACATCATGAAGAGCGCGCAGGCCGAGGTCTTCGGTTTCCCGAACCCGATGGCCGGGCTCGTCGGCTTCGGCGTCGTCGTCGCCATCGGCATGGCCGTCCTCGCCGGCGCCCGCTTCAAGGCGTGGTACTGGATCGGCCTGAACATCGGCACGCTGCTCGGCACGGTCTTCTGCATGTGGCTGATGAGCCAGTCCCTGTACGTCATCAACTCGCTGTGCCTGTGGTGCACGCTCACCTGGCTCGTGACGATCCTGATGTTCTGGTACACCACCGTGCACAACATCAAGCACCGGATCATCCCGCTGCCCGCCGGCCTGCGGAACGCCGTCCTGGAGTTCCACTGGGTCGTGCCGGTGCTCTGGTACGGCCTGATCGGGCTGCTGATCCTCACGAAGTGGTGGACGCAGTACTGGAGCACGCTGCTCTGAGACGTCGCTCCGAGGCGCCTTTGATCAGGCGCCCGGCCGCGTTGTCAGTGCGGTGAATTAAGGTCGAAGCGTGGAGCCCGACCTGTTCACCGCCGCTGCCGAAGACCGCCAGGAGAAGGACCCCGCGGGGTCCCCGCTCGCCGTACGGATGCGTCCGCGCACCCTGGACGAGGTGGTGGGCCAGCAGCATCTGCTCAAGCCCGGATCGCCGCTGCGGCGGCTGGTGGGCGAGGGGGAGGGCGGCCCGGCCGGCCCTTCGTCGGTGTTCCTGTGGGGCCCGCCGGGCATCGGCAAGACCACCCTCGCGTACGTCGTCAGCCAGGCGACCAACAAGCGCTTCGTGGAGCTCTCCGCGATCACCGCGGGGGTGAAGGAGGTGCGGTCCGTCATCGACGGCGCCCGCCGCGCCTCCGGCGGGTACGGGAAAGAGACCGTCCTCTTCCTGGACGAGATCCACCGCTTCAGCAAGGCCCAGCAGGACTCCCTGCTCCCGGCGGTGGAGAACCGCTGGGTGACCCTCATCGCGGCGACCACGGAGAACCCGTACTTCTCCGTGATCTCCCCGCTGCTCTCCCGCTCGCTGCTGCTGACGCTGGAGCCGCTCACCGACGACGATCTGCGCGGGCTGCTGAGGCGCGCGCTGACCGACGCGCGCGGGCTGGCGGGCGCGGTGACGCTGCCCGAGGACACCGAGGCCCATCTGCTGCGCATCGCGGGCGGCGACGCGCGCCGGGCGCTGACGGCCCTGGAGGCCGGTGCCGGGTCCGCGATCTCCAAGGGCGAGAAGGAGATCACCCTCCAGACCCTGGAGGAGTCGGTGAACCGGGCGGCGGTGAAGTACGACCGGGCCGGTGACCAGCACTACGACGTGGCCAGCGCGCTGATCAAGTCCATCCGCGGCTCGGACGTGGACGCCGCGCTGCACTATCTGGCGCGGATGATCGAGGCGGGCGAGGACCCGCGGTTCATCGCCCGGCGGCTGATGATCTCCGCGAGCGAGGACATCGGGCTGGCCGACCCGACCGCGCTGCAGACCGCGGTGGCCGCCGCGCAGGCCGTCGCCATGATCGGCTTTCCGGAGGCGCGGATCACGCTCAGCCAGGCGACGATCGCGCTGGCCCTCGCGCCCAAGTCGAACGCGGCGTACATGGCGATCGACGCGGCGCTCGCCGACGTCCGCGCGGGCCTGGCGGGCCCCGTCCCGCCGCATCTGCGCGACTCGCACTACAAGGGCGCGGAGAAACTCGGCCACGGCAAGGGCTACCAGTACCCGCACGACCTCCCCGGCGGCATCGCGGCGCAGCAGTACGCGCCGGACGAGGTGCACGGCAAGCGGTACTACACCCCGACACGGTACGGCTCCGAGGCGCGGTACTACGACGTGGTGGAGCGGGTGCGCGGCAGGCTGGCGGGGGAGGCGGGGCCGTCGGGGGAGTGAGGCCGCTGCGGAAGCGGGCGTTCCGGCACCGCACGGCAGGGCCCTGTCGAACGGGGGCCGCTCACGAGATATCTTGATGTCGAGCAATGTTGCAGACGTGGAGCGGAGCACCGGTGACTGACTCGACCATCATCTATACGCACACCGACGAGGCCCCGGCCCTGGCGACGTATTCGTTCCTGCCGGTGATCGAGGCATACGCCTCGACGGCCGGTGTCGCCGTGGAGAGCCGTGACATCTCGCTGGCGGGCCGGATCATCGCCAGCTTCCCCGAGCGTCTTCGGGAGGACCAGCGCATCGACGACGCGCTCGCCGAGCTCGGTGAACTGGCGAAGACGCCCGAGGCGAACATCATCAAGCTGCCGAACATCTCGGCCTCGATCCCGCAGCTCAAGGCCGCGATCGCCGAGCTCCAGGAGCAGGGCTACGCCCTCCCGGACTACCCGGACGACCCGAAGACCGACGAGGAGCGCGACATCCGCGCCCGGTACGACAAGGTCAAGGGCAGCGCCGTCAACCCGGTCCTGCGCGAGGGCAACTCCGACCGCCGCGCCCCCGCGTCGGTCAAGAACTACGCCAAGGCCAACCCGCACCGCATGGGTGCCTGGTCCGCGGACTCCAAGACCAACGTCGCGCACATGAGCGGCGACGACTTCCGCTCGACCGAGAAGTCGGTCGTCATCGCCGAGGACGGCGCGCTGCGCATCGAGCTGGTCGGTGACGACGGCTCCACCACCGTGCTGCGCGAGTCGGTGCCGGTGCTGGCGGGCGAGGTCGTGGACGCCGCCGTCATGCGCGTCGGCGCGCTGCGCGAGTTCCTCAAGGAGCAGGTCGCCCGCGCCAAGGCCGAGGGCGTGCTGTTCTCCGTGCACCTCAAGGCCACGATGATGAAGGTCTCCGACCCGATCATCTTCGGTCACGTCGTGCGCGCCTTCTTCCCGAAGACCTTCGCGAAGTACGCCGATGTGCTCGCCGGCGCCGGCCTGACCCCGAACGACGGTCTGGGCGGCATCTGGAAGGGCCTGGAGTCGCTGCCCCAGGGCGAGGAGATCAAGGCGTCCTTCGACGCCGAGCTCGCCGAGGGCCCGGACCTGGCGATGGTCGACTCGCACCGCGGCATCACCAACCTGCACGTCCCGAGCGACGTCATCGTCGACGCCTCCATGCCGGCCATGATCCGCACCTCGGGCCACATGTGGAACAAGGACGACCAGGAGCAGGACACCCTCGCGGTCATCCCGGACAGCAGCTACGCCGGCATCTACCAGGCCGTCATCGACGACTGCAAGGCGAACGGCGCGTACGACCCGTCGACCATGGGTTCCGTGCCGAACGTCGGCCTGATGGCGCAGAAGGCCGAGGAGTACGGCAGCCACGACAAGACCTTCGAGGTGCCCACCACCGGCACCGTGCGGGTCGTCGACGGCAACGGCACCGCGCTGCTGGAGCAGGAGGTCAGCGCCGGCGACATCTTCCGCGCCTGCCAGACCAAGGACGTCCCGATCCGCGACTGGGTCAAGCTGGCCGTCACCCGCGCCCGCGCGACCGGCGACCCGGCCGTGTTCTGGCTGGACGAGAGCCGCGCCCACGACGCGAACCTCATCGCCAAGGTCAAGCAGTACCTCCCGGAGCACGACACGGAGGGCCTGCAGATCGAGATCATGTCCCCGTTCGAGGCGACCAAGTTCTCCGTGGAGCGCATCCGCCGCGGCGAGAACACGATCTCGGTGACCGGCAACGTGCTGCGTGACTACCTCACCGACCTGTTCCCGATCCTGGAGCTCGGCACGAGCGCCAAGATGCTCTCGGTGGTGCCGCTCATCAACGGCGGCGGTCTCTTCGAGACCGGTGCCGGCGGCTCCGCGCCCAAGCACGTCCAGCAGCTGGTCAAGGAGAACTACCTGCGCTGGGACAGCCTGGGTGAGTTCCTCGCGCTCGCGGTGAGCTTCGAGCACCTCGCGCAGAAGACGGGCAACGCGCGCGCCCAGGTGCTCGCCGACACCCTCGACCGCGCGACCGGCACCTTCCTCGCGGAGAACAAGTCGCCCAGCCGCAAGCTCGGCGGCATCGACAACCGCGGCAGCCACTTCTACCTGGCGCTGTACTGGGCCCAGGAGCTGGCCAAGCAGACCGAGGACGCCAAGCTGGCCGAGGCGTTCGCGGAGCTGGCCAAGACGCTGGCCGAGCAGGAGCAGACGATCGTCGACGAGCTGATCGCCGTCCAGGGCAAGCCGGTCGACATCGGCGGCTACTACCAGCCCGACCCGGCCAAGGCCGCGGCCGTCATGCGGCCGTCCGCCACGCTGAACAAGGCGCTCGCCTCGCTCAGCGCCTGACGCCGCCCACGGGCCGCTGCCCGTACGCGTACCGCCCCGGCCGGTCCTGCGACCAGCCGGGGCGGTCCCGTATTTGCCCTCACGCCGCCGCGTCGAAGAGGTGGTGCATCGCCCGCCGCAGCTCCATCAGGTCGCGCACGGGTGTGGGGAAGTCGAAGCGGGCGTCGAAGACCTGGTGGCCGGGGTCGGCGAAGCGGACCCGCAGCCCGAAGCGGTCCAGCGCCACCGGTGCGACCGTGCCGCGCGCCGCACAGACCCGCTCGGCCCGGTCGCCGAGCAGCCCGCACAGGTCGCGCACCTGCTCGCCGTGCGAGGAGTGCAGATGCTGCAGCAGCTCGGCCTCGTGGCCCGCCACGGGGTCCGGCGCGGCCTGTGCGAACTCGTCCGGCTCGACGGACTCCGCGCCCCACAGGTCGTCCACGGTGGCCTCGCCGACCTCCAGGCGCAGCATCATCCAGGCGCCCCGCCCGACGGTGCCGGGCAGCGGGTCGGGGCGCAGCGCCTCGCCGATGCCCAGCAGTTCGCCGACGGGGTGCCGCTCGGCGAGCAGCCGGGCGGCGTGCGCCCGGTCCTCGCCGCGTACGGGGGTGAGCCAGCCGGCGACCCAGGCGCGGCCGCGGATGCGGTGCGGCACCGAGACGGGGGCGACGTCCGTGAGTTCCATCACGGCGGTGACGTCGTCGTCCTGGGCGTGTGCGGCGGCCCGGGCGGCCGCGGAATCGCCAGGAACCAGGAGCAGCACGTCTCCTGAGGCGTCGACCGTTCTGCAGGCGGGCGCGGCGAAGCCGGCTTCGTCGAGATCGTGGACTCCGGGAATGGTCAGAGACGCCATAGCATGGGAATCCACGAGGGTTCGCACACGCTCGGCGGCGGTCGGCTGCTGGGCGTCTTCCGTGGGACGCGGCTGACCCGCCTCGGTGCTCTGGCCAGCACTGGGCAGGGGGTTC
Source organism: Streptomyces sp. NPDC053542 (assembly GCF_044544685.1). NCBI lineage: Bacteria > Bacillati > Actinomycetota > Actinomycetes > Kitasatosporales > Streptomycetaceae > Streptomyces > Streptomyces sp. NPDC053542. The sequence goes on from NZ_JBITXL010000007.1 coordinate 38,922, forward strand.
CCAGGTCGATACATGCGGTCTCCTCGCGCTGCTAAGGTAAGCCTCACCTAACTTACATGGAGGTCCGTTCCACGTGAACCAGTCGCGTCCCAAGGTCAAGAAGTCCCGCGCGCTCGGCATCGCGCTGACTCCGAAGGCCGTCAAGTACTTCGAGGCCCGTCCGTACCCGCCCGGCGAGCACGGCCGCGGCCGCAAGCAGAACAGTGACTACAAGGTCCGGCTGCTGGAGAAGCAGCGGCTGCGCGCCCAGTACGACATCAGCGAGCGCCAGATGGCGCGGGCCTACGACCGTGCCCGCAAGGTCGACATGAAGACCGGCGAGGCGCTGATCATCGAGCTGGAGCGCCGTCTGGACGCGCTCGTCCTGCGCTCCGGCCTGGCCCGTACGATCTACCAGGCCCGCCAGATGGTCGTGCACGGCCACATCTCGGTGAACGACCGCAAGGTCGACAAGCCGTCCTTCCGCGTCCGCCCCGGCGACGTGGTGATGGTCCGCGAGCGCAGCCGCGAGAAGCACCCCTTCCAGGTCGCGCGCGAGGGTGGCTACGCCCCCGACGGCGAGACCCCGCGCTACCTGGAGGTCAACCTCCAGGCGCTGGCGTTCCGCCTGGACCGGGACCCCAACCGCAAGGAGATCCCGGTCATCTGCGACGAGCAGCTGGTCGTCGAGTACTACGCGCGCTGAGCGAGCAGCCCGGCAGCGCACGGCCCGCGCGCCGCTCCCATGGCGCGCGCTGCCTCAGCCCGCCGTCTCCCCGCCGTTCGCGGCAGGGGACACGGCGGGCTCGCCGGTTTCCGGGGGCCGGCCGCCCGCCCCGCCGCGCGGCCGGGGGAGGCCGCCCAGGATGCGCGCGAGCGCCGCGTCCAGGTCCAGCGCCCGGCCCCGCCGCACGCCCGCCTCGTACTCCGCGTCGCCCAGCACCCCGCGGGCCCGCCGCTCGCACAGCTCGTGCGGCTGGTTGAAGTACCGGGAACCGAACAGCGGCGGTCCCACCGACGGCCAGATCCGCGCCGCGGCCCCCTGCAGCACCGCCGCCTCCGCCGCGTCCCCCTCGTCCAGCGTGACCAGCGCCAGCAGCTCCACCGCCAGCACCGCGCCCAGCAGGTCGTGGAAGGCGTGGTCGATCACCAGGCACTCGGTCAGCAGCCGGCGCGCGCCCGCCAGGTCCCCGCGCGTCCGGGCCGCGTACGCCAGGACGTACAGCGCGTACGCCTGAGCCCACCGCTCGCCGTGATCCGCGCACACCTCCCGGACCTCGGCGCACAGCTCCTCGGCCGCCTCCAGGTCACCGCCGAAGGCCACCGTCATGGCCAGCTCGACCTGTGCCATCAGCACGTTGCTGTTCAGCTCGCCGATCTCGCGGTAGGCCGCCAGCGCCGCCCGCAGCAGCGTTCCGGCGCGCGGCATGTCGTCACCGGTCAGCGCCAGGCAGCCGAGGCGGTGCTGCGCATAGGCGGCGGCCCGCGCGTTCCCCGCGCGCTCCGCCTCCGCACGGCACTGCTCCAGCGCGAGCAGCGCACCGGCCGGGTCTCCCTGGAGCACCGCGACATAACCGGTCACCCACAGCGCCTTCAGCCGCGCGTCCTCATGGTCGCTCGGCAGCTGCAAGGACCGCTCCAGCCAGTGCCGCCCCTCCGACAGCCGGCCGCAGCCGACCCAGAAGAACCACAGCGTCCCGGCCAGGAACTGCCCCAAGTACGCCTCCTCCGGCACCTCCAGGCTGTGCTCCAGCGCCAGTCGCACATTGGGCAGCTCCACGTCGAGGCGGGCTGCCACCTCGCCCTGCCGGGGACCGAACCAGTCCAGCTCGCACCAGGTGGCCAGGCCCACGTACCAGTCGCGGTGCCGGCGCCGCAGCCGCTCGGTGTCCTCCAGCGCCGCCAGCCAGTCGGCGCCGTAGGCCCGTACGGTGTCCAGCATCCGGTAGCGCACCCCGACCGGGGTCTCCTCGCGGACCACCACCGACTGCGCGACCAGCTCGGTCAGCACGTCCAGCAGCTCGTCGGCGGGCAGATCGGGCCCCGAGCAGACGTATTCGGCCGCCTCCAGGTCGAACTGCGCGGCGAACACCGAGAGCCGCGCCCACAGCAGCCGCTCCTGCGGCGTGCACAGCTCGTGGCTCCAGCCGATGGCCGTACGCAGCGTCTGATGGCGCGGCAGGGCGTCCCGGTCGGTGCCGGTCAGCAGCCGGAAGCGGTCGTCGAGGCGGCGCAGCACCTGCTCGACGGAGAGGGCGCGCAGCCGTCCCGCGGCCAGCTCCAGCGCGAGCGGAATGCCGTCGAGGCGGTGGCACAGCTCGGCGACCGCCGCGCCGTTGGTCTCGTCGACGGTGAAGCCCGGCACCACGCAGGCCGCCCGGTCGGCGAACAGCTCGACCGCGTCCGGGTCCGGGAGCGGCGGCAGCGGGTGGTTCCGCTCCCCGGGCAGGCCCAGCGGACGCCGCCCCGCGGCCAGTACGCGCACGCCGGGCGCCCGCCGCAGCAGCTGCGCGATCAGCGGCGCGCACTCGGCCACCAGGTGCTCGTAGCCGTCCAGAATGAGCAGCAGTTCGCTGTCGGCGAGGTCGGCGCAGAGCGTCTCGCGGGCCGGGCGGCCGCTGTGGTCGGCCAGCGCCAGCGACTCGGCGACGGCGTGGTCGAGCAGGTGCGGCTCCCGCACGGTGGACAGCTCGATCAGCCACACCCCGTCGCGGAAGCGTTCCGCCAGGTCCCGGCCGGCCTGCGTCGCGAGCCGGGTCTTGCCCACGCCGCCCATGCCGGTGAGCGTGACCAGCCGCGCGGCCGCCACCATTCCGGTCAGCGCGGCCAGTTCGTCCGCGCGCCCGACGAAGCGGTTCAGCTCCGCGGGCAGATTGCCCGGGGCGGACGAGCGGCCGCAGCGGTCTCGGAAAGCAGCGGGGTCCGGTCCCCGGGAGCGTCGCATGGCACACGGAGCGTACTCGGAGGTGTGCGGACCGTACAATCTCGCCGCTCTGTCCCGGGTACGCGCTCCGGCGTACCGGCGCCGCCCCGGAAAGCGGCCGTGGCACACGGGAGCACGGTGCGGAGCGGGAGCCCCGGCGCGATAGGGTCGAAGTCTGCCGATCGAGCAGGACGAGACAAGCAGAGAACCAGTCGGAAAGTGGTGTGCGCGTGTCCGGTGGAGAGGTGGCCGGGATCCTCGTGGCCGTCTTCTGGGCGATCCTCGTGTCGTTCCTCGCCCTCGTGCTGGTGAGGCTCGCGCAGACGCTCAAGGCGACCACCAAGATGGTCTCCGAGGTGTCCGAGAAGGCCGTGCCGCTGCTCGCCGACGCCTCCGACACCGTCCGCTCCGCGCACACCCAGCTCGCCCGCGTCGACGCGATCACCTCCGACGTCCAGGAGGTCACGGCCAACGCGTCCGCGCTCTCCTCGACCGTCTCCTCCGCCTTCGGCGGCCCGCTGGTCAAGGTCGCGGCGTTCGGCTACGGCGTCCGCCGCGCGCTCGGCAAGAAGGGCGCGCCCGAGCCCGAGCACACCGTCGTCGTCGGCCGCACCCTGCCCGCCGCCCGCCGGAGCGGGCGCCGCACCCGTCGCTCCAAGGACTGATCACGCGATGTTCCGCCGCGCATTCTGGTTCACCACCGGCGCAGCCGCCGGGGTGTGGGCCACCAACAAGGTCCACCGCAAACTGCGCAAGCTCCAGCCCGACAGTCTCGCGGCCCAGGCAGCGGACAAGGCGGTGGAGACCGGACAGCGGCTGCGTCAATTTGCATTGGACGTACGCGACGGAATGGCGGACCGTGAAGAGCAGTTGCACGAAGCGCTCGGTCTGACGGAGACCGGAGCGGCGCGCGAGCTGCCGCCCGCCCGCCGGACCGCCGCGCTCGAACCGCACCACCCCACAACACGCATCACCCGGACAACCGGACCGAACCGAAACGAGGACCACTGATGGAGTCGGCTGAAATCCGCCGCCGCTGGCTGAGCTTCTTCGAGGAGCGCGGGCACACCGTCGTGCCTTCGGCGTCGCTCATCGCGGACGACCCGACGCTGCTGCTGGTCCCCGCGGGCATGGTCCCCTTCAAGCCGTACTTCCTCGGCGAGGTCAAGCCGCCGGCCCCGCGCGCCACCAGCGTCCAGAAGTGCGTGCGCACGCCGGACATCGAAGAGGTCGGCAAGACCACCCGGCACGGCACGTTCTTCCAGATGTGCGGCAACTTCTCCTTCGGCGACTACTTCAAGGAAGGCGCCATCAAGTACGCCTGGGAGCTGCTGACCAGCTCCCAGGAGGACGGCGGCTACGGCCTGGAGCCGGAGAAGCTCTGGATCACGGTCTACCTGGACGACGACGAGGCCGAGCGCATCTGGCACGAGGTCGTCGGCGTGCCCAAGGAGCGCATCCAGCGCCTGGGCAAGAAGGAGAACTACTGGTCCATGGGCGTGCCGGGCCCGTGCGGCCCGTGCTCCGAGATCAACTACGACCGCGGCCCCGAGTTCGGGATCGAGGGCGGCCCGGCCGTCAACGACGAGCGGTACGTGGAGATCTGGAACCTGGTCTTCATGCAGTACGAGCGCGGCGAGGGCACCTCGAAGGAGGACTTCGAGATCCTCGGCGAGCTGCCCAGCAAGAACATCGACACCGGCCTCGGTCTCGAGCGCCTCGCCATGATCCTGCAGGGCGTACAGAACATGTACGAGACCGACACCCTGCGCGTGGTCATCGACAAGGCCACCGACCTGACCGGTGTTGCCTACGGTGCCGGCCACGACACCGACGTCTCGCTGCGCGTCGTCGCCGACCACATCCGTACCTCCGTCATGCTCATCGGCGACGGCGTGACGCCCGGCAACGAGGGCCGCGGTTACGTGCTGCGCCGCATCATGCGCCGCGCCATCCGCAACATGCGTCTGCTGGGCGCCACCGACCCGGTCGTCGCCGACCTGGTCGACGTGGTCATCAAGACGATGGGCCAGCAGTACCCGGAGCTCCTCCAGGACCGCAAGCGCATCGAGACCGTCGCCCTCGCCGAGGAGGCCGCCTTCCTCAAGACGCTGAAGGCCGGCACGAACATCCTCGACACCGCCGTGACCGAGACCAAGGCCGCCGGCGGCAAGGTCCTCGCCGGCGACAAGGCGTTCCTGCTCCACGACACCTGGGGCTTCCCGATCGACCTCACCCTCGAAATGGCCGCCGAGCAGGGCCTGTCGGTGGACGAGGACGGGTTCCGCCGCCTGATGAAGGAGCAGCGGGAGCGCGCCAAGGCCGACGCCCAGGCCAAGAAGCACGGCCACGCCGACCTGTCCGCCTACCGCGAGGTCGCCGACGCCTCCGGCTCGACGGTCTTCACCGGCTACACCAACACCGAGGGCGAGTCCTCGGTGGTCGGCCTGCTGGTCGACGGCGTCTCGGCCCCGGCCGCCCACGAGGGCGACGAGGTCGAGGTCGTCCTGGACCGTACGCCGTTCTACGCCGAGGGCGGCGGCCAGCTCGCCGACACCGGCCGCATCAAGACCGACACCGGCGCCGTGATCGAGGTCCGCGACGTCCAGCAGCCGGTCCCGGGCGTCACCGTCCACAAGGGCTCGGTCCAGGTCGGCGAGATCACCGTGGGCTCGCCCGCGTTCGCCACCATCGACGTCACGCGCCGCCGGGCCATCGCCCGCGCCCACAGCGCCACGCACCTCACGCACCAGGCGCTGCGCGACGCCCTGGGCCCGACGGCCGCCCAGGCCGGTTCGGAGAACTCCCCGGGCCGCTTCCGGTTCGACTTCGGCTCGCCGACCGCCGTGCCCGGCACGGTCCTCACGGACGTCGAGCAGAAGATCAACGAGGTCCTCTCGCGCGAACTGGACGTCACCGCCGAGGTGATGAGCATGGACGACGCCAAGAAGCAGGGCGCCATCGCCGAGTTCGGCGAGAAGTACGGCGACCGCGTGCGCGTGGTGACCATCGGCGACTTCTCCAAGGAGCTGTGCGGCGGTACGCACGTCCACAACACCGCCCAGCTGGGCCTGGTGAAGCTGCTCGGCGAGTCCTCCATCGGCTCCGGCGTGCGCCGTGTGGAGGCCCTCGTGGGCGTCGACGCGTACAACTTCCTCGCCCGCGAGCACACGGTCGTCTCGCAGCTGACCGAGCTGGTCAAGGGCCGGCCCGAGGAGCTGCCCGAGAAGATCTCCGGCGTGCTGGCCAAGCTCAAGGACGCCGAGAAGCAGATCGAGCAGTTCCGCGCGGAGAAGGTCCTGCAGGCCGCCGCCGGGCTCGCCGAGGGCGCCAAGAACGTGGGCGGCATCGCGCTGGCCTCCGGCCAGGTGCCCGACGGCACCTCCGCCGACGACCTGCGCAAGCTCGTCCTGGACGTGCGCGGCCGCATCCCGTCCGACCGCCCGGCCGTGGTCGCCCTGTTCACGGTCACCAACGGCCGCCCGCTGACCGTCATCGCCACCAACGAGGCCGCCCGTGAGCGCGGCATCAAGGCCGGCGACCTGGTCCGTACGGCCGCCAAGACGCTCGGCGGCGGTGGCGGCGGCAAGCCGGACGTCGCCCAGGGCGGCGGCCAGAACGGCGCGGCCGTGCCCGAGGCCATCGAGGCCGTCGAGCGGCTCGTGGCGCAGGCGGGCTGACCGTTGCGACGAGGCAGGCGGATCGCCGTCGACGTCGGGGACGCCCGGATCGGGGTCGCCTCGTGCGACCCCGACGGGGTCCTCGCGACACCGGTGGAGACCGTGCCGGGACGGGACGTCCCGGCCGCCCACCGGCGCCTGGCGGCGATCATCGAGGAGTACGAACCGCTGGAGGTCGTCGTCGGCCTGCCCCGCTCCCTGAACGGGGGAGAGGGGCCGGCCGCGGCCAAGGTGCGGGCCTTCGCGCAGCAGATGGCGGCGAACATCGCGCCCGTGCCGGTACGGCTGGTGGATGAGCGGATGTCGACCGTCACCGCAGCTCAGGGCATGCGCGCCGCCGGCGTGAAGGCCAAGAAGGGACGTTCCGCCATCGATCAGGCGGCGGCCGTCGTCATCCTGCAGAGCGCGCTGGAGACCGAACGTACCTCCGGTCAGGCGCCCGGAGAGAGCGTCGAGGCGGGCGGCTGATCGCGGTACGGTAACGTTCCGCGCGACCGGCCGCGTTCGAACAGTGGCGCGTGCAAGAAGAGGCGGTCAGTACGTCAGCAGCGCTGCCGGCCACGGAGCGCACCGCCTCGCGGCTCTAGGGGATCGATGACTGAGTACGGCCGGGGCTACGGCTCCGAATCCTGGCATCACGAGGACCCTCTCTACGGGGAGTCCTACGGTGACCAGGGTGCCTACGGCGGCCAGGCTTCCTACGGGAACCAGGACCCCTACGCGGGGCAGCAGCCCGGCTGGGGCGCCCCCGGGCCGGAGCAGCAGCACCACTACGAGTACGACGCGTACGGCCAGGCCGTGCAGCCCGGCGGCGTGCCGTACGACCCGTACGGTCAGCAGCCCGACCCCTACGGCGGCGCGGCGCCGGACTACTACGGCACGCACGACGGCTACCCGCCCCAGCATCAAGGCCGGCAGCTGAGACACGACCAGACCGCGCCGATGCCCGTCGTGCCCCCGGAGCCGCAGCCGGGCGACTGGCAGGGCGCCGGGCACGACGAGCCCTGGCACGACGAACCGCCCCGGCACGAGCCGGAGCCCGAGCACGCGTTCTTCTCCGGCGGCGACCCGGAGGACCACGACGCCGAGGACGACGGTCGCGCGCCGCGCGGCAACCGCCGGTCGGATCGCGAGCGCCGCGGCAAGGAGCAGCGGCCGAAGCCCAAGCGGCGCGGCCGCGCGCTCGCCACGGTCGTCGTCCTCGCGGTGCTCGCCGGCGGCGGCTACCTCGCCTACGACCGGTTCGGTCCCGCGCCGGACTACGAGGGCGCGGGCACCGGCAGCGTGCAGGTGGAGATCCCGGACGGCTCGCCGGTGCTGCAGATGGGGCTGCTCCTCAAGGAGGAGGGCGTCGTCAAGAGCGCCGACGCGTTCACCGAAGCGGTCACCGCGAACGCCAAGGCCGAGGCGGGGCTCCAGCCGGGCGTCTACACGCTGCGCAAGCAGATGTCGGCGGCCTCGGCCGTGGCGCTGATGCTCAGCCCGCAGAGCCGCAACAACCTGACGATCCCGGAGGGCTCGCGCGCCGTCGCGGTCTACGAGCGCATCGACAAGAAGCTCGAACTGAAGACCGGTACGACCAAGAAGGTCGCCGCGAGTCAGGCGAAGAATCTCGGCCTGCCGTCCTGGGCGGACAACGATCCCGACATAAAGGACCCGCTGGAAGGCTTCCTGTACCCCTCGACGTACGAGGTGAACAAGAAGATGAAACCGGCGGATGTGCTCAAACAGATGGTCGACCGGGCAAAGCAGAACTACGCCCGTTACGACCTGGCGGGACAGGCGAGGAAACTCGGTCTGGATTCGCCGCTGGACCTCGTCACGGTCGCCAGCCTCACCCAGGCCGAGGGCACCTCCCACGACGATTTCCGCAAGATGGCCGAGGTCGTCTACAACCGCCTGGACCCGGGCAATTCGCAGACCTACGGCAAGCTCGAATTCGACTCGACGTACAACTACATCAAGAACCAGAGCGAACTCGACATTCCGATCAGCGCCATCAAGAACTACGACAACCCCTACAACACGTACTTCTACAAGGGGCTGCCGCCGGGGCCGATCGGAAACCCGGGCGAGGACGCGCTGGAGGCGTCGATCCACCCGACCGAGGACGGCTGGTACTACTTCGTCGCCATCAACGGAAAGACGTCGTTCGCCAAGACCTACGCCGAGCACGAAAAGCTCGTCCAGGAATTCAACAAGACCCGCTAGAGAACGGCTGAGGGCAGCACCCGTGTCAGGAACCCACCACAAGGCGGCGGTCCTCGGATCGCCCATCGCCCACTCGCTCTCGCCGGTGCTGCACCGCGCCGCGTACGACGAACTGGGCCTGGCCGGCCGGGAGTACGGCCGCTTCGAGATCGACGAGGCGGCCCTGCCCGGCTTCCTGGCGGGGCTGGACGATGCCGAGTGGGCGGGCCTCTCGCTCACCATGCCGCTCAAGCGCGCGGTCATCCCGCTGCTCGACGAGATCAGCGAGACCGCCGCCGCCGTCGAGGCGGTCAACACCGTGCTCTTCACCGAGGACGGCCGCCGCACCGGCGACAACACCGACATCCCCGGCATCCAGGAGGCGCTGCGCGAGCGCGGCGTGACGAGCGTCGAAAGCGCCGCCATCCTCGGGGCGGGCGCCACCGCCTCCTCCGCCCTCGCCGCGCTCGCCCGCGTCTGCACCGGCGAGGTGACCGTGTACGTCCGCAGCCAGACGCGCGCCGACGAGATGCGCGGCTGGGGCGAGCGGCTGGGCGTCACCGTGCGCACCGCGCTCTGGGACGCCGCAGCGAGCGCCTTCGCCGAGCCCCTGGTGATCGCCACCACCCCGGCCGGGACCACGGACGCGCTGGCCGGCGCGGTGCCCGAGCGCCCCGGCACCCTCTTCGACGTGCTGTACGAGCCGTGGCCCACCGCGCTCGCCGCCGCCTGGTCCGCGCGCGGCGGTGCCGTCGTCGGCGGCCTGGACCTCCTGGTCCACCAGGCCGTCCTCCAGGTCGAGCGGATGACCGGCTGTGAGCGGGCCCCGCTGGCCGCGATGCGCAAGGCGGGCGAGGCGGCGCTGGCGGCCCGCTGAGCCTCCCCGGCGTTCCCCGGCCGTTCCGTCTGCTGGACTGGCCGCCGGCCGCGGCGCCGGACATGGGAGGATCAGGGGAAGAACGTACGCGCAGTACACGAGGAGCACCGTTGAGCAGGTTGCGCTGGCTGACGGCGGGGGAGTCGCACGGCCCCGCACTGGTGGCGACGCTGGAGGGCCTTCCGGCCGGCGTCCCCGTTACCACGGACATGGTGGCGGACGCCCTGGCCCGTCGCCGGCTCGGCTATGGCCGCGGTGCCCGTATGAAGTTCGAGCGCGACGAGGTGACCTTCCTCGGCGGCGTCCGGCACGGCCGCTCGCTGGGCTCGCCCGTCGCGATCATGGTGGGCAACACCGAGTGGCCCAAGTGGGAAAAGGTCATGGCGGCCGACCCGGTGGACGAGGCGGAGCTGGCCGAGCTGGCCCGTAACGCGCCGCTGACCCGCCCCCGCCCCGGCCACGCCGACCTGGCCGGCATGCAGAAGTACGGCTTCGACGAGGCCCGCCCGGTGCTGGAGCGCGCCTCGGCGCGCGAGACCGCGGCCCGCGTCGCGCTGGGCGCCGTCGCCCGCTCCTACCTCAAGGAGACGGCCGGCATCGAGATCGTCAGCCACGTCGTCGAGCTGGCCGCCGCCAAGGCCCCGTACGGCGTGTACCCCAAGCCCTCCGACGTGGAGAAGCTGGACGCCGACCCGGTGCGCTGCCTGGACGAGGAAGCCTCGAAGGCGATGGTCGCGGAGATCGACCAGGCCCACAAGGACGGCGACACCCTCGGCGGCGTCGTCGAGGTGCTGGCGTACGGCGTGCCGGTCGGTCTCGGCAGCCACGTCCACTGGGACCGGCGCCTGGACGCCCGGCTGGCCGGTGCCCTGATGGGCATCCAGGCGATCAAGGGCGTCGAGGTCGGCGACGGCTTCGACCTGGCCCGCGTGCCCGGCTCGAAGGCGCACGACGAGATCCTCGCGACCGACGAGGGGATCAAGCGCGCCTCCGGCCGTGCCGGCGGCACGGAGGGCGGCCTGACCACTGGCGAGCTGCTGCGCGTCCGCGCCGCCATGAAGCCGATCGCGACCGTCCCGCGCGCCCTGGCCACCGTGGACGTGTCCACCGGCGAGGTCGCGCAGGCCCACCACCAGCGCTCCGACGTCTGCGCCGTGCCGGCCGCCGGCATTGTGGCCGAGGCCATGGTCGCGCTGGTCCTCGCGGACGCCGTCGCGGAGAAGTTCGGCGGCGACAGCGTGCCCGAGACCCGCCGGAACGTGCAGTCCTTCCTCGAGAACCTGGCGATCCGGTGAGCGAGCCGGTGACCACCGGTCCGGCCGTCGTCCTCGTCGGCCCCATGGGCGTGGGCAAGACCACGACCGGAATGGCGCTCGCCGAGCGGCTGGGCACCACCTTCCGGGACACCGACGCGGACATCGTCGCGGGCGCGGGCAAGCCGATCTCGGAGATCTTCATCGACGAGGGCGAGCCGCACTTCCGCGAGCTGGAACGGCAGGCCGTACGCGCCGCGGTGACCGAGCACGCCGGGGTACTGGCGCTGGGCGGCGGCGCGATCCTGGACGCCTCCACCCGCGAGCTGCTGTCCGGGCTGCCCGTCGTCTTCCTGGAGATGGGCGTGGCCGAGGCGGTCAAGCGGGTCGGCCTGGACGCGCCGCGCCCGCTGCTGGCGGTCAACCCCCGGCAGCGCTGGCGCGAGCTGATGGCCGAGCGCCGCCCGCTGTACATGGAGGTGTCCCGCGCCGTGGTGTCCACGGAGGGACGTACCCCCGAGGACGTCGCCGAGGCCGTCCTCGACGCATTGGAGCTGAGGAAAGCATGACCGACGCACCCATCCGCATCCAGGTCGGCGGCTCGGCCGGCTCGGACCCGTACGAGGTCCTCATCGGCCGGCAGCTGCTCGGCGAGCTCCCGACCCTGATCGGCAAGCAGACCAAGCGCGTCGCGGTACTGCACCCCGAGGCGCTGGCCGCCACCGGTGAGGCGCTGCGCGAGGACCTCGCGGGCCAGGGCTACGAGGCCATCGCCATCCAGCTGCCGAACGCCGAGGAGGCCAAGACGGCCGAGGTCGCGGCGTACTGCTGGAAGGCGCTGGGCCAGACCGGCTTCACGCGGTCGGACGTCATCGTGGGCGTCGGCGGCGGTGCCACCACCGACCTGGCGGGCTTCGTGGCGGCCACCTGGCTGCGCGGGGTGCGCTGGATCGCCGTACCGACGACCGTACTGGGCATGGTCGACGCGGCCGTGGGCGGCAAGACGGGCATCAACACCGCCGAGGGCAAGAACCTCGTCGGCGCCTTCCACCCGCCGGCCGGTGTCCTCTGCGACCTGGCGGCGCTGGACTCCCTCCCCGTCCACGACTACGTCTCGGGCCTGGCCGAGGTCATCAAGGCGGGCTTCATCGCCGACCCGGTCATCCTGGAGCTCATCGAGGGCGACCCGGAGGGCGCGAAGCGCCCCGACGGCCCGCACACCGCCGAGCTGATCGAGCGTGCCATCCGCGTCAAGGCCGAGGTGGTCTCCGGCGACCTCAAGGAGGCCGGCCGCCGGGAGATCCTCAACTACGGGCACACCCTGGCGCACGCCATCGAGAAGAACGAGCGGTACAACTGGCGCCACGGCGCGGCCGTTTCGGTCGGCATGGTCTTCGCCGCCGAGCTCGGCCGGATCGCCGGCCGGCTGGACGACGCGACCGCCGACCGGCACCGTGCCGTCCTCGGCGCGGTCGGCCTGCCGCTGACCTACCGGGGCGACCAGTGGCCCAAGCTGCTGGAGACCATGAAGGTCGACAAGAAGTCCCGCGGCGACCTGCTGCGCTTCATCGTCCTGGACGGGCTGGCCAAGCCGACCGTGATGGAGGGCCCCGACCCGGCCATGCTCCTCGCGGCCCACGCCGAAATCGCCGCCTGACCCCGTTCCGAACAGCTTCGCCGCCCCCGGCCGTTCCCTCAACTACGGCCGGGGGCGGTACTGTTCGATACCGTTCCAGCACCTCACCCCACGAGACGGAGAGCCACCGGATGCAGCACCCAGGGGGGGTTCCGCTGCCACCGCCGCATCTGCCGGGCAGCGCCGGGACCTGGACCGACCCCCAGGCCCGTTCCATACCCTCCGGGCCGCAGCAGCGGCCCCCGGCACCGGCCGCGCCGCCTCCGCCGCACGGCGCGCCGACCGGCCCGCCGCCGCCCCCGCAGGGCGCCCCGACCGGTCCGCCGCCGCCCCCGCAGGGCGCGCCCGCGGGCTGGGCCGGCACGCAGCAGACGCCGCGACCGGAGTCCACGGGCCACATCCGGCTGCCCGACGGCAATCCCGTCGCGCTGCCGACGCCGCCGCCCGGCACGGTCCCCGACGCCGCGCACACCGCCGTCGCGGTGCTGCTCATCGGCCCCGCGGGCGCGGGCAAGACCAGCGTCGCGCGGCACTGGGCCGACCTCCGCCGGGTGCCCACGGCACACATCAGCCTGGACGACGTACGCGAATGGGTACGGGCCGGGTTCGCCGACCCGCAGCAGGGCTGGAACGACCACTCCGAGGCGCAGTACCGCCTGGCCCGCCGCACCTGCGGCTTCGCCGCGCGCAACTTCCTCGCCAACGGCATCTCCTGCATCCTCGACGACGCCGTCTTCCCCGACCGCCCGGTCGTCGGCCTCGGCGGCTGGAAGCGGCACGTGGGCCCGGGGCTGCTGCCCGTCGTACTGCTCCCCGGCCTGGAGATCGTCCTGGAGCGGAACGCGCAGCGCAGCGGCAACCGCCGGCTGACCGACGAGGAGGTCGCCCGCATCCACGGCCGGATGGCCGGCTGGTACGGCTCGGGCCTGCCGATCATCGACAACTCCAGCCACGACGTGGCGACCACGGCGCGGATGCTCGACGAGGTCGTGGCCCGCAGCCTGGCCAGCCCGCCGGCCTGGTGACGGGCTGACCGCTCCGGTGGCGGCCGCCCCGCGAGGGCGCGGCCGCCGCTTCACCGCCGCCCCGAAACCCCCGCAGACGCGCTCAAAGGGCGCGAGGTCCACCGCACCCGTACGCTCGGTACATGCCAGACATGTACGCAACCCGACGCGCCCGGTTGCGTGACCGCTACGCCGCGGTCGGCACCGGCGCGGGCGCGACCGACACCGCTGCCGCGCTCGTCTCGAGCCCGGCCAACATCCGCTATCTCACCGGCTGTGCCCCGCGCGGCGCGGCCCTGCTGCTGCACGACGGCGGTGACACGCTGCTGTGCCCCAGCGCGCCCACCGGCGATCCGTCGGAGGGCAGGCCCGCCGAGGACCTCCGGATCAGCCTGCTGCCCGCGCACACCGGCGACCCGGCCGTCGCCGCCGCCGACCTCGCCGCCAAGTCCGGCGCCCTGGCGCTCGCCGTGGAGGAGCACCACCTCACCGTGGCCCGCCACCGCGCGCTGCGCTCCGTCGCGCCGGAGCTGCGGCTGGCGGACCTGGGCTGTGCGGTGGAGGCGCAGCGGCTGGTCAAGGACCCGGACGAGATCGCCTGTCTGCGGATCGCGGCCGAGATCACCGACCAGGCCCTCGGCGAGCTGCTCGAATCGATCCTCGTGGGCCGTACCGAGCGCCATCTCGCCCTGGAGCTGGAGCGCCGGCTCGTCGACCACGGCGCGGACGGCCCGGCCTTCCCGACCTCCGTCGCCACCGGCCCGCACTCCGGCCGCCCGGGCCACCTGCCCACGGACCGGCGGGTCGAGGAGGGGGATTTTCTCACCGTGAGCCTGGGCGCCGACTACCGCGGATACCGTTGCGAGATCGGCCGTACGTTCGTCATCGGCACCACGCCCGCCGACTGGCAGATCGAGCTGTACGACCTCGTCTTCGCAGCCCAGCGGGCCGGCCGGGAGGCGCTGGCGCCCGGCGTCGAATGCCGCGAAGTGGACCGCGCGGCCCGTCAGGTGCTGGCGTCCGGAGGGCACGAAGAGGGCCTCGGACCATGGACCGGACACGGCGTCGGGCTCGAAATCGCCGAGGACCCTCAGCTGTCACCTGCGGCCATGGGTAAACTGGACGCTTGCGTGCCGGTCACCGTCGATCCTGGGGTACACCTCCCGGGCCGCGGCGGCGTCCGGATCGACGACACACTCGTCGTCCGCCCCGAGGCGGACGGCGGGCCAGAGCTACTCACGATCACGACCAAGGAGCTGCTCGCCCTCTGAGCCTTGACGGGCTCGGAGCGTGCGTCTTCCGGGTCCCCACCACCTGCAGTCCAGGAGATACCGCAACCGTGGCATCCACGAACGACCTCAAGAACGGCATGGTGCTCAAGCTCGAAGGGGGCCAGCTGTGGTCCGTTGTCGAGTTCCAGCACGTCAAGCCCGGCAAGGGCCCGGCCTTCGTCCGTACCAAGCTGAAGAACGTGCTCTCCGGCAAGGTGGTGGACAAGACCTTCAACGCCGGCGTCAAGGTCGAAACTGCCAACGTCGACAAGCGCGGGATGCAGTTCTCGTACATGGACGGCGACTACTTCGTCTTCATGGACATGGACACCTTCGACCAGCTGCACATCGACCGCAAGGTCGTCGGTGACGCCGCGAACTACCTCATCGAGGGCTTCGAGGCGGTCGTGGCGCAGCACGACGGCGAGGTGCTCTACGTCGAGCTGCCCGCCGCGGTCGAGCTGACCATCAAGGAGACCGAGCCGGGCGTCCAGGGCGACCGCTCCACCGGCGGCACCAAGCCCGCCACGCTGGAGACCGACCACGTCATCCAGGTCCCGCTCTTCATCACCACGGGTGAGAAGATCAAGGTCGACACCCGCTCCGGCGAGTACCTCGGTCGGGTGAACAGCTAACCGTGGCTGCCCGTAACAAGGCCCGTAAGCGCGCCTTCCAGATCCTCTTCGAGGCCGACCAGCGCGGCGCCGATGTGCAGACCGTGCTCGCGGACTGGATGCGGCACGCCCGGACCGACCCCCGGCAGCCCCCGGTCAACGAGTACACCCTCGAACTGGTCGAGGGGTACGCGGACCACGTCGAGCGCATCGACGAGCTGATCGCCACGTACGCGGTCGACTGGACGCTCGACCGGATGCCGGTCGTCGACCGCAACATCCTGCGGCTCGGCGCCTATGAGCTGATCTGGGTGGACGCGACTCCCGACGCGGTCGTGATAGACGAGGCCGTGCAGCTGGCCAAGGAGTTCTCCACCGACGATTCGCCGTCCTTCGTGAACGGCATGCTCGGCCGCCTGAAGGACTTGAAGCCGAGCCTGCGCCGGTCCTGACGGCCGCCCCGCCAGGTCCCGCACGCATCCACCGGGCCCGGAGACGGAAGACGGTTCTGCCGCTTCCGTCTCCGGGCCCGGTGCCGTTCTCCGGGGTTCCGGCCTCCGGCCGCCCGCGCCCGCTCCCTGCTCGTCGGCCCGCTCGGCGCCCGCTCACCGCCCGTGAGCGCGCGCCCCGAACGCGCGGGCGTGCTGCGCCCGTAGTGCTCCGCCCCGCGACGGCGTACGCCGCCTGGGGCGCCGTCTCGGGCCTCTGTGGACTGCGGGGGGTGACCGCCCGGCCCGCCGGCGCGTACGACAACGCCTCGGGGCGGGAGCCGTAGTCGCTCCCGCCCCGAGGCGTTTCGTTTCTGCTGTGGGCCCGCCGGGCTCAGAGGTCCTCGTGCTGGACCGCGCGGCGCGCGTCGGCGTCCAGGACGCCCCAGCTGATCAGCTGCTCGGTGAGGACCGAGGGGGACTGGTCGTAGATGACCGCGAGCGTGCGGAGGTCGTCCTGGCGGATCGACAGCACCTTGCCGTTGTAGTCGCCGCGCTGGCTCTGGATGGTCGCGGCATACCGCTGCAGCGGGCCGGCCTTCTCCTGCGGGACGTGGGCGAGCCGCTCGAGGTCCAGCACCAGCTTCGGCGGCGGCTCGGCGGCGCCGCCGGGGGTCGTGCCCGGAAGGAGCTCCTGCACCGGCACGCCGTAGAAGTCGGCCAGCTCGGCGAGGCGCTGCACGGTCACGGCACGGTCGCCGCGCTCGTACGAGCCCACCACCACGGCCTTCCAGCGGCCCTGGGACTTCTCCTCGACACCGTGGAGGGAGAGGCCCTGCTGGGTGCGGATGGCGCGGAGCTTGGCCCCGAGCTGTTTAGCGTATTCGCTGGACATAAAGCTCCCCAGACAACTGTGTCGATATGCGGCTCCGCCGCGGACTGGTAACTCACTGTGAGGTTACGCAGCGTAATTTGGCTTCGTCAAGCCGAATGAGGCATACCGCTGACCGCCAGGGGTGCTTACGGCCGATGGCTGGGCCCCTGGTACCGTGAATGCGGTAAATCCGACGTCCTTTAAGGTCCGTCCCGTGAGGCGGAGAAGGAGGTCCGTTTCGTATGGACGCAACACCCGCGACTCCGGCGCGCCCCGTTCTGGAAGGCCCGGACATCGCGCGCATGCTGACCCGCATCGCCCACGAGATCGTGGAGCGCGCCAAGGGCGCCGAGGACGTGGTCCTGCTCGGCATTCCCACCCGCGGCGTCTTCCTCGCCCGCCGGCTCGCCGCCAAGCTCGAAGAGATCACCGGCCGCGCGGTCCCCGTCGGCTCGCTGGACATCACGATGTACCGCGACGACCTGCGCCTGGGTCCCGCCCGCACGCTCGCGCGCACCGACATCCCCGGTGACGGCATCGAAGGCCGGGTGGTCCTCCTCGTCGACGACGTGCTCTTCTCCGGCCGCACGATCCGCGCCGCGCTGGACGCGCTGAACGACATCGGCCGGCCGCGCGCCGTACAGCTCGCGGTCCTCGTCGACCGGGGCCACCGCGAACTGCCGATCCGCGCCGACTACGTCGGCAAGAACCTCCCCACCTCGCTGCGGGAGACGGTCAAGGTCCAGCTCGCCGAGGAGGACGGCCGGGACGCCGTGCTGCTCGGCGTCAAGCAGACCGCCCCGGCCGGCGAGCGCTAGCGCATCCCGATACGGACCCGGTGTGCCCGGGTGCGTACCCATGCCTGCTCGACGGACATTCCCGTACACCTGCCTCACTCACGGAGATACCCGGATGAAGCGCCACCTCATCTCGGCCGCCGATCTCTCGCGCGATGACGCCGTCCTGATCCTCGACACCGCCGAGGAGATGGCCCGGGTCGCCGACCGGCCGATCAAGAAGCTCCCCACCCTGCGGGGGCGCACCGTCGTCAACCTCTTCTTCGAGGACTCCACCCGCACCCGCATCTCCTTCGAGGCCGCGGCCAAGCGCCTCTCCGCGGACGTCATCAACTTCTCCGCCAAGGGCTCGTCCGTCTCCAAGGGCGAGTCGCTGAAGGACACCGCGCTGACCCTGGAGGCGATGGGCGCCGACGCCGTCGTCATACGGCACCACGACTCCGGCGCGCCGCACCGCCTGGCCACCTCCGGCTGGATCGGCGGCTCGGTCATCAACGCCGGTGACGGCACCCACGAGCACCCCACCCAGGCCCTGCTGGACGCCTTCACGATGCGCCGCCGGCTGGCCGGCGGCGAGGGCGACCTGAACGGCCGCCGCATCACGATCGTCGGCGACATCCTGCACAGCCGCGTCGCCCGCTCCAACGTCCACCTGCTGACGACGCTGGGCGCCGAGGTCACGCTCGTCGCGCCGCCCACGCTCGTCCCGGTCGGCGTCGAGACCTGGCCCTGCGAGGTCTCGTACGACCTGGACGCGGTGGTCGCCAAGTCCGACGCGGTGATGATGCTCCGCGTCCAGCGGGAGCGGATGAACGCCGCGTTCTTCCCGACCGAGCGGGAGTACGCCCGCCGGTACGGCCTGGACGGCGAGCGCATGGCCCGGATGCCCGAGCACGCGATCGTGATGCACCCCGGCCCGATGAACCGCGGCATGGAGATCACCGCCGAGGTCGCCGACTCGCCGCGCTGCACCGCCGTGGAGCAGGTCACCAACGGCGTCAGCATCCGCATGGCGGTCATGTACCTGCTTCTGGGCGGCAACGAGCCGGCCCTCTCGACCCCCAGCACGACCAGCACCACTCGCACCGAGGAGAGCAAGTAACCATGGGCAAGACTCTGATTCGCGGCGCGAAGGTCCTCGGCGGCGAGGCGCAGGACGTGCTGATCGACGGGGAGACCATCGCCGAGGTCGGGACCGGTCTCAGCGCCGAGGGTGCCGAGGTCATCGAGGCGGACGGCAGGATCCTGCTGCCGGGCCTGGTCGACCTCCACACCCACCTGCGCGAGCCGGGCCGCGAGGACTCCGAGACGGTGCTGACCGGCACGAAGGCCGCCGCGGTCGGCGGGTACACCTCCGTGCACGCCATGGCGAACACCTTCCCGGTCGCCGACACCGCCGGCGTCGTCGAGCAGGTCTGGCGGCTCGGCAAGGAGTCCGGCTACTGCGACGTGCAGCCCGTCGGCGCCGTCACGGTCGGCCTGGAGGGCAAGAAGCTCGCCGAGCTGGGCGCCATGCACGACTCCGCCGCGGGCGTCCGGGTCTTCTCCGACGACGGCAAGTGCGTCGACGACGCGGTGATCATGCGCCGCGCCCTGGAGTACGTGAAGGCGTTCGACGGCGTCGTCGCGCAGCACGCCCAGGAGCCGCGCCTCACCGAGGGCGCCCAGATGAACGAGGGCATCGTCTCCGCCGAGCTGGGCCTGGGCGGCTGGCCGGCCGTCGCCGAGGAGTCGATCATCGCCCGCGATGTGCTGCTCGCCGACCACGTCGGCTCCCGCGTGCACATCTGCCACCTCTCCACCGCCGGCTCCGTCGAGATCGTCCGCTGGGCCAAGTCCCGCGGCATCGACGTGACCGCCGAGGTCACCCCGCACCACCTCCTCCTCACCGACGAGCTGGTGCGCACGTACAACCCGGTCTACAAGGTCAACCCGCCGCTGCGCACCGAGCGCGACGTCATGGCACTGCGCGAGGCGCTGGCCGACGGCACCATCGACTGCGTGGCCACCGACCACGCCCCGCACCCGCACGAGGACAAGGACTGCGAGTGGGGCGCGGCGGCCATGGGCATGGTCGGCCTGGAGACCGCGCTGTCCGTGATCCAGCACACGATGGTCGACACCGGCCTGCTCGACTGGGCGCAGGTCGCCGACCGGATGTCCGTCCGCCCCGCGGTCATCGGCCGCCTCGAAGGCCAGGGCCGCCCCGTCTCGGCTGGCGAGCCCGCCAACCTGACACTGGTCGATTCCGCTTACCGTGGAGCCGTGGACCCCGCAGGGTTCGCCTCCCGCAGCCGGAACACCCCGTACGAGGGCCGTGAGCTGCCGGGCCGCGTGACCCACACCTTCCTGCGGGGCCGGGCAACGGTCGTGGACGGGAAGCTGGCGTGACACCTGATTCGATCTTGATCCCTCTGGCCGCCGCGCAGAAGTCGGCCGAGGTCACCAACTGGCCCGCGCGGATCGGCTGGGTCGTCGGCCTGCTGCTCTTCATCGCGCTGCTGTACTGGCTGATGCGCGAGGGCTGGAAGTGGCGCGGCACGCTCCAGGGCGACCTGCCCGAGCTGCCGCAGACCCCGGAGGAGCCCGGCGAGCCGCGGCTGACGATGAGCGGCCGGTACCACGGCTCCACCACCGCCGGGCGGTGGCTCGACCGGATCGTGGCGCGCGGGCTCGGCACCCGCAGCCGCGCCGAGGTCACCCTCACGGAGCAGGGCGTGGACGTCGTACGGCCCGGGGCGCAGGACTTCTTCGTTCCCGCCGCCGACCTGCTCGGCGCCCGCCTGGACAAGGGCATCGCCGGCAAGGTCCTGCCCGAGGGCGGCCTGCTGGTGATCACCTGGCGGCTGGGCGAGAAGGAGATCGACTCCGGATTCCGCTCCGACCGGGCCGCCGAGCACCCCGCGTGGGTGACCGCACTCAACGAGACCATCCAGCGCAACGAGGCGCTGACCAGCACGACCACCGAAACGGAAGGCGCACGATGACGACCTCCACTCAGGGGAATGCCTCGAAGAGGAAAAGGGCGCTTCCCGCCGTACTCGTCCTGGAGGACGGCCGCAGCTTCCGCGGCCGTGCTTACGGGGCCGTGGGGGAGACGTTCGGCGAGGCGGTGTTCTCCACCGGCATGACCGGCTACCAGGAGACCCTGACCGACCCCTCCTACCACCGCCAGGTGGTCGTCATGACCGCCCCGCACATCGGCAACACCGGCGTCAACGACGAGGACCCCGAGTCCAAGAAGATCTGGGTCTCCGGCTACGTCGTCCGCGACCCCGCCCGGGTGCCCTCCAACTGGCGCTCCGTCCGCACCCTGGACGACGAGCTGAGCGCCCAGGGCGTCGTCGGCATCAGCGGCGTCGACACCCGCGCGCTCACCCGCCACCTGCGCGAGCGCGGCGCGATGCGCGTCGGCATCTTCTCCGGTGACGCGCTGCCCGACGAGGGCACGCTGCTGGAGAAGGTCCGCCAGGCCCCCGAGATGAAGGGCGCGAACCTCTCCGCCGAGGTCGCCACCGAAGAGGCGTACGTCGTCCCGGCGATCGGCACGAAGAAGTTCACCGTCGCCGCCATCGACCTGGGCATCAAGGGCATGACCCCGCACCGCATGGCCGAGCGCGGCATAGAGGTGCACGTGCTGCCCGCGACCGCCACCGTCGAGGACGTCTACGCGGTCGAGCCGGACGGCGTGTTCTTCTCCAACGGCCCGGGCGACCCGGCCACCGCCGAGCACCCGGTCGCGCTGATGCAGGCCGTGCTGGAGCGGCAGACCCCGCTCTTCGGCATCTGCTTCGGCAACCAGATCCTGGGCCGCGCGCTCGGCTTCGGCACCTTCAAGCTGAAGTACGGCCACCGCGGCATCAACCAGCCGGTGCAGGACCGTTCCACCGGCAAGGTCGAGGTCACCGCGCACAACCACGGCTTCGCCGTCGACGCGCCGCTCGACAAGGTCTCCGACACCCCCTACGGCCGCGCCGAGGTCTCCCACGTCTGCCTGAACGACAACGTGGTGGAGGGGCTCCAGCTCCTCGACCGGCCGGCCTTCAGCGTCCAGTACCACCCCGAAGCGGCGGCCGGCCCGCACGACGCCGCCTACCTGTTCGACCGCTTCGTATCCCTGATGGAGGGCCAGCGTGCCTAAGCGCACCGATATCCAGTCCGTCCTGGTCATCGGCTCCGGCCCGATCGTCATCGGCCAGGCCGCCGAGTTCGACTACTCCGGTACCCAGGCGTGCCGCGTCCTCAAGTCCGAGGGCCTCCGCGTCATCCTGGTGAACTCCAACCCGGCGACGATCATGACCGACCCGGAGATCGCCGACGCCACGTACGTCGAGCCGATCACCCCCGAGTTCGTCGAGAAGATCATCGCCAAGGAGCGCCCCGACGCGCTGCTGCCGACGCTGGGCGGCCAGACGGCCCTCAACACGGCGATCTCCATGCACGAGCAGGGCGTCCTCGAGAAGTACGGCGTCGAGCTGATCGGCGCCAACGTCGAGGCGATCAACAAGGGCGAGGACCGCGACCTGTTCAAGGAGGTCGTGGAGGAGGTCCGCAAGAAGATCGGCCACGGCGAGTCCGCGCGCTCGTACATCTGCCACTCCATGGACGACGTCATGAAGGGCGTCGAGGAGCTCGGCGGCTACCCCGTCGTCGTCCGCCCCTCCTTCACCATGGGCGGCGCCGGTTCCGGCTTCGCGCACAACGAGGAGGAGCTGCGCCGCATCGCCGGCCAGGGCCTCACGCTCTCCCCGACCACCGAGGTGCTCCTGGAGGAGTCCATCCTCGGCTGGAAGGAGTACGAGCTGGAGCTGATGCGCGACAAGAACGACAACGTCGTGGTCGTCTGCTCCATCGAGAACTTCGACCCGATGGGCGTGCACACCGGTGACTCGATCACCGTCGCGCCCGCGATGACGCTCACCGACCGCGAGTACCAGATCCTCCGCGACGTCGGCATCGCGATCATCCGCGAGGTCGGCGTGGACACCGGCGGCTGCAACATCCAGTTCGCGGTCAACCCCGTGGACGGCCGGGTCATCGTCATCGAGATGAACCCGCGCGTCTCCCGCTCCTCCGCGCTCGCCTCGAAGGCCACCGGCTTCCCGATCGCCAAGATCGCCGCCCGGCTCGCCGTCGGCTACACGCTGGACGAGATCCCCAACGACATCACCGAGAAGACCCCGGCGTCCTTCGAGCCCACGCTCGACTACGTCGTGGTCAAGGTGCCGCGCTTCGCCTTCGAGAAGTTCCCGGCCGCCGACGCCACGCTGACCACGACCATGAAGTCGGTCGGCGAGGCCATGGCCATCGGCCGTAACTTCACCGAGGCCATGCAGAAGGCGCTGCGCTCGACCGAGAAGAAGGGCAGCTCCTTCGTCTTCACCGGCGACCCCGGTGACAAGGCCGAGCTGCTGGCCAC
Source organism: Streptomyces sp. NPDC053542 (assembly GCF_044544685.1). Taxonomy (NCBI): domain Bacteria; kingdom Bacillati; phylum Actinomycetota; class Actinomycetes; order Kitasatosporales; family Streptomycetaceae; genus Streptomyces; species Streptomyces sp. NPDC053542. Next base: position 61,867 of record NZ_JBITXL010000007.1, read on the forward strand.
GGCGCAGGTCCCGACCGACGGCCGGATCAACACCGTCATGCAGGCCATCCGCGCCGGGGCCACCCCGCAGGAGGTCTTCGACGCCACGAAGATCGACCCGTGGTTCGTCGACCAGCTCTTCCTGATCAAGGAGATCGCCGACGAGATCGCGGCCGCCGACAAGCTCGGCCCCGAGATCCTCGCCGAGGCCAAGCGGCACGGCTTCTCCGACGCCCAGATCGCCGGGATCCGCGAGCTCCGCGAGGACGTCGTCCGCGAGGTCCGGCACGCGCTCGGCGTCCGCCCGGTCTACAAGACGGTCGACACCTGCGCCGCCGAGTTCGCCGCGAAGACGCCGTACTTCTACTCCTCGTACGACGAGGAGACCGAGGTCGCGCCGCGCGAGAAGCCCGCGGTGATCATCCTGGGCTCCGGCCCGAACCGCATCGGCCAGGGCATCGAGTTCGACTACTCCTGCGTCCACGCCTCCTTCGCGCTCAGCGACGCGGGCTACGAGACCGTGATGGTCAACTGCAACCCGGAGACCGTCTCGACGGACTACGACACCTCCGACCGCCTGTACTTCGAGCCGCTGACGCTCGAAGACGTGCTGGAGATCGTGCACGCCGAGCAGGCCGCGGGCCCGGTCGCGGGCGTCATCGTGCAGCTCGGCGGCCAGACCCCGCTGGGCCTCGCGCAGGCCCTGAAGGACAACGGCGTGCCGATCGTCGGCACCTCGCCCGAGGCCATCGACCTCGCCGAGGAGCGCGGCGCCTTCGGCCGCGTGCTCACCGAGGCCGGCCTGCCCGCGCCCAAGTACGGCACCGCCTTCTCGTACGACGACGCCAAGAAGATCGCCGCCGAGATCGGCTACCCGGTCATGGTGCGTCCGTCCTACGTGCTCGGCGGACGCGGCATGGAGATCGTCTACGACGAGCCCTCGCTCGGCGAGTACCTGCTGCGCCACGCCGGTCTCATCGACCAGCACCCGGTCCTGATCGACCGCTTCCTCGACGACGCCATCGAGATCGACGTCGACGCGCTCTACGACGGCACCGAGCTCTACCTCGGCGGCGTCATGGAGCACATCGAGGAGGCCGGCATCCACTCCGGCGACTCCGCCTGCGCGCTGCCCCCGATCACCCTCGGCGGCTTCGACATCAAGCGGCTGCGCGCCTCCACGGAGGCCATCGCCAAGGGCGTCGGCGTCCGCGGCCTGATCAACATCCAGTTCGCGATGGCCGGCGACATCCTGTACGTCCTGGAGGCCAACCCGCGCGCCTCCCGTACCGTGCCCTTCACCTCGAAGGCCACCGCGGTACCGCTGGCCAAGGCCGCCGCCCGCATCTCGCTGGGCGCGACCATCGCCGAGCTGCGCGCGGAAGGCATGCTCCCCAAGACCGGTGACGGCGGCACTCTGCCGCTGGACGCGCCGATCTCGGTCAAGGAAGCCGTCATGCCGTGGTCGCGCTTCCGCGACGCCACGGGCCGCGGCGTGGACACCGTCCTCGGCCCGGAGATGCGCTCCACCGGCGAGGTCATGGGCATCGACTCGGTCTTCGGCACGGCGTACGCCAAGTCGCAGGCCGGCGCGTACGGCGCGCTGCCCACGAAGGGCCGTGCGTTCGTCTCCGTCGCCAACCGCGACAAGCGCGCGATGATCTTCCCGGCCCGCGAGCTGGTCCAGCACGGCTTCGAGCTGCTGGCCACCTCCGGTACGGCCGAGGTCCTCAAGCGCAACGGCATCAACGCCACGGTCGTGCGCAAGCAGTCCGAGGGCGAGGGCCCGAACGGCGAGAAGACCATCGTCCAGCTCATCCACGACGGCCAGGTCGACCTGATCGTCAACACCCCGTACGGCACGGGTGGCCGCCTCGACGGCTACGACATCCGTACGGCGGCGGTGGCCCGCTCCGTGCCCTGCCTGACCACGGTCCAGGCCCTCGCGGCCGCCGTCCAGGGCATCGAGGCGGTGTCCCGCGGGGAGGTGGGCGTCCGCTCCCTCCAGGAGCACGCCGAGCACCTGACCGCGGCGCGCGACTGAGCAGCCGGCCGATCGAGGGGGACACCGACCGCGGTGTCCCCCTCTCCCATGAGGACATTCCTGTGTACAAGCTGTTCTTCAACCTGATCTTCAAGCGGATGGACCCCGAACAGGCCCACCACCTGGCCTTCGGCTGGATCCGGCTGGCCGCCCGCGTCCCCGTCCTGCGGACCTTCGTGGCCGCCGTGCTGGCGCCGCGCTACAAGGAGCTGCGCGTCGAGGCCCTGGGGCGCCGGATGCACGGCCCCTTCGGGCTCGCCGCCGGCTTCGACAAGAACGCCGTCGCGATCGACGGCATGACCATGCTCGGCTTCGACCACGTCGAGATCGGCACCGTCACCGCGCAGCCGCAGCCCGGCAACCCCAAGAAGCGCCTCTTCCGCCTCGTGAAGGACCGCGCGCTCATCAACCGCATGGGGTTCAACAACGAGGGCTCCGCGGCCGTGGCGGCCCGCCTGGCGGCCCGCAAGGCGGCTCTCGGTAATAAGCACAGCCGGACGACGCTGGGCGTCAACATCGGCAAGACCAAGGTCGTACCGGAGTCCGAGGCGGTCGGCGACTACGTCACCTCCACCGAGCGCCTCGCCGGCCACGCCGACTACCTCGTCGTCAACGTCTCCTCGCCGAACACTCCGGGCCTGCGCAACCTCCAGGCCACCGAGTCCCTGCGCCCGCTGCTGACGGCCGTGCGCGAGGCCGCCGACCGCACGGTCACCGACCGCCGCGTGCCCCTCCTCGTCAAGATCGCCCCCGATCTGGCCGACGAGGACGTCGACGCGGTCGCCGACCTCGCCCTGGAGCTGGGCCTGGACGGCATCATCGCCACCAACACCACCATCGCCCGCGAGGGCCTGGGCCTGAAGTCCGACCCCGCGCTCGTCCAGGAGACCGGCGGGCTCTCCGGCCGCCCGGTCAAGGAGCGCTCCCTCGAAGTGCTACGCCGTCTGTACGCGCGCGTCGGCGACCGCATCACCCTCATCGGCGTGGGCGGCATCGAGAACGCCGAGGACGCCTGGCAGCGCATCCTGGCCGGCGCCACCCTCGTCCAGGGCTACAGCGCCTTCATCTACGAGGGCCCCTTCTGGTGCCGTGCGATCCACAAGGGCCTCGCCGCGCGCCTGGCCACGAGCCCGTACGCCACCCTCGCCGAGGCCGTCGGCGCCGAGCACAAGAAGGTGACCTCATGACCCAGGAGACCCAGCAGCCCTTCGGCGCGCGCCTGCGCCGCGCCATGGACGAGCGCGGCCCGCTCTGCGTCGGCATCGACCCGCACGCCTCCCTGCTGGCCGACTGGGGCCTGAACGACGACGTGGCGGGCCTGGCCCGGTTCACCCGTACTGTCGTCGAGGCGCTCGGCGAGACCGTCGCGGTCTTCAAGCCGCAGGCCGCGTTCTTCGAGCGCTTCGGATCCAGGGGCATCGCCGTACTGGAGACCGCCGTGGCCGAGGCCCGGGAGCGGGGCGCGCTGGTCCTCATGGACGCCAAGCGCGGCGACATCGGCTCCACGATGGCCGCGTACGCCGACACCTTCCTCGGCAAGGACAGCCCGCTCTTCTCCGACGCGCTCACGGTCAGCCCGTACCTGGGCTACGGCTCCCTGAAGCCGGCCGTGGACCTGGCCAAGGAGAACGGCTGCGGCCTCTTCGTACTGGCGCTGACCTCCAACCCGGAGGGCCAGGAGGTGCAGCACGCCGTACGGGCCGACGGCGCCACCATCGGGGCCACCATGCTCGCCCACCTCAAGGAGGAGAACGCGGGCGCCGAGCCGCTGGGCTCCTTCGGGGCCGTCGTCGGCGCCACGCTGGGCGATCTGTCCTCGTACGACCTCGACGTGAACGGGCCGCTGCTCGCGCCCGGTATCGGTGCGCAGGGAGCGACCCCGGCGGACCTCCCGGGGGTCTTCGGGGCGGCTGTGCGCAATGTGGTCCCGAGCGTCAGCCGGGGTGTTCTGCGTCACGGTCCGGACGCCGCAGGTCTGCGCGATGCGGCGGCGCGATTCGCCGAGGATGTGGCCGCAGCGGTCGGTTAGTGACAGCCACCGGCATTTTCCCCGGTGGTTTGGTACCGAAATGTCCTGGTCGGCAGAGGCTGACCAGGACTTTTCGTCTGTTCTCGCTGACTCTGGCGCCCTCGCCCGCTAGTCTCCGACGAGAGCACCGCACGTAAGCGCGTTGTTCGTTGCTCCGCAGGTGCGGGGCGACTAGGTTCCACACCGGTCCGTATCCGACAGTTCGACATCCGAGGTGACGTAGGCGTGGCTCTTCCGCCCCTTACCCCTGAACAGCGCGCAGCCGCGCTCGAGAAGGCCGCCGCGGCTCGCCGGGAGCGCGCCGAGGTCAAGAATCGGCTCAAGCACTCCGGTGCCTCCCTCCACGAGGTCATCAAGCAGGGCCAGGAGAACGACGTCATCGGCAAGATGAAGGTCTCCGCCCTCCTTGAGTCCCTGCCCGGCGTCGGCAAGGTCCGCGCCAAGCAGATCATGGAGCGGCTCGGCATCTCCGAGAGCCGCCGCGTGCGCGGTCTCGGCTCCAACCAGATCGCGTCTCTTGAGCGTGAGTTCGGCAACGCCGCTTCCTGAGGTGCTCAGGCATCCCCGGGGAGCTGGAATAATCGCTGCATGAGTTCTGCAGTCTCCCGGGGGGCGACCCCGGCAACCCCGGACAGACAACCGCGGCTGACCGTGCTCTCCGGCCCCTCCGGGGTCGGTAAGAGCACGGTCGTCGCCCATATGCGCAAGGTCCACCCCGAGGTATGGCTCTCGGTGTCGGCCACCACCCGCAAGCCGCGTCCCGGCGAGCGGCACGGCGTTCAGTACTTCTTCGTCGACGACGAGGAATTCGACAAGCTGATCGCCAACGGTGAGCTGCTGGAGTGGGCGGAATTCGCGGGAAACCGCTACGGCACCCCGCGCCAGGCGGTCCTGGACCACCTGGCGGCGGGCGAGCCGGTCCTCCTGGAGATCGACCTCCAGGGCGCCCGGCTGGTCCGTGAGTCCATGCCCGAGGCGCGGCTGGTCTTCCTGGCTCCGCCGAGCTGGGAGGAGCTGGTCCGCCGGCTCACCGGCCGGGGCACGGAGTCGGCCGAGGTGATCGAGCGCCGGCTGGCGGCCGCGCGTGTCGAGCTGGCCGCCGAGAAGGAGTTCGACGTGACGTGTGTCAACACCTCCGTCGAGGACGTCTCCCGTGAGCTGCTAGCCTTGATGCTGAATAACTCCGGAGAATGACTTTCGCAATCCTTTAGTTGCGGTTTCTCCGGAAATTCCCTGATCAACCCCTTCGGAAGGCAGAGAGTGTCCTCTTCCATCTCAACGCCCGAGGGCATCATCAACCCGCCGATTGATGAGCTTCTCGAGGCCACCGACTCGAAGTACAGCCTCGTGATCTACGCCGCGAAGCGTGCGCGCCAGATCAACGCGTACTACTCGCAGCTCGGCGAGGGCCTGCTCGAGTACGTCGGCCCCCTTGTGGACACCCACGTCCACGAGAAGCCCCTCTCGATCGCGCTGCGCGAGATCAACGCGGGTCTGCTGACCTCCGAGGCCGTGGAGGGCCCGGCCCAGTAAGGCCGCGGTAGTTTCACTCACCAAGGGCCCGGCAGTACGACTGCCGGGCCCTTGGTGTGTCATGGGGTAGGTACACCTGTCTCAGTGGGGAGCAGCGAAGACGATGGACAAGCCCAAGGTCGTCCTGGGGGTCAGCGGCGGGATCGCCGCGTACAAGGCGTGCGAGCTGCTGCGGCGGCTGAGCGAGTCGGGGCATGACGTCCGCGTGGTGCCGACGGCCTCCGCGCTGCACTTCGTGGGCGAGGCGACCTGGGCCGCGCTCTCCGGGAACCCGGCCTCGACCGAGGTCTGGGAGTCCGTGCACGAGGTCCCGCACGTCCGGATCGGCCAGGGCGCCGACCTGGTCGTGGTGGCCCCCTGTACCGCCGACATGCTGGCCAAGGCGGCGCACGGCCTCGCCGACGACCTGCTGACGAACACGCTGCTGACCGCCCGCTGTCCGGTGATCTTCGCCCCCGCGATGCACACCGAGATGTGGGAGCACCCGGCCACCCAGGAGAACGTCGCGACCCTCCGCGCCCGCGGCGCGATCGTCATCGAGCCCGCCGTGGGCCGGCTGACCGGCGTCGACACCGGCAAGGGCCGCTTCCCCGACCCGGCCGAGATCTTCGAGGTCTGCCGCCGGGTGCTGGCGCGCGGCCCCGAGGCGGTCACCGCGGACCTCGCGGGCCGGCACGTCGTGGTCAGCGCCGGCGGCACCCGCGAGCCGCTGGACCCCGTCCGGTACCTCGGCAACCGTTCCTCCGGAAAGCAGGGGTACGCGCTGGCCCGTACGGCCGTGGCGCGCGGCGCCCGGGTGACGCTGGTCACGGGGGAGACCGGGCTGCCCGACCCGGCGGGCGTGGACGTGGTCCACATCGGTACGGCCGTCCAGCTGCGCGAGGCGGTACTGAAGGCGGCGGCCGACGCCGACGCCGTGGTCATGGCGGCCGCCGTGGCCGATTTCCGTCCGGCCCAGTACGCCACCGGCAAGATCAAGAAGCGGGACGACGTGGAACAGCCGCCGATCGAGCTGGTGCGCAATCCCGACATCCTCGCGGAAATCTCCGCCGAACGGGCGCGTCCCGGGCAAATCATTGTCGGCTTCGCCGCCGAGACGGATGACGTTCTGGCGAACGGCCGGCAAAAACTCGCCCGCAAGGGCTGTGACCTCCTGGTCGTCAATGAGGTCGGGGAGCACAAGACCTTCGGCTCGGCCGAGAACGAGGCGGTCGTGCTGGCCGCCGACGGCACCGAGACCCCCGTGCCCCACGGACCCAAGGAAGCCCTGGCCGACACGGTCTGGGACCTGGTCGCCGAGCGAATTTCCTGATCACTCGATGAGACCATTCCGGCCCGTTGGCCACCACAAACACCCTTGTTGCGGCTTACCGTTGACCGGTGTCCCGGGCCCGGATGGCAGGGTGTCCCTGGTCACGGCGCATCCATAGAACGAGACTGCGTGCCCGAACGGGACGCCTGACCGATAAACTGGCCGTGGATCGCGCCGAGCGCAGCTCTCGGCCGGTCCGTCAATGATCAGACAGCAGCCGCTGCAACCCCAGGGAGCGATGTGTCCCGCCGCCTGTTCACCTCGGAGTCCGTCACCGAGGGCCACCCCGACAAGATCGCTGACCAGATCAGCGACACGATCCTCGACGCCCTCCTGAAGGAGGACCCGGCCTCCCGGGTCGCCGTCGAGACGCTGATCACCACCGGCCTGGTCCACGTGGCCGGCGAGGTGACCACGAAGGCTTACGCCGACATCCCCACCCTCGTGCGGAACAAGATCCTGGAGATCGGTTACGACTCCTCCAAGAAGGGCTTCGACGGCGCTTCCTGTGGTGTCTCCGTATCGATCGGCGCGCAGTCCCCGGACATCGCCCAGGGTGTCGACACCGCCTACGAGAAGCGGGTCGAGGGCGACGAGGACGAGCTGGACAAGCAGGGCGCCGGCGACCAGGGCCTGATGTTCGGGTACGCCTGCGACGAGACCCCGGAGCTGATGCCGCTCCCGATCAACCTCGCGCACCGGCTGTCCAAGCGGCTGTCCGAGGTCCGGAAGAACGGCACCATCCCGTACCTCCGCCCCGACGGCAAGACCCAGGTCACCATCGAGTACGACGGTCACAAGGCGGTCCGCCTGGACACCGTGGTCGTCTCCTCGCAGCACGCCTCGGACATCGACCTGGACTCGCTGCTCGCTCCCGACATCCGTGAGTTCGTCGTCGAGCACGTCCTGAACGAGCTGATCGAGGACGGCATCAAGCTCGACACCGAGGGCTACCGCCTCCTGGTGAACCCGACCGGCCGCTTCGAGATCGGCGGCCCGATGGGTGACGCGGGCCTCACCGGCCGCAAGATCATCATCGACACCTACGGCGGCATGTCCCGGCACGGCGGCGGCGCCTTCTCCGGCAAGGACCCGTCCAAGGTCGACCGCTCCGCCGCGTACGCCATGCGCTACGTAGCGAAGAACGTCGTGGCGGCGGGCCTGGCCCAGCGCTGCGAGGTCCAGGTCGCCTACGCGATCGGCAAGGCCGAGCCGGTCGGTCTCTTCGTGGAGACCTTCGGCACCGCCACCGTCGACGTCGAGAAGATCGAGCAGGCCATCTCCGAGGTCTTCGACCTCCGCCCGGCCGCGATCATCCGCGACCTCGACCTGCTCCGCCCGATCTACGCCGAGACCGCCGCGTACGGCCACTTCGGCCGCGAGCTGGACGCCTTCACCTGGGAGCGTACGGACCGCGTCGACGCTCTCCGCAAGGCCGCGGGCCTGTAAGCCACCCGCACTTCCTGCCTCCGGGCCCGTGCCGCTGCAGCGGCACGGGCCCGGAGGCGTTTTCCGGCCCGCCCGTGCTGCGCCCCGTGCCCGGCGGGCCGCGGGCGATGTCAGTGCGGTCTGCTAAGACTGAGGGTGTGAGCAGCGAGAACGGGGCGGGGGCCGGGGAGCAGGGGGAGCAGCTGGCCCTGATCCGGGAGACCGTGCGGGAGGCCAAGAAGAAGGCGCCGAAGGCCAGGCCGCGGACCTGGCGCGGCGCCGAGCTGGCCAAGGACCGGCCGGTGGCCCGGGTCCTGGTGGACAAGGGCCCGGTGCATCTGGACAAGCTCTGGGACTATGCGGTGCCCGCCGGGATGGACGAGGAGGCGCAGCCCGGCGTCCGGGTCCGGGTCCGGTTCGGCGCGGGGACGAGCCGGGTGCGCGAGGGCCGGCGCGAGGGCGGCGGCCTGCTCGACGGGTACATCGTCGAGCGCATCGCCGAGTCCGACTACAGGGGCCCGCTGGCGGCCCTCGCCCAGGTCGTCTCCCCGGAGCCGGTGCTCAGCCCGCCGCTGCTGGCGCTGTGCCGCGCGGTGGCCGACCGGTACGCCGGCTCGCTCGCCGATGTACTGCAGCTGGCCATCCCGCCGCGGCACGCCAAGGCCGAGGCGGAGCGCTTCCCGGCGCCGCCGCCCCCGCCCGCGGTGCCCGCGCTCGCCAGCTGGGAGCGGTATCCGGACGGGCCCGGGTTCATCGAGGCACTGGCGGGCGGCGGCTCGCCCCGTGCCGTGTGGACCGCGCTGCCCGGGCCGCACTGGCCGTGGGAGCTGGCCGCCGCGATGGCGGCGACGCTGGCGTCGGGGCGGGGCGCGCTGGTCGTGCTGCCCGACGGGCGGTCGGCCGCCCGGGTGGACGTGGCGCTGACCGAGCTGGTGGGGCGCGGGATGCATACGCTGCTGACGGCGGACTCCGGGCCCGAGGAGCGGTACCGCCGCTGGCTTTCGATACGCCGGGGCGCGGTGCGGGCCGTCGTGGGGACGCGCGCGGCGATGTACGCACCGGTGGCCGATCTGGGACTCGTCGCCATCTGGGACGACGGGCACACCGCGCACAGTGACGATCACGCGCCCTACCCCCACGCCCGGGACGTCCTGCTGCTGCGGGCGGTGCATGAGAAGGCGGCGTGCCTGATCGGCGATCTCGGGCGCACGGTCGAGGCCGCGCAGCTCGTGGAGAACGGCTGGGCGCGCTCCCTGGAGGCGGGGCGCGACCAGGTGCGCGCGGCGGCGCCGCTGGTCCGCACGATCGGGGACGCGGAGACGGCGCGCGACGAGGCCGCGCGCGCGGCGCGGCTGCCGTCGCTCGCCTGGCAGACCGCGCGCGCCGGACTGGCGCGCGGTCCGGTACTGGTCCAGGTGCCCCGGCGGGGATACGTGCCGCGGCTGGCCTGCGCGCGGTGCCGTGAGCCGGCGCGCTGCCGGCACTGCGCGGGGCCGCTGGAGGCGCCGGACCAGGACAGCGCGCTGTGCTGCGGCTGGTGCGGTACGGCCGCGCCGGACTGGCACTGCACGGAGTGCGGGCACGCGCGGCTGCGTGCCCAGGTCGTGGGCGCGCGGCGGACGGCGGAGGAGCTGGGGCGGGCGTTTCCGGGCGTACCGGTGCGGACGTCCGGCCGCGATCATGTGCTGGATACGGTGCCGGACCGGCCGGCGATCGTCGTCTCCACGCCCGGCGCGGAGCCGGTCGCGGCGGGTGGTTACGCCGCCGCGCTGCTGCTGGACGGGTGGGCGTTGCTGAACCGGCCCGATCTGCGGGCGGGGGAGGAGGCGCTGCGGCGCTGGCTCGGTGCGGGCGCGCTGGTGCGCGGCGCTGAGGACGGGGGCGTCGTCGTGGTGACCGGGGAGCCTACGCTGCGGCCCGTGCAGGCGCTGGTGCGGTGGGATCCCGTGGGGCATGCGGTCCGGGAGCTCGCCGAGCGGGCGGAGCTCGGGTTTCCGCCGGTGTCGCGGATGGCGTCGGTCGCGGGGCGTCCGGAGGATGTGGCCGAGCTGGTCAGGGGGGCTGCGTTGCCGTCCTCGGCCGAGGTGCTGGGGCCGGTTCCGGTGCCGGAACCGGCCGGTGCGGGAGGGCGCCCGCGGCGGGCGGGGGAGCCGCCGGTGGGCGAGGCGTGGGAGCGGGTGCTGGTCCGGGTTCCCCCGGGGGAGGGGGCGGCGATGGTGGGCGCCCTGAAGGCCGCTTGGGCTGCTCGGATGGTGCGGAGGGAGGGGGGTGCGGTGCGGTTGCGGGTGGACCCGCTGGACCTGGGGTGAGCGCTGGTGCCCCAGCGGTGCGGTTTCGTCGGGGTGCGCCCCGGTGACGGTGTCCTCAAGCGCCGGACGGGCTTGGGTTGTACTGGGTGCGGTGACGGGCCTCCGCGGGTGGGTGTTCGGACTGCTTCGCTTTACGTCCGAACACCCACCCGCTGCGGCCCGCCCCCTCCCGTGGTGGGGAAGGATGCGGTGCGTTGTGGTGTGCCTCGTAGGGCGTCGGCGTGCGTACGAGGCTCAGGCAGGTGTACCGGTCAGCCGTTGCGGGGGCTGGGGAAAGCGCCGGCTCGGGGGTCCTGCTGGGGGACCTGGGGCTGGGACGGCATGGTGCGGGCGGCGGGGACCGACGGGGTGGGGGCCGGGGCCACGGAGACCGTGCGGGAGGCCGCGGTGTCGGTCGGGCGGGGGGTGTCCTGGGTGTCCGCCGGGGGCTGGGTGGTGGCGCGGCGGGCGCCGTAACGGCGGTGGACCGCCTGCTTGGTGACGCCGAGCGCCGAACCCACCGCGTCCCACGAGAAGCCGAGCGAACGGTCGAAGTCGACCGCGGCCGTGACGAGCGTTTCGACGCTGTCCCGCAGCTCCTGGGCGAGGCGCACCGTGGGTGCCGGGGCGCGTCCGTACACGACGAAGCCCGTGGACGGGCCGGTGCGCCGCGGACGGTAGACGTTGCCGAGCTGTGCGGTGAGCGTGCGCAGTGCGTCCACCTGCCGGCGGACCCGCTCGATGTCCCGCACCAGTAGATGGAGACTGGCGCGTGCCTGGGCGTCGTGGGTTGCGTGGTCGGCCATGAACAAGCCTCTCGAACCGGCGTTGAAACGGATGAACGAAGAATTGCGTGGACCGGGTCAGCGGTCCGGTGTGGTCAATGTCGTTTGACCAACGCGGCAGCGCCGGGTGGGGTCACGGTATGGGGGCGTACGAGCTTTCAGCTGGGGCGCGCGGTAACCCGTACGCCCCCGGTCCTGACGCCCCATAGACTGGTGTGTCTTTCCGCAGCGCTGAGAGGTAGTACGCCACCCATGAGGCTCGTCTTCGCCGGCACCCCCGAGGTCGCCCTGCCCGCCCTTGACGCCCTGATCGCGTCGGACCGGCATGAGGTGGTGGCCGTTGTGACCAGGCCGGACGCCCCGGCCGGGCGCGGCCGCCGGCTCGTCGCCAGCCCGGTCGCGCAGCGCGCCGAGGAGGCCGGCATCGAGGTGCTCAAGCCCGCCCGGCCGCGCGACGAGGACTTCCAGGCGCGGCTGCGCGAGATCGCGCCCGACTGCTGCCCGGTCGTGGCCTATGGAGCGCTGCTTCCGAAGTCCGCGCTGGAGATTCCCGCGCACGGGTGGGTGAACCTGCACTTCTCCCTGCTGCCCGCGTGGCGTGGCGCGGCGCCGGTCCAGCACGCGGTGCTGGCGGGTGACGAGGTGACCGGCGCTTCGACGTTCCGGATCGAGGAGGGGCTGGATTCGGGGCCCGTGTACGGGGTGCTGACCGAAGAGGTCCGGGCGACGGACACCAGTGGCGATCTGCTGACCCGGCTGGCGTTCGCCGGAGCCGGGCTGCTGGCCGCGACCATGGACGGTATCGAGGACGGCACGCTGCAGGCGGTGCCGCAGCCGACCGAGGGCATCACGCTCGCGCCGAAGATCGAGGTCGAGGACGCGAAGATCGACTGGTCGGCGCCCGCGCTGCGGGTGGACCGGGTGGTCCGCGGCTGCGCCCCCGCGCCCGGTGCCTGGACGCTCTTCCGGGGCGAGCGGCTGAAGGTCATGTCGCTGACGCCGGTGCCCGACCGTACGGATCTGGAGCTGGCGCCCGGCGAGATCGCGGCCACGAAGAAGGCCGTCTTCGTGGGGACCGGCAGCCACGCGGTGCAGCTCCAGTGGGTGCAGCCGCAGGGCAAGAAGCCGATGGCGGCGGCGGACTGGGCGCGTGGCGTGCGGATCGAGGCCGGGGAGCGGCTCGGGGACTGAGGAACGTTCACGGGGGAGCACCACCATTAATCAAGTTTGACGAGTGGGAGGTCGGGTATTAACTGGCCGGGAAGTAGTCAAGTTTGATTAGAGGGGGACGGTCGTATGGCGGAGTTCGTGGTGCCCGAGGCGGGGGCGTATGCGCCGACCGAGGAGGATCTGCGCGGGGTGGAGGAGTGGTTCGCGCGGTACGACGCGTTGAGCGCCGAGGCGGACGTCGAGGGGATGGCGGACATGGCCGTCTTTCCGCTCAATCTCGTCAGCGATGACTCGAAGGGCGACGCCTGGACCGGGCAGTGGAGCCGGGCCGAGTTCGTGCGGACGATGCGCGAGGTGATGGGCGGGGATGAGGACGTGTCGTTCGAGTCGGTGCGGACGCCGCACTTCCTGAGTGCGTCGCTCGCCGTCGTCTTCACGGACGCCGTGTTCACCGTCGACGGGCGGTCGCAGGCCGTGCGGTATGCCGATGTGCTGGTGAAACGGGACGGGGTGTGGGCGTTCCAGACCATGATCCAGGGCGGCTGGGGGGATCTGCTGCGGCGGTAGGCTGGGGGAATTCGTCCTCGTCAGCAGCGGAGCACCTTTCTCGTGAGCGACCAGCCTCGTCGTCGTCCCGGCAGCAAGCCCCATCGGAGGCCGAAGAAGGACCCCGTACGCATCCTCGCGTTCGAGGCCCTGCGCGCGGTCGACGAGCGGGACGCGTACGCGAACCTCGTCCTGCCGCCCTTGCTGCGCAAGGCGCGGGAGAAGGGGGACTTCGACGCGCGTGACGCCGCGCTGGCGACCGAGCTGGTCTACGGGACGCTGCGCCGGCAGGGCACGTACGACGAGATCATCTCGGCGTGCGTGGACCGGCCGCTGCGCGAGGTCGACCCGCCGGTGCTGGATGTCCTGAGCCTGGGCGCGCATCAGCTCCTCGGCACGCGGATTCCCACGCACGCCGCGGTCAGCGCCAGCGTGGAGCTGGCGCGGGTCGTGCTCGGGGACGGACGGGCGAAGTTCGTCAACGCCGTGCTGCGGAAGATCGCCGCGAATGATCTCGACGAGTGGCTGGAGCGGGTCGCGCCGCCGTACGACGAGGATCCGGAGGATCACCTCGGGGTCGTGCACTCGCATCCGCGGTGGGTCGTCTCGGCGCTGTGGGACGCGCTGGGCGGCGGCCGGGCCGGGATCGAGGACCTGCTGGAGGCGGACAACGAGCGGCCCGAGGTGACGCTCGTCGCCCGGCCCGGCCGGTCCACCCCCGAGGAGCTGCTCGACGCGGTCGGCGAGGAGAACGGGCTGCCGGGGCGCTGGTCGCCGTACGCGGTGCGGCTCACCGAGGGCGGTGAGCCGGGCGCGCTGGACGCCGTACGGGAGGGCCGTGCGGGCGTGCAGGACGAGGGCAGCCAGCTGGTGGCGCTCGCCCTGGCCGGTGCGCCGGTGGACGGGTCCGACGCGCGCTGGCTGGACGCCTGCGCGGGGCCCGGCGGCAAGGCGGCGCTGCTGGGCGCGCTGGCCGCCGAGCGCGGTGCCGCGCTGCTCGCCGCGGAGAAGCAGCCGCACCGCGCGCGGCTGGTCGCGCGGGCGCTCGCGGGCAATCCCGGGCCGTACGAGGTGATCGCCGCGGATGGTACGCGTCCGGTCTGGCGGCCCGGCTCCTTCGACCGGGTACTGGTGGACGTGCCGTGCACGGGCCTGGGCGCGCTGCGCCGCCGCCCGGAGGCGCGCTGGCGCCGCCGCCCCGAGGACCTGGACGGCTTCGCGCCGCTCCAGCGGGACCTGCTGCGGCAGGCGCTGCGGGCCGTACGGGTCGGCGGGGTCGTCGGGTACGCCACCTGCTCGCCGCATCCGGCGGAGACCCGCGCGGTCGTCGACGACGTGCTGAAGGAGCAGGGCGTGGCCGCCGAGTTCATCGACGCCCGGCCGCTGATGCCCGGCGTGCCGGCCCTCGGCGACGGCCCGGACGTCCAGCTCTGGCCGCATCTGCACGGTACGGACGCCATGTACCTGGCGCTGCTGCGCCGCGCGGCGTGAGACGGCGGAGTGGGAGTTAGGGAACGCTCTGACCCCTAACTGGGAAGGGTAAGCGGCCGGGCGGGGAGAGGCTCGGCCGATGATCGGGAACAGAGTGTTTCCGTTGAAGTATTGACCGGGTGGGTGGCCCGTCGTACGTTGTTGCCCTGTCGGCGGGGATCCGCCGGCCTCTCTCCCCTTGCCGCTGCGGAGTGCACCATGAGTTCGCGTCGTACCCCGAAGACCGAAGCAGCCCGCGGCGGCCGTCCCAAAGACCCCGAGGTGGACGGCAAGGTCCTGGACGCGGCGGCCGGGCTCCTGGAGGAGCTGGGCTATCAGGAGCTGACGATCGAGAAGGTCGCGGCCCGGGCCGGCGTCACCCGTAAGACGGTCTACAACCGCTGGGCCAACAAGTCCGCGCTCGTCGGCGAGCTGCTCATCCGGAACGCCCAGGTCGACCACATCCCCGACCTCGGGGACACCCGCGCCGAGATGCGCGAGCTCTTCGCGCAGATCGTGCGGGACGTGGGGGAGAGCCGCGGCAGGCTGCTGTCCTCCCTGTGGGCGACCATCGGCGACCCGGCCGTGCTGCACCGCTTCCGTACCGAAGTGCTGGGCCCGCGGCGGCAGTTCGCGCGCGCCGCGGTCCAGCGCGGGGTGGCCCGCGGCGACCTGCCGGCGGACATCGACGTGGACCTGCTGATCGACATGTGGTCGGGCACGGTGATGTTCCGTACCGAGGTCCGCTCGGACGCGCTGCTCGACTCGCAGGCCGACGCCATGGTCGAGCTGGCGCTGTCCGGGTGCGTACCGCGCCTCCCGGCGCCGGACGCCCCCGACCCCGCTCCGTAACCCACGGCATTCCCCTTCTCGGTACGCCTCCGCAGGCGGGCCGTTCCTCCGGCCTGCCCTCGTACGCGTACCGCATCCCTCCGAACCGAGGTGTCTGTCATGAGCAGATCAAGCATGCCCCCGCTCGGCCCCCGCACCATGCTCGCCTCCATGGCCCTCGTCGAGGTCGCCAGCGGCGCCACCCAGCAGTACCTGCCGCCGATCCTGCCCGGGCTGGGCGCACAGGCCGGAATCGGCACCGCGCAGCAGAACTGGATCATCGTGGTGCAGATGGCGAGCTGCGCCGTGCTCACCCCGGTCCTCTCCCGGCTCGGCGACGGCTTCGGCTACCGGCGGCTGCTCCGCGCCTCGATCGTCATGGTCGTGCTCGGCTCGCTGGTCATGGCGCTGCGCCCCACGCTCCCCTTCCTGACGCTCGGCGCGGCCCTTCAGGGCGGCGTGGTCGGCTTCATGCCGCTGATGATCGGCGTACTCCGCCACCAGCAGGGCGAGGCCGCCTCGCGGCGCGGCATCGGCGTACTGGTCGGCGCGCTGCTGCTGGCCGTCGGCTGTGCGGGCATCGTCTCCGGCGCGGTCGGCGCGCACGACGCCCGGCTCGGCCTGTGGATCGGCGTGGGCGCGGGCGTACTGGGGCTGGCCGCCGGGTTCCTGCTGCCGGACGGCGCGACACCGGCGGCCGGGGCCCGGCGCTTCGACGTACCGGGCTTCGTCCTGCTCACCGCCGGGCTGGTCGGCGTGGTGGTCGCGCTGGCGCAGGGCGCCGCCTGGGGCTGGACCTCGGCCGCGACCGTGGGCTGCGGGCTGGTGGGCATCGTGGCGCTGGCCGGCTGGTGGGCGCTGGAGCTGCGGGTGGCGCAGCCGCTCGTGGACGTACGGATGTTCCGCAACCCGCGGGTGGCCGTGCTCAGCGTGGTGACCTTCTTCGTCTCGGCGGCCACGATCGGCTCGATCGCCGTCAACGCGACCTTCCTCGGCGCCTCGCCGCGGGCGGTGGGCTACGGCATCGGGCTGAACGCCACCGCCATCGGCTGGGCGCTGCTCCCGATGACGCTCGCCAGCGTGGCCACCTCGGCCCTCACCCCAGTACTGCTGCGCAGGCTGGGGGAGCGCGTCACCGTGGCCGCGGCCGGCGCCACGACGCTGCTCGGCTTCGGCTTCCTCTTCGTGTGTCACACCGGCCTGGCCCACTACCTGATCGCGTCCCTGTTCGTCGGTGCCGCGCTGGGGCTCTTCGAGTCCGCGACCCGCACCCTGACCGTCGAGGCCGTAGCCCCGGAGGACACCGCGACCGCGGCCGGCGTCAACGAGCTCGTGCTGTCGCTGGGCTCCGCCGTCGGGTCCGCGGTACTCGGCGCCGCGCTCGCCGCGTACGCCACCGACGGCGGCCGGGTCGCCCTCGGCGGCTACACCACCGGCTGGGCGCTGTGCGCCGCCGCCGGGCTGGCCGCCGCGCTCGCCGTCCTGAAGCTGCGCCCCGCCGCGTCCGCCGCCCCGTCCGCCACCGTCCCCGAAGGAGTGCACCAGTGAAGCTCACCGCCCACCACCGCACCGCGCGCGACGCCGCCGAGTCCCGGCGGCAGGAGCTGCTCGGCCTCAGCCACCAGCTGCACGCCGACCCCGAGCTCTCCTTCGAGGAGCACCGCTCGGCGGCCGCGCTGGCCGGGCTCGCCGAGCGGGCCGGATTCACCGTCGAGCGCCGCGTGGCCGGGCTGGACACCGCCTTCACCGCGGTACGCGGCAGCGGTGACCTGGTCATCGGCGTGTGTGCCGAGTACGACGCGCTGCCGGGCATGGGCCATGCCTGCGGGCACAACGTCAACGGGGCGGCGGCGCTCGGCGCGGCCCTCGCGCTCGGCGAGGTCGCCGACGGCCTCGGCATCACCGTCAAGCTGCTCGGCACCCCGGCGGAGGAGGACGGCGGCGGCAAGGTGTACATGATCGAGGACGGGCTCTTCGACGACGTGGCCGTCGCGATGATGGTGCACGCGAACGACGCCGACACCGTGGGCAACGGCTCGCTGGCCATCGGCTCCTGGAACATCGCCTACACCGGACGCCCGGCGCACGCCGCCGCCGCTCCCTGGGAGGGCCGCAACGCCCTGGACGCGCTCACCGTGGCCCAGACCGGGCTCGGCCTGCTGCGCCAGCAGCTGCCCCCGGAGAGCGTCGTGCACGGCATCATCACGGACGGCGGCCAGGCCGCCAACGTCATCCCCGCCCGGACCGCCGCCCGGTACGAGGTGCGCTCGCCCACGATGGAGTCGCTGCGCGCCCTCCAGGAGCGGGTACGGGCCTGCTTCGAGGCGGGCGCGCTGGCCACCGGCACCGAGCTGCACATGGAGCCGCACGGGCACGACTTCGCGGACCTGCGGCAGGACACGGCGGTGGCCGAGCTGTACGCGGGTGCCGCCGAGGCCCTCGGGCGTACCGTCGGGCGTGCGCCGGAGCGCACCGGCTCCACCGACATGGGCAACGTCTCGCACCTGCTGCCGACGATCCACCCGATGATCGGCTACGACACCGGCGGCGCCCGGCAGCACACCCCCGAGTTCGCCGCCGCCGGCACCTCCGAGGGCGCCGACCGCGCGGTTCTGGACGGCGCCGTCGCCATGGCCTGGACGGGCGTCTCGCTGGCCGCGGACCCCGGACACCGCGCGCGGCTGCTCGCCGACGCGGGGCGTCGCGCCGCCGCCCGGGAGCGCGTGCCGGAGGGCGCGGCGGGCCCGCGTCCTTGACCCGCTTATGGTTGTCGGCGCGGTCACGACATACTGGTGTCATGGCCTTGATCAACCCCAGCATTCTGTCCGCCGACTTCGCCCGTCTCGCCGAGGAGGCGAAGGCCGTCGAGGGCGCTGACTGGCTCCATGTCGATGTCATGGACAACCACTTCGTGCCCAATCTGACGCTCGGCGTTCCCGTCGTGGAGTCGCTGCGGAAGGCGACCGACACCCCCCTCGACTGCCACCTGATGATCGAGGACCCGGACCGCTGGGCGCCGCAGTACGTCGAGGCCGGTGCGGGTTCGGTCACCTTCCACGCCGAGGCCGCGGCCGCGCCGGTCCGCCTCGCGCGGGAGATCCGGGCCAAGGGCGCGCGGGCCTCGATGGCGCTGAAGCCCGCCACGCCCATCGAGCAGTACGAGGACCTGCTGCCCGAGCTGGACATGCTGCTGATCATGACGGTTGAGCCGGGCTTCGGCGGGCAGGCGTTCCTGGACATCATGCTTCCGAAGATCCGCCGCACCCGCGCGCTGATCGCCAAGCACGGTCTGGAGATGTGGCTGCAGGTGGACGGCGGGGTCTCCGACAAGACGATCGAGCGCTGCGCCGAGGCGGGCGCCGACGTCTTCGTCGCGGGCTCCGCGGTGTACGGCGCCGAGGACCCGGCGAAGGCCGTGCGTTCGCTGCGGGACAAGGCCGACGCCGCGACCGCGGCGGCGGGCTGGGGCTGCGCGCACTGACGCGGCCGCCGGGTCGCGCTGACGCGTGGCCGTTGTCGCGCGAAGGTGCGGCCGGGGCCGTGCGCAGGCGCGGCCCCCACCCGGGGCGGCGGGGATTGACCTCGTGGCCACGCAGCGTTCATCGCGGGCCGAAGGGTCATGGCCCACGGCGACCTCGGGTTTCTGGAAGGATGACCGCAGAGTCGATCAGGTGCGCAGTAGGGGAGAATTTCGTGGTTGCCAGCCGCCCACATTCCGGGATGGGCCCCGCCGAGCTGGTGCAGGCTGCGGCCATGGCCCGCCGGTTCTATCTCGAGGGCAAGTCCAAGATCCAGATTGCCGAGGAGTTCGGCGTCAGCCGTTTCAAGGTCGCGCGGGTGCTGGAAACGGCGCTGGAGCGTGACCTCGTACGGATCGAGATCCGCGTCCCGGCCGAGCTGGACGCCGAGCGCTCGGACGCGCTCCGGGCCCGCTACGGCCTGCGGCACGCCGTCGTCGTGGAGTCGGCCGCCGACTCCGACGACGCGCCGGATCCGGAGAACCTCGGCGACGTCGCCGCCGACCTGCTCGGTGAGCTGGTCGCCGAGGGCGATGTGCTCGGCATCGCCTGGGGCCGCTCGACGATCCACATGGCGTCGGCCCTGCACCGGTTGCCGCCGTGCACGGTCGTCCAGCTGACCGGTGTGTACGACGCGGGCACCGCCGACAGCGGCTCGGTGGAGGCGGTCCGCCGCGCCGCCGACGTCTCCGGCGGCGAGGCGCACCCCATTTATGCGCCGATGCTGCTGCCGGATTCGGCCACAGCGGCAGCGCTGCGCGGCCAGACGGGTATCGCGCGGGCGTTTGATTACTTCGACAAGGTCACCGTCGCCTGCGTGTCCATCGGCTCCTGGGCGCCCGGTATCTCGACGGTGTACGACATGCTCTCGGAGGACGAGCGCGAGCACTACGCCTCGCTCGGCGCCGCCGCGGAGATGTCCGCGCACCTCTTCGACGGCGAGGGCCGGCGTATCGGCCGTGACCTGGGGGAGCGCTGCATCACGGTCGAGGCCGACCGGCTGCGCCGCATCCCCGAGGTGATCGCCATCGCCGGCGGCCGGCGCAAGGCGCACGCGATCGGCTCGGTCCTGAAGTCCGGCCTGGTCACGAGCCTGGTCACGGACACCGCAGCGGCCGACCACCTCCTCCTGGAGGCCACTCCGGGCCCGCGCCCGGCCCTGGACCGCGCGGACCCGGACTCCTGAACCGGGACTCCTGACACCGGGACTCCCGACGCCACCCGCATCCGGCGTCCGCCGTACGGAGGCCGTTCGTCCGGCGCGGCGGCCGGGGCTGTGACAGCATCGCGGCATGCCAGATTCCCCCGGAGTCCCCGGCCAGGCGGGTGCCGGCCGGCGTGCCGGCGCCCCCGGCCCCGCGCCCGACGGCGTGCCCAGGCCGCTGGCCGCGGTGCTCGACGGGCGGACGCCGCCCGGCGTGCTGTCCTGGCCCGCCGGCCGGCCCGTGCAGGAAGCGCTGGACGCCGCGCTGACCGCGGGCTGGCAGGGCACCGTCCTCGACCTCGAGGGCGTCGCCGACAAGGCGGAGTTCATGACGCGCGCCGCCGAGGCGCTGCGGCTGCCGTCCTGGTTCGGGCGGAACTGGGACGCGCTCGCCGACTGCCTCGGCGACCTCTCCTGGTGGCCCGCGGAGCACGGCGGCCGGCTGCTGGTCGTCAGGGCCTGGCAGGGCTACGCGGCGGCCGAGCCGGCGGAGTGGCGGGTGGCCGAGTCGGTCCTCGCCGACGCGGTGGCGCACTGGCGCGACACGGACACCGGGCTGGCCGTACTGCTGACCCGCGACGCGGGCGGCACGGCGCGGGCCCGCACGTAGGAGGTGCGCCGCAGGCCCGCCGCCAGGAGTCCGCGCCCGTACTGGACGGTTACAGCACCCGCTCGAAGCACCACGAGGCCGCGACCCCCGCGTACGCCCCGAAGTTGGGGATGCGGGTGTATCCGGAGCGCGTGTAGAAGCGGACCGCGGCGTGCTGCCGGTCGCCGGTCTCCAGGCGGAGGCGGGTCCAGCCCCGGGCGCGCGCCCACTCCTCCAGGGCCCGCAGCACGGCGGCCGCGGCGCCGGAGCCGCGCCGGTCCGGCAGGACGTACATCCGCTTGACCTCGCCGATTCCGTCGCCGAGGTCGCGCAGGCCGCCGCAGCCCACCGGTATGCCGTTGTCCTCGTACGCCACGAAGAACGCGGTGATGTCCGCCGCCGAGGGCGGGACACCGGGCTCGCTGTCCGGGGTCCCGTAGATCTCGGCGATCTCGGTCCGCTGCTGTGCCCGCAGGACGGCGGCGTCCGGGTCGTCCCAGGCCACCTGTTCGATCTTCATGCCCGGGATTCTGCCGAGACGCCGTTTCACCCAGGTAACGCGGCGGCCGCCCACCCCGGCCGTCTACTAGCCTGACGTGATCCGTGTGCAGGGGGGAGCCGACCGTGGAGAACGTGCTGTCCGTGGCCATCGGTGCCGGACTGGGCCTGACAGGGGCGGTGTTCGGCGCGTGGTTCACCGCCCGCCGGCAGGACCGCATGTGGCTGCGCGAACAGAAGCTCAAGGCCGGGGTCGGCTTCAACACCGCCGTGACTCAGCTGATCGACTACCTCCGGGACGCCCGGCTGAGCGACGACGGTGCCGGCGCCAACGAGCTGGCGGGCCGGATGCAGGAAGCGCGCTCCGCCCTCTACCTCCTGTGCGAGGACGACACCGTCGACCTCGCCAACGCCCTCGCCCGCCGGGTCTGGAAGTCCCGGCCCAGCGAGGGCAGGGACGACCGCAGGGCCGAGCACAGGGAGACGGAGGACCTCCTCCGCCGTTTCACCCGCCAACTCCGGCAGGAGATCGCCAGTTCGTAGCTTTCCCGCGGTGCCCCGACCCCCGGATCGAAGGACTACAGGCGGTCCCGCAGCACCGAGCCGCCGAAGTCCTCGTCGTCCGTGCCCCAGAGGGCGTGGTCGCCGTCGGGGAGCAGGGCGACCGCCTCGATCTTGCGGTTGTCCTCCGTGGTGTAGCGGCGCACCTCTTCCGGCTTGCTCAGCTTCAGCGCGGGCCGTCCCTTGTCGACACCGAGCCGGCCGGCCTCGTACACCGCGGAGCTGAACGGGCCGGAGTTCTTGTTCGGGTCCTGGGCCGCGGAGAGCACCACGGTCCCGTCCGACGCGATCTTCAGGTCGCTGATGTGCCGTACCTCGTCCTGCGCCGGCCACGGCGCGCGGAACGCCACGGGGTCGCTGACGTGCCCGAAGACCTTGCCGGGGGCGGCCGCGGCCGGATCGAAGGCGGCGCTGCGCACCTGGGAGGCGGTGCCGTTGCTGCCGCGCGTGGCCCAGACCGCCACGTACTTCTCGGTGGCCCGGTCCCGGTGCACGGCGAACGCCTCGTAGTTCTGCGTGTCGTCGCCCGCGTACTTCTCGGTGCCCGGCAGCGGCGCCGACCAGCGGACCGTCGCCGTACCGCCGCTCACCTTCACGTCGTACACCGTCGGACGGAACTTTCCGCTGTCCCCGCTGCTCACGGTGGTGTACTCGCCGGGCCGCCCGGGCACGGCGTCCAGCGACTCCAGGTCCTTGGGCACCTCGCTACCGGCCCACTTCAGGTCCCGGACGGCGGGAGCGTG
Source organism: Streptomyces sp. NPDC053542 (assembly GCF_044544685.1). Classification (NCBI taxonomy): domain Bacteria; kingdom Bacillati; phylum Actinomycetota; class Actinomycetes; order Kitasatosporales; family Streptomycetaceae; genus Streptomyces; species Streptomyces sp. NPDC053542. The sequence continues at coordinate 84,395 of NZ_JBITXL010000007.1, forward strand.
GCCGGGCGCCAGCCGTACGGCCGAGAGCCGGGGCTGGCCGGATTCCTTGTTGTCCCGGGCCACGAGCAGGTCGAGGCGGTCGTCCGCGGCCTTGGCCACGACCATCCCGCTGACGCCGCCGGTCATCCCGTCGCCGACCTTCTGCCACTTGCTTTCCTGAGCGCCATGGGCGCTCAGCGCGCCGATGGTGACCAGGAGGGCGCAGGCGCCCACGCCCGCGACACCCGTTGCAACAACTCGATTCTTGGCCATGGCGGAACGTTAGGGGCCGAACCTTCTACGCGCGATGACCGAGTCCGTATCGTCCGTCGTGAGCACTGAATTTCGGCGGAAGCGACAGCCGTGGGCGGGGCCGCTCAGGTGAACCCACAGAACCGCCCTCAAGAGTCGCCATCGGCTGACCGGATCAGCGATGATGTACTAGGAGCTTGATGCCTGATCCGCTGTTGGCCGCTCTGTATCCGCTGTCGGACCGGTGCTGACTCCCCGCCCGCTACCCAAGCAAAACCGCAGGTGAGAGAGTTAGCATGCGATTTCTGAACGATTCGAAGCCGCCGTACGACCTGACGTACGACGACGTGTTCATGGTGCCGAACCGCTCCGCGGTCGGCTCCCGGCAGGGCGTGGACCTTTCCTCGCCGGACGGCACGGGCACCACCATCCCGCTGGTCGTGGCGAACATGACCGCGATCGCCGGGCGCCGGATGGCCGAGACGGTCGCCCGCCGCGGCGGCCTCGTCGTCATCCCCCAGGACATCCCGATCGACGTCGTCACCGACGTCGTCGGCTGGGTCAAGCGGCGCCACCTCGTCCTCGACACCCCGATCGTGCTCTCGCCGATCGCCACCGTCGCGGACGCGCTGTCCCTGCTGCCCAAGCGGGCGCACGGCGCGGGCATCGTCGTCGAGGGCGGCCGCCCGATCGGCGTCGTCACCGAGCACGACCTGGCCGGCGTGGACCGCTTCACCCAGGTCGCCGAGGTCATGTCCAAGGACCTGCTGGTCCTGGACGCCGACATCGACCCGCGCGAGGCGTTCAACCAGCTCGACGCCGCCAACCGCAAGCTCGCCCCCGCGGTCGACAAGGAAGGCCAGCTGGTCGGCATCCTGACCCGCAAGGGCGCGCTGCGCGCGACCCTCTACACCCCGGCGACCGACGCCGACGGCAAGCTGCGCATCGCCGCCGCCGTCGGCATCAACGGCGACGTGGCGGGCAAGGCCAAGGCGCTGCTGGCCGCGGGCGTGGACACCCTCGTGGTGGACACCGCGCACGGCCACCAGGAGTCCATGATCAGCGCGGTCAAGGCGGTCCGGGCGCTGGACCCGCAGGTCCCGATCGTCGCGGGCAACATCGTCGCCGCCGACGGCGTGCGCGACCTCATCGAGGCCGGCGCGGACATCATCAAGGTCGGCGTCGGCCCGGGCGCCATGTGCACGACGCGGATGATGACCGGCGTGGGCCGCCCGCAGTTCTCCGCCGTCCTGGAGTGCGCCGCCGAGGCCAAGAAGTACGGCAAGCACGTCTGGGCGGACGGCGGCGTGCGGCACCCGCGCGACGTCGCCATGGCGCTGGCCGCCGGCGCGTCCAACGTCATGATCGGCTCGTGGTTCGCCGGTACGTACGAGTCGCCCGGCGACCTCCAGCAGACCGCCGACGGCCGGTTCTACAAGGAGAGCTTCGGCATGGCCTCGGCGCGCGCGGTGCGCAACCGCACGAGCGAGGAGTCGGCGTACGACCGGGCCCGCAAGGGCCTCTTCGAGGAGGGCATCTCCACCTCGCGGATGTTCATCGACCCGGCCCGTCCCGGCGTCGAGGACGTGATCGACTCGATCATCGCGGGCGTGCGGTCCTCCTGCACCTACGCGGGCGCCTCGAACCTCGCGGAGTTCGCCGAGAAGGCCGTCGTCGGCGTGCAGAGCGCGGCCGGCTACGCCGAGGGCAAGCCGCTGCACAACAGCTGGTAGGCGACGCGTCCTGTCGTTCCTGAGGGCCCGGCCCCGCACGCATGACGTGCGGGGCCGGGCCCGTTCGCGTTTTCCGGCGAGCGGGCGAGGCGGGTCCGGGGGCCGGAGCCCTCCCTCCCGGCCGCGGTGACGCGTGAGATCGATTACTTCCGGACACGGCCGCCCGCCCGGCCGAAATGTCTCTCCTTCGAATCCATGGCCCCAACGCGCCCCGGGCGCGCAACAAATGGCCGCTCTGCCGCTTCGTGCGCAAGGATCATGCGCGCATGCGCAAAGAACCCGCATTACGGCAGGTCACGCGCGGGCCTTAAGGTCAGGCAAGTTAGTTACGTGGAGTGGCGGGGACCGTCCGCTCGGCGGTTCCCGTGCGGGTTGCTTCATGCTGCCCGTGTACGGGCCGCCCCGGTCACCGCCGCCGGAACGGCAGCGATAAAGGAGCCACCCCAGTGTTGGACCACGGCGCAGCCCCTCCCAGCGAGGGCAGCGACCCCCAGCCGCAGCAGCCTCCGTCCCGTCCCGGGCCGCTCGGCGCGCTGATGCGGCGCAAGCCCGTCGAACGCCTGGTCGCCGAAGGTGGTCAGGGGGAGGGCGGTACGCTGCGCCGCTCCCTGGGCATGTGGCAGCTGACGATGATCAGCATCGGCGCCACGCTCGGCACCGGCATCTTCGTGGTGCTGGGCGAGGCGGTGCCGGACGCCGGCCCCGCGGTGATCATCTCGTTCGTGATCGCGGGCATCACCGCGCTCTTCTCGGCGCTGTCCTACGCCGAGCTGGCCGGCACCATCCCGGTCTCCGGCTCCTCGTACTCCTACGCCTACGCCACCCTCGGCGAGCTGGTCGCCTGGATCTGCGGCTGGTGTCTGATCCTGGAGTACGGCGTCTCCGTGGCCGCGGTCGCGGTCGGCTGGGGGCAGTACCTCAATGAGCTGCTGTCCGGCACGTTCGGCTTCACCATCCCCGACGCGATCGCCGCGCCGCCCGGTGACGGCGGCATCTTCAACCTGCCCGCGCTCCTGGTCGTGCTGCTCGCGATGGCCTTCCTGCTGGGCGGCGCGAAGGAGAGCGCCCGGGCCAACACGATCATGGTCGCGGTGAAGATCGCCGCGCTGCTGCTCTTCTGCGGCGTCGCCTTCCAGGGCATCCGCGCCGGGAACTACGCCCCCTTCATGCCGCTCGGCATGGCGGGCGTCAGCGCCGCCGGCGCCACGCTCTTCTTCTCCTACATCGGCTTCGACGCCGCCTCCACGGCCGGCGAGGAGGCCAAGAACCCGCAGCGCGACCTGCCGCGCGCGATCATGCTCTCGCTGGTGATCGTCACGGCGCTGTACTGCCTGGTCGCGGCGGTCGCCGTGGGCGCGCTGCCGTGGAAGCGGTTCGCCGGTACCGAGGCCGCGCTCGCCGGGATCATGAAGGACGTCACCGGCCAGGGCTTCTGGGCCGTGCTGCTCGCGCTCGGCGCGGTCGTCGCCATCGCGTCCGTCGTGCTGACCGTGCTCTACGGCCAGACCCGCATCCTCTTCGCGATGTCCCGCGACGGCCTGGTGCCCAAGGTCTTCTCCAAGGTCCACCCGAAGACCGGCGCGCCCCGCGCCAACACCGTGATCGTCTCGCTCTTCTGCGGCATCCTGGCCGCCGCCGTGCCGCTCGGCCAGCTGGCCGACGCCACCAGCATCGGCACGCTCTTCGCGTTCGCGCTGGTCAACATCGCGGTCATCGTGCTGCGCAAGACCCGCCCGGACATGCCGCGCAGCTTCCGCACGCCGCTGTCGCCGCTCTTCCCCGCGATCGGCTTCCTGCTCTGCATCTGGATGATGGGCAGCCTCGACGCCGTCACGTGGATGGTCTTCGGAGTCTGGATGGTGGCGGGTCTCGTGTTCTACTTCGCTTACGGCATGCGCCGCTCCCGATTGGCCACCGCAGAGAAGTGAAACACCCCCCGTGCGACTGAACGACCTCGACGAACGCATCGTCCACGCCCTGGCTGAGGACGCCCGCCGCTCCTACGCCGACATCGGTCAGGAGGTCGGGCTCTCGGCCCCGGCCGTCAAACGCCGGGTGGACCGGCTGCGTGAGCAGGGCGCCATCACCGGGTTCACCGTACGGGTGGACCCGGCGGCGCTCGGCTGGGAGACCGAGGGCTTCGTCGAGCTCTACTGCCGCCGCAACACCTCGCCCGAGGCCATCCACCGCGGCCTCGCGCGCTATCCCGAAGTGGCGTCCGCCTCCACCGTGACCGGTGAGGCGGACGCCATCGTGCAGGTCTTCGCCTCGGACATGCGCCATTTCGAGCGCGTCCTGGAGCGCATCGCCGGCGAGCACTTCGTCGAGCGGACCAAGTCCGTACTCGTCCTCTCGCCCCTCCTGCGGCGCTTCTCCTCGGGCTCTCCGGTCTGACGCGCCGCCCTTTGGGCCCCGGGCGCCATGGCGCGCTGCGAGAGCGCAACGAATCGCCGCGAGCGGCTCGGAAGACGCAACGAATCGGTGCGTGGAGCGCAATGGTGCAGCCTTGTACCACTTGTGCCGCGGACCGTACCGTCTAGACGTCTTCCGAAAGCCCGTACGCACCACCCGTGCCGTACGCATCATCCGAGGGGTCCCATGTCTTCGCTGCGCACCGCCCTGCTCCAGAGTTCGGGACGGCCCGGCGACGTGGCGTACAACCTCAAGGCGCTGGAGCGGGCCGCGGCGGACGCCGCCGCGGCCGGTGCCGGGCTGCTGGTGACCTCGGAGATGTACCTGACCGGGTACGCGATCGGCGCGGACGTGCCCCGGCTGGCCGAGCCCGCCGACGGCGACAGCGCCGACGAGGTGGCCCGGATCGCCGCCGAGCACGGCATCGCCGTCGCCTACGCCTACCCGGAGCGCGACGGCGCGGCGGTCTACAACGCCGTCCAGCTCATCGGCCCCGACGGGACCCGGCTCGCGAACTACCGCAAGACGCACCTCTTCGGCTGCTTCGAGCGCGAGTGGTTCACGCCCGGCGAGTCGCCCGTCGTCCAGGCCGAGCTGAACGGCGTCCGGATCGGCCTGATGATCTGCTACGACGTGGAGTTCCCGGAGAACGTCCGGGCGCACGCGCTGGCCGGTACCGACTTCCTGGTCGTGCCCACCGCGCAGATGCACCCCTACCAGTTCGTCGCGGAGTCGGTGATCCCGGTCCGCGCCTTCGAGAGCCAGCTGTACGTGGCGTACGTCAACCGGGTCGGCCAGGAAGGCGAGTTCGAATTCGTCGGACTGTCCACGCTGGCCGGTCCCGACGGGGTCGTCCGGGCCCGTGCCGGGCGCGGCGAGGAGCTGGTCCTCGGCGACGTCGACCCCGGCCTCCTCGCGGCCTCCCGCGAGGCCAATACCTACCTCGCCGACCGCCGCCCGGACCTGTACGGCTCACTCGGCTGACCCACCGCGTCCCGGCCGGTACCGCCCGGCCGACCGTGGCCCGACCGCGCCCGGCCCGGCCCCGCCTGCCCTTTTCCCCGCGTTTTGCGCTGTTCCGCGCTGTTTTCTGCAAGGAGTCCCGCCCCATGACGTCCACGGTGCCCACCGCCGTCCAGCACACCGACGCGCAGCCGCCGATCACCATGTTCGGACCGGACTTCCCCTTCGCGTACGACGACTTCCTCGCCCACCCGGCGGGCCTGGGCCAGATACCCGCGACCGAGCACGGCACCGAGGTCGCGGTCATCGGCGGCGGCCTCTCCGGCATCGTCACCGCCTACGAGCTGATGAAGATGGGCCTCAAGCCCGTCGTCTACGAGGCGGACCAGATCGGCGGCCGGCTGCGCACCGTCGGCTTCGAGGGCTGCGATCCCTCGCTCACCGCCGAGATGGGCGCGATGCGCTTCCCGCCGTCCTCCACGGCGCTGCAGCACTACATCGACCTGGTGGGGCTTACGACCAAGCCGTTCCCCAACCCGCTCGCGCCCGACACCCCCTCCACCGTCGTCGACCTCAAGGGCGAGTCGCACTACGCCCGCACCGTGGACGACCTGCCGGAGGTCTACCACCAGGTCATGAACGCCTGGAACGCCTGCCTGGAGGAGGGCGCGGACTTCTCCGACATGAACCAGGCCCTCCGTGAGCGCGACGTCCCGCGCATCCGCGAGATCTGGTCCAAGCTGGTCGAGAAGCTCGACAACCAGACCTTCTACGGCTTCCTCTGCGACTCCAGCGCCTTCAAGTCCTTCCGGCACCGGGAGATCTTCGGGCAGGTCGGCTTCGGCACCGGCGGCTGGGACACCGACTTCCCCAACTCCATCCTGGAGATCCTCCGCGTCGTCTACACCGAGGCCGACGACCACCACCGCGGCATCGTCGGCGGCAGCCAGCAGCTTCCGCTGCGCCTGTGGGAGCGCGAGCCCGAGAAGATCGTGCACTGGGCCCAGGGCACGTCCCTCTCCTCGCTGCACGACGGCGCGCCGCGCCCCGCCGTGACCCGGCTGCACCGCACCGCCGGCAACCGGATCACCGTCACCGACGCCTCCGGCGACATCCGCACCTACCGGGCGGCCGTCTTCACCGCGCAGTCCTGGATGCTGTTGTCAAAGATCGAGTGCGACGACGCGCTGTTCCCCATCGACCACTGGACGGCGATGGAGCGCACCCACTACATGGAGTCCTCCAAGCTCTTCGTGCCGGTCGACCGGCCCTTCTGGCTGGACAAGGACGAGGACACCGGACGGGACGTCATGTCGATGACGCTGACGGACCGGATGACCCGCGGCACCTACCTCCTCGACAACGGGCCCGACGAGCCCGCCGTCATCTGCCTCTCGTACACCTGGTGCGACGACAGCCTGAAGTGGCTGCCGCTGGACGCCAACGAGCGCATGGAGGTCATGCTGAAGTCGCTCTCGGAGATCTATCCGAAGGTCGACATCCGCAAGCACATCATCGGCAACCCCGTGACCGTGTCCTGGGAGAACGAGCCGTACTTCATGGGCGCGTTCAAGGCCAACCTGCCGGGGCACTACCGCTACCAGCGCCGGCTGTTCACGCACTTCATGCAGGACCTCCTTCCCGAGGACAAGCGCGGCATCTTCCTCGCCGGTGACGACATCTCCTGGACGGCCGGCTGGGCCGAGGGCGCCGTGCAGACCGCGCTGAACGCCGTGTGGGGCGTGATGCACCACTTCGGCGGCAGCACGGACGCCACCAACCCGGGCCCCGGCGACCTGTACGACGAGATCGCCCCGGTCGAACTGCCGGAGGACTGACCGCCCGACGGCCATCCGGAGCCCGGCCGACGACCGCCCGGCCGGGCGCGGTCCGGCCGGGGCCCGGACTCGGGGACGGAGGGGACAGGGGGAGCCGCCGCGGCCGCGGCTCCCCCTGCGCTCATATCCCGGCCGCCCGCGCCGCTTCGTACACCTCCGCCGCCAGGTCCTTCAGCTCCTCCGCGTCCCGGGCCCGGCCCTGCAGGTCGAGCAGGATCTCCTCCAGGCCGACCTCGGCATGGGCCGCCAGGTCCTCGACGATCTGCGCGACGCTGCCCTGGAAGGGGGCGCGGTCCTGGCCCTCGTACGCCTTGGGTGTGTGCTGGGCGTTCACCCGCAGGACGTTCTGGAACGGGGCCGTGCGGCCGCGCTCGCCGGCCAGATCCTGTATCCGCCGCCACTCCTCGGCCAGCTTCTCCGCGCCCATGCCCACCGGCATCCAGCCGTCCGCGCGGTCCACCAGGCGGCGCAGCGCCCGCGGGCTGTTGGCGGGCAGCAGCACCGGGATCGGCCGGGCCGGCTTGGGGCCGACCTCGGACGGCGCGATCTTCGTCAGCTCGCCCTCGTACGCCACCGGGTCCGGGCCCCACACCGCCCGGCAGACGTCCAGCAGCTCGTCCAGCACCTTGCCGCGCCGCTCGAACGGGGCCACCGCCGCGGCCGCGTACTCGTCCAGGGACCAGCCCGTGCCGAGGCCGGCGATCACCCGGCCGCCGCTGGCCGCGTCCAGCGAGGCGAGGCTGCGGGCAAGCTGGAAGGGCACGTGCAGCGGGGCGACCAGCACGCTCGTGCCCAGCCGCGCCCGCTCCGTCACCGCGGCCGCCAGCGTCAGCGTCACCAGCGGGTCGGCCACCGAGCGGTACTGATCGGGCCACGGCAGGCCCGGTATGCCGTACAACCCCTGGGTCGCGGGCTCGGGGAAGAGCACGCGCTCGAAGACCCAGAGGCTTTCGTAACCGGTCTGCTCGGCGGCGCGCGCCACGTCCGGCACGTCGCGCCCGAGGTCGTACTGGCGCATCTGCGGAAGGCTCAGCCCGAGTCGGACAGCCATGTCTGTGCTCCTTCGGATCCCGTCGCCGGCGGTGTACATGCGATCAACGCCCGCCGGTCCCGCGGTAGTTCCGGCTGCCGGGGGCGCAAAGGCGCGCGCCCCCGGCGCGCGCTGATCGTTAGCCCGATCCGGTCACGCGTCGCCGCGCCGTCCCTGCCGGGCCCCCGGCCCTGCCACGCTGACCGCATGACGACGATGCAGCCGACGGATGCGACGGCAGGCGTGGCGAAGATCGTGGCGCGGCTGCGCGCGCTGGACGCGGCGCTGCCCCCGCGCGACGGCGTCGCGGTGTTCAACCAGGTGTACTTGCAGGTCACCGAGGAGGTCGGGCGGCAGATCGACGCGGGCGGCTTCCGGGACGCGGGCGCGGCCGCCGAGCTGGACGTGCGGTTCGCACTGCGGTACTTGAGCGCGGTGGACGCCGGTACGGCCGGGCTGCGTCCGCCGGCCTGCTGGCGCCCGCTGTTCCAGCTCCGCTGCCATCCCGGCGTCAAGCCGCTGCAGTTCGCGCTGGCCGGGATCAATGCGCATATCGGGCACGATCTTGCGCTCGCCCTGGTGGACACGTGCCGGGTCCTGGAGTGCGAACCGGCCGCGCTGGAGGCCGACTTCGACCGGGTGGGGCGGGTGCTGACCGGACTGGAGGAGCGGGTGCGCGAGCGGCTGATGCCGGGCCCCGACCTGCTGGACATCGCCGACCCCCTGACCCACCTGGCCGGCTCGTGGAGCCTGGAGGCGGCCCGGGACGGCGCGTGGGCGGCGGCCCGGGTGCTGTGGAGCCTGCGCGGACTCCCGGACGTGGGGGAGGAGTTCGCGCAGCGGCTGGACGCGGGCGTCGGCCTGGTCGGCCAGATGCTCCTGACCCCGCTGCGCGGCTGACGCCCGACTCCGCCACCCGGGTTCGCAGACCGGGTTCGCCGCCTGCCCCCTTTGGGTAACCCCCTGGTGGGGGCCTCCGGGTGTGCGCCTGTATGCGCAGCGCCCCGCCGCTTAACCCCCCGCTCCACCGGATAACGCCGGCCCCGCTTGGGTAACCCCCAGGTGGGGGGCTCCGGGGCTGCACCCGTAGGCGCGCCGCTCCGCGGGATAACCCAAGCCCCGCCGGATAGCTTCAGCTCCGCGTGGGTAACCCCCAGGTGGGGGGCTCCGGGGCTGCACCCGTATGCGCAGCGCTCCGCGGGTATACGCACCGCCCCCGGGTAATGCGCACCGCCCCCGCGGCACGGCTACTTGCCGTCCGACTCCTCGTCGTAAGCCGACGTCCCCTCGTCCAGCAGTGGTTCCTGGGTCTTGAGGTGGGCCGGGGCCATGGCGCGCAGTACGTGGTAGCCGGAGAGGACGACGATCGTGCCGAGCGCGATGCCGCTCAGCTCGAAGTTGTCGGAGATCTTCAGGCTGACGCCGCCGACGCCGATGATGATGCCCGCGGCCACGGGGACGAGGTTCAGCGGGTTCCGCAGGTCCACCTTGTTGTGGACCCAGATCTGCGCGCCGAGCAGGCCGATCATGCCGTACAGGATGACCGTGATGCCGCCGAGCACGCCGCCCGGGATCGCGGCGACCACCGCGCCGAACTTCGGGCAGAGCCCGAAGAGGAGGGCGAAGCAGGCGGCGGCCCAGTAGGCGGCCGTCGAGTAGACGCGGGTGGCCGCCATGACGCCGATGTTCTCGGAGTACGTGGTGTTGGGCGGGCCGCCGAGCGCGGTGGAGAGCACGGAGGCGGCGCCGTCCGCGGAGATCGCGGTGCCGAGCTTGTCGTCCAGCGGGTCGCCGGTCATCTCGCCGACCGCCTTGACGTGCCCGGCGTTCTCCGCGACCAGCGCGATCACCACCGGCAGCGCGACCAGGATCGCGGACCACTGGAAGCTCGGCCCGTGGAAGGACGGCAGGCCGACCCAGTCGGCCCGGCCGACGGCCGAGAAGTCCAGCCGCCAGTGGTCGGTGACCTTCCCGGCGGCGTTCTGCGAGTGGATCATCCCGAAGACGAGGTCGAAGACCCAGGAGATGAGATAGCCGAAGACCAGGCCGAGGAAGATCGCGATGCGCGACCAGAAGCCGCGCAGACAGACCACGGCCAGCCCGGTGAAGAGCATGGTCAGCAGCGCCACCCACTGGTCCTGCGGCCAGTACGTGCTCGCGGTGACGGGAGCCAGGTTGAAGCCGATCAGCATCACGACCGCGCCCGTCACCACCGGCGGCATCGCCGCGTGGATGATCCGCGCGCCGAACTTCTGGACGGCGAGCCCGATGGCGAAGAGCACCGCGCCGACCACGAGGACCGCGCCGGTCACCGTGGCGCTCGTACCGCCCTGCGCCCGGATGACCGCCGCGACGCCCACAAAGGAGAGGCTGCAGCCCAAGTAGGAGGGCACCCGGCCGCGGGTCGCCAGCAGGAAGATCATCGTGGCGACGCCGGACATCATGATCGCGAGGTTCGGGTCCAGGCCCATGAGGACCGGCGCCACGAAACTCGCCCCGAACATCGCCACCACGTGCTGCGCGCCGAGGCCCGCGGTACGCGGCCAGGTCAGCCGCTCGTCGGGCCTGACCACGGCTCCCGGCGCCGGGGTGCGCCCGTCTCCGTGGAGGGTCCAGCGCACGCCGAGGCCCATGAATGCTCCCGTTCTCGTCAAGTCGTCATCAGGTCACCGACCGGCGGTGACCGGCCAATGTTAGTGCGGGCCGCGTCCGCTTCCTCCGGCTACGGGCGGATCGGCGGCGCATGGTCTCGGTCACTCGGCCCGGCGCGCAAGCAGTCTAAGCGCATGCTTACGATGGGATGGTTCAACTTTTGAACACATCTGTGGTGCATCTGTACCGCAGCTGTCCCATCCGTACCGCACCACCAGGAGCACGACCGTGAGCGCCCCCGCCCCGTATACCGCCGAGACCCTCCCCTTCGGGGAGCTGGTCCCCGTGACGGTCCACTTCGACGACCTCGACGCGCTCGGGATGCTCCACAACTCGCGCTTCCCGCTGCTCGTCGAGCGCGCCTGGGGCGAGTACTGGCACGGCCACGGCTTCGGTTACTCGGGGGACTGGGCGACCGCGGGCGACATGGCCAACGTCATCAAGGAGATGCGCGTCTCCTACGAGGCGCCGATCACCCGCCCCGGTACCTACGCGGCGCACCTGTGGATCGAGAAGCTGGGGCGGACCAGCCTCACCTACGGTTTCCGGGTCTGCTCGGCGGACGGCGCCACCACGTATGCGCAGGGCCACCGCATCCTGGTCCGCGTGGACGCAGCGACCCTGCGGCCCACTCCCTGGACCGACGAGGCCCGTGCGATAGCCCGCAAGCTGGCCCGCCCGGAGGCGCTGCCGGACGCGAGCTGAGCACCGGACGCGAGCTGAGCACCGGCCACTGCCGGTAGCGGCGGGTCGTGACCCCTTCAGGCGCCCGTGGTCACGACCCCTTCAGATCGAACGTCGCCGAGCTGACCGACGCACGGCGCTCCGGTACGCGCAGTACGCCCGCCCCCAGTACCAGCCCCAGCGCCAGCGCCGTGACCAGCACGAAGGAGCCGGTCAGCGAGGTGGCCTGGGCGATCGAGCCGATCGCGGAGGGCGCGATCAGGCCCGAGGTGTACGTGATCGTCGCGACGCCCGCAATGGCCTGGCTCGGCGCCGGGCCGCTGCGGCCCGCCGCCGCGAACGCCAGCGGCACGACCACCGCGATGCCCAGCCCGATCAGCGCGAAACCCGCCATCGCCATGACCGGGTGCCGGGCCGCGATGATCAGCAGTCCGCCCGCCGTGGCCAGTACGCCGCCCGTCCGTACCGTGCGCACCGCTCCGAAGCGGGCCACCACGTGGTCGCCCGCCAGCCGGGCCACCGCCATCGTGCAGGCGAACGCGGTCGTCGAGCCGGCCGCGAGCCCCGCCGACGTGCCCAGCACGTCCCGCAGGTACACCGCCGACCAGTCCAGGCTCGCGCCCTCGGCGAACACCGCGCAGAACCCGACCGCGCCGATGATCAGCGCGGACTTCGGCGGCAGCGCGAACCGCGGCGGCGGGTGCTCGTCGGGGGTGCTGCGCAGGTCCAGTACGCCCTGGCAGCAGACCGCGCCCAGGACGGTCAGCACGCCCGCGGCGAGCGCGAGATGCACGCGGGCGTCGGCGCCGGCGTGCGCCGCGACCGTGCCGGCCGCCGAGCCGAGCAGCGCGCCCACGCTCCACATGCCGTGCAGCCCGGACATGATCGGCCGGTCCAGGCGGTTCTCGGTCTCCACGCCGAGCGCGTTCATGGCCACGTCCGACATCCCGGCCGTCGCGCCGTAGATGAGCAGCGCGCCGCAGAGCGTGTACAGGTTGGGGGCGAGCGCGGGCAGGGTCAGGGCCAGCGTCCACAGGGCGAGCAGGCCGCGCAGCGCCGCACGCGCGCCGAAGCGGTGGCTGATCCGCCCGGCCAGCGGCATCGCGAGAGAGGCGCCGATCGCCGGGAAGGCGAGCGCGAGCCCGAGCTGACCGGCGCTGACGCCGGTGTGCTCCTGGATCCAGGGGACGCGGGTGGCGAAGTTCCCGGTCACCGAGCCGTGTACGAGGAAGACCAGCGCCACCGACCAGCGGGCCAGGCGCAGTTGGCGGGGGAGCGCGGACGGGTCGGAACCACCGTTGGCGGGCATGGCCGTCAAACTAGCAGGGACCCTGCCTATTAATCTTCGATTATTCGCGGCGCTGATCTCCGATGATGGGTGGCGCTGATCTCCGTTATTCGCGGCGGGCGCGCTCTGGAAGGATTCGGCCATGGCTGACACCTCCGCGCGCACCGGCCGTACGGCGTCCCGTACGGCGTCGCCGCGCACCGCGCGGGCCATCAACGACCGCATCGCCCTCCAACTGCTGGAATCGGGCGGACCATTGACTGCTCATCAGCTCAAACTGCGGACCGGGCTGTCCCGGCCCACGGTGGCCGACCTCGTCGACCGGCTGCGGGCCGCCGGGCTGATCACGGTCGTCGGCGAGGCGGGCGCCGACCGCCGCGGCCCCAACGCCCGGCTCTACGGCATCGTCGCCGACCGCGCCCACCTCGCCGGCATCGACGTCCGCACGCACGGCGTCACCGTCGCCGTCGCCGACCTCCTCGGCACCATCCGCGCGCAGGAGTCCGTACCGGTCGCCGAGGGCGCGGCCCCGGAGGACGCGGTGGCCGGCGCGTACGCCGCGCTGGACCGGGCGCTGGCGCGCGCCGGCGGGGTACGCCCGCACACCGTCGCGGTCGGCGCCCCCGGCCTCGTCGACCCCGCCACCGGCCGGCTGACCGGCACCGGAACGCTGCCCTCCTGGCACGGCGCGCTGGTAGCCGGGCTGCGCGACCGCCTCGAAGCGCCGCTGCTCCTGGAGAACGAGGTCAACCTCGCGGCCATCGCCGAATGCCGGGACGGCGCGGCCCGGGACCGCGACACCTTCGTGCTGCTCTGGCTGGGCCACGGCGTGGGCGCCGCGGTGTTCCTGGACGGCCGGCTCCGCCGCGGCGCCTCCGGCGGCACCGGCGAGATCGGCTTCCTGCCCGTGCCGGGGACGCCGTCGCTGCCCACCGCCGCGGGCTGCGACGGCGGCTTCCACGCCCTCGCGGCCTCCCCGGCGATCGTCGACCTCGCCGCGGAGTACGGCTTCACCCCCACGCCCGCCGAAGGCAGCACGGACGCCCCGCTCACCGAAGGCAGCACGGACGCCCCGCCCACCGAAGACGCCCCGCCCGCCGAGCACGTCGTCCGCGCGGCAGTGGCCGCCGGACCGGCCGGTACCGGTTTCCTCGACGCGCTCGCGCGGCGCCTCGCCGTCGGCGTGGCCGCGGTGGCCGCCGTGCTCGACCCCGGCTGCGTCGTGCTCGGCGGCGAGATCGGCCGGGCGGGCGGCGAGGCCCTGGCGGGCCGGGTGGCCACGTACGTGGCCCGCATGTCGCCCCTGTGCACCGAGGTCCGCGCGGGCACGGTGGGCGGCGGCGCGGTGCTCCGCGGCGCCGTACTCGCCGCCAAGGACGCGGCCCAGGACGATCTCTTCACCCCGGACGGCGCGGCGCACTGAGCGACGCGTCCCCCGGCCCCGGGGCCCGCGGCCACGGAGACGCGTCGTCGGCCCACCGGGCCAGCAGGCGGTTGAGCACCGCGAGGGACAGCGGCTTGGCCAGGTGGGCGTCGAAACCGGAGCGGGCCGACAGGGCGCGGTCGGCCTGCCCGCTGAAGCCTGAGACGGCGATCAGCCGGGTGCGGTCGGCCGGGAACGCCGCGCGCAGCCGGCGGGCGAGGTCATGGCCGTGCACGTCGGGGAGCGCCAGATCGCTCAGGACCAGGTCGAACGGAGTGGCGTGGGCGGCGGCCAGGCCGTCGCGCCCGGTGTGGCAGACCGTCACATGATCGCCGCAGTGCTCCAGCAGGGTGCGGTAGGTGGCCGCCAGGTCGGCGTTGTCCTCGACCACCAGCACGCGCAGCGGCGGGCGGCTGACGTCCGCGGCCGGCTCACCGGGCCGGGGGTCGGGCGCGGGGGAGGCCAGCGGCAGGCGGATGCGGAAGTGCGCGCCGCTGCCGGGGCCCTCGCTGTGCGCCCGTACGGTACCGCCGTGCAGTTCGGCGATGCCGCGGACGATCGGCAGGCCGAGCCCGAGCCCGCCGGAGGTGGTGTCGGCGGCCGGGGCGGCGCGGACGAAGGCGTCGAAGAGGGCGTCCGCGGTGGCCGGGTCGAACCCGATGCCGTCGTCGCGCACGGTCAGCACCGCGTGGCCGGCCTCCGCGGCGCCGGAGCCGGCCACCGTCTCCAGCTCCAGTTCCACCCTGCCGTTCGGCCGGGTGTACTTGCAGCCGTTGCTGAGCAGGTTGGCGGTCATCTGCGCGAGCCGGACCCGGTCCCCCTCGACGGGCACCGGACCGGACGGCACGACGACCAGCAGCCTGCGCCGCGTCCGGGCGTACTCGGGCAGCATGTCCTCGGCGGCGGTGGTGACCACGGAGCACAGGTCGAGCCGCTCGCGGGCCAGGTGCAGCCGGCCGGTCAGCGCCCTGGTCGCGTCCAGCAGGTCGTCCGTCATCCGCACCATGTGCGTGATCTGCCGTTCCAGGACGGCCAGCGCGGGGTGCGACTCGGGGCCGTCCAGGGCGAGCAGTTCACCGGCGGCCCGGAGCGCGGCCAGGGGATTGCGCAGTTCGTGCGAGAGGGTGGCGATGAAGCGGTCCTTGGCCTCCTGCTGCTCGCGCAGCGCCGCCCCCGCGGTGGTCAGCGCCTCGTTGGCCTCCCGCAGCCGCTGGTTCGCCTCCTGGACCTCGCGGCTGCGGGTGAACAGTTCGCTCTCCATCCGTCCGGCGCGCTGCTGATGTTCGGCGGCGGCCCGCCGCTGGCGCTGCCCGGCACGGCGCAGGCGGACGAACTCGGTGACGTCCTCGACCCGGTGGATGATGTGGGTGAGCGTGCCGTTGCCGTCCAGGACGGGGGAGTTGACCGGGCTCCAGTACCGCTCCTCGAAGGCGCCGTCCGTGCCCGCCGGGATGTCGTACCGCTGCATGGCCATGGTGTCGGGCCGGCCGGTGGCCAGCACGGTGTGCAGGGACCGGGACAGGTTCCGGACGCCGTCGGCGGCCGGGTTGCCCGGGTTGTCGGGGAAGACGTCGAACACCGGGCGGCCGAGGATGGCCTGCCGCTCGGTGCCGGTGGCCGCCAGGTACGCCTGGTTGACCTCGACGATGCGCAGTCCGGGATCCAGGACCAGGTACGGCGACGGTGTCGCGTCGAACAGCGCCCGGTAGTCGGGCGTTTCCTGGGAACGGCGGGCGGCGTCGTCCCGGTCCGGTCCTGGTGTCTGAGGTCCTGGCGTCTGCGGGCCTGGTGTCATGGCACTGCACCTCGTCCTGGGTGAGGCTGTGTCAGCCGAAGGGTTCGGACGCCACGTCCAGGCGGTAGCCGAAGCCGCGCACCGTCGTGATCCGCGGCGCCCCGACACCGGCGGCCATGAGCTTGCGCCGTACGCGGTAGACGTGTTCGGTGACGGTCGCCGGGTCCTGCCAGTCGGCGCCGTCCCACAGCCGGCCCATCAGCTGGCCGGGGGAGAAGGTCTGGCCCGGGGAGGCCGCGAGGAACTCCAGCAGCGCGTACTCGCGCGGCGTGAAGGCGATCGGGCCGCCCACGCTGCGCACCTGCCGGGCGCCGGTGTCCACGATGAGGTCGCCCAGCCGGAGGACCGGCCGTCTCCCGGCGCTCCGCCCGTCCTGCGGGGGTGCCGCCCGGCGCAGCACGGCCCGGATGCGCGCGGCCAGTTCCCGTTGCGAGAACGGCTTGACCATGTAGTCGTCGGCGCCCAGCTCCAGGCCGAGTATCCGGTCGGTCTCCTCACCGCGCCCGGTCACGATGATCACCGGCGGACCGCCGGCGTCGCGCGCACCGCGCAGCAGGTCCAGGCCGTTGCCGTCCGGCAGCCCCAGGTCCAGTACCACCAGGTCGACCCGTCCGGTGCGCAGCACCGCCTGCCCCGACCGGGCGTCGGGCGCGCACACCACGGCGAAGCCCTCGCGTTCCAGGTGTGCCTGCTCCATCGCGACGAGGTCGGACTCGTCCTCGATGAGCACGATCACCGGCCGTCGTCCGGCCGGCGCGTGGCCCGCGGCGGCGTCGGCGGCGCCGCTGGCCCGGGGAGGTCCGGAAGATGACGGCAACGTGGCCCCACGAGGGTCGACAGAATTGATAGGGCGTTGATCCGGCGTGCAGGAGGCGGTCAGCCGGCCGCGCTATCACTGGAACACCGGACGCTGAAGCGCTGTCCACCGCAGCATCTCACGACGAGGACAGGCGAACACCGTGAAGCGTCCATTCGGCCGGGCGCGGCCCGGCCGAATGCCGGTGAGCCTGGAGCCACCGCCCTTCCGGACACTGCCCCTGCCAGGAATCTCCCATGTCTGACCCCACCGGTTCTTCGTACGGCGAGCACGAACACTCCTTCGTCCACGCCCTGTTGAATCTGATGCAGGTGCACGCGGACACCACGTCCGGCACGCTGCCCCGGCGCCTGGTCGAGCACTGCCTCGCGCTGCTGCCCGTCGATTCCGCGGGCGTCCTGCTCGTCGCCCCCGCGGCCCCGAGGGACCGGAAGCGCGCCGGTACCGGCGGCGTCATCGAAGTGGCCGCCAGCTCCCACGAGACGCTCCGCGGCGTGGCGGCGTACCAGATCGACACCGCGCAGGGCCCGTGCATCGAAGCCCTGCGCACCGGCTGTCCGCACCACGTCGCGGACCTCACCGCCCACCGCTCCCGCTGGCCCGGACTCGCCCTGCGCGCGGCGGCCGCCGGCTACCGGGCCATGTGGGCCGAACCCCTGTACCACTGCGACCAGCCCGTCGGGGTCCTCCACCTCTGCCGCCGCGCCACCGGGGCGCTGGACCCGCGGGACCAGCGGCGCGCCCGGACCCTGGCCCGGGCGGCCACCACCGGCCTGCTGCTGCAACGGACGCTCGACGAGCGCCGGTTACGGATCGACCAGCTCCAGCAGGCCCTCGCCAGCCGTATCCCGATCGAGCAGGCCAAGGGCATCCTCGCCGGCCGGCTCGCGCTCTCGCCGGACGCCGCCTTCGAGATGATGCGCACCCATGCCCGCGCACATCAGATGCGCCTGCACGACCTCGCCCGCGTCCTCGTCGACGACCCCGCCGGGCCCTGGCCGCCGTCGAACGTGCAGTGGCCGTGAACCGGCGGCCGGCCCCTCATCCCCTCGGAGAGTCGCCGCTCCGTACCATCCGGACGCCCGGGACCCGGCCGCCGCGCTCCGCCAGGAAGTCCGTGTAGCGCAGCTTGCCGGTCGCCTGGTCCGGGGCGAGGTTGCCGCCCGCCCGCAGGGCCCGGAACGTGGCGCCGGGCAGCCGCATCGGCATCATCAAGCGGCGGCGCTCGCCCGCGCGCAGGGTGCGGTCGACCAGTTCGCGGGCGGTGAGGATCTCCGGGCCGCCCATGTCCGGTACGTGCCCGGCGGGTTCGCCGTACGCCAGCTCCACCAGCCGCGCGCCCACCTCGCGGACGTCGACGGGCTGGATCCGTACGCCCATCGGGACCGGCAGCACCGGCGAGCGCGCGCCCGTCTTCACCAGCCGCAGCACCAGGTCGTGGAACTGTGTCGTACGCAGCACGGTCCATGGCACGTCCGACTCCGCCAGCAGCCGCTCGACCTCGTGCTTGGTGCGGTAGTAGCGCAGGGGTACGCGGTCCACGCCGACGATGGATATATAGACGAGATGGCGTACGCCCGCCGTCCGTGCCGCATCCACCAGTTGGCCCGCCGAATCCAGGTCGCCGCCGGACGGCGTCGAGGCGCAGTGCACGATCACCTCCACGCCGGACACCGCGGCGGCGAGCCCGACGCCGTTGCGCAGATCGACGGCGTACGAGTGCAGCCGCGGGTTTTCCGTGCGGGTGTGCGGCCTGCGGCTGAGCACCCGCACGGTGTGCCCGTCGGCCAGCAGCCGGTCCACCACCACCCGGCCGAGGGTCCCCGTGCCGCCGGTCACCAGAAACGTCGTCATCGCCCGCTCCTCCCGGAGACTGTCCTGTCATGCGACCGCGCCGGCGCGGTCCGTCACCGTAAGAACTCCCCAGGAACGCGCGGAGAACTCCGGGTGGGCCGTGCGTACACATCCCGCCACCCAGTGTGAGTCAGCCCACAGCCATCCGCTCGCATGGCCGACGATCAGACGTGGCAGACTGGAGGGGTACTGACATACGCAGCGCACTCCGGGGTCGGTGAAAGTCCGAACCGGCGGTAATAGTCCGCGACCCGTCCGCAGCCAGCGGCCGGTTGAGCAGGTGAAATTCCTGCACCGACGGTTAAAGTCCGGATGGGAGGCAGTGCGCGGCGGGCGAGCAGCATCGGTGCACCGCCGTCGGCGGTCCCGTCCAGGTGGGCGGGATCCTCTGTCCGGCCCGGTGAGCGTGTTGTTCCGTACCGCTTCTGTCGCTCGCGACAGCCCCGGAGTCCGTGCCTGAAGAGGCAGGAGGACCCGGTGGCCGCGACAGCCCCCGCTGAGACCACGGCGATGCGCCGAGCCATCGAGCTCGCCGCCCGCGGCCTCGGGCACACGAGCCCCAATCCCGCCGTCGGCTGTGTCGTCCTCGACGCCTCCGGGCAGCTGGTCGGGGAGGGCTGGCACCAGCGGGCCGGCGGCCCGCACGCCGAGATCCACGCGCTCGAAGCGGCCGGTGAGCGGGCCCGCGGCGGTACCGCGCTGGTCACCCTGGAGCCCTGCAACCACACCGGCCGTACGGGCCCCTGCGCCCAGGCCCTCATCGACGCCGGGATCGCCCGCGTCGTCTACGCCGTACCGGACCCGAACCCCACCGCGACCGGCGGCGCCGTCACGCTCCGCGCGGCCGGCGTCGACGTCGAGGGCGGGCTGCTGGCCGACGAGGCGGCGGCCGGGAACGAAGCCTGGCTGACCTCCGTACTGCGCCGCCGCCCCTTCGTGCTGTGGAAGTACGCGGCCACGCTGGACGGCCGGATCGCGGCCGCCGACGGCACCAGCCGGTGGATCACCTCGCCGCAGTCCCGCGCCGACGTGCACCGGCTGCGCGCCCTGGCCGACGCCGTGATCGTCGGCTCCGGGACCGCCCGCGCGGACGACCCGCAGCTCGGCGCGCGGCTGCCGGACACCGAGGTCACCCAGCCGCTGCGGGTCGTCGTCGACTCCTCCGCCACGGCCGTGAAGCCCGGCGCCCGCATCCTGGACGGCACGGCCCCGACCCTGATCGCGGTCGCCGAGGACGCCGACGCCACGCACCTCGAAGGGCTCGCGCCCATCGTCCGGCTGCCGCGCGCCGCGGACGGCCCCGGCCTGGACGTACCGGCCCTGCTCGGCGCGCTGTACGACCGCGGCGTCCGCTCCGTGCTGCTGGAAGGCGGCCCGACCCTCGCCGGCTCCTTCGTCGCGGCCCGCGCCGTCGACAAGGTCGTCGGCTATCTCGCCCCCACGCTGCTCGGCGCCGGCCCGGCCGCGCTGGGCGACGCCGGAATCTCCACCATCGCCCGGGCGTTGCGCCTCGACGTGACCGACATCGAACGGCTCGGCCCCGACCTGCGCATCACCGCCACCCCCGCCCTCCACGAGGAGAACTGAAGTGTTCACCGGAATCGTCGAAGAACTGGGTGAGGTCGTCTCCGTCGAGGAGCTGACCGATGCCTCCCGCTTCCGACTGCGCGGGCCGCTCGTCACCGAGGGTGCCAAGCACGGCGACTCCATCGCGGTCAACGGTGTGTGCCTGACCGTCGTGGAGACGGAGAACGGTGAATTCACCGCCGATGTGATGGCCGAGACGCTGAAGCGGTCCAGCCTGGGCGCGCTGGAGAAGGGCTCCCGGGTCAACCTGGAGCGCCCGATGGCGCTCGGCGGGCGGCTCGGCGGCCACCTCGTCCAGGGACATGTGGACGGTACGGGCACGATCGCCGAGCGCACCCCCGGTGAGCACTGGGAGATCGTGAAGATCGCGCTCCCGGACGGCCTGGCCCGCTACGTCGTCGAGAAGGGCTCCATCACGGTCGACGGCGTCAGCCTCACCGTCGTCGAGGCGGGCGCCGACTACTTCACCATCAGCCTCATCCCGACCACCCTGGACCTCACCACGCTCGGCATCAAGCAGGTCGGCGACCCGGTGAACCTGGAGGTCGACGTCCTCGCCAAGTACGTCGAGCGGCTGCTCGGCCACGACGGCGCGGGGGCCGCGCGATGACCGGGCCGACGGGGCTGGCCTGGCTGAACGGCGAGGCGTTCACCGCCTTCGGCCAGCACGTCATCTGGTCCGACATGATCGGCAACACCGTCGGCCTGATAGCCCTGGCCCTCGGCTGGCGCCGCTCCATATGGACCTGGCCCGCGCAGTTCCTCTCCGGCGTCATCCTCGTCGCCGCCTACGCCTCCGCGCAGCTCGCCGGCGGCGTCGGCAAGCAGCTGCTGGTCATCGGCGTCGCCCTGTGGGGCTGGCGGCAGTGGCAGCGCGGCCGGCAGCAGGCCCAGGACGGCACGATCGCCGTCCGCTTCGCCTCCTGGCGCGAGCGCGGCGCCCTGCTCGCGGGCACCGCCGCCGGCACCCTCGCCGTCGGCTTCCTCTTCAGCCAGATCCCCCAGCTGTCCTGGAACCCCTGGCCGGACGCCTACATCTTCGTCGGCACGCTCGCCGCGATGGTGGCCCAGGCCCGCGGCCTGGTCGAGTTCTGGTTCGCATGGCTGCTGGTCGACGTGGTCGGCGTCCCGCTGGCCTTCAGCAGCGGCCTGGCCTTCTCGGGCCTGGTCTACGTCGTCTACTTCGGTCTCGTCCTGTGGGGCCTGCGCGACTGGTGGCTGCGCTCCCGTACGAGTACGCAGCCCGTCCTGGAAGGAGCGGCGGCATGACCGCACAGCAGAACTGGTACGAAGGTCCCGACGCGATCGACCTCACCCTCGACCCCGTCGAGCGGGCCATCGCGGACATCGCGGCCGGCCGCCCCGTCGTGGTCGTCGACGACGAGAACCGGGAGAACGAGGGTGACCTCGTCCTGGCCGCCGAGAAGGCGACCCCCGAGATCATCGCGTTCATGATGAGCGAGTGCCGCGGCCTGATCTGCGCGCCCATGGAGGGTCCGGAGCTGGACCGGCTCGAACTCCCGCAGATGGTCCAGAACAACACCGAGTCGATGCAGACGGCCTTCACCGTCTCCGTGGACGCCACCGCCGAGCACGGCGTGTCCACCGGCATCTCCGCCGCCGACCGCGCCACCACGCTGCGGCTGCTGGCCTCCGGCGAGTCCACGGCCGGGGACTTCGTCCGGCCCGGCCACATCTTCCCGCTGCGCGCCAAGCCCGGCGGTGTCCTGACCCGCAACGGCCACACCGAGGCCGGCGTGGACCTCGCCCGGCTCGCCGGGCTGCGCCCCGCCGCCGCGATCGTGGAGATCGCGGGCGAGGACGGCACGATGCTGCGGCTGCCCGAGCTGATCCCGTTCGCCCGCAAGCACGGCCTCGCGATCATCTCCATCGAGGACCTGATCGCCTACCGCCGCAGCGCGGAGCCGACCGTCCGCCGCGAGGCCGAGACGAAGCTGCCCACCGCCTTCGGCGACTTCACCGCGTACGGCTACCGCTCCACCGTCGACGGCGTCGAGCACATCGCCCTCGTGGCGGGGGAGATCGGCGACGGCGAGGACGTCCTGGTCCGGGTCCACTCCGAGTGCCTGACCGGCGACATCTTCCACTCGCTGCGCTGCGACTGCGGCCCCCAGCTGGAGGAGTCCCTCAAGCGGATCAGCGACGCGGGCCGCGGCGTGGTGATCTACCTGCGCGGCCACGAGGGACGCGGCATCGGACTGCTGTCCAAGCTGCGCGCCTACGAGCTCCAGGAGCGCGGCCGCGACACCCTGGACGCCAACCTGGAGCTGGGCCTGCCCGCCGACGCCCGGGACTACGCGGCCGGCGCGCAGATCCTCAACGACCTCGGCGTGCGCTCGCTGCGCCTGCTGACCAACAACCCCGAGAAGACCGCGGCCCTGGTCGAGCACGGCCTCTACGTCACCGGCCGGGAGCCGATGCCGGTCCAGGCCGGCGAGCACAACCTGCGGTACCTGCGCACCAAGCGCGACCGCATGGGCCACGACCTGCCGTGGCTGGACGCCGAGCACGCGTCCGCCTGCAGCACCCAGTAAGACATCCCCGTACCCCGACACCATCAGCAAGCAGCACGAGGAGCAACGTGAGCGGCAAGGGCGCACCCGAACTGTCCGTGAAGAACTGTGGCGACCTCCGGGTGGCCGTCGTCGCGGCCCAGTGGCACACCCAGGTCATGGACGGCCTGGTGAACGGCGCGCTGCGCGCGCTGACCGAGCTGGGCATCGACGAGCCGACCCTGCTGCGCGTCCCGGGCAGCTTCGAGCTCCCGGTCGTCGCCAAGGTCCTCGCGGGCCGCGGGTACGACGCCGTGGTCGCGCTCGGCGTGGTCATCCGCGGTGGCACCCCGCACTTCGAGTACGTCTGCCAGGGCGTCACCCAGGGCCTGACCCAGGTCTCCATCGACACCGGTGTGCCCATCGGCTTCGGCGTGCTGACCTGCGACGACGAGCAGCAGGCCCTGGACCGCGCGGGCCTTGAGGGCTCCCACGAGGACAAGGGCCACGAGGCGGTCACCGCCGCCGTCGCCACCGCCGCCACGCTCCGTTCAGTATCCGAACCCTGGCGCTGAGCCGGGGCGGGCGACCGCTAGGGTGGGTATCACCATGTCCAAGAAGACGTTCGAGGAGCTCTTCGCCGAGCTCCAGCAGAAGGCCGCCACCGGCGACCCCGCCACCTCCCGCACCGCCGAGCTGGTCCAGTCCGGCGTCCATGCGATCGGCAAGAAGGTCGTCGAAGAGGCCGCCGAGGTGTGGATGGCCGCGGAGTACGAATCCCACGACGCCGCCGCCGAGGAGATCTCCCAGCTCCTCTACCACCTCCAGGTGATGATGGTCGCCAAGGGCATCAGCCTTGACGACGTCTACGCCCACCTCTGATCCGCATCACCCACCGCTCACCCATCTCCTCGTACAAAGGAAGCTCTCTCATGCTGCGCATCGCCGTCCCCAACAAGGGTTCACTGTCCGAGCCTGCGTCGGCGATGCTCCATGAGGCCGGCTACCGGCAGCGCAAGGACCGCAGGGAGCTGGTCCTGGTCGACGCCGACAACGAGGTCGAGTTCTTCTTCCTGCGCCCCCGCGACATCGCCGTCTACGTGGGCTCCGGCAAGCTCGACATCGGCATCACCGGCCGTGACCTGCTGCTGGACTCCGGCTCGGACGCCGAGGAGATCATGCAGCTCGGCTTCGCCGGGTCGACGTTCCGCTACGCGACCCTGCCGGGTACCGCCAAGGACGTCAGCGAGTTCGGCGGGATGACCATCGCGTCCTCCTTCTCCGGGCTGGTCAAGCAGCACCTCGCCGACAACGGTGTGGACGCCTCGGTCGTCCACCTCGACGGCGCGGTGGAGACCGCCATCCAGCTGGGCGTCGCCCAGATCATCGCGGATGTGGTCGAGACCGGCACGACGCTGCGCAACGCGGGCCTGGAGATCATCGGCGAGCCGATCCTCAAGTCCGAGGCGGTCGTGATCCGCCGCAAGGGCGCCCCCGCCGACGACCCGAAGGTGCAGCAGTTCCTCCGCCGCATGCAGGGCGTCCTGGTGGCCCGCCGGTACGTGATGATGGACTACGACATCCGCGTCGACCAGGTCGAGAAGGCCGTGGCCCTCACCCCGGGCCTGGAGTCCCCGACCGTCTCCCCGCTGCACCACGAAGGCTGGGTCGCGGTCCGCTCGATGGTCCCCTCCAAGGACGCCCAGCGCATCATGGACGAGCTCTACGACCTCGGCGCCCGCGCGATCCTGACGACTGGCATCCACGCCTGCCGCCTCTGACCCCGTACGGCCGGGCCGTACGTACCTTTGCGTACGGTCCGCGCCGCCACCCTCCGCCACGGAAGACGACGACGTGTCCGCGCCTCTGCCCGACCTCCCGGTGACCTTCCGGCCCGCCCGCACCCGTGCCGTCCTGTACGTCGTCGGCATCGCCCAGCTGGTGGCCCTCACGGTCGTCGCGTTCCTGCTGCCGGCGCTCAGCGGCGGCGAGCGGATCAGCTTCGTGTTCACCGGGCTGCTCGTACTGGCCGTCCTGCTGCTGCTCGCGCGGCCCAAGGTCGTCGCCACCGTGCGCGGCGTGACCGTCGTCAACCTCACGACCAAGCGCGAGCTGGCCTGGGCCGAAGTCGTGCGGGTGAACCTCCGCGTCGGCGACTCCTGGGTCCACCTCGACCTCGCCGACGGCACCAGCCTGCCCGCCATGGGCATCCAGCCCGGCATCGCCAAGGAACAGGCCGTCCAGGACGCCCGTGCCCTGCGGGCACTGGCCGAGGCACACGGCTCCGGCGGCCACGACCGCTGACCGGACGGGGCCCGTCCCGTCCGTCCGCACGGTCCGGCCGGGCCGCGCGGTGCGGCGTACCGCACGTCCGTCGGCTCTCCCCGTGCCACGCCCGGCCTGATTACTCTGTAGCCCGGGGCCGCGCCGTGCGTGCCCCGCCCCCTTCGCGGGGGACCCTGCGACCCGAGGAGTGACTCCTTCCAGCAATGGACGGATCGTCCTGTAGTACCTGCGCCGCCCCTCCCGGACGCCGCCCGCACCCCGCGGCCGTCCCGTGCACGATGGAGGCGGCGGCATGACAGTTCCTCTGCTGCTGCTCGCCGCGGCCTTTGTGCTGATCCTGGCGAACGGCTTCTTCGTGGCCGCGGAGTTCGGCCTCGTCACCGTGGAGAAGGCGGCCGCCGAGCGGGCCGCCGAGGCCGGTGACCGCCGTGCCCGTACGGTCGTCACCGCGCTGCGCGAGCTCTCCTTCCAGCTCTCCGGCACCCAGCTGGGCATCACGATCACCTCGCTGGTGGTCGGCATGCTCGCCGAGCCCGCCCTCGCCGACCTGCTCGGCGGGCCGCTGGCGGCCACCGGCCTGCCGGCCGGCGCGGTGCCCGGCATCGCCGTGGTCATCGGCATGCTGCTGGCCTCCGCCGTTCAGATGGTGATCGGCGAGCTGGTCCCCAAGAACTGGGCGGTCTCCAAGCCGCTCACCGTGGCCCGCTTCGTCGCGGGCCCGCAGAACGCCTTCTCGCGCTTCTTCCGCCCGGTGATCTCGCTGCTCAACACCGTGGCCAACCGCCTCGTACGGTCCCTCGGCGTCGAGCCCACCGACGAGCTGGCCTCAGCGCGCACCCCCGGCGAACTGGTCTCGCTGGCCCGGCACTCCGCGCAGGCCGGCGCCATCGAGCAGGACACCGCCGACCTGTTCGTGCGCACCCTCGCGCTCGGCGAGCTGACCGCGGAGAACGTGATGACCCCGCGGGTACGGGTCTCCGCGCTGCAGTCCTCCGCGACCGCCGAGGACGTCCTGAACCTCACCCGCGCCACCGGCCTCTCCCGCTTCCCCGTCTACCACACCCGGATCGACGAGGTCGTGGGCATGGTCCACCTCAAGGACGCGCTCGCCGTCCCCGCGGACGAACGGCTGCGCACCCCCGTCGGCCGGATAGCGGTCGCCCCGCTGCTGGTCCCGGAGTCGCTGCCCGTCCAGCCGCTGCTGGAGCGGCTCCGCAGCGAGCAGCCGATAGCCGTGGTCGTCGACGAGTACGGCGGCACGGCCGGCGTGGTGACCCTGGAGGACATCGTCGAGGAGCTGGTCGGCGAGGTCCGCGACGAGCACGACCACGCGGACCTGCCGGAACTGGTGCTCGCGCCCGCCGAGGACGGCCACCCCGCCTGGGACGCCGACGGCGGCTGCCGCGTCGACACGCTCCGCCGCATCGGCCTGAGCGCGCCGGACGGCCCGTACGAGACCGTGGCCGGACTGGTCGCCCATGTACTCGGCCGGATCCCCGCCCCCGGGGACACCGCCGAACTGGACGGCTGGCGGCTGCGGGTGCGGCTGGTCGACCACCACCGTGCCGACCGGGTGCGCCTGATACGGACCGGGGCGCCGCAGGGCGCCGTCGCCGAGCGGGCCGGCGAGACGGCAGGTGTCCGATGAGCGCACTGCAGCTGTTCTTCGCCGCCCTCCTCGTGCTCGCCAACGGCTTCTTCGTCGGCGCTGAGTTCGCGCTGGTCTCCGTGCGCCGCAGCCAGATCGAGCCGCTCGCCTCCGAGGGCTCGAAGCGGGCGAAGCGGGTGCTGTACGGGCTGGAGAACCTCCCGCAGATGATGGCCGCCGCGCAGTTCGGCATCACCGTCTGCTCGCTGACGCTGGGCGCGGTCGCCGAGCCGACCGTGGCCCGGCTGCTGGAGCCGCTCTTCCACGCCGTGCACCTCCCCGAAGCGCTGATCCACCCACTGGGTTACGCCATCGCGCTGGCCCTCGTGGTCTTCCTGCACCTGGTCATCGGCGAGATGGTGCCGAAGAACCTCGCGATGGCCGCGCCGGAGAAGACCGCCCTGTGGTTCAGCCCGGGGCTCGTCGTCTTCGCCCGGATGTGCCGCCCGGTCACCGCCCTGCTGGGCGCCTGCGCCCGCGGCATCCTGCGGCTCTTCCGCGTGGAGCCCAAGGACGAGGTCGAGGCGGTGTTCACCACCGAGCAGCTCACCCACCTCGTGGCGGACGCGGGCCAGGCCGGGCTGCTGGACCCGGGGGAGCAGGAGCGCCTCTCCGACGCCCTGGAGCTGGGCCGCCGCCCGGTCACCGACGTACTGATCGACCGCGCGGCCCTGGTCACCGTCGACCCGTCCGTCACGCCTCGGCAGGTCGAGGAGCTGACCGTGAAGACGGGCTTCTCACGCTTCCCGGTGTCCGCGCCGGGCGGTGCGTACATGGGCTACCTGCACGTCAAGGACGTACTGGACCTGGAGGAGCGGGACCGTGCCGTGCCGCAGCGGATCTGGCACCCGATGACCACGCTGCGCGCCGAACTCCCGCTGGACGACGCGCTCACGGCGATGCGCCGGGCCGCCTCGCACCTCGCGGCGGTCTCCGACGGCGCGGGCCGGGTGCTCGGCCTGGTCGCGCTGGAGGACGTACTGGAGAAGCTGGTCGGTGAGGTACGCGATCCCGCCCACCGCGGCGAGATCGCACCGGCGCGCATCGCCGAGCCGCGCGGGGCCGGGGATCTCCAGCCGGGGGACCGGGCGCTGGCGGGCTGATCCCCTGTAGGAGCGGGCGGGGCGGCCCGGGCCTGCGGCTTTACGGCCCCGGGTCCGGCGCCGGTCCCCGCCCCGACAGCACCTCGCCGTACGCCTGCATCAGGTCCGGCAGCCGCAGCGTGGCCAGGTCCTCGCGGGACGGCGTGCCCGACCACGTCGACAGCCGCAGATCGCGGTAGGCGCAGCTCTTCTCGTACAGCGTGCGCAGGAAGCGGCCGTTGCCCAGCTCGTCGATCCAGCCCTGGTCCACGACGTGCCCGGCGATGCTGCGCAGCTCGTCCAGCGATTCCTCGTCCCAGTGGTCGCCGTTGTCGGCCGCCAGTACCTCGCCGATGGCCGTCAGCTCCAGCGGGCGGTAACTGGGGAAGTCCACGCGGGTGGTGAAGCGCGAGGAGAGGCCGGGATTCGCGGCCAGCAGCCGGTCCATGCCCTCCGGATACCCGGCGAGGATCACCACCAGCCGGTCGCGGTTGTCCTCCGCGCGCTTGAGCAGCACCTGCAGCGCCTCGTCGCCGTACGCGTCGCCCTTGGTGTAGCCGGAGTTGGAGAGGGAGTACGCCTCGTCGACGAAGAGCACGCCGCCCAGCGCCGAGTCGATCAGCTCGTTCGCCTTCACCGCCGTCTGGCCGAGGAACTCGCCCACCAGATCGGCCCGTTGGGCCTCCACGAGATGGTCGCCGCCCAGCAGCCCCAGCGCGTAGAAGACCCGGCCGAGTATCCGTGCCACGGTCGTCTTGCCCGTCCCCGAGGGGCCCGAGAAGACGAAGTGCCGTTTCGGCGGCTGTACGGGAAGGCCCTGTCCGGCGCGCAGCCGTGCCATCCGCAGCTGTGCCGAGAGCGCCCGGACCTGCCGCTTCACCGGCTCCAGCCCCACCATCCGCTCGAGCTCCTGGAGCGCCTGCTCCAGCAGGACGGGGTCGGCGGGCCCGGTCGGCAGCTGGTCGGTGCCGCGCTGTTCCGGCACGCGCGGGGCGCGGGCGGGGCCCGCGGCGCCGGCGGACTGCGATCCGAGCAGGTCCCCGTCGGGGCCCTCCGGATCGGCGGTGGCCAGCAACTCCCGGCCGTCCACCGGGTCCAGCGGCGCCAGCGGGTCCAGATCGCCGCCGTTCTCCTGCCCGAGCCCGGCCGGCACCGCGGCCAGGTCCGCGCCCTCCTCCAGGCCGTCGCACTCGGCGATGGCCGCGAGCCGGGCCGCGGTGTCCATGAAGGCCGGATCCACGCGGTGAACGGCTCGATACAGCGGGAGGGCCGCGGCGCTGCGGCCCGTGCCCTCGTGCGCCCGCGCCAGCCAGTACCGCAGTTCCTTGCGCTGCGGCTGCTCGCTGCGGCAGCGCATCAGGGCGGCCGACAGCAGCGGTTCGGCCTGTCCGTACATCTCCAGCCGGACCCGCGCCATGCCGCCGAACAGTCCCGCCTCGATGCCCAGCAGCGGGTCGTCGATCAGCGGCTCGGTGTGCCGTACGAGCTGCTCCCAGTCCTTGACCAGGTAGGCGCGGCAGGCGTGCAGGAAACGCACCTGCGGGTCGGCGTCGACCGGCGGGCAGCCGGCCAGCGCCTGGTCCAGCTCGGCGACGTGCCGGCCGTCCAGCCAGTGCGAGGCGTGCGCGAGCAGCAGGTCGCGGCCGGACTCCAGCACCGGCTGCACCCACCAGCCCAGCCAGTACCAGGAGTTCAGGGTGCGGCGGTGGCGGGCGCGCTGCTCGCCGAAGCGGTCGCGGTGCCGGTACATCCGCAGCAGCGCCGTGGTGGTGTCGGCGCGCAGCGCGTGCAGCCCGAGCCAGGCGTCCGCCATCGAGGGGTCGATCCGCACCGCGGCCCGGAACTCCTCCTCGGCCTGCGCGTACGCGCCCATGGTGTACGCGTCGACCGCGCGCAGCCAGGCGAGTTCGGCCGGGGCCGCCGTGCCCTGCGCGCCACAATCCATCCTGTCCCCCACAAATGATCCCCCGCGCCGTGCCCGCATCGTACCTGCGGTCGCGAGGCGGCCGAAGAGGGGCGCAGGGGGGAAGCGGGGACTCGGCGGCGCGAAGGGGCCGGTGACCGAGGGTGAGGGGGATGCGGCGCGAAGCGCGGAAAATTGCGAGTTGAGGGCAGAACGAAGCCCCCGATCACGGGGGAACAACCGGGGGCTTCGCGACTGCGGGCGGTCCGTCAGAACCGCACATTGAGAACGTAAGTCCTGTACGGCCCCCAGGTCAAGCCGAGTTGAGGCACTCGGCGGGAGCCCGTCGGCCGTCCTCGGTGCACCGGCCGCCGTCCGTCACCGAGCGTGAAGGAATGGGGGAGTCAACGCGCGTCCACCGGTCCCTTGTGCCACGTGTACCCCACCTGTCCCTGTGTCACCAGAAAGTCCGCGTACGGCCGGGACGGATCCGCCGCGAAGTGCGCGCGCTCCGCCGGAATCCAGCCATCCCAGAAGGTCGCGAGACCCGGCCCGTCCCGCCGCCGCCCGCGTGCCCAGGCGGTTTCGCCGGGCAGTTCCATCCACAGCAGGCACGCCAGATACGGGCGGAGTGCGGCGCGGCCCGCTCCGACGCCTTCCAGAAGCACGACCGGAGCGGGCGCCAGCGTGCGCTCCCGCGTGAAGCTCCGGCGCACCCAGTCGTACACGCCGTACCGCGCGCTCCTCCCCTCGGAGAGCGGCCCGATCACCTGTTCCCGCAGCCGGTCGGTCCACGCGAAGAGCTCGTCGTGCGTCGCGAGGTCGTCGAGGTGGAGTACGGGGGCGGCGGGCCCGGTGTCATCGAAGGGGCCGCCGCCCGTCGCGGGCTCGCCGGCCGTCGGGGTCGTCCCGCCGCCCAGCGCCGCCGCCAGCCGCCCCGCGAACGTGCTCTTGCCCGACCCCGCGTGCCCGTCCACCGCGATCAGCCGCACCGGTCCGCACGACGGCGGCAGCCCGCGCAGACGCGCGGCGAGCGCGGCCAGGTCCTGATCCATGGCGCCTTCCATCACGCCAGCGTACGACAGTGGTCCACACCAATAATTCGGCGTGCGACGCGCGTCGAACCGCTGGCCGAATGGCGTCCCGTGCGGAGATAGTTGAGCCACGACTGCCGTGACGCTCATCCCGCACCCGACTGGGGGACATGAAGCCCATGACCAGATACGCGCCCCGCCGCACCGTGCTGGCTGCCGCCCTCGCCGTCGCCGCCGGCGCCGCGACCCCCCTGCCCGCGTACGCCGCGAGCCGCTCCGGGACCCCTGACCCGGACGACTCCACGGCCGGCCACCCCGCCGCCGCCTCGCTCGTGGACTACCGCGGCTGGACCTCCACCGCCGACTGGCTCGCGGGCTCGGGGCACGGCACCCGCATCGAGCCCAGCACGCGCCCCGGAGTGCAGATCGCGGTCCCGATCGGCACCATCGACTACCGCGACCCGCACCTCAACAAGACCTCCACCTGGGAGTACGCGACCTGGACCTCGCCCGTCCACCAGCTGAAGGTCCCCGCGACGGAGCTCATCGCGTCCTGGAACGCGCACACCCCGGCCGGCACCTGGATCGCCATCGAGCTGCGCGGCATGTACTCCGACAAATCCCGCACGCCCTGGTACGTCATGGGCCGCTGGGCCGCGGGCGACAACGACATCCGCCGTACGTCCGTCGACGACCAGACCGACAACAAGAGCACGGTCTACACCGACACGCTCTCCGTCGACAGCCCGGCGTCCGGCCTGCGCATCGTCTCGTACGAGCTCCGCCTCACCCTGTACCGCAAGCCCGGTACGGACCTCACC
Organism: Streptomyces sp. NPDC053542; assembly: GCF_044544685.1. Taxonomy (NCBI): domain Bacteria; kingdom Bacillati; phylum Actinomycetota; class Actinomycetes; order Kitasatosporales; family Streptomycetaceae; genus Streptomyces; species Streptomyces sp. NPDC053542. The sequence continues at coordinate 115,989 of NZ_JBITXL010000007.1, forward strand.
CCCACGGTGTGGCGGGTGGGCGCCATGGGCTCCGACATCCCCGACCGCTTCACGGTCCCGGCCTCCAAGCCGGGCATCGCCAGGGGCCGGGAGCTCGCGGTGCCGCGCTACTCCCAGGAGATCCACAAGGGCCAGTACCCCGAGTACGACAACGGGGGAGAGGCGTGGTGCAGCCCCACCTCCTCCCAGATGATCATCGAGTCCTGGGGCCGCAAGCCCACCCCCGAGGACCTGGCCTGGGTCAACCCCGCCTACTCCGACCCCCAGGTCTGCCACGCGGCCCGCTACACGTTCGACTACCAGTACGAAGGCTGCGGCAACTGGCCCTTCAACGCCGCCTATGCCGCGACGTACCACGACCTCCAGGGCGTCGTGACGCGCCTGAACTCCCTCACCGACGTCGAGAAGCTCATCCACGTCGGCATCCCCGTCATCACCTCCCAGTCCTTCATCGCCTCGGAACTGGACGGCGCGGGCTACGGCACCTCGGGCCACCTGATGACGGTCATCGGCTTCACCCAGTCCGGCGACATCATCGCCAACGAGCCCAACTCCCCCACCAACGTCGCCGTCCGCCACGTCTACAACCGCCGCCAGTGGGAAGTGATCTGGCTCCGCACCAAGCGCAAGGACGCCAGCGGCGCCGTGAAGTCGGGGACCGGCGGCGTGTGTTACCTCTACTTCCCCGCCAAGCCCACCCCGACCCAGCGCCGCGTGCTGAGTGAGCTGGGGATCTGTCCGTAGGCGGGCCGGCAGTCAGTCATTGGATCCAGCCTCCGCAGGGCAGCGGCCGGCGTCGGGCGGGTGACCGCCGGGCGCCGGCCGTTATCGTTTTCGTGGCCTGGGAGGGCAGCGACTCGTTGGTGATGGCGGCCGCCGCCTCGGCATCGTGCGCGGCCACGGCCTCGACCAGCCGCTCCCGGTAGCGCCACAGCGACTCGTCGCCGCCGGGTGTGTCGAGGCCGGCCCGGGCGCTCACCACGCCTCGGCGTCCTCCGCGGATCGGGGTGCGGACTCCGCTCGGCCGCGGAGTCTCATGGCCAGGAGGGGCAGGAGGAGAACGGAGAGCATCGCGGCGCCGACCATCGCGGCGGCCCGGTCCGTTCCCAGTACCTTCTGGTCCACTCCGATGGTGGTGATCGCGACGACGAGCGGCAGGCACGTCGAGGCGAACAGCGACAGGGCGGTCCGGTCCCGGCGGCCGAGGTCGCGGGGCGCGAGGGCGTGGACCGGTCCACCGCGGACGAGCAGGAAGAGCAGCAGGAAGACCGGCACCAGGAGCAGGGCGCCCAGGTCGCTCAGCAGCGCGTGCAGGTCGAACTCGATGCCGGTGACCACGTAGAACAGCGGTACCAGGAAGCCGAATCCCATGGCCTCCACTTTGCCGAGCACCTCCGCGCTGCTCCCCGGGGCGGCGCCGTGCAGCACGAGACGGGTGAGGACACCGGCGGCGAAGGCGCCGAGCAGGACGTCGAGGCCGAACACCGCGGCGAGCCCCAGCATGCAGGCGAGCAGCAGCATGACGAACCGGACGGCGAACTGACCGCTGCTGTGCAGGGTCCGCTCGACCAGCCGGGAGAACCAGGGCGGCCGCGGACGCAGCGCCCAGAAGACGGCGGCGGCCGTGATCGCCCCGAACGCCGCGAGCAGGGCCGCGGACTCGCCCGGCCGGCGCCCGCTGAGCAGCAGCGCCACGGCGACCACCGGACCGAACTCACCCACCGCGCCGAACGCCGACATCACGGTGCCGAAGCGGCCCCGCAGCTCCCCGCGGTCGCGCAGGATCGGCAGGACCGTGCCGAGGGCCGTACTGGTCAGCGCGGTGCCGATGACGAAGCTCTGGAAGACCTCCCCGCCGCTGATCAGGAGGGCGAGCCCGATGCCGGCGGCGAGGGAGACCAGCCAGGCCCCCATGGCGCGGCGCAGGGTGTCGCCGCGGACCGCGGCGAAATCGATCTCGTACCCGGCGAGGAAGATCAGCATCGCCAGTCCGAGATCGGAGAGGGTGTCGATGACCTGGTCGGAGTGGGCCCAGCCGAGGACGTCCGGGCCGATGAGGATGCCGAGGGCGATCTCGAAGATGACCAGGGGAACGCGGACCCGGCGGGCCGCGCCGTGGGCGAGGAGCGGGGCCAGCACGGCGGCGGCCATGATGAGGACGAGGGTTTCCGGATGCTTCATGAGCCGCTGCCGCGTCGCCGCGCTACGGGGTGACGATGGCGAAATCGGGGTCCGGGGCGGCGAGATGGCCGAGCAGCTCGGTCACCTTGCCCAGGTCGCCGGTCACCTCGACGTCCGTCCGCGCGGTCAGTTCGGCGGGGCCGGTGACGCCCAGGAGTACGGCGCGCAGGGTGGCCTCGTCGAGGGTGATGCCGACGTCCGGCTCGGCCGCGGCGGGACCGCGGCCGGTGACATGGGTGAGGACACCGTTGCGCAGCCGGAGCGTGAGGGGCGGGCCGTCCGTGAGGTTCCAGCGCACGGTGATGTCCGCGTCCCAGCTGCGCGGCCCGTCCACGCGGATGGCGAGGGCGTCGCAGAGCTGAGGGAGGGTGAGGGCGCCGAGGAGGTCGGGGGACGAGGACGTAGTGGGTGTGCCGATCGGGCCCTCGCGCAGCTCCAGCGCGCCGGTGAGGTAGAAGTTGCGCCAGGTGCCGTTCTCGCTGCCGTATCCGAGCTGCTCCAGGGCGTCGGCCTGCAGGGCGCGGGCCGCCGCGTTGTCGGGCTCCGCGAACACCACGTGGTTGACGACCTGGGCCACCCAGCGGAAGTCGCCCGCCTCGTACGACCGGCGGGCCCGGCGCAGCACCTCCTCGGCGCCGCCCATGAACTCCACGTACCGGCGGGCCGCCTCGACCGGTGGGTGCTCCCACAGATGCGCCGGGTTGCCGTCGAACCAGCCCAGGTACCGCTGGTAGACGGCCTTGGTGTTGTGGCTGACGGAGCCGTAGTAGCCGTGGGTGTGCCAGGCCCGCTCCAGCGCCGGCGGCAGCTCGATCCGCTCGGCGATCTCCAGCGGTGTCAGCCCCTGGTTGAGCATGCGCAGCGTCTGGTCGTGGAGGTAGGCGTACAGGTCGCGCTGGACCGACAGGAACGTCAGCGCGCGTTCGCGGCCCCAGACGGGCCAGTGGTGGGAGGCGAAGGCGACGTCGGAGGAGTCGGCGAAGAGCTCGATGGCCTCGGTGAGGTACTGGGCCCAGACGCGCGGGTCACGGACCTGCGCGCCGCGCAGGGTGAGCAGATTGTGCAGGTTGTGGGTGGCGTTCTCCGCCATGCACAGCGCCGCGTGGTCCGGGAAGTGGATGTTGAGCTCTGCCGGGGCCTCGGTGCCGGGGGTGAGCTGGAAGACCATCCGGATGCCGTCGACGGTCTCCGTCTGCCCGGTGCGGGTGATGTCCAGGGTCGGCGGAATCAGGCCGACCGAGCCGGTCGAGGTGGTCTGGCCGAGCCCCGCGCCGATCTGTCCGCGTGCCCCCTTCGGCAGCGCGGCGCCGTACATGTAGGCCGCGCGGCGGGCCATGGCGGTACCGGCGTAGACGTTCTCGCTGACGGCGTGGGCGAGGAACCCCTGGGGCGCGATCACCGGGAGCCCCGCCGCGACCTCCTCGTCGCTCACGACGCCGTGCACACCGCCGAAGTGGTCGATGTGGCTGTGGGTGTACAGGACGCCCGTGACGGGCCGGTCTCCCCGGTGGCTCCGGTACAGGGCGAGGGCCGCGGCCGCGGTCTCGGCCGAGATCAGCGGGTCGATGACGAAGACGCCCCGCTCGCCCTCCACCAGCGTCATGTTCGACAGGTCGAAGCCGCGTACTTGGTAGATGCCCTCGACCACCTCGAACAGCCCGTGGTCCGAGACCAGCCGGCTCTGCCGCCACAGGCTCGGGTGGGCCGTGTCCGGGCAGTCCTGGCCGAGGAACCCGTACGCACCCAGATCCCACACCGAGCGGCCGTCCGCGCCACTGATCACGCTCTCCCGCGCCGTGCCCATGAAGCCGCGGCGCGCGTCTTCCAGGTCCTGGGTGTCGTCGAAGGGGAAGCGCTGCCGGACCGCCTGGTTTGCCCGTGCGATGACCGGCTCCGCGGGCTTGGGCTCCGTGTTCCGCACCATCCGGTCGTTCCGCGACGTCTGGTCGTTCCGCAGCATCTCGTCTCCCTCGAAGGCGGCCCGTACCACTCTCACCCGGGTGTTGCTTCCGGACTACCGGGTGTACACCGTCCGAGGGAAGTACGGCACCGGCCGGACATCCCACTGATCACCTCGCCGGTCATCGCACCGGTCATCTCACACCAGCGGTCCTCACCGGCTGGCCACGGAGACCTGTGCCGGTCCATGCTCGGGCCGTGACAATGCCGCAACGCACGCGTCTCCCGTACGGCGGCGGAGGGTGGGGTCGCGTCCGGGGTGTCCGCCGGCACGGGGTGGCACTGCTCCTGGTCGCCGCCGGAGCGCTGCTGGGGTGGGTGCTGCCGCGCTGGGAGGGGCACCTGCCGGTCGGGGGGCTTCGCTTCGACGCCTCCACGGCACAGGCGACACTCGCGGCGATCGCCGGCAGCATGATCACGCTTGCCGGCTTCGTCGTCACGGCCATCACCCTCGTCGTCCAGACCGTTCAGGCGATGTCGCCCCGGCTCGTCGCCGCCCTCGGCCACTTCAGCCGTTACCTCGTCCTGTTCGGTCTGCTGGTGGGCACCGCCCTGTACGCGCTGGTGGCACTGAGCCACGTCCGCGGGCCCGACGTGCCCCGGCTCAGCGTGACGGTCGCCGTCGGTCTCGTCCTCGTCGACGCCGTCGCCGTCCTCCACCTGCTGGCCTCGCTCCGCCACGCGGTCACCGGCGGCGGGCTGGCCCGCGCCATCGGAGCCCGGCTGCGCACCGTCATCGACCAGATGTATCCCGCTGCCGCACCACCGGCCGCGCCCGAGGACACCGGACGGTCGCACCGCGGCGAAACGGTCCCCCTCGTGTACCGGGGCCGGCCCGCGACCCTCTTCTCGGTCGACGAATCCGCCCTGACCCGCCTCGCCGCCCGGCACGACGTCCGCGTCCACTTCCTGTATTCCGTCGGCGACTTCATCAGGTCGGACACGACGGTCGCCCGGCTGCGGGTCCAGGGCCCGGTCACCGATCGGCACCGCAGGCTGGCCCGACGTGCCGCCAGGCATGTCCGCTACGGCCCCAGCCGCGGCGTGGAACAGGACGCGGCCTACGGCGTCCGCCTGCTGGCCGACATCTCCGTCAGAGCGCTGTCGCCCGCCGTCAACGACCCCACCACGGCGGCGCAGGCACTCGACCAGATCGAGGACGTGCTCCTGCGGCTGGCGGACCGCCCGCTCGGCCCCGCCTGGCTGCTCGACGGGACCGGCCGGCCGCGGGTCTCCTGCCCGGGCCCGCAGTGGCCGGACCTGGTCTCCCTGGCGCTCGACGAAACGCTCCTCTACGGCTCCGGCAACCCGCTCGTCGTCCGGCGTCTGCACGGTCTGCTCCACCGGCTGCACGTCGCCACGGCCGAGGACCGGAAGGCGACCGTCACCGAACGGCGGCAGGCGCTGGAGCGCCTGGCCGCCGCAGCACTGCCCGACCCACTGCTGAACCGCGTGGCGACCCGGCCGGAGCGGCACGGCCCCGGATGACCATCCCCCGTGGGTGGACCGGGCCAGTTCCCGGGCGGCCTCCCTCGATTCCGCCGCGGGGGCGGAGCCGGGGAGCGGACGGCCCGCGGATTCTGCCGCGAACCAGCAGGGGCCCTCGGATTCCTCCGGACCACCGCCGCCGAGCTGCTCCCGGCCGGGCACCCGTAGCTGCTTCGGCTACCTGCTTCAGCCCTGGGGCTTTCGCAGGCCGAGGCGCTTCTGTACCTCGTTGTTCTCCGACGCCGCCCAGGAACACACCTTGTTGAAGCCGCCGACGCTGTGCTCCCGGGCCGCGTTCAGCAGCCAGAACGCCTGGCGGAGCTGGGCGTCCCGCTCGTGGGGGAGCGGCCGCGAGATCGGATTCGGGTCGTGCAGATACTTCGCGGCCAGCGTGATGGCCCGCCCGCGCTCGAACTTCGTCACGATGGATTCGTTGCCGTGCGCTTCCTGCAGCACGCGGCAGGCGTCGAAGCAGTCGTAGGCCCGCCGGGCATGGCCCGCCGCCTCGCGCGCGGTGGCGGAGCCCGCTTCCGGCTCGCTGCCGTGCGTCTCCTGATGACCGGCGATCAGGTCGTCGGCGCGGTGGAGATAGAGCTTCCCGAGCCCGCTCAGCAGCTTCACGCTGGTGAACTCCGTCAGCAGCAGCTCACCGAGCAGCTCGGAGGCGAACTGCCCCAGGTCCTCACCGCCGACGAGCGCCGCGGCCGCACCGGAAGCGGCCGCACCCGACGCCGCCGCACCGGACGCCGACCGGCCCTCCTGCCCGCTGTTCTGGTGGGGCACCGCCGCACCCTGCCGGTCACCGGCCGGGCCGGTGCGCTCGATGAGCTCGCCGTGGCCGCCGAACAGCTCGCTGAGCCGGTGCTGTTCCGACGATCCCGCGCCGTCCTTGACGGTGATGCGGACCCGGGCGCCGAGCCGGTCGGAGTCGCGGTACCGGCCGTACCGGCGGCGGTCCAGGAAGCGTCCGACCGTACCCGCGTAGTCGCCGCCGACGACGGCCTCGAAGGCTTCGTCGACGGGCTCCCAGCGCACCGGCCGGCCCAGCCGGATCGCGACCCGCTCCCGCAGCACCATGGCCAGCCCGCCGCGGACGTTGGGGCTGAACACGGCGTCGAGGTGGTCCTGCGCGGCGAGCAGCCGGTCCTGCCCGTCGCGCCGGTGGGCGACGGGCGCGTACTCCAGGTCGGCGAGGAGCGCCTCGGCGGCGGACAGGTGCGCGCCCCGCCGGATCTCGCCGTTCGGCGCGGTCCGGGCGAGGTACTCGTACAGTTCGACCGCCCGGTCGTAGTTCCACACGTAACGGTGCAGGGCGGCCTCGGCGGCGATCAGCCGGGCGTCGCCGGGCCAGCGGGCCGCGGCGTCGCGGTAGATCGCGAACAGCGGCTCGTTGTCGACCTGCGGGGTCTTGGTCACGGGGCGCGGACCGAGGCCGTCCTTCCAGTCCTGCTTGGCCTGCTTGAAGTCCAGGACGCCCGTCCAGCGGCGGTACTCGCGCTCCAGCCGGGACTCCAGCGCGCACAGTTCGATCGAGGGGCCGTACCGGTGGTGGTGCGCCTTCAGCTTCTGCCGGCGCTCGCGGTGGAGGGCGTCGATGGGCACCCGCTGCCGACGGGCCTTGAGCTGGAGGAAGTCCTCGCCGGGCACCCGCTTCTGGGCGGCGCCCCGCAGACTGCCCTCCTCCGCCCAGTCGGAGTCGAGGCAGGTGAGGTCGAGCACGGCATGGGCGTGCGAGTGGCTGTCCTGCTGGGCCAGCCAGCCGCGTACCTCCTTCACACAGGCCCGCCGGCGCTTCGCCGCGGCGTCGCCGGCCGCGCCGGTGCGCGGAGTCATCCGCCGGATGTCGAGCACCTGCCGGAGCCAGACCGAGTACGAGAACGTGCTCGGGGCGAGCTCCACCGCGGCGTGGGCGCACTCCGCCGCCCGCTCCAGCCGGGAGCGCGCCACGCCGATCCGGTCGTTCTCCCGGAGCGTGTAGGAGTGGAAGCCGTACGCCTGGGCCAGGGCGCTGAGGACCTTCGCGGCCTCCTTGCCGTCCGCGGGCGGCGTGCCGTCGGACTCCGCGCGCCGCGCCTCCGGCAGCCGTTCCAGCAGGTCCACGGCCTCCTTGGCGCCGTTCTGCCGCAGCGCGGCATCGACGCAGCGGACGTAGAGCTTCCGCAGGAAGCGCGCCGCGGGGACGCAGACGCCCGGCGGCCACGACGACCGGTCGCCCCAGCACTCCTCCAGGGCGTCCATGACCAGCGACCGGGCCTCGGCCAGCTCCTCGTCGGTCCGGCTCTGCTGGATGACCAGCAGCGTCGCGTCGAACAGCCGCGAGGTCCACAGCGACAGCGGCTCGCCCTCCGCGTGCGCGAGCCGCAGACCGGCGGCGACGCTGCGCGCGCCGTCCAGCAGCACCCGGCGGCTCTCCCCGGTGTCGCTCAGGAGGCGGCCGCGCACCCGGGCGATACGGCTGCTGAGCTGGAGCCGCGCGGAGACGCTGCGGGGCGCGTCGTCCTGCGGGAGCAGGTCCGTCACCAGGCCGCCGACCTGGTCGACGAGCGCCTCCGCCTCCTCCAGCCGGTCCGCGTCGATCAGCGCGTCGGCCGTGTTGAGCAGCCAGGACACCGCCAGGGTGATGCGCCCGGCCTGTCCGGGGCCGCGCCGGTGCGCCCCGAGCAGCAGTACGTCGACCGCGGCCAGCCGGACGTCGAGGAGCCGTGCCCGCAGGCGGAGCCGGTTGCCGGTGAACGCCAGCGACGCGTCCGCCGAGCGCAGCAGGGTGTGCGGTACCTGCTCGGCGTCGCAGCCGGCGAGGGCCGCGGAGACCTCCTCGGCGGCGGTGATGAACCGTACGCGCGTCCGCTCGGCCGGGCCCTCGGCACGGGCGGCGAGGGTCAGCGACGCCACGGCGTGGTACAGGCGGTAGAGCGCCGCCAGCGACGTGACGCCCTCCTCGGCTTCCGTCGGCCGCTCCGCCGGAAGCGGCTCGGGCCCGGTCACGACCGGCTCGTCCGCTTCGGCCGGGGGCGCCAGCGGCTCGTCCGACGTCGGGCGGTAGCTGGCGTCGCCGGAGGGCGCCAGGACGAGCGGGCGGATGGCCTCGTGCAGCGCCGGCAGCCGCCGGTCGCCCTCGTCCTCGATCCAGCCGAGCGCCGAGCGCAGCCGGATCCGGTACACCGCGTCCGCCTCGTCGTCCTTCGGCGCACCGGCCGTGAACAGCGGGAGCGCGGCCGCGGCCAGGCGCCGGTCCAGCTCGGGGAGGTCCAGCTCCTCGGGGACGACGGTCTGGAGGAGCGCGGGTTTGACGAGCGGCCGGCCGGGCGGGTTCTCCTCGGCGCGGCTCAGCACCGCGGACAGCACATTGCGCAGCGCCTGTTCGCTGGCCTGCCCCAGCAGGAGCGCTCCCGTGTCGGTCCGGGAGAGGACGCGCGCGTCCACCAGCCGGTCCAGGGTGTCGCGCGGAAAGCCGACGGCCGGGTCCTCCAGTACCTGCGCGGAGAGCGGCAGTTGGTCGGCGAGGGCCCAGACCGCGAGGACCGCGAACGGCTCCGGACCGGCGGGCGCGCCGGGCTCCGCGGCGAGGCAGCAGCCGAGCTCCCGCAGGGTCCTGATCATGCTGGGGGTGGTGCCCTCGACCAGGGCCGCGGCCACGGCCGCCGGATCGGGCGCGCCCGTACCGCGGTCCGCGCGGCGGAGGTACCCCTTCGCGCTCTGGTTCAGCACGCCGGGGAGGCGCAGCCGGCGGTCCTGGACGCAGCGCAGGACGTCCGTGCCGTCGACCGTCACGCGCTCGTGGGCCATGAGGGCGGTGAGCAGGTCGGCCGCCTCCTCCTGCCCCAGCTCCGCCAGCAGGACGGGGATCTGGTGGTCGAGCTGTTCCTCGCTGTGCACCGGTTCGTCGAGCTCCACGCGGGAGATGACGATGTTGGCCGTGTCCCGGAAGTACGGATGCGCGAGCAGTTCGTCGAGCTCGGCGCTGATGCGGTGGGAGTCGTACCCGAGGCGCCCGCAGTCGACGACGAGCAGCAGGGTGCGTCCCCGCGCGTGCTCACGGAGCCGCTCGATGACCAGGTCACGGCGGGAGTCGCCGTCGGCCTCGGCGTGCTGGGCGACGTCCTGGAGGCCGACCTCCAGCGCGGAGGCCAGCGCCTCCATGACCGGGGACTCGGCGCTGGCGTTGATGATCGTCAGCTCCAGCAGCAGCCAGGGCTGCTCCGCCGGCTCGGCCTCCTTCACCCCGGGGGTGGCCAGCAGCTGCCGGACGAACGCGGACTTGCCGGCGTAGCGCGGCCCGTAGACCGGGAGGACCGTGCGCTGCCGGAAACGGCCGAGCGCCGCCGCCAGCTCCGCGTCGCGCCCGGTGAAGAGGGAATCGAGGACCGGCCAGGCGGAGAAGCCGTACGGGAGTGCCTGTGGGCCGCCGGCCGGCCGGGGGGAGGAGACCGGGGGAAAGGCGTACGGAGTGGGGGCCGGTCTGACGTGTTTCCGGTTGCACAGCCAGGGGCGGTTCGCCCAGGCAGCCGGGGCGTGCTGCGGAAGGAGCGCGGTGCCGTCCACGCCCGGCGTACGGCTGATGATGTCGCTCACGGCCTCGAAGACCCACTGCACGGAGAGGCTGGGCCGGGTCTCCTGGACGCCCTCGAACGATTCGAGCAGCGCCCCGGTGAAGAAGGTGGTCTCGCGGTCGGAGTCGGCGCGGGCGAACTCCTCCTCCGCGCACGCGGTGATGACGTGCCAGCCGTTCTCGTCGGCGATCGTCGACGCCTCCGCCGGCATGGCCTTGATGGCACCGCCGGAGAAACAGCAGTCGAGGATGAGCAGCTTGCGTCTGGCGTGCAGCTCTTCCTGCTCGGCCACCGCCCGGAAGATGTCGGCGACCGACACCATGGAGTCCTGCGGGGAGAGCGGGTTTCCGGCGTCGTGCGGCGCGAGGTAGAGCATGCCGGACCTGTCGTCCTGCTGCGCGTGCCCCACGAAGTAGAGGACGAACAGGCCGTCCGGGTCGGACGTCCGGTAGATCTTGCCGATCGTCGACAGCATCCGGCGGCGCGTCAGATTCAGGTGCTGGTACAGCGTTTCGACGCCCCACAGCTCAGGGTCCTCGAACGCCTCCGCGAGCTTGTCCAGGTTGGCCGCGGCGGCGGGCACGGGCGCCAGCTGGGTGCCCGGATACTCGGTACCGCCGATCAGCAGGACGGTGGAGCGGGACGGATCGACCCGCTCCACGTCCGGGTTCGGCGGGACGCTCACTGCAGTTCCTTGAGAGCCGCAGCTACGTCCTTCGCCTTCCCCTCAAAGACGATCTCGGTACGGCGCGTACCGTCGGGGAGGTCGGTCCGGGTGGCGTGGACCTTGAGGTCCGCGCGCTTCGGCTGCCCGAGGCGCTGCGACACGTACTCGTACATGGCCTGGAGGAAGACGGGGAGCAGCACGTTCTCCCCCAGGAACTGGAGTACCTCGACGGCGCCGAGCGCGCCCTGCTCCGGCTCGCTGACGGTGCGCACCGTCCGGACGCCCCGCGCCCGCAGCTTGTTCTTCACCGCGCGCTCGAGACTTCCGAGCTCGTCCGCCCGGCCGCCCTCGATGGTCACCACGATGTCCATATGTCCCCCCGAAAACCCGTGCCCGACGGACACCAGCCGTCAAGGGAACCTACTTTAACGCCGGTTCAGCGAAAAGAGATCGGCTGCTCAGTGCTCCTCGATTTTCGCCAGCCGGAAGGGGCCGGCCGCGCCGGGGCCGTACATCACCGGCAGGTCGTGGCCCTGCGGCACGACGACGAGCGGTTCGTCGCGGTACTCCTTCAGGAACCGTTCCAGCGGCTCCCAGATGAGGCTCTGGTAACCGGACTCGCTCCGCTGGTGTTCGAAGGACAGGGTCAGTGCAGAGTCCATGACGGTGACGCTCACGCAGTTCACCTCCAGCCATGCACCCCCGATCCAGGCTTCAAGCCGCACGTAGGACATGGCGCACAGCCTGCCTGGTCGGCCCGGCGCTCGCAATCAGCCACGGCCGGTTCCCGACGCGTGTGCGAAGGGTGATGGCCTCCTGGTGCGTGCATCCATCCCTGCGGCTCGTGCGTCTCTTGAGTGAGCGGCACTCTCATGTGACCGCACGGCAGGTATGGAGTACTCGATTTGAAAAACGGCATCAACGGCATGCGTCGCGTGTCCGCGGTCCTCGTGACCGCGGGAGCCGTCCTGAGCGCCGGAGCGTTCGCCGCTCCGGCGCAGGCCGCCACGCTCAAGACGCCCACGATCACCGCCAAGGGCGGTTTCGTGATGAACAACGGCACGGGCAAGAGCCTGTTCACCAAGGCAGCGGACTCCCGGCTCGCCACCGGGTCCACTACGAAGATCATGACCGCCCGGGTGGTGCTCGCGCAGCCGAACCTCAACCTGGATTCCAAGGTCACGATCCAGAAGGCGTACAGCGACTACATCGTCGACAACAACTGGGCCTCCTCGGCCCGGCTGATCGTCGGTGACAAGGTCACGGTCCGTCAGCTGCTGTACGGGATGATGCTGCCGTCGGGCTGCGACGCCGCGTACGCGCTGGCCGACAAGTTCGGCTCCGGCTCCACGCGGGCCGCGCGCGTGAAGTCCTTCATCGGCAAGATGAACTCGACGGCGCAGAGCCTCGGGCTGAAGAACACCCACTTCGACTCGTTCGACGGCATCGGCAAGGGCGCGAACTACTCCACGCCGCGCGATCTGACCAAGATCGCCAGCAGTGCGATGAAGTACTCGACGTTCCGCACCGTCGTGAAGACCAAGTCCACCAAGCAGAAGGTCACGACCAAGAGCGGTGGCTACCGCTACATGAACTGGTCGAACACCAACAACCTGCTCGGCAGTTACTCGGGCACCATCGGCGTCAAGACCGGCTCCGGCCCGGAGGCCAAGTACTGCCTGGTCTTCGCCGCCACCCGCAGCGGCAAGACGGTCATCGGCACCGTCCTCGCCTCTTCCTCGGTGGCCAACCGCACCGCGGACGCGAAGAAGCTGATGGATTACGGGTTCAAGAAGTAGCACGCACGGCAAGTGCGGTACGGGCGCAGTCAGCGTGCGGCCCGGTCGGGCCGGCGTCGGGGAGTCCCCGGCGCCGGCCCGGCGCTTGTGCGGGGGCCGCTGTACGAGGCCGTCGCTGTACGGGACCTCGCGTCAGGCCGCGGCCGCGCCGGTGCGGACCGGGACGTGGCCGAGGGCGCGGGAGCGCAGCCGGGCGTAGCCGGGGCGGATGACCTCGTTGATGAGCGCCGCGCGCTCGTCGAAGGGCAGGAAGGCCGCCTTGGCCGCGTTGACCGTGAACTCCTCCAGCTCGGCCGGGCCGTAGCCGAACGCGGTGGCCAGGTGCTGGAATTCCTGCGTCATCGTGGTGCCGCTGACCAGCCGGTTGTCCGTGTTGAGGCAGACGCGGAAGCCGAGCCGGCGGAGCAGGTCGATGGGGTGCCCCGGGTAGCTCGTCGCGGCGCCGGTCTGCAGGTTGGAGGTCGGGCAGACCTCCAGGGCGATGCGCATGTCGCGAACGTAGGAGGCGAGACGGCCGAGGCGGACCGAGCCGTCGGCGGCGATCTCGATGTCGTCGGTGATGCGGACGCCGTGGCCGATGCGGTGGGCGCCGCAGCGCAGGACGGCCTCCCGGATGGACTCCATGCCGACGGCTTCACCGGCGTGCACGGTCACCCGCATGCCCTCGCTGCGGAGGTGGTCGAACGCCGCGGCGTGACGGCTCGCCGGGTTGCCGATCTCGCCGCCCGCGATGTCGAAGCCGGCCACGCCGCGGTCGCGGTGGGCGACGGCCAGCTCGGCGATCTCCAGCGCGCGGTCGGCGTGCCGCATGGCGCAGAGCAGCGTGCCGACGCGGATGCGGTGGCCGGCGGCCGCGGCCCGGCGCTCGCCCTCACGGAAGCCCGCGGTGACCGCGTCGACGACCTCGTCCAGGGTGAGCCCGGCATTGAGGTGCTGCTCGGGGGCGAAGCGGACCTCGGCGTAGACCACGCCGTCGGCGGCCAGGTCCTCGGCGCACTCCGCGGCGATGCGGAAGAGCGCGGGCGCGGTCTGCATCACGGCGCAGGTGTGCGCGAACGTCTCCAGGTAGCGCTCCAGCGAGCCGGAGTCCGCGGCGTCCCGGAACCACTCGCCCAGTGCGGCGGGGTCGGTGGTGGGCAGCGCGTCGTAACCGGCCTCCGCGGCCAGCTCCACGACGGTCTGCGGGCGCAGGCCGCCGTCGAGGTGGTCGTGCAGCAGGATCTTCGGCGCCCGGCGGACCAGGTCCTCGTCGAGGGGGTGCGTGGGGACGTGCGGAAGCGCGTCGGTGTGCTGGGTGTACTTGTCAGACAACGTCATGGGGTCGGAGTATGACATGGCTTCCGGAGTGGGGGCGACCGCGTCTCATGGACGGCCGCCCCCAGGGCGCCTCGGCGCCTCAGCGGGCCTGCCACACCGGGAGGGCCGGTGCGCCCGGCGGCAGCATGTGCTTGGCCGCGAGCAGCGGGGTGCGGTCCAGCCGTACGACCTGGATCACCAGGACGGCGGGGGAGTCGGCGGGGCGGCCGAGCTGCTCGCCGCGCTGGCGGCCGAGCGTGGTGGCCACGATCGTGCTGCTGCCCGTCAGCGGCAGCGCGCGCCCGGCCTCCAGCAGCAGCCGCAGCATGGAGGAGTTCCGCGCGGCGGGCCCGTCGAACGCCTCCGCCGCCTCCGGCAGCAGCTCGGCCAGGGTCTCGTCCCGGGCCGCCCACTCCTGGGTGAGGCAGGCCGGCAGGCCGCCGACCTCGATCAGGCTCTCCCAGAAGCGCACCCGGCTGGTGCCCGGCAGCAGCAGGTGCTGGGTGGAGAAGTCGGTCGGCTCCTCGTAGGCGCGGGCCAGGGCCGTGGTCACCGCGTGCCCGCCGTCGCTGAGCAGCTGTTCCACCGGTTTGAGGTACTCGAAGCCGCGCGGCGGGAGGTGCGGGCTGACCGTGCGGCCCACCCCGCGCCGTACGGTGATCGCGCCGTCCTCCTGCAGCAGGATCAGCGCCTCGCGCAGGGCCGGGCGGCTCACTCCGAGCTCGGCGGCGAGCCGCGGTTCGGTCGGCAGCGTGGAGCCCGGGGGGTAGGTGCCGTCCCGTATGGCCTCGATCATCCGCTCGTAGAGCGCGACGACCGGCCGCCGTCGTGGCGGCGTGGGTTGTCTGCCGGCCATGTTCATCTCCCTGGGGCCGTGGTCCGACATTGTCACCGTCATGGGTGGCGGTCCGCGCGCCCGCGTGGCCGCGCGGACCCCAGTTTCGCACCGCGGGATGACGCCCTTACGCAGGCGAAGCAATCGTCCTGCGCGGCGCGAAGCAATCGACCTTGATCTCTTGACACCCCTGGAACCGCGCGATAGACCAGAGCGCACGACGCGTTCCTGTCTGACAAGTGACTGACAAGTGACGCAGAACGAGCGTCGACCACGCCGGTCCCTCCCGTGACGGGCGCCCACCCCGCAGCGCGCCGTGATCCGGCCGCGCCCGTGTCCCGGCGCCCGCACGCCATCCCCGCCCCCAGCCCCAGGAGCCGTCATGTCTCTCAGCTTCCGCGAGCGCACGCGCCCATCGTCGCGCGCCACCCCGCGCTTCCTGCTGCCCTCACTGGTGCTGGCCGTACTCGGCTACCAGATCAACGCGACGATGCTCAGCCCGGCGCTGCCCGACATCGCCCGCCGGCTGGACACCACCAGCAGCCTGGTCGGCCTGTCCCAGACGCTGTTCTTCCTGCTCGCGGCCGTCGGCCAGGTCACCATGGCGCGGCTCAGCGACTACCGCGGCCGCAAGCCGGTGATGCTGCTGTGCGGCGCGCTGCTCATCCTCGGCAACCTCGCGTGCGCCCTGGCGCCCGACATCTCCGTCTACCTCGCCGGGCGGATCCTCCAGGGCGTCTCGGCCGCGATGTTCTCGCTCGCCTTCCTGACCCTCAACGACCTGCTCCCGCCCGCCGCCTTCGGCCGCGCCGCCGGCATCATCAGCGCCGTCAACGGCGGCTTCGCGGGGGTGGACGCCATCCTCGGCGGCCGGCTCGCCGACACGGTCGGCTTCCGCGCCATCTTCGTCGGCGGCCTGGTGCTGTCGGTGGTGGGCACCCTGGCGGTGGCCCGGTACGTACCGGCCGTGCCGCCGAAGGCCGCGGGCAGCATGGACTGGCTGGGCGCGGGGCTCCTCGCCCTCGGCCTGTCCGGCGTCCTCATCGGCCTGGCGCAGGGCGCCGGCTGGGGCTGGACCTCGCCGGCCACGCTCGGCTGCGTAGTGGGCGGACTGGCCGCGCTGGTGGCGTTCGTCCTCGTCCAGCGGTCCCGCTCGGCGGGCAGTGACCCGGCGGGCGGCGGCTCGACCACCGGTACCGGCGCGGACTCCCGTACGGGCGCCACCGGCAGCACCGCGCGCCCCCGCACCACCCCCGTCATCGACATCCGGCTGCTCGCCTCGCGCCGCGCCTGGCCGCTGCTGCTGACCGTGACCCTCACCCTCGCCGGTGCCTTCGGCGCGCTCGCGCTGACGATCCCGCTCTTCACCCAGGACCCGCACGCCGGTTACGGCCTCTCCGCCACCCGCTCCGCGCTGCTGTACGCGACGCCCGCCTCGGCGATCGGTGTGATCGGCGCCCCGCTCGCGGGGTACTTCGGGCCGCGCGTCGGCTGGCGCCGCACCGCCCTGGTCGGCTCGGCCGGCTCGCTGCTCGCCTTCGCCGTCGCCGTGGCGTTCCGGAGCGAGCCCTGGGCGCTCTTCGCCGCGCTCGCCGTGCTGGGCCTGACGTACAACGGCATCAGCATCACCGCGCTCAACGGACTCGCCGTCGTCTCCGCGCCCAAGGACCAGCAGGGCGGCCTGACCGGTCTGACCGGTGCCTGCTTCGGCGTCGGCGCCTCCCTCGGCACCGCCCTGGCCTCCGGGCTGATCACCTCGGCCGGCACCGACGGCGCCACCGGGGCCGCCGCCTACACCGGTGCCTTCGTCGCCGCGCTCGCCCTGCTGGCCCTCGCCATGGCGACCGCCCTGGCCATCAGGCCGGTACCGGCGGGGGAGGGGAACGGCAGCACGGAGCCCGCACCCGCCGTGCACCTCTGAAGTCCCCGGACGCGGTCCCGCCGGGCGGTCTGCGAATGTGTGCCCATGGCACTCCACGCAGTCATCGGTGTCGACATCGGCACCTCCAGCAGCAAGGGCGTCCTGGTCGCCCTGGACGGCACACTGCTGCGCTCGGCGGTCCGTGAACACACCGTCGGCCGGCCGGCACCCGGACACGTAGAGATGGCCGCCGACGTCTGGTGGACGGAGTTCGTCTCGCTTGTCCGCGAACTGACCGCGGACGGCGCGGCGGACGTGCGCGCCGTCGGCGTCAGCGGCATGGGCCCGTGCGTCCTGCTCACCGACGCCGACGACGTACCGCTGCGCCCCGCGATCCTCTACGGCGTCGACACCCGCGCCACCGAGCAGATCACCCGGCTCGAACAGCGCCTCGGCGCCGAGGAGATCCGGGCCCGCTGCGGCTCCGGCCTCAGCAGCCAGGCGGCCGGCGCGAAGATCGCCTGGGTCGCGGACGAGGAACCGGAGCTCTTCGCCCGCGCCCGCCGCCTCTACATGCCCAGCTCCTGGCTGGTCCGCAGGCTCACCGGTGCCTACGTCCTGGACCACCACTCCGCGAGCCAGACCACGCCGCTGTACGACACGGTCGCCCGCTCCTGGTACGCCCCGTGGGCCGGGCTGATCTGCCCGGACCTCGAACTGCCGTCGCTGCGCTGGTCCGGCGAGGCCGCCGGCACCGTCACCGCCCAGGCCGCCCGGCTGACCGGACTGCCCGCCGGCATCCCCGTCGTCACCGGCACGGTCGACGCCTGGGCCGAGGCCCTCAGCGTCGGCGCGCACACCGTAGGCGACCTGATGCTCATGTACGGCACGACGATGTTCCTCGTCCACACCGTGCCCGACCTGCTGACCGCGCCCGCGCTGTGGAGCACGGTCGGCGCCCTGCCCGGCACCCGCAACCTCGCCGGCGGCATGGCCACTTCGGGCGCCGTCACCGCCTGGCTGCGCGAGCTGACCGGCGCACCCGACTACGCGGACCTGCTGCGGGAGGCCGAGACGTCCGGTACCGGCGCCAACGGCCTGCTGATGCTGCCGTACTTCGCGGGCGAGCGGACCCCCGTCATGGACCCGCAGGCCCGCGGCGTCATCGCCGGCCTCACCCTCTCCCACACCCGCGGCGACCTCTACCGTGCCGCGCTGGAGGCCACCGCGTACGGCGTCCGGCACAACATCGAGGCCATCGAGGCCGTCGGCGGTGACATCCGGCGGGTCGTCGCGGTCGGCGGCGGCACCCAGGGCCGGCTGTGGACGCAGATCGTCTCCGACGTCACCGGCCGGCCGCAGGAGGTGCGCGCCACCTCCATCGGCGCCAGTTACGGCGGCGCGCTGCTCGCCGCCCAGCTCCTCGGCGACGCCTCCGTCGACGACTGGAACCCGGTACGGGAAACCGTCGTACCGCAGGCCGGGGCCGCGGCCCGGTACGAGGAGCTGTACCGCCTGTACCGCGACCTCTACCCGGCCTCGGCGGACATCGTGCACGCCCTCGCGGCGCACCAGACCCGCTGACCGGCCGCGCTCAGCGGACGCACCGGAAGCCCTCGGCCCGGTCGGGGGCGCCGCCCGTGTACCGCGGCCACGCCGGGTAGGCGCACAGCGGACGCGTCCGGCCGTGGCCCGCCGGGCCGTTGTCGGTGACCACCGGGTGCGCGGGCGCGGTGCCCTGCTCCACCCAGGCGTCGAGGGCGCCGAGCGAGTCCCAGCCCGCGGCGAACGCGGCGTCGACGTTGGCGTGGTTCGCGCCCGGTACGAGGTAGAAGCGCGCGAACGCGTCGTACGCGCGCTTCCCCATGACCTCCCGCACCCGCTCCGCGTACTCCACCGTCGACCGGTGGCTGACCAGCTCGTCCGCCGTACCGTGCAGAAGCAGCAGCCGGCCCCCGGCGGCGGCGAACGGCCGCAGGTCCGGGTCGTTGACGTCCTGAAGGGCGGAGAGCTCGCTGATGCGGTCCCGCCAGGGGCCCGGCCGGCGCGGGTCGACCGCCAGCGCGGCGTGCTCCGGGTCCCGCGTCACGAAGTGCTTCACCCACTGGTCCCAGAAGCGCACGCCGTACCCGCTGTTCACCGGCATCGGGTCGGCCGGTGCCGCCGTCCCCATGCCCAGCCGCGGGGTCGTCATGTCGGCACCGGAGAGGAAGGGGAAGCCCGGGTAGCCCGTCTCGCCGCTCGCGATGCGGTACGGCCAGGTGAACCGCGCGGAGAGGGCGCGGACGGCACGGATCTGGCGGTCGGAGAGGCAGGTGTCACCGCGGTCGGCGCCGCCGCGGCAGCGCAGGACGCGCGGGTCGAACCGGCAGCCCGCCTCGTGCGAGATCACGCCGTCCCGGAGCCCGTCGCCGCCGTCGCAGGCCGCCAGCACCCGGTCGTACAGCAGGCGTTGCTCCGCCTGGTTCAGGAACGCGCCCGGACGCGCGAGCACTTGGGCCTCGTACCCGAAGAACAGGTCCAGGCTCGCCGCGTTCCACGCCGGATAGGCGGAGATCACGCCGTCGAAGTCGCGCGGCCAGCGCTGCGCGACGGCCAGCGCCTCCCGGCCGCCGGTCGACCCGCCCGCGAAGTAGCTCCGCGCGGGCGGCCCTTCGCCGTACCGCTCGCCGATGACGTACAGCGCCGCGTCGCGCGTCTTCTTCAGCGCGTCGCCCGCGAAGTTGCGCAGCGCCTCGTCGTTGCGGGCGAAGGAGCCGTCGAGCGAGGGATCGGGCGCCGGGGAGCGGTGCCCCGAGTCGCTCGCGAAGGTGGCGTACCCGCGCGCCAGCGGCCTCGCTCCCGCGTCCGCCGGGCCGAACGGCACATTGCCCGCGACGTCGGGCACGGCACCGTCGTAGCCCCCGCCGCCGAACATCACCGCTTTGCGGTTCCAGTCGTCCGGCAGGGCGATCCGTACGGAGATGTCCGGCGCGGCCGGGTCCACCGGGTGCACGGCGAGCTCGACGCGGCAGTACGCGCCGAGGGCACCGGTACCGGGTACCTGCTGAGCCGCCGTCACCTCGCCGCCGCCGGTCGGCAGCCCGATCGCGGCGGCGGGCACCGCCGTGCCCCGGAGAGCGGCGCAGTCCACCGGAGGCGCGGCGCCGTGTGCCGCGGGCGCCGGGGCGGCCGCGCCGAGCAGCAGCAGCGCCCCGGCCACCGCCCCGAAAGCCGTCCACGAAGCCGCCCGCCGGGCCCGCCACGAAGCCGTCCGGGACAAGGGGTGTTCCATGTGCACCTCCGGGTTCCGACACCGACCGCCGCACCGGATCCTGCGCGCGTGGGGCGGCAGCGGCAATGTGAAGGAGCACCATCCGGGCATGAGGAGGCATGTGCCGGGTAGCCAGGGGGTGACGAACGGTACGACCGCGACTGTGCTCCCCCAGCGGGAGGGAAGGAGTCCGCCATGCTGATGGCCCACTCCGCGATGCTGCGCAATCTCATCGACCAGTACGAGGCGCTGGCGGTGCTGAATGCGGAACACGGCAGCGACGAGGTGCGCCAGCGGATGGACGACCTCGCGTACCTGCTGTGCATCAGCACCGGCACGGCCGACGTGGACAGCGCGCTGGTCGCCGCGCGGCACCGGCTGCCCGGCGCCCGTATGGAGGACGACTCCCTGCTCACCGCGTGACCCCGGCGGGGCGGCGCCCCGCGGGCGCGGTACGGCCGTGGTAGATGTTGCGTGCCCCGCGCCGTGGACAGGAGAGGCGTATGACCGAGCAGAATCCGGACCCGGACCCGCGGCGGACCCCGGGCCTGGAGCCCGGCGGCGGTGTGCCGCCGGGCGAGACGCCGCCCGCCGAGGGCAGCACGCCCTGGGCCGGCCCGCAGGAGACGTACAACCCCCCGAAGGGCTGGTCCAAGGGCCCGCTGATCGCCATCGGCATCGTGGTGCTGCTCTGCGTGGTCTTCTTCCTGGCCTTCGCGTTCCTGGTGTGAGCCCGCGCGCGACCGCTCAGGGAGGTCAGGGGTAGGCGACCACCGTCGACGGCACCGTGTCGGTGCCCGACGTGCCGGCCCCCGTGTCATTGATGACGTGCTCGAACTGGCCGTGGCCGCTCAGCGAGACGACGAGCAGGTCGTGGAACTTGACGCCGGGCGTGCGCGGGGCCGCGAAGGCGTGGTCCTGCCGGATGGTGGGGTCCACGTTGTAGTAGCAGTAGCTGCCCAGGCCCCAGCCCTCGTGCGTGGTGACCGAGCCGACGACCTTGTAGGCGGCGTAGCCCTTGGTGCTGCCGTCCTGCACGGCCGCCTGGTTCGGCGCGTCGTACGCCTTCTCGTTCTGGAAGAAGATCGTGCGGCCGCGCTCGCCCCGCCACTCCACGTCGTACTTGTTGAAGTGTTCGACGAAGAGGCCGGTGGCGAGGACGTCGGCGCCGTTGACGCGGACGCCGTAGTCGGCGCGGTTGGTCTCCCAGCCGACGCCGTCGCCGTGGTCGGCGCGCCAGACCCAGGTGTGGTCCACGATCGTGTGGTTGCTGTTGATCACCATGCTGGTGGTGGCCTTGCCGGGGCCCGCGCCGCCGATCCGGAGGAAGACGTCCTGGACGGTCGTCGGGTTGGCGGCGTGGTCGGCCGAGGCGCCCTCGGGGCCGATCTCCAGCAGGGTGGCGGAGTTGACCGGGCCGGCGTCGATGAGGAAGCCGGCCAGCCGTACGCCGTCGACGTCGGCGACCTTCAGGGCCGTCACGCCGCCGTCCGGGACGAGGGTCGCGTACCCCAGGCCGAGGACGACCGTGTTCGCCCGCTTGACCTCGACCGCTCTGTCCAGGTGGTGGATGCCGGGCGTGAGCAGCAGGTGGAGGCCCTGGTCCAGTGCCTGGTTCATGGTCGCCGCGCTGGTCCCGGGCTTGACCACGTAGAACTGGCTCAGCGGCAGGGACGTGCCGCGCGGCGTGCCGCTGCCCCAGGTGGTGCCGCGCGCGTTCGTGCGCTTCTCGGGGAGGAAGACCCGGTACGCGTCGCCGTCCAGGTAGAGGAAGGGCTTCTCGCGGGAGACCGGGGTGGTGTCCAGGGTGGTGTACGGCGGGTTCGGGAAGCTCTGCGCGGGGGCGCCCTCGACGCCGGAGAAGACCATGTTCCAGACCGCGTTGGTCCAGCCGCCCACCGAGCTGTCGCGGGTGTACCACTGCTGCTGCGAGTACGGTCCCACGGTGCCGTCGATGCGGCTGTCCGCGATGTAGCCGCCGCTGGCCCAGCCGTAGCCGTCGGGCGCGAGGTTCAGTCCGCCGCGGATGTGCATCCGGCGGAACGGCGCGGCCTGCGCGACCGCCCACCGGTTGGTGCCGCTGACCGGGGTGAGGGCGAGGTTCTCCGCCGAGCGCCAGAAGTTCTGCGTCGCGTTGCCGTCGAACCAGCCCGCGTCCACGGTCACATCGCCGTTGATGGAGGTGTCGTCGGGGGAGAGGCCGAGGCCGGCGATGGAGGTGTAGAAGCCGAGCTGTGCGTTCAGGCCGTGGTACGTGCCCGGCTTGAAGAGCAGGGCGTACCGGCCGGTGCCGAACTGCGCGCGCTCCTGCTTCCGGAAGATCTCGTCCAGCTTGCCCTGGATGTCGGGCGTGGACGGATCGAAGACGAGGACGTTCGGGCCGAGGTCGCCGCCGCCGGCGAGCGGGCGGGCAGCGGGCGCGGCCGGGGCGGCGGAGGCGGTGGTGGTGAGGGCCGGGAGGCCGGCCGCGGGGAGCGCGGCGGCCATGGCGGCCAGGACGGAGCGGCGTGCGGGCATGGCGACTCTCCTGCTTCAGGAACTGAACGGTGGGGTTTCCTGGGAGCGCTCTCTTGCCCGACGAATGTTCAGTACATGAGGACACACCGTCAAGAGGTCCGGACCAACTCTGTGGTGATTGCCCGCTGTTGAAGGCGCGGCACGCGAAGGAGCCGGCCGCTGCGCGCGACCGGCTCCTCGCGTGTTCCGTGCCCGGGGTTACTCCTTGCCCACCTCCCTGTTCACGGCGGCGGGCGAGTCGTAGTCGGACTCGGGCAGCTTCTTCAGGGCGCCCATGATGTCCTTGCTCGCGCCGTGCTGCTCGGCCTGGCGCATGATCTCGTCCTTGGAGGCCGGATAGCTGACGCCGCCGAGGCACTTCTGCATTTCGATGGGGTTCACGTTGTTCTCCATGTGCCCGAGGTACCCCGGCGGCCCGGCCGCACCGCGCGCGGCGGCCCCGTACCGCCCCGATGGAGCACAGATCCGTCCGCCGATCAGCTCCGCGGGGGAAGCCGGTGCAGCCGCACGTCGCTCAGCCGGCCGTCCGCCGCGGTCAGCGTCATGTACGTGCAGTACGGCTGGCGGCGGCGGTCCGTCGGGGAGCCGGGGTTGAGCAGCCGCAGGCCGCCCGGCGCGACGGTGTCCCAGGGGATGTGGCTGTGGCCGAAGACCAGCACGTCGAGGTCGGGGTAGCGGTCGGCGCACCGGCGCTCGCGGCCCTCCGCGGCGCCCGTCTCGTGCACGACACCGAAGCGCAGCCCGCCCAGCTCGGCGCGCGCCACTTCCGGCAGCCGGGCCCGCAGCTCCGGCCCGTCGTTGTTGCCGAACACGCCGATCACCCGGCGGGCCCGCGCCTCCAGCAGGTCCAGCGTGGCCGTGTCCACCCAGTCGCCCGCGTGCAGCACGGCGTCGGCGCGCTCGATCTCCGCGAGGAGCTGGTCCGGCAGGACCTTGGCGCGCTTGGGCAGATGGGTGTCGGAGGTCAGCAGCAGGTGCATGGGGCGGCCTCCCTGTGCGGCGGGCTCGTCACGGTACACCCGGTCCGCTCCGCGGCACGGTCGCATAGGCTCACCGGGCGATGAAGAACACTCAGGTGCCGCCGGCTGCCAAGGCGGACAGGTCGACCGTGCGGCGGCACAACCTCAGCCTGGTGCTGCGGGTGGTGCACGACGAGGGCGAGGTCACCCGCGCCGCGGTGGCCGCGCGGGTGGGGCTCACCCGTGCGGCGGTGTCCTCGCTGGTGGAACAGCTGCTGGCGGGCGGGTTCCTGGTCGAGTCGGGCAAGACGTTCAGCGGCCAGGCGGGCCGCCCCGGCACCGTGCTGAAGGTGGCGGGCACCGGCCCGGCGGGGCTCGGCGTCGAGATCAACATCGACTACGTCTCGGTGTGCGTCGTGGACCTCGCGGGCACCGACCGGGTACGGCTGACCACCCACCTCGACAACCGGGGCGCGTCCCCCGAGGAGGTACTGGACCGGGCGGCCCGGATCGCCGCGCGCACGCTGGAGTCGGCCGCCGAGCAGGAGCTGCGCCCGGCCGGGGTGCGGCTCGCGGTGCCCGGCCTGCTCTCCGGCGGCACCGTGCGGCAGGCCCCGAACCTCGGCTGGCACGGCGTGGCGGTGGAGGAGATGTTCGGCCGGGCGCTGGCCCGGCTGCGGCCCGCCGACCGCCCGCTGCCGGTCGGCTCGGACAACGAGGCGAACAGCGCGGCCCTCGCCGAGCTGTGGTTCGGCGGCCTGGACCGGGTGCGCAGCTTCCTGTACCTGACGGGCGAGACCGGCGTCGGCGGCGCGCTCGTCCTGGACGGCGAACTGCTGCGCGGCGCGCACGGCTTCGCGGGCGAGATCGGGCATGTGGTGGTGGACCCCGAAGGGCCCGAGTGCCGCTGCGGGGCGCGCGGCTGCCTGGAGCAGTACGCGGGCCAGGCGGCCCTGCTGCGCAACGCCGGGCTGGAGCCGGGGCAGGGCGGGGCGCCGGCCGTGACGGAGCTGGAGCGGCGGGCCCGGCAGGGCGAGCCGCGCGCGCTGGCGGCCATCGAGCAGGCCGGGCGGCAGCTGGGGCTGGTGCTCTCCGGCGCGGTGAACCTCTTCGACCCGGACGCCGTGGTGCTCGGCGGCAGCTACCGGCTGCTCATGCCGTGGCTGGCGCCCGCCGCCCACGCGGAGCTGGCCCGGCGGGTGGTGTCGGGCCTGTGGAGCGCGGACGGCGGGCGGCTGCGCGCCTCGTCCTCCTCGGGCGACGCCGCGCGGGGCGCCGCCGCCCAGGTCGTACGGGAGGTACTGGCCGACCCTCTGGCGTACACGGAGGCCCAGCCGGGCTGACGAGTGCCTCGTCAGCGCACCGCGAGCAGGTGCTCCATCGCGAGCTGGTCGAGGCGTTCGAAGGCCATCGAGCGGCCGGCGGCCGCGGCCACGTCGAACTCCTCGTACGCGGTGCGGTCGGCCCGCAGCGCGGCGAGGCCGTCGGCGGCGGTGGGCCGCGCGAGCTCGTCCAGGCGGGAGTCGCGCAGCGCCTGCTGGACCTCGGGGTCGGCGCGGAAGGCGGCGGCCCGCTCGCGCAGGATCAGGTAGTTGCGCATGCAGTTCTTCGCGGACTCCCACACGCCGTCGTAGCCGTCGGTGCGCACGGGCTTGAAGTCGAAGTGGCGGGGGCCCGCGTACCCGGCCGTCTCCAGCAGGTCCACCAGCCAGAACGCCTGGCGCAGGTCCCCCGCGCCGAAGCGCAGGTCCTGGTCGTACTTGATGCCGCTCTGGCCGTTCAGGTCGAGGTGGAAGAGCTTGCCCGCCCAGAGGGCCTGCGCGATGCCGTGCGGGAAGTTCAGCCCGGCCATCTGCTCGTGGCCGACCTCCGGGTTCACGCCGAACAGCTCGGGCTTCTCCAGCCGCTCGATGAAGGCCAGCGCGTGGCCGACGGTGGGCAGCAGGATGTCGCCGCGCGGCTCGTTGGGCTTCGGCTCGATGGCGAAGCGCAGCCCGTAGCCCTGCTCGGTGACGTACTCGGCGAGCAGGTCGAAGGCTTCCTTCATACGGTCCAGCGCGTGCCGGACGTCCTTGGCGCCGCCGGACTCCGCGCCCTCCCGGCCGCCCCACGCCACGTACGTCTCGGCGCCCAGCTCGGCCGCGAGGTCGATGTTGCGCATGGTCTTGCGCAGTGCGTAGCGGCGTACGTCGCGGTCGTTGGCGGTGAAGCCGCCGTCCTTGAAGACCGGCTGCGTGAAGAGGTTGGTGGTCGCCATCGGGACCTTCATGCCGGTGGCGTCCAGCGCGGCGCGGAACCGCTTGATGATCGCGTCGCGCTCGGCGTCCGCGGTCCCGAAGGGGATCAGGTCGTCGTCGTGGAAGGTGACGCCGTACGCGCCGAGCTCCGCCAGCCGCTCGACCGACTCCACCGGGTCCAGCGCGGGCCGGGTGGCCACGCCGAACGGGTCGACGCCGGTCCAGCCGACGGTCCACAGGCCGAAGGTGAACCGGTCCTCGGGGGTGGGGGTGTAGCTCATGGGGGCACCTCTCTTGCGTCGCCTATTAGGCTGCCGACCTATTAGTAAGGGCAGAAAACAAATTAGTATGCGGCACAGTCGCGGGGAAGCCCCCACGGCGGACCGACCGGAAAACGCGTGAGGGAGGAAACGTGCGCGGACAGCAGCGCGTGGTCATCGGGGTGGACAGCTCGACCCAGGCCACCAAGGCCGTCGTCGTCGACGTCGGGACCGGCCGCATACGGGGGCAGGGGCGCGCCCCGCACACCGTGACCGGCAGCGACGGGGCCCGGGAGAGCGACCCGGAGGCGTGGTGGAGCGCGCTCGGCGAGGCCGTCGCCGCCGGGCTGAAGGAGTCCGGCGCCGAGCCGTCCGCCGTGGCTGGTGTCGCCGTCGCGGGCCAGCAGCACGGCCTCGTCGTCCTGGACGCGGCCGGGCGGCCGCTGCGGCCCGCGCTGCTGTGGAACGACACCCGCTCGGCGCCGCAGGCGGCGGCCCTCACCGAGGCGCTCGGCGGCCCGGCGGCCTGGCTCGCCCGTACCGGATCGGAGCCGGTCGCCTCCATGACCGCCACCAAGTGGCAGTGGCTGCGAGAGCACGAACCGGCCACCGCCGAGGCCGCTGCCGCCGTCCGGCTGCCGCACGACTTCCTCACCGAACGCCTCGCCGGTACGGCCGTGACCGACCCCGGCGACGCCTCGGGCACCCTCTGGTACGCCACCACGACCGGCGCCTACGACCCCGAACTCCTCGACCTCGTCGGCATGGACGCGCGGCTGCTGCCCGAGGTCGCGCCGACCGGTGCCACCCGCGTCGGAGTGCTGACCCCGGCGGCCGCCGACGCGCTCGGGCTGCCCGCCGGCATTGCCGTCGCCGCGGGCACCGGTGACAACATGGCCGCCGCCGTGGGCCTCGGCCTCGGCGGCGCGGGCCTGCTCGACCACCCCGTCGTCAGCCTCGGCACCTCCGGCACGGTCTTCGCCGCCAGCCGCACCCGGCCCGCAGCCCCCGGTATCGCCGGGTTCGCGGCAGCCGACGGCACGTATCTCCCGCTCGGCTGCACCCTGAACTGCACGCTCGCCGTCGACAAGGTCGCCGCCCTGCTGGGGCTGGACCGCGAGGACGCCGAGCCGGGCGGCGCGGCCGTCCTGCTGCCGTACCTCGACGGCGAACGCACCCCCGACCTGCCGCACGCCTCCGGGCTGCTCACCGGCGTCCGCCACGACACCACCCCGCGGCAGCTGCTCGGCGCGGCCTACGAAGGCGCCGCCTTCACCGTGCTGCGCGCCCTGGACGAACTGCTGCGCGCCTGCGGCCTGGACCCCGCGGCACCCGAGGTACGGAGCCGTCCGCTGCGGCTGACCGGCGGCGGGGCACAGGGCCGGGTCTGGCGGGACACCGTACGGCGGCTCTCCGGCCGCCCGCTGATCGTGCCGCACCACACCGAACTGGTCGCGCTGGGCGCCGCCGCGCTGGCCGCGGGCGCGGCGACCGGCACCGATCCCGTGGAGATCGCGGCCGGCTGGGGCACGGGCGAGGGGGAGCCGCTGCCGGCCCTGCCGCGCGACCGGGCGGCGTGGGAACGCATCGAAGGCGTACTGGACCGGGCGACGCCGTCGCTGCTGAGCTGAGCCGGGGGCGGTGCGGGACCGGCGAGGGCCGTCAGGCCACCGCGTCCCCGAACTCCCGTACCGCCTCGTCCACGATGGTCTGCAACTGGGCGTGGTGCGCGCCGCGCCAGTACACCCGGCCGCAGGAAGTGCACTGCGCGAACACGTCGTACGTGCGCCGCGTGCCGTGCTCCAGCCGCTCGCGCACCGACTCCTTGTCCGCGTCCTTCAGCTCGCCGTTGCAGGCCGTGCAGCGCGTCCACGGGGCCAGCCGGGGCGCGAACCTGCTCAGTACGTCCCGGAGTTGCTCGTCCGGCCGGTCGCTGTAGACGAAGCCGCCGGCCCAGAGCTCCCGGCGGCGCAGCAGCCCGCGGTCCCGGGAGAGCAGCACGCGGCGCTGCGCGGCGGAGCGGGCGGCGAGCTCCGGGTCGCCGATGTCCTCGCTCTCGTACGCCGCGTCCACGCCCAGCAGCCGCAGCCGCCGCGCGAGCGTGCCGAGATGGACGTCGAGCAGGAAGCGCAGCGGCGCGCCGGGCACCGACTGCGGCCGGCGGACCGGCAGTACCTCGACGTTCTCCCGCTCGCGCGGCACGTGCGAGACCGGCTGCTCACGGCCGTCGACGAGCAGCGCGCCGACCTCCGTGAGCGGCACGCCGAGCGATTCGACGATGTGGCCGAGCGTGGACGACCCGTCGGTGACAAAGGCGGTGGCGCCCCCTCGCCGGGCGGGCGCGGCGAGAACGTGCAGCTCAGGGGCGAAGCTGAGGGTGATCTCCGGACCGTTCACCCCCACAGCATGCCATCACCGCGACGCGTCGGACCGGGGATTTTCCGCCGTGCCGACGACGCGTGCGTACTGGGCCGCCAGGCCCTCCAGCAGCGCCTGCAGGCCGGTCTCGAAGGCACCCTCGTCGACCGACCGCTGGTGCTGGGCCAGCAGATGGGCCTGATCGAGGTGGGGGTACGTACCGGCGTAGAGCTCCGCGTCGGTGGGGAAGCCGGCGGCGAACGAGCCGAGGGCCGAGCCGGTGATGAAGTACCGCATCGAGGCGCCGATGTGCGTGGCGTGCGCGCGCGGCCAGCCCGCCGCGACCAGGCCGCCGAAGACGGCGTCGGCCAGCCGCAGGGAGTTCGGGCGGTGGGCGGAGGGGCGCATGAGGGCCGGGACGAGGTTCGGGTGGCCGGCGAGGGCCGCGCGGTAGGAGCGGGCCCAGTCGCGCAGCGCCTCTTGCCAGTCCAGGCGGCCGAACATCGACAGGTCGACCTGGCCGACGACCTGGTCCACGAGCGCGTCGACCAGCTCGTCCATGGTCCGGAAGTGGTTGTAGAGCGAGGGGCCCGTGACGCCGAGGACGGCCGCGAGCCGCCGCGTGGACAGGGCCTGGAGCCCCTCGTCGTCGACGATGCGCAGGGCCGCTTCCATGATGCGGTCGCGGCTGAGCAGTGGTTGGCGCGGGCGGGCCACGGCACGTCTCCTCGGCAGGTCGGCGAGGTGTGGACCCTACACGGTGGGTGTCCGGACGGTCGCGGAGCACCCCTTTTCAGCTGCGTTACGGCGGAGTAGGGTGCGAAAAACTTGCACCGCTAGTTTACGGGTAGCGGGCGCGTCGTACACAGCGTCGTACACGGCGAACAGGAGCATCCGCACATGACCACCCTGTCCCTGGCCACCATCCTCGCCGAGGCCGCCCGGCGCCGCCCCGACCACCTCGCGCTCGTCGAGGGCGAGCGGCGGATCACCTTCGCGGAGCTGTGGCGGCAGGCCAGGACGCAGGCGGCGGCGCTCGGCGCGCTCGGCGTACGGCCCGGTGACAAGGTCGCCCTGATGGCGCCGAACACCGCCGAATTCCCCCGCGCGTACTACGCGATCCTCGCCGCGGGCGCCGTCGTGGTCCCCGTCCACCTGCTGCTCTCCGCGGGCGAGGTGGCGCACGTCCTCCGGGACAGCGGCGCGAAGCTGCTGCTCTGCCACGCCGGCCGGGCCGCGACCGGCGGCGAGGCCGCGGCCGCCACGGGCGCGCGGATGGTCACGATCGGGCCCGAGGTCCGGGTGCCGGGCGCGGACGGCCGCCTGGAGGACCTCGCCGAGACCGTCGAGCCGCTGCCGGCCTACGTCACCCGCGAGGCCGAGGACCCGGCCGTGGTCTTCTACACCAGCGGCACGACGGGCGTCCCGAAGGGCGCCGTGCTCACCCACCTCAGCCTGGTCATGAACGCGACCACCAACGCCTTTGACTCGCACGAGGTGCGCCCTGACGACATCACCCTGGGCGCGCTGCCGCTGTACCACACCTTCGGGCAGACGGCGAGCATGAACTCCATGTGGCGGCGCGGCGCGACGCTCGTCCTGCAGCCGCGCTTCGACGCCGCCGCGGCCCTGGAGCTGATGGTGCGCGAGGGCGTCACCACCTTCCAGGGCGTCCCGACGATGTACGTACGGCTGCTGGAGGCCGCGGGCACGGCGGCCGAACTGCCCAGACTGCGGCGGTGCGTCTCGGGCGG
Source organism: Streptomyces sp. NPDC053542 (assembly GCF_044544685.1). Taxonomy (NCBI): domain Bacteria; kingdom Bacillati; phylum Actinomycetota; class Actinomycetes; order Kitasatosporales; family Streptomycetaceae; genus Streptomyces; species Streptomyces sp. NPDC053542. Next base: position 145,963 of record NZ_JBITXL010000007.1, read on the forward strand.
CGCCTCGCTCCCGGTACCGGTGCTGGAGAAGTTCACCGAGGTCTTCGACGCACCGGTCTACGAGGGCTACGGGCTCTCCGAGACCTCGCCGACCGCGGCCGTCAACCAGCGGGTCTTCGGCACCCGTGCGGGCACGGTGGGCCACGCGGTCTGGGGCGTCGACGTGGAGATCGCCGCGCCCGAGCCCGCCGACCGCATCGACCTGCTGCCCGCCGGCGAGCTCGGCGAGGTCGTGGTGCGCGGCCACAACGTCTTCGCGGGCTACCTCGGCCGCCCGGAGGAGACCGCGGCGGCGCTTGTCGACGGCTGGTTCCGCACCGGGGACCTCGGCACCAAGGACGCCGACGGGTTCCTCCGTATCGTCGACCGCAAGAAGGACCTGATCATCCGGGGCGGCTTCAACGTCTACCCGCGCGAGGTCGAAGAGGTGCTGCTGCGCCACCCCGGCATCGCCGAGGCCGCGGTCATCGGCCTGCCGCACCCCACGCACGGCGAGGAGGTCTGCGCCGTGATCATCCGCGACGAGCACGCGGACCCGGCCCCCACCGCCGAGGAGATCATCGGCTGGTCGAAGGAGCGGCTGGCCAAGTACAAGTACCCGCGCCGCGTCGAGTTCGTCGACGCCTACCCGCTCGGGCCCAGCCACAAGGTCCTCAAGCGCGAGCTGCGTAAGCAGTTCACGGATGCGCCCTAGCCCCAGAGGTTCTCAGTCCGGCGCCGGCTGCCGCAGGGCCCTGGTGCGCAGGGCCAGCAGGGCCTCGAAGCGGAAGGCCGGGTCCGCGAGGCGGTCGCCGAAGAGGGTGTCCAGGCGGCGCAGCCGCTTGCGGGCCGTCTGCGGGTGGATGCCCAGCGCCCCGGCCACCTCGGGAGCCGTGCGGCCCCAGGACATCAGCAGCGCGTCCAGCGTCTCCGCCAGCCGAGCGGCGGTGCCGGCCGGCAGACCGGCGAGCGCGCCGAGCAGCCGGTCGCCCAGCAGCCGCCCGACGGGCGCCGACCCGAGGAGATGCACGTCGGCGAGCGGGATCAGCTCACCGACCGCCTGGAACTCCGGCTCCGCCGCCGCGGCGTACCGGGGGTGCCCCATCGCGAGCCGGACGCAGTGGTGGGAGACCCAGGCGTCGGCCGGCGGGACGGCCGGTCCGAGCACGGTCCGGCGCCCGCGCAGCGCGTTCCGCACGGGGCCGAGCAGCCCGCCGTCCTCCGGCTCGGGCACGACGAGCACCAGGTCGCCGCCGCGCGGCAGGACCAGCACGTCCTCGTGCAGGCCGCGGGGGGCCGGCTGGGCGGCACCGGGGGTGGGCCGGGCGATCAGTACGGCGACGCTCTTGGGCAGCGGCCACCGGGCGCGCGCCGCGAGCGCCCGCAGCCGTTCGGGCGCCGGGCCCCGCGCGCCTTCCAGCAGCGCCTCGGCCAGCGCGCGCCGGCCGCGCTGCACCTCGCCCTCGGTCCGCGACTGGGCCGCGCCGAAGCCGCGGACCGCCTCGTTGGACAGCGCGTTGATGTGCGTCAGTACGGCCTCGTGCAGCGGCAGGACGACGTCGGGCGGCAGCGCGGCGGTGCGGGCGAGCTCCGCGTAGCGCCGGCTGCCGACCCGGGCGCCGACCCGGAAGGCGGCCTGCAGCCCGTCCGTCGTCCGGCCGTTGAGGAACTCCACCCGCCCCAGGTGCCGGAAGTGCGCGACGTGGTGGTCCTGGCGGCTGTCCGGGTGCTCCGTCAGCTCGGCGAACTGGCGCAGCGCGCGGCGCACCGCGCCGAACAGGTCCCGGCCGAGCGGGGAGTCCAGCGGCCGCCGGTAAGCGGGCACCTCCTCGCGGATCACGTCGACCATGTCGCCGGCGATCTCCCCGATCCGCGGGCGGATCAATGTGCCCAGCACCGGCGGGAGTTCGTGCCACGGACGGCGGCTGAAGGTCTGCTCCGGTGCCTGCATCGATGGTCTCCCTGGGTGAGGTCCGCCCGCGCGGGCGGTGGTCCGAAGGGCTGTGCACGGTGAGCCGCGACGCCGCCGGAGTGTCAGGGGGGTGACACCTTTGCGCGCCGGACGCGGTGTTCCTCTGGTGCGTCCCGGGCCGCGAGGACAGCGTGGTGACGACGTTACGCGTCGGTAGCTTCCGAGTGACTCGGCCGAAACGAGTTGTGACGGAAATCCCGCGCGCCGCGTCCGCACCTCCTTGTCCTGCCCACCGTCCCTGCCGGCTCCGACCGGCAAGAGGGGAACGATCCATGCGCAGAAACGGGACCATGCGCGCACCGCGCCGGCGCCGGCTGACGGCCGTTGCCGTGGGCCTCGCCGTGGCGGGCGGCCTCGGCCTGTCCGGCGCGACGGCCGACCGGTCGTCGGCGGCACCCACGACCGCCTCCGCGCCCGACCTCACGACCGCCGCCCCTGAGGTCGGAACAGCGACGGCCGGAACCGCGGCGGCCGAGCCCGAAGGCCCGCCGCAGAGCGACTTCCTGTCCGCCTTCTTCTACTCGGCGGCACACCCGGCGGCCGTCCCCGCCGGCGCCAACGACTGGGCCTGCAAGCCGGACCAGGCGCACCCCCGCCCGGTCGTCCTCGTCCACGGCACCTTCGAGAACCGCTACGACAACTGGGCGGCCCTGGCCCCGAAGCTGAAGGACGCGGGGTACTGCGTCTACGCCCTCAACCACGGAGGCGACGAAGGGCAGCCGGTCCTGGGCACCGGCGACATCCCCGCGTCCGCCGGGCAGCTCGCCGCCTTCGTCGACAAGGTGCGCGCCGCGACCGGCGCCGACCGGGTCGATCTGGTCGGCCACTCGCAGGGCGGCCTGCTGCCCCGCTACTACCTCGGCCGGCTCGGCGGCGCGGCGAAGGTCGACAAGCTGGTGGCGCTGGTGCCCTCCAATCACGGCACCTCGCTGGCCGGCCTCGCGCTGCTCGCCCGCGCGATCCCCGGCGCCGAGGACGCGCTGGGCGCGGGCTGCCCCGCCTGCCGCCAGCAGCTGACCGGCTCGGACTTCCTCAAGGAGCTCAACGCCGGCGGCGAGACGCAGCCGGGCGTCACGTACACGGTCATCACCACCCGGTACGACGAGGTGGTCACCCCCTACACCTCGGCCTTCCTCGAGCCGGGGCCGAACGTCACCAAGGCAACCCTCCAGGACGTCTGTCCGGCGAACGCCACCGAGCACATCGGCATCAGCTACGACAGGGCCGCGACCCGGCTCGTCCTCAACGCCCTCGACCCGGCACACGCACAGCGGCCCGTCTGCTGACGCCCGTACGGCCGGCCGCGCGCACCCCGCGCGGTCGGCCGGCCACCGTCCCGCACCCCCGCTCTCCTGCTGGGTCTTCTCACGAGACGGTCCGCGTCTTCCGTATCCTGGCCGCATGAGGCGGACATCCTTTGCCCACTGGCCCTGCTCGATCGCGCGCACGATGGATCTGCTGGGCGACTGGTGGACGCCGCTGGTGCTGCGCGAGGCGTTCTACGGAATCCGGCGGTTCGACGCGTTCCAGGAGTCGCTGGGGATCGCCCGCAACACGCTGACGGACCGGCTGCGCCGACTGGTGGACGAGGGGCTGCTGGAGAAGCGGCCGTACCAGACCGAGCCCGTGCGGTACGACTACGTCCTCACCGAGAAGGGGCGCGACTTCTACACCGTGCTGCTGGCCATGAACCGGTGGGGCGACCGCTGGCTGGCCGGTGAGCAGGGCCCGCCGGTCGTCTTCCGGCACGACCCGTGCGGGCACGACAGCCACGCCGAGGTGGTCTGCGCCGACTGCGGCGAGCCGATGACGGCCGGGAACACCCACGCCCGGATGGGCCCCGGCTATCCGCCGAAGCTGGCCGAACGGCCGGACGTACGGGAGCGGTTCGGGCACTGAGCCGGCACTGAGCCACCACGCCGCATCGGCGGTGCTTGCCCTTGACAGGTAAGTCTATCTACGCAACTTTGGAGGTCAAAGCCCCGGCAAGGGGTGGTGCTGAGGAGGCTTGCCAGGCATGGAGTGGACGGGTGCGCGGTATGCGGACGGGCCGACGGTCGAAGCGGCCACCTGGATCGGAGCCCCGCCGGAACGGGTGTGGGAGCTGGTGTCCGACATCGGGCTGATGCCGGAGCTGAGCGCCGAACTGCGGTCGGCGCAGTGGCTGGACGGCGCGTCGGGGCCGGCCCTCGGGGCCCGTTTCACCGGTCACAGCGCCCATGAGGCGCTGGGGGAGTGGCAGACCACCTCGTACGTCGTGGAGTGCGACCCGCCACGCGCCTTCGCCTGGGCCGTCGAGGACCCCCAACACCCCTCCGCCACCTGGCGGTTCACCCTCGTCCCCGAGGACGGCGGCACCCGGCTGCGGCAGTGGGTCCGGCTGGGGCCCGGCCGGTCGGGGCTCTCGCGGGCCATCGAGCGGATGCCGGAGAAGGAGCAGAAGATCGTCTTCGTACGGCTGCGGGAGTTCGAGCGGAACATCACCGCCACGCTCGACGCGCTCAGGGAACGGGCCGAGCGCAGCGCTTCCGGACAGGCGGCCGGCTGATGCGTACCGCGACGACGATCGAGGCGTCCGGCGGCCCCTGGCCGGAGCTGGTGGACTACGTCACCGAGGCCGAGAAGCTGGGCATGGACATCTGCTGGGTGGCCGAGGCATGGGGCGCGGAGGCCCCCTCCCCGCTGGGCTACCTCGCCGCGCGCACCGAGCGCATGCTGCTCGGCTCGGGCATCATCCAGCTCGGTACGCGCACCCCGATGGCCATCGCCCGCGCCGCGATCACCCTCTCGCAGATCTCGGAGGGGCGTTTCCTGCTGGGGCTCGGTCCGTCCGGGCCGCAGGTGATCGAGGGGCTGCACGGCGTGCCGTTCGCCCGGCCGCTCCGCCGCATGCGGGAGACCGTCGAGATCGTGCGGCAGGCCGCGTCCGGCGAGAAGATCAGCTACTCCGGGCGGGAGTTCACCATCCCGCTGCCGGGCGGCGAGGGCCGCCCGATGCGCCTGTCGATGCGCGCCGAGCACGACATCCCGGTCTACCTCGCCACCCTCTCGCCGAAGACGCTGCGGCTGACCGGCGAGATCGCCGACGGCTGGCTGGGCACCTCCTTCGTGCCCGAGGGAGCCGAGGAGGCGTACTTTGACCACCTGGACGCGGGGCTGGCCGCAGCGGGCCGCACCCGCGCGGAGCTGGACGTCTGCCAGGGCGCCGAGGTGGCGTTCGCCGAGGACGAGGGCGCGCTGCGCGCGATGGTGGCCGGGCGCAAGAAGGAACTGGCCTTCAGCCTCGGCGGCATGGGCTCGGCGAGTACGAACTTCTACAACCGCGCCTACAGCCGCCAGGGCTGGGCCGAGGCCGCGGCCGAGGTACGGGAGCGCTGGCAGGCCGGCGACCGGGAGGGCGCGGCCGCGCTGGTCACCGACGAGATGGTGCTCGGCACGACGCTCATCGGGACGGTGGACATGGTCCGCGCCCGGCTGCGGGTCTGGCAGGCCGCGGGTGTCGACACCGTACGGCTGTACCCCGCAGGCGACACCCTCGACGCCCGGCTGGCCACCCTCGGCCGCGCCCTGGACCTCGTACGGGAGGCGACGGCCGAGGCCGGGTAACCCCTGACCAGAAGCGTCAGAAGCCCACCGTCCCGTCGATGCCCTCGCGCAGGAAGTCGGCGTGGCCGTTGTGACGGGCGTACTCGTGGATGACGTGCAGCATGACGAAGCGGAGCGACACGTCCGCGTCCCGGCGCGCCCAGTGGCCGGTCACCTCGAGCGAGGGCGCCGCCGCTTCGATCCGCCGGGCATGCGCGACCTCGGCCTCCCAGGCCGCGAACGCCTCGGAACGGGTGGCGCCGCTCGCGTCGTACGCGGCCTGGCGGTCCTCGGGAGACCAGAGGAGAGGGATGTCCTCGGCGTTGATCACCTGGCGGAACCAGGTGCGTTCCACCTCCGCCAGGTGCCGCACCAGGCCGAGCAGGGTCAGCGTGGACGGCGGCATGGAGCGGCGGCGCAGTTCCTCGTCGGTCAACCCCGCGCACTTCCTCGCGAGCGTGGCGCGATGGAAGTCGAGGAAGCCGCGGAGCATCTCCCGCTCCCCGCCCCGCAGCGGCGGGAAGGCGCGGTCGTCCATGATCGGCGGCTGTCCGGTGGTCGCCGGCTGTTCGCTGGTCACTGGCGGTCTCTCCTCCCCATGCCGCGCCCCTGTGGCGGCGGCTCCGGCGTGAGGTTAGCCCGCCTCCGTCTTCGCCGCCGGAACTTCCTCGGCCCGCTTGCCCAGCGCGCTGTGCCGCCGGCCGTAACCGAAGTACAGCGCGAGGCCCGCCGCGAGCCAGACCAGGAAGCCGATCCAGGTGATGACCTGGAGGTTGAGCATCAGGTAGAGGCAGCAGAGGAGCGAGACGAGGGGGATGAAAGGCACCCAGGGCGTACGGAACGCGCGGGGCAGGTCGGGGGCCGTGCGCCGGAGGATCAGCACGCTCGCGGAGACCGCGGCGAACGCGAACAGCGTCCCGATGTTGACCATCTCGGCGAGCAGGTCGAACTTCAGGAACGCGGCCAGGCAGGCCATGATGACGCCCAGCACCCACAGGTTGATCTTCGGCGTGCCGTGCTTGGGGTCGACCTTGCACAGCGCCTTCGGCAGCAGGCCGTCGCGGGCCATCGCGAAGACGACCCGGCTCTGGGAGCGGAAGCAGATCAGGCTCACGGCGGTCAGGCCGACCACCGCGCCCACGCTGATGACCGTGGCGAAGCCCGGGTGCCCCTTGGCCGTGAAGGCGTCCGCGAGCGGTGCCTGCACCGACAGCTCCGAGTAGTGCTGCATACCGGTGACCACCAGGCACACCGCGACGTAGAGCACGGTGACGATGACCAGCGAGGCGATGATGCCGATCGGCAGGTCGCGCTGCGGCTTGCGGGTCTCCTCGGCGGTGGTGGCGACCATGTCGAAGCCGATGTACGCGAAGAAGACCATGGCGGCGGCGCTCAGGATGCCGGCCACGCCGAACGCGGTCGGGGTGATGCCGGTGAGCACCTGCAGCAGCGGGGCCTGGAGGCCGGAGACCTTGCCGGTCGGCTGGGCGTCGGGCACGAAGGGGTGGTAGTTCGCGGTGTCGATCAGGAACGCGCCCGCGATGATCACCAGCAGCACGATGGCGAGCTTGATCGCGACGAGCACGTTCGTGACGCCCTTGGACAGCTTGCCGCCCGCGATGAGCACACCGGTCAGTACGAGGATGAGCAGCGCGGCCGGCAGGTTCATCACCGAGCCGTCGCCGCCGCTCAGCGCCGCCGGCAGATGCACGCCGATGCCGTTGAGCATGGAGCTCAGATAGCCGGACCAGCCGACCGCGACCACCGAGGTGGCCAGCGTCAGTTCCAGGCTCAGCGCCCAGCCGATGATCCAGGCGGGCAGCTCGCCGAGCGAGGTGTAGGAGTAGGAGTACGCGGACCCGGCGACCGGCACCGAGGACGCGAATTCCGCGTAACACAGCGCGGCGCAGGCGCAGACCGCGGCGGCGACGACGAAGGAGAGCGCCACGGCGGGGCCGGCCATGTTCCGGGCCACCGTGCCGGTCAGTACGAAGATTCCGGTGCCGAGAATGACACCCACCCCGAGGATCGTGAGATCCAGCGCGGAAAGATCACGGCGAAGGCGTTGTTCGCCTTCTCCGCGAGCCTCCTTCAGCGCGCGTTCCAGGGGCTTTTTTCGCAGCAGACTCACGGTGTTTATCCGAACTCTCTGGGTTACCCGGGAACAAAGGGTGGTGTTCCCGACGAGGGAGTGTCGGACAGCCGCGCAGCTCACCGCAACGCGACTCCCTGCTGTCTCACATCGTGATACGTCTTGTCCGTGCCGGTATTTCCCCGGTCACCGCACCGTGGTCACATTCCTGATGATCACATGACCGTGCCGATGTGCCACGGCACGAATTCCTCCTCGCCGTATTCCATCGATTCGCTCTTCGTGGGCTCACCCGAGGCGACCGCGAGGACGCGTTCGAAAATAGCCCGCCCCGTTTCCTCGACGGTGTTGGTGCCGTCGATGATGCCGCCGGTATTGATGTCCATGTCGTCGGTCATGTGCGCGTACAACGGGGAGTTGGTGGCGAGTTTCAGGCTCGGTACGGGAGCGCAGCCGAAGGCCGAGCCGCGGCCTGTCGTGAAGCACACGACATTCGCGCCGCCGGCGACGATGCCGGTCACCGAGACCGGGTCGTAGCCGGGGGTGTCCATGAAGACGAAGCCCTTGGACGTGACCGGTGCCGCGTAGTCGACCACGTCGGCGAGGGCCGTCGTGCCGCCCTTGGCGACCGCGCCGAGCGACTTCTCCAGGATGGTGGTGAGGCCGCCCGCCTTGTTGCCGGGGGAGGGGTTGTTGTCCATCGACCCGCCGTTCTTCGCGGTGTACTCGCGCCACCACGCGATCCGCTCCAGCAGCTTCTCGCCGACCTCCTTCGTGACGGCGCGGCGCACGAGCAGGTGCTCCGTGCCGTAGATCTCCGGCGTCTCGCCGACGATGCCGGTGCCGCCGTGCCGGACCAGCCGGTCGACCGCGTTGCCGAGCGCGGGGTTGGCGGTGATGCCGGAATACGAGTCGGAGCCGCCGCAGTTGGTGCCGAGGATCAGCTCGCCTGCCGGCACGGTCGTGCGGCGGGCGCGGTCGGCGGCCGGCAGCATGGCGGTCAGCCGCTCGACGCCGGCCGCCACGGTCTTCTTCGTACCGCCGAGCTCCTGGATCGTGCTCGCGGAGACCTGTAGATCCGCACGGAGCGGCAGCCCGTCGGTCAGTGCCGCGATCTGGTTGTCCTCGCAGCCCAGCCCGAGGAGCAGGAAGCCGGCGAAGTTCGGGTGCGTCAGGTAGCCGCGCAGGACGCGCCGCAGTACCTCGATGCCCTCGCCGTCCGCGGCGAGCCCGCAGCCCTGGCCGTGGGTGAGCGCCACGACGCCGTCGATGTGGTCGTAGTCGTCCAGGACGCCGGAGTACCGCAGCCGTGCGGCGATCTGTTTCGCGGCGGTGGCCGAGCAGTTGACGCTGGTGAGGATCCCCAGGTAGTTCCGGGTGCCGACCGAGCCGTCGGCGCGCGCATAGCCCTGGAAGGTGGCGCGTTCGGACTCCGGCAGCAGCTCCGTCGGCCGGGCGTCCACGGCGAACTCGTAGCCGCGCTCGAACTCCCGGTACTCCAGGTTGTGCAGATGGACATGGTCGCCGGGCGCGATGTCCGCCGCCGCGAAGCCGATGACCTGGCCGTACCGCAGCACGGGCGCGCCCCGACGGACGGCGCGCAGCGCGATCTTGTGTCCGCGTGCCACGTCGTCCCGCAGCAGTACGGTCTCGCCGCCCGCGTCGACGGTGCTGCCCGCCGGGGTGTCGGCCGTCGCGACCGCGACGTCGTCCTGGGGCTGGAGGCGGAGGGCGCGGGCGGCTGCGGGCGGGACCATGAGCACCTCGTTACGTGGGCGGGGCGGCCGGCGGGCCGGGTCTGCTGATGCGCTCTCAGGTATGCCCGTACACCCGCTCATTGACGCCGCTCAGAAGGCGGCTTTACGCTCCCGCTCAGTAGGTCGGACAACGTTCGATATTTCGAATGCGAACGCGATCAGAGAGGCTCCCATGCTGACGACGCCCCTGAGCGGTGTGATCCCCGTCGTCCCGACGGTCTTCGACGACGAGGAGGAGCTGGACCTCGCCGGGCTGGCCCGGGTCGTCGACTACCTCATCGACGGCGGCGCCGACGCGCTGTGCGTCCTCGCCAACTACTCCGAGCAGTTCTCGCTGACGGACGAGGAACGCGACCAGGTGTGCCGTACCGTCCTCGAACGCGCCGCGGGCCGCGTCCCGACGGTCGTGACGACCAGCCACTACAGCGCCCGCGTCGCGGCCCGCCGCAGCCGCGAGGCGCAGGCGATGGGCGCCGACATGATCATGCTGATGCCGCCGTTCTTCGGCGCCACGATGGCCGTTCCCGAGGCGGCGCTGACCGATTACTTCACCACCGTGGCCGCCGCCACCGACCTCCCGCTCATGGTCCAGGACGCCCCCATGTCCACCACGCCGCTGCCCGTCGGCGTCCTCGTCCACCTGATCAAGGAGGTGCCGCAGCTGCGGTACGCCAAGATCGAGACGCCGGGCGCCGCCGACAAGCTCCGTACCCTCATCGCCGCGGTCGGCGACCGGCTGGAGGGCCCGTTCGACGGCGAGGAGGCCGTCACGCTCATACCGGACCTGGACGCCGGCGCGGTCGGCACGATGTCCAGCTCGACCGTGCCCGACCGGCTCGGCCGGATCGTGCGGCAGTACCACGCGGGCGACCGGGCCGGGGCGGTCGCGGACTGGGAGGAGCTGCTGCCGCTGATCCACTACGAGAACCGGCAGTGCGGACTGCGCGCGCAGAAGATCCTCATGGCCGAGGGCGGCATCATCGCCTCGGACCGCACCCGCGCGCCCTTCGGCCCGGTACCGCCCGCGACCCGCGCCGGCCTCCTCGAACTGGCCCGCCGCCACGACCCGTTGGTACTGCGCTGGGCGCGGTGAGCGGCCGCGCGCGGGAGCCCGTACTCAGCCGGTCGCGGTGCCGCCGGCCGTGGGGCCGGGGGACCGCAGCGGCCGTACCGGGAGGTCGGCGACCAGCCGGCCGTCCTGGTCCTCCACCAGCAGCGACTTGATGGCGTCCCGGGCCATCGCGGTCATCATGCGGGTCCGGGCGCCGGGACCGGGCGCGGTGAGGCTGCCGGCGGGTACGCGATTCCCGTCGGCGTCGGCCGTCATCATCCGGTACGTCCGGCCGGGCGTGAGCCCGGACAGCGACACCGGTACCTCGGTGCCCCACGGGTGCGGGATCATCAGCCCCTCGCGGGCCACCGTGACGACGTCCACCGGGCCGCTGTCCCGGTCGTGCACGGCCACCGGCACCAGGAACGCGATGGCGGCCAGCACGGCGGCGGCCGCCAGGAGGGCGGCCCGGCGCGCACGCCGGGGGCGGGGCCGGGACGCGGGGACCGGCAGGGACGAGGGCGGCGGTTCCGGCGAGGGGAGCGGTTCCGGCGAGGGAAACGGGAGGAGCGCGGACGCGGGCAGCCGTGACGGCGCACCCTCCGCGCGCTCGAACGTCCGCACCACCCGGCGCACGCCTTCGCACTCGGCCGCGCACTCCTCGCACCCGGCCAGATGCCGGGTCAGGGCCGCCGGCAGCGGGCGTCCCAGCAGCAGGAGTTCGGTCGCCTGCGAACGGACCGCCTGGCACAGGGCACTCATGGGGCCAGCCATCCGTTCTCCTCCAGGATGCTCCGTAGCGCGCGGACACCGTAGTACAGCCTGCTGCGCATGGTGGCCGCCGGGATGCCGAGCTCGGCGGCGAGGGCCGCGCAGGTCCGGCCGAGGAAGTAGACCTCCACGACGGCCTGCCGCTGATCGTCGGAGAGCCGCAGCAGCGCCTCGTCCAGCTCGATGCGGGTCAGCAGGTGGTCGAAGACGTCGGTGCGGACCGGCTCCGGCTCCCGCTGCTCGCGGCGGTCCGCGCGGTCGCGCACGGACCGGCGGCGCACGGCGTCCACCACCGCGTTGCGGGCGATGGCGAAGAGCCAGGTGCGCAGCGTCGCGCGGGCCGCGTCGAAGCCGTCCGCCGCGCGCCAGGCGCGGATGAAGGTCTCCTGGACCACGTCCTCGGCGAGCTGGTGATCGCCCAGCGCGTTGAACGCGAAGCCGTACAGTTCACCGCCGTACCGCTGGTAGGCGGTCCGTACGTCCGCCTCCCCGTCCAGCGTCTCCCCGTCCAGCGTCTCCCCGGCAGCCGCGGGCCCGTTCCCGGCCGGCGGCTTGGCGCCGGGTGCGTCGGCCGTCCTGCCGGGTGCGTCGGCCGTCCCGCGGCGGCGCACGCGCCGGAGCAGCCCGCCCACTACCGGCTCCGCCCCGGAAGTCCCGCCCACCGCACACGCATGCGCCCGTCCTCCTCCAACGCCGAGAGTCGATCACCGTCCCAGGGAGTACGCGGCACGGACGCTCCGCGTTGAAGCCACCGAGGAAAATCTTCAGGAATCCTCTACCAGGACGACGTGGCTGAGGTACCGGCTCCCGAGGCCGACGAGCAGGGTGGCCTTGCCGTGGTCCAGGCGTACTTCGATACGGCCGTGGCGGTGCGCGTCGGTGGCGAGGTTCAGCAGGTCCGAGGCGCAGCCGACGCTGAGGAAGTGCAGCCGGGAGAGGTCCACGACCAGCCGGCCGTCGTGCGCCGAGCGCTTGAACGCCTCGCGCAGCGCGGAGATCCACTCGATCTGGGTGGCCATGTCGGCCTCCCCGACCAGCCGGACGAGGCCCGCCGCGTGCAGCGCGCGCAGCGACCCCGGCCCGTCGAGCAGGTCGTGCGGATGGGCCGCGTGCATGGCGTCGAGCACCGCCGGCTCGAAAGCGCTCGTGTCGTACGCGCAGACCTCGCTGTAGACGCGGGTGGCGAAGAGCTGCGCCGCGTTCTCCTCGCGGGCCATCACCTCCTCCACGTCCGCGCCGAGGTCGGCGATCCAGCGCATGTCGATGTACGCGCGCAGCCCGGCGAAGCGCTTGGCGAGCGCGCCGGTGATCTCCTCCTGGATGCGCTGCCGCTGGCGGGCGGCGGAGAAGCGGTCGTCGGGGAGGAGCAGCGTGCGCATGCTGGCGAACACCAACTGGCCGCGGGCGCAGACGTGGTCGAGCGAGGGACCGTGCTCCTCCAGCCGCTCCCGCACCGTGTCGCGGTCGGCCTGCGGCGCGGGGCAGATGATGACCTTCTCGCCGCGTGCCAGCCCCGTCCACGTGTACGCGGCGACCAGGTCCCACCTGGGCCGGTCGGTGTACCGGCAGAATGCGTGGTCCCCGGCCCGCAGCCGCTGTACGGGCAGTGTGCCGCGCCGCGTCGCCTCCCCGGCCATCGTCCGCCGCCCTCCGACCGCACCACCGTCCGGACTGTGCCGTACGCCAACCTCAGCAGAACGTAGACGACCGCGTGCGTCCCGCGGCGAGTCGTGCGCCAACTGCGCGACTGTGCGCGGCTGTGCAAGAAAACCGCTGCCCTGGGCCCGCCACCCGAACGAAACCGGTGCCGAACCCGAACTAAAGCCGTCAGCTCGTGTCCACCGTCCCGCGGCATTGACCGCGGCCCTCCAGCCCCTTACGTTCACCGTCCGGCGCGCCGCACGGAACGCGCGCCGCCGGCTTTCCGAAGGAGGCCCAGGTGTCCGTCACCATCTGTTCGTTGCTGTGGGACGCGAAACGGCACGGCGCACGCACCCAGAAGATCTCCTACGACTCCGACGGCTACCACCTCGTCCGCTTCCCGTACGGCGCGTCGGACGAGAGCTACGACCCGTGGCGGATGCACGACCCGGCCAACGGCGGCGGCGAGCCCTCGGTCTTCCCCGACGCCCGCTCCGGACTGATATGGCCCAGCCACGAGGGCTGGGGCGTGCTCTCCGCGATGGTCTTCTGGGCCGCCGACTCCCGCCCCAACGAGTACCGCGCCCGCTTCGTCCGCGACCCCCTGAACAGCGCCGGCGGCTATGACTCCACGGCCACGACGGACACCTGGAAGACGGGCGGCGGCCAGTACAAGACCTACATGTGGCAGATCTTCGTCCACCCCGGCACCCCGATCGGCCTCAAGATCTCCGCCCGCGGCAGCGGCGACACCAAGGTCCCGGCCCCGATCACCCACGCCCAGTTCAAACTGGCCATCCACACGGACGTGAAGCGGCCCTGAAAGACGGGCTGAACTGGCCTGATGCCCTGTGCCTGGCGGGGCCGAACGTGCCGACTCGGAAGGGGGAGGCGTAGTCCTTCGATGGCGCCTTCCCTGCCGGGCTACCGGCGCATCTCCGTTCCGCCGGAACGCGTCGGAGGCTGGACAAGCGAACCCGAAGAGCGTTCCTGGTCCGGGCCGCGGTGGCTAGTCGGGGAGGGCCAGGCCCTCGTGGACGACCGCATGGGCGAGGTCGCTGAGATCGATGCCACGGCTGTGGGCGTGGGCGCGCAGCCGGTCGAGCGCGTGGTCGGCGGAGAGGTGGTGGCGCTGCATGATCACACCGACTGCCTGGTGGACGGCTGCCTGGCGCGGTGTGAAGCGGAGGAAGGGGGGATCGTCCTCGGGCGCGGAGGTACAGGCGGCTTGGAGGAGGAGTTGGGCGGCTTCCAGGTGGATGTGGGCGGTGTGTTGGTCGGCTGGTGACAGCGGGCCGGACCGGTCGCGGTACAGGGACAGGACGATGCCCGCCCGGTCTGCGAAGCGGGGGTGGGATGCGGCGGGCAGGGCGAATGCCGCATGGATTCCCCGGTCCTGGGCCTGACTGGCGAAGATGGGCCACAGCCGCACGGTGCCGGGGTCGGTCAGATCAGCCGCGAGTACCGTGGCCCGCTGCTGCAGCGCCTGCACGCACGGCCCCTCGCCCAGGTTGATCTGCAGCGTCTCACCCGCGTCGGCCAGCGGGCCGTCGCCGCACAGCGAGATCCGGCGGGCCAGCGCGGCATCCGCAGCCAGCGTCAGCCCTACCGAGCAGGGAGGCTGCAGCGCCGCCCGGCACGCGGCGGCGATGGAGCCCGGCCCGTCGTGGTGGCGGGCAAGGTAGTGGGCCAACCTCGCGGCCTCCGGCCGCGGGGGCCTCACGGGAAGCTCAGAACACAGTTGTTGAGGCCGCCAGCGGCCCAGAGTGTGTCCATCGGTACGGTTCCGGTCTCCGGCACTCACCGCCGAACTGCCCGATCGGAAGCCAATGTCAGGGTAGCCAAGCAGAGCAACAGCATCATGTGCGGGCAGCAGTGCCAGCCTACGCCCAACCCCACCGCAATGGCCGTGCGGAGGCGCGGGCTCAAGGCTTCCGTGCGAGGCACCTCGTGGCGAGGCGGACGCAGGCATTCGGCCAGGCTGAAAGGGCCGCGCCCGGGGCGTAGTCTGGCCGCAGGACAGCGCTGGTATTCCGGGTGGTCGCCACCCAGACCCCGTGTATGACGCTTCCGGTCCGGTCGCTGACATCGACTACCGGAGGCTGCTGTGCCCATTCCGCCGTTACCGGCAACAGGCCCGCCCGCACCGGACGGGCCCGCGCCTCCGTCCCGTGAGATGCGGGTGACCGCCGCGCTGATCGACGTGGCCGACACCCTGGTCGCCGACTTCGACCCCGCCGACTTCCTGTACCGCGTCGCCGAACACTGCATGGATCTCCTGGACATCGGCGACGCCGGGGTGATGCTGGCCGCCCGCGGCGGCCCGCTGCGCCTGGTCGCCACCACCTCCGAACAGGTCCGTCTCGTAGAGCTCTTCGAACTCGACGCCCGCGAGGGCCCCTGCTTCAGCGCCTACCGCGACGGCGCCGCCGTCGACCACTTGGACCTGACCGCCCCGTCCCGCTGGCCGGACTTCAGCGCTCGCGCGCACCGCGCCGGCTACCGCTCCGTGCATGCCAGTCCGATCCGGCTGAGAGCGGAGATCATCGGCGTGCTGAACCTCTTCCGCCGGGCCACCGGCCCCCTGCCCGAGGCCGACCGCCACCTCGCCCGGGCCCTGGCCGATTCCACCGCGATCTCCCTGCTCCAGCAGACCGCTCTGGACCATCACCGCACACTGAGCACACAGCTCCAAGGCGCCCTGAATACCCGCACGGTCATCGAGCAGGCGAAGGGCTATCTCTCCTCCCATCACGCCATCGATCCCGCCGCTGCCTTCCAGCGCCTGCGCGCCCACGCCCGCCATCACCGGATCCGCATCGTCGACCTGTCCCGCGACATCATCGACGGCACCGGTGCCCTTCCCCTTCCGCCCGACGAGGAGAGCCCCCGGCGGGACGGGAGAGCACCCTGAGCCGAAGGCCCGTTACTCGGTCCCGGGGCCGGGGAGGGTGGCGACGAGGATCTGTGCGGCCGGGGTGATGTTGTCGGCGCGCACGGCGCGGGCCATCGCTTCGCGGGCGGCGTCGGCGGTGGCGTCCGGAGGAACCACCAGCAGGGCGAAGTGGTCCTTGTCGCCGCGGGTGACGAGGACGGTGTCGTCGCCGACCGGGTCGGAGTCGAGGTGTACGACGCGGTCGTCGATGACCAGGCGGGTGGGGAGGCTCTCCCAGGCGGAAGCGTCGAGACCGACCCGGGTGATCGGCCCGAGGTGCTCGGTCAGCGCATTGATCAGTTGGGGCAGTTCCGTTTCGATGTTCCTTGTGCGCGGCCACCACGCGCCGTCCAGGACTCCCTGCCGGGACCGTGTGGTCTCCAACCGCAGCAGCGCGATACCGGGCTTCACCGCCCGGTGGATCGCGTCCGGCAGGAGCAGAGGCGTCTTGGGGGTGTCGAAGTCAGCCATGATGCATACCGACCCTCCAGGGGCACGGCCGTCACCTCGTCGCAGGACTGGCTCCGATGCAGGTGTCCGGTCGTCCGAGGTGTACGAGTACGCCCTGTTCATACGTTACTCCCGTCGCTCCGCCCCGCCGCCCGCCAGAGCGAACCCGCCCTGCCACGCATCCCGAAAACGCCTGGTCGCATCGGTTAAAGGCGGCTTAACGGGCGTACACTGAAAAAACCGGGAGTATTTCGCACACCGGCTTCCACGCGGGTGTCATTTCCGGCGACCACAAGAAGCCGGGTTGCCGTCAGGGCCGCCCGGGGGCAGGTCGGCAGCCATGACCACCACCCTCGACCGGACCACGCCCCGCGACGTCGCCACTGCGCTCCCGGCGCGCCTGTCGCTCACTCCGACGACCACGCTCGCCGGCCAGCTCGACGGGGCCTGGTGGCCCCGCTCACGCGACCTCGAAGCCGAACTTCCGCCGCTCGCCGCCGCGCTCGACGAAGCCTGGGGCCGCATCACACGCGTCACCGTGAACCCCACCCGTTGGCCCGTCGTCCCGCGCAGGGTTCCGGTGGCCGGGCACACACTGCACGTGGGCTGGTTCACCGAACAGCACCCCGACAAGCTGATCCTGCTCTCCTACACCATCGGCCGCTGGGACCTGCTGGTGATCCCGCCCGAGACCGAGCCCTCGGCCGCGGCCCGGTTGATGACCGCCGCCGCGATCCCCGGCAGTGTCCGGACCGCAGGCGCGCTGATGGCCGACGAGGCCGTCATCGGGCAAGGCATCCGGGACGCCCGACGCCGGGAAGCCACCTGGGAAACCGAGGGCGGGGCCTGCATGTCCCCCCTCGGGATCCCGATGGGCTAGCACGCCCTGCCCCTGCCGAACCTCCCGGCCAGGCCAATGACACGAGGCGTCGAGCCCCTCGCACAGACACCGTTCGGTGAGCACGTGCCCCTCCCGGCCGGGGCGCGAGGGCGAGGCGCCGCAGCGCATGCTCGCCGGCCTCTCGCCCACTCCGTCGGTACGTCGTCGAGCGGGCTCCCTCTGACGGCAGCATGTGCAGAGCGTTCAGGTACCGCGGTTCCGGCCAAAGGCTCGGCCGGCGCCCCCGTCCGCGGACCAGGCGGTCCGTGGGTCGAGTGGTGCCTCCGGCAGGGGCGCCGTCCGATGTCAGGGGATCGCTGCAGCCCGGCAGTGCCTCGCCAAGGCCCGGCCGCAGCGCGCTGCGGCGGATTACCGCCCTGCTGCTTTGCCTCCTGCCCCCGATCTCGTAAGAGTGGACGACGGTCTCTGCGCGCCGTACTGCGCGCTGCCGCAGCCCAGTGATCGAATCTCTCGTCGTCGAGGAGAGGACATCCGGAGCATGGCCCGTCTCTTGCCTCGCAGTGCGCTGTCCGAGGGGGTCGTCCGCCTGGTGCTGGGAGCGGCGGGGCGGCTGACCACGCCCCTGCTCCCGGACGACTACCTGGCGATGGCCGATCCGCTGCTGTCGCGGCGGTGGCCGGCCGGGCGGGTCGAGGAGGTACGGCCGGAGACCGCGGACGCGACGACTTTGGTGATCCGTCCCGGCCACGGCTGGCGGCCCGCGCGCCGGGCCGGGCAGTACGTTCCCGTGGGCGTGCGGATCGACGGGGTGCTGCACTGGCGTACTTACTCGCTCACCTCTCCGCCCGGCAGGCCCGGCGACCCGTTCACCCTCACCGTCAGGGCCCTGCCGGACGGCCACGTCTCCCGGTACCTGGCCCACCGCCTCCACCCCGGTGAGGTACTGCGTCTCGGCCCGGCCCAGGGCGACTTCCAGCTGCCCGACCCGCCTCCCCGGCGACTGTTGCTGCTCACCGCAGGGATCGGCATCACTCCGGTCATGGCCATGCTGCGCGACCTGGCCGACAACGGCCGCCTCGCGGAGGGCACCGACGTACTGCTGGTGCATTCCGCTCCCGATCCCGCCCGCACGGTCTTCGGCCCCGAACTGCGGTCGATGGCCGAGGACGTGCCGTGGTTCCGGCTGCACGAGCACCACACCCGCGCCGGCGCCCGCCCGGCCGGCCACCTCGCCCCGGAGCAACTGCCCGCCCTCTGCCCGGACTGGCGCGAGCGCGACACCTGGGCCTGCGGTCCCGCCGCGCTGCTGGAGTCCGCCGAACGGCTCTGGGGTGAGGAGGGACTCGCCGAGCGGCTGCACACCGAGCGGTTCCGGCCCGTACCACTGTTGCCGTCCGGTGCCGCTGACAGCGCCGCCCCGGGCGCACCCGTGCGCTTCGCAGCGAGCGGCGTGGAGACCGCCGCCGGCACCGGTACGCCGCTGCTCCACGTCGGGGAGGCCGCCGGGGTGGCCATGCCGAGCGGCTGCCGGATGGGCATCTGCTTCGGCTGCGTCAGCCCGCTGCTGCACGGCCGGGTTCGCGACCTGCGTACCGGCGAAGTGCACGGCGAGCCGGGCGACTTGATCCAGACCTGCGTCTTGGCCGCCTGCGGCCCCGTCGCCCTCGACCTCTGAAACCCCCGCGCACCGTCCTGAGCACCCCCGTACGCCCACCGGAGGAGCCACCCACCATGAGCACAGCCGTGCCGACCCATTCGACCGCTCCGGCCCTGCTCGCACCGTCCGACCGGCCCGACCCGTCCGCCGCGCCTCCGCACGGTACGGACACCGAGGCCCTGGGCCGTGCGCTCGACCGTATCCGCGCCGACGTCCTCGCCCGCCGCGGCGCCGAGGACGCCCGCTACATCCACACCGTCGTGGCCGTCCACCGCCGCCTGGAGATCGCCGGGCGGGCCGCTCTGGCGGTGTCCCTGCTGCCCCCGGCCTGGCTCGCCGGCACGGCCGCCCTCAGCACCGCCAAGATCCTGGAGAACCTCGAACTCGGGCACAACATCATGCACGGCCAGTGGGACTGGATGCGCGACCCGGCGATCCACTCCACCACCTGGGAATGGGACAACCCCACCCCGGCCTACGCCTGGAAGCACACCCACAACCACCTCCACCACACCTGGACCAATGTCGTCGGCCGCGACCGCGACCTCGGCTTCACCGTCCTGCGGATGAGCGAGGACCAGCCCTGGCACCCCGTCCACCTCTTCCAGCCTCTTCTCGCGGCCCTGGGCGCGCCCTTCTTCGAGTGGATGGCCGCCCTGTACGACCTGGAGGCCGACGGCGTACTCCAACGCCGCAAAAGCCTGCGAGCCTTCCTCCGCGACACCGCCAACACCGCACGAAAAGGCGCCCGCCAGGCCGCCAAGGACTACCTGCTCTTCCCGCTGCTCGCCGGCCCGTCCGCCGTGCCCTGCCTGCTCGGCAACTTCACCGCCAACACCGCGCGCAGCCTGTGGGCCCACACCGTCATCTTCTGCGGCCATTTCCCCGACGGCGTCCGCTCCTTCACCGAGGAAGAGATCGAGGACGAGACCCGGGGGCAGTGGTACCTGCGTCAGGCCCTCGGCTCGGCCAACATCGAGGGCGGCACCGTCTTCCACGTCCTCACCGGCAACCTCAGCCACCAGATCGAACACCACCTCTTCCCGGACCTGCCCAGCAACCGCTACGCCGAGATCGCCCCTCGCGTCCGCGAGATCCTCACCGCCCACGGCATCCCGTACACCACCGGTCCTCTCCTCAAGCAGTACGCCTCCACCTGGGCGCGCATCTGCCGCATGGCCCTGCCGAATCTCCACCGGGCAACACAGAGTCGGCCGCAAGGCGAAAGGGCTGCCTGAGGGGCCCAAAAGCTCTCCGGGGTGTTGGGCGACCTGCTCGTTGTGCGTCACCCAGCGAGGGCGAGGCTGTGTGCATGCCGGGCGATGCCGTTTCGCAGCGGTGTGCGATGCCTCTGACCCCAAGATCCCCGCCCCGGTCACCCACGCCCAGTTCAAACTGGCCATCCACACGGAGGTGAGGCGGCCCTGAGGGCCGGGCCTGCCCGGCCCGGATGGCCGGATCCATGCCGAGTGGTCATGCCTCCCCGGGACACCCGCACCGCGACGGATTACTGGCCGCGCCCGGCCGCGCTCGCTGCCTCGGCGGAGACATCCGCGGCCTGGCCAGAGGCATGAGGAGTAGCGATGAATCTTCCGGTGCGGCGTGCCGGCGGTGGTCTGGAGCAGCGGCAAGGAACAGGGCTTTCCGCCTGGGACCCGTTCGCCGAGTTCGAGACTCTGTGGAACCAGATGGGTCAGCTCTTCGGGCGGACCGTGAGCCCCGGCGGGCGCGAGGGTACCTGGATGCCGACCGTCGAGGAGGAAGAGCTCGACGACGCCTACCTGGTGCGAGCCGAACTGCCGGGCATACCTCAGCAGAACGTGAACGTGGAGGTGGACGACAACGAGCTGCGGATCACCGGAGAGGTCTCCGAAGAGCAGCAGGGGAACGTACTGTCGCGCCGCACCGGCCGGTTCTTCTACCGCACCGGCTTGCCCAGTGGTGTCGACAGCGAGCGGACCGAGGCCGAGCTGACCGATGGCATTCTGCGGGTCCGCCTGCCGAAATCGGGTTCGTCCAAGCGGCGCCGTATCGCTCTCGGCGGCAAGGAGTAGAAAGATCCGGATGACTGAGCAACGTTCCTCCTCCGCCGGGGTCGACAGGCCGGTCGTCGGCTCGTACCCGACGTATGAAGGTGCCCAGCGCGCGGTCGATTTCCTCGCCGACAACAAGTTCCCGGTGGAACACACCGCGATCATCGGTTCGGACCTGCGCATGGTCGAAACGGTGCTGGGCCGGCTCACCCTGGGCCGGGCCGCGTTGGCCGGGGCCGGTACGGGTGCCTGGTTCGGCCTGCTGATCGGACTGCTGCTGTCGGTGTTCGCCGCCGGCCGCCATGGCGTTCTGACGCTGGTGCTGAGCGGTGTGGCCTACGGCGCGGTCTTCGGCACGCTGTTCGGGCTCGCGAGCCACGCCATGACCGGTGGACGCCGGGACTTCGCTTCCCGGAGCCAGATCGTCGCGGCCCGCTATGACGTCGTCGCCGACCACGAAGTCGCCGAAGACGCCAAGAACCGACTCATCAAGCTCGCCTGGCGAGAGGACTGACCCGACGCGTCGAGGCCGGCCCCACCCGGGCGCCGGCCCCGCCCGGCAGCCCGGTCAGTTCGTCTTGCCCGTACCGTCGAGGATGACCCGGGCGACCAGTCCGGGCGCCCTGCGGAAGGGCACGTGTCCGCAGCCGGGGAGCACGACCTGCCGGGCGTGGGGGATCAACGCCCGCACCCGATTGCTCTGCCACCTCGGCAGCAGCCCGTCCCGGCTGCCCCAGGCAATGGTCACCGGTACGTCGGGGATGTCACCGGTGAACAGCCCGCCGAGCCGCCCGGCCTCCAGCACCGCCTCGAACCCGGTCGCATCCCGCATCGCGCGGAGGTCCGCGAGCAGCTCGGGCGAGAGGTACCGGGACCGGAGCGCCTGCGCGCGCCGGCCGCCGGCTGCCGCCTCCGCGCCGGACTCGACAGAGGGCTGCAGCACGGCATCCGGCAGGACCCGGGACCCCCGCCGGACGGCATTCAGCACGGCGTAGGCATAACGGCGCTCGGCTTCGCTCCAGAATCCGGCCGGCGCCAGCGCGGTCACGCTGCGCGCCAGCCCCGCCTGCCCCAACCGCAGCGCGATCAGACCGCCCAGAGAATGCCCCACCACATGCGGCCGCCGCAGACCCAAGGCCGGGAACACCGAACCCAGCAGTGCCGCAGCCGTCGGCAGGTCGCGGGGTATGGCGGGGTCCAGGTCGGGGGACTCGCCGAAACCCGGCAGGTCGAGAGCGATGATCTCGCGCCCGTCGGTGAGATGGGGCAGCACCGGGTCCCAGGCCCGCCGGCTGTTCCCGAGACCGTGCAGGAGTACGACCGGCTCGCCGGCCCCATGCCGCTCGTAGGCCAGCACCACCGGAGGGAACCCGGCCGGTCGTCCTTCGGCCAGTGAGCCGTTCGGAGGCCGTGCGGGGTCCTCGCTCCCGGTACCGCTGAGCGACTCCGCAGAACGAAGGAAAGGAACCCGACCCCACATCGGCTACCTCCCGCACATGCTCCGGACCGTCCTTTTCTCTTACCTCCTATGGAAGCAACCTCTAAGCTGGCTTGCAGGTTTTTGGCGGTGAGAGGGGCTGGACGTGGCCAACTTGCCCATCGACGACGAGCGCGCGGCCCTCTACACCATCGGGCAGGTCGCCGACATGCTCGATGTGCAGGTCGCCTTTCTCCGGCGCCTTGATGATCAAGGCGTGGTCGTTCCCGGGCGCTCCGCCGCGGGCCAGCGGCGTTACTCCCGCAGGGAGATCCACCGGGTGGCCGAGGTGCTCGAGCTCATCGAGGAAGGCGTCACGCTGGCCGGCGTACGCCATGTCCTCGCACTCCGGGGCAGGGTTGCCGAGCTGGAGGCCGACCTGACCCGGCTGCGGACGGGACGGCAGGCGGAAGAGGGCCGCTCCGCGCCGTAGCGGAGAAGCAACCTTGACAAGGGTCGGCTCAGGTTCTATGTAGGTGCGTAGGGAACTTCTCGGCAGCCGCTGACGCGGGCGGATGAGGAGGCGGAGCCCCATGGCGCGTACGGTGGGAATTGATCTCGGTACGACCAACTCGGTGGTCTCGGTCCTGGAAGCGGGCGAGCCCACGGTCATCACGAACACGGAGGGCGCGCGGACCACGCCGTCGGTCGTGGCGTTCGCGAAGCGCGGCGAGGTGCTGGTCGGCGAGGTCGCGAAGCGGCAGGCGGTCACCAACGTGGACCGCACCGCGCGCTCGGTCAAGCGGTACATGGGCGACAAGGACTGGCGCTTCCCGCACGAGGGCAGCATCGACGGCAAGCGGTACACCGCCCAGGAGATCTCCGCTCGCGTGCTGCAGAAGCTGAAGCGGGACGCCGAGGCGTACCTCGGCGAGGACGTGACGGACGCGGTGATCACGGTTCCCGCGTACTTCGACGACACCCAGCGGCAGGCGACCAAGGAGGCCGGTGAGATCGCGGGGCTGCACGTCCTGCGCATCATCAACGAGCCCACCGCCGCCGCCCTGGCCTACGGGCTCGACAAGGAGAACGACCAGACGGTCCTCGTCTTCGACCTCGGCGGCGGCACCTTCGACGTCTCGCTGCTGGAGATGGGCGAGGGCGTCATCGAGGTGAAGGCGACCAACGGCGATACGCATCTGGGCGGTGACGACTGGGACCAGCGGATCGTCGACCATCTGGCCAAGCAGTTCAAGAACGCGTACGGCGTCGACCTGACCAAGGACAAGATGGCTCTCCAGCGCCTGCGCGAGGCCGCGGAGAAGGCCAAGGTCGAGCTGTCCAGCACCTCCGAGACCACGGTCAACCTGCCCTACATCACCGCCTCTGCGGAGGGGCCGCTGCACCTGGACGAGAAGCTGACCCGCGCCCAGTTCCAGCAGCTCACCGCCGACCTGCTGGAGCGCTGCAAGGGCCCCTTCCACCAGGCGGTCAAGGACGCCGGGATCAAGGTGTCCGACATCAACCACGTGATTCTGGTGGGCGGTTCGACGCGGATGCCGGCGGTGACCGACCTGGTCAGGGAGCTCACCGGCAAGGAGCCGCACAAGGGCGTCAACCCGGACGAGGTCGTCGCCATCGGTGCGTCGCTGCAGGCCGGTGTCCTCAAGGGTGAGGTCAAGGACGTCCTCCTGCTGGACGTCACCCCGCTGTCCCTCGGTATCGAGACCAAGGGCGGCATCATGACCAAGCTCATCGAGCGCAACACCACGATCCCGACCAAGCGGTCCGAGACCTTCACCACGGCCGAGGACAACCAGCCCTCGGTGGCCATCCAGGTCTACCAGGGCGAGCGCGAGATCGCGGCGTACAACAAGAAGCTCGGGATGTTCGAGCTGACCGGTCTGCCGCCGGCCCCGCGCGGCGTCCCGCAGATCGAGGTCTCCTTCGACATCGACGCCAACGGCATCATGCACGTGACCGCGAAGGACCTGGGCACGGGCAAGGAGCAGAAGATGACCGTCACCGGCGGCTCCGCCCTGCCCAAGACCGACATCGACCGCATGGTGCGCGAGGCGGAGCAGCACGCCGAGGAGGACCGCCGTCGGCGCGAGGCCGCCGAGACCCGCAACCAGGCCGAACAGCTCGTGTACCAGACCGAGAAGCTCATCAGGGACAACGCCGACAAGGTCCCCGCCGAGGCGAAGAGCGAGACCGAGAGCGCGCTCGCGGAGCTGAAGGAGAAGCTCAAGGGCGAGGACACCGCGGACATCCGGCAGGCCATGGACAAGGCCGCGGCTGCCGCGCAGAAGATCGGCAGCGCCCTGTACGCACAGGGCCGGGCCGACGGTGAGACGGCCGGAAAGCGCGCGGAAGGCAGCGGTCCGGAGTCCGGTACGGAGGAAGAGGTGGTGGACGCCGAAATCGTTGACGACGACCGTTCGCAGGCGGGTTGACGATGAACCGCAGCCAGCTGTCGCCCACGGAACTGCAGCGGCTGCTCGACGAGCGGACCGGTGATCTGCAGCGGGTGAAGGCCGAGTACGACAACTACCGCAAGCGCGTACAGCGGGACCGGATGGCCCTGCGCGAGATCGCCGTGGTCAACGTTCTGCGGGCGCTGCTGCCCGTGCTGGATGCCGTGGACCGCGCCCGCGCCCACGAGCCGATGACCCCGGGCCTCAGGGAGATCATCGACACCCTGGGAACGGCGCTCGGTTCGCTCGGGCTGCAGTCGTTCGGCGAGGAGGGCGACGCCTTCGATCCGGCCCGGCACGAGGCCCTGACGCACCACGTCGTCACCGACGCCGACCGCCTGACCTGCACGGAGATTCTGCGCCCGGGGTACCGGATCAGAGGCCGCCTGCTGCGCCCCGCCCAGGTGGCCGTCACCGGCCCGCCACCCGCTGTGGAGCCGGGTGGTGCCGGTGAGCAGCGGGAGTACGCTGAAATCATCCCCCTGAGAGAGAGGCGGTGAGGCGGCCATGGACACCGGTATCGCCATCGCCGTTATCCTCGCGATGATCGTCCTGGGGGCGTTGCTGATCCACCGGCTGAACGACCAGACGACCGGACGAATCGCGGCGCACCCGCACGGCCACCGCCCGCACAGCCACCGGGACGTGCCGCGTCACCGGCGGCTCCATCGGCGGTGACGTCCCGACGGCCGCCCCTCACCGACGGGCCCCCACCCCCTGAAGCACATCCGTAGTTCCGCCGGGTCAGTCCCCCGCAGGGCGGGCGGCCCCGATCGGCGGCGGGGTGCCGACGGTGCGGCCGAAGTAGTCGGTCTTGCCCGGGTCGGTGCCGAAGCGCTTGCGCAGGTCCAGGCCCTTGCCGCGCAGGGTGTCGCAGTCGGGGACGAGCAGCCGCGCGTCGGCGGCGGAGCGGATGTCCGGCAGCGTGCCGCCGGTGAAGCAGGGACGGACGGCCAGGCCGGTGGGATGGTTGTTGATGGTTTCCTGTGAGGTTGCGGTGCGCCAGGGCGCGAGGCCGAAGTACGTACGGCCGGCCCAGTTCACGGCCCACTCACCCGTGGGCGCGCGGTAGTTGTTGCCCTGCAGGATGACGTCACGGGGGTCGAGACCGCGCTCCGCGGCGACCAGTGGGGAGCCGTCAGTGACCAGGAGGTTGTTGCGGACGGTGACGTCCTTCTCGCCGCGCTCCAGTTGCAGTGCGGGGCCCATGCCCTTCGGGGAGGCCGTCATGACCACGGTGTTCTGGTAGATCGCCAGCTTGCGGATGTCCGTGCCGTGGACGGCGAGACCGCCGTGCAGGGGCAGCTTGCGCCCGTCGTTGTCGCTGATGTTGTAGCGAATCGTGTTGTCGGTGTGTGCGCCGTTCACGTAGCGCGCGTAGGCGTAGAAACCGGGTCCGTCGTTGTGGAAGGCCAGGTTGTACTGGATCTTCGACGACGAGACGTTGGAGTCGAGCCCGAAACCGCCGCCGTCGACGCCGGAGCCGGTGTGGTTGCGGTAGGCGGTGTTGTGTTCCAGCAGTACTCCGGTGGCGTCGTACGCCCAGATGCCCACCGGACCGGCCGGCGCCTCGGCGGCGGAGCGCTTCCCGTTGTCGTGGGCGCTGGAGTCCCGCACGGTGGCATGGCGTACGCCGCCGAGGATGATGCCGTTGCCGCTGTGGGTGGTGTCGATCTTGGGGTCGCCGGAATTACGGTACGCCTCGACGTCTGTGAGGGCGATGTTCCGATGCGCGTATCCCGGCTTGTCGGGGTGGAAGGCGGGGCCGTAGGTCAACAGTCCGGAGTCCTTGTTGGCATGGAGCTTCGCACGATGGATCGTCACATCGTTGAAGCCGGTTCGGCCGGCCGCGCCGCCGACCGCGATGCCTATCCGGAATCCGGAGACATCGACCCCGGAGATTCGCACACGGTCCAGCTTCGTGTTGTCCGGGAGGTCGCTGAAGAGATTGACGCCGCTGTCGTGGGTGTAGGAGGCGCCCTTTCCGACGAGACGGAGGTCGCGGATCGTGACCCCGGCGGTGTTGTGGACGGAGACTCCCGGGGCGCCGGTAGCGGTGATCGTCGCGCGCCCCTTGCCGTACGACCCGATCACCACGGGCTCGCCCGCGTCGCCCGCTTCGCCGCGCGCGAGGGTGATGGTCCCGGTGAACCTTTCGCCGCCCTTGAGCAGCAGCTGGTCGCCGGGGTGGAGCCGTACGCGTTCGGCGCGTCCGAGGGTGCGCCAGGCGCTGCCCGGCGACGTACCGTCGTTGCCGTCGTCGCCGTGCGCGCTGAGGTAGTACGTGTGCTGAGGCGGTGAGTAGTGGGGCGTTGCGCCGCACCCGCTGGCGGCGATCACCAGGATCGCGGCGGTGAGGGCGACCGGTGCGTAGCGTGCGGAGGCCGCGGTGGCGGCGGTACGGCGCATCGTGATCACGCCTCCACAGGGGCCTGGGGCGCCCGATAGGGAACGGAGGGCTCCACGTGACGGCCCGCGAACCAGGCGACCGTGTGCCGCAGACCCTCCTCGATGGGGACCACCGGAGCCCAGCGGAGTTCCTCGCGGGCCAGGGTGATCACCGGGCACCGGCGGGTCGGGTCGTCGACGGGCAACGGGCGGTGCTCGACGCGGGAGGACGAGCCGGTCAGGGAGAGCACGAGTTCCGCGAGCTGGCGGACGGTGCGCTCGCTGGGATTGCCCAGGTTCACCGGGCCGCTGTGGTCGCTGTCGAGCATCGCGACGATGCCGCGGACGAGATCGTCGACGTAGCAGAAGCTGCGGGTCTGGCTGCCGTCGCCGTAGATGGTCAGCGGGCTGCCCGCCAGCGCCTGGCGGACGAAGGTGGACACCACCCGGCCGTCGTGCGGCCGCATCCGCGGACCGTAGGTGTTGAAGATCCGTACGATCCCCACGTCGACGCCGAGGCTGCGCCGGTACGCCATGGACAGCGCCTCCGCGTACCGCTTGGCCTCGTCGTACACGCTGCGCGGGCCGACCGGATTGACGTTGCCCCAGTACTCCTCGGGCTGCGGGTGGACCGCGGGATCGCCGTACGCCTCGCTGGTGGAGGCCAGGACGAAGCGGGCGCCGTGCCGGCCGGCCAGCCGCAGCGCGTTCTCCGTTCCCCGGCTGCCGACGGACAGCGTCTCCAGCGGCAGCCGGTGATAGTCCGGGGGCGAGGCGGGGCTGGCGAGGTGGGCCACGGCGTCCACCGCGCCGCTCACGTCGAACGCCGCCGTCACGTCGGTACGGCCGAGCCGGAAGCGGGGATCCCCGATCAGATGGGCGACGTTCGCCGGTTTACCGGTGGAGAAGTTGTCCAGGCACCACACCGTGTCTCCTCTGCGGAGCAGGGCCTCGCACAGGTGGGAGCCGAGGAATCCGCCACCGCCGGTCACTACGACCTTCATGAGATGCCCTCCATGAGTGGCGCCGGGGCGACGGTGCGCGTCGGCGCGTCCGGCACGGCCGAGTCGGACCGCGGTCGGCCCAGCGCGTGCAGCTTCCAGCCGGCCGAGGACCAGGGCTCCGCGTCGAGGCTGTTACGGGCGTCCAGGATGAGCGGGTCGCGCACCACGGCGGCGAGCGCCGCGGGATCGATCTGCCGGTACTCCGGCCACGGCGTGAGATGCAGAACCAGGTCCGCGTCCTCACAGGCCAGGGGGATGTACGGCGCGTACGTCAGGTCGGGGTGGACGGCGCGCGCGTTGTCCAGGGCCTCCGGGTCGTGCACCCGTACGGTCGCCCCTTGTCGCTGAACGGCTGCCGCGACGGCGAGGGCCGGCGAGTCCCGTACGTCGTCGCTGCCCGGCTTGAAGGCCGCTCCGAGGACGGCGATCCGCCGCCCGGTCAGCGATCCGCCCAGGAGCTGCCGTGCGCGGTCGACGGTGCGCCGCCGCTGCCGGGTGTTGATCCGGTCCACCTCGTGCAGGAACGCCACCGCCTCACCGGCGCCCAGCTCCTCCGCGCGGGCCGCGAAGGCCCGGATGTCCTTGGGGAAGCAGCTCCCGCCGAAGCCGAGCCCCGGCTCCAGGAAGCGGTCGCCGATCCGGGTGTCCGCGCCGATGGCCCGGGCGAGGACCGCGGCGTCGGCGCCGGCCGCGTCGCACACCTCCGCCATCGCGTTGATGAAGGAAATCTTGGTCGCGAGGAAGGAGTTCGCCGCCACCTTGACCAGCTCGGCCGTGGCCGGGTCGGTACTGAAGAACGGCACCCCCGCCCGCAGCATGGGCCGGTAGATCTCCCGGAGCACGGCGTCGGCGCGCCGGGAAGAGACGCCCACGACTAGCCGCTCGGGCCGCATGGTGTCCCCGACCGCACAGCCTTCGCGCAGGAACTCGGGATTCCAGGCGATCTCGGCGTCCGAGCCGGTCGCGGCCAGCCGGCTGCCGAGCCGGGCCGCCGTGCCGACCGGCACGGTGGACTTGCCCACGACCAGGCTGCCCGGGCGCAGATACGGTGCCAGGCCGTCCACAACGGCGTCGACATACCGCAGGTCGGCGGCCTCGCCGTCGGTGCGCTGCGGGGTGCCCACGCACACGAAGTGCGTCTTGGCGAACGCGGCGCCTTCCGCGAGAGAGGTGGCGAAGCGCAGCCGGCCGGAGTCGACGGCGCGGGCGAGCAGCTCGTCGAGGCCCGCCTCGCGGATGGGTGCGCGGCCCGATGCGAGGAAAGCGATCCGTTCGGCGTCGATGTCGATGCCGAGGACCTCGTGGCCGATGTCGGCCATGCATGCGGCGTGCACCGTTCCGACGTATCCGGTGCCGATGACGGTCATTCTCATGGTGTTGCTCCTTGCTACGCACGCTGCTGCGCCGGGGCGGCGTAGCCGTGGGGGTTGTGCTGCTGGAATCGCCAGGCATCCCGGCACATGGCGGCCAGGTCCCGGGTGGCGCGCCAGCCCCAGGCGCGTTCCACCGCGGTCGCGTCGGCGACGAGTTCGGTCACATCGCCGGGCCGGCGAGGCACGATCTTGTACGGGATGGGCCGCCCGCAGGCGTCGCCGAACGCGGCGATGACGTCGAGGACCGACCGGCCGGCGCCGACTCCCAGGTTGAACACCTGCATCCCGGGGGCGTCGGCGAGGTGTTCCAGCGCGACGCGATGGGCCTCGGCGGTGTCCATGACGTGGAGGTAGTCGCGGATCGCAGTGCCGTCGGGGGTGTCGTAGTCGTCGCCGAACACACTGAGCCGCTCGCGTCGGCCGATGGCCACCTGCGCCACGTACGGCATCAGATTGTCAGGAGTGCCGCGCGGGTCCTCGCCGAGCAGTCCGCTCGGGTGGGCGCCGACGGGGTTGAAGTACCGCAGCGAGAGCACGGTGAATTCCGGGTGGCGGCGGCATACGTCGGCGAGGATCTGCTCGCAGGCCCACTTGGAGGCCGCGTACGGATTCGCGGGCCGGGCCGGGGCGGTTTCGTCGAGCGGTACGCGCCCGGCATCGCCGTAGATCGAGCAGGACGAGGAGAACACCAGCCGGTGCACCCCGTGCTGCTGCATGGCCCGCAGCAGGTTGGTCGTCCCGCCGACGTTGGTGTCGTAGTACTCGACGGGCAGCCGCGTCGACTCGCCCACGGCCTTGCGGGCGGCGAAGTGCACGACGGCGTCCACGGAGTGGCGGTCGAAGACGGCCGAGAGGGCGCGGCGGTCACGGACGTCCACGTCGTGGACGGCTTTGATGCGGCGGCCCGTGAGCCTTTCCACTCGGGTGAAGACGCGCGGCGTGCTGTTGGAGAAGTCGTCGACCACGATCAGCTCGTAGCCATGGCCGAGCAGTTCGACGCAGGTATGGCTGCCGATGAAGCCGGCTCCGCCGGTGACGAGGAGGGTGGACGGGGCGCTTCCGTGCGCACCGATACTGGTCATCGCGCTCACCGGCCCAGGACGGCCGCCAGGTACGGCGGGTAGAAGGTGATGGCCGTGGCGAGCGGCAGCAGCGGCGCCACGGAGATCAGCAGGGGGACGCGGGCTGTGGCCATGGAGGTACGCAGCCGGGTACCGGCTGCGCGGGCCGCCTCACGGACGTGCAATATCGCGACCATGACGCTGACCAGCGCATATGCCGTCGCACCGAGGATGCACAGGAAGACGTATCCGATGGCGGGACCGGTCAGTTCCCCGATGATCGCCGCTGTCGAGAGGCCCACCGCGAGCCCCACATAGGGGAGCACGAGGCGTTTTGGCAGGTGCTCCAGGCCGCTGCGGTCCTTGGGCGTGACCTTGAAGTAGATGGGCCGGCGGAAGGTCTCCTGGATGATCGCCCCGAGTACACCCCAGGCCACGAACGGCCAGCGGGCGAGCATGAACAGCCACAGCTCCCAGCTCATGATGGGGGCGCCGCGTGGTCGTAGCAGCCCCCGGCGGCGCAGCAGCAGGAGGAGCAGCACCAGCCAGAGGGTCATCGCCCAGAAATGTCCGAGGAACGCCAGGTAGTTGACGCTGACCCACACCTGCCCGGTCACCGCGGCGACGGCCGGCAGGACGACGCCGGCGGCGGCGCCGAGCGCCAGCAACGGGTAGTAGATCAGGACGATCGTGAACCGCAGCCGCATATGGAGGGGCATCCGCGGCATGTGGCGCGGGAGCATCCCGAACATCATCGCCACGAGGCTGCGGGACCACTGGTACTCCTGGGTGATCATGTCCGAGAAGGTCATGGGCCCCAGGCCGTGCGCCTCGGCGTCGATCGCGAATGCGCCTTGCCAGCCGGCGGAGTTGAGCAGAAAGCTCGTGGTGAAATCCTCGGCCAGGTCGGGCCCGAGGCCACCGATCTCGCGCAGTGCCTGGGTACGCACCCCGTAGTGGGATCCGATGCACACGGGGGCCAGCCGGTCGACGTGGCCGAGCTGGAACGGGCCGTGGAACGGGGCTTCCCGGTGCAGCCGGCCGCGTGCCGCCCACGAGTCGGCCGCATTGACGTCGCAGATGCTGGGCGCGGCGACATAGCCGATGGCCGGGTCGGCGAAGGGGCGGACGACCTCCGCCAGATAGCCGGGGTGCGGCTCGTGGTCGCAGTCGAACTGGACGACGACGTCGTAGTCCCGGTAGCCCCAGTGGTCGTAGAAATAGGCGAGATTGCCTTCCTTGCACTTGGTGCGCCGCGGCCAGGTGGTCCGGTTGTACCCCGGAATGCCGCGCCGGGTGGACACGCGGACACCGTTCTCGTGGCACCACCGCTCGGTCTCCGGGGACGGGTCCTCATCGCAGAGCCAGACGTCGTACGCGTACGGGAAGTCCTGCGCCGCCATCGCCTCCAGCGTGTGGCGTGCCATGGTCCATGGCTCCGAGGGGGCCCGGGTCACGGCGACGGCCAGCCGCACGCGGGGGATCTCGGTCGCCGGATCGACCTTGGGCAGTCGCGCGACCGCGAGGAGGAAGTAACTGGCCTGGATGGAGAGGTAGAGGAGCAGCAGGCTGGTCAGGGCCAGCCCGGCCCAGGTGACACGGTGCCCCGGCTCCAGCCACCACGACCAGAAGGCCCCGAAGGAGATCAGCCAGCCGGCGGCCAGTACGCCGATGGTGACCATGTCGTGGGTGGCCAGGGTGGGGACGTACGTCGACCGGTCGGCCTTGAGTGTGCGCGGGGGACGGGCGAAAAGCGGTCCGTTGTGAGTGATCCGGGCGACGTTGCCGCCGGAGATTCTCACGATCTGGGCTTCCAGCGTCGCCAGGTCCGGAGCGGGCTCTCTGTGCGTCATGATCCGACGCTCCTGAGTGAGTAAACGGGGTACGCTGACGGCGTATGTTTACGTCGTATATGTACGACTTTGATCCCATTACTCCGTAAGGTCAAGGGGCAACCTGGAGGCGGCCATGGAGAACGACACGCAAGGCGAAGGCGGCCGGCGAGCCAGTGATCGGGGGCACTACGGGCGGCTGACCAGGGAACGCGTACTGGCCACGGCGCTTGAGGTGGTCGACCGCGACGGACTTTCCGGGCTGAGCATGCGGAAGCTCGGTGCGGAGCTGGGCGTGGAGGCGATGGCCCTGTACCGGTACGCGGCGAGCAAGAGCGAACTGCTGGACGGGCTGGTGGAGGCGTTCTGCGAGGAGTTGGAGCAGGTCCTGGGAGAGGAGCCCGAAGGCGTCGGGGAGCCGCCGCCCGGAGGAGTCGGGCAGCTGCCGACGGGTGAGTGGCGGCGGGGGCTGCACCGTATCGCGCTCGCCACCTACCGGGTCGGGCTGCGCCACCCCCACGTGGTGCCCCTGCTGGCCACCCGCCTGCTGTCCACCCCGCTGGCCCGGCGGCCACCGGCCGTGCTGCGCAGCGACGAGCGTGTCCTGGCCCTGCTGCGCGCCGGCGGCATGAACGACCGCCGCGCGGTGTCCGTCCACCGGGCCTTCACGGCGTGGCTGCTCGGATACCTCATCGTCGAGCTGCGGGCCATGGACGACGAGCCCGCCGAGCCGGACCCGGCGTTCCGGCTCGGCCTGCACCGGATGCTGGCGCAGGAACTGCCCCGGTTGCGGGCGACCGCCATCGCCATGGCCGACCAGGGCGGCCCGGAAGAGCTGGCGGCCGGCCTGGACGCACTGCTCGACCGCTTCAGCTAGGCGCTCAGCCCTTGGCGGCTGCCGGCGGACGCGACGGCCGACGCATCCGGAGACGGGGCGACCACTTCGCCGGTGCGGCGGATCTTCTGCCAGCGCAGCCGCGCACCCGTGGCGGCCGTGATGCAGGAGTGGATGAGCACCACGTACATCAATTGCCGGTAGACGACCTGCTGGAGGGGGAGCATCACCAGGCAGCGGCAGCGCTCCCGGTCGAGGCGGAACGCGTAGACGGCGCACAGGAGCTGGAAGAGGAGCAGCAGGCACCAGACCGCCAGCGACTTCCATGGGGAGAGGAAGATCATCCCGTAGAGGGTGAAGACGTCGATCACCGGCGACAGCAGTGGGGCACCGACGTGGAAGATCCCCACGAGCGGCATGCCGACCCTGCCGAAGCGGCCCGAGGGCCCGCGCTCGACGACCGAGTGGCGGTGCTTCCACAGCGCCTGCATCGTGCCGTAACTCCAGCGGTAACGCTGCCGCCACAGCAGGCGGAAACTGCTCGGCGCCTCGGTCCAGGCGACGGCGTGCTCCTGATAGACGACACGCCAGCCCGCGCGGTGCATGGCGATGGTGATGTCGGTGTCCTCGGCGAGGGTGTCCCCGCTCATGCCGCCCACCTCCTCCAGCGCCCGGCGGCGGAAGGCTCCGACCGCGCCGGGGATGGTCGGTATGCAGTCCAGGGCGTCGTACATCCGGCGGTCGAGGTTGAAGCTCATCACGTACTCGATGTGCTGCCAGGCGCCGATGAGTGACCTGCGGTTGCCGACCTTGGCGTTACCCGAGACCGCGCCGATGCGCGCGTCGGCGAAGGGCTGGACGAGTGCGGAGACGGTGGACGGTTCGAAGACGGTGTCGCCGTCCATCATCACGATGATGTCGTGGCGAGCGTGGACGATTCCGTTGTTGAGCGCCGCGGACTTGCCGGCGTTGCGCTGCCGCAGGACGCGGACGTTCGGCAGCCCGAGGGCCTCGACGATGTCCGCTGTGCCGTCGGTGGACCCGTCGTCGATCACGATGACTTCGATGGGATGCGTACTGGCGGTCAGCGATCGCACGGTATGGGCGATGCACTCCTTCTCGTTGTACGCGGGCACCAGGACCGACACCGGTTCGGTGACCGGCGGCCCCCAGGAGAACTCCTCCCGGGAGCGCTTGGGGTTGCGCTGGCGGTGGTGCCGGCCGGCCAGGACCAGCATCATGACGAAGCGGAGGACGACCAGACCGCCGACGACGTAGAAGAGGTACGCCAGCCAGGGAGCGGTCCCTATCGCCACCGCTGTCACGGTCAGCATCGCCCGGCCCTTCCAGGCGGTCGTTCCCGTGGCGTCGTGCATGGCGCTCGCGGACCCCATGGCCGTGCTGATCGTGGTGAACCGGTACCCCTTGGCCTTCATATGCGTGATGTAGGCGTCCACGCCCTTGAGGGACTCGGAGCGGTCGCCGCCCGCGTCGTGGAACAGCGTCAGGGCGCCCTTGTCGCCCTGCGGGGTGGCGTTGCGGACGATCTTCGCGACGCCGGGCTTCTTCCAGTCGTTGCTGTCGGTGTCGACGTAGGCGGTGGTGTAGCCCTTGGAGGAGAGGTATTTCAGGACCGGGAAGGCCCTGTCGTCGATGGCGTCGGGAGTGCTGGAGTACGGCGTGCGGATCAGCGAGGTGGTGACGCCCGCAGCCCCGGCCAGCGCCGACTGCGTCCTGGACAGCTCCTGATCGATGCTCGCGTGGCTCCTGTACCCGAGGTTGGCGTGGCTGAAGGTGTGCACGCCGACCTCGTGGCCCTGGTTCACCATCGTGCGTACCAGGGAGGGGTGGCGGGCGATGTTCTGGCCGATCAGGAAGAAATCGGCGCGCACGTGGTGCCGGCGCAGCAGCTCGAGCACCTTGGGCGTCCAGGAGGGGTCCGGACCGTCGTCGAAGGAGAGCACGATGGTCTTCTGCGGAAGGGAGCGGCCGACCAGCTTTCCGTGCTCCTGGCCGATGACCGGGCCGCCGTCGCGGATCGACGCGGGCACCCGGTCCCAGGTTCCGGCCTTGTTCGCCTTCGGGTCGATCTTCAGCTGCGCGTGCATGTGGCCGTTGAGCATCAGCAGGCAGGCGAGAGCGAACAGGCCGAGGACGGCGAGCAGGAACCGGGGACGGGGCAGGGCGCGCCGCACGACGCTGCCGGCGCGGCGCAGCGCCCTCGGCACACGGTGTCGTGCGATCACGGGACGCTCCCACTCCGGTATGCGGCGGACGACGCGGGCACCGGATCCGGGGCGCGGCCGGAATCACCCATGAAGGAGATGCCGATCAGAGCGGCATAGGCAAGGCAAGCGAGGGCCAGGACAATTCCGAGGACCCAGAGGAGGCGAGCCCGGCGGCCGGAGGAGGCGACGAATACCGGGTGCTCGTCGCCCTGCTTGAGCTGCAGAGTCATCACAGAGATTCCATTCAAATCGTCCGAGCCTCCCGGGTGTTGACACCGGGAAACAACGCTTTGGCTTTCTATCGAGGCGCACTGGCTCACCGGCCCGATTTCCTCAGCGCGGCGCGGAAGCCGGTGGCGGAGTCAGTGAAATGCGGGTGCGGAGGATGAGTTCGCGTCGGATTCGGGTGCGAACACGCGCGTAAAGGCCAGCTCGTCCTGGAGGATTCCGGAACAGGTGGAGTGCGGTTTCGTCGTCGCTCCCTCGGCGCACTGCTGGTCACGGTCGGTCGACCACATCGACAGCCAGGCGAGTCCTTTGCGGTCGGCGAATCGCTTCAACTGCTTGGCGTCCTCGACCGTGAACACCTCGGTCTTCACGTCATTGACGCCGACCATCGGGGTGACGGCGAGAGTCCGCCACGCCGTGGCGTCATCCTCGATCGCCAGCGCCTTTTTGATTTGCCGCTGGGCTGCGGTGGCGGCCTGGACGGCGTATTTCCCCATGTCGCCGTTGTACGAGTCGCCGTAGTGCATCGCCAGGATGTTCACCGCGGAGATGTCGACGCCGCGCTTCCGCGCATCGGTCAGCAGCCTCACTTCCTTCTGGGCCATTCCTTGCGGTTCCACCGCGAGCGTGAGGGACACGTCGAGATCCGGGTGGGTCTTCTGCAGTCGGGCGACAGCCTGGGCGCGCCGCGCATTGACTCCCGTGTCCGCCACCGCGGGCCCCTCCAGGTCGAAGTCGGCCTTGGTCAGCCCGTAGGCGTCGACCACCTTCGCGTACGCCTTCTCCAGCGCGGCCACCGAGGGGCAGGCGCGGGCCAGTTCCGTGCCTGCCTGGCCGCCGAAGGAGACCCGGACGTCTCCGCCCCCGGCGCGCAGGTCATCGATCCGCTGGGCGACGGCGCGGGACCGCAGCTGCTCGTCGCCGCCCCACTCCGGTCCGCAGCGGCCACCGTCGCTGATCACGAAGCCGAGATTGAACTGTTTGACCCCGATCTTCGTCGCGGCACGGAGCACATCCGACGTGGAGTCGATGGAGGTGAGGGCGTACGGCGCGAAGGAGGGCTGCGCGGATGCGGCACGGCCGTCCCGCCCGTTGCCCAGGTGGGCCGGGATCAGCCAGGCGAGCAGCGCCGCGACGCCCAGCGCCAGCGTCAGTCGTGCGGTCACGCCTGTGGGCCCGCGGCGCATCATGAGCCACCTCCCCCGGATACGCGGCATGCCCTGCCCGGCCCCGGGTGCCGGGGCCGGGCAGGGCATGCGGAAGAGGTGACCCGTGAGGGCCGGGGGGTGTCGCCGCCTGGGCCGCCGTCCGAGTCCGCTGTTCGGCGTCCGGACGTGGTGCGCGACGACGTCGAGCGGGGCCGCCTGCTCCGCGGGGTGGCGACCCTGCGCACGGTGGTGCGACGCACGGGTGCGGTAGCGGTCACGCGGTCGGATGCCCGCCGCCTGAGGTGAGAGCCGGGGCTGCGCAGCATGCAGCCCGAACGGCGCCCGGCGCCCGCGGCCGGCCAGTCGGTTGCGCGCCGCAGTGGGTGCGGCCCGGGCTTTTGCGCCCGGCTGTTCTGGACAGAGGTCACGATCAGCCTCTTCCTACGACTGGCCCACTCGGGCTCGACCGCTTTCTACCGTTATACACCTTTTACAGGGGCCTCAAGCATGGGCCTCGCATTTTTCTCGATCTGCTCCGCCGAGCCTCATCCGCTGGTGCGAGCAGCAGGTCAGGGCGGTGCAGGGGGCCGTCAGTCGACGAGGGTGAGGACCGGGGTGAGGGCGTGCGGGCGGGCCGTGGCGGGGAGCGGGTCGACGGGGAAGTAGCCGCAGCCGAGGGCCTGCGCGCCGCCGTCCGCGCGCCGGTCGTCGCCGACCATCAGGACGTCCTGCGGGGGCAGCCCCAGCTCGCGGCAGGCCAGTTCGAAGATCCGCGGGTCCGGCTTCTGGATGCCGTGCTCGAAGGACAGGACGTACGTACTGATCAGCGGGTCCAGGCCGTGCGACCGCAGTACGGGGCGCAGGTCCCAGCCGATGTTGCTGACCAGGCCGGTCGCCACGCCGCGGTCACGCAGCCCGCCCAGTACCTCGGCGGCGTCCGGGTACGGCGCCCACGCGGCGGGCGACTTGTGGCGGGCGTACAGCGCGTCGTACAACTCCTCGCTGGGGAGCGGGACTTGGCGGGCGAGCGTGGTGTAGAGGTCGCGATGGTGTGCGGCCGTGCGGTCCCGGATCCGCCACAGTTCCTCCAGGCCGGCGGGCAGCCGCTCGGGCGAGGAGCCGCCGGGCAGCGCGCCGGCACGGTCCAACTCCCGTACCGCGTGGCCGAATTCCGCCTCGGTCATGGTGGTACCGGTCGCGTCGAGCGCCGCGCGCAGCCAGGTGGCGACCGGCTCGATCCGCAGCAGCGTCCCGGAGAAGTCGAAGAGCACGCCCTTGTACGCCATGGTCACCATCCTGTCCTGTACGGCGGGCCGGGCCAAGGGCATGCGGGGGAGGGGCGGGTGTGGCGGGTGTGGCGGCCGGGGCGTGGGCTCAGCCGGCGCCGGGTGGCGGGGCGGCCGGGCCGGGGGGCTTGCCGGCGTCGGCTGGCGGGGTGGCCGCGGCCGTGGCGAGGCGGGTGTAGAGGCCGGCCGCGGCGGCCACCAGTGCCGCGCCCAGCAGCCAGCCGGCCAGTACGTCGGAGAGCCAGTGCACGCCGAGGTACAGGCGGGTGCAGCCGACGCCGAGCACGGACACGAGGGCCAGTACGGCCGTCACCCGGCGCCACACCACGGGAGCGCCGCGCTCGGCCAGCACCCACAGCGCCAGCCCGCCCGCGACCGTGGCGGTCATCGCGTGGCCCGAGGGGAACGAGGCGTAATGCGCGGAGTCGACCGGGTCCGGCCAGACCGGGCGCGGCCGGTCCAGCAGCGCCTTGATGCCCTGCTGGAGCAGCGTGCCGACGACGGAGGTGGCCGCCACCCACGCGGCGAGGACACGCACCCCGCGCCACACCAGCCACCCCACGAACAGCAGCAGCACCGCACGCATGGTCCAGGGGTCCCAGACCCAGTCGGTGAGGATGCGGTTCGCCTCGGTCCAGTCCGGTGACGCGCGCGCCATCTGGTGCAGGTCCCCCGCGACGGCCCGGTCCGTGTGCGCCAGCGGTGCCCAGCGGACGGCCACCAGGGCGCCGAGCGCCACGGCCGCGGCGGCGAGCCATCCCGCCGCGCACAGCGCCCGTGTGCCTGCCGTGGTCGCGGGCGGCGTGGCCGTCCCGGGTGCGCTGCCGGTGCCGGAGGAGGACGGAGTACCCATGCCCCGATCCTGGCCGAACCACCCGGGCCCCGGCCACCTCGCGCCACCTCGCAGCCGCGCTCATGTCGCGTACCGGCCCGATGACGAGGTCAGGTGAGCGCGCTCAGCCCCGGTACGAAGGTGATCAGCAGGGGGACGACCGGCGCCAGCGCGGCCACGGCGGTCATGCCGAGCCGGCGGACCGGCGTCAGGCGGGCGGCCGGGGCGAGCAGCCGGTCGACCCGCGCCGGGACCTGCGCGCACTGCGCCGGGCACGGGCCGAAGACCCCGCGGTCCTCGTTCAGTTCGACCAGTGCCAGGGCGGTCGTCAGCCGCCCGAAGCGGCGTGACGCCATGTCGTCGGCGCACAGTTCGACGAGCCGGTGCACCTGGTCCTGGAACGCCGCGAAGACCGGCACCTGCGGGAACCCCACGGCCAGCGCCGTCGCGCAGTGCAGCAGCAGATGGTGGCGCGCCCGGGCGTGGCCCTTCTCGTGCGCGATCACCGCGTCGAGCTGATCCCCGTTCAGCCGGCGCAGCGCGGCCGTGGTGACGACCAGCTGGGGCGAGAGGCCGGGCAGCCACCACGCCTCGGCGCGGTCGCCCTCCAGCACCACGAGCGGCTCGTCGGTCCGCTCCTCGCCGGGCAGCAGCGGGGAGCGCAGCGCCACGTCGGCGCGGCGCTGCTTGCGGCGCGCCCGGGCGGCCCGTACCTCCCGTGTCAGCACGACGGCGGTCCACGCGCCGCCGCACGCGAGGAGGACGGCCAGCGGGGCCGCCCAGGCGCCATAGGCGCCGAGCGCGTACGCCTCGATGACGTCGTGCGGGGCGAGCGCGAAGACGTTGCCCCGCACCGCCTCCCAGGCCGCCGCGGCGCTCAGGGCCATGGCCAGCACACAGCACAGCAGCACACCGGCGACCACGCACTGCCAGACCCACAGGGCGAGCACCGGCTCGCGGTCGGGCCAATCGGCGCGGGCCATCAGCCGCGGCGCCATCGCCGCCGCCAGCGCGCCGAGAAGGATCAGCGCGAAGGTGACCATCATGGCCGTCACCTTATGGCGGGAGGCTACTGAGAGGTACGGTCTTGCCACGGAAGTGACGCATGCCACCGGTGGCTGAGGTGTGAGGCGCGGACGGACGGGGCGTGCGGCGCTGGGAGCGCTCAGCGCCGGTGTCCGGACCCGGGCTCCCCGGCGCTTGCACCGTCGGCTTCAGCGGTTTCTAGACCGTCAGCAGCATCGTGAACATGCCGACGCTCATGGCCGTCCGGCAGGCGCTCAGCAACTCGGGCCGTGGCACGGCGCCGGGCGGGCCGCCGGCCGGGACCGCGGCGGGGGCCGGTATCAGGCGTATGCCGGACGCGACGGCGTGCACCGCGAAGTACGCGAGCAGCAGGCCCGTCAGTACGGGTATCCCGCCCGCACCGCCGTGCCCCGCATGGTCCGCGTGCCCGGCACCGGCCTGCGCCGTCGTCATCACCAGCGCCATGTACACCATGGCCAGCGAGCCCACCGCGTGATGCCGGTGGCGGGCCGCGAGGGCCCACAGGCCGGTCGCCCCGAAGGCCGCCACGAAGGCCCACGCCGACCAGCCGGGCAGCGGCACGACGGCGGCCGGCAGCGCCATCGCCGCCATGCCCAGCGCCATCAGCCCCTCGCCGCGCGCCTGCCCGCGGCGGGCCGGGTCCCGCTCCGCCCCCGCGCGCGAGCGCAGCAGGCAGTACCCGCTCGCCGCCGCGCACAGCGCGACCAGCAGCCAGCCGACCATCGTCGGTCCATGCACGGCGTGCCTCCCCGGTGCTCCGGCGCGAACGATCTCTTCCGCTCGCAGGATGCCCGCCGCCGACCGGCTTCACGGGAGCGCACAGGCGCACGAGGGAGCGCGTGTGCGATTACCGGGCGATCGCGTCCGTAGGGCGTCAGATCCCCGGCCGGTACCGCAGCGGATGGTCCGCCGGGACCTCCGTGAGGACGATCCGGTGGCCGTCCGGGTCGGCGATCCACATCTCGATCAGCCCCCACGGCTCCTTGACCGGCGGCCGCAGGATCTCCACGCCGTGCGCCGCCAGTTCCTCGTGCGCCGCCGCCGCGTCCGCGACCTGGAGCCACAGCTGGAGCGTCGGGGTGGGCGGCTCCTCGGAGCGGCCCGACACCTCCAGGAAGCCGCCGCCCAGGAAGTACACGACGCCGCGTTCGGGCCCCGTGCCGAACTCCCGGTACACCGGGAGGCCCAGCGCCTTTCCGTAGAAGTCCCGCGACCGCTCGGGGTCGGCCGGCCGCACCAGCACTCTGCTGCTCAGTACCTGCACCATGCCAAGGACCCTACGGGCTGCCCGGCTTCCGGAACACGGCGACGTGCGGTCCCGGGCCCTTGTTAGCCTCGACACCGGCCGCGCGCGCCACGCCTGACCGGGTGCGCGGCCGCCGCCCCGCCCGCCCGAGAGGACCCCCGCCCGCCATGGCCACCACGCCCGCACCCGAGCTGACCTTCCGCGCCGCCACCGACGCCGACGTCCCCGCGCTCGTCGAGCTCATCGAGTCGGCGTACCGGGGCGACGCCAGCCGGGCGGGCTGGACCACGGAGGCCGACCTGCTGGCGGGGCAGCGCACGGACCCCGAGGGCGTCGCCGCGGTGGTCGCAGCCGAGGGCAGCCGGCTCTTGGTGGCCGAGCGGGAGGGCGAGCTGGTCGCCTGCTGCCAGCTGGAACACCGCGGCGAGCACGCCTACTTCGGCATGTTCGCGGTGCGCCCCGCGCTCCAGGGCGGCGGCCTGGGCAAGGTGATCATCGCCGAGGCCGAGCGCACCGTGCGCGCCGAGTGGGGCGCCCGCGAGATGCACATGACGGTCATCCGGCAGCGCGCCGAGCTGATCGCCTGGTACGAGCGCCGCGGCTACGCGCGCACCGGCCGGATGACCCCGTTCCCGTACGGCGACGAGCGCTTCGGCATCCCGCAGCGCGACGACCTGGAATTCGAGCTGCTGGTCAAGAAGCTGGCCTGAAGCCGACCGCCGGAAAACCAGGCCGTTCGGTACGGAATGCCGTTCGGTACGGAAGCCGTTCGGTACGGAATGCAGCGCGGCCGCTACGCCGTGAAGCGCGTCGCCCGGCGGATCTCGGGGAAGTCGGTGACCACGCCGTCCAGGCCCATCCCGCGGGCGATCCGCAGTTGGTCGTGGGTGTTCACGGTCCAGGCGAGCACCCGCAGGTCGGCCGCGTGCGCGCGTTCGACCAGCTCCAGGGTGAGCCGGCGGATGTTCAGCGAGAGGTACTCCGCGCCCACGGTGCGCGCCCGGTCCACCACGTCCATGCCGTACCGGCTCGCCACCAGGCCCGTACGGACGCCGGGCAGCATCGTGCGGACGGCCGCCAGCGCCTCGTCGTGGAAGGAGATCACGTCGACCCGGTCGACGAGGTCGCGCTCGCGCAGCACGTCGGCCAGCGCGCGGGCCGCCGCCACGTCCTTGATCTCGGCCTGCAGCGGTCCCTGTACCGCCTCGACGACCTCTTCGAAGACCGGGATGCGCTCGCCCTTGCCCGCGTCCATCTCGCGCAGCGCGGCGAGGGTGTGGTCGGCGATCGGCCCGTGTCCGTCGGTCGTGCGGTCCACGTCCGCGTCGTGCATGACGACGAGCGCGCCGTCCTTGCTGAGGTGCACGTCCAGCTCGATGAGGTCGAGCCCTTCGTGTTCGGCGCGGCGGAAGGAGCGCAGGGTGTTCTCCGGCTCCACACCCATGACCCCGCGGTGTCCGATGGTCAGGAAGGACAAGGCTGCCTCGCTTCTGTGGCTGTCGGCTGTGGCTGGCGGTACGGCACCGGCCCCGGTGCCGCCGGCCGCCGCTGCCACCGGCGGGTGGCACGGCTGCCGGAAACGGCGGCCAGCCTAACGGGCCACGCTGACCACGAAGGGAACACCGGATGTCGTCGCGGCGTGCCCCGCGCAGGCACTCGCGACCCCGGGCGGGGCGCGGGCACACGAATCCGCTCACTCGTGCGTGGGCGCGTCCTGCGCGTGCTGACGGCCGCCCAGCCGCTCCTGCGCGTGCTGACGGCCGCCCAGCCGCTCCAGGTCGGCGAGCATCGCCTCGGTCAGCTCCAGCTCCGCCAGGTGCTGCCGCTCGCTCCAGCCCAGCGCGACGCGTGGGAAGTCCCACTCCGGCTCCGGACTCGCCTCGGCCAGCGCCTCCCGCACCTCCCGCAGTCCGGCCAGGGTGCGCTCCCGGTGCCGCTCCACGAGGGCGCGCAGCGTGTCCGGTACGGCGAGGTGGCCGAGCCAGACGCGCAGGAGGAGCGGGTGCTTGAGGACCGGCGGGCCGCAGTCCTGCGTGCCGTCCGCCCAGCCGGCCAGCGCGGCGCGGCCGTCCTCGGTGATCGTGTAGTGGCGCTTGGCCCGTGGCTCGTCCGGGCCCGAGCGCCGCGAGGTGACGAGGCCCAGCTCCTCCAGGCGGCGCAGCTCGGCGTAGATCTGGCTGATGGCCGGCGACCAGTAGAAGAAGCGGAGCGAGGCGTCGGCCCACTTCTTGAGGTCGTAGCCGGTGCGGCCGTCACGGAAGGAGAGCAGCCCGAGCACGGCCCAGGCGGTGACGGGGAGTCGCGGGTACGTGATGGCCCCCTGGCGGCGGTACGGCGTGCTTGCCCGGCCATTTTCGGGGCGCGGCGGGGGAGCGCGGACGCGGAGTCCGGACATCTCGCGATCCGGGACGTTCCTGATCGGCCGGTGATCGTATGAACGCGGGCTGGTGACCGGATTCGGTCGGTCACCGTAAGTACGCCACTCGAATGGCCGGTACGGCAGAAAACGCCGATTCCCGCTACCTCGACAGGAAAAACATCTTCGTTGGTGGGGGTTGAGCAGGATGATTTCCGTTGATCCCCCTTGAGGGGCGGGAGTGCGCCGGTTACGGTGTACCCACCGAACGATCTCCTGCCGGAGGGCAGTCATGACGGAAATTCTTTCGCCTGTGAGTGTCCAGGCGGGCACCTCGACCGCAGAGCGCGTGGTCGAGCACGCGGCCTGGCCCGTACTGAAGGACGCCATCGAGGCCATCAGGCCCTGGCAGTCCGCGGACGGCTCCATCGACCTGGACGCCGAGGGCGCGCCCGACGCCGCCACGGTCCGGCGCACGGTGGACCGCGCGATAGCCGCGATCGAGGCGCTCTCCCCGCTGCTGCCGCACGACGCCGCGTACCACCGCGCGCTCGTCGCCGACCTGCGCCGCTGGGCCGACGGCGGCTTCGCCGTGCCGGACTTCCTGGACTCGCTGCTCGCCTTCCAGCCGGCCCGCGACCGCGCGGACGGCCTGCAGCACCTGGTCGTCTTCCCGATGTACACGCAGAACGGCAACCCGGACCGCAACTTCGAAGCGGTCGTGCTGCGCATGGTCTGGCCCGAGTGGCTCGCGGAGCTGGAGCGCACCCGCTACGACAACCCGCTGTTCTGCGGCATCACCTTCGAGGACTTCACCGCCGGCTACGACACCAACTCCGCGGTGCTCTTCCCCGAGACCATCGCCGTGCGCGAGGCCCCCGAGCGCTTCAGCTGGGGCGGCATCTTCTGCGACCGCGAGGCCGCGCGCTTCCGCCGGGTCAGCGAGGCCGCCGTGGACGTCCTCGGCATCGACCTCCCGGACGACGTGCGCGCGATGCTCGCCGACCAGGACCGCTGCCAGCAGGCGTTCGTCCTGTGGGACATGGTGCACGACCGCACCCACAGCCACGGTGACCTGCCCTTCGACCCCTTCATGATCAAGCAGCGGCAGCCGTTCTGGATGTACGGCCTGGAGGAGCTGCGCTGCGACCTCACCGCCTTCAAGGAGGCCGTGAAGCTGGAGGCGGAGGGCCTGCCGCAGGCCAAGGACGTCCAGTACGCC
Organism: Streptomyces sp. NPDC053542; assembly: GCF_044544685.1. Classification (NCBI taxonomy): domain Bacteria; kingdom Bacillati; phylum Actinomycetota; class Actinomycetes; order Kitasatosporales; family Streptomycetaceae; genus Streptomyces; species Streptomyces sp. NPDC053542. Next base: position 190,707 of record NZ_JBITXL010000007.1, read on the forward strand.
GTGATCTTCGACCGGATGTTCCGCTTCCCGGTCACCGGCGACCGCGTGAAGAACTACGACGGCCTCGGCGGCCAGCTGCTCTTCGCGTACCTCCACAAGCACGACGTCGTGCGCTGGACGGACAACACCCTGCACATCGACTGGCAGCGGGCCCCGCTGGTCACCCAGCAGCTGTGCGGCGAGATCGAGAAGCTCTACCGCGACGGCATCGACCGGCCCAAGCTGGTCCACTGGTTCGCCGCGTACGACCTGGTCTCCACCTACCTCGCGCCGCACCCGGGCTCGGTCTGGGCCAAGGGCCCCGACGCGCTGGATCTGAGCCTTCCGCCGCGGAAACTCGTCGACGAGGTGCTTCCGGACGAATTCCCGTTGAGCATGTTCTATGAGGCCCTGCGCAAGAAGCTGCGTGATGTCATCGCCTCCACGAAGGGCATCACGGCCGGCGACCAGGCAGGGGCGGCGGCGTGAGCGCGGACGAGGAGCAGCGGGAGGCCGAGATGACTACTACGACCGGTAACCAGGGCGTACTGGAGGGCGCGGTCGTCGCGGTGGCCGGCGCGGCGGGCCCGGCGGGCCGGGCGGCGCTGCTGCGGCTGGCCGAGGCGGGCGCCACGGTGGTCGCCTCGGACGCGGACGCCGCACGGCTGGCCGAGGCGGTGGACGCCGCGCGGTACGCCCACGGCGGCGCGACCGTCATCGGCGACACCGTAGACCTCCTGGACCTGGACGCCACCCGGGACTGGGCGGACCGCACGGAGAAGGAATTCGGCCGGATCGACGGCCTGGTGCACCTCGTGGGCGGCTGGCGCGGCTCCGCGTCCTTCGCGGAGACCGACCTCGCCGACTGGGACCTGCTGGAGAAGCTGCTGATCCGCACCGTCCAGCACACCTCGCTGGCCTTCGAGGGCCCGCTGAAGCGCAGCGGCAACGGCCGCTACCTGCTCATCAGCGCGGCGGGCGCGAGCAGGCCGACGGCCGGGAACGCCGCCTACGCCGCGTCGAAGGCGGCGGCCGAAGCCTGGACCCTCGCCCTGGGTGATGCCTTCCGCAAGGCCGGGGGTGACGGCGGCCCGCACGCGGCGGCTGCCATCCTGGTGGTCAAGGCGCTCGTCAACGACCAGATGCGCGCCGAGCGACCGAACGCGAAATTCGCGGGCTTCACGGACGTGACGGAGCTGGCAGAGGCCATCGTCGGCGTCTGGAACCGGCCCGCCCACGAAGTGAATGGACAGCGTCTGTGGCTGACCCCCAAGCCGTGACTGCCGGCAAGACCGACGCGCGGCGCCACCACGACCCCTCGGTGCGCGGCTTCGCCAGCGACAACTACGCCGGCACGCACCCCGAGATCCTCGAAGCGCTCGCCCTCGCCAACGGCGGTCACCAGATCGCCTACGGCGGGGACGAGTACACCGAGAACCTCCAGCGCGTCATCCGCAGCCACTTCGGGCAGACCGCCGAGGCGTTCCCCGTCTTCAACGGCACCGGCGCCAACGTCGTGGCCCTCCAGGCCGTGACCGACCGCTGGGGCGCGGTGATCTGCGCCGAGTCCGCGCACATCAACGTCGACGAATGCGGGGCGCCGGAGCGGGTCGGCGGCCTGAAGCTGCTGACCGTCCCCACCCCGGACGGCAAGCTCACTCCCGAGCTCATCGACCGCGAGGCGTACGGCTGGGACGACGAGCACCGGGCCATGCCGCAGGCCGTCTCGATCACGCAGAACACCGAACTCGGCACGGTCTACACCCCCGAGGAGATCCGGGCGATCTGCGAGCACGCCCACGAGCGCGGCATGGTCGTGCATCTCGACGGCTCCCGGATAGCCAACGCCTCGGCGTCGCTGGACGTTCCCATGCGGGCGTTCACCAACGCCGTGGGCGTGGACATCCTGTCGCTGGGCGGCACGAAGAACGGCGCGATCTTCGGCGAGGCCGTGGTCGTCATCAACTCCGACGCCGTGCGCGCCATGAAGCACCTGCGGAAGCTGTCGATGCAGCTGGCCTCGAAGATGCGCTTCGTGTCCGTACAGCTGGAAGCGCTGCTGGCCAAGGACCTGTGGCTGCGCAACGCCCGGCACGCCAACACGATGGCGCAGCGGCTGGCCGCCGGGGTGCGCGCGGTCGAGGGCGTGGAGATCCTGTACCCGGTCCAGGCCAACGCCGTCTTCGCGCGGCTGCCGCACGACGTGAGCGAGCGCCTGATGAAGCGGTACCGCTTCTACTTCTGGGACGAGGCGGCCGGCGACGTCCGGTGGATGTGCTCGTTCGACACCACCGTCGAGGACGTGGACGGCTTTGTGGCCGCGCTCCGTGAGGAGATGGGCAGGCCGTAACGCCGGGCACGCCGGCGCAGGATACGCGACGCGCGGTTCAGTGGGTTGTACTTTTCGGTGCAGCTTGCTGAACCGCGTTCGTGCGTGCTGGAATGCCTGCCATGAGCATCTCCGTCACCGTCTCCGATGACGTCCGGGCGCTGGCGCCCGGCTTCGCCCACCTCGTCGTCGAGGCCCGCGACCTGGTCAACGGGCCCAGCGACGAGGCCAGTTCGGCGCTGCTGGACGAGGCGGCGGCCCGGCTCGCCGCACGGCTGGGCGGCGCGCCCCCGCACCATGAGCCAGGTATCGCCGCCTGGCGTGCCGCGTACACCGCCTTCGGCGCCAAGCCCTCGCGCACCCGCAACTCCGCCGAGGCGCTGGCCCGGCGGGCCCTGGCCGAGGGCGGCCTGCCCCGCGTCAACCGCCTCGTCGACGTCTACAACGCGATCAGCGTCGCGCACGTCGTCCCGGTCGGCGGCGAGGACCTGGACCGTATCGAGGGCGGCATGCGCCTCGTGCGCGCCGTAGGAGACGAGCCGTTCGAGACGGCGGCCAGCGGCGAGGCCGTGACCGAGTACCCCGAGCCGGGCGAGGTCGTCTGGCGGGACGGCGTCGGTGTCACCTGCCGCCGCTGGAACTGGCGCCAGGGCGTCCGCACCCGCCTCACCGAGGACTCCACCAGCGCGCTGTTCCTGCTGGAGCGGATGGCGCCGATGACCCTGGACGCGCTGGAGGAGGCGGGCGCGGAACTGGTCGAACTGCTGGAGAAGTTCTCCCCGGGCGCGCGCATCGAGCTGGGCGAGATCCGCCGCTGAGGCGCGCCTACGGGACCGCTGAGGCGCGCGCTACGGGACCGCTGAGGCGGGACCGCTGAGGCGCGCGTACGGGCGCGCCCCGGAGGATCAGCCCGCCGTCCGCGGTGCCGGTGCCGTGCCGCCCAGGTGGGCCGGTACCCACCAGGTGTCGTCCGGTCCCTTGGGGCGTACGGGGTAGGCGCGCTGGGCCGCCTCCAGCAGGTCCTGCACGCGGAGGCGCAGCCGGTCGGTGATCTTCTCGCTCTGCTCCTCGGCGGGCGCCTCGATCGGCTCGCCGACCCGGATGGTGATCGGGAAGTGGTTCCGCCCCAGGTCGCGCTTGTGGCCCTTGGTCCACAGCCGCTGCGTGCCCCACAGCGCCATCGGGATCAGCGGCACGCCGGCCTCCTGGGCCAGCCGGGCCGCACCGGACTTGAAGTTCTTCAGCGTGAAGGACTCGGAGATGGTGGCTTCGGGGAAGACCCCGATGATCTCGCCGCCGCGCAGCGCGCTCAGCGCGTGGCGGTAGGCGTGCACACCCTGCGCGCGGTCCACGGGGATGTGCTTCATCGCGCGCATCAGCGGCCCGGACACCTTGTGCCGGAACACCGAGTCCTTCGCCATGAAACGCACCAGCCGCTTCGCGGGCAGCGCGGCCAGGCCGCAGAAGATGAAGTCCAGGTAGCCGATGTGATTGCTCACCAGCACCGCGCCGCCGCGCCGCGGGATGTTCTCCGTCCCGGCGATGTCGAACTTCAGGTCCAGCGCCTTGAACGCCGTGCGGGCGAAGCCGATGACGGGCGGATAAACAAGCTCTGCCATGGTCGGGGGGTCCCCTTCTGTGCCTGGGGAGGGGCTCTCCCGGCGGGAAGTTACGCAGCCGTAGCTTTGCGGCTTTGGGCAGATCGTGCCCGATGAAGGGCGTCCGGGCTACCGCCGGGCCGCTTCGGGCCGGGAGATCCTCGTCACGTCCGCGTCTGGTGGATCCCCGTCGCGTACCCCGATAACCGCTGATCAACCGGGTTCTCGGGACCGACGGTACACCGGCCGGGAATCATCGCCGGCGCGCCTACGCTGGCACCAGGGGCAGGTACGCGACGGAAGGCCGAAGGTGGCAGGGCAGTTGGCAGGGCAGCAGGGGACGGAGCGGCTGACCGCGGAGCGGATCGGCGCCGGACTGGGGGAGCGGGCCACGCTCGTACAGTTCTCCAGCGCCTTCTGCCAGCCGTGCCGGGCCACCCGCCGCACGCTGGAGGACGTCGCGGGCATGGTGCCGGGCGTGACGCACGTCGAGGTGGACGCCGAGGCCCATCTCGACCTCGTACGCGAACTGCGCATCGTGCGTACCCCGACGGTCCTGGTCCTGGACGCGGCCGGCACGGTCGTGCGCCGCGCCGCGGGCCAGCCCCGCAAGGCGGACGTCATCGCGGCCCTGGGTGCCGCGGTCGGCACCTGAAGCCGTGCGCGCGACCCGTACACGCTGCGTGATTGTGGTCGCACCTGCCCGTGAGCACTTGACTGCATCACGCACGCATCGTCAGTCTGACGTCATGCGGCCTGATCCCCTTCTGTACGGACGTGTCCACGTGGACCTCCTGCGCACCGCGAGCGCGCGCTGTCCGGGCGCTTGAGCAGCGACGACAGCAGTACCGCTCCGGCTCGTACACCACAGCAGAAGGACACGTTCATGACCGTCTCGTCCGACCTCGCCGCACCCCAGCTGGCCTCTCCCGAACTGCTGCGCTCGGTCTTCCGGCGGCACGCGGCGGGCGTCGCCGTGATCACGGCGCAGGACCCGCACACGGGCCCGGTCGGCTTCACCGCCACCTCCCTCACCTCCGTCGCCGCCGAACCGCCCCTGATCTCCTTCGGGGTGGGCACCGGCAGCTCCAGCTGGCCCGTCATCGCGGAGGCGGAGTACGTCGGCGTGCACATACTCGGCGAGGACCAGCACGAGCTGGCCGCCACCTTCGCGCGCAGCGGCGCCGACCGCTTCGCCGCTCCCACCTCTTGGCACACCGGCCCCCAGGGTGTGCCGGTCCTCGATGGCGTGCTCGCCTGGCTGGTCGGCCGGGTCGTGGCGCGGGTGCCCGCGGGGGACCACCGGATCGTGCTGGCCGAGGCCGTCGTCGGGGACCCGACGGGGCCGGGTCGGCCGTTGCTGTACCACCAGGGAAGCTTCACCGCCCTACGTGACTGACACCCCGTCCGGCAGCCCCGACACGCCAGGTCGGGGCCGTTGGCAAGGTCACAGTTCGACGCGCTTGCCATCGGGGAAATGCATAGGTGTACTGGCGAGTAATATTTCGGTCGGCGCGGGGACGCGTACCCGACCGGGAGCCGCCCCAACAGGCGCCTATGCTGCCAGCACAAGGCAGTTGTGAAGCGACGAAGCAGGTAGGAGAGCCGGCGTGAGCCTGAGGATCGTTGTCTGTGTGAAGTACGTGCCCGACGCCACCGGCGACCGGCACTTCGCCGAGGACCTGACCGTCGACCGCGACGACGTGGACGGTCTGCTCTCGGAGCTGGATGAGTACGCCGTCGAGCAGGCTCTCCAGATCAAGGAAGCGGCCGACGACGCCGAGATCACGGTGCTCACCGTCGGCCCCGAGGACGCCAGCGACGCGCTCCGCAAGGCGCTGTCGATGGGCGCCGACAAGGGCGTGCACGTCGAGGACGAGGACCTGCACGGCACCGACGCGGTGGGCACCTCGCTGGTGCTGGCCAAGGCCATCGAGAAGACCGGCTACGACCTGGTCGTGTGCGGTATGGCCTCCACCGACGGCACCATGGGTGTCCTCCCGGCGATGCTGGCCGAGCGCCTGGGCGTCCCGCAGGTCACCCAGCTCTCCGAGGTCTCCGTCGAGGGTGGCGTCGTGAAGGGCCGCCGGGACGGCGACACCGCCACCGAGCAGCTGGAGGCGTCGCTGCCGGCCGTCGTGTCGGTCACCGACCAGTCCGGTGAGGCGCGTTACCCCTCCTTCAAGGGCATCATGGCCGCCAAGAAGAAGCCGGTCGAGGAGCTGGAGCTGGACGACCTGGACATCGACGCGGACGAGGTCGGTCTGGAGGGCGCCTGGACCAAGGTCGAGGACGCCACCGAGCGTCCGGCGCGCACCGCCGGCACGATCGTCAAGGACGAGGGCGAGGGCGCCAAGCAGCTCGCCGAGTTCCTCGCGGGCCAGAAGTTCATCTGAGCCTCGGGCCAGAAGTTCATCCAAGGCCCCTGCGGCCGGGGTTCGCCCCGGCTCGGTCGCCCCTCAACCGCCTCATTCTTTCCCGCAGGAGTGCAATCCCATGGCTGAAGTCCTTGTCTTCGTCGACCACGTGGACGGTGCCGTCCGCAAGCCCACCCTCGAACTGCTCACCCTCGCCCGCCGCATCGGCGACCCGGTCGCCGTCTCCCTGGGCAACGGTGCCGCCGACACCGCCGCCGCGCTCGCCGAGCACGGTGCGGTCAAGGTCCTGACCGCGGACGCCCCGGAGTTCGGCGAGTACCTCGTCGCCCCGAAGGTGGACGCCCTCCAGGCCGCCTACGAGGCCGTGTCCCCGGCCGCCGTGCTGCTGCCGTCCTCCGCCGAGGGCAAGGAGATCGGCGCCCGCCTGGCCATCCGCATCGGCTCCGGCATCATCACCGACGCCGTCGACCTGGAGAACTCGGACGAGGGCCCGGTCGCGACCCAGTCGGTGTTCGCCGCCTCCTTCACCACCAAGTCCCGGGTCTCCAAGGGCACCCCGGTCATCACCGTCAAGCCCAACTCCGCCGCTCCGGAGGCCGCTCCGGCCGCCGGTACGGTCGAGGCGCTCGCGGTGACCGTGGCCGACTCCTCCAAGGGCACCAAGGTCGTCTCCCGCACTCCGCGTGAGTCGACCGGCCGTCCGGACCTGACCGAGGCCGCGATCGTGGTCTCCGGTGGCCGTGGTGTCAACGGTGCCGAGAACTTCCCGGTCATCGAGGCGCTCGCCGACTCCCTCGGCGCGGCCGTCGGTGCCTCGCGTGCCGCGGTGGACGCGGGCTGGTACCCGCACACCAACCAGGTCGGCCAGACCGGTAAGTCCGTCTCGCCGCAGCTGTACATCGCGGCCGGTATCTCCGGTGCGATCCAGCACCGTGCCGGTATGCAGACCTCGAAGACCATCGTCGCCATCAACAAGGACGAAGAGGCCCCGATCTTCGACCTGGTCGACTACGGCGTCGTCGGCGACCTCTTCAACGTCGTCCCCGCGCTGACCGACGAGGTCAAGGCCCGCAAGGGCTGACCCGTCCTGCGACACCCCGCCGGGCCCCGTACGCGCACGCCGCGTACGGGGCCCGGCGTTTGGGAGAAGGGCGTGAACCGTGCGCAGCGGCAAGATGGGTGTTGACCTGGCCTGACGGCGCGGATAGCTTCACTATGCGGAGTTTCGCTTCCATGAAGCGAAACTTGCCTAACTCTTAAGCGAATCTGGGATGGAAACGTCCCCCTATCGGGAGGGTGTCGAATGCCGCAGCAGGAGACCGTGGCCACGAGCCTTGCGAGCACGGTACGCGAGGAGATCGGAGCCTCTCTGGCCGCGGTCGACGCGGACCTCGCGCGGCGCTATCCAGGGGATCCGGGCACCCGCCAGCCCGTCCACACGGTCTACGTACCCGGTGACATCTTCGCCGCCGACACCATCCGCTCCTGGGGCGAGGCGGCGCGCACCGCGCTGGACGAGCACGCCCCGGACGCCGCGGCCCTCGCCTCCGTACTCGGCATCTCCGACGAGCTCGCCGGACCCGTGTACGACCGCGTACGGGCCAAGCTGGAGCGCGAGCCCATCGAGGACCTGCGCGTCGACTTCGAGGACGGCTACGGCGCGCGCCCGGACGCCGAGGAGGACGAGGCGGCGGCCCGCGCCGCGGCGACGATCGCCGCCGCGTACCAGGACGGCACGGCCGCCCCGTACATGGGCATCCGCATGAAGTGCATGGAGGCCGCCGTCCGCGACCGCGGCATCCGCACCCTGGACATCTTCCTCACCGGCCTGATGAAGGCCGGCGGCCTCCCCGAGGGCCTCGTCCTCACCCTCCCCAAGGTCACCTACGCCGAGCAGGTCACGGCCATGGTCCGGCTGCTGGAGGCGTTCGAGAAGGAGCACGGCCTGGCCGCGGGCCGCATCGGCTTCGAGATCCAGATCGAGACCACCCAGTCGATCCTGGGCGCCGACGGCCGCGCCACCGTCGCCCGCATGATCGAGGCGGCCGAGGGCCGCGCCACCTCGCTGCACTACGGCACCTTCGACTACAGCGCCTCCTGCGGGGTCAGCGCGGCGTACCAGTCGCTGGACCACCCGGTCGCCGACCACGCCAAGGCGGTCATGCAGGTCGCGGCGGCCGGTACGGGGGTCCGGCTGTCCGACGGTTCCACCAACGTGCTGCCCGTCGGCTCCACCGAGCAGGTCCACGACGCCTGGCGCCTGCACCACGGCCTCGTACGCCGCTCCCTGGCCCGCGCGTACTACCAGGGCTGGGACATGCACCCGGCCCATCTGCCGACCCGGTACGCGGCCGTGTACGCCTTCTACCGCGAGGGCCTCGAAAAGGCCGCGGCGCGCCTCGCCGCGTACGTCGCCAAGGCCGGCGGCGCCGTCATGGACGAGCCCGCCACGGCCAAGGCGCTCAGCGGCTACCTGCTGCGCGGCCTGGACTGCGGCGCCGTCGACATCGCCGAGGTCGCCCGGCTCACCGGCCTGACCCGCGCGGACCTGGACGGCCTGGCGGGCCGGCCGACGCAGGCGGGCTGACCCGAGGGGACAGTCCCCTGGGGCTGATCCGAGGGATCAGTCCCGCAGAGCGGCCAGCGTGGCGGACAGGTCCGGGGCGCCGGCCCGGTTGTACGGCAGCTTCGCCAGTACCCGGGCCATGCCGCAGGTGTCGGTGAGCGCCGAGAAGACCAGCCCGCCGGCGATACCGGCCGACAGCAGCCGGGCGGCGGGCCACCGCCGCCCGGCGAGCAGCCCGGTCAGCACCAGCGACCCGGCGGCCAGCCGCACCTGACGCTCCATCGCCCAGGCCGGGCGCGCGACGTCGGCGCCCGCCGGGCGGCGCACCTCGAGCCCGTGCTGCACCCAGCCGCTGGTGCCGCCGGTCAGGTTGGCGGCCGGTATGCCCTCCTCGGCGAGGGCGGCGCACGCCTGCGCCGAGCGGTTGCCGGAGGCGCAGACCATGAGCAGGTCGGCCCGCGCCGCCGCGCTCCGCAGCGCGGGCACGGCCTCGCCGAGGCGGTCCAGGGGGACGTTGTGCGCGCCGGGCAGGTGCCCGGAGGCGTACTCCCCGGGCGTCCGTACGTCGATCACGGTCAGCTCGTCGAGCCGCGCGCCGGCCTCGTCGGGGGTGAGGGCGGTGGGGGTGGTGGTCATGAAGTTCGCTGCCTTTCGTGTGTCTCTTGTGTGGCTTTTGTGGGGGGCAGGGGGCTGTCGGGGAGCCGGCCGCCCGGTCACGTCACCGCGTCGGTCACGTCACCGCATCGATCACCATGAACGCCGCGACCGCCAGCAGTACTCCCGCGAACGCCCGCTGCAGCAGTGGCCCCGACGCCTTCGCGGCCAGTCGCTTGCCGTCCCAGGCGCCCAGGACCGCCGTGGCGGTGAACGGGGCGATGACCGCCCAGTCCAGCCCGCCCATGGTCGTTCCGCGGGTGGCCAGGGAGGCCAGCGAGTTGGCCGAGATGACCAGCAGGCTGGTGCCGACCGCGGCCTGCATCTCGAAGGCCAGCACGGTGACCAGCGCGGGTACGGCGAGGAAGCCCCCGCCGACGCCCAGCAGCCCCGTCAGCGCGCCCAGTCCGGCGCCGCTGCCCGCCGCCCTGGCCGGCCGTACCGACGGGGTGCCCTGCGCGGCGGCTTCCGACCGCGCGCCGCGCAGCATACGCAGCGCCGCCAGCGCGGCGACGGCGGCGAAGGCCACCGTCAGCAGCCACTGCGGCAGGCGGGCCGCCGCGGCACCGGCCAGCGCCGCCGGCAGCAGCCCGGCGGCCGCGAACAGCGCGCCGGCCCGCCACCGTACGTTGCCCGCGCGGGCATGGGCGTACAGGGCGGTGAGCGAGGTGGCGGTGACGATCAGGAGACTCGCGGTGGTCGCCGCCGCCGGGGTGAAGCCGAGGAGGTAGATCAGCGCGGGGACGGCGAGCACGCTGCCCCCGCCGCCGAGCGCGCCGAGCGCCAGGCCGACCACCGCGCCGGCGGCCAGGGCCAGAAGCAATCCCGTCATCGAGCCGGATCGGCCTCCGGCCCGGCGAGGCCGTCTCCGAGGTCCCGGCCGTCGGCGAGCACGAGGCGGAGCCCGGCCGGCGCGGCCGCGTCGAACCGGTCGTCGACGGCGACGACCTCCCGCCCGGCCGCGTCCAGCAGGGACGCGGCGATCGCCGCCCGCATCCCGCCCGCGCAGTGCACCCACACCACGCCCGCCGGTACCTCTCCGATGCGGTCGCGCAGCTCGTGGATCGGGATGTGCAGCGAGCCCTCGATGTACGCCCCGGCGCGCTCGGAGTCGCGCCGTACGTCCAGTACGACCAGTTCCTGACCGGCCGCGGCGCGTGCGAGGTCGGCGAAGGTGACCCGCGGGAAGGAGCGCAGCTTCTCGCCCTCGCGCAGCCAGCTCTCCGGGGCGCCGGTGGCCGCGGCCGCCGGCCGGTCGATGCCCACCCGCGCCAGCTCCCGCTGCGCGTCGGCTATCTGTTCCGGCGTCTCGGCCAGCAGCGTGACCGGCTTGCCCCAGGGGATCAGCCAGGCCAGGTAGGTGGCGAGCTTGCCCTCGCCCTCGAAGTTGAACGAACCGGCGAGGTGTCCTTCGGCGTACGCGACCCGGTTGCGCAGGTCCACCACCCACTCACCGGCCGCCAGCCGCCGCGCGAGCTGCTCGGCGTCGGCGGGCTCCGGCGGGGTGAGGTCCACGGGCGCGGGGCCTGCCGCGTTGGCCGGGCCCATGTGCGCGTAGTACGCCGGTACGTCCTCCAGGCCGGCCAGCAGCTCCGCGACGAAGGTGTCCACGTCCTGGGTGAACGCGGCGTTGTTCCGCCGCTCCGCGCCGATCGTCGTGGTGTCCCCCTCGGCCTGCGCCGACGAACAGAAGCTGCCGAAGCCGTGCGTCGGCAGCACCGGCACCGCGTCGTCCAGCTGGTCGGCGAGGCGGTGCGCCGAGGCGTACTGGGCACGGGCCAGCCGCTCGGTCAGCCGCGGCTCCACGAGGTCGGGGCGTCCGACCGTGCCGATCAGCAGCGAGCCGCCGGTGAACGCGGCCACGCCGCTGCCCGCGTCCTCCAGTACGTAGGAGGTGTGGTGCGGGGTGTGTCCGGGGGTCGCCACCGCCCGCAGGACCAGGCCCTCGTCGACCGTGACGGTGTCGCCGTCGGCGATCGGCGTGCGCGCGAAGGAGACCGCCGCTTCGGCCGGGACCAGGTAGCGGGCGCCGGATATGCGTGCCAGGTCCAGGCCGCCCGTGACGTAGTCGTTGTGCACGTGGGTCTCCGCGACGTAGGCGATCCGGACCCCGCGCCGGGTGGCGGCCGCGAGGACCTGGTCGATGTCGCGTGGCGGGTCGATCACCACCGCGGCCGAGCGCCCGCCCGCCAGATAGCTGCGGTTGCCCAGCCCCTCGAATTCCAGGGTGTCGACGAAAAACACGGCAGCGCCCCTTCCTTCCGTATCGAGAAATGTATACCCCTGTGCGTTTACCCCCGGGGGTATCTGTACTCACCATAACAGGCGGTACCCCCGGGGGTATTCCAGGCGGCGTGAAGAGGGCGGGTGATGACTGAAGAAAGGCGCTAGGCGGGCGGCAGTTCGCCCGAGCCGCGGGGGATCAGGCGGGTGGGGATGACGCGCTGCTGCGGCGGCTCGTCGGCGCCGTCCAGGCGGCGGAAGAGGAGGGCCGCGGCGGTGCGGCCGAGGCGGGCCGCGTCCTGCGCGACGACGGTGATGCCGGGGCTGATCAGATCGGCCAGTTCGAAGTCGTCAAAACCGACCAGGGCGACCGGGTGCGTGTGCTCCGCCAGGACGCGTACGACGGTGACGGTGACGCGGTTGTTGCCCGAGAACAGCGCGGTGACCGGGGCCGGCCCGGCGAGCATCGCCCCGGCCGCCGACCGCACCCGCTCCGGCGCCGTCGACCCCAGCGCCACCCACGATTCGTCGACCGGCAGTCCCGCCTCCTCCATCGCCGCCCGGTAGCCGCGCAGCCGCTCCACGGCCGTGTGGATGCGCGGCTGGTCGCCGATGAAGCCGATGCGGCGGTGGCCGTGCGCGATGAGATGGGCCACCGCGTCCCGCGCGCCGCCGAAGCTGTCGGAGAGGACGACGTCCGCTTCGATCTCCCCGGCCGGCCGGTCCACGAAGACCGTGGCGACGCCGGCCGCTATCTCCGGTTCCAGATAACGGTGGTCGGTGCCGGCCGGAATGATCACCAGGCCGTCCACCCGGCGGGCGCACAGCGCGAGCACCAGCTCCTGCTCGCGGGCCGGGTCCTCGGCGCTGGAACCGTTGATCAGCAGCGCACCGTGGTCGCGCGCCACCTCCTCCACGGCCCGGTTCAGCGGCCCGTAGAAGGGGTCCGCGAGGTCCTCCAGTACCAGCCCGATGCTGGCCGTGCGGCCCTTGCGCAGCACGCGCGCCGAGTCGTTGCGGCGGAAGCCGAGCGCGGTGATCGCCTCCTGCACGCGCCGCTCGGTGTCGGGCGTCACGCCCGGCTCGCCGTTGACCACCCGGGAGACCGTCTTGAGGCCGACGCCGGCGCGCGCCGCGACGTCCTTCATCGTGGGCCGGGTGCCGTAGCGGGTGGTGCTGCGGGCGGTGTCGGTCACGGTGCGGCGGTCCTGTTCCCTGGGTCGGTGGCTGCCTGCTCGGGAGGCAGTGGCTGCCCGTTCCGGTGCGGTGCCGGGCATCTCTGGGCGTGGCGTCGAGCATAACGTCTGGACAACGTTGTCAAAACTGGCGAGACTGGCGTTCTGCACGCCGGGGCGGCCGCCCCGGGCCGCCCGCCGACCAGGAGATTCCACGCCGATGCAGACCGACCTCAACGCAGCCCTGGACATCGGCGGTACGAAGATCGCCGGGGCGCTGGTCGACGACCGGGGCCGGATGCTCGTACGGGCGACCCGCCCCACCCCCGCCCAGGAGGACGGCGCCGCCGTGATGGGCGCGGTGCACGGGGTGCTCGACGAGCTGACCGCGGCGCCCGAGTGGTCCCGGACGTCCGTCGTCGGCATCGGCAGCGCCGGGCCGGTCGACGCGCAGACCGGCACCGTGAGCCCGGTCAACATCCCCGGCTGGCGCGACTTCCCGCTGGTCGCGGGCGTGCGCGAGCGGACCGGCGGGCTCCCCGTCGTGCTGGTCGGCGACGGCGTGGCCATGACCGCCGCCGAACACTGGCAGGGCGCCGCACGCGGCCACCGCAACGCGCTGTGCATGGTGGTCTCCACCGGCGTCGGCGGCGGCCTCGTCCTGAACGGCCGCCCCCACCCGGGCCCCACCGGCAACGCGGGCCACATCGGCCACATCAGCGTCGACCTCGACGGCGACCCCTGCCCCTGCGGCGGACGCGGCTGCGTCGAACGCATCGCCAGCGGTCCGAACATCGCCCGCCGCGCCCTCGCGGAGGGCTGGCAGCCGGGCCCGGACGGCGACGCGACCGCCGTCGGGGTGGCCGCGGCCGCCCGCGCCGGGGATCCCGTGGCGATCCGCTCGTTCGACCGCGCGGCGCAGGCCCTGGCGGCCGGTATAGCGGCCACCGCCACCCTGGTCGAGATCGAGATCGTGGTGATCGGCGGGGGAGTGGCCGGCGCCGGCGAGGTCCTCTTCGCGCCGCTCCGCCGCGCCCTGCACGACTACGCCACCCTCTCCTTCGTCCGCGGCATCAAGGTCGTACCGGCCCAGATGGGCACGGACGCGGGCGTGGTGGGCGCGGCGGCGGCCGCCCAGCAGTACCGGGCGGGTGCCTTGGCGGCCACGTCGGTGTGAATCCCTGACGACCTGGCGCGGGGTCTCCCCGCGCTCCGGTCTTCGTTACCGGAACGAGCCCGCGAGCCCTCTTGTCGCCACCCCCGCCCGCCCCGACGCTCCTCTCAAGCAAGCACATTCTGAATCGCGCGAGAGGCGGCGCCCCATGACGAACGCACAGATGTGGGCCCTGATCATCGGATTCGTCTCCCCCCTCCTGATCTCGGTCGTCAACCGGCCCCAGTGGAGCAGCGCCGCCCGTTCCGCCGTACAGATGGCCGTCTCGGTCCTCGTCGGCCTCGGCAGCGCCTATTTCGCCGGCGACTTCGCGGGCAAGGACGTCATCAGCAGCATCCTCATCGCCTCCGTGGCCGCCATCAGCGCCTACAAGGGCATCTTCAAGCCCACCGGCGCCGCCCCCACCCTGGAACGCCTCACCTCCCCGGCTCCCCGCGCCGCCTCCCCGGCTCCCCGCGCCTGACCGCGCCGGGCGGTGATCTCCGGCGCCGGGACACGGCCCAGGGGTTGACAGCGACGCGGGGCGACCCCGCGGGAGCGCCCGTATATGGCGCGTTTCCGTGGCAGGGTGTTGCGGGCAACTCACAGGGGTCTAGGGATGAGGGGGAACCGTGATCGTCTGGCTGAACGGCGCGTTCGGTGCGGGCAAGTCCACCGCGGCACAGGAACTCTTGGACCTGCTCCCCGGGAGCACGCTCTACGATCCCGAACTGGTCGGCCGCGGGCTGAAGGAGATGCTCCCGGCCAAACGGCTGGACGATGTCGACGACTACCAGGACCTGCCGTCCTGGCGCAGACTCGTCGTCGACGCGGCCGCCGCGCTGCTCACGGAGGTACCGGGGCCGCTCATCACGCCGATGACGCTGCTGCGGCAGGAGTACCGGGACGAGATCTTCGGCGCGCTGGCCGCACGCCGTATCCCGGTGCGGCACATCCTGCTGCATGCGGAGGAAACGATCCTTCGGGAGCGGATCGCCCTGCGGGACGAGCCGGTACGGGAGGAGTCCCCGCGGGACGGTTCCGCACGGGGCCCGGGCGCAGCCGTCCAGGAGCCGGTACGCGAGCGGAGCCTGGCGCACCTGGAGCCCTACCAGCAGGCGCTGGCCTGGATCCGCGGCGACGCGCACGTCATCGACGTCTCGGACCTCGGGCCGCGGCAGACGGCCGAGCGCATCGCCGAGGCCGTACGGACCGGCGGCGGCGCCACCGACATCGTCCAGACGCCCGAACCGACCGCCGAGACCCTGGCCGCCGGCGTACTGCTCTTCGATGAGGAGGACCGGGTACTGCTGGTGGACCCGACGTACAAACCCGGCTGGGAATTTCCCGGCGGGGTCGTGGAACCGGGCGAGCCGCCGGCCCGGGCCGGGGTACGGGAAGTGGCCGAGGAACTGGACATCCGGCTCCCCACGATGCCGCGCCTGCTGGTGCTCGACTGGGAGGCGCCGGTGCCGCCCGGATTCGGCGGCCTGCGGCTGCTGTTCGACGGCGGGCGGCTGCCGGACGAGCAGATACGGGACCTGCTGCTGCCGGGCTCGGAGCTGCGCGACTGGCGGTTCGTCACCGAGGACGAGGCCGAATCGATGCTGCCGCCCGTGCGCTGGAACCGCCTGCGGTGGGCCCTGCGCGCCCGCGCACAGGGACGCCCGCTCTATCTGGAGGCGGGCGTTCCTGTGGGGTGACGACCGGCGTGGGGGAGGCGGGGCGGGTCGGGCCCGCCCCTTGTGCCGCTAGGCCCCCGCCTTGCTCCCCGCGTACCGCTGCAGGAACAGCGCCTCCGCCAGCGACAGCCGCTCCAGCTCTTCCGGAGACACGCTCTCGTTCACCGCGTGGATCTGCGCCTCCGGCTCGCTCAGCCCGATGAGCAGGATCTCCGCCTCCGGGTACAGCGCACCGAGCGTGTTGCACAGCGGGATGGAGCCGCCCATGCCGGCGGACTGCATCTCCGTACCGTCGTACGCCTCGCGCAGCGCCGCCGCCATCGACTCGTACGCCGGGCTGCTGAGATCCGCGCTGAACGGCTGGCCCTGGCCGACCTGCTCGACCGTGACGCGGGCGCCCCAGGGCGCGGCCGACTCCAGGTGCGCGGTGAGCAGCTTGGTGGCCTCGGCGGCGTCCTGGCCCGGCGGCACCCGCAGGCTCACCTGCGCCCGCGCGCTCGCCTGTACCGACGGGGTGGCGCCGACGACCGGCGGGCAGTCGATGCCGATGACCGTGACGGCCGGGCGGGCCCAGATGCGGTCGGCGACGCTGCCGGAGCCGATCAGCTCCACGCCGTCCAGCACCTTGGCGTCCTTGCGGAACTCCGCCTCGTCGTACTGGAGTCCCTCCCACGTACCGTCCGCCGCCAGCCCGTCGACCGTCGTGGAACCGTCCTCCGCGCGCAGCGAGTCCAGGATGCGGATCAGCGCGGCGAGCGCGTCGGGCGCGGCGCCGCCGAACTGCCCCGAGTGCAGATTGCCCGCCAGCGTGTCCACCTGGACGCGCAGCATCGTCATACCGCGCAGCGAGGCGGTGACCGTGGGCAGGCCGGCGCGGAAGTTCCCGGTGTCACCGATGACGATGGCGTCGGCGGTCAGCAGGTCGGGGTGCGCCTCGGCGTACCGCTCCAGGCCGCCGGTGCCCTGCTCCTCCGAGCCCTCGACGATCACCTTCACGTTGACCGGTACGCCGCCGTGCTCCTTGAGCGCGCGCAGCGCCGTCAGGTGCATGATCAGGCCGCCCTTGCAGTCGGCGGTGCCGCGGCCGTACCAGCGGCCGTCGCGCTCGGTCAGCTCGAAGGGCGGGCTCAGCCAGGCGCTCTCGTCCAGCGGCGGCTGCACGTCGTAGTGCGCGTACAGCAGGACGGTGGGGGAGCCGGCCGGGCCGGGCAGGAAGCCGTAGACGGACTCGGTGCCGTCCGGCGTCTCCAGTACGGTGACGTCCTCGAAGCCCTCGGCCCGCAGCGCACCCGTTATCCACCGGGCCGCCGCCTCGCACTCGCTCTTCGGGAACTGCGCGGGGTCGGCGACCGACTTGAAGGCCACCAGCTCGGTCAGTTCGGCCCTGGCGCGGGACTGCAGCGCGGCGACGGTGGTGGCGAGCGGGCTGTCAGGCATGGGAACGCTCCTTTTGGGCGCGACGTTGTCCTGTCGGGACGGTGACCGGGGTGGCGCGGCTCCCGTCCGTGAGTGTCCGTACGGAACGGGTCCGTGCGTGCCTACGTTGCGCGTCCGTACGTAGGGGATGGTGCCTCCGATCTTCCCACAGGCACCGCCGCGATCAGCGAGCCGTAGGATGCGGGCGGTACGCGCACGGCACGGGCGGTACGCGCAATGGTGCGGGCGGTACGGCAGCCAGGGATCCATGCCAGGGATTCGTACCAGGGATCGATCGGGAGTAGCAGCACAGGTGAGCAGCGAGAGCGCAGCCCAGGACGGCCGGATGGTGTGGGACGTGGTGGTGGTCGGCGCGGGGCCTGCGGGCGCCTCGGCGGCCTATGCCGCGGCCTGCACGGGACGCCGCGTACTCCTCCTGGAGAAGGCCGAACTTCCCCGGTACAAGACCTGCGGCGGTGGCATCATCGGCCCCTCGCGCGACGCGCTGCCGCCCGGCTTCGACCTGCCGCTGCGGGACCGCGTGCACGCCGTGACGTTTTCCCTGAACGGCAAGCTGACGCGGACCCGCCGCTCCCGGCAGATGCTCTTCGGCCTCATCAATCGCCCCGAGTTCGACGCCCAGCTCGTCGAGTCCGCGCAGAAGGCGGGCGCCGAACTGCGTACGGGCGTCACGGTCAGCCGCGTCGAGCAGCACGGCAGCGCCGTTCCCGACCGCCGGACGGTCGCCGTCGTACTGAGCGGCGGCGAGACGGTGCTCGCGCGTGCGGTGGTCGGCGCGGACGGCAGCGCGAGCCGGATAGGCGCGCACGTCGGGGTCAAGCTCGATCAGGTGGACCTCGGCCTGGAGGCGGAGATCCCGGTGCCGCCGACGGTCGCCGAGGACTGGGCGGGGCGGGTGCTCATCGACTGGGGGCCGATCCCGGGCAGTTACGGGTGGGTCTTCCCCAAGGGGGACACACTGACCGTCGGCGTGATCTCCGCGCGCGGCGAAGGCGCGGCCACCAAGCGGTATCTGGAGGACTTCATCGCGCGGCTGGGGCTCGCGGGCTTCGAGCCGTCGATCTCGTCCGGGCACCTGACGCGCTGCCGTGCCGAGGACTCGCCGCTCTCGCGGGGGCGCGTGATGGTCTGCGGCGACGCGGCCGGGCTGCTGGAGCCGTGGACGCGCGAGGGCATCTCCTTCGCCCTGCGCTCGGGCCGGCTCGCGGGGGAGTGGGCGGTACGGGTGGCCGAGGCGCACGACGCGGTCGACGCACGCCGCCAAGCACTCAACTACGCCTTTGCGATCAAGGCGGGGCTGGGCGTCGAGATGGGCGTCGGCCGCCGGATGCTCGCGGTCTTCTCGCGCCGCCCGGGCCTGCTGCACGCCGCGATCACGGGCTTCCGCCCGGCGTGGAACGCCTTCGCGAAGATCACCCGCGGCACGACCACCCTGGCAGAGCTGGTACGCACACACCCGCTGGCCCATCGGGCGCTTTCGGCGTTGGATCGCGAGTAGCCGGTACTCGGTTGATGCGAGTGGCCGACCGGTACTCGGTTGATGTGAGTGGCCGACCGGTGCTCGGTTGATGTGAGTGGCCGACCGGTGCTCGGTCGGTGCGAGTGGCCGACCGGTGCTCGGTCGGTGTGAGTGGCCGACCGGTGCTCGGCCGGTGCGAGTGGCCGGTGCTCGGTCGATGAGCGGTTGGTGGGTGGTGAAGTGGGTGATGAAGTGGGTGGTGACCGGGCAGGGGAGCATCCGGTCGGGGCGATAGGGGGTCACTCGGCCGGGGTGATGCGGAAGACCGGGTGGTGCGGGGCGGCGGCGAGCAGCGCGTCGTCGGCGGATTGGGCGGTGACCTCGCCGAAGTACTGCTTCACCTCCCAGCCCCAACGCTCCAGATACGCCCGCAGAATCGCGGGCGTCTCGGCGGGCGGCAGCTCCACGGCGGTGAACGCGCGGGTCCTGCGCCCCACCCGCAACTGCCCGCCGCCCGCCGCGCGCAGGTTGCGGACCCACTCGCCGTTGCCACGCGCCGAGACGAGGTACTGAGCGCCCTCGAAGGCCAGCGGATTCACCGGCACCCGCCGCCACTCCCCGCTCTTCCGCCCGCGAACGGCGAGATCCGCACTCCCGGCCAGACTGATCCCCCGCCGAGCCAGCCAGCCGACGAGGGAGTTGAGCCGGACACCCAGCCGGCCGGGCTTGAGGTAGCGGGGGGCGCCCTGCGGGCGCGGCTGCGGCGGTTGATTGCCGTTCACGTGCGTCTCGTTCACGTGGGTCTCGTTCATGGTGATCCCTTTGTCCGGGAGGGCGAGGGCGAGGGCGAGCGGCGTCGCGCCGCGCGGCGAGAGCAGTGCTCTCGTTAATGAGCAGTGTGCACGGCCCGGCGCGCCATGGCAAGAGCACTGCTCTCTCTTCGCGCCGCCGCTCTCGTTCCTGGTCGGTGTTCTCGACATGGCACACTGCTCCCCATGACTGCGATCAGGGGAGCCAGGGAGCGGGCGCGCGGTGAGATCACCGCTGCGATCAAGGACGAGGCCCGCAAGCAGCTCGCCGCCGAAGGCGCCGCGAAGCTCTCGCTGCGCGCCGTGGCCCGGGAGCTCGGCATGGTCTCCTCGGCCCTCTACCGCTACTTCCCGAGCCGCGACGACCTGCTGACGGCCCTGATCCTCGACGCGTACAACGCCTTGGGGCAGGCTGCCGAGACCGCGCTCGCCGGCCGGCGGGGCAGTGCGGACGCGGCCCCGGCCGCCCGGTGGACCGCCGTGTGCCGCGCCGTACGGGAGTGGGCGCTCGCCCACCCCCACGAGTACGCGCTGATCTACGGCTCACCCGTACCCGGCTATCACGCCCCCAGGACCACCGCCGAGCCCGCCGGCCGGGTGGCGCGGGCGCTCATCGAGGTCGTACGGGACGCCTACGCGGCAGGCGCGCTGCGCGAGCCCGATGACCCGCTGCCGGACGCCGTGGTCGGGGACATGCTGGCGCTGGTCGCGGAGCAGGGCGTGGAGCTGCCCGCCGGGGTGGTGGCCCGGCTGGTCGGCGCGTGGGCGCAGCTGTTCGGGCTGGTGGGCTTTGAGCTCTTCGGGCAGTTCAACCGGGTGGTCGAAGCGCGGGAGGAGTTCTTCGAGCAGGCGGTACTGCAGCTCGCCCGGTCGGTCGGCCTCCCCACGCCTGCCCGCTGACCTGCCTGGCCTCTCCTCCTCTCCGTACTCCTCACAGCGAGCTCGACCTCCTCACCGCCATACCTCCTCTCCGTACTGCTCACAGCCCCGTACTCCCCACGGAGTACCGGCCGGCACCGCGCTCGGCGGACGCCCTGGGGGCAGGGGGCGGGCTAGCGTGGCGGCATGGACAAGGGACGGCCGTCGTGGGTGCGGCACTGCCTCGGGTGGCTCGGCCCCGCGCGCGGGGCCACCGCGCGGCGCATGCCCTGGCGTTCGACCTTGCTGATCACCGTGTTCGTACAGGTCGGTACGCGCTTTGCCGCGCACGGGCAGCCGGACCGGGCGGCCCTGGACGGCGTCGCGGAATTCCTGCTGCTCGCGGGCTCCCTCCTCCTGCTCCTGCGTCATCGTTTTCCGCGCGTCGTCGCGTTCGGTACCGCGATCGCCGCGCTGCTCTACCTAGGTGGCGGGTATCCGTACGGTCCGGTCTTCCTGCCCGTGGCGGTCGGGTGCTTCGCCGCTGTCGTGGCGGGGCGGCGCGTCGCGGCCTGGAGCGCGGTGGGGCTGCTGTGGGCCGGGCATCTGCTCGTCGCGCACTGGCTGTACCGATGGCTGCCGCCGGCCGCCGACGGCGCCGCGCCGTGGGGGCAGGAGCTGATCGTCGCCGGCTGGGCGGTGGCGATCGTCGCCGCGTCCGAGCTGGGCCGCGTACGCCGCGAACAGCTCGCGCACGCCCGGGCCGAGCGCGCGGCGGCGGAGCGGCGCCGGGCCGACGAGGAACGGCTGCGGATCGCACGGGAGTTGCACGACGTCCTCGCGCACAGCCTCTCCGTCATCAACGTCCAGGCCGGCGTCGGGCTCGCCCTGCTCGACGACGACCCCGAGCAGGCCCGCACGGCCCTGACGACGATCAAGGGAGCCAGCAAGGAGGCGCTCGGCGAGGTCCGGCAGGTGCTCGACACGCTGCGCGCGCAGGGGCGGGCGCCCAGGTCGCCGGCGCCCGGACTCGCCCGGCTGCCCGAGCTGACCGAGCAGGCGAAGAGCGCGGGACTGGACGTGGCCGTGTCGGTCGAGGGCCGGGTGTCCGGGCTGCCGCCGGGCGCGGACCTCGCGGCGTTCCGTATCGTCCAGGAGGCGCTGACGAACATCGTCCGGCACTCCGGGGCCCGCAGCGCACGTGTCCACCTGGCACGGGCCGCGGACGCGCTGGAGCTGCGCGTCGACGACGACGGGCCGGCCACGGGAGCGGGACCGTCCGGCGGCGGGAACGGCCTGGTCGGCATGCGTGAACGCGCCGCCGCGCTCGGCGGCGAGGTCCAGGCGGGCCCGCGCGCGGACGGCGGCTTCGCCGTACGTGCCACGATCCCGCTGCGGGGGAGCGGTGATACCCGCCGGGCGGATGGGGCGGACGGGGCGGCCGGCGAGCAGGACGGCGGGTCGGCGGCCCGTGCGGCGGGCGATGACGAGGAGGAGAGCGCATGATCCGGGTACTGCTCGCCGACGATCAGGTGCTGGTGCGGGCCGGCTTCCGGGCGCTGCTGGACGCGCAGCCGGACATCGAGGTGGTCGGTGAGGCCGCCGACGGGGAGGAGGCGCTGACGGCCGTACGGGAGCGGCGGCCCGATGTCGTCCTCATGGACATCCGGATGCCGGTCGTGGACGGGCTGGCCGCGACCCGGGGGATCACCGGGGACGAGCGGCTGGCCGGAGTGAAGGTGGTCATGCTGACCACCTTCGAGCTGGATGAGTACGTGTTCGAGGCGATCCGCTCGGGCGCCTCCGGGTTCCTCGTGAAGGACACCGAGCCGGACGAACTGCTGCGCGCCGTACGCGCCGTGGTCGCCGGGGACGCGCTGCTGTCCCCGGGAGTGACCCGGCGGCTGATCGCCGAATTCGCCGCCCGTTCGAAGGAGCCGGCCGCGGCCGAGGGGCTGGCCCAACTGACCGAGCGGGAGCGGGAGGTGATGGCGCTGGTCGGCATGGGGCTGTCCAATGAGGAGATCGCGCGCCGGCTCGTCGTCAGCCCGCTCACGGCCAAGACGCACGTCAGCCGCACGATGGTGAAGCTCGGCGCCCGGGACCGGGCCCAACTCGTCGTGCTGGCCTACGAGTCGGGGCTCGTACGCCCCGGCTGGCTGGGCTGACGCCACCGCCACAGGACCCGCACCACCCGGTGGACAAGGGCCCCACCGCCGACCAGTGCCGATCCCATGAGCCAGGAGCCGCGCCACGAGGCGGGCAGCGCGTCCCAGAGGACGGGCGCCGCGCAGATCAGGAAGGCGAGGGCGCCCACGAGCGCACCGGTCACCACGGCGAACACGATCTCGACGGTGACGGCGTCCCGTTGGGCCTGCGAGCGGGTCGGAGACACCGTAAGAGTCTGTCATGCGCACGGGATTGCCGCTGCCCTCCGGCCGCTCATAGGCTGAGCGCTTCCGGCCGGTCACCGACCGGAACCAGCGCATGCACGGCAGTGGCGCACGCCTCGTGTCGCAGCTACTCGCGCCGGAAGAGCCGGAAGAACTGGTGCCGGAAGAAGGCGAGCGGTCATGAGGCAGTGGGACGTTGCCGTGCGGTCGGGTGCGCGGCTCGGCGAGGGGCCGACGTGGGACGCCGCACATGCGCGGCTGATCTGGGTCGACATCCTCACCTGTCGGGTGCACACCTACGATCCCGCCACCGGGCGCCGCACGGTCATGGTCACCGAACAGCACGTGGGCGCCGCGAAGCCGCGCGCGACAGGCGGTCTGGTCGTCAACCTCCGGGACGGAGTGGGCCTCTACGACGCGGCCGGGAAGTTCTCCTGGCTGGCCTACGAAGCAGTGCCGGGGCGGCGCGGCAACGACGCGGCCGTGGCGCCCGACGGCGCGCTCTGGGCCGGGACCATGCCGTACGACGAGGCGCCGGGCGGCGGCACGCTGTCCCGTGTCGCCCCGGACGGCAGCACGGTGCGGGTGCTCTCGGACGTCACCGTCAGCAACGGCATCGGCTGGAGCCCGGACGGCCGGCTGATGTACTACATCGACACCCCGACCCGGCGGATCGACGTCTTCGACGCGGCCGCCGGTGACGGGGGCGCCGCGGAGCGGCTCGCGGACAGCCAGCGGCCCTACGTGGAGATCGAACCGGGCGCCGGCTTCCCGGACGGGCTGTGCGTGGACGCGGAGGGCTGCGTCTGGGTGGCGCTGTGGGACGGCGGGCAGGTGCGCCGCTACACGCCCGACGGCACCCTCGACCGTACGGTCGAACTGCCCGTCCGGCGCCCGACCGCCTGCGCCTTCGGCGGCCGTGACCTCACCGACCTCTACATCACCACGGCTCAGGAGGACACGCCGCGGCATCCCCTGGAGGGCTCGGTGCTCGTCGTCCCGGGCGCGGGCCAGGGGCTCGATCAACCGGCCTTCGCGGGCTGACCCCGGCCGTCCGCGCCCCGCGCGGGGCCCGTGGGCCGCTCGCCGGCGGCCCACGGCCGCGATCAGATCGCGAACAGCTCCTGCCAGAGCCGGGGGAAGGAACCGTCGCCGCCCAGCGTCACCGTCACCGCCTCCGAACTCTGCCACGGCAGGCGGTTCCACAACATCGCGTAGAGGTCCGCCGCGGGGCCTTCGAGCACACAGTCCGGTGCGGAGCCGGTCGGCTGGCCCGCCGCGCCGTCCTCGTCCCCGGTCGCCGTCTCCCGCTCCGTACGAGGCGGCGCGTCCGAAAGGCGCACCCGCCAGGCGGCGTTGCTCGTGCCGGCGGCGCCGGGCGCGTCCGTGGTGCGTATATACAACTCCTTCTCGGGCGTCGTGCGCACGCGGGCGCGGTCACTCGCGAGGAAGCCCATCAGCAACTCGTCGATGCCGTCCGCGGCGAACGCGGGATCGACGGCGGAGAAGCCGGCGCCGAGCGCCGCCTCGGCGTCGATGCGGTGTATCGCCGTCTCATGGGCCTGCCGGCGGGCCCAGAACTCCAGGGGCGAAGGGGCGGGCAGGAAGGTCCAGCACGCCAGGTCGGCCGGGGTCGCCGCGAGCGCCGAGACCAGGGCGGCATGGCCCTCGCGCACCCATTCCACCAGCGCCGTGCCGTCCAGGTCGGGCGCCTCGGGCGGCCGCACGCGCCCGTCCGTCCCGTCCGTGACATATCCCGTCGCCCAGCGGTGGACGCGGCCCATGTGCAGGAGCAGGTCGCGGACCTGCCAGTCGGGACAGGACGGGACCGAGGCGTCGGGGCCGGCCTTGTCCGCGGCGTCCGCCAGCAACCGGCCGTCCCTGCGGAGCATTTCGACGAATTCAGTGATCTCCATGCCAACGAGTGTCCCAGCCGCCACTGACAATGGCCTTGGGCGCGGCGGGCCGGCCGCGCAGACTGCGGTGGACCAGACCCAGCAGCAGCGCGTTGACCAGCGCCGCGAGGCCGATGGTGGTGATGGAGTACCAGGCCGGAGCGCCCGCGTCGCTCCACATCGCGTCCCCCGCGAACCACAGCGGGAAAAGGGTCGGGGAGGTGAGCAGCGCGGCCCAGACGCCGGACATCGAGGCGTCCGGATGGTCGACGAAGAGCGAGTCGACGACGGCGAAGACCATCGCCGCCGCGACCAGGGCCAGGTAGATGCGGGAGACGGGATTGCCGAACGTCAGCCGCGCCGCGTCGCGCAGCCAGGGAGCCTGGTGCGCCCGCTGCCGGGGCGTCTCGGGGTCGCGGTTCCGGAGTGTCGCCTTCATGTGTCCCCCCAGGGGCGGTCCATGTGCAGATGCAGAGGTACGTGTCCAGTCGTACGTGCTCCGGGCGGGACGGACATCCGTGTTCGTACTCACATACGGGGGTCCGTACTCAAGTATCGAGCCGGAAGCCTGGGCTGTCAGTGCGTGATTCCGGCCGCGTGGGCGCCGGGCCGGCCGCGCACCCCCTGGGGCGAGCGGGCGGGTGGCCTTACACGGTGCCGGCGCGGGGGTAGCGTCTCGGTGTGCGGCGCGCGACCGGCGGTTTTCCGGGAGGCGGCGGGCCGTGTTTTGTTCATACCGGATACAAAGTCAGAATGGACGGCGTGACCCACACACGGACGACCAGGCTGGAGCGGGGCCGCGGCGCGCTCGGGCCCGCGCTGGAGCTCGTACACACCGGGCGCGCGCCGACGCGTGCCGTGCTGACCTCCGAACTCGGCGTGACGCGCGCGACGGCCGGTGCGGTGGCCGCCGAGCTCGAAGCGCTCGGCCTCATCACCGTCGACGCGCACCCGACCGCCGCCGCCGGCACCCAGGGACGCCCCTCGCACCGGTTGTTCATCGCCGACCAGGGGCCCGTCGTGCTGGCCGTGCAGATCCACGCCGACGGCTACCGGGTCGCCCTGGTGGGCCTCGGTGGCCGGATCGTGGCCACCACGTCCGGATGCGGCACCATCCCCGCCGACCCGGCGCGCATCCTGTCCGAGGCCGTACGCGCCGGCTCCGGGCTGCTGCGCGACTCCGGGCGGCAGTGCCTGGGGGCCGGGCTCGCCGTGCCCTCCGCGGTCGCCGAGCCGGACGGTGAGGCGCTCAACCCGCTGCACCTCGCCTGGCCCGCCGGCGCCCCCGTACGGGCGCTGTTCCTCGAGGCGCTGGCCGAGGCGAAGGTGCCGGGCGTCACCGAGCACGTCGGTTTCAGCGGCAACGATGTCAACCTCACGGCCCTCGCCGAACACCGCCACGGGGCCGGACGCGGCGCCCGCGACCTGCTGTGCGTGGCCTCCGGCCACCGCGGCGTCGGCGGCGCGCTGGTGCTGGACGGCCGGCTGCACAGCGGAAGTTCCGGCCTGGCCCTGGAGGTCGGGCACCTCACCGTCAACCCCGAGGGCGCCCCCTGCCACTGCGGCAGCCGCGGCTGTCTCGACGTCGAGGCGGACCCGCTCGCCTTCCTCGGCGCCGCGGGCCGTACGCCGGGCCCCGAAGGCTCGCTGCTCAAGCAGGCGACGGATCTGCTGCGCGAGGAGTACGCGGACGCCTCCGTACGGGCGGCCGGAGAGCTGCTGATCGACCGGCTCGGCCTCGGTATCGCGGGGCTGGTCAACATCCTGAACCCCGACCGCATCATCCTCGGGGGCCTGCACCGGGCGCTTCTGGAGGCCGACCCCGAGCGGCTGCGCGCCGTAGTGGCGGACCGC
Organism: Streptomyces sp. NPDC053542; assembly: GCF_044544685.1. Lineage (NCBI taxonomy): Bacteria > Bacillati > Actinomycetota > Actinomycetes > Kitasatosporales > Streptomycetaceae > Streptomyces > Streptomyces sp. NPDC053542. The sequence continues at coordinate 217,149 of NZ_JBITXL010000007.1, forward strand.
AGCCTCTGGGGGCGCAGCGGTGGCGTACCGATACTGCCCTGCACGCTGGACCACAACGCCCTGGTGGGCGCGGCCGAGCTGGCCTGGCAGCCGGTGCTGGACGACCCGTTGATCGTCCTGGAGAGCGAACGCACCGGCTGACGCGTGCGGGGGCGCCGCGGCTCAGGCCCGCCACTCCGTGGCGAAGGCGCGCGCCGGATTGACCGTCAGCATGCGCTCCACCGCCTCCTTCTCCAGGGTGAGTTCGAGGCGGCGGCGCAGCCCGAGGACGACGTACGGCATCCCCGGCCCGCCGTCGACCGAACGGGCCCCGGCCGTGGTCGTGTCGCCGCCCAGCAGGACGCGGTCGCCGAACCCCGCGTCGACCAGCGCGGCCAGCGCCTCAGGGAGCCGCCAGTCCGTCGCGTGGTGCGCCCGCGAGGGGCCGTCGAAGGCCAGGTAGGCGCCGGCCTCGGCGGCCGTGCGGTGGACGGCCGCGTCGGGGAAGCGGTTGAGGTGGCCGAGTATCACGTGCTGCGGCGGTACTCCCGCCTCGTCGCACAGCAGGTCGAGCACGTCGAGTGCGCCGGTGCCCAGCTCCAGGTGGACGCCGATGGCGGCCCCCGTGGCGTGGTGCGCCTCGGCCGCGGCGGACAGCGTGTGGCGGGCGTGCGCGTCCAGACCGTGGAAGTCGCCTGCCACCTTGATGAGGCCGGCCCGCGGGCCGCCGGGTCCGCCGATGCCCTCCGTCAGCTCGGCGACGAACAGCCCTGCCAGATCCTTGCGGACCCGTTCGAGCGTCTCCGGTGCGTAGTGCGCCGCCTGATGCAGCCCGGTGGCCGCCACGATGCGCACGCCCGACTCCCGGGAGAGGCGTGCCAGTTCGGAGGCGCGGCGCCCCATCCCGTACGGCGTCCACTGCGCCACTGTGCCGCCGCCCGCCTCCCGGAAGGCGCGCAGCTCGGCGGCCGCGGCCCCGGTGTCCGCCAGTTCCTGGCCGGGCAGCTGGGGCGTGGCGAGAAAGAGATGGTCGTGCGCGTCGAACCGGCCGCGCAGCGCCTCCGGGGGCAGATCACCCAGCACGGTACGGAGGACGGGGGCAGGGGCGGCCCCGGTGGGGCGGTGAGGTCTGACCATGAGGGCACTTTACATACCAGTAGTTACAGTGGGGCACCGCTGTCCCCGTTGCCGGGTGTACTCCCCAAGGGGTAGTCCCGGTGCCGCTGTCCGTACGACGACGGGAGGCGTCCGGCGGATCAGGCTCGAAGAGAACGCGGAAACCGCGTGACCGGCGTGACCTTCGAGGAGCTGAACATCATGGACGTCCTGGCGACACCTTGGTCCGGCGGCGGTCCCGGGCCCTGGATCCTGTTCTTCCCGCTGCTGTGGGCGATCGCCGTCATCGGTGTCGTCACCGTGCTGCGGCGCACCGTATGGCGCGGGCGGGGGCCCTGGCAGCGGTCCGGCACGGCCGCTCATGCCGAAACCGGTCCGTCGCCCCTCTCCGTACTGGGCCACCGGTTCGCCTCCGGTGAGATCGACGAGGACGAGTACTGGCGGCGGCTCTCGGTCCTGGACGAGCAGTTCGGGACGCACGGCAAGGGCCGGGGAGGCGTGACGTGACCGTCCCCGGGGGCGCGGCTCGTGTGCGTACGGACGGCTGAGCGCCCGGCCCCCTCGGGGACCGGGCGCTCAGCCCACTCGTGCGCCGCGTGCGGGTGTGTGCACTCCGCCGGCTGCTTCTGTGCGCTCCGCCTCGGGTGGTTCCGGCAGACGGCTGAGCGCGGGGCCCGGCTCCTCGCGGCCACGGGTGAGCGCCGGCAGCGTGAACCACACGACCTTGCCGGTGTCCTCCGGGCGGGCGCCCCAGCTCTCGCTCAGCTCCGCGACCAGGGTCAGGCCGCGGCCCCCGGTATCCAGCGGCCCGGCCACCGCGGGCTGCGGCAGCCTGGGATCGAGATCGCGGACCGACACCGTCAACTGATCCAGCAGGACCGACAGTTCGACCGTGCACTGCTTGCTGGGCAGGGCGTGCTGGTGGACGTTGGCCAACAGCTCCGTCACTCCCAGGGTCGCGGAGTCGATCAAGGCGTCGAGACGCCAGTAACGTAGCTGTGCCGATACGATTCTGCGCATCTGGCCGATGCGTGCCGGCAGGGCTTGGAGCTCTACCGCGCAGTGCCTGCTGGGCTGCCTGATCACGACCGCGACTCCCCTGATGAGGCCGGGCGCGCCCGCCGCTACGGAAACGCGAGGACCGGGTCCGGCGATATCCCGTTCACCTGTAGTCACCAGTGGTGAACTCTTGGTGATGTGAGTCAGTCCAGGGTCGGCCCGCTCCCGTACTCCCGCAACCGCAGAGGGTCCGCAACCCCAGCGCGCCCCACCGGTCTTCACCCGAATGCAGTCGCCGTACCGCCGCCCGCGGACCCGTACGATCCCCGCGCACACTTCCGTACGTGGCCCGCAGGCGCGGTCGTCCGGGCGTAACGTCCGTCGCTCCGGTACGGCGGGTCAGGTGCGGGCGCCGGCGGCCCGTACGACGTCCAGGAAGCGCTCGGGGGCGCCCATGGTCAGGGAGTAGCGGTGGCCGTTGAGCGTGGCGAACGCCCGATCCCGGGCCAGCAGCCGCGGCCGGTGCGCCTGGACCGACGTCAGCGGCGCGCTGTCGATCTCCGTGCCGTAGCTCGTCAGCAGTGCCAGCCTGCCGTCCCTGATGATGACCTGACCCGCTCGGGTCAGCGACCGCAGCCAGCGCTCGATGCGCACACCGGTCGCGTTGAACTCCGGCTCCCTCATGGAGCACCGCCTCCTCACGCACTTGGCGACGGGAAAAGGCCCGCGCCCTTATGAAGTCTGCCCGGATCGCGGCCCGGGCACCAGTTCCCCTGGTCGTGGGCCTGCGAACACCAGTACCCCGAGGGCTTCTTGGAGCTGCTCAAAGGGTTGTTTATGCAGGTGAGAAGCGTGTGGCGGATGGTTATGATCGAGCTGGGCCCGGTGGTCACGGCGGGCCGGACGACCGCGAGGAGCACGTCGATGAGCACCGCACAGCACACGGACGGGCGGGACGGCGGCCTCGCGGGGGCCGGCGGCCGGTCCTGCGACCTCCCGGCCGCCCCCGAAGGCGGGCCGCTGCCCACCCTTGATGTCGACCGCACCGACTCCGATTACCGGGGCTGGCTCAAGGAAGCCGTGCGCAAGGTCCAGGCGGACGCCAACCGCAGCGCCGACACCCACCTGCTGCGCTTTCCGCTGCCCGAGCAGTGGGGCATCGACCTGTACCTGAAGGACGAGTCGACGCATCCGACCGGCAGTCTGAAGCACCGCCTGGCGCGCTCCCTCTTCCTCTACGGGCTGTGCAACGGCTGGATCCGCCCCGGCAAGCCGGTCATCGAGGCGTCCAGCGGCTCCACGGCCGTCTCCGAGGCGTACTTCGCGAAGCTCATCGGAGTGCCGTTCATCGCGGTGATGCCCGCGACGACCAGCCGCGAGAAGACCCGCCTGATCGAGTTCCACGGCGGCACCTGCCATCTTGTTGCCGACCCGCGGACCGTGTACGACGTCTCCGCCCGGCTCGCGGCCGAGACCGGCGGGCACTACATGGACCAGTTCACCTACGCCGAGCGGGCCACGGACTGGCGCGGCAACAACAACATCGCCGAATCGATCTTCCAGCAGCTGCGCCTGGAGCGGTACCCGGACCCGGCGTGGATCGTGGCCACCGCGGGCACCGGCGGTACCTCGGCGACCATCGCCCGCTACGTGCACTACATGCAGCGCGACACCCGGGTGTGCGTCGCCGACCCGGAGAACAGCTGCTTCTTCGACGGCTGGCTGAACGGCGACGCCGAGACGGACTGCCGCACGGCCTCCCGTATCGAGGGCATCGGGCGGCCGCGGATGGAGCCCAGCTTCGTGCCCGGCGCGATCGACCGGATGATGAAGGTCCCGGACGCGGCGAGCGTGGCGGCCGTACGGGCGCTGGAGACCGCCATCGGGCGCAAGGCGGGCGGCTCGACGGGCACGGGGCTGTGGAGCGCGCTGAAGATCGTCTCCGAGATGGTCGCCGCGGGCCGTACGGGCTCGGTGGTCACCCTCCTGTGCGACCCCGGCGACCGCTACCTCGACAAGTACTACTCCGACGCCTGGCTGGCCGAGCAGGGGCTGGACATCGCGCCGTACGCCCGGACCCTGCAGACCTTCCTCGCCGAGGGCACCTGGCCGGCCTGAGAGGGCTCTGACGGGCTCTTCGGCGACCGGGCCGCCCGGGGCCCGGCGCTTCGCTCACACGCCGCTGTGGCGCCGCTCAGACGCCGACGAGGCGCCGGTCCAGCTGCCGCATCGAATCACGGAACGCGCGGCCCAGCATCGGGCGGGACAGCTGCATCATCGAGCGGAACGGCGCGGGGCCGTCGGCGGCGAACGTCCAGCGCACGAGCGTGCCGCCGGACACCGGGGTGAGCCGCCAGTCCTCCAGCAGGGCACGCAGGCCCGGCGCGTTGGTCTCGTCGACGCGGTAGGCGTAGTGCTCGGGGCGCTCGGCGGCCAGGATGCTCTCCACGAAGCGGGTGCCGCCCGTCAGCCGGACCGAGCGGCCCTTGCCGCCGTCGGTCGGGGTGATCCGCGAGACCCCCGTGAACCACGCGCTCCAGGAGCCGACGTCGTCCGCGAGCGCGGCGTACACCGCTTCAGGGGGCGCGGAGACCTCGGCCGCGAAGACCATGCGCAGCGGCGCGGATTCGGCGAAGTCGAGCCCGACAGGGCTCAGTCGGTGCGTCATGGGACGAGCACCCCCTACACACGGTGATGAGATCAGGACCGACCGTCGAACAATCCGGCGTCGCACACCATAGCTGGGGCCTCGTCAGATGTCTGCGTCGTCTTCCGGCTCACCGGCCACCACCAGCCGCGGCGGCAACTCCGCGAACTCCGCCCGGACATGGGCCGGCAGCCCGGGATCGGTGACCAGCACGTCCACCTGGTCCAGCGAGGCGAACGAACTCAGGCCCACCGTGCCCCACTTCGTGTGGTCCGCGACCACCACGACCCGGCGCGCCGACCGCACGAAGTGGCGGTTGGTCTCCGCCTCGGCGAGATTCGGTGTCGACAGTCCGGCCTCGACGGATATGCCGTGCACCCCGAGGAAGAGCGCATCGAAGTGCAGCGAGCGGATCGCGGCGTCGGCCACCGGGCCGACCAGCGTGTCCGACGGCGTCCGCACGCCACCGGTCAGCACGACCGTGGCCGCTCCGGGGCGCGGGCCGCCGGCGCCGGCCGCCGCCCGCTGCGCGGCGTAGAACACATCGGCCACCCGGACCGAATTCGTCACCACCGTCAGGTCCGGCACGTCCAGCAGCTGATGGGCCAGCGCGAACGCCGTCGTGCCGCCCGCCAGCGCGATCGCGCTGCCCGGCGCCGCCATCTGGGCCGCCGCCTCGGCGATGGCCTCCTTCGCCGACAGCTCCAGAGCGGACTTCGCCTCGAACCCCGGCTCGTGGGCGCTCGGCTCGCTCACGGGGACGGCGCCGCCGTGCACCTTCTCCACGACGCCCTGGCGGGCCAGCGCGTCCAGGTCCCGACGGACCGTCATGTCCGAGACGCTCAGCTTGCGGGTCAGCTCATTGACGCGGACGCCGCCGCGCCGCCGCACCTCGTCGAGGATCAGGGCGCGCCGCTGCTCGGCGAGGAGATTCTGGTTGTCACTCACCCGGCCTGTCCCTTCGTCCCGGCTCACGGCGCGCCCAGGTCACAGAAGCGCTGCTGTTCGGGGACATCCTCGCACGAGGCACTGACAGTGACTCCCCGGCCCGGATGGGGTGAATGCGGCGCTCCGGCGGGCAAGAAAGAATCCGGGACGCACATCGACGTACGGACATCGGGGGAAGCACAGTGGACACCACGCACCAGTCCGCGCCCACAGCCACTACGGAGGCGGGCGGAGACGAGGGCGCCGCCGCGCACAGACCACGCCGGATCGCCCTGGAACTGCTGGTTCACGGCGTCGGCGGCACCACGCCCGCGGAGATGCTCGACGACCCACGGGTCGTGCGCGTCACCGGTGACGACACCGCCGCCATCTACCGCCGCGCCGCCGACGCGGACGCCGAGGAGCGCCCCGCCGACGAGCGCGAGGGCGATCCCGAGGAGCCGGTCCGCGAGGCGTACTGCTGGTCCAACCTCACCTCGGGCAACGGCAGCCGCGCCCTCTGGCTGATCCTGCTGCCCTTCATGGTCGCGAACCTCGCGCACTGGATGCGCCCCGCGGCCCCGCGCGGCCACCTTGCCCAGCGCCTCTACGACGTCCTCGTCCGCATCCTGGCGCTCACCCTCACGGTGCTGCTCGCCGCCGGGGCCTGCGAGGTGGCCCTGGACCTGCTCGCCTGGCAGTGCGCGGGCAGCCTCTCGTGCTCGGCGGACCGCTCCTGGCTCGGCTTCCTCAGCACCGCGCAGGACGGCTGGTGGAGCCTGCCGGGCCGCCGCCTCGTGGTCGCGAGCGCCTTTCCGCTGCTTCTCGTGGGCCTGCTGTGGTGGCTCTCGCACCGCACCTGGAGCGCGTACGAGTCCGCCTCCCCGCCGCCGCGCCGCCCCGGCACCTCCCGCGACACACCGCCCTCCGAGCGTCCCACGCTGTGCCTGGACGGCTTCTGGTACGGCCGCCGGGTCGTCGCCCGGCTGCGCTCCGCGCACGCCGCCGCGGGACTGCTCACCATCGCCACCGCGCTGCTCCTGACCGCGCACGACGCCGACGGCCGGCCCGGCGCCGGCGCGTGGCTGCGCTGGACCGGATACGCGCTGGCCGCGCTGGTCGCCGTCCTGGCGGTCCTCAGCGTGGTCATCGTCTGCCGTACCGCGCGCAGCGAGGCGGAGCCCGACGTGGAGACCGACCGGCCGGTCGTCAGGTGCCTCCCGTACGCCGCGCTCGGCGCGCTGGGCCTGACCGCCGTGCACACCGCCTGGGCGCGCCCCGGCTGGACCTCCGCCGGGCACCTCCCCGGCGACGGCATCTTCGCGGTGCTCGCCGTCCTCCAGGGCGCGCTGGTCGTCGGGCTGCTGCTGACCGCCGGGGTGCTCCAGCGGGCCGCGCGGGGCACGGAGCGCACCGCGCTCGCGGGCCTGGCCGGCGCCTCCGTGGCGCTCCTGGCCTGCGCACTGGGCGGCGTGTTCACCGGGGGAGTGGCGCAGCGCACCGCCGACTGGCTGGACCGCGGCTCCACCCCGGGCGACGCGCACGCCCCGATGGCGGGCCCGCCCGTGCTGCTCTCGTGGCAGGCATCGGTCATCCCCGTCCTGCTGGTCGTCGTCGTGTTGCTGGTCGTCGCGGCCGGCTTCCAGGTGCTCGCCGTCCGCCGAGAGGTCCTCCCGGACATCCCCGGGCTGTACGAGGACGAGGAGAAGCCCGACGCGCAGCGCACGAAGGGGATCGCGGGCACCATCGCCCGCGCGGGGCTCACCGACCGGGCACCGGTGCTGATCGGCGTGATCACGGCCGTCACCTTCGTGCTCGGCACGGGTGCGGTGCTCGGTGCCCGGCTCACGGGCCTGCCGCCCGGCCGGGCGCTGGACGACGCGCCCGCCTTCGTGGACGCCGTCGCCGAGACGGCACAGGCGCTCGGCTCCTGGCTGATGGGTGCCGGCGTCGTCCTCATGCTCGCCATGGGACGCCGCGCCTACAAGGACGCCTCCGCCCGCCGCACCATCGGCATCCTCTGGGACGTCGGCACCTTCTGGCCGCGCGCCGCGCACCCCTTCGCGCCCCCGTGCTACGCCGAGCGGGCCGTGCCGGACCTGACCTGGCGGATGGCCACCTGGACCGAGACCCACGACGGGCGCCTGGTCCTCTCCGGGCACTCCCAGGGCAGCGTCCTCGCGGCCGCCGCCGTCTGGCAGCTGGACCCGGTGACGCGAAGCCGGGTCGCGCTGCTCACGTACGGGTCGCCGCTGGAGCGGCTGTACGGACGCTGGTTCCCGGCGTTCTTCGGGCCCGCCGCGCTCACCGGGCTGCACCGCGAGATGGACGCCTGGCGCAACCTGTGGCGGTTCACCGACCCCATCGGCGGCCCGGTCCGCCTCACCTGTGAGGACGGCGCGGCGATCGACCGGGGGCCGCTGCGCGACCCGCTGGTCTTCGGGCGCACCCTGCAGTACCCGCTGCCCGCCCAGACCCTCGGGCACGGCGACTACCAGGCCGACCCGGAGTTCGGGGCGGCCCGCGCCGAGCTCCTCGCCCATCTGGCGCCCGGGATACCGCAGCAGCCCGGCGAGCCGGACGCCGAGCGGGACCCCGCCCCCGGAGAGCGGCCCGCCGCGTCTCAGGGCAGCGCCGGCAGGTCCTCGGAGTAGAGGTGCGTGAGGTCTTCGGTGCTCGGGTCGGGGAGCTGCGCCACCCGGCCCGCGTGCCGTTCGACCATCGCTTCGAACGTCTGCCGGGCGGTGCGCCCGTTGCCGAACGACGGCCCCTTCGGGAGCGCGGTGAAGTACTTCAGCAGCGCCTCCGAGGTGCCGTCGGCGAGGTGGTACTCCTGCTCCTCGGCCTGCTGCCCGACGATCCGCAGCAGCTCCTCGGGGTCGTAGTCGCCGAACCTGATGGTCCGCGAGAAGCGGGAGGCGACGCCGGGGTTGACCGCGAGGAAGCGCTCCATCTCGGCGGTGTAGCCCGCCACGATGACCACCACCGCCTCCCGGTGGTCCTCCATCAGCTTCACCAGGGTGTCGATCGCCTCGCGCCCGAAGTCGCGCCCGGAGTCCTCCGGGGACAGCGCGTACGCCTCGTCGATGAAGAGCACCCCGCCGCGCGCCCGGTCGAACGCCTCCTGAGTACGGATGGCCGTCGACCCGATGTGCTCGCCGACCAGGTCCACGCGGGAGACCTCCACAAGGTGGCCGCGCTCCAGTACGCCCAGCGACGCCAGGATCTCGCCGTACAGCCGCGCGACGGTGGTCTTGCCCGTGCCGGGGGAGCCGGTGAAGACCAGGTGGCGGCGGACCGAGGCGGCCTTGAGGCCCGCCTGCTGCCGGCGCCGCCCCACCTCGATCATGTTGATCAGGCTGCGCACCTCGCGCTTGACGCTGTCCAGGCCGACGAGCGTGTCCAGTTCGCCGAGGACCTCGTCCGAGGGGCGGGTGTCCGGGACCGGCTCGGCGGGCGCCTGAGGCGCGCTGGGCGGCGCGGGGACCCCGCCCAGCAGGCCGGCCGTGCCCGCGGGCTGCGCGGCCGTCACAGGCGCCGCGGTGGCCGCCTGCGAGGGCGTGCCGGACGGCACCGACGCGGCCGCCGGCTGGGTCATCCGGCTCTCGTCGCTGGTGCAGTCCACCGCCGTCGGGCCGTCCTCGGCGAACTCGTAACCGCCGCGCGCGCACCGCTCCGTACGGCACCGCGTCAGCGTCGTACGGCAGCCGTCGATCACGTGGAAGCCGTAGCCGGAGCTGCCCGTGACCCGGCAGTTGTGGAAGGTGCCGCGGCCCTCCGCGGACACGTAGAAGCCCGCTTCGGCCGGAGTGCTGACCGTGCACCGCTCGACGTTCGGGTCGGCGCCCTTGGTGACGATCACGCCCGTCTGGGTGTCCTCGATCGTGCAGCCCGCGAGCGTGCCGCCGCTGCCGTGGTCGCGGAACCACGCGCCGGTCGCGGCCTCCCGGATGCGGCAGTCGTCGAGCTGTACGGTCGCGCCGTCGCTGACCGAAACGGCGGTGTTCCGTACCTGCGCGAGATCGGAATCGACCACATCGGCCCGCGAACCGCGGTCCAGCACGAAGAGCGCGTCCGGCACGTCGTGCACCCGGGTCGAGTCGAGCACGGCCGTCGCGCCGTCGCTCACCCACACCGCCGGATAGTCGCCCGTACTGTCGTGGATCTCGCACTGGTTGGCATCCACCCGGGTGCCCGGGTCCCATACGGACAGGCCGTTGCGCCCGAAGTGCCGCACCCGGCTCCGGGTCAGCGTCAGCACCGAACGCGACCTCAGATCCAGTGCGTTCTCCGGTATGTCGTGGATGTCGCAGTCGGCGACTGTGAGCACCGCGTCCGTGTCCAGGGTGACGCCGTCCGCCGAAGTGCGGTGCACCGTGCAGTCGGTGAGGTGCCCGGTGGCGCGCGCGGCGACCTGCACGCCCGCGCCCTTGATCTCGTACAGCTCGCAGCCGACCGCCTCGACCGCGCTGCCCTCGCCGTTCACCGACAGGCCCGCGCCGCTCGCGTGGTGCACCCGGCAGCGCTCCAGCCGCGGATGCGCCCCGCCGCGCACCGCCACGCCTGTCTGTCCGGCAGCCAGTACCTCGCACTCCTCGAAGACGCCGCCCGCGCCGTCCAGCACGCTGATGCCCACGCCGCCCGGATTGTCGACCGTGCAGCGCCGCACCGTGGGCCGGGCGCCACCGCGCACCTCGATGCCGGTCGCGGACCGCGTCACCACGCGCAGCCCCGTGAGCTCCGGTGCGCCGTCCTCCACCAGGAGGGCCGGCGCTGCCGAGTCCTGTGCCTCCACGTGCAGGTCCTGCAGGATCGCCGAGGCCCGTACGGTCAGTGCCACGCCGTCGGAGGGCGCGATCCGCACCGAGCCGCGCGCCCCGTCGGGCCCGCGCAGCGTCACCGCCCGGCACAGCACGAGGTTCTCGCGGTACGTGCCCGCCGCGACGGTCAGCACATCGCCGTCCCCGGCTGCTTCGAGGGCGGCGGCCAGGGAGCTGTACTCCCCTGTGCGACGCCGCCAGCGCGACGTCCCGGAGTGCGTGACCTGGACCGAGCCCTGTGCCATGGCGATGTCGTGCCCCCACCTCGTGCGGCTGATTCCGGCCCGCGGTGGTACGCGCGAATATGTCCGCGTACGGGCTGCGCAGGCCCCAGCCGAGCGGCTGGCTGCACCACCGTAGCGCGCTCGGCGTACGGCAGTTGACGTGGTCGGCACCTCGTCCTACGAACGGTGACGCACTGCGCGCCCAGTGGGCGGCGCGTCCTCAGCTGCCCGCGCCGGCCCGTCCCCAGTCCTGGCCCGCGCGCTCCCACTCCTCGTCCCAGCGGCGGTACCTGCGGCGCATCAGCTGCCACAGCACCAGCCTGCGGCCGCCCTCGACCGCGGCCCCGGCCAGCGCCGCCGCGCCCAGGCCGGCGAGCACCGCATGGGAGTTCGCGGTCGACACGTCCATCGGGCGGGGCACGATCCGGCCGCGGCCGTCGGTCCAGATCCGGAAGCGGTCGCCGGGCACCACCGGACGCGGCGCCGCGGCGACCCCGATGTGCCGGCTGCCGTCCACGCCGCGCCAGTTGGCCAGCACCTTGCGGTACGCGTCACGCCGGGTCGCCGTCTCGGGGTCGGGGTCCACGGGGGGATGCTGCAGCAGCCGCTCCACCTGGACCCGCACCAGGTGCCGTTGGGCGTGCTGGGTCCGTACGGTGTCCTGGAGCGTGTCGCCGGCGGTCCGGGCGGTCGCCCAGCCGGCCGCCGAGCCCCCGAACACGATCAGGAGGGCGGCGCCCAGCGCCAGCCACGCTTCGGCGAGATCGGTCCTGCGCCGCAGCGGATTACGCCGCCAACGCCACAGTCCACTCATCGCTCGCACGGTCCGGCACCCCCTTCCGTGTCCGTAACTACCTCATTACGGGTCCTTCATGCACGGTTGTTCATGAAGAGCGGCCAAAATCACGGACCGGTACGGGCCGCCACTCTATCGCCGCCGCGGGCGGCGGCCCGTCTGTGGCGGGCGTCGGCGGAGAGGCTGGGAGAGGGCCGCGGGCGTGCGTGGAGTGGCCTGGGGTGCAAGAGATCGCTCAAGAGCGTCCAGCGGCCGTCCAGGGGCCTTCTCGCGAGTGTTTCAGTGGACCCGTACCGCCAGCGTGACCACCGCGCCGGCAGCCGCGCCCGCGGCGATCGTCAGCCGGTCGGCGACCAGCCGGGCCATCCACAGCCCGCGCCCCGTGGGCGCACCGTCCAGGCCCGGCAGCACCTCGGGGATGACGGCCTCCGTGAAGCCCGGGCCCGAATCGATGACCAGGCACTCCAGTTCATCGCCGACGCGGCGCAGGACCAGCCGGCCACTGCCGCCCGCATGCTCGACGGCGTTGCCGGCCACCTCGTCCACCGCCAGCACGAACTCCCCGCGCCGCGGCTCGGCCAGCCCCTCACGGGCCGCGCACTCCTCGACGAGCAGCCGCACCTGCGGGAGCAGCCGGGCGGTGAAGCGCCGCTGCAGCAGGTATCTGACGCTCGGTTCGTCGCCGGCGTTCTGGGAACGGGAGGACTCGGGGATCAGCACGGTCGCGTCACCTCCGACAGCGTCAGCCGCGAAATCGATGCCGCTCCCAGCCGCTGGAGCGTGCGGAGCTGTACCAGGTCGCCCCGGACGTCGACCCGGGTGAGGCCGTTCGCCTCCTGGACGAGCGAGAGGAGGCCGGTGGCGCAGCCGACCGACAGGAAGTGCAGCCGGCTCAGGTCCAGGGCGAGCCGGCCCGTGGCCGCACCCTGGGCCAGGGCGAGCTCCAGGGTGGTGAGGAAGGGCCGCTTCGTCGCGGTGTCGGCCTCGCCGACGAAGCGCAGCGCGCCGTCCGGGGCCCGCTCCGTGTGCAGCGCGCCGAGCTGTTCGAGGAGGTTACGGGGGTGCGCCTCAGCCATGGCGGTCAGCACCTCCGGTGCGAACCAGCGCCGGTCGTACGCGCAGATCTCGCTGTACGGGCGGCCCTTGAAGAGCTCTTCGGCGTTCGACTCGCGGTGCATCATCGTGTGCACGTCCGCGCCGAGATCCGGCACCCAGTGCATGTCGATGAACGCCCGCAGACCCGTGTACCCCTCCGCTACGGCCTGCGCAGTCTCCTCGCGCAGCCGGCTCCACTGCCGGTCGGCCGTGAAGGCGGGATCCGGACTGATGAGCCGGCGCATGCTGCTGAGCACCAACTGGCCTCTGATGCGGGCCGCCGCCGTCGTGCGGTTCGGGAAGTCCAGCCGCGCCAGCACCTCTTCCTCGGGCAGGCCGGGGCGGGGGAAGACGATGACCCGCTCGCCACGGGCGAGGCCGAGCCGGGTGAAGGCCGTCAGGACGTCCCAGCGGGTCTCGTCGTCGTCGTAACTGACGAAGGCGTGATCGCCGGGGCGCATCCGGTGCACCGGGATGAGGCGATCGCTCGCCGATTCCCCGGCAGAAATGCGCACGTGAATCTCCCTGTCTCCACCGCAATGCGCTCACCTTATGCAGCCTGCGCAGGGCGTTGCAATGCGCTCGTCGGGGGCGGCTTCGCGGGGCCGGCGGGAGCGGGGCGCGGCGGCGCGCGGAAACCGCGGAAACGGGGTGGCGGCTGTGTAAGGACACGTGCTGACGTCAGCTCAGGACCTCGAAGGGGTCGCCGGCACGGAGCGTGCCACGCGACTCGGGTATGAGGTTCTGCCCGAACACCAGGTCGTCGCCGAAGCGGCGGTGGCGGGCGAGGGTGCGCAGCGGCTCCTTGCCGCGCTCGGCGGTGCGCTGGTCGGTGGTGGTCACCACGCAGCGGCCGGAGGGCTTGGCGACCCGGAAGGTGATCTCGCCGATCCGCACCCGCTTCCAGCCGTCCTCGGCCCATGGCGCCGTGCCCTCGATGACGACGTTCGGCCGGAAGCGGTCCATGGGCAGCGGGCCCTCGTCGGCGTGGTCGCCCTGGGCGATGAGCGAGTTGAGCGCGTCCAGCGAGGACGACGTGGTGAGCAGCAGCGGGAAGGCGTCGGCGAAGCTCACCGTGTCACCGGGGCGCGCGTAGTCCTGGCGCACGGAGCGGCGCACGGCCGGGTCGTCCATGTGCACGAGCGTGACCTCGGCGCCCAGGTACGTGCTGAACCACTCCGAGGCGGCCGCCGCCGCGGGCACGGCGTCCACCTTGTCCCGCCAGACCTGCACCGGCACGGTCGCGCCGGGGGCAGGAACCTCCACGGACAGGTCCTGCATCCCCGGCGCGCTGAGCCCGATTCCCCCGTCGGGCCGCGCCTGCGCCACGGCCAGTGCCAGCCGCGGCCGGGACCGCTGCGTGACATGCCGCCGCTCCTCGTCGACCAGCAGCCAGCGCCGGTCCCCGGCCAGGCCCCATGGCTCCACGGCGGCCTGGCCGGGGGAGGTCCCCGCAAGAGACTTCACCGGGTACAGCTGGAGGGCACGGAGGCGCGAGTTCGGCATGTGCCCATCCTGCCAGCCGGGTCGGACATTTGACCGGGCAGCCGGACAGTTGGCCGAGCGGCGGGTCAGTAGCCCCGCGGATGCTGCGGTCGGCCGTACGGATCCTCGTACGGCCCCGGGCGCGGGGCGACCGGGGCCGCCGGGCGCATCGCTTCGTACCCCGTGCTCATCGGGCGCCGCGGCTGCTGCTGGGCCGGGTATCCCTGCGGGCCGGCGGCCTGCTGCGGGATGTACGGCGTGGGCGCGGGCTGCATCGGGGCCTGGCCCGGGTAGCCGTGCTGGGCGGGGGCCGCGGACGGGCCGGACGGCAGTGCGGGCAGTGCCGGCAGGGCCGGCGACGAGTAGGACTGGGACGAGCCGACGTCGTACGGAGGCTGGACCCTGATCGGCGCGATCTGGGGTGTGCCGCGCTCGGCGACGAGGCTGTCGTAGATCGGGGTGTCCGGGAAGGAAGGCGAAGCGTAGTAGCCGCCGCCGTAGGTAGAGCGGGGGGAGGTCATGCCTCTTAAGTTAAGCCCACGATGTGCTGGTTGGGGAGCCTGAAAAGAGGGTTGTTTTACGTGTCGGTAGTGGTTGCGGATCACTAATGTGAGCGAACTTGGGAAAATCGGTCGCCAACGCCCGTTTGAATCGTGTAAAGGGCGGCTCACTGGGAGGTGAAATCTTGCCACCTCCGAGGAGTCCGGGGGCCGTCGGAGAAGCCCTAGGTTGGGAGGGCGGCGCGCCGCGAAGCGGGAGCGCGAATCCGAAGGAGGCGGCCATGTCGATGCCCAAGGGGGGCAACGCCCCGGTGGATGCCGGAGCGGTACGGATCGAGCTGAGCTGGCGTACCGGAAGCGGCGTCCCGGACGTGGACGCGTCGGCGCTGCTGCTGAGCGGCGGGAAGGTGCGCGACGACGGCGACTTCGTGTTCTACAACCAGCCGGCGCACGCTTCGGGAGCCGTGCGGCACGAAGGCAAGAGGACGGAGGCCGGTACGACGACCGACACCCTCGCCGTCGACCTCACCGCCGTCGAACCGGCCGTCGAGCGGGTGGTGCTCGCGGCCTCCGCGGACGGCGGAACGTTCGGTCAGGTGCCGGGGCTGAGTGTGCGTGTCCTGGACGCGACGGGCGCGGGCCCCGGTGGCGCCGAGCTCGTACGGTTCGACAGCCAGGACGCCACCGTGGAGACCGCCTTCGTGCTCGGCGAGCTCTACCGGCGGCAGGGCGGCTGGAAGTTCCGGGCGGTCGGCCAGGGCTACGACAGCGGACTCGCCGGGCTGGCCACGGATTACGGGATCAGCGTGGACGATCCGGGCACGGCGCCCGCGGGGCCGCCCGCGCCCGCTGCGGTGCAAGAGGCGCCGCCGGCGCACGTCGCGCCTCAAGGTCAACCCGCCGCGTCAACTTCCACGCCCCCGGCGCACGGTGCAGGCACGCCCGCCCCCACCCCGGTGCGCCTTTCGAAAGTCACCCTGACGAAGGATGCCCCCGCCGTTTCGCTGACGAAGCAAGGAGGTACGTCGGGCGCGATGCGGGTGAACCTCAACTGGCAGACCCGCCCGGCGCCCGCGGGATCCGGGTGGGGCCGCAAGCTCAGCCGGGCGCTCGCCGGCCCCGCGGCCCTTGACCTCGACCTGTGCGCGCTGTACGAGCTGACCGACGGCAGCAAGGGCGTCGTACAGGCCCTGGGCAACGCCTTCGGGTCCCTGGACGCCCCGCCGTTCATCCACCTCGACGGCGACGACCGCACCGGCGCCGTGGCCGCGGGCGAGAACCTCACGGTCAACCTCGACCACCAGCGCCTGATCAAGCGGATCCTGTTCTTCGTCACCATCTACGAAGGCGCGCGAAGCTTCGCCGACCTGAACGCCACGGTCACCCTCACACC
The DNA here is from genome assembly GCF_044544685.1 of Streptomyces sp. NPDC053542. Taxonomy (NCBI): domain Bacteria; kingdom Bacillati; phylum Actinomycetota; class Actinomycetes; order Kitasatosporales; family Streptomycetaceae; genus Streptomyces; species Streptomyces sp. NPDC053542. Next base: position 233,130 of record NZ_JBITXL010000007.1, read on the forward strand.
GCAGCGCGGCGCCCCCATCGACTTCTCCCTCGACGAGTGCACCGTCCCGTCCAACGTCTGCGCCCTGGCGCTGCTCATCAACACCGGCAGCGAACTGGTCGTCCAGCGCGAGGCCCGCTACTTCGTCCCCGAGCGGGGCGTCAGCCCGCAGCGCACGGTGGACCAGGCGTACGGGTGGGGGATGCGGTGGGCACCGGGACGGAAGTGAGGCGGCCGCCGCGCGCGGGCCGACGCCTCCGGGCTGCCGCGCGCGCCTACGTGCCCTCCGACGCCTCCCCGGGGGCGGCGGCCGCCGCCCCCGTAGGCGGCGCCCCGTACGTCCGCCCCTTCCAGGCGGCGCCGCGCCCCCTGTAGTGCTGCACGGCTGAGTCGACTGTCATCAGGAGGTACAGCAGCGCGGTGAACGGCAGCAGGGGCGCGGTCCACGGCGGCTGCCCGTAGTAGCGCAGCATCGGCAGGTACGTCCCGGTCATCACGGCCCACGCCGCGCCCCCGAGGAGCGCGGCGGGCACGCTGCCGCCCACCGCTCCCACGACCAGCGCGAGGGGCGGCACCAGATAGATCAGCGCGAGACCCAGCACCGTGCCCGCCAACAGCAACGGGCTGTGCAGGAGTTGCGCGTACGCGCTGCGCGCCACCATCCGCCAGAGGTCGGCCAGGCGCGGGTACGGGCGCACGCTGTCCACGTGGTCCGCGAGCCCCAGCCAGATCCGTCCGGTGCCCGCTCCGTCCTGGCCCCCGGAGCGCTTGACGGCGCGGGCCAGCGTCACGTCGTCGATCACCGCGTGCCGGATGCTCGCCGGAATCCCGGCCCGCTCGGCGGCGTCCCGGCGCAGCAGTACGCAGCCGCCGGCGGCCGCGGCGGTACGCGCGCCCGGCCGGTTCACCCAGCGGAACGGGTAGAGCTGTCCGAAGAAGTACACGAACGCCGGGACGATCAGCCGCTCCCAGAAGTCCGCGACCCGCAGCCGTGCCATCTGGGACACCAGGTCCAGACCGTCCGCGCGGGCGGCGGAGACGAGCGTGCGCAGGCTGTCCGGCCCGTGCGCGATGTCGGCGTCGGTCAGCAGCACGTACTCCGCGTCCGTACGCTCCCGGGCGAGCGCCATGCCGTGCCGGACGGCCCAGAGCTTGCCGGTCCAGCCCGGGGCCGGCTCGCCGGGCGACGTCACGGTCAGCGGCAGCCCGCCGTGCTCGGCGGCCAGAGCCCGGGCCAGCTCCCCGGTGCCGTCCGTACTGCCGTCGTCCACGAGGAAGACCTCGGCCCGTCCCGGGTACGCCTGCGCCAGCACGGACGGCAGGCTCACCGGCAGTACCCCGGCCTCGTCCCGTGCGGGGACGACGACGGCCACGGAGGGCCAGCGCTCAGGATCTTCTTCCCCGGTCCCGTCCGTCCCCGCGGCCTCCGTAGGAGCGGCGCACCCCCTACGGGCCGTGTCCGGTGGCAGGCGCACATCCGTCCGCCAGAAGAAGCCCTGACCCACCAGGAGCCAGACCCACGCCACCAGAGACGCCCCAGCGATCCACGCCATCACAGCCACCCCGGCAGTCTGCCCCATGGTGCCGGCGGGTCCGGGGAACCGGCCCGGTGCGGCCCGCACAGGGGCCCGCTGAGTAAGGTGTCCGGGTGAAGATCGCACTCATGGACTCCGGTACCGGCCTGCTCGCGGCCGCCGCGGCCGTGCGGCGGCTGCGCCCCGACGCCGGCCTCGTCCTCTCCTGCGACCCCGACGGCATGCCCTGGGGCCCGCGTACCCCCGCCGACCTCACCGAGCGCGCGCTCGCCGTCGCCAGGAACGCCGCGGCGCACAAGCCGGACGCCCTGATCGTCGCCTGCAACACCGCCTCCGTCCACGCGCTGCCCACGCTGCGCGCCGAGCTGGAGCCGGACCTGCCGGTCATCGGGACCGTCCCCGCGATCAAGCCGGCGGCGGCCGGCGGCGGCCCGGTGGCGATCTGGGCCACGCCCGCCACGACCGGCAGCCCGTACCAGCGCGGCCTCATCCGGGCCTTCGCGGCGGACATCGACGTCGCCGAGGTGCCCTGTCCGGGCCTCGCGGACGCGGTCGAGGCGGCCGACGACGCGGCCATCGCCGCCGCGGTCGCCGCCGCCGCGGCGCTCACCCCACCGGACGTACGGACCGTCGTCCTCGGCTGCACGCACTACGAGCTGGTCGCCGACCGCATCAGGGACGCGGTGCAGCGCCCGGAGGGGCCCGCGCTCACCCTGCACGGCTCCGCCGAGGCAGTCGCCGCCCAGGCGCTGCGCCGCATCGGTGCGCAGCCCGCGCCCGCGGCCATGCCCAGCGCCGATCTGACGGTGCTCCTCAGTGGGCGCACCGCCGCGCTTCCGGAGGCGGCGCTCGCCTATGAAGAAGGCAGGCTGCTCGCCGGTATCCCCGCGGCCGGCGAACGGGCGGCCGCGGAACCGGCCTGCTGAGAGGCGAACCCAGGCGCGCGCCGCAACGGAGCAGCGCACCGCAACGGAGCGCGCGCCGCGACGAAGCCGGCAGGCGACCCCAGGACCGCCGCGCCGCAACGGAACCGGCCCGTTACGGAACGCGCCATTCCAACGATCGGCTCCGTTCTGAACGGGCAGTCGGCGGCTCCTGTCTCACGCGTCACAGAGAGTCGCGCTGCCCGCTGCCGGGCGGAGCCAGTACGCGTACGCTGCCAACCATGAGGGACCACCCCCAGGAGGGGGCAGCAGCCCCCGACAGCAGCGACGCCCGCCCGGCCCGGCACGCCGAGCACGGTGACGGCGGCACGCCCGCCCCTGACCGGCCGTCCGCAGCGCCTCAAGGCGCGCGGGACGACTCGCCGTGCGCCTCCGTGCCCGACGTCTGGCACGGGCGCGCGACCAATCGCTTCCAGTGGCTCCTGGCCGCTGTCGGTGCGGCCTGTATGGCGCTCGGCATCGAGCTCGCGGTCGACAATGCCTGGACGTCGGGGCTCACTCCGCTGGTGATGGCCGTCGTCGGCTGTGTCGCCGCCGGGCTGCTCGTCCTCTTCGGCACGCTCGCCTTCGTGCACGTGGCCGTGCGGGTCGACAAGGAGTGCCTGGAAGTGCGCTGCGGGCACATGGGCCTGCCGCGCCGCCGCATCCCGCTCTCGCACGTGGTCGACGTCGACTTCGCGCCCCGCGTCACGCCCTGCCACTGGGGCGGCTGGGGCTACCGCTGGCGCCCGGAGCAGGGTACGGGGGTGATCGTGCGCCGCGGTGAGGCGGTGATCCTGCGGCTGGGCGACGGCCGTACCTTCACCGTCACCGTCGACGACGCGGAGGCCGCGGTGCGCTGCATCCGCTCCCGCCTCGGCCTCCAGCCGAAACCGGCCCGCGGAGCGGCGTAGCCCGAGGGCGCAGCGCTGGCTCCTATGGCGCGCAGCCCCTGAGGTGCAGCGCGGCCCCTGGGATGCCGCGCCGTCGCCCCACGGAGAACCGGCCGCAATGCCCCGGAAGCGTTTCGTCCTCTCCCGGGGTGCTCGCTAGGGTGCGGGGCATGGCGACACCCGACTTCATCCGCGAAATCCGCGCGACCGCCGGCCACCAGCTGCTCTGGATGCCCGGCGTCAGCGCCATCGTCTTCGACGACGAGGGCCGGGTGCTGCTGGGACGCCGCGTCGACAACGGCCGCTGGTCGATCATCGGCGGCATCCCCGAGCCGGGCGAGCAGCCCGCGGCCTGCGCCGTACGCGAGGTCCACGAGGAAACCGCCGTCCACTGCGTCCCCGAACGCCTCCTCCTGGTCGAGGCGCTGGAGCCGGTCACGTACCCCAACGGCGACCGCTGCCAGTTCATGGACATCTGCTTCCTCTGCCGCGCGACCGGCGGTGAGGCGCGGGTGAACGACGACGAGTCGCTCGAGGTCGGCTGGTTCGAGCTGGACGCGCTGCCTCCGATGGAGGAGTTCGCCGTCAGCCGGATCAAGCAGGCCACGGAGGAAGCGCCGACGTGGTTCGAGGGCATCGGCGAGGCGTAGGGGCCGCTCAGCCGCCCAGCCGAGCTGGATGAGGGCGGCGTCCATGGAGGAACCGCCTCCGCCGCCGCTGAGCTCGACGCCCACCTGTGAGCTCGACGCCCGCCGCTGAGCTCAACGCGTACCTCTGAGCTCGACGCCCACCTCTGGGAGCAGTGCCCGCGAATGAGAGCAGTGCCCGCGAAGAAAAAGTGGGACCATTTACCTCAGAAGTGTGGCTATCCCTCCCAAAGGAGGAGAAATGTCTGCCATCAAAGAGAGCGTAGACATCTCCCGCCGGCCGGAAGACGTCTACTCCTACGTGACCGACCTTTCCCACCTCGCCGAATGGCAGGAGAGCGTCATATCCGTGGAGCCGGTCGGTGACGCCCCGAGCGGCCCGATGACCGTGGGCTCCCGGATGCGTATCACCCGCCGCATCGGCCGCCGGGAATTCCCGATGACCATGGAAGTGGCCGAGCTCGACCCGCCGCGCAGCTGGCACATGCGCGGCATCGACGGCCCGGTCCGGGGCGACGTTCACGGCAGCATCGAACCGCTCGACGACGGCACCCGCTCCCGTATGACGATCGACCTCGACTTCGAGGGGCACGGAATGGGGCACCTGCTGGCCCCTCTGGTCGTCCGCCCCCACGCCCGCAAGGAAGTCCCCCGGGACGAGCAAACCCTCAAGAACCTTCTGGAGAGCAACCCCGGGTAGGACCGCCCGGCCGCCCCGGCGGTCAGTGCTCCGAGGCGTTGATCGCCGTCGGCCTGTTTTTGCCAGCGGACAAGCCACAGACAGGCGTTCCTCACTAAACTGGATGAGGGGTCTTCTTTGGGAGGCACCATGACATTCATGCAGGTCATCGACTGCAGGACCACCAAGTTCGACGACATGAACCGGCTCATGGATTCCTGGGTCGAAGCGACCCAGGGCAAGCGGACCGCCACGCACGCGGTCGTCGGCCGGGACCGGTCGCAGGGCGATCACTTCGTCGAGATCATCGAATTCCCGTCGTACGAGGAAGCGATGACGAATTCCGCGCTCCCGGAGACCAACAGGATCTTCGAGGAGATGGTCGCGCTCTGCGACGGGATGCCGACCTTCACGGACCTGGACGTGGTCCGCGACGAGCAGCTCAACAAGGCGACCTGCCGCCGCTTCTTCCAGGAACTGGCCCGTGAGGGCGACGCCGCCGGGTTCGCCGAGTGCTTCACGGCCGACTACCACGACCACGATGTGGCCAACAAGGAGCAGGACACCCGTGGCGCCGACGGCATCCACGAGGAGGTGCTCGGCTACCGCAGCGCGTTCCCGGACTTCGAGTTCACCGTCCAGGACCAGATCGCCGAGGGCGACCGGGTCGTGACGCGCTGGACGTGGCAGGGCACCCACCGCGGCGAGATGCGCGGCATCCCGGCCACCGGCAAGAAGGTCACCATGGAAGGCACCACGACCTTCCTGTTCGATGAGCACGGCAAGATCAAGGAAGGCTGGTGGCACTGGGACGTACTCGGCATGCTCAGCCAGCTCGGCGTCGTCGACCTCCCGAAGTCCGCGTAGTCCCGCCAGGCGTCAACGGCCGGGAGTCAACGGCCGGGAGTCAATGGCCGGGGCGTGCTGGGGAGTCGTGGGCCACGTGGCGTGGAGGCTGTCGATGACGTAGGTGTGGCTGTGCCGCCAGCCCTCCGGTGACGGCGCGGCGCCGGCCACGTGCGGGTGCCGGGCGTCCAGGGCGGTGTGCACGTGGGGGAGCCGGTCCGGATCGCGAGCCGGCCACAGCCGCAGCGCCAGGAGCCCGGCCGCCAGAGCCGTCGTGCCCAGCGCGAGGACGGCCGACTGGAGCCCGGCCGCGGCGCCGAGCCATCCGGCGAGCGGATAGGTCAGCAGCCAGCACGCGTGGGACAGCGAGAACTGCGCCGCGAACGCGGACGTACGCCCCGTGGCCGGTGCGGAGCGGCGGATCAGCCGCCCGGCGGGCGTGAGCACCATCGAGCAGGCGGCGCCGAAGGCGGCCCAGGCCGCGAGGAGGGCGGGCCACCGCCAGCCGCCGCCACCGGCCGCGGTGATGCCGCCGAGGCCGGCGAAGACCACGGTGAGAAGCAGGGCGCCGCTCAGCATCACCGCGCGGTCGGACACGCGGTCGAGTACGCGGGGGAGCAGCAGCGCGACGGTCATGGAGCCGGCGCCGTACGCGCCGAGCGCGAGCGGTACGTCGCCGGCGGAACGGCCGAGATGGTCACGGACGTAGACGACGCTGTTGACGGTGACGACCGCGCTCGCGGCGGCGACGGCCAGGTTGAGCGCGAGCAGCGCACGCAGCCGCGGGGTCGCGAAGAAGAGACGTGCGCCCGCCGTTGCCTTGCCACGAGCGCCCGCCATCCCCTTGGCGCGGGCGCCTGCCGTTGCCTCGCCACGGGCGCCCCCGGTGTGCGCGGCCGCCGCCGGTTTGGGCAGTACGGCCGAGACCACCAGGGCGGCAGAGGCGAGGAAGCCGACGGCGGTGCCGGCGAACAGCCAGTTGTAGGTGATCAGAGAGAGCAGCGCGGCCGCGAGCGCGGGGCTGAACAGGCTCTCCAGGTCGTAGGCGAGCCGGGAGAGGGAGAGCGCCCGGGTGTAGTCGCGCTCGGCGGGGAGCACGTCGGGGATGACGGCCTGGAAGGTGGGGGTGAAGGCGGCGGAGGCTGCCTGCAGCACGAAGACCAGGACGTAGACCTGCCAGACCTGGTCGACGAACGGCAGCGTGAGCGCGACGGCGACGCGTATCAGGTCGCTGCCGGCGAGGAGGGCGCGGCGCGGCAACCGGTCGGCGATCGCACCGATGGCCGGGGCGATCGCCACGTACGCGACCATCTTGATCGCCAGGGCGGTGCCGAGCACCGAACCGGCTGCCGCGCCCGCGATGTCGTACGCGAGCAGGCTCAGCGCCACGGTGGCCAGTCCGGTGCCGACCAGGGCGATGACCTGTGCTGCGAAGAGGTGCCGGTAGGCGCGGTCGCGCAGTACGGAGAGCATGCGGCTGTCCCTTGGCCCGGACGGTCGAGGCTGACGCTCTTCACTATACGAATAGGTGCGCATCTGCGCACCTATTGTTCGCGGCGCCACGGTGCCGCAGTGTCTGTCGCGCGCTCTACGCTGTCTGCATGCCCGAACGCGACGCAGTGCCATCTGCACGACATGCGCATCTGCAGGCCCCCGACAGCGCCCGCCTGGCCGAGGCGACAGGGGTGTTCGCACTGCTCGCGGACGCGACGCGGCTGCACCTGCTGTGGCTGCTGGCGCAGGAGGAGTCCGACGTCGGCTCGCTCACCGAGCGCACGGAGGCATCGCGGACCGCGGTCAGCCAGCACCTCGCGAAACTGCGTCTCGCCGGGCTGGTCGAGACGCGGCGCGCGGGCAGGCACATCTACTACCGGCTGAGCGACGGGCACCTGCGCCGTCTCGTCCTGGAGGCCCTGAGCCACGCGGATCACCGCGTCAGCGGTGAGGCGGTGCACGACTGAAAGCTTGTGACCTCACGGCGCTCACAGGTCACGGTCCGGGCCGCCGCGCAGGAACAAAACGCGCCGGGCAGGGGTGGCCCGGGGTGCACCGGGGGTGTGCCGCCAGGCGCGCCACCTCGTATGTCTACGATGTGTCTGTGACGCACTACGGACTGCCTGCCCGGCCGCAGCGGATGCTGCGGTGCTGGGGGCTGCTCGTGGGTGCCCTGTTGTTGGGGCTGCTCGGCATGCACGGCCTCGGGCCGGGGCCGGGGATCGACGTGAAGGCCGGTCACCATCGGATGGCCGCCGACAGTATGAGCGGCAGTCCGGCAGTGTGCGTGTCCGGCCAGTGCGATCACGGTGACCACGGTGACCACGGCGGCGGGCAGGTCCACCACGCGAGCGCGATGTGCGTCTCGGCCTCCATCGCCGGGCCTCCGGAGCTGCCCGCGTTGCAGCCCGCTCTCATGAACGGCGCCGCATCGGCGGAACCCCGCACCTGCGACACCGCCGGCGATCCCAAGAACGGCCGGGCGCCACCCTCACTCTCCGAACTTCAACTCCTGCGGATATAGGCGCGGTTGCCGTGCCGCTCGCTCCGGGTGAGCAGGCGGCGCACATCGGTATGCCGTTCCTCAGCCATGCAACAACCCAGGAGTTCCGTCATGACCGCACACCGCGCGTTCCTCCGCCGTACCGCCCTCGTCGCCGCCACCGGTGCGGCCGCCCTCGTCCTCGCCGCTTGCGGCGGGAACGACAAGGGGCACGACATGGGATCCATGGAGTCCAGCTCCAAGCCGTCCGCCTCCGCGTCCTCGTCGGCCAAGGGCGGCAAGCACAACAGCACGGACGTCTCCTTCGCCAAGGAGATGATCCAGCACCACCGTCAGGCCGTCGAGATGGCCGACCTGGCCGACGGGAAGGGTGCGTCGGGCGAGGTGAAGAACCTCTCCTCGGAGATCAAGGGGGCCCAGGACCCCGAGATCAAGAAGATGTCCGGCTGGCTCACCTCGTGGGGCGAGGAGGTTCCCGAGGACATGAGCGCGATGGACCACGGCGACATGGGGCACGACATGTCGTCCTCGATGCCCGGCATGATGAGCAGCGAGGACATGGCCAAGCTGAAGAAGTCGTCCGGCGCCGACTTCGACAAGATGTTCCTCGAGATGATGGTCGAGCACCACAAGGGTGCCGTGCAGATGGCCGAGGACGAGAAGGCCAAGGGCGCGTACGGTCCCGCCAAGAAGCTCGCCGATGACGTGATCACGACGCAGCAGGCGGAGATCGACAAGATGAACAAGATGCTCGAGCAGAGCTGACGCGTCGCACGGTTCGTGAAGCGGCCGGCGGGCGATGCCCTGCCGGCCGCGGACCTTCTTGCCGCGGGGTACGATCACCTCGTGATTACGGCCGGGTTGCCTTCCAGCGCATGGCGGAGCCGCTCATCAGTGGTTCCGCTGTCCGTGTGGTGGCTCGGTCTGCTTCTCTTCGGCCTGCTGTACACGCACGCCGCGAGCCCCGAGATGACGGTGCGTCACACCCCTGGCGTCAGCAGCGCTGCGGGGATCTCCGCCGTGCAGGAGGACTCGTCCGGGGCCGGAGAAGCGGGTGGCCATCACGGCGGGCACGGCTCGCATCAGTACGTCGATGACTGCGCGCTGGGCCAGCCCGAACAGGGGCCCGATCTGGCGGCCCCCTGCTTGTCACCACTCGATGCGGCATGGGGGCGAGGCGTGCCCGTCATGGAGGGCGCCCACGGCCCGGCGGCACGGGATCTGAACGTCTCCATACCGCCATCGGCGGACCCAACGGTCCTGCGTCTTTAGAGGCCGGCGCTTACCGGCGTCCGGCCTCCCACGCCTGCCGTTTTTCCTGCGGTGCGGTGCGGGAACGGTCGACGGCTCTCCCGTCATCCCGTTGATCCCTGCTCGTCGTGCCTCCGTTTCCGAGGAGGGCGACACCCGCGCGGAGGATGCGTGCAGCTCCACCCCTTTCCTGCGCCGTACGCCCGCTGTGTATGGGCCGTACTGGGCGTACTCCTCTTCACCCTGCTGGGCTGCGGTGGTCTCCCGGCGCATCTGGACGCTCACGCGTCCGTGCCGGCCGCCTCGGCCCCCTCGCCCGCGGTCGCCGTCGAGACCGCCGACGTACCCGATGGGTGCGTGCGCTTCCACGGCGACGCCGCGCTCCGTACGGCTCAGCAGCCGTCCGTGCGCGCGGAGTCGGCCGCGACGCTCGCGTTGCCGGCGGTCACCGCCGGACCGCGGACCGCTGTCCGTTCCGCCGGTGCGAGAAACCGGAGTCCCGGCGAGGGGCGGACCGTGCTGGCCGCCCTCTGCCGGTGGCGCATATAGCCGCCGCCGTCGCGGCCGGTCCGAGACCGGCCTGCCGCGTGTCACGCCTGCCCGGGTGGCGCGCGAGATGAGCGTCCGATCCATCGCCGGCACGAACGAGAGCGAAACGATGCACTCTCCGACCAAGAGGCATTCCCTGATCAAGCGGAACCTGCCCGACCTGCCCGACCTGCCCACCGTGCGGCACTCCGCGACCACGAGTGACGTCAGTGACTTCATGGGGTGCGTTCCCGCCGAATCCTCCCTCCGCGGGCTGGTCGGCAACACGCCCGTCCTCCGGGTGTCCCAGCCCTTCACCTCCGGCGACCGCGGCTTCTGGGCCAAGCTGGAGGGCTTCAACCCCGGCGGCATCAAGGACCGTCCGGGCCTGCACATGGTGGAACGCGCCCGGGCCCGCGGTGACCTGCTCCCCGGCGCCCCGATCGTCGAGTCGACCAGCGGCACTCTCGGCCTCGGCCTCGCCCTGGCCGGGATGGTGCACGGCCACCCCGTCACCCTCGTCACCGACCCGGGCCTCGAACCCTCCATGACGCGGCTGCTGACCGCGTACGGCGCCACCGTCGACATGGTGCCCGCACCGCACCCCACCGGTGGCTGGCAGCAGGCCCGGCGCGACCGGGTCGCCGAACTCCTGCGGCGGCAGCCGGGCGCCTGGTGCCCGGACCAGTACGGCAACCCGGACAACGTCGCCGCCTACACCCCGCTCGCCCTCGAACTCGCCTCGCAGCTCGGCCACATCGACGTACTGGTCTGCAGCGTCGGCACCGGCGGCCACTCCGCCGGCGTCTCCCGCGTCCTGCGACAGCTCTACCCGGAGATGCGCCTGGTCGGCGTGGACACCATCGGCTCGACCATCTTCGGCCAGCCGGCCCGTACCCGGCTGATGCGCGGCCTGGGATCGAGCATCTATCCCCGTAACGTCGCGTACGACCACTTCAGCGAGGTGCACTGGGTGGCCCCGGCCGAGTCGGTCCGGGCGTGCCGGCAGCTGGCGTCCTCGCACTACGCGACGGGCGGCTGGAGCGTCGGCGCGGTCGCGCTGGTGGCGGGCTGGCTGGCCCGCACCCTGCCCCGCGAGACCCGTATCGCGGCGATCTTCCCCGACGGCCCGCAGCGCTATCTGGAGACCGTCTACAACGACGAATACTGCGCCGCACACGGCCTGTTGGACGTACGCCTCGCCCCGGAACCGGACCTGATCGGCCGGCCGGACGAGAAGGAAGTCACCCGCTGGACACGCTGCACGGAGGTCGCCGACCCCCTCGCCCCGGTGACACGCACCGAGGGAGGCGAAGCGTGAGGAAGAGCCTGATCACCCAGGTCCGCTCCTACGACCGCAGCGTCCAGCTGCTGATGGTGAATCAGTTCACCATCAACCTCGGCTTCTACATGCTGATGCCGTACCTGGCCGCCCATCTCTCCGGCACGCTCGGGCTGGCCGGCTGGCTGGTCGGCTTCATCCTGGGGGTACGGAACTTCAGCCAGCAGGGCATGTTCCTCATCGGCGGCACGCTCGCCGACCGCCTCGGGTACAAGCCCCTCATCATCGCCGGGTGCGTGCTGCGGACCGTCGGGTTCGCCGCCATCGGGCTGGTGGACTCGGTGCCCGCACTGTTCATCGCCTCCGCGGCCACCGGGTTCGCGGGCGCGCTGTTCAACCCCGCCGTACGTGCCTATCTGGCCGCGGACGCGGGGGAGCGCCGGGTCGAGGCGTTCGCGCTCTTCAACGTCTTCTACCAGGCCGGCATCCTGCTCGGCCCCATGGTCGGCATGCTGCTCACCGGGCTCGACTTCCGGGTCACCTGCCTGGTCTCGGCGGCCATCTTCGCCGTACTGAGCGCGGTGCAGATCCGCGCGCTCCCGGCGCGCCGGGCGAACGACGCGCCGCGGGGCTCCGGTCAGCGGCGGGAACGCGTGCTGTCGCAGTGGCGCACGGTGGTGGCCAACCGGGCGTTCCTGCTGTTCTCCACCGCCATGATCGGGTCGTACGTCCTCTCCTTCCAGGTCTACCTGGCCCTCCCGCTGGAGGTACGAAGGATGGGCGGCGACGGGGAGTTCGGCACGGCCGCGGTCGCGGTGATGTTCGCCGTATCGGGGCTCTCCACCATCCTGTGCCAGACCCGAGTGACCGCCTGGTGCAAGGCCAGGCTGGCGCCCGGCCGGGCACTGGCCTGGGGCCTGCTGACCATGGGCGCGGCCTTCGTGCCGCTCCTGGCCGCAGCGGCGCTGCCCGTACCGGCCGGTGGCCTCGGACTGTGGCTCCTGGCCGCGGTGCCGCCGACCCTGGCCGCGCTGCTGCTCGCCCTGGGCACGATGATCGCGTACCCCTTCGAGATGGACACCATCGTCCGCCTCTCGGGCGACCGCCTGGTCGCGACCCACTACGGGCTCTACAACACCATCTGCGGCATCGGCATCACCGTGGGGAACCTGCTCACCGGCGCGGCACTCGACGCCGCCCGCGCGGCCGGCGTGTCCGCCCTGCCCTGGCTCGTGTTGTGCGGGCTGGGGCTCGCCTGCTCGGCCGCCCTGTACGGACTCCAGCGGTCGGGCCGCCTGACGCGTCCGGAGGCCGCGGCAGAGCCCGTCGTCGTGTGATCTCCGCCTGATCCCTGACCGTGTACCCCACCGGGGTACACGGTCAGGTACGCCCGGCGGCGAGCGTGCGGCGCACGCCGTAGGCGGCGGCTCCGAGGGCGAGTACCGCGGCACCGGTGAGCACCGAGGGGAGGGGCAGGGCGAAGGCGAGGGCGAGACAGCCGGCCAGCCCCGCTACCGGGATGATGCGCGCCGGGCGGCCTTCGGCGGGGGTCAGGGTGAACGCGGAGGCGTTGGCGATCGCGTAGTAGACCAGCACCCCGAAGGAGGAGAAGCCGATGGCGCCGCGCACGTCCGCCGTTGCCGCCAGTACCGCCACCACGGCGCCGACCGCCAGTTCGGCGCGGTGCGGCACCTGGAAGCGCGGATGCACCGCGGCCAGGGCATGCGGCAGGTGCCGGTCGCGGGCCATGGCCAGCGTCGTCCGCGAGACCCCGAGGACCAGGGCCAGCAGCGAACCGAGCGCGGCGAGTGCGGCACCGGCGCGTACGACCGGCGCCAGCCAGGCAAGGCCCGCGGCCCGTACGGCGTCCGACAGCGGGGCCGTCGCCTCCCCGAGCCGGTGTGGCCCCAGCACCGTCAGCACCGCGACGGCGACGGCGGCGTACACGAACAGGGTGATGCCGAGCGCGAGCGGGACGGCACGGGGAATGGTGCGGGCCGGATCGCGGACCTCCTCGCCGAGCGTGGCGATGCGGGCGTACCCGGCGAAGGCGAAGAACAGCAGGCCCGCCGCCTGCAGCACGCCGCCGAAGGTCACCTCCGTACCGATCTCCAGCCGCGCGGCGTCCGCCGGGCCGGAGGTCAGCGTGGCGACCACGACCGCGGCCAGCACCGCCAGGACGGCCGCGACGATCACCCGCGTCAGCCACGCGGACTTCTGCACCCCGGCGTAGTTCACCGCGGTCAGCGCCACCACGGCGGCCACCGCCACCGCGTGCGCCTGGCCGGGCCACACGTACGAGCCGACGGTCAGGGCCATGGCCGCGCACGAGGCGGTCTTGCCGACCACGAATGCCCAGCCCGCGAGGTAGCCCCAGAAGCCGCCGAGCCGTTCGCGGCCGTAGACATAGGTGCCACCGGAGGCCGGGTAGCGCGCGGCCAGCCGTGCGGAGGAGGTGGCGTTGCAGTACGCCACCACGGCGGCGAGGGCCAGGCCGAGCAGGAGTCCGGAGCCGGCCGCGCGGGCCGCCGGGGCGAGCGCCGCGAAGATCCCGGCACCGATCATCGACCCCAGGCCGATCACCACGGCATCGGGCACGCCGAGCCGCCGCCGCAACTCGTCCGGGACACCGCCGCCGGCGGTCGACGGCTTGCTCATGGGCACACACTCCCCAGGGGGACGGCTGTACGTTCTGCGGTCCCTGGCGTCTCACGGGACCCGGTACCGCCAGACGATATCGTTCCCGGCCGTCCCCACCTGGAGCTGCCCGCCGCCCCGGTCGCTGCGCGGCGCGGCGGGCCCGCATGACTCGCGTCAGGAGCGCGGGGCGAAGCCGCGCGGGCGGAGCGGGGCCTGGCTCAGGCGGCCCGGCCGGTCAGTTCGTAGCCGGCCTCGTCGACGACCTCAGCGATCTTCGCGTCGTCGAGCTCGTCCGCGCTCACGACGCTCGCGGTGCCGGCCTCGACGTCGACCTCGACGCTCAGTACGCCCTCGACCTCGCCGATGGCCTTGGTGAGCGTCGCCTTGCAGTGGCCGCAGGTCATTCCGGCGATCGCGTAGACCGTGGTCCGGCTGTCGGCGACGGCGGTCGTGGTGCTCTGCGCGCCGTTGGTCTGGCAGCTGCCGTCGGGCGTACAGCAGTTGGACATGGTTCCTCCTTGGAACTGGAACGAGAAGAGATACCTGCCGGGGGTATCTACTGCGGCGTTGCTATGTATACCCCCTACGGGTATCTCTGACAAGCTATGGATCGTGAAGACCTGGAGCAGCAGGGCGCCGTGGGTGACGTATGCCTGCACTTCTACGACGCGAGGGCGGTCACGTTCGGACATCGGCCACCCGCCGTGCGGGAGGCTGGCACACTGCTGTCCACCACAGGGAACGGCACATGTACGGGGTGGCACGGCGGCATGACGACGGAGCGGTCGCGGGGTGGGAAGCCGGTCGGAAACCTGCCTGCCGAGACGACCCGGCTGATCGGCCGCGGGACGGAACTGAACGCCCTGCGCGAACTGTGCGAGCGGTCCCGGCTGGTGACTCTCACCGGCGTGGGCGGCGTCGGCAAGACCCGCCTCGCCCGGGCTGCCGCGGCCGAGCTCCGGCCCCGGTTGCGGGACGGCGCCTGGTTGGTGGAGCTCTCGCCGCTGAGCGAGGGCGCGCTGCTGGCGCACACCATCGCCGACGCGCTGCCGCTGGTCGACCGGACCACCCGGCCCGTGATCGACGTACTCGCCGACTATCTCGCCGACCGGGAAACGCTGCTGGTCCTGGACACGTGCGAGCATCTGACCGACGCCTGCGCGATGGCCGTCGAGGTGCTGTTACGGGCCGCACCGGGCCTGCGGATCCTGGCCACCAGCCGCCGCGCCCTGGGCGTGGTCGGCGAGGAAGTGCTCGCGGTCGAGCCGCTGCCGGTGCCGGTGACGTGCGACCCGGCGGCGGGGGAGGCGGACGCGGTGACGCTGCTGGCCGAACGGGCCGCCGAGACCGTACCGGGCTTCGCCGTCACCGACGCCAACCGGGCCGACCTCCTGGCGCTGTGCCGCCGCCTGGAGGGCCTGCCGCTCGCCCTCGAACTGGCCGCGGCCCGACTGGGTGAGCTGCCCGTACGGGAACTGACCGGACGGCTCGACGACCGTTTCGCCGTCCTCGGCGACCCCGGCCGCAATGCGTCCGGCGCCGGACCCCCATGGCATCAGGGCCTGCGCACCGCCATCGGCTGGAGCCACGAACTGTGCACTCCGGCCGAGCGGCTGCTGTGGGCGCGACTGTCCGTCTTCGCCGGGAGCTTCGACGCCGAGACGGCCCGTGACGTCTGCTCCGACGACCGGCTGCCGGACGACGAGATCCCTGCCCTGCTGGGCACGCTGGCGGAGAAGTCGATCCTGATCTGGCAGCCGACCGGCGGCGGCGAGCGCTACCGGATGCTGGACACGCTCCGCGAATACGGCGCCGGCTGGCTGCGCCGCCTGGGCGAAGAGGAGCAACTGCGCTGCCGGCACCTGGAGTTCTACCGGGCACTGGCCCGCCGGGGCGACGCCGGGTGGATCGGTCCCGAGCAGTACGCCTGGCACGACCGGATGAACGCCGAGCACGACAACCTCCGCGCCGCCCTGGAGTTTGCCCTGGCCGAGCCGGCGGGGCGCACCGCGCTGGAACTGGCCGGGGCGCTGTGGTTCTTCTGGTACAGCTGCGGCTTCCCCAAGGAGGGCCGGCACTACCTGGAACGGGCCCTGGCCGCCGACACCCGGCCCAGCCCGGCCCGTATCAAGGCCCTGCACGCGTGCGGCCAGGCGATCAGTGTCCTGGGCGATCCGGTCGCCGTCGAGGCGCTGGCAGCCGAGTGCGCCGCCGCGGCCGGGCACTTCGGCGCCACGGAAGCCGCCCTCGCCACGGCCCTGGACATGTACACGGCGACGCAACGCGGTGACCTGACACGCGCGGCGTCCGTGGCCGAGAGCCTGCTGGCCCCGCTGCGACGCGGCGAACCGCCCACCTTCGACACGCTGGCGGCCCTGGTGATGCGCAGTCAGGCGGCCATCGTCACGGGGCGCATCGAGGACGCCATGGCCACGCTGGACGAGCTGAGCTTCGTCTGCGACCTGTACGGCGAGCGCTGTGCCCGCGCCGGAGGCGACCTCACGCGCGCCCAGGCCGAGCTGGCCCGCGGCCGGACGGCGGACGCGCGGCGGTACGCCCGGTCGGCCCTGGAGGTCAAGCGCCGGCTGCGCGACGGCCTGGGCACCGCCATGTCCTTCGACGTGCTGGCCCAGGTCGCGGTCGCCGACGGCCGGTGCGAGCCCGCGGCCCGGCTGCTCGGCCTGGCCCAGCAGCGCTGGGACACCCTCGGCCGGCACCAGATCGGCATCCCCGCGTGGGTCGCCGCCCGCCGGGCCTGCGAACAGCGGGCCCGCGCCGCCCTCGGCGACGACGCCTACCGGCTCGCCTTCCGCGCCGGCTACGAAAGCGACCCGGACACCGGAATCGACCCGCTCGCGTAACTCGGTGGCCGGGCGCCCTACTTGGTGTGCACGATCTGGATCAGGTTGCCGCAGGTGTCGTCCAGGACCGCGGTGGTGACCGTGCCCATGTCCACCGGCTCCTGGGTGAACCGCACCCCGAGCCCGCGCAGCCGGTCGAACTCCGCCTGTACGTCGTCCACGGCGAAGGAGGTGGCCGGGATGCCGTCCTTGACCAGCGCCGCCTTGTACGGGGACACCGCGGGATGGCCCGAGGGCTCGAGCAGCAGCTCGGTCCCCTCGGGGTCTTCCGGCGAGACCACGGTCAGCCACCGGGCGTCGCCCAGCGGGATGTCGTGCTTCTTCACGAAGCCCAGCGTGTCGGTATAGAAGCGCAGGGCCTTGTCCTGGTCATCGACGAAGACGCTGGTGATGTAGATCTTCACGGGCTGCTCTCCGGTGCGTCGGGCCTGGGGGGCCGGGCCTGGGGGTCGGGCCTGGGGGTCGGTGGTCCAACCTAAGCAAGCGGCCGGGTCAGGTGGGGGAGCCCGGGCCGGGCGGCAGGTGGACGGTCATGATCAGGTGGCAGGTGCCGGTGCCCGCGCCGCGGTAGGTGTGGGCGGTGTCGCCGTCGAAGGTGGCGGTCTGGCCGGCTTCGACGGGGTGCTCGGTGCCGTCGACGAGCAGGATCATCCGGCCGGCGGTGACGCTGACGGTTTCGACCACTCCCGCCTGGTGGGGATGGCTGGGGTACTCCTCGCCCGGCTCCAGCCGCCAGCGCCAGACCTCGACCGGGGCCGGGCCCGAGGTGGTCAGCATGAGCCGGGCCTCGCCGCCCTGCGGCCCGGCCCACAGCGGGGTCAGGGCGTCGGCGGCCACGACGCGGACGCGTCCTTCGGTCCGGCCCTCCAGCAGGGCGGACACGGAGACGCCGAGGGTGTCGGCCAGCCGTACGAGGGTGGCGAAGTTCGGGTTTCCCTGGGCTTTCTCCAGCGCCACCAGGGCGCCCTTGCTGACCTGGGCGCGCCGGCCGAGTTCGTCCAGAGACAGGCCCGCGCGAGTGCGGGCCGCCCGGACGTTGTGCGCGAGCGTCCGCAGGGCTGCCTCGGTCTCTGCCATCCGATCACCATCCTGGCCGGTGGACCTGTGGAATGTACCGCGCGGTCGTTTGGTTGACACGTGGCGGTCGGTCCGTTGTACGGTTCGGTCGTTCCATTGATAGTAAGGGATGGCACTGTGATCGCTCTACTGCTGGCCCTGGGCAGCTCCCTCGCCTACGGATGCGCCGACTTCCTCGGCGGTCTCGGCGCCCGCAAGGCGCATGTGCTGCGTACCGTGCTGGTCGCGGCGCCGGCCTCGCTCGCGGTCGAGCTGCTGCTGTGGCCGGTGCTCGGCGCCTCGTTCAGCGCCGCCACCCTCGGCTGGGGCGCCGCCTCCGGTGTCGCCTCGGCCACCGCGTTCGCGCTGCTCTACAAGACCCTGGCGATCGGCCCGATGAACGTGCTGTCGCCCGTGACCGCGCTGGTGTCCGCCGCGCTGCCGGTCGCCGTCGGACTGCTGCAGGGCGAGCACCTGGCCCTCGCCGGACTGATCGGCCTGCCGCTCGCGCTCGTCGCGGTCGTCCTGGTCAGCGCCGGGCACGGCGCCGGTTCCGCGCGGCCCTCCCGTACGGCGCTGTTGCTCGCCTTCGGCGCGGGCGCCGCCATCGCCCTCCAGCTGGTCTTTCTGCACCAGGCGCCGTCCGACAGCGGGGTGGGTCCGCTGATCGTGGGCCGGGCGGTCTCCTCGGCCGTCACCCTGGCCGCGGCGGGCGTGATGTACCGCAGGCTGGGCTCCGAGCGGCCCGCGTACGCGGTCTCGGCCGCCGCCGGCGTGCTGGACTCGGTGGCGAACCTGCTGTTCCTGCTGGCCGCCCGCAGCGGCGACCTCACCGTCGTCGCCGTGATCACCGCCCTGTACCCGGCCGGTACGGTCCTGCTCGCCCGCGGCGTGCTCGCCGAACGCATCCACCGCGGCCAGCTCGTCGGCCTCGGCACCGCCGCCGTCGCGGTCAGTCTGCTGGCCCTGACCTGAGCAAGCGCGCACCCCACCACGCATGGACCGCGCAACCCACCACACGTAGGGAGACCTCATGTTCATCCAGCCCTGGGACGCCAGTCTGGACGACGCCGAATGGCAGAGCTGGATCGCCGAGGGTCATGACTTCGGCCAGCTCAGCGTCAACGGCCTGCCCGGCCGCGCGCCCGCCGTCGTCCCCACCCACTTCACCACCGACGGCAACGACCTGCTGATCCACCTCGCCCGGCCCAACCCGGTCTGGGAGGCGATCGAGCACGACCCGAACGTCACCTTCACCGTCATCGGCGATTACGCCTTCATCCCCGGCCCCTGGCGCGCCAAGCCCGACATACCGCCCACCGACGGCGTGCCCACCAGCTACTACGCGGCCGTGCAGTTCACCTGCCGCGCCCACCTCGTCGACGACCCCGAGGCGAAGGCGGAGTTGCTGCGCCGCCAGCTCGCCCACTTCCAGCCCGACGGGGAGCACGGCCCGGTCGCCGCCGACCGTCCGCCGTACGGCCGGATGCTGCCCGGCATCCGCGGGCTGCGCCTCGAAGTCACCGAAGTGCTGGCCAAGTTCAAGTACGACGACCACAAGCCCGTCGAGCAGCGCGCCGCCGTCGCCGACCGCCTCACCGAGCGCGGCCAGGGCCTGGACGTGCCGTCCGCGCGCCAGCAACTGCGCCGTCTCGACCGCATCGGCCCCTGGAAGCCCTGACCCCCGCACCCGCACAGGAAACGGAATCCCGCCCATGCCCGCCTTCCGCATCGGCCCCGCTGTCGCCGACGCCTTCCCCGACACCCGCATCGCACTGGTCACCGCCGCCGGCCTGCGCGGCCGCGAAACCTGGCCCGGGACCACCGCCGCCGTGGCGGACCTGGAGCGGCAGCTCGCCGAGGGCAGTTGGCATCCCGCCGACGAGAGCGATCCCCGCATCGAGGCGTGGCACACCGCCTACCGCTCCTTCGGTACCAACCCCCGCCGCATCCGCCCCAGCGTCGACGCGCTAGGCCGCCGCATGGCCAAGAAGGGCGGCCTGCCGTGCATCAACCCGGCCGTCGACTCCTACAACGCCGTCTCCGTCCGCCACGGGCTGCCTGCCGGGGCCTTCGACCTGGACCGGGTCACCGGTGACGTCGAGATCCGGTACGCGGCGGGAAGTGAGGAGTTCACGCCGCTCGGCGAGCCCGACACCGTCGAGAGCCCCAAGCCCGGCGAGATCATCTACGCGGACGCCACCGGCGTCCTGACCCGCTACTGGAACCACCGGGACGCCCACCGCACCCGCGTCACCGAGGACTCCCAGCAGGTCGTCTTTGCACTGGAAACGCTTCATGCCGCCCGCGACGGCCACCTGCTGAAGGCAGCGGCGGACGAACTGCAGAGCCTGCTCGCCCCGCACGCCGAGCGGACCGCGGTGCACTGGCTCAGCTCTGCCGAGCCGCACGTCGGCGTCTGAGCGTCGGCGCCCGAGAGCCGGTACCTCACCAGGTGTCGAACTCCACGGTGGTGAATTCTTGGACCGTGCGGAAACCCAGGCGGTGGTAGACGCGGCGGGCGTGGTGATTGGCGGAGTCGAGGGCCAGGACGCAGCAGGACGGGCCGCGTTGCAGTGCCCGGTGCGCCAGCCATGCGGTCACCGCCGCCGCCAGTCCCCGGCCCCGGTGCGCGGGCGCGGTGGCGATCGACGCGAGGGAGCGCAGATCCGTGCCCGGTTTGCACACCATGGCTCCGACGGCGATCAACGTGCCGTCCGGGTCACGGATGCCCGCCCACAGTTCGGCCTCGGGGGCACCGGGGCGTACGGAATGCTCGGGGCTGGCCGCGGTGAGCAGCGTGGTGATCTCCGTACTCGCCTCCATGCCCACCGGCATCACCCGATCCTCGGCGGGCTGCGGCGGCGGCGCGTGATGCAGGGCCAGCAACTCCCAGTCCTGCGTGGCGCTCACGTCGCCGGGCACCTCGGTTCCGCGCGGCACCGTGACGAGGTACGGGGGCTCGGCGCGGTCCGCGAGCATCCGACGGACGAGTTTCGCGACGGCGTGCGGCTCGCCGACCGCGGTGAGACTGCCGTCCGGCTCGTCCGGGGTGCCGGTGCCGTAACAGACGGCACCGGGCAGCAGCCGGCCCGGCCCGGTCCACGACGGGCCGATGACACTCCTGGTCCACAGGTCGTCGGTGGCGGCGAGGATCTCCGCACCGGTGCACAGACCGGTGTCCACGTACACGTTCATGTTCATGTTCATGTTCACGGTCATCGTGCGGCCGCCAGTCGGCCGAGCCGGCCGTCGATGTCGCGCACCACGTCGGCGGCGTGCGGGACGAGGAAGAAGTGGCCGCCGGGGAACGCGCGGGCCGCGAACCGCTCGGGACTCACCTCGGCCCAGGCAAGTACGGACTCCGCGGGATTGTCGACGTCGTCCTCGCCGTAGTACGCGGTGAGGGACAGCGGGAGCGGGCGCAGCGTCGCCTGCGCGGCGTAGGAGTCCACCAGCCGGTAGTCGGCCCGGATCGAGGGCAGGACCAGATCGAGCAGGTCCGGGATGTCCAGGGCCGCGGCCAGCGGTCCGCCGCGCCGGCGTACATCGGAGAGCAGCACGTCGTCGGGCTGGGAGCCCAGCTCGGAAGCGCGCAGCCGGTGCGGGGCCGCGCGCCCCGAGACCAGCAGCGTGTCCGGGCCCGGCCGGCCGCTGTCCGCCAGCCGCCGCGCGACTTCGTACGCCACCGAGGCCCCCATGCTGTGCCCGAAGAACGCCGTCGGTCCGGTAACGAGCGGCGCGACGGCATCCGTGAGGGGCCCGGCGAGTTCCGTCATATCGCGCGCGCAGGGCTCGCCGATGCGGTCCTCGCGGCCGGGATAACACACGGCGAGAACTTCGATGTCCGCGGCGAGCCACTGCGGCCATGCGCGGAAGAAACTGGCGGCGCCGCCGGCGTGCGGAAAGCACACGAGCCGCACGCGCGGGTTCGGCACCCGGCGCAGGCTGCGCAGCCAGGACGTGCCGGCAACGGCATCGGCGGGGCTCATTGCAGGTACCTCCGGGTCCGGGGACGGCCTTCGCGGAACAGGGCGGGCGTGCGCACATCTCGGCACACCCGGCGCCCGGACATTACAAGGGGCGCTTATCGGTGACTTATTGCCGTCGCCGGCAGCCCGCCGAAAACACCGAAAGGACTTCAATACAGCGCCGAAATGCCCGCTCCATACCGTGCTCGTCCAGGTGTTGGTTCAGGACCAGTGCCAGCGGCGAGCGGACCGCCGGAAGGCGAATCGAGGAGTCGGATCCATGGCAGGTATGGCGGTGCGGAACTTCTCACCTTCGGAAGGTTCGGAGGGCTTGGAGGGAAGGACGGTGCGGGCCGGTCTGCTGGAGCGCCTGGCGGCACACGCCGTCCGCACGCCGGACCGCATCGCGGTCACCGGTTCCGGAGTCCGCTGGACCTACCGGGACTTCGCGGCGGAGACGGACCGGCTGGCCGCCCGGCTGCGGGCACTGGGAGCGGCCGCGGGGAGCACGGTGGCCGTGTACGCGCGGCGCACCCCCGCACTGGCCGTGGCGCTGACCGCGGTGGCGAAGACGGGCGCGGCCTTCACCGTGCTGGACGCGGCGTATCCGGCGGAGCGACTCCGGCAGTACGCGGCGCAGGCCCGGCCGTTGGCCTGGATCTCCTGCGACCCCGGCGGGCTCCCGGCAGGACTGGCCGACGGCCCGGTACTGAACGCGGTCGCACCGGAGGCGGACGGCGCGCGTGACACGGGGGAGAGTGAGCGGGGGCTGACGGCTGGTCAGGACAGCTCGCGCGACGCCTACTTGGTCTTCACCTCGGGCACCACCGGGCGCCCCCGCGCGGTCCGCGGCACCTGGCGGCCGGTCGAGCACTTCCTCGACTGGTACGCCACGGCCTTCGGCCTCGGCCACGACGACCGCTTCGCGGTCCTGTCGGGCCTCGGCCACGACCCCTTGCTGCGCGACCTGTTCACTCCTCTGTGGGTCGGCGGCACGGCCTGCTTCCCCGACGTGGAGGTACGGGAGGCCGCCAAGGTCGCACAGTGGCTCGCCGACGAGTCCGTCACCGTCGCCCACCTCACCCCGGGCCTCGCGGACGCGCTGGCCGACAGCGCCCCCACGGGCGGCTGGCCCGCGCTGCGGCTGACCGGCTTCGGCGGCGAGGCGGCGACCTGGCGGCTCGTCGACTCCTGGGCGGCCGCGGCCCCGCGGAGCCGGGTGCTCAACATGTACGGCACCACTGAGACCCCGCAGGCCGTCTCGGTACTGACCCTCCGGGACTCCGACGGCCACCGGCCGTTCGCGCCGCGGGACTCCGATGGCCACCGGCCGTTCGCCTCGCGGGGCGCCGCCGTGCCGATCGGGCCGGGCATCGACGGCGTCGAACTGCTGGTGCGCGCCGCGGACGGCACCCTCACCCAGCCCGGCGAATCCGCACCGGACGGCGAACTGGTGGTACGGAGCCGTTACCTGGCCCACTACCACGACCAGCAGCAGCCCGGCTTCGACGCCGAAAGCACCGCCCCCGAAGCCCGGGACGCCGTGCGTGACTACCGCACCGGCGACCACGTACGCCCCCGCCCCGACGGCACCCTGGAGTACCTCGGCCGCCTCGACGACCAGCTCGCCGTGCGCGGCTTCCGGGTGGAGCCCGCGGAGGTCGAGGCCGTGTTGCTGGACTTCCCGGGCATCGTCCGGGCCGCGGTCGTCTGCCGCGACGACGTCCTGACCGGCCATGTGGTCGCGGCCGCGGGCAGCGCTCCGCAGGCCGCCGCCGTACGGGAGTTCGTCGCGGCACGGCTTCCCGCGCACGCGGTACCGGCCAGGATCGTGTTCGCCGCGGCGCTCCCGCTGACCCCCAACGGCAAGATCGACCGGGCCGCCCTGGCCGCAGAGGCCGATTCCGCGGCCGGTTCCGAAGCCAGTTCCGCCGACGGCCCGGCCGCCGCGGGACAGGCGCCCAGGACCGCGCGCGAGGAGATCCTGTGCGGGCTGTTCGCCGAGGTGCTCGGGGCCGGCCGGGTCCACGCCGACGACGACTTCTTCGCGCTCGGCGGCCACTCGCTGAAGGCCACCCGCCTGATCAACCGCATCCGCCGGCTGCTGGGCGTGAGCATCCCGGTCAACGCGGTCTTCGACGCGCCGACCCCCGCCGCGCTGGCGGCCCGCCTCGACGACGCCGGTGCCGGCCGCCCCCGGCTCGCCCCCGCCCGGCGCCCCGAGCGGCTGCCGCTGTCCGCCGCCCAGCGCCGGCTGTGGTTCCTCCACGAGCTGGAGGAGACCGGTACCTCGTACAACGTCGCGCTCACCCTCCGCCTCTCCGGCCCCCTCGACGAGGAGGCGCTGAGCGCCGCCCTCGCCGACCTGACCGAGCGGCACGAAGTGCTGCGCACCGTCTACCGCCAGGCCGGTGGCGAGCCGTACCAGCAGGTGCTGCCCGCCCATGAGGCGCGGCCCGAGGTCCCGGTCGTGTCCGTCACGGAGGACGGGCTCGACACCGAGGTGACCAGGGTCGCCCAGTACCGGTTCGACCTGGCCACCGAAGTCCCGCTGCGGGCCGTGCTCTTCAGGCTCGGCGCGGACCGCCACGTACTGCTCCTGCTGCTGCACCACATCGCGACCGACGGCGGCTCGCTCGGCCCGCTCAGCCGTGACCTGTCGGCGGCCTACGCCGCGCGGCTCGGCGGCGCCGCGCCCGACTGGCGGCCGCTGCCCGTCCAGTACGCCGACTACACCCTGTGGCAGCTGGCCACCCCGGACGCGGCCCCGGCGAGTACCGACGGGGGCCAGGAGACGGACAACCAGGAGACACCGGACGAGGGGCTCGGCTACTGGGAGCGGCGGCTGGCCGGCCTCCCCGAGGTGCTCGAACTGCCGACGGACCGGCCCCGGCCCCCCGTCGCCGCCGGCCGCGGCGGGCTGGTCCGCTTCACCGTCGACGACGCGCTGCACCAGCGGGTCACCGCACTGGCGCGGCGCATGGGCACCACCGTCTTCATGGCCGTCCAGGCGGGCATGGCCGCCCTGTTCACGCGTCTCGGCGCGGGCACCGACATCCCCATCGGCACCGCGGTGACCGGCCGCGGGGACGAGGCGCTGGACGACCTCATCGGCTGCTTCGCCAACACCCTGTGCCTGCGCACGGACACCTCGGGCGACCCCACCTTCCGGGAGCTGCTCGGCCGGGTGCGCCGCGACGACCTCGGCGACTTCGCCCACCAGGACGTCCCCCTCGACCGCCTGGTGGAGCACCTCAACCCCGGGCGCTCGCTCGCCTACCACCCGTTGTTCCAGACCATGCTGACCTTCCAGGGCAGCGACCGCACCGACTTCCGGCTGCCGGGCCTGACGGCCGAGGTCAGCACCGTCGACAAGGAATCCGCCAAGGTCGACCTGTCGTTCGTCTTCCAGGAGCGGACCGGCCCCGACGGCACGCCCGCCGGCCTCGACGGCGCCCTGGAGTACGCGACCGATCTCTTCCACCCCGACAGCGCCCGGGCGCTGGCCGACCGCCTCGTACGGCTGCTGGAGTCCGCCACCGCGGACCCCGACCGGCCCATCGGCGCCCTGGACATCCTCGACCCCGCCGAGCGCACCCGGCTGCTGCACGAGTGGAACGACACCGCGCACCCGGTGCCCGAGACCACACTGCCCGCGCTGTTCGAAGCCCAGGCGCAGCGCACGCCGGACGCCATCGCCGTGGAGCACGACGGCACCACCCTGACGTACCAGGAGCTCAACGAGCGCGCCAACCGCATCGCCCGGTCCCTCCTCGGCCACGGAGTCGGCCCCGAGTGGTACGCCGCGGTCGCCCTGCCCCGCTCGGTCGACCTGGTCGCCACGCTGCTCGCGGTCGGCAAGGCGGGCGGCGCGTATCTGCCCCTCGACCTGTCCTATCCCGCCGAACGCATCGCCTTCATGCTCGGCGACATCGCACCGGTCGCCGTCGTCACCACCGCCGCACTCGCCGGTGAACTGCCCGCCTCGGCACCCCGGTTGGTGCTGGACGACCCGGAGACGGCGAAGAGCCTGACGGACCTCGATGCCGGGAACCTCACCGACGCCGACCGGACGGCGCCGCTGACCCCCGCACACGCCGCGTTCGCGATCTTCACCTCGGGCTCCACCGGCCGGCCCAAGGGCGTCATGGTCGAACACCGCTCGCTGGTCCGTTACCTCGCCTGGGCCTGCCAGGCGTACGACAGCGTGACCGGCCGCGCCCTGGTGCACTCCCCGGTCTCCTTCGACCTGACGGTGACCGGACTCTTCGCCCCGCTGATCTCGGGCGGCACCGTCCGGCTGGTGGAGCTGGACGGCACCACCTCGGCCGACGCGATCCCCAACGACGCCCGGCCCGCCTTCGTCAAGGCCACCCCCAGCCACCTGCCGCTGCTCATCGAACTCCACGAGAACTTCTCGCCGTCCGGCCAACTGGTCCTCGGCGGCGAGTCGTTGATGGGCGAGGTGCTCGACGAGTGGCGGGCCCGGCACCCCGGCGCCACCGTGATCAACGAATACGGCCCGACGGAGACCACGGTCGGCTGCACCGAGTACCGGATCGCCCCGGGCGACACCGTACCGGCCGGTGTGATCACCATCGGCCGGCCCGTCTGGAACACCCGGATGTACGTCCTCGACGCCCGGCTGCAGCCGGTGCCCGCCGGGGTCCCCGGCGAGCTCTACATCGCGGGCGACCTGGTCACCCGCGGCTACCACGGCCGCCCGGAGCTGACCGCGGCGCGCTTCGTCGCGGACCCGTTCGGGCCGCCCGGGGCACGGATGTACCGCTCGGGCGACCTGGCCCGCTGGAACCGCTCGGGCCTGCTGGAATTCATCAGCAGGGTGGATCACCAGGTGAAGGTGCGGGGCTTCCGCATCGAACTGGGCGAGATCGAGTCGGTACTCGGGGGCCATCCCGGCATCCAGCAGGCCGCGGTCGTGGTGCGGGAGGACCAGCCGGGCGACAAGCGCATCGTCGCCTACGCCGTCCCCGCGTCCCCCGGCCTCGCCCCCGACGCCGTCCGCTCCTACGCCGCCGAGCGGCTGCCCGACTACATGGTTCCGGCGGCCGTGGTGCTGCTGCCGGAATTCCCGCTGACCGCCAACCGGAAGCTGGACCGCGCGGCACTGCCGGCGCCGGGGGCCGAGCCGGCCATGGCGGGTCCGGCGCCCAGGACCGCGCGCGAGGAGATCCTCTGCGGGCTCTTCGCCGATGTGCTCGGCCTCGACCGGATCGGCACGGACGCCAACTTCTTCGACCTGGGCGGGCATTCACTGCTGGCCACCCGGCTGATCAGCCGGATCCGCGCCGCCTTCGACGTGGAGCTCTCCCTCCGCGCGCTCTTCGAGGCGCCGACGGTGGCGGGCATGGCCGCGCACCTCGACAGCGCGGACCGGGACCGCGCGGCGGACGGCGGGCAGGGGCCCCGGCCTCGACTGGAACCGCTGCCGCGCCCCGCTCTCCTCCCGCTCTCGCACGCCCAGCAGCGCCTGTGGTTCCTGAACCGCCTGGAGGGCCCCGGCGCCACCTACAACATCCCGCTCGCTCTGCGGTTGAGCGGTGCGTTGGATGTGGCCGTGCTGGAGGCGGCGTTGGGTGATGTGGTGGCGCGGCACGAGAGTCTTCGGACGGTGTTCCCGGAGGTGGAGGGGGTGCCGCGGCAGCGGATCACGGACGATGCTCCGAAGCTGGTGGTGGCGGAGGTACCGGAGGGGGAGCTGGAGGCGTCGCTTGCGGAGGCGGCGCGATACGGCTTCGCCCTCGACGCCGAGGTGCCAGTACGGACAACACTGTTCCGCACCGGCCCTGAGCAGCACGTTCTGCTGGTATTGATGCACCACATCGTCGCCGACGGCCAGTCGACGGGCCCGTTGTTGCGGGACCTGTCGCGGGCGTACGCGGCACGGGTGGCGGGCGCGGCTCCGGAGTGGGAGCCGTTGCCGGTGCAGTACGCCGACTACACGCTCTGGCAACGGCAGTCGCTCGGCACCCCCGAAGAACCCGACGGGCTGCTCGCCCGGCAGACCGCGTACTGGACCGGACGCCTCGCCGGACTGGCGGAGGTCACCGAACTGCCGCTCGACCGCCCCCGCCCGGCCGTCGCCTCCCACAAGGGCGAGCGCATCTTCTTCCACCTCGGCCGGGACACCCACCGCGCGATCACCGCACTGACCCGCGAGACCGGCACCACCGTCTTCATGGTGCTGCAGGCCGGGCTGGCGGCGCTGCTCTCCCGCATGGGCGCCGGCACCGACATCCCCATCGGCACGGCGGTGGCCGGACGCCAGGACGAGGCGCTGGACGACCTCGTCGGATTCTTCGTCAACACGCTGGTGCTGCGCACCGACACCTCCGGAAACCCGGGCTTCCGCGAGCTGCTGGAGCGGATCCGCGCCACGGACCTGGAGGCGTACGCCCACCAGGACGTGCCCTTCGAGCGCCTCGTCGAGGTGCTCAACCCGGCACGGACGCTCTCGCACCACCCCCTCTTCCAGGTGATGCTGGTCCTCCAGGACGGCGCGGCCGGGCCCGCCCTGCCGGGGCTGGTCACCGAGGCCGAGGACCTCAGCGCCGGAGCGGCCAAGTTCGACCTCACCGTCAGCGTGACGGAGGGCGAGGACGGCATCGCCGGCAGCCTCGGCTACGCCGTCGACCTCTTCGACCGCGAGACGGCCCAGAGCCTCGCCGACCGGCTGGTCCGGATGATCGAGGCGGCCGTCGCCGCCCCCGACCGGCCCCTCGGCGACCTGCCCGTACTGCCCGAGGACGAGCGCCGCACCCTCCTGAAGGAGTGGAACGACACCGGGGCACCTCTCCCGCGCGGCTCCCTCACCGACCTCTTCCGGGACCGGGTCGCCCGCACCCCGGACGCGCCCGCGCTGCGCAGCGGCGACCGGACACTCAGCTACGCGGAGCTCGACCGGCGGGCCAACCGGCTCGCCCACCGGCTCCTCGCCGAGGGCGTATGCCCCGAGACCCCGGTGGCGCTGCTCATGGAGCGGTCGTTCGACGCCGTGGCCGCCCTCCTCGGCGTGCTCAAGGCAGGCGGGATGTACGTCCCGCTCGACCCCCGCTACCCGGCCTCGCGCATCCGGACGATCCTCGAACAGAGCGGGGTCGCCCACGCCGTCATCGACGGCACCGCCCATGACCAGGCACGACTGTTCCCGGAGGGGACGACCGTACTGAATGTCGCCGAGGGCGACGGCCCGGACCACGACCCGGGCCTGGCCGTCCCTCCCGGGCAGCTGGCCTACGCCATGTTCACCTCCGGCTCCACCGGAGTCCCCAAGGGCGTGGCGGCGACCCACGGCGGCGTCGCGGCCCTCGCGGCCGACCCGGTCTTCGCGGGCGGCGCGCACCGCCGGGTGCTGCTGCACTCCCCGCTGGCCTTCGACGCCTCGACGTACGAGCTGTGGGTGCCGCTGCTGTCGGGTGGCGAGGTCGTCCTCGCACCGCCCGGAGAGCTGGATGTACACGCGCTGCGCGGGCTGCTCGCCGGCGCCGGCCTCACCGCGGCGTTCTTCACCACCGCCCTGTTCAACCTGCTCGCCGAGGAGGACGGCGACCCGCTGGCCACCCTCCGCGAGGTGTGGACCGGCGGCGAGATGGGCTCACCCGCGGCCCTGCGCAGGGTGGCCGAGCGGTGCCCCGGTACCACCGTCATCCACGTGTACGGGCCCACCGAGACCACGACCTTCGCCACCTGCCACCCGGTCCGCACCCCCTACGACTATCCCGGTGTGCCGCCCATCGGCGGCCCGATGGCCAACACCACCGCCTACGTGCTGGACGACCGGTTGTCGCCGGTGCCGGTGGGCGTGGCCGGGGAGTTGTATCTCGCGGGCGCCGGTCTGGCGCGGGGCTACCTGCGGCGTCCGGACCTGACCGCGGGCCGGTTCGTCGCGGACCCGTTCGGGCCTCCTGGGACGCGGATGTACCGCACGGGTGATGTGGTGCGGTGGAACCGCTCCGGTGCGCTGGAGTTCGTGGGCCGGGCCGACGACCAGGTGAAGGTGCGCGGTTTCCGCATCGAACTGGGCGAGATCGAGGCGGTGTTGGCGGCAGGACCGGAGGTCCGGCAGGTCGCGGTGGTGGTGCGCGAGGACCGGCCGGGCGACCGGCGGGTGGTGGCGTACATCGTCGGTGCCGCGGATGTCGTCGCGTTGCGGGCCCGGGCGGCGGAACGGCTGCCGGAGTACATGGTTCCCTCGGCGTTCGTGGTGCTGGAGGAGGAACTGCCGCTGACCCCCAACGGCAAGCTCGACCACAAGGCGCTGCCGGCGCCGGCGTGGACGGGGGAGAGCGCCGGGCGGGCCCCGCGCACCCCGCAGGAGGAAATTCTCTGCGGCCTGTTCGCCGAGGTGCTGGGAGTGGGCACGGTCGGTGCCGATCAGAGCTTCTTCGCACTCGGCGGGCACTCGCTGCTGGCCACCCGGCTGATCAGCCGGATCCGCGCCGCCTTCGGCGCCGAGGTCGCCCTCCGCACGCTGTTCGAAAACCCAACCGTGGAAACCCTGGTGGACCGGCTCGCGGACGCCGCGCCGGCACGGCCAAAGCTGCGGCCGAGGAAGAGGACTGAGGAGACATCGTGATTCCGCTTTCTTACACCCAGCAGCGGCTGTGGTTCCTGTACCGCCTGAACGGCCCCGGCGCCACTTACAACGTGCCGTTGGTGCTGCGGTTGAGCGGTGCGTTGGATGTGGCCGTGCTGGAGGCGGCGTTGGGTGATGTGGTGGTGCGGCACGAGAGTCTTCGGACGGTGTTTCCGGAGGTGGAGGGGGTGCCGCGGCAGCGGATCACGGACGACGCTCCGAAGCTGGTGGTGGCGGAGGTACCGGAGGGGGAGTTGGAGGCGTCGCTTGCGGAGGCGGCGCGGTACGGCTTCGCTCTCGACGCCGAGGTACCGGTGCGGGTGACACTGTTCCGCACCGGGCCTGAGCAGCACGTTCTGCTGATACTGATGCACCACATCGTCGCCGACGGGTGGTCCCTCGGCCCGTTGCTGCGCGATCTGTCGCGAGCGTACGCGGCACGCCTCAAGGGCGCGGCTCCGGCATGGGAGCCACTGCCGGTGCAGTACGCGGACTTCGCGTTGTGGCAGCAGGAGGTGTTGGGTTCCGAGGACGATCCCGAGAGCCTGCTGTCGCGGCAGTCGGCGTACTGGCGGGAGCAGTTGGCAGGACTTCCGGAGCTGACCGAACTGCCCCTGGACCGCCCGCGTCCCGCCGTCGCCACGCACCGGGGACGCTCGGTCGACGTACGGCTCGGCGCCGGGACACACCGCGCCCTCGCCGAACTCGCCCGCCGGACGAACACCACCATGTACATGGTGCTGCAGGCCGGGCTCGCGGCGCTGCTCTCCCGTATGGGCGCGGGAACGGACATCCCGATCGGCACGGCGGTGGCCGGGCGCCAGGACGAGGACCTGGAGGACCTCGTCGGGTTCTTCGTGAACACGCTGGTGCTGCGTACGGACACCTCGGGCGATCCGAGCTTCCGTGAGCTGCTGGAACGGGTGCGGGAGACGGACCTTGCGGCCTTCGCCCACCAGGACGTGCCCTTCGAACGGCTGGTGGAGGTCGTCAACCCGAGCCGCTCGCTGGCCTACAGCCCGCTGTTCCAGGTCATGCTGGTCCTGCAGAACAACGCGGGCGCCGGCCCCGAACTGCCAGGACTGGTGACCGAGGTCGAGGACCTCAGCGCCGGAACGGCCAAGTTCGACCTCACCTTCAGCCTGCACGAGCACCACACGGCCGACGGCACCCCCGATGGCATCACCGGCGGCCTCATTTACGCCACCGACCTCTTCGAGGAGGCGACGGTCAAGGACCTGGCCGCCCGTCTGGTGCGCCTGCTGGAGTGCGCGGCGGCCGACCCCGGCCGCGCCACCGGCGACCTCGATGTCCTCGACCCGGCCGAGCGCACCCGGCTGTTGGACGAGTGGAACGACACGGGGCGATCCGTCGCGGCGGGCACCTTGCCGGAGCTGTTCGAGGCGCAGGTGCGACGCACCCCCGACGCGGTCGCCGTCGAGCACGGCGAAACCACCCTCACCTACCGGGAGTTGAACGAGCGCGCCAACCGGCTCGCCCGCCGGCTCGTCGAGCGGGGTGTGGGTCCGGAGCGGTATGCCGCGGTGGCGCTGCCCCGCTCGGTCGACCTGGTCGTCGCGCTGCTGGCGGTGGTCAAGGCGGGCGGCGCTTATCTGCCGGTGGATCCGGAGTATCCGGCCGAGCGGATCGCGTACATGGTGGAGGACGCCCGTCCGGTCTGTGTGCTGACGGATGTGGCGACGGCCGGTGCGCTGCCTGCCACGGCAGAGCTGTTGCTGCTGGACGATCCGATGGACGTTCCGGGCGCTGCTGCCGATGCCCATGACCTCACCGACGCGGAGCGGGGTGCACCGCTGCGGCCTGGCTCGCCGGCGTATGTGATCTATACGTCCGGTTCCACCGGCCGGCCCAAGGGCGTGATCGTCACGCACGCGGGCATCGCGAGCCTGTCCCTCACCCAGATCGAGTCCTTCGACGTCACCTCCGACAGCCGGGTCCTGCAGTTCGCCTCTCCGAGTTTCGACGCCGCCTCTTGGGAGTTGTGCATGGCGTTGTTGTCGGGGGCGCGGTTGGTGTTGGCGTCTTCGGAGGAGTTGCTGCCGGGTGAGGGCCTGGTGGGGGTGTTGGCACGGCACAGGGTTACTCATGTGACGTTGCCGCCTGCGGCGTTGGGAGTGCTGCCGGACGGCGGGCTGCCGGACGGGATGACGCTGGTGGTGGCCGGTGAGGCGTGTCCGCCCGGGCAGGTGGGGCGGTGGTCGGCGGGGCGCCGGATGGTCAATGCGTACGGGCCGACGGAGACGACGGTGTGCGCGACGATGAGCGAGCCGTTGGTGGGTGAAGTGGTGCCGCCGATCGGGCGGCCGATCGTCAATGCGCGGGTGTATGTGCTGGACGAGCGGCTGTCGCCGGTGCCGGTGGGTGTGGCCGGGGAGTTGTACGTGGCGGGCGCTGGCCTGGCGCGGGGCTATCTGCGGCGCCCAGGGCTGACGGCAGGCCGTTTCGTGGCGGACCCGTTCGGGCCGGCGGGGACGCGGATGTACCGCACGGGTGATGTGGTGCGGTGGAACCGGTCGGGTGAGCTGGAGTTCGTGGGCCGCGCGGACCATCAGGTGAAGGTGCGGGGCTTCCGCATCGAACTGGGCGAGATCGAGGCGGTACTCGGGGCTCACCCCGGCATCCAGCAGGCCGCGGTCGTGGTGCGGGAGGACCGTCCCGGCGACCGGCGCGTCGTGGCGTATGTCGTCGGTGACGCGGACACCGCAGCGCTGCGGGCCCGGGCGGCGGAACGGCTGCCGGAGTACATGGTGCCGTCCGCGTTCGTGGTCCTGGACGAGCTGCCGCTGACCCCGAACGGCAAGCTCGACCAGCGTGCCCTGCCCGCACCGGACGCCACCGCGCGCCCGGCCGGGCGCGCGCCGCGCACGCCGCAGGAGGAGATCCTGTGCGGCCTGTTCGCCGAGGTGCTCGGAGTGCGCGCGGTCGGTGCGGAGCAGAGCTTCTTCGCGCTCGGCGGACATTCGCTGCTGGCCACCCGGCTGATCAGCCGAATCCGCTCCGCCTTCGGGGTGGAGCTGCCGCTCCGCGCGCTCTTCGAGGCCCCGTCTCCCGCGGCCCTGGCCGGGCGCGTCGAGGGCGCCGACCGCGCGCGCACCGCTCCTACCCCGAGAGAACGGCCCGACGTGGTGCCGCTGTCCTTCACCCAGCGGCCGCTGTGGGTGCTCGACCAGGTGGAGGGCCCCGGCGCCACGTACAACGTGCCGTTGGCGCTGCGGTTGAGCGGTGCGTTGGATGTTGCCGCGCTGGAGGCGGCGTTGGGTGATGTGGTGGCGCGGCACGAGAGCCTTCGGACGGTGTTCCCGGAGGTGGAGGGGGTGCCGCGGCAGCGGATCACGGACGATGCTCCGAAACTGCTGGTGGTGGAGGTGTCGGAGGGGGAGCTGGAGGCGTCGCTCGCGGCGGCGTCACAGTACGGCTTCGCTCTCGACGCCGAGGTGCCAGTACGGACAACACTGTTCCGCACCGGCCCTGAGCAGCACGTTCTGCTGATGCTGATGCATCACATCGTGGCCGACGGCGGGTCGACGGGCCCGCTGTTGCGTGACCTGTCGCGGGCGTACGCGGCACGCCTTCAGGGCGTGGCTCCGGCATGGGAGCCGTTGCCGGTGCAGTACGCGGACTTCGCACTGTGGCAGCAGGAGGTGTTGGGTTCCGAGGACGACCCGGAGAGCTTGCTGTCGCGGCAGTCGGCTTACTGGCGGGAGCAGTTGGCAGGGCTGCCGGAGCTGACCGAACTGCCCCTGGACCGCCCGCGTCCCCCCGTCGCCACCCACCGCGGTGACGACGTCGACGTACGGATCTCCGCCGACCTCCACCGCCGGCTCACCGCGCTGGCGCGGCAGACCGGGACCACGGCCTTCATGGTGCTGCAAGCCGGGCTCGCGGCGCTGCTGTCCCGCATGGGCGCTGGAACGGACATCCCGATCGGCACGGCGGTGGCGGGGCGCTCCGACGAGGCGCTGGACGACCTCGTCGGGTATTTCGTGAACACGTTGGTGTTGCGTACGGACACCTCGGGCGATCCGAGCTTCCGCGGACTGCTGGAGCGGGTGCGGGAGACGGACCTCGGGGCCTTCGCCCACCAGGACGTGCCCTTCGAGCGCCTCGTCGAGCTGGCCCGACCTGCTCGTTCACTCGCCCACCACCCGCTGTTCCAGGTCATGCTGACCGTACAGGGTCACGAGGCGGGCACGGTCGACCTCCCGGGCCTGCGGGCCGAGCAGGTGGTGCCGGACACCGCGGCCGCCAAGTTCGATCTGGCCTTCAGCCTGCGCGAACACCACGACGAGACGGGCGCCCCGGACGGCATCGCCGGTGGCGTCGTGTACGCCACCGACCTCTTCGACCGCGAGACGGTCGAGGCGCTGGTCGCGCGTCTGGTGCGGTTGCTGGAGTCGGCGGCGGCCGACCCCGAGTGCCCGGTGGGACGGCTGGCGGTGCTGTCCGAGGGCGAGCGGAGCCGGCTGCTGGACGAGTGGAACGACACGGGGCGATCCGTCACGGCGGGCACCTTGCCGGAGCTGTTCGAGGCGCAGGTGAGCCGTACGCCCGAGGCGGTGGCCGTGGAGTGCGGTGCGACGGTGCTGTCGTACGCGGAGGTGAACGCGTGGGCGAACCGGCTGGCGCGGCATCTGGTGGCGGCGGGCGTCGGGCCGGAGCGACTGGTGGCGGTGGCGCTGCCGCGGTCGGTGGAGTGGCTGGTGACGCTGCTGGCGGTGGTCAAGGCGGGCGGCGCCTATCTGCCGGTGGATCCGGAGTATCCGGCCGAGCGGATCGCGTACATGCTGGCGGACGCCCGTCCCGTCTGTGTGCTGACGGATGTGGCGACGGCCGGTGCGCTGCCTCCTGCCACGGCCGACGTATTGCTGCTGGATGATCCGGAGACGGCAGCTCGGATCGACTCCGCCGATGCGCACGATCTGACAGACGCGGAGCGGATGAAACCCCTGCGGCTCGGCTCGCCGGCGTATGTGATCTATACGTCCGGTTCCACCGGCCGGCCCAAGGGTGTGGTCGTCACGCACGCGGGCATCGCGAGCCTCGCCGCCGGTCAGATCGAGCGGTTCGACGTGCGCCCCGACAGCCGGGTGCTGCAGTTCGTCTCGCTGAGCTTCGACGCGGTGATCTCCGAGCTGTGCATGGCGTTGTTGTCGGGGGCGCGGTTGGTGTTGGCGTCGTCGGAGGAGTTGCTGCCGGGCGAGGGCCTGGTGGGGGTGTTGGCACGGCACGGGGTTACTCATGTGACGTTGCCGCCTGCGGCGTTGGGCGTCTTGCCGGACGGCGGGCTGCCGGACGGGATGACGCTGGTGGTGGCCGGCGAGGCGTGTCCGCCCGGGCAGGTGGGGCGGTGGTCGGCGGGGCGCCGGATGGTGAATGCCTACGGGCCCACGGAGACGACGGTGTGCGCGACGATGAGCGAGCCGTTGGCGGGGGAGATGGTGCCGCCGATCGGGCGGCCCATCGTCAACGCGCAGGTGTATGTACTGGACGAGCGGCTGTCTCCGGTGCCGGTGGGCGTGGCAGGGGAGTTGTACGTAGCGGGGTCCGGCCTGGCGCGTGGCTATCTGCGGCGCCCGGGACTGACCGCGGGCCGGTTCGTGGCGGACCCGTTCGGGCCTGCGGGGACACGGATGTACCGCACGGGTGACCTGGCCCGCTGGACCCGTCACGGTGAGCTGGAGTTCGTGGGCCGGGCCGATGACCAGGTGAAGGTGCGGGGCTTCCGCATCGAACTGGGCGAGATCGAGGCCGTGTTGGCGTCCGGGCCCGGGGTCCGGCAGGTGGCCGTGGTGGTACGCGAAGACCGCCCCGGTGATCGGCGCGTCGTGGCCTACGTGGTCGGTGACGCGGACACCGCAGCGCTGCGGGCACACGCGGCCGAACGCCTGCCCGCGTACATGGTGCCCTCGGCCGTTGTCCCTCTGACCGTGCTCCCGGTGACGCCGAACGGCAAGCTCGACCAGCGTGCCCTGCCCGCGCCGGACGCCACCGGCCGCCCGGCCGGACGGGCACCGCGCACGCCGCAGGAGAAGATTCTGTGCGACCTGTTCGCCGAGGTGCTCGGCCTGGAGCAGGTCGGGGTGGACGAGCCCTTCTTCGAGCTCGGCGGCGACAGCATCCTGGCCATCCAGCTGGTGAGCCGGGCGCGCTCGGCGGGCCTGCTCCTCACCGCCCGCGAGGTGTTCACGCACCAGTCCGTCGCCGCGCTGGCCACGGTCGCCGTACCGGCTGCCCCGACGGCCGGGACGGAGCGGCAGGACGGCACCGGGAGCGTCCCGGCGACGCCGATCATGCACTGGCTGCGGGAACTCGACGGCCCCTGGGAGGGGTTCAACCAGTCGATGGTCGTGCAGGTGCCGCGCGGCGCCGATCCGGCCCGGCTGGCGGCCGCCGTCCAGGCCGTACTGGACCACCACGACGTGCTCCGGATGCGTGCCGTGCCGACTCCCGACGGCTGGGAGCTGACGGTGCCCGCGCGCGGTGCTGTCTCTGCCGCGGACGTCCTGCGCAGGGTGGACGCGGCGGGCCTCGACGTGCGGGAAGAGGAGGTATTGGCCGAGCGCGAGGGCGAGGCGGCCCGGCGCAGGCTGGCCCCCACCGAGGGCGTCATGGTGCAGTGCGTCTGGTTCGACCGCGGGCCGGAGCGCCCCGGGCGGCTGCTGATCGTCGCGCACCACCTCGTCGTGGACGGTGTCTCCTGGCGGATCCTGCTGCCGGACCTCGCCGCGGCCTGGCACGGTACGGAGGCAGGTGGTCGGCCGGAGCCGGCACCGGTGCCGACCTCCTTCCGCCGCTGGAGCCGCTTGCTCACCGAGCACGCCGAAGGGCCGGACCGTACGGCCGAACGTCCCTTGTGGGAGGGGATGTCAGGCACGGCCGACCCGCTGTCCGCGAACGGGGCCTGGGACCCGGCCCGGGACGTGGCCGGTACCTGCCGGTCGCTCACCCGGCGTCTGCCGTCCGACGTCACCCAGGCGTTGCTGACCACCGCACCGGCGGCCTTCCACGCCGGGGTGAACGACGTACTGCTGACCGGGCTGGCGCTGGCCGTGCTGGAGCGGCGGCGCGCCCGGGATGCGGGGGCTGGGGAAGGAGACGGCGGTGCCGCCCTGCTCGTCGACCTGGAGGGGCACGGCCGCGAGGAGATCGTGCCGGGTGCCGATCTCTCCCGTACCGTCGGCTGGTTCACCACGCTGTACCCCGTCAGCATCGACCCCGGACCACTGACCGACGACGAACTGCGCACGCCGGGACCCGCGTTGGGCCGGGCGCTGAAGCGGATCAAGGAACAGTTGCGCGCGGTGCCCGACAACGGGATCGGGTACGGAATGCTGCGCCACCTCCGGGCCGACGGCGAGTCCGCGCTCGCCGGCCGTCCGACGCCGCAGATCGGCTTCAACTACCTCGGCCGGTTCCCCGCGACGGGGGCCGCGGAGGTTTCCGACTGGGCGGTCGTCCCCGGCGTACGGGGGCCGCTGCCCCGCGATCCGGGGATGCCCGTCGGGCACCCGCTGGAGATCAACGCGATGACCCAGGACCGCCCGGACGGGCCCGAGCTCACCGTGACCTGGACCTGGCCGGCCGCCCTGTTCGACGAGGACGAGATCGCCGCGCTGGCCGCCGCGTGGTTCCGGCTGCTGGGCGCGCTCGCCGAGCACGCCGCGGCCCCGGACGCCGGTGGCCACACGCCGTCCGACCTGACGCTTGCCGCACTGAGCCAGGACGAAATCGACGACCTGGAAGCAGAATTGAGGGACATCGTATGAAGGCTTCGAGGCTCGAAGACGTCCTGCCGCTGTCGCCGCTGCAGGAGGGGCTGCTCTTCCACGCGCTCTCCGACGCGCACGGCACCGACGTCTACCACACCCAGCTGGTCATGGAGCTCGAAGGGCAGCTCGACGTCGAACGGCTGCGCGCGGCCGCCCGTGCCCTGCTCCAGCGGCACGCCACTCTGCGCGCCGCGTTCCGGCAGCGCAAGAACGGGCAGCCCCTCCAGGTGATCGTCGGGCAGGTACCGCTCCCGTGGACCGAGACCGACCTGACGCCGCTGGACCCCGCGGAGCGGCAGCAGGCACTGGAGAGGCTCCTCGCGGAGGAGCGGGAGCGCCGGTTCGACCCGACGGCCGCGCCCCTGCTGCGGTTCACCCTGGTACGGCTGGGGGAACGGCGGCACAGCCTCGTCCTGACCAACCACCACATCGTCGTCGACGGCTGGTCGGCGCCGATCCTGCAGCGCGAACTGCTCACGCTGTACGCGGACCACGGCGACCCTTCGGGACTGCCCGCCGTGACGCCGTACCGCACCTACCTGGAGTGGCTCGGCCGGCAGGACGCGGACGCCGGACGCGAGGCATGGCGGCAGGCGCTGGCGGGGCTGGCCGGGCCCACGCTGGTGGCGGCGCCGGACCCGGAACGCGCGCCCGTCCTGCCCGAGTACCACACCACCGACCTCTCCGAGGAGCTCACCGCCGCCCTCACCGGATGGGCGCGGGCCCACGGGCTGACCGTCAACACCCTGCTGCAGGGCGTGTGGGCGCTGGTCCTCGCCGAGCTGACCGGGCGGGACGACGTCGTCTTCGGCTCGGTGGTGTCCGGCCGCCCGCCGGAGATACCCGGGATCGAGTCCATGGTGGGCCTGTTCATCAACACCGTCCCGGTCCGGGTGCGGCTGGACCCGCGGGACTCCCTCGCCGGCAACCTCACGCGGCTGCAGGCCGAGCAGGCCCGGCTCCTCGACCACCAGCACCTCCGGCTCGGTGAGCTGCAGCGGCTCGTCGGCGCCGGTGACCTCTTCGACACGGCGCTGACCGTCGAGAACTACCCCGGCGGCGGCGCCCCGCAGACCGGCTTCGGCGGGCTGCGCGTCACGCGGGTGTCCGGCAAGGACGCGGCCCACTACCCGCTGCGCCTGATCGCGGGCATGCTCGGCAGCCGGCTCCAGATACGGCTGGAACACCGCCCCGACCTGTACAGCGGGCAGGCCGCACAGGCCCTTGTCACCTGGATCGAAGCGCTGCTGCGGGCGGTGGCGGACGACGCCGGACGGGCGCTCGCCGACCTGCCCCGGCTGACCGACGAGCAGCGGGCCGTGCTTCCGGAGACAGTGCGCGAACAGGGGGCGGCGCAGCACGAAGAGACCCCGGCCGCCCGCGCCGGGGGAGCGCTCCTCCCGCCCGAGGAGATCCTCTGCGGTCTCTTCGCTGCCGTACTGGGACACGACAGGGTCGGCGTGGACGACGACTTCTTCGCGCTGGGCGGCCACTCGCTGTCCGCGATCAAGCTGCTCAGCCGGGTACGCGCCGCCTTCGGCGTCGAATTGCCGATCCGTGCGCTGTTCGAAGCACCCACGGTTGCCGCGCTGGCCCGGCGCCTCGACCGGGGCGGCCAGGCCCGGCCCGCGCTGACCCCCGCCGAGCGCCCCGCGCGCATCCCACTCTCCTTCGCCCAGCAACGGCTGTGGTTCATGCACCGCCTCGAAGGCCCCAGCGCCACCTACAACATCCCCATGCCGCTGCGGCTCACCGGGCCGCTCGACCGGGCCGCGCTGGCCGCCGCGCTGGGCGACCTGACCACCCGCCACGAAAGCCTGCGCACCGTCTTCCCCGAGGCCGACGGGGTGCCCTACCAGCACATCCTCGACCCCGAACGGGCCCGCCCCGAACTGGCGGAGACCGAGGCGAGCGACGGGACGAGCGCGCAGCAGCTGCTGCGCGACGCCTCGCGGTACGCCTTCGACCTGACGCGGGAGATCCCGCTGCGCGCCACGCTGCTGAGGATCTCCGCGCACGAACACATCCTGCTGCTCCTGGTGCACCACATCGCCGGGGACGGCGGCTCGGTCGCGCCGCTGCTCCGGGACCTGGCCGAGGCATACACCGCGCGACGGACCGGCGACGCACCCGAGTGGACGCCGCTGCCGGTCCAGTACGCCGACTACACGCTCTGGCAGCGCACACTCCTGGGCGAGGCGGAGGACCCGGAGAGCCTGCTCGCCAAGCAGCTCGACTTCTGGCGTACGACGCTGGCCGGGGCTCCCGAGCAGCTGGACCTGCCCGCCGACCGGCCGCGCCCCGCGGTC
This sequence comes from Streptomyces sp. NPDC053542, assembly GCF_044544685.1. NCBI lineage: Bacteria > Bacillati > Actinomycetota > Actinomycetes > Kitasatosporales > Streptomycetaceae > Streptomyces > Streptomyces sp. NPDC053542. The sequence continues at coordinate 273,413 of NZ_JBITXL010000007.1, forward strand.
CCCGACCACCGCGGCGGCACCGTCGGGTTCACCCTCGACGCGGCCACCCACCAGCGCCTCGCCGGCCTGGCGAAGGCCGCCGACTGCACCCTGTTCATGGTCCTGCAGGCGGGGCTCGCCGCGCTGCTCACCAGGCTCGGGGCCGGCCAGGACATCCCGCTCGGCACCGCCGTCGCGGGCCGCACCGACCAGGCGCTGGACGACCTGGCCGGCTTCTTCGTCAACACGCTCGTGCTGCGCACCGACACCTCGGGCGACCCCGCTTTCCAGGACCTGCTGCGCCGGGTCAGGGAAGCGGACCTGGCGGCCTACGCGCACCAGGACGTGCCGTTCGAGCGGCTGGTGGAGGCCCTGAATCCGGTGCGCTCCGCCGCCTCGCACCCGCTGTTCCAGGTCATGCTGACCTTCCAGAACAACGCGCGGCCGACGCTGGAACTGCCGGAGCTGACTGTCGGGTTCGAGGGATTCGGCGTCGGCGTCGCCAAGTTCGACCTGAGCTTCACCCTCACCGAGACGCAGGACGCCGACGGGCGGCCCGCGGGGCTGCGCGGAGTGGTCGAATACGCCGAGGCGCTCTTCGACCGGTCCACCGTGCGGTCGTTCGCCGAGCGCTTCGCGCGGCTGCTCGGCTCGGCGGCGGAGGCCCCCGCCCGGCCCCTGAGCAGGCTCGATGTGCTCTCCGACGCCGAGCGCCAGGCGATGCTCGGCGCCTGGCAGGGGCCCGCTGCGCTCGAGGCGCCCGCCACGCTCCCCGAACTGTTCCGGCGGCAGGTGGCCCGCACCCCGCACGCACCGGCGGTGGAGACGGCGGAGGAGACCCTGACCTACGCCGAACTCGACGCCCGCGCCAATCAGTTGGCGCGCCACCTCATGGCCCTGGGCACGGGCCCCGAGAGTCTCGTGGCCCTCGCGCTGCCCCGGTCGGCCGCGCTGGTCACCGCCGTACTCGCGGTGACCAAGGCGGGAGCCGCGTATCTGCCGCTCGACCCCGAGTACCCCCGGCGCCGGCTCGACCTGATGCTCGCCGACGCCGCGCCCGGCCACATCCTGACCACGGCCGAGTACGCCGGCCGGCTCTCCGCGGGAGACGCCACCGTCCTCCTGCTCGACGACCCCGCCACCGCCGTGGCAGTACAGGATCGCGACAGCACCCCGCCGGCCCCGGCCCTGCTGCCCGGGCACCCCGCGTACGTGATCTACACCTCGGGCTCCACCGGCACCCCCAAGGGCGTCGTCGTCTCCCACCGCGGCCTGGCCGGGCTCGCCGCCAACCACCGCACCGTGCACGGCGCGGGGGAGGGGAGCCGGGTACTGCAGTTCGTCTCGCCCGGCTTCGACGTCTCGGTCTCCGAGCTGTGCATGGCGCTGCTCACCGGCGGCTGCCTGGTCATCGCCGACGAGGCACCGGTCGGCGGCGAACTCGCCGCCTTCCTGGCCGAGCGGCGGATCACCCACGCGCACGTCCCGCCGGCCGTCCTGGAGAGCGTCCCCGCCGCCGACCTGCCCGACCTGGCCACCCTCCTCACCGGCGGCGAGGCATGCACCCCTCAGCTCATCGACCGCTGGGCCACCGGCCGCCGCATGGTCAACGGCTATGGCCCCACCGAGATGACGGTCGAGGTGTCCTGCGGCGTCAACGACCCGCAGGAGCGCGGCCCGCAGTCCATCGGCCGCCCGCTCAACGGCGCGCGCGTGTACGTGCTGGACGAGCGGCTGCGGCCGGTGCCGCCGGGCGTCCCCGGCGAGCTGTACCTCGCCGGGCCCGGCATCGCCCGCGGCTACCTCAACCGGCCGGGCGCCACCGCCGCGCGCTTCGTCGCCGACCCGTTCGGCGCGCCGGGCAGCCGGATGTACCGCTCCGGCGACCTGGGACGGTGGCGCGCGGACGGCCGCCTGGACTTCCTCGGGCGCGCCGACGACCAGGTCAAACTGCGCGGCTTCCGCATCGAGCCCGGTGAGATCGAGGCCGTGCTCGGCCGGCGGGCCGAGGTGGCCAGGGCAGCGGTGACGGTCCGCGAGGACCGGCCCGGCGACCGCAGGCTGGTGGCCTATGTGGTGCCCGCCGACGGCGACGGGGAGCTGGACGCCGGCCGGCTGCGGGCGGAACTCGCCGAGGAACTCCCGGCCCACATGGTGCCCTCGGCCGTCGTCCCGCTCGACCGGCTGCCGCTGACCCCCAACGGCAAGCTGGACCACCGGGCGCTGCCCGCACCCGAGGCAGCCACCGGCGGCGGGCGGCTCCCCCGCTCGGCTCACGAAGAGGTACTGTGCCGGCTCTTCGCCGAGGTCCTCGGCGCCGACCAGGTCGGCATCGACGACAACTTCTTCGAGAGCGGCGGGCACTCCCTGCTCGCCTCCCGGCTCGCCGGGCGCATCGGCCGCGCACTGGGCGTCGAGGTGCCGCTGCGGGCGGTCTTCGAGGCCCCCACGCCCGCACTGCTGCTGCGCCGGCTCTACGGCGAAGGCGACCGCACCGACGGCTTCGGCGAGCTGCTGCCGCTGCGTACCACCGGCGGCCGGCGCCCGCTGTTCTGCGTGCACCCGGTGGGCGGACTCAGCTGGTGCTACTCCACGCTGCTGCCCACCCTCGACCCCGACCAGCCGCTGTACGGCCTCCAGAACCGGGGCCTGGACGGCACCGCACCGCTCTCCGCGTCTCTGGCGGAGCTGCTCACCGGCTACGCGGAGCAGATCCGGTCCGTCCAGCCGGCCGGGCCCTACCGGCTGCTCGGCTACTCCATGGGCGGCGTGCTGGCCCATGCCCTCGCCGTCGAACTCCAGCAGCAGGGCGAATCGGTGGAGCTGCTGGTGCTGCTCGACTCCTATCCCGTCGAGGTCGGCATCAAGGGGGAGCTGAGCAAGGAGCAGGTGCTCAGGGACATGTTCCAGGCGTACGCGCGGATGCACGGCGACCCGGACGACGTGCCCGCCGACCCGGCCGAGACACGGGCGCGGGTCGTCGACTACATGGGGCGTGGCAACAGCGAGTCCCGGCTGCTCGACGATGAGCGGCGCGGCACGGTCCTGGACGTCCTCATCAACAACGTGACGCTGGTGCACCCCGTGGAGCTCGGCGTGTTCAAGGAGGACGTCCTGCTGGTGGCGGCGACCGAGAACGTGCGGTCCTGGGCGGACCCGCGGGCCTGGGAGCCGTTCACGGCGGGCGGCTTCGAGCGCTGCGAGGTCGCCGCGACCCACGAAGGACTGCTGGCCCCGGAGCCGGCCGCGGAGATCGGCCGCATTCTCTCGAAGCGGCTTCTGAAGTAATGCAGAAGTAGTGCGATATTCCCGCGATAAGCGAGCTGATTAACGTCGCCCCCGAATGCGAGAAGTGGGCGCCGACGGCTCATGGAACCAGTGGCTCACGGAACTGACGGCTCACAGAACTGACGGGCATCCCGGGTGGAGGCGAAACTCGTGCGGGACGGTGCGGACGAAAACGGCGCGACGGCCGGCCGAAAGTACTGGCGCGAGGTACTCGACGCCGGTGGCATCACCCCCCTGCCGGCCTGGACCGCCTCGGCGCGGCCGGAGCGGGGAGTGGCGGAGCACCGGACGGCACTGCCGGCCGGGGCCGAGGTCAGCGGTTCCGTACTGCTCGCCGTCCACGCGAAGGTCGTCGCGGCGCTGACCGGCGACCGCGAGGCGCTCACCGGCTTCCTGCCCGCGGGCCCGGCCGCGCAGGCCGGCCCGCTGCCCGCGCGGGTGAGCGTCGGGGAAGGGAGCTGGCAGGAGCTGATCGAGACGGCGGACCGCCACCGCCGCGAGATCCTGCGGCACGCCGCCCATGCGCCGCGGCCCCAACAGGGCGCGGAAGGCAAGCTGTTCGACACCATGGTGGCCGAGCGGGCCGCGGAGCTGCCCGCCGGTGTCGTGCTGGCGGTCTTCCCCGAGGGCGGCGAGCTCGTGGTGCGGCACCGCACCGAGGTCCTCGACCACCGGGCCGCGGTGCGTATCGCCGGTTACTGCACGACGGCGTTGCGCCGCATCGCCGCTGACCCACTGGAGGCGCACGACCGGCAGAGCCTGCTCTCCGAGGAGGAACGGCGCTTCCAGACCGAGGCGTTCGCAGGCGTCACCAAGCCCCTGCCCGACCGCAGGTTCCACGAGCTGTTCGAGGAGCGGGTACGCCAGCAGCCGCATGCCGTGGCCGCCGTACAGGGCGGCCGCAGCCTCACCTATGACGAGGTGAACCGGGAGGCGAACCGCGTCGCGTGGGCGCTGCGCCGCTCGGGGCTGGGGGACGAGGACGTCGTCGCCGTGGTGACCGGGCGCGGCCTCCCGTGGCTCGGCGCGGTGCTCGGAGTCCTCAAGGCCGGCGGGGTCTACCTCCCGGTCGAGCCGGACTTCCCCGCCGAGCGGATCGCCGCCATGCTCGGCCGCAGCGACTGCCGGTACCTCCTCACCGAGCGCGGCGCGGAGCACGGCCTGGACCGCGCGCTCGCGGCCCTGGACACCGGCCACGGCATCGAGGTGATCCGGCTCGACGACCTCGCCGGCCAGGACCTCCCCGACCACGACCCGCACCTCCCGGTGGCGCCGGATCAGCTCGCGTACATCTATTTCACCTCGGGCTCCACGGGCGAGCCCAAGGGCGCGATGTGCGAGCACGCCGGATTCCTCAACCATCTCCTCGCCAAGACCGAAGACCTCGGCATCGTGGCGGGCACCACCGTCGCCCAGGTGGCGCCGCAGTGCTTCGACATCTCGCTGTGGCAGCTGGTGTCCGCGCTCATGACCGGCGGCACCACGCACATCGTGGAGCAGGAAGCGGTCCTCGACGTCGGCAGGTTCGTGGACATCCTGCGCACCGGCCGGATCGAGGTGGTCCAGCTCGTGCCTTCGTACCTCGAAGTGCTGCTCGCCCACCTGGAGGGCAGGCAGGGGCAGCTGCCGGACCTGCGCTGTGTGTCGGTGACCGGCGAGGCGCTGAAGAAGGAGCTCGCCGAGCGCTGGTTCGCCGCCTTCCCCGACGTGGCCCTGGTCAACGCCTACGGCCTCACCGAGACCTCGGACGACACCAACCACGAGGTGATGCGCCGGGCGCCGGACGGGCCCACGGTGCCCCTCGGGCGGCTGGTGCGCAACGTCCGTGCGTACGTGGTCGACGAGCACCTCGACCTGGTGCCGCTCGGCGCGCCCGGCGAGATCGTCTTCTCCGGCGTGTGCGTGGGCCGCGGCTACATCAACGACGAGGCCCGCACCAAGGAGGCGTATCTGCCGGACCCGCACCGGACCGGCGAACGCCTGTACCGGTCGGGCGACTTCGGTCGCTGGACGCCCGACGGGCGGCTGGAGTTCCACGGCCGCCGGGACGCCCAGCTCAAGATCCGCGGATTCCGCATCGAGATCGGCGAGGTCGAGAACCGGCTGCTCCAGGTGCCGGGAGTGCGGGATGCGGCGGTCGTCGCCGCGGGCTCCGGAGAGGGGCGATACCTCGTCGGGTACTACGCGGCGCCGGACGGCCCGGAACCACGAGAGGTGCGCGCCCGGCTCGACGGCCTGATGCCCGACTACATGGTCCCCACGCGGCTGGAGCGCCGCGAAGCGCTGCCGCTCACCCCCAACGGCAAGATCGACAAGAAGACGCTGGCCGCGCAGGCCGGCGCCGCCGACGAACTGCCGGGCACCCCCGGAAAACCCGTGACCGACAGCGAACGCCGGATCGCCGCCGCCTGGTCGCAGGTCCTCAAGGTGCCGGTCGAGCGCATCGACCGCACCGCGCACTTCTTCGAGACCGGCGGCACCTCGCTGACTGCCGTACGCCTGGCGATCGCCCTGGACCGGCTCGTCTCCGTGAAGGAACTCGCCGCGCACCCCGTCCTCGCGGACCTGGCGGAACTGCTGGACCGCCGGCTCGCCGGGCAGACCCCGCCGCAGCCGTCCGCAGCCGCCCCGCAGGCGCCACTCGTACCGAGGGAGACACCGAGAAGATGACGTCCGCATCGGCCGAAGGCTCCATGGCTTCCCCCATCGCGTCCCCGCCGCCGGGCGCACTGCCCGTCCTGCACGTGCCGGAGACCGGCGGCGACGCCCCGGGCCGGGCCCTGGCCCACCGCACGGAGGTGCTCCGGACCGTCACCGAGCACGGCGCCGTCCTGCTGCGCGGCCTGGGGATCGACTCACCGGCCGCGATGGCCCGCACGGCCGTCGCGCTCGGCATCGAACCGATGGCCGAGCGGGAGCGCTTCGCTCCCCGCCGCGAGTACCAGCCGGCCGTGTACTCGGCCTCCGAGTGGCCGGCCGACGAGCCGATCTGCATGCACCACGAGCTGAGCTACGCCGCACAGGTGCCCTCGTACCTGCTGTTCGGCGCGCTGACCGTGCCCCGCGCGGGCGGCGCCACGGCCGTCGCCGACTCCCAGGAAGTGCTGCGCGCCCTCCCCGAGGACCTGGTGGCGCGGTTCGCCCGCGACGGCTGGCAGCTCACCCGCACCTACCGCGAGGTGGGCGTGGCCTGGAGCGAGGCGTTCGGCACCGACGACCCCCAGGCCGTCGAGGAGTACTGCCGGGACGCGGCCGTCGACTGCACGTGGCTGCCGGACGGCGCGCTGCGGACCCGCCAGCGCCGGGCCGCGGTGCTCGACCACCCCGGCAACGGCCGCCCCGTCTGGTTCAACCAGGCGGCGTTCCTCAACGAGCTGACCCTCGACCCGATGATCCGCGCCTACCTCGCGGACGTGTACGGGCCCGACTCCCTGCCGTTCAACACCGCCTACGGCGACGGGACGCCGATCCCCGCCGAGGACGTCGACGCGATCAACGCGGCCTACCGGGCGGCCACCCGGAGCGAGCCCTGGCACCCCGGCGACCTGCTGCTGCTCGACAACCTGCGGATGGCGCACAGCCGCGAGGCGTACGAGGGCGACCGCGAGATCGCCGTGATCCTCGGCAACCCGACGCGGCTCCCCGGACACGTCCTGTCCTGAGCCCGTCCCCCGACTGTCCCGATCCCGTCATCCGTCCCGCCACCCCATGCCCGCTACGGAGACCGCACATGTCACCTTCCCCTGAATCCGCCGCGCCGGCGCCCTCCTTCGCCGTGATCCCCGGCACTCACGTCCAGCGCGTCCTGGACGGAGCGCACCGGCGCACGACCGAGATGATCGAGGCCGCCTACCGCATCCACGGCCGGGGCGAGACCGTCAACCCGCCCTCGTACTTCCTGCGGTTCCCCGACCGCCCGAACTCACGGATCATCGCGCTGCCCGCCTCGGTCGGCGGCGACGTCCAGGTCGACGGGATCAAGTGGATATCGAGCTTCCCGGACAACGTGAGCGCGGGACTGCCCCGGGCCTCCGCCGTCCTCGTCCTCAACGACCACGACACCGGCTATCCGCTGGCGTGCCTGGAGAGCTCCATCATCAGCGCCGCGCGCACCGCCGCCTCGGCCGCGCTCGCAGCCGACCGGCTCACCGCGGGCCGCCCGCGCCCCCGGACGGTCGGATTCTTCGGCGCGGGGCTGATCGCCAGGTACATCCACAGCTACCTGACCGGCACCGGCTGGACCTTCGAGGACAGCGGTGTGTACGACCTGTCGCCGGAACACGCCGAGGGCTTCGCCGGTTACCTGAAGCGGTCCGGCGCCGAGGGCGGCGTCACCGTGCACGGCAGCGCCGAGGAGCTGATCCGCTCCAGCGACGTGGTCGTCTTCGCGACCGTCGCCGGCGAGCCGCACGTCACGGACCCCGGCTGGTTCTCCCACAACCCCCTGGTCCTGCACGTCTCGCTGCGCGATCTGTCGCCCGAGGTGGTGCTCGCCGCCACGAACGTCGTGGACGACGTGGACCACTGCCTGAAGGCCAACACGTCCCTGCACCTGACGGAACAGCGGACCGGCAACCGGGACTTCGTGGCCGGGACCCTCTACGACGTGCTCAGCGGCGAGCTGGAGATCCCCGCCGACCGGCCGGTGATCTTCTCGCCCTTCGGGCTCGGCGTCCTGGACCTGGCGCTCGGCAGGCACGTCTACGACACCCTGCGCGCCACCGGAGACCTGACGGTCATCGACGGTTTCTTCCACGAGATGCGCCGCTATGGCTGACCGGCCAGCGCCGTCGGCCGTTCCGCAGTACGGGGGGTAATGTGCCGGTCATTTCGGCTCCGCACGAATTCAATGAAGAAGACCTGTTCGTCGATCTGAAGCCGATGCTCGACACCGCGCTCTTCCTCAAGTGCGAAGGCTTCAATTTCGCCGGCTCGATCAAACAGAAGGCCGCGCTCGCCATGGTCGAAGCGGCGGAACGGGCCGGCGTGCTCACGCCCGGATCGACCCTGGTGGAATCCTCGTCGGGAAATCTGGGCGTCGCACTGAGCACCATTGCCGCGAGCAAGGGATACCGCTTTGTCTGCGTGACCGACTCCCGCTGCAATCTCGGCTCCCGGCGGCTCATGGAGGCGCTCGGCGCCGAGGTGCACATCATCACCGAACCGGACCCCGACAAGGGCTTCCTCGGCGCCCGGCTCGACCACGTCCAACGGCTCTGCGCGGAGGACTCCCGCTATGTGTGGCTCAACCAGTACCTGAACGCCAACAACTGGCGCGCGCATCACCGGCTGACCGCACCCGCCATCGCCCGCCGCTTCCCCGGCCTGGACGTGCTCTTCGTCGGCGCCGGCACCACCGGCACCCTCATGGGCTGCGCCCGGTGGTTCAAGGAATTCCGGCCCGGCGTCCGGATCGTCGCGGTGGACAGCGTCGGCTCGGTCGCCTTCGGCGGCCCGCCCGGCACCCGGATGATCCCCGGCCTCGGCGCCGGGGTGCGCCCGCCGCTGCTCGACGAGTCCTACATCGACGACGTGGTGCTGATACCCGAGGCCGTGACCGTGCAGATGTGCCACCGACTGGCCGCCCGCGGCTTCCTGTTCGGCGGCTCCACGGGAACGATCGTCGCCGGCGCGGCCTCCTGGCTCAGCACTCATGAGGCGGGGTCCACCGCACTCACCTCGGTGGCCATCTCCCCGGACCTGGGGGAGCGCTACCTCGACACCGTCTACCAGACGAACTGGGTCCAGGACCTGTACGGACACCAGGACGCCGACAGCGTTCCGGCCCGTTCCTTCACGAAGAAAGCGAGTCAGCGATGACCAACCCGTTCGAGGACCCCGAGGGCCGGTACCTCGTGCTCGTCAACGACGAGGGGCAGTACTCCCTGTGGCCGGCCTTCGCCGAGGTACCGGGCGGCTGGCAGGTGGCCCAGGAGGAGAGCGGACACGAGGAGAGCCTCGGCTACATCGAGGCCCACTGGACCGATATGCGCCCCCGGTCCGTCGCCGAGGCCATGGAAGCGATGAACGGATGACAGTGACCTCCGACCCCACCACCACCCCGGTGATATCCGTGGACCCGGCGTCCGCGGCCCGGACGGCGGAGACGGCCCGGCGGCTCGCCTCCGTCGCCGACGGGCGCGTCGACGACCCGAGATGGGTCGCCGCGGCCCGCCACGCCTGGTCCGACCTGCCGGGCACCCTGCGCCGCCCGCTGCTCGACTTCCGCCGGGCCTCGGGCCCGACCGGTTCGGTACTGGTACGCGGGCTGCCGGTGGACGAGCCGGCGCTGCCCCCGACCCCGAGCGTCAAGGGCTCCGTGCAGCGCGGCGCCACCGTGCCCGCCGCGGTACTGCTGATGATCGCCGCCGGCCTCGGCGACCCGGCCGCCTTCCGCCCGGAGAAGAGCGGTGCCCTGGTCCAGGACGTCGTGCCGGTACCCGGGCAGGAGGACTTCCAGGGCAACGCCGGGTCCGTCCTGCTCACCTTCCACAACGAGAACGCCTTCCACCCGCACCGGCCGGACTTCGTGATGCTGCTGTGCCTGCGCGCGGACCACGACCGGGTGGCCGGACTGCGCACCGCCTGCATCCGCCAGGCGCTGCCGCTGCTGTCCGAAGAGGGCCGGGAGACGCTGTGCCGGCCGGAGTTCGTCACCTCGGCGCCGCCGTCCTTCGGTTCCGGAAGCGGCGGAACGACGCCGCAGCCGGTGCTGTCCGGCGCGCCGGAGGACCCGGACGTACGGGTGGACTTCGCGGCCACCGAGCCGCTCACCCCGCGCGCGGAGCGGGCGATGGCGGAGCTCCAGACGGCGTTCGGCGAGACCGCGCAGACGGCCCTGCTGGAGCCGGGTGACCTGGCCATCGTCGACAACCGGGTCACCGTGCACGGCCGGACCGCCTTCACCCCCCGCTACGACGGCCGCGACCGGTGGCTGCAGCGCAGCTTCATCCTCACGGACCTGCGCCGCTCCCGCGGCTGCCGGGACGCGGACGGATACGTGCTCGACTGAGCGCGTACGCGGGCGAGTTCACGAAAAACTGCCTCGACGGTTCACGGAACCGTCGAGGCAGTATTCATTGAGGGCTCTCAGCCGGAGCCGATGAGGCGGCGGGCGACCTGGACCTGCCACCGGGTCAGCCGGATGACCAGCCACGGCGCCCCGAAGAACGCCACCACGCCGGCGGCGAAGTGCAGCGAGACCGCGCCGAGCGGAGTGGGACCGCCCCACGCGGGGTCGGGGTAGGGCACCCATCCCCAGATCGGGTAGCTGAGGTTCCGCAGAGAGACGATCACCCAGCCGATGACCACGGCGAACGAGACGCTCCCCAGCAGCAGATTGGCGAAGAAGAAGGCCGTACCGCGCTTGATCCGGCCCTCGCGCGGCCCCCGTCCGATCTCCTCGCCGAGCAGCAGACGCGCCCGGACCCGCTCGAAGGGCGGCCCGCACAGGGCGACCACGACGATGGCCGCCACCAGCACCAACGGGCCGGCGCCACCCCCGTCACCGGCCCGGTCCCACTTCATGACGCGCATGGACCCGGCGATGAGGGCGAGTCCTAAGGGCAGGAAGAGTGCGTATGCGATGTGCTGCCAAGTCCGGCGCTGCAGCGGCAGTTTCGACACGCTGCGCAGACCGCGCAGTACCTCGCGCAGGCCCGGCGTACCGGTGGTGCGGGCCTGCGTCTCGGGCGGGGAGTGGCGGGAGTCATCCATGGCGTCATCATGCCGGAACGGCGGGTGCCTGCTCGCGTGGTCGGGACGCGGCATCATCGGGTGTCGGAGCCCGCACACCGAGGAACGAGAGCAGCGGCCCGGTCATGGCCGTGGTGATCAGCGCCATCAGGACGAGTACGGTCAGGCCGGTCGTGCTGATCAGATGGAGCTGCCAGCCGATGCCCGCCACCACCAGCTCCGTGACGCCGCGGCAGTTCATCAGTACCCCGAAGCGCAGCGCCTCGTTCCGTGGCATGCCGATCAGCCTGGCGGCGCCGCCGGCGCCGACGACCTTGCTCAGGGTCGCCGCGAGCACGATGCCCGCGAACGCCAGCCAGACCCAGGGGTCCAGGCCGAGGGCGCCGACCGAGACGTGGAGGCCCACACCGGCGAAGAAGAGCGGCAGCAGTACGGCCAGGGTGAACCCCTGGAGCTGCTCGTTCATCCAGGTGGTCACCGGCGAGTCGCGCGGCACGGCCGTGCCGAACAGGAAGGCGCCGATCACCGGGTGCAGCCCCAGTAGGTGGGTGACCGTGGCGTACGCGATCGCGCCGACGAGCAGCAGGGGGAGCAGCCGTTGGCCGCCGGGCCGCCGCTCGGCCCGGCGTACCACCGCGGCGAGCAGCGGGCGCACCACCAGCGCGGTGAGTGCGACCAGCGCCAGCGTCAGGCCGATGGTGGCCGCGATGTGCAAGGACCCGCCGGAGCCGGTCAGGGTCAGGATGACGGTGAGGGCGAGCCAGGCGACGCCGTCGCCCACCGCCGCGCCGGCCAGCGCGAGCGAGCCCAGGGGAGAGCGGTCCATCCGCAGATCGACCAGAATTCTGGCGAGTACCGGCAGGGCGGTCACCGACATCGTGAGTCCGATGAAGGCCAGATAGGCGCCCTGGGAGGGGGTGGAGCCGCGCAGCAGGGCGGGCGCGGCGGCCGCGACGCCGAGGCCGGTCAGGAAGGGCAGGCCCATCCCGCCGAGCACGGCCACCCCGACCGCCTTGTTCCCCTTGCTCCCCGGACCGTCCGTACGCTCCATGCGCAGCTCGCAGCCGAGCAGGAACATGAAGGTGACCAGGCCGAGTTGGGCCGCCATGTCGAGCGTGGAGACGACCTCGGGGGGCAGCAGCCACGCCTGTGCCGAGGGCGAGATCCACCCCAGGGCCGAGGGGCCGAGCAGTAGCCCGCCGAGGATCTCGCCGACCACCAGCGGCTGGCCGAAACGGCCCAGCAGGGTGGCCAGCAGATGACTGAGCAGCACGATCACCGCGACGGCGAGCAGGAAGCGGGCCATGGGATCGAACCCGGCACCGCCGCTCCCGGCGGCCAGTTCCACGGTGTTCAGCACGGCGAGCCCCGGAAGGACGAGGGCAGCGGCGTCGCCTCGGCTGCGGGGGCCGGCTGCGGCAGCGGGCCCCCGGGCCAGGCCGCGAAGCGCCGGCCGCCGTACAGCAGCGGGGTCGCGGGCGTCTGCACCACCTCGGTCACCAGGCCCAGCACCATGGTGTGATCGCCGACCTCGAGCAGCCGGGACACCTGGCACTCGGCCGTCGCGAAGGCGTCGTCCGTCAGCCGCGGCAGCCCCGCCTCCGGCGAGGGCTGCCAGCAGACCTCGGCGAACCGGTCCGCCACCGGAGCCGCGAAGATCTCCGCGGCGCGCTGCCCCCGCTCGTGCAGCAGATTCACCGCGAACGCCCCGCACTCCCGCAGCGCCCGCAGCGTCTCGCCCCGCGTGGTCAGGCAGACCGAGAGGATCGGCGGGCTCGCCGTGACGCTGGCGAGGGAGGTGCAGGTCAGGCCGTACGGGCGGCCGTCGGGGCCGAGCGTGGTGACCACCGCGACCCCGGTGGCGAAGGCGCTCATCAGCGAGCGGAAACCGGCGAGCGGCACCGGCGTCACGGGCGGTGCCGTGGCCGGAGCGCGACCGAGCTCGGGGTGGGAGGCGGAACGGAATGCGGGCACACGGGTGGCCATGCGCGGTCGCCCTTCAGGAGGGAATGGGGAGGTGTGCGGGACGGGAGGCGCCGATGCCCGTACCTGGCGCGGCGACCGGTACGGGCATCAGAGCGGGGGCGATCGGGCCGGGCTCAGCCGGCCGCGTTGATCGAGGCCAGGTACTCGTAGCAGCTGGGCAGGGCCTTCACGAGCCGCTCCGCGTCGGCCTTGAGCCGCGCCGACTCGGCACGCGCTCCGGCCGGGTCGGTGTGCGCGAGGGTCGGGCGCGGCCGGGCGGGCTCATGGCCCATCCCCAGCATCATCGTGATCCACGAGTACTGCTCGAAGCCGTGGTAGTAGGGGTAGATGGTGTGCTCGTCCAGGAGCTGCGAGGCACCGATCTCCAGGCGGGCGGCGAGCGCGTCCGGGATGGCGCGGGTCTTGGTCTCCTTCCAGTACGGCGTGTCGTCGCGCTGCGCCGTGCGGTAGTGCAGGACCAGGAACTCCTTCACCCCGTCCAGGACGTGTGCGACCCGGTCGTTGTAGGTGTCGACCAGTGTCGGGTCCCAGTGCTCGTCGGGGAAGTGCTTCACCAGCTGCTCGATGCCGTGCTGGATGAAGAAGATGCCGGTGGACTCCAGCGGCTCGACGAAGGCGCTGGACAGGCCGATGGCCACGCAGTTGTTGACCCATGAGCGGCGGTTGCGGCCGATCCGCATGCGGATGTGGTTGGCCTCCAGGTCGTCCTGCCCGGGAGCGGCGAACTCGCGCAGCGTGCGCTCCGCCTCCTCCGGGGTGCAGAACTCGTCGGAGTACACATAGCCGTTGCCGTGCCGCCCGAACAGCGGGATCGTCCAGATCCAGCCCGCGTCCATCGCGGTCGCGGTGGTGTACGGGTTCATTCCCGTGGTGGCCTGGTCGGGCTTCGGGACGCGCAGGGCGACGGCGCGGTTGTTCGGCAGGACGTCCTGGAAGGACTCGAAGGGCTCCTCCAGCGTCTGGTTGATCAGCAGCCCGCGGAACCCGGTGCAGTCGATGAACAGGTCACCGGCCAGCTCGCCGTGCTCGCGCGTGGTCACGTGCGAGAGCCAGCCCCGCTCGTCGCGGGCCACGTCGACCACGTCGTCGACGACGTGCCGCACCCCGCGGTCGGTCCCGTACTTCGTCAGGTACTGCGCCAGCAGCCCCGCGTCGAAGTGGTAGGCGTACGGGAACTGGGCGCGCTGCTCCTCCAGCGTCGAGCGCCCCAGCGAGCCGTCGAGGTCACCGGCGAACAGCGAGCCGTCGAGCATCCGCGGGGAGCGCTGCGCCTCGCACAGGGCCGGCGTGAGGAAGCAGGAGCGGTCGAACGGTCTGCTGCGGTCGCCCTCCAGCAGCCACCAGTCGGCGAGGGTGAAGCCGTCGGAGGTCCGCAGCCGCTCGAACGGGTGGTAGAAGTGGTGCCCGCGCTCCCGCCAGTTCTCGAACCGGATGCCCAGCTTGTACGACCCCGCACACTTCGGCATCCAGTCGCGCTCGTCCAGGCCGAGATAGTCGAAGAAATGCCGGACGGTGCTGAACGTGGCCTCTCCGACACCGATGCTGGAGACCCGGTCGGACTCCACCAGGGTCACGTTGATGCGGTCTCCGAATGCGGCCTTCAAATACGAGGCGCTCATCCACCCCGCGGTGCCGCCGCCGACGATGACAACCGAGTTGATCACTCTGGAACTCCCGTGTCGAAGGATCTGGGACAACCCGCAGCGAAGCTATCCGGGAATCCTTTCCTTTCGTTATCGCCAAGTGCTCGGCAATTCCTCAAAAGCGGGACGATAACGAGACGATGCCGGCGTCGCGTAGCGTGTCCGGTCGGCTAACCCGCAAGGTCCTGGAGGGGCAATGGATGTCGTCTCGGTCGATTCACTGAGCAAGCTCTATCAGAAATACGAGAGCGACCTCAGGGAGGTGCGCGACAGTCAGCGGGCCTTTCTGGAGCGGCGCGGAAAGACCATGAAGGCGCAACTGGACGACCTCGAGGCGGAGATAACCTATCTGCTGCTGCGGGACCACCGGCCGGAGCGCGTGGTGGAGATCGGGACCTTCTACGGCTGGTCCACCATGTGGATCCTGAGCGCGCTGCGTGACAACGGCATCGGGCACCTGTACTCGTTCGACATCGTCGACAAGGTCGTCAGCAACGTGCCGGCCGAACTCTCCGCCGACCGCTGGACGTTCACCATGGGCGACGTCCGCCAGCACCTCGACAAGATTCCGGGCAACACCGACTACCTCTTCATCGACGCCGACCACGGCGCGCGGTTCGCCCGCTGGTACACCGAGAACCTCTTCCCGGCCGTCCCGCGGGGCATCCCCACGAGCGTCCACGACGTGTACCACGGCCGCCGGCCGAAGCCGATGAGCGAGGGCTCGGTCGTCATCAAGTGGCTGGACGAGCACGACGTCGAGTACTTCACGCCCTCGCTCGCCAAGGCCCCCGAGGTCATGGAGCAGCTCACCGAGGTCAAGCGCGACCTGGGGCTCACGGAGCCGGTGAAGAAGAGCACCGACAACCCCATGATTTTCTTCAACCTCCCCGGCTGAGCGGCTCCCCGCCCCCCGAAGGCGGGCAGTGCGACCGGTTCCGCTCCCCCGAGTCCGGTCGCACTGCCCGCCTTGCTGTTCCCGTCCGTTCGGGTCAGGCCCGGCGGGCCACCACGGGCAGGTTCTTCGCGCCGTACATCCCGCGCGCGTGGTAGTCGATGACCGCGTCACGGTCGACCCGCAGCTCGGCGAAGGCGTCCAGCAGCGCATTGAGCGCGATCCGGGCCTCCAGCCTGGCCAGCGGCGCGCCGACGCAGAAGTGCCCGCCGCGGCCGAACGCGACATGCCGGTTGGGGGTACGCCGGATCAGGAAGCGCCCCGCGTCCGGGAAGTGTGCCTCGTCATGGTTGGCGGAGATCACCCACGGCGTGACCATGCGGTTCGCCGGGATCACCTGCCCGCCGACCTCGACGTCGGTCACCGTCACCCGGCTCACGGTCGTGAACGGCGAGCGGAAGCGCAGTACTTCCTCGACCGCGGACGGAATGAGCGAGCGGTCGGCGCGGAGCTCGGCGAGGGACTCCGGAGCGCTGTCGAGGCACTGCACGGCATTGCCGATCAGCAGTGTGGTGGTGAGGTGCCCGGTCAGGAAGAGGATGCCGGCGAACTTGACCACCTCGTGGTCGCTGAGCCGCTCGCCGTCCACCTCCGCCGTGGCCAGCTTGCTGATCAGGTCGTTCCGCGGCGCCGAGCGGCGCTCCCGGCAGTGCTCCAGCAGGTATTCATCCATTTCCCGGGTGGCGGCTTGGAAATTCGCCACCACGTCTTTCTGGTCCTTGGGTCTGCTGAGATTCATGAACCGGTCGGCCCATTTGCGGAAGAGTTCCCGATCCGATGCCGGGATTCCCAGCAGTTCGCTGATCACGATCACCGGCAGCGGATAGGTGAGCACATCGACCAGATCGAATTGCTCGCTGCCGACCTCGGCCAGCAGTTCGTTCGTCACGGCCGTGATGCGGGGCTCCAGCTTGTCCACGGTATGCGGGGTGAATGCCTGATTGACCAGCCGGCGGAGCTTTCCGTGCTCCGGCGGGTCCATCGCGTTGATATGTCCCTCGGTCAGCGGCTTCACATGTGGCAGGACCCGGCTGGTGTCATTGGAGAACACCTCGGGGTCGGCGATCACCCGCTGCACATCTGCATAGCGGAATATGTGGTACGGGCCGTCGCCCTCCTGCCACACCGGATGGTCGGCCCGCATGCCGGCCAGCCAGTCGAACAGCTTGTTGCTGCCGTCCGCGTGCGGGACGGAAAGCTCCTGTTCCTCGGTCATCGACTCTCCGTTCTCATGGTCATCGTCTGTGCGCCGTCACAAGCCGCGGCGCCGCAGCACTCTCTTCTCCACCGGCCGGAACACCCCCGCCTCGACCAGCACGCCGATGGCCAGGATCAGCGCCACCGACGCCAGTACGAGGGCGAAACTGCCCTGCTGCTTCCCGGCGTCGAGGATCCGGCCGACCCCGGGCAGCGGCGTCGCGGTGATCAGCTCGGCGGTCATCAGCGCCCGCCACCCGAAGGTCCAGCCCTGGCGCAGCGCCACGATCAGCCCGGGCAGCGCGGCCGGTACCAGTACATGGCGGACCGCCAGCAGACCGGTGGCGCCCATGGTCCGCCCGGCCCGCCGCAGCAGCACGGGGACCTGGTCGAACGCGCTGACCACTCCCATGGCGAGGGACGGCACGGCACCCAGCAGCACGACCGCGTACACCGCGCGTTCCGACTCCCCGAACGCCACCACCGCCAGCGGCACCAGGGCGGCCGCGGGCAGCGACTGGAACGCCGAGAGGACCGGCGCGAGTACCGTCCGCGCCGCGCCGATCCGGTACACCAGCAGCCCGAGCGGGGCACCCACCAGCACGGAAGCGGCGAAGCCGGACGCGGCCCGGCCCAGGCTCCGCCCCAGCGCGGGCAGCAGCGTGCCGCCCCGCGCCTGACCGGCCAGCTCTGCCAGGACCGCGGCGGGGGAGGGCAGCCGCGGTATCAGGCCCGAGACGGCGGCCAGTTGCCACGCCACCAGGACGAAGACGAGGGCGAGCACCGGGGCCGTCGCCTTCGTCACGGCCCGGCGGAGCAGGGAGGGCACGGCCGGGGCGGCCGGTGCGTCCAGGACGTCCAGGCCCGACGAGAGAGCCCCCGACGAGACATTCCCCGACGGAAGGTCTTTCGGTACGGCACCGTCGCGGACGGGACCGGGGCCGGTCAGGTCAGTCACGGGCATGCCGGCAGATCTCCTCGCGCAGCTGACCGGTGATCTCCCCGGCCAGGTCCAGGACGGCGGGGTCCTCGGACCGCCGCGGGTGCGGGAGGCCGATCCGCCATTCGCGGGCGATCCGGCCCGGCCGGGAGGACAGCAGCACGACCCGGCTGCCCAGCCGCACCGCCTCCCGGATGTCGTGCGTGACGAAGACGATGCCCGGCCGCCGGCGCTGCCAGATCCCGATGAGCACCTCGTGCAGCACGTCCTTGGTCATGGCGTCGAGCGCCGCGAACGGCTCGTCCATCAGGAGCAGTTCGCTGCCCTGGGCAAGGGCGCGGGCCAGGGCCACGCGCTGCCGCATACCGCCCGACAGCGTGTGCACGCGTTTTCCGTAGGCGTCCGCGAGCTGCACGAGACCGAGGAGCCGCACCGCTTCGGCGCGGCGCCCGGCCCGGTCGGCGGTCCCGGCCAGCCGCAACGCGAGTTCGATGTTGCGGCCGGCCGTCAGCCACGGGAAGAGCGCATGGTCCTGGAACATCAGGGCCGGGCGCCCGCCGCCCGTCGACACCTGGCCGGACGACGGCCGGTCCAGGCCGGCCAGCAGGCTCAGCAGGGTGGACTTCCCGCAGCCGGACGGGCCCAGCAGGCAGACGAATTCCCCCGGAGCCACCTCCAGGTCGACGTCGTCCAGGACGACCGCCCCGCCGAAGGTCTTCGTGGCTCCGGCCAGCCGTACGGCCGCAGTGGTGGCAGCGGACATGCGCTCAGTGGGCCAGGCCGGCGGTGAGCGTGGCGCCGTCGGCCGGGGAGATCAGCAGGAAGGCACCGGTACGACGGGAGTGCGCGTACGCGTCGAGTGCCAGCGGCTCGGCGGTACGCACCCGGACCGTGCCGATGTCGTTGGCGGTCAGCTCGCCGGGCGCCGGGTGCGGGGAGAGGTCGTCGAGGGCCAGCCGGGACGGGATGTCCTTGACGACCGCCGTGACCGTGCGCGTGGTGTGCTTGAGCAGCACCCGGTCACCGGGCCTCAGCGGGCGGTCGTGCAGGTGGCAGACGGTCGCTTCGACGTCCTGGGTGAGGGCCGGCGCGAGCCCGGCCGGGGCGATGAGGTCGCCGCGGGAGACGTCGAGGTCGTCGGCGAGGCGGACCGTGACGGACTGCGGCGCCCGGGCGGCCCGCGCGGGTCTGCCGAGGACGTCGATGGCCTCGATGACGCTGGTGCGGCCGGAGGGCAGCACGACGACCTCGTCACCGACGCGCAGCACACCGGCGGCCAGCTGCCCCGCGTACCCGCGGTAGTCGCGGTGCTCGGGGGTCCGCGGGCGGATGACGTACTGGACCGGGAAGCGGGCCGGGGCCTCGGCGGGGTCGGCGAGGACCGGCGCGGTCTCCAGGTGCTCCAGCACGGTGGGGCCGCCGTACCAGTCCATGGTGGCCGAGGGGGTCACCACGTTGTCTCCGGCCAGCGCCGAGACCGGGATCGCGGTGCACCAGTTCTCGGGGATGCCGCCCCCGGAGCCCGGGGTCAGGACGCCCAGGCGTGCCGCGTAGGCCGTGAACTCCTCGGCGATCGCCGCGAAGACGGACTCCCGGTAGTCCACCAGGTCCATCTTGTTGACGGCCAGGACGACGCGGGGGACGCGGAGCAGGGCGGCGATGGCGGCGTGCCGGCGGGTCTGCTCGACGACGCCGTGGCGCGCGTCGACGAGCACCACGGCCAGGTCGGCG
The DNA here is from genome assembly GCF_044544685.1 of Streptomyces sp. NPDC053542. NCBI lineage: Bacteria > Bacillati > Actinomycetota > Actinomycetes > Kitasatosporales > Streptomycetaceae > Streptomyces > Streptomyces sp. NPDC053542. The sequence goes on from NZ_JBITXL010000007.1 coordinate 292,827, forward strand.
GTGGAGGAGCCGGTGACCATGTTGCGGGTGTACTGCACATGGCCCGGGGTGTCGGCGAGGATGAAGCGGCGCCGCGGCACGGCGAAGTAGCGGTACGCGACATCGATGGTGATGCCCTGCTCGCGCTCGGCCCGCAGCCCGTCGGTCAGCAGCGCCAGGTCGGGGGTGTCCTGACCGCGGCCGAGGGAGGCCCGCTCGACGGCCTCCAGCTGGTCGGCCAGTACCGACTTGGAGTCGTGCAGCAGCCGCCCCACCAGCGTGGACTTGCCGTCGTCGACGGAGCCCGCGGTGGCGAAGCGCAGCAGCGAGGGCGCGCCCGTTTCGAGATCGGCGGTCGGCATGGCTAGAAGTACCCCTCGCGTTTGCGGTCTTCCATGGCTGTCTCGGACAGCTTGTCGTCGGCGCGGGTGGCACCGCGCTCGGTGCGCCGGCTGGCGGTGATCTCGCTGATGACGGCCTCGACGGTGGCCGCCTCGGAGTCGACGGCGCCGGTGCAGGACATGTCGCCGACGGTGCGGTAGCGCACCAGCCGCTTCTCGACCGGCTCGTCCTTCCTGGGCCCGCCCCACTCGCCCGGCGCCAGCCACATGCCGTCGCGGGCGAAGACCTCGCGCTCGTGCGCGTAGTAGATGTCGGGCAGCTCGATGCGCTCCCGGGCGATGTACTGCCAGACGTCCAGCTCGGTCCAGTTGGAGAGCGGGAAGACGCGGACGTGCTCGCCGGGGGAGTGCCGCCCGTTGTACAGGTTCCAGAGCTCGGGGCGCTGCCGGCGCGGGTCCCAGCCGCCGAACTCGTCCCGCAGGCTGAAGATCCGCTCCTTGGCGCGGGCCTTCTCCTCGTCCCGCCGTCCGCCGCCGAACACCGCGTCGAAGCGGTGCTGCTCGATGGCGGCGTTGAGCGGGACGGTCTGCAGCGGATTGCGGGTGCCGTCCGGGCGCTCGCGCAGCTCACCGCGGTCGATGTACTCCTGTACGGAGGCGATGTGCAGCCGCAGGCCGTACGCGGCCACCAGCCGGTCCCGGTGGCTCAGCACCTCGGGGAAGTTGTGCCCGGTGTCGACGTGCAGCAGCTCGAAGGGGGGCTGCGCCGGGGCGAAGGCCCGGAGCGCCAGGTGCAGCATGACGATGGAGTCCTTGCCGCCGGAGAAGAGGATCACCGGCCGCTCGAACTCGCCCGCCACCTCCCGGAAGATGTGCACTGCCTCGGACTCCAGCGCGTCCAGATGGCTGAGCGCGAAGGCCCGTGCCGCGGTGGTCATGCCAGCCCCCTCGCCGTCAGCACCGCGTGCACGGCACGCGCCGACTCGGCCGGGGACTGCAGATGCGTATCGAGGATCACGTCCGGTTCCTTCGGCGGCTCATAGGGGTCGTCGACCCCGGTCAGCCCGGTCAGCCGGCCGGCTGCCTGCTGCGCGTAGAGGCCCTTCACATCGCGCTCGATGCACACCTCCACCGGAGTGGCCACATGGACTTCCAGGTACGGAGTGCCCGTGGCCTCGTGCCGTGCGCGGACAGCGGCGCGGCTGTCGGCGTACGGGGCGATGACCGGTACCAGCACGAGGACGCCGTTGCGGGCGAGCAGCTCGGCCACCAGGCCGGTCCGCTGGACATTGGTGTCGCGGTCCGCGCGGGAGAAGCCCAGGCCCGCCGAGAGAAACGTACGGATCTCGTCCCCGTCGAGGACCTCCACCCGGTGGCCGGCAGCGCGCAGCCGCTCACCCAGTCTTCCCGCGATGGTGGTCTTCCCCGCGCTCGGCAGCCCGGTCAGCCAGACCGTCGCGCCGCGGTGTTGGCACGTCATATCGCTTCCTTCGGGTGCGGCGCTCAGCCCGCGGCGCCGGGCACGGTGAGTCCGAGCCGCTCCGCGAAGGCGCCCTCGAAGGTGCGGCGGAACGTGCCGGAGTCGTTGACGTGGGGGAATTCCTCCTCGGGCACCGGCACGTCCAGGAACTCGCACAGCGGCCCCCAGCCCTCGGTGACCCGGTAGACCAGCAGGCGGTCGGCCGGGACGACGCGCTGGACCTCCTCGTTGTGCCGGACGAACGTCTCGATGGCCCGCTGCTCGTCGGCCTGGTCCAGCCGGCCGCCCCGGCCGTCGTCCATGATCCGCGGCAGCAGCTCGCCGCCCATGAAGGAGGTGAACTCCAGGGCCTCGGCGCTGAGGCCGCCCGGCGGCAGCGCGGGGCCCTCGCTGTCCTCCCCGGAGGCGAAGATGGTCTTCTTGACGCTCGCGTACCAGCGCTCCGGGTCCCGCACCGTCAGCACGACCTTCGCCTCGGGAAAGGTCTCGACGAGCTCCCGCCAGAACGCACAGCCGGGCCAGTCGACGGAGGACCGATAACCGGCGAACACGCGGTCCCATTCGACCTTGTCGGCGCTCAGCGCATGGCGCCACCGAGGCAGATGATCGGCATGCCGGATGACTTCGAGCATGTGGTAGCAGGGCCCGAACCCGAGCCGTTCCAGAGCCAATTGAAGGGAATTCGTTCCGGTGCGGCCGAACCCCACGCCGATGACGTTGAGCATTTCGTTTCCTTTCACGTGTGCGACGTGAGCGCGTCCAGGGCGCCCCAGAGTTCCGGCGCCGCGGACGGCCGGCTGATCACCAGATCGGGCAGCGAGGGATCGGGCTGGTTGTACCGCGGTGCCGACCCGTCCAGCCGCCGGACCCGCAGGCCGTGGGCCAGCGCCACGGCGACGGGAGCAGCCGAGTCCCACTCGTACTGGCCGCCCGCGTGCACATAGGCGGACCCGGCGCCGCGCAGTACCGCCATGGCCTTGGCGCCCGCCGACCCCATGGGTTGCAGCCGGGCGGTCAGCCGCTCGGCGAGATCACCGACCAGCGCGGGCGGCCGGCTCCGGCTCACCAGCAACGTCAACTGTTCCGGGTCTTCGCCCAGTTGATGCGCCTGCCAGGTGGAGAAGACCTGGCCGGCCGCGGGCAGGGCCACCGCGCCGGCGGCCAGCGCCCCGTCGATCCAGAGCGCGACGTGCACCGCCCAGTCGGTACGCCCCTCCTCGCCGAACTCGCGGCTACCGTCCAGCGGATCGATGATCCACACGCGGCGTGCGGAGAGCCGGGACGGGTCGTCGGCGGACTCCTCGGAGAGGACCGCGTCGCCCGGCCGCTTCGCCGCGAGCGCGGCGAGCAGGAACTCGTTGGAGCGGCGGTCGCCCTCCGCGCTCAGTTCCGCCCGGCCGGGCTTCGCCCGCAGCGCGAGCAGCAGCGCACCCGCCGCCTCGGCGAGCCGGTGCGCCAGCTCATGGTCGGCGCGGTCCCGCGTCGGAATGTACGAAGTGGACAATCGGATCTCCCGGGCGCCAGTGACGTCTCCGTCATGGATCGGTCGTTTCGACCACGATCTCGCTGACCAGGAAAGTAGCCATCCGGTCTATTGTTTCGTTATCGAATGGCTTCGGGAAATCCGCACTCGGGCTTAAAGAAAGGCATTAAGGAATTCCGCCGGCGGGCGCCACGCGCGCTCGCCGGCGGACCGGTCGGCCACGGCCGGCCTCATCCCTCGTGCACACCCGCGGGCGCCCGCTGTTCGGGAACCGAAATGCAGGGCTCGAATCCGCTCCCGGTGAAGGGGCCGGAGTCCAGCGCGTCCAGCCGGAGCAGCGCCCGCTCCTGCCAGGGCGGCGATCCCACGCTGGTGAAGATCTGCTGGGCGGTGAGCAGATGCGTACGCGCGGCCGCGTACCGGTCCTGCCTGCGGCAGGACTCCCCGAGCGCCAGATTGATCTGGCCCTCCACCAGCGGACTGTCGATGCGCCGGCTGATCTCCAGCGCCTCGTTCAGTACGGCGTCGGCCTGCTCCGGGCAGGCGTCGGCCGCCAGCTTGGTCTCGCCGAGACCGAGCAGCGCGTACGCGAGGCCCACCAGGTCGGACTTCTCCTTGACGATCCGCACGACCTCCAGGAACGTCGCCTCCGCCAACTCCAGCTGCCCCTGCGCGAGATACGCACGGGCCAGCCGGTGGGACCCCTGCGCGAGGCCCCGTTCGCCGCCCGCGCCGATCGACTGGGAGAGGCGGACGGACTCCTGGGCGAGCTGTACCGCGGAGTCCAGGCGGCCGCGGTCGAGCGCGATCTGCGCCATGTTGTTCAGCGCGTGGGCCTCCGAGGAGCGGTCGCCCACGGTGCGGAACGTGGCCCGCGCGTCCTCCAGCCGTTGCATCGCGCTCTCCAGATCGCCCCGGATCCGGTCGGTGATCGCGATGTTCCGCAGGGTCAGCGCCTGGCCGTGGACGTCCTCGGACGCTTCGTAGAGGCGCAGCGCCTCGTGGAAACTGGCGGCCGCCCGCTCGATCCTGCGCAGCCGCAGTTCGACCGCGCCCAGGTCGTGCAGCATGGCGGCCTGGCCGCGCACGTTGCCGGCCTTCCGGGCGGCGGCCAGTGCGTGTTCGCAGCAGACCCGCCAGTTCTCCACGTAGTTGCGGGTCTCGAAGAGCGTCACCATGGACGCGGTCAGGTCCCAGGCGACCTCGTCCATGCCCATGCGGGCCGCCTGTTCGATCACCGCGACCAGGCCGAGCCGCTCCGCCTCGAACCAGTCCAGCGGCACGGTGAGCAGATCGTCCAGGAACGCGGGGTCGATCTCCCGGCGCGGCACGTCACTGTGGATGACGGTGAAGTCCCCGCCGTAGTCCCGCCGGTGCGCCTCCTCGGCAATGGTCAGGAAGGTGCGGAAGACGCGGTCGACGGCTTCCCGGCGTTCGCCGGACGGCGTTTCGTCGTGGGCGCGCTCCCGTGCGTAGAGCCGCAGCAGGTTCTGGAACCGGTAGCGCAGGTGCCCGGTGGTGTCGATGCCCAGCGCTTCGAGGAGCTGGGCGTCGACGAGGTGCTCGATGAGCCGTTCCGCGTCGAGGAGGTCGGTGTCCAGCAGGGCCGCGCCGGTCCAGGCCGTGAAGTCGGGTACGTCCAGGAGGCCGAGGAGGCGGTACAGCCGGGCCGCGTCCGCGGGCAGATGCCGGTAGCTGAGCCCGAAGCTGACCCGGACCTGCGTCTCGCCCTGGCTGAGCTCGTCCAGCCGCCGCCGCTCGTCGCCCAGCCGGTCGGCCAGGTGGCGTACGGTCCAGTGCGGTTTGGAGGCGAGCCGGGCCGCGGCGATCCGGAGTGCCAGCGGCAGCCGGTCGCAGAGCTCGACCAGGCGTGCGGACTCGGCCGGCGCCGCGGCGATCCGGGCCGTGCCGACGATCTTCCCGAGCAGCTCCGTGGCGTCGGGGTCGGGGAGCGGGCCCAGGTGCACCCGCGCCTCCGGCGGCCAGGCCACCAGCCCCTCCAGCTGTTCACGGCTGTTGACCAGGACGCAGCTCTGGCCGGAGCTCGGCAGGAGCGGCTGTATCTGCGCGTAGGTCCGTGCGTTGTCCAGGACCAGCAGGACGCGCCGGTCGGCGAGGATGCCGCGGTAAAGGGAACATCGCTCTTCCAGATCGGGGGGAATCTGCTGGCTCGGCACGCCGAGCGAGCGCAGAAACCGGTTGAGGACATCGCTGACGGGCAGCGTGTCGTCGCTCTCGTATCCCTGCAGATCCGCGAAGAGCCGGCCGTCCGGGAAGTGTTCGCGGACGCGGTGGGCCCAGTGCAGCGCGAGCCCCGTCTTGCCGGCGCCGGCCGCCCCGGTGATCAGGCTGACGCCGACGCCCCGCCGGGTGTCGTCGTTGGCCACGAGGGAGTCCAGCGCGGCCAGTTCCTTCACCCGCCCGACGAAACCCGGGATGTCGGGCGGCAGGCTGGAGTGGACGGTCGGCATCAGGGTCTGCTGCTTCGTCGCCGTGGCAAAGGAATTATGTGTGGCGGGGGCCAGTGCGGGGTCGTCCCGCAGGATGGCGTCGTGCAATTCCTGGAGGTCGGGCCCCGGCTCCAGACCGAGTTCCTCGACGAGCTGGCGGCGCGCGTCACGGAAGGTCGCCATGGCCTCGGCCCGGCGGCCCGAACGGTATTCGGCGAGCATGAGGTGGTAACGCGTGCGCTCGCGCAGGGGATGCTCACGTACCACCGCGGCCAGCTCCGGGATCGCCGCCTGGTGGTTGCCGAGCTCTAACTGCACGGCCGTACAGTCGTCAAAGGCATTGAGCCGGAGCTCCTCCAGCCGGCGCGCTTCCTCCTCGACCAGCTGGCCGGTCACTCCGTCAAGGGCGGGCCCTCGCCACAGGTCCAGCGCCGCCTTATAGGACTGCGCGGCCTCGTCGAGCCGCTGACTCTTGACGGCCTGTTCCGCCGCGGCGACGAGCCGGGTGAATTCCACCGAATCCACGTCGTGGCCTTCGGTGTTGAGCAGATAACCGGGATGCGCGGTGATAACGATGTCATCGTCCACGCCTTCGGCTTTGAACTTTTTCCGCAGGGCGGCTATGCAAATTGCCACTTGCGTGCGCGCGGTGGTCGGGGGTCTGCCGTTCCAGACCACCTCGACCAGAGTGTCCATCGGCACAATGCGGCCGGGGTTGAGAATCAAAAGCGAAAGAATCGTACGCTGGCGCGCGCCGCCGACGGTCGTACTTCTCCCTCGCACGGTCATGGACAGGGGGCCGAGGATCTTGAAACTCAGCCGTTCTCCCATCGTTCCTCCCCATTACTGAGTCCCCCGAGGGGCGGTAGTGGATCAACAGTAGCCAGGGGCGGAGGGCCAAGTGTAGGGAGCAACCGAAAACTTGACAGCCGCATGACTGATCACTTCCTGTAAGGCGCGCGTCACGGAGCGCAGTGGGGGCTCGCGGGTGATCGTGGTAGCGTCACGCGGGTGGGGGAGCGAACGAGGATGCGGAAGTGGGTATCGCCGCGACCGGGCGAAGAATTCCGCCCGATGACTCATGCCCTGGATATGTTCCGGGCGATCTCCCGGGAACTCTGCGACTTTTCGAGAGGCCCCCGGAGGGATCCGCGCCGCCCTCGAAAAAGACTGTGGGGTCGGCTTTTCCTCGGCGTCGCCGCGCTTGTCGCCGCGGCGCTCGCGGTGTCCAGTGGCCTTCTCCTGGCGGACCGCCTGCGGCTGCCCCTCGCGTGGTGCGCCGTCCTCGCCTGCGCGCAGACCCTCCCTCTGCCGCTTTCCTTCGTCCGCCCCGTTGTCGCCTGGTGGCTCTCCCTGGCGGCCACGGTCGCCTACGGCCTGACCGCCGCGGCGCTCGCCGGGCAGGACACGGCCGGACTGCCCTGGCCCTGGACGGGATCCGCGCTGCTCGTGCACCTCGCCGTCACCTTCGTCGCCGCCTGGCAGCTCGCACTGCGCGTGGCGGTCACGCAGTGGGTGCTCAGCGTGGTCACCGGGCTCGCCCTGCAGCGCTGGGCCACGCCGCCCGACGCCGGCCACAACCTCCCGCTGTACGCCGCGGCCTCGGCGATCGGGCTGGTGCTGGTGACCGCCGTCCGCTCGAACGTACGGGCCCGCCGGCAGCTCCGCCGACAGGAAACCCTGACCGCGTACGAGCGTGCGCGCCGCGCGGTCCTGGAGGAACGGGCCCGTATCGCCCGCGAGTTGCACGACGTCGTGGCCCATCACATGTCCGTGGTGGCCGTCCAGGCGGAGGCGGCGCCGTACCGGGTGCCGGACCCGCCCAAGGAGCTCAGCGAGAGCTTCGCCGGAATCCGGGAGAACGCGCTGGCCGCCCTGACCGAGATGCGCCATCTGCTCGGCACGCTCCGGTCGGACGAGCAGGACACGGACAGCCGCTATGTGCCGCAGCCCGGCCTGGACAGCATCGGGGAACTCCTGGAGAACGTCCGCTCGGCGGGTCTGCGCGTCGACTCCGAAGTGCGCGGCGCTCCCCGTGAACTCCCCAAGCGCGTCGAGCTGTCCGCCTTCCGGATCATTCAGGAGGCGCTGAGCAATGTACTGCGGCATTCCCCCGGTTCCGAGGTCGAAGTGGTCCTGGCATACGGGCCGTCCGAGATCGAGGTACTGGTGTCGAACGGTCCGCCGGCCGGTCCGGTGACACCGCGGCCGGGGTCGGGCCACGGCCAATTGGGAATGCGGGAGCGGGTTTCCATGCTCGGGGGGACTTTCCGGGCAGCACATCGAGAGGACGGGGGATACGAAGTGCGTGCGACGCTTCCCTTGCGTTCCGGTGAGAGCGAGGGCGAATGACGATCCGTGTGGTGATCGCGGACGACCAGACGATGATCCGCGAGAGCTTCGCCATTCTTCTCAACGCGCAGCCCGACATCGAAGTCGTCGGCGAGGCGGACAATGGCGAGGACGGCGTCCGGCTGGTTCAGGAAATCGAGCCGGATATCGTCCTCATGGACATCCGGATGCCACGGCTCAATGGCCTGGAAGCCACCCAGCGGATCACGGCGGGCGGCAGCGCGGCCAAGATCCTCGTACTGACCACATTCGATCTGGACGAATACGTCTACGAGGCGCTGCGGGCCGGCGCGAGCGGCTTCCTGCTCAAGACCTCCTCCGCGCATCAGCTCGCCAACGCCATCCGCACGGTGCACGAGGGCGGCGGGCTGATCGAACCGACCATCACCAAACGGCTGATGGCGGAGTTCGCCCGGTCACGCACCCCGCGCAGACCGCGGCGGGAACGCGTCGGCGACCTGACCCAACGCGAAACCGAGGTGCTGTGCCTCATCGCGCGCGGCCTGTCCAACGCCGAGCTGGCGAATGAGCTGGTCATCGCGGAACAGACCGCGAAGACCCATGTGGGCCGCATCCTGGTGAAGCTGGGCCTGCGGGACCGCACACAGGCCGCGATATTCGCGTACGAAGCCGGCCTGGTCGTCGCGGGGGAGTGAGCCCGGGGCGGGGCCGCCGGAGCGCCCGCCGGCTCCCCCTCGGGTAGCAGCGCGGACCCCGCCTGTCATACCTGAGAGCCAGGCCCCGAGTGAGCTCTCTGGAGTGATCCTTTCCGCCGCCGTGAAATCTAGCCTTCCTCTCAGTTCCCGGAATGCGGAGGAAGGAAAGAAGCCGTGCGAGCTGCCCGTCTCAGACGCGGAATGCTGGTCTCCGCCGTCGCCGGCTGCCTGGTGTTCTCGGTCACCGCGGCAGCGCACTCCACAGACCACCGAACCCCCGCGGCGCCCCGGTTACCCGCGCTGTCGGCGGACACACTCCAGGACCGGTACGCGGCGAACCGCCGGTACATGGCCGAGTCCGCGGACGCGGCGCGGGAGATGGACGACAGCGCCCGCGCCGACCGGCTGGGCGAACTGGCCTCGGCGAAGCGGAACTTCCTCTCCTTCGCGCCCGCCGGCGACGGCCAGGCCGTGGAGGTGCTGGGCGACCTGGCCCACGCGGACCGGATAGCCGTGGTGGTGCCGGGTTCGGACACCACCCTCGACACGTTCGACATGCTCGGTTCGCGGTACGGCTCGCTGGGCGGCGGCGCCCGCGGCCTGTACGCCGAGACCAAGAAGCTGGACCCGAAGTCACGGGTGGCCGTGGTGGCCTGGTACGGCTACCGGGCGCCCCGGACCCAGAGCGTCGAAGTACTCACCGGCAGCCGCGCGGCGGAGGGCGGGCAGCGGCTGGACGGGCTGATCGGGCAGCTGCGGCGGGTGAACGCCACGGCCCCGGTCACGCTGCTCTGCCACTCCTACGGTTCCGTCGTGTGCGGGAACGCCATGGGCACGATGGATTCCAGGACGGCATCGGCGCTGTCGGACATCGTGGTCTTCGGCAGCCCCGGCATGGGAGTGCGCTCCCGGGCCGAACTCGGGACGGACGTACCGCTCTGGGCGGGCCGCGGCACCCGCGACTGGATCGCGGACGTGCCGCACGCCAGCGTGCGTCTCTTCGGTGCGTCGGTGGGCTTCGGCGGCGACCCGACGTCCAGTGACTTCGGTGCCAAGGTCCTGCCCACGGGCACCGCGCGGCACAGCGACTATCTGCGGCCAGGCGGCCTCGCCGTACGGAACATCGCACTGATCGCGCTGGGTCGCGGTGCGGAGGTCTCCCGTGGCTGACCTGCGCGTTCCTCCTGTCGAGTCTTCTGTTGAGCAGCCCGTCCGAGCCGGTGTGCCCGGCTCCCCGGCACTGCCGGGCCGGCCGCTCGCCGGCCGCCGGCCCCGCGCCGCCGCGCTGCACGCCGCGGTACTGCGGATCGACGCGATGACCCCCGTAGGCCGCGACCGCGCCGTCGACGTGCTGCGTTCGCTGGCCACCCTGGGCGTCGTCCTCGGCCACTGGATGGTGAGCGCCGTGGTGCTCCAGGCCGGCGGCCATCTGGTCGGCGACAGCCCCTTGGGGCACATGCCCGGCTTCACCCCGGTGTCCTGGATACTGCAGCCGCTGGCGGTCTTCTTCTTCGTGGGCGGCCGCGTCGGCTCCCACAGCTACGGCTCGGCCAGGGCGAGCGGCACGCCGTACGGCACCTGGCTCGCGCAGCGCCTCCGCAGACTGCTCCGCCCGACGATCGCGCTCGCCCTCACCTGGGGGCTGGTGCTGGCCGGTCTGGCTACCGCGGGCATGGCCCCCGAGACGGTCCACACCCTGATGTGGCTCTCCTTCTCGCCGCTGTGGTTCCTCGCGGTGTACGCGGCGCTGATCGCCCTGACCCCGCTCGTCCAGCGCTGGGGGATACGGATCGCCGTGCTGGCGGGCCTGGTCGTGGCCGCGACGGACGGAGCCCGTTTCGCCTTCGGCGACGCCGGCTGGGCCGAGTCGGCCCGGGACCTCAACATCCTCGCCGGGTGGCTGGTGCCGTACTGCCTGGGCACGGCCTGGGTGTCGGGCGCCTTCACCCGCCGCCGGTCCGCCATCGCGATGTGCGTCGGCGGTGCCGCGGCCACGGCCGCCCTGATCCTGTGGGGTGGCTATCCGGCGAGCATGGTGGGCGTCCCCGGGGCCGAGCTGTCCAACCTCAGTCCGCCCACCCTCGCGGCGGTGACGTTCGGTCTGGCCCAGTGCGGCGGAGCCCTGCTGCTGTGCCGGCCGCTGCGCCGGCTGGTCGGTCAGCCGGCCGCCGACAAGCCCCCTTCCGTGCACCGGACGGCACCCCGGGCGACGCCCCGGCAATTCCTCTGGGCGGCGGTGGCGCTGCTGAATCTCTCGACGATAACGGTCTTCCTGTGGCACCAGACGGCGATGCTGGCCACCACCGTCGTTTCTCTCGCACTCGGGCAGCGGTACTTCGGACTGCACACCAGCCCGGACAGCCCGCTATGGGTCGTTGCCCGACTGGCCTGGACGCCCGTATTCGCAGCCGTGCTGTTCCTTTTGTGGTGGTCCTTCCGCGAATGGGACATGAACACCCGGAGAAAGGTGCGGAGATGACGTTAAGTGTGACATCCACCGCCTTCGTCCGAAGTCCAAACGATAAGGGGGTGATGACATACTCTCGTAACCTTCCTGTTACACCCTGAGTCATACCGTTCAGTCACTTCACGGGGAGAAGCATTGACCATGCGATCCAGATTTGACGGCACCGCGGCCCGACCGGTTCGTACGGAGAGCAGGGTGACCGCCGCGCCCTCCGGAAACGAAGACTGGGCCTGACCCCTCGGGGTATCGGGGAAATCGTCCCGGCGGCCGCGCACGGCGAATTCACCTGATTTCGTGCGGGAATTCTCCGCGGGTATTCCGTGGTGCGGGCGGGAGCGGCTGATGGTGCCGGGGCTCTGGTGGGCCGTCATGCGCACCGGGATGCTGGACGGTTGAGCGCGTGCAGAGCGCACGCGCTGTCCGCCCCCTGGAGTTGCCGTGCTCCCTGTTGTGTCCGCCAGACCCGCGGCGGTGCTCGCAGCGGTCTCCGCACTGCTGCTGGGCGCCGCCGTCCCGGCCGCGGCCGCCGCGCCGCCCGAACCCCTGCCCCGTACCTCCGCCGAGATGCTCCGGCCCGTCGCGCCGCCGGCCGCGACCGGAGCCCCCGCGCCCTCGTCCGTCGCCGACGGCGACGGGCTGGAGACCGCCCGCACCTCCCGGCCCATCGCCCCCGGCGTCCGGCTCTCGTCGTACGACCGGCTGGAGTCCGACAAATGGCTCCGCGTCGACTCGCTCTCCGTCGACCTGACCGCGGGCGCCACGGCCGACTACCTCTCGCCCGGCAAGGTCGCCGCGCGAGCGCCGGTGTCTCAACTCGCCGCCGCGCACGACGCCGGGCCCGGACGCCGCACCGTCGCCGCGATCAACGGCGACTTCTTCGACATCAACCAGACCGGCGCCCCGCTCGGCCCCGGCATCGCCGAGGGCCGCCCGACGCATTCGCCCGCCACAGGCAGCCACCGCGCCATCGGCATCGGCCCGGCGGACGCCGGCCGGGTCCTCCAGCTCTACTTCGACGGCACCCTGACGCTCCCGGACGGCACCCACCCGCTCGGCGCCCTCAACGCCGCCGACGTACCGGCCGACGGCATCGGCGCCTACACCGACCGGTGGGGCGAGACGGACCGCGCGCTCACCGTGGACGGCGCGCGGCGCACCGCCGAGGTGACCGTGGCGGACGGGAAGGTCACCGCCGTGCGCGCCGAGCCCGGCAAGGGTCCGATTCCGGCCGGCAGTACCGTACTGATCGGCCGTGACCGGGGCGCGGACCGGCTCGCAGCGCTCGCGGCCGGCGACCCGGTCACCATGGAGTACCGGCCGCGCACGGACAGCGGACCCGTGCCGCGCACCGCCGTCGGCGGCCGCGAACTCCTCGTCGTCGACGGGCAGCCGGTCGGTCACGAGGGGGAGGGCAACAACACCGCGGCGCCGCGCACCGCCGTCGGCTTCTCCAAGGACGGCCGCACCATGCAGGTCATGACCGTCGACGGCAGGCAGGCCGACAGCGGCGGCGTCACCCTCACCGAACTCGGCCTCATGATGCAACGGGCCGGTTCCTACAGCGCGCTGAACCTCGACGGCGGCGGCTCCTCCTCGCTGGTCGCCCGCGAGCCCGGCAGCGACGCGGTACAGGTGGAGAACAGCCCGTCCGACGGCAGCGAGCGCACGGTGCCCAACGGCCTGGCCTTCACCGCGCCCGACGGCAGCGGCGAGCTGACCGGCTTCTGGGTGGAGACCGCCATGGACGCCGGCGGCGCGCCGGGCGTGGACCCCGTACGGGGCGGGCACCCCGAGCGGGTCTTCCCCGGGCTGACGCGCCGTCTGACGGCCGCCGGGTACGACGAGACGTACGGCCCGGCGAAGGGCACCCCGCGCTGGCGGTCGTCCGGCTCCCACGTCGGCAAGGTGAGCGCGGACGGCGTCTTCACCGCCGGGCGGAGCGGCAGTACCGAGGTCACCGCCCAGCGCGGGGACGCGCGCGGCAGCATCCGGCTGACCGTCCTGGACGGCCTCGACCGGGTCGTGCCGACCACCCGGACGGTCGGCCTCGCCGACGAGCGCGCCACCGGGCACTTCGGCCTGGTGGGGCTGGACGCGCACGGCAGCAGCGCACCCGTCGAGCCCGCCGACGTCACGCTCGACTACGACCGCTCCCGCTTCGACATCACGCCGGATCCCAAGACCGGGACGTTCACCGTGCAGGCACGTGGCGCGCGGGCCGCCGGGCAGGTCAAGGCCACCGTGGCGGGCCGCAGTACGGTACTCGCGGTCACCGTCGGCCTGACCGAGCAGCCGCTGGCGTCCTTCGACGACGCCGCCGACTGGACGTTCAGCCAGGCCCGCGCCGCCGGCTCGCTCGCCGCCACCCCGGACGGGCACACCGGCACCGGCCTGGAGATGACGTACGACTTCACCAAGTCGACCGCCACCCGCGCCGCGTACGCCACTCCGCCGCAGCGGATCCCGGTCGACGGGCAGGCCCAGTCCTTCGGGCTGTGGATCAAGGGCGACGGGCACGGTGCCTGGCCGACCCTCCATCTCAAGGACGCGGCCGGCTCGGACGTCCTGCTGCGCGGCCCGTACCTCACCTGGACCGGCTGGCGACATGTCGACTTCGCGGTCCCGGCGGGCGTCGCCCACCCGTTGCAGGTGCACCGCTTCTACCTCGCGGAGACCGGCGCCGACCGCCAGTACACCGGCAGGATCGTCCTCGACGGCCTGACGGCGCAGGTCCCGCCGTCCGTGGAGCTGCCGCCGGAGCCCGCCCGGCCGGACCCGCTGATCGACCCGGCCGCGGAGACCGAGGGCCGGGACTGGCGGTTCGCGGTGATGTCCGACGCGCAATTCGTGGCCCGCGCCCCGGACAGCCCGATCGTCGCCCAGGCCCGGCGCACCCTGCGGGAGATCAGGGCCGCCCGCCCCGACTTCCTGGTCATCAACGGCGACTTGGTGGACGAGGGATCGCCGGAGGACCTGCGGTTCGCCCGCAAGGTCCTCGAAGAGGAGCTGGGCGACGCGCTGCCCTGGTACTACGTACCGGGAAACCATGAGGTGATGGGCGGCAGGATCGACCACTTCACCGCCGAATTCGGTGCGGCACAGCGGACCTTCGACCACCGCGGGACCCGCTTCGTCACCCTGGACACCTCCAGTCTGCGGCTGCGCGGCGGCGGGTTCGCGCAGATCAAGGAGTTGCGCGAACAGCTCGACCGGGCGGCGCGCGATCCCCGTATCGGCTCGGTCGTGGTCATCGAGCACGTCCCGCCGCGCGACCCGACCCCGCAGCAGGGCAGCCGGCTCGGCGACCGCAAGGAGGCGGCGCTGCTGGAGAACTGGCTCGCCGGGTTCCGGGCCACGACCGGCAAGGGCGCGGCGTTCATCGGCTCCCACGTCGGGGTCTTCGACGCCTCACACGTGGACGGCGTGCCGTATCTGATCAACGGCAACTCGGGCAAGGCGCCCGCGGCGCCGCCCGGCCAGGGCGGGTTCACCGGCTGGTCGATGGTCGGCGTGGACCGGGTGACCGAGGAGGAGCGGGAACGGAGCCGGGCGCGGCCGTGGGAGGGCGGCCCGGACTGGGTGTCCGTCCAGACGCGCGCCCACGTGGACGGCCTCACGGTCACCGCACCGGCCGCACTGCCCGCGGGGAGTTCCGGCGCGGTGCGGGCGACCGTGCTGCAGGGCGAGGGACCGGGCGCGCGCCGCGTGCCGGTCGGCTTCCCGCTCAGCGCGGACTGGACGGGCTCACCGAACCTGTACATCGGTGATCCGTCCGACGCGAAGCGGCGTCATGTGGCGGCCTACGACCCGGCGACGGGGCGGCTCACCGCCCTCCGCGCGGGCACGGCCACGCTGGCCGTCACGGTGAACGGGGCCACGGCGAAGGCCGCGTTCACGGTTGCGGCCGCGGCGGCGTCCGTCGCCAGGGCGGGCTGAGCAGCGCCTTCCCGCCCGCCCCAGACCGTTTTCCGGTGAAATACCCGGGACGGAGACCGCGGCGCGGAATCCGTTTCGGTTCGGGGCGGGCGGTAACCCACGACGTATGGCACGGACAACGCGACCGGGGGGCCGGGAGGGCCCCGCTCACCGCGCCGGAGAGGGCCCCGGGGAACCGGCGGCCCGGATTCCCGCTGCGCGGCAGGAAGCAGGTGCGGAACCGGCCTCGCGCCGGGAACCGTCCCCGCGCAAGGAGCCCGACGAGCCGACCGAACTGCCCAAGAAGTCCTGGTGGGCCGTGCTGCGCGGCACGGTCAAGGAATTCAAGGACGACGAGCTGGCCGACCGGGCGGCGGCACTGACGTACTACGGCGTGCTCTCGCTGTTCCCCGCGATGCTGGTACTGGTCTCCCTGCTGGGCGTCGCCGGGGAATCGACGGCGCGGCAGGTGCTGGACACGCTGCAGCGGCTGGCGCCCGGCTCCGTACGGCAGGTGCTCACCAATGCCATTTCGCAGCTGCAGGGCAACGCCGGCGTCGGCTCGCTCGTGGCGGTCGTCGGCCTGCTCGTCGCCCTGTGGTCGGCCTCGGGGTACGTGGCGGCGTTCATCCGCAGCTCCAACGTCGTCTACGACGTCGCCGAGGGCCGCCCGCTGACGAAGCTGCTGCCGCTGCGGCTCGCCCTGACGGTGGTGCTCATGTTGCTGGCCATCGTCAGCGCCGTCATCGTGGTGTTCACGGGCGGGCTCGCGCAGCAGGTGGGCTCGGCGCTGGGCATCGGTGACACCGCGCTGACGGTCTGGTCGATCGCCAAGTGGCCGGTCCTCGTGTTCCTGGTCACGACCATGATCGCGATCCTCTACTGGGGCTCGCCCAACGCGCGGGGCCGCGGCATCCGGTGGGTGACCCCCGGCAGCTTCCTGGCCCTCGTCATCTGGCTGCTCGCCTCCGCTGGCTTCGCGGTGTACGTGGGGAACTTCGCCTCCTACAACAAGACGTACGGGACCCTCGCCGGCGTGATCATCTTCCTCGTCTGGCTGTGGATCACCAATCTGGCCATCCTGCTCGGCCTGGAATTCGACGCCGAACTGGCGCGTGAACGGGCGGTCGCCGGTGGCCACCCCGGCGACGAGGAGCCGTACGTGGAGCCACGCGACACCACGAAGTGGAGCGAGGAGGAACGCCGGCGGGCCGAAGCCCCGGGCGAAGCGTGATCCGCACAGGACGCGGCCACGGAAAGGCAGATGATCGGTGATGAGTACTGCGGAGAAAACGGCGACGAACACGTCCAGGACAACGCGGCCTGCCGAGGAACGCACGGCGGTACGCGGCGGCCCGCCGCCCACGTATCCGGCCACGGCCCCGCGGCCACAGCACACCGAGGATTCGGTGGGCGAGCTGGTCTCCCGCGCCTCGCAGCAGGTCTCGCAGCTGGTACGCGAGGAACTGCAGCTGGCGCAGGCGGAGATGGCGCGGAAGGGCAAGCGGTTCGGCCTCGGCGGCGGGCTCTTCGGCGGCGCCGGAGTGATCGGCTTCCTCGCGCTGGAAGCCCTCGTGGTCGCCGCGATCGCCGCCCTCGCGCTGGTACTGCCGGTCTGGGCGTCGGCCCTGATCATCACCGGCGTACTCCTCGCGCTCGCCGGAATCCTGGCGCTGACGGGCAAGAAGCAGATCGCCCGGGCGACCCCGCCGATGCCCCAGGAGGCGATCGCCGGCGTCAAGGCCGATGTCGCCGAGATGAGGGAGAAGGCCCACCGATGACCATGACCGGTAAATCCCAGAACAAGCACGCGTCCGATTCCCCCACGCCGGAGGAGCTGCGGGAGCGGGTGGAGCACACCCGCGAGGAGCTGGGCCGGACCGTCGAGGAGCTGGCCGCCAAGGCGGATGTGAAGGCGCGCGCGAAGGAGAAGGCCGGCGACGCCAAGGCCAAGGCACAGGAGGCGGCCGAGGACGCCAGGGCCAAGGTCCAGGACGCCGTCGGCCACTCACGGGCCCGGATCCAGGACAGTACGGCTCACGCGGCGCAGCGGGGCCCCGTTCCCGTACTGGTCGTCGGCGCCGCCGCGGTCCTCGTCTGGCTGCAGGTACGCCGGCATCAGCGGGGCGGCCCGGCCGCGCGGAGCGTTCGCCGGCTCAAGGGGGCCGGCCGACGCAGCACCCGTGCCAGGAGGAGCCGATGAACGCGGCGAAGATCGTGTACACGCCCGTCGGAGTGGCGCTGGGCGCCCTGAGCGGCATGATCGCCGGGGCGCTGTTCAAGCAGACGTGGAAGCGCATCGGGCACGAGGAGGACACCCCGAGCGCCAGAGACGAGGACCGCACCTGGAAGGAAGTGCTGCTGGCGGCGGCGCTGCAGGGCGCCATCTTCGCGGTCGTCAAGGCCGCCATGGACCGCAGCGGCGCCACCGCCACGCGCCGCATGACGGGGACCTGGCCGGGCTGACGCCGCCGGAAGGGCGGCCGGCGCCTTTGAGAAGGCGGTCGGCGCCTCCGGATGCGGACGGCGCGGAGAGCTGGTTCGCTGGGAGGGCCCGCCCGATTTCTCGGACGGGTGTCTCGGACGTGGTGTCTCGGACGTGCAAGGAGTGATCATGGGCATGGACGGTGAGGTCGGCGGCCGGATCCGGCAGATGCGGGACAAGGCGAAGGAGCTGTCCCAGGCCGCGGAACGGACCAGCGACCCGCAGGACCGCAAGCGGCTCCAGGAGAAGGCCCGCAAGCTGGAGAGCCAGGCGGAGCAGGAGTCGAGCATGGGCAGCGGGGACATCTTCCCGATGCAGTAGGGCGTGGTCCCATCCTCTACAGTCACGTCCGTCCGCCACACCCGTGGCGGGCGGACGTTTCCGTGAGCGCGCCGCGCGCCGAGTCCGTGAGTGACGCAGGCCCGCCCCACAGCGTCGCCCATCGCCTTCCCGCAAGGACGGAACTTGAGCGCCATCACCATCGGACAGGCCGTCGTTCTCGGCATCGTGGAGGGAGTGACCGAGTTCCTGCCCGTCTCCTCCACCGGGCACCTGAAGATCACCGAAGGGCTGATGAACATCCCGGTGGGCGACAAGGCCGTCGTCGCCTTCACCGCCGTGATCCAGGTCGGCGCGATCGCCGCCGTCTTCGTGTACTTCTTCCGCGACATCGTGCGGTTCCTCACCGCGTGGGGCCGCGGCCTCGCCCACCGCGAGCAGCGGGACAACCACGACTACCGGTTCACCTGGTGGGTGATCTGGGCGACGATCCCGATCGTCCTGGTCGGACTGGCCGCGAAGCCGCTCATCGAAGGGCCGCTCGCCTCGCTGTGGGTGGTCGCGGGATCGCTGATCGTCGGCAGCGGTGTGATGTGGGCGGCGGACCAGCTGGGCCGGCACAAGCGCGGCGAGGAGGACACCACCTTCAAGGACGCGATGCTCGTCGGCTGCTCGCAGATCCTCGCGCTGCTCTTCCCCGGCTTCTCCCGCTCGGGCGCCACCATGTCCACGGGCCTGATCCTGGACCTGAACCGGGTCGCCGCGACCCGGCTGTCGTTCTTCCTCGGCCTGCCCGCGCTGACCGGCGCCGGCATCTACGAGCTGAAGGACGCCGTCGGCGCCGGGGCAGACATCGCGCCGCTCGTCGTCGGTACGGTGGTCTCGTTCGCCGTCGCGTACGCCTCGATCGCGTGGCTGCTGAAGTTCGTCGCCAAGCACTCCTTCAACGCCTTCGTCATCTACCGGCTGGTCATCGGCGTACTGCTGTTCGGCCTGCTCGGCGCGGGGGTACTGAACGCCTGACAAGGTCGGCGGTTACCCTGTCCCCGCCATGCTGAACGAACCGGTCGACTCCGATGTCGATCTTCACGTCCCGCCGCTGCCGGCCGCTGCACGGCGGGAACCGCAGGGCCCCGTCGTGGCCGTCATCGCGCTCGGCGGCGGCCTCGGCGCGGCCGCGCGCTACGGCGCCGCGCTCCTGTGGCCCACGCCCGCCGCCGCGTTCCCCTGGACGACGCTGGCCGTCAATGTGCTCGGCTGCGCGGTCATCGGCGTCTTCATGGTCGTGATCTGCGAGGCCCGGTCCCCGCACCGCCTGCTCCGCCCCTTCTTCGGCACCGGCGTGCTCGGCGGCTTCACGACCTTCTCCACGTACGCCGTGGACATCCAGCGCCTGGTCGCGGACGGCGCGGCCGCCACCGGCCTGGCGTACCTGGCACTGACCCTCTTCGCGGCCCTGGCGGCGGTCCGGGCCGCCGCCGTCGGCACCCGCCGCCTCCTCTCCCGGAGGCGCGAAGCCGGGCAGCAGGGCGAAGGGAGCCGGCGGTGAACTGGCTGCTCGTGATCGCCGGGGCGATGGCCGGGGCCCCGCTGCGCTACCTCACCGACCGGGCCGTCCAGTCCCGCCACGACACGGTCTTCCCCTGGGGCACCTTCACCGTCAACGTCGTCGGCTGCCTGGTGCTGGGGCTGCTGACCGGCGCGGTCGTCGCGGGCGCCGCCTCCTCCCCGGTACAGCTGCTCCTCGGCACCGGCCTGTGCGGCGCGCTGACCACGTACTCGACGTTCTCGTACGAGACGATGCGGCTGGCCGAGAGGGGCGCGCGCTTCTTCGCCGTGGCCAACGCCGGCATCAGCGTGCTGGCGGGCCTCGGCGCCGCCTTCGTGGGCGCGGCGGTGGCGCAGTCCCTCTGGGGATAGCGCCACCGCCGCGGCCGTTCGTACGAGTGCGTCGTCAGGCCGTGCGGATCGCCGGGTCGCTCACGCCCGCCTCGCCGGTCTCGACATGGCCGGCGAAGCGGCGCAGGAACGCCGCGTCGGCCTCGGAGGTCACCGTCAGGTCGTACCAGCGCTTGCTGGGGCGCAGGTCGACGGTGTGGGTGACGGTGGCGCCGGCCCGGACCCTGAACGTCTCGTCGGGACCGCCGTAGGCGTTGGCCAGTGTGAGGTCCACGTCGGAGCGGCCCGCGTTGGTGAACGTCAGCCGCACGTTGCCGGTGGTGCCGTCGTGACGGGCCGTCACCTCCGGGCCCGCGGTCTTGCCGGGCCCCTTGAAGACGCGCAGGAAGCCGTTCGGGCCGAAGACCGAGAGGTCGTACACGCCCTTGGAGTAGGCGGTGTTCCAGGTGTCGCTGACCGGCTTGCCCGCCGCCGCGGTGTACGTCCAGGGACCGTCGCTCCGGTTCCCCGCGGTCACGTAGAAGGCCGCGCCCGCCTTGTCGCCGCCGCCGAGGGTGAGCGTGTACTTTCCGGCCGCGGCGTCGGCCCTGCCGTCGGCGTGCGGGGCGTAGGGCAGGGCGCGGGCCGGGCGGGAGCCCTTCTCCTGGTGGGGGAGGGAGGGGCTGGCCGGGGGCTTGGGGACGTAGTCGTCGTGCCGGTCGCCGTCCGGCGGGCGGTAGCCCTCGGTGTCCGGGAGGGCGACCGGCTGGGTGTCGGGGTGCGCGAAGTCGAAGGCCGAGGTCAGGTCGCCGCAGATGGCGCGGCGCCAGGGCGAGATGTTGGGCTCGTGGACGCCGAAGCGGCGCTCCATGAAGCGGATGACGGAGGTGTGGTCGAAGGTCTCGGAGCAGACGTAACCGCCCTTGCTCCAGGGCGAGAGGACCAGCATCGGCACCCGCTGGCCCAGGCCGTACGGTCCCGCCGCGTACCCCTTGCCGCCCTTGTAGAGGTCCGGGCCGACGTCCACGGTGGAGCGGCCCTGGGAGTCGGAGGACGGCGGGTACGGCGGCACGACGTGGTCGAAGAAGCCGTCGTTCTCGTCGTAGGTGAGGAAGAGGGCCGTCTTGCTCCACACCTCGGGGTCGGAGGTGAGCGCGTCCAGGACCTGCGAGACGTACCAGGCGCCGTAGTTCGCGGGCCAGTTGGGGTGCTCGGTGAACGCCTCCGGGGCCACGATCCAGGAGATCTTCGGCAGCTTGCCGCCCTTGACGTCGGCCTTCAGCCGGTCGAAGAGGCCGTCGCCCTGCTTGACGTTCGTGCCGGTGCGGGCCTTGTCGTACAGCGGATCGCCGGGCTTGGCGTTGCGGTACTGGTCGAAGTACAGCAGCGAGTTGTCGCCGTACGTGCCCCGGTACGCGTCGTCGATCCAGCCCCACTTGCCGTCCGCGTCGAGCCCGTCGCCGATGTCCTGGTAGATCTTCCAGGAGACGCCGGCCTTCTCCAGCCGCTCGGGGTAGGTGGTCCAGCTGTACCCGGCCTCCTCGTTGCCGAGCACGGGGCCGCCGCCGGTGCCGTCGTTGCCCGTGTACCCGGTCCACATGTAGTAGCGGTTGGGGTCCGTGGAGCCGATCAGCGAACAGTGGTACGCGTCGCAGATGGTGAAGGTGTCGGCGAGCGCGTAGTGGAACGGGATGTCCTCGCGCGTCAGGTACGCCATGGTCGTCGCCGACTTCGCGGGTATCCACTGGTCGTACTTGCCGTTGTTCCACGCCTTGTGGCTGCCCGCCCAGTCGTGGTTGAGGTCCTGGATGAACTGCAGCCCCAGGTTGTCGGCCTCGGGGCGGAACGGCAGCACTTCCTTCGTGCCGTCCGACTGGTGCCACACGGTCTTGCCGCTGGGCAGCGAAGCGGGGCGCGGGTCGCCGAAGCCGCGCACGCCGCGGAGCGAGCCGAAGTAGTGGTCGAAGGAACGGTTCTCCTGCATCAGTACGACGATGTGCTCGACGTCGTCGATGGTGCCGGAGCGGTGCTGTGCCGGGATCGACGCGGCGCGGGCGATGCTGCCCGACAGCGCGGTGAAGGCCGCGGTGCCTCCGGCGAGTTGCAGGAAGCGGCGGCGGTCCAGATGCGGCATGGGCGGATGACCTCTTCGTCAGGTGGGGGGGTAAGAGTGGCGCATGGTACGCCAGGCAATTCTTGCGGCGTGTGCGCAGGCAGCGAAACCCCGCCTCACGATCATTGCGTGACCAAGAGGTGCCGATGACCTGACCGTGAGCCGAACCGTGGGTGCTCCTAACGGGTGGCGGCCGGCCGCAGGGCGCTGCGGACCGCGGCAAACGCCCCCGGTGATGTCAGGCTGGCGGGTGTCGGACCGGTCGGACGGAGGCTATCGGTGGTCCACGTTGAGCGGCAGGCGCGCGCGGCAGCCGCCGCGCAGCGCAGGATCGAGACCGGCAGCCGGATCCGCGGCTGGCTGACCACCACCGACCACAAGGTGATCGGCAATCTCTACCTCGTCACCGCCTTCGCGTTCTTCCTGTTCGCGGGGTTGCTGGCGATGCTGATGCGGACCGAACTGGCCCGCCCCGGGCTGCAGCTGGTCACGGCGGAGCAGTACAACCAGCTGTTCACCGTGCACGGCACGATCATGATGCTGCTCTTCGCGACGCCGATGTTCGCCGGCTTCGCCAACGCCGTCATGCCGCTCCAGATCGGCGCGCCGGACGTCGCCTTCCCCCGGCTGAACGCGCTGACCTACTGGCTGTTCCTCTTCGGCGGCCTGATGGTCGTCTCCGGCTTCCTCACCCCGCAGGGCGCGGCGTCCTTCGGGTGGTTCGCGTACGCGCCGCTCAACGGCGCCGTCCGCACGCCGGGGGAGGGCGGCGACCTGTGGGCGATGGGCCTGATCCTGTCCGGGCTCAGCACGACGCTGGGCTCGGTGAACTTCATCGCGACCATCATGACCCTGCGCGCGCCCGGCATGACGATGTTCCGGATGCCGATCTTCACCTGGAACGTGCTCTTCACCTCGATCCTCGCCCTGCTGGCCTTCCCGGTCCTCACCGCCGCGCTCTTCGCGCTGCTCGCGGACCGGAAGTTCGGGGCGCACGTCTTCGACGCGGCGTACGGCGGGTCGATCCTCTGGCAGCACCTGTTCTGGTTCTTCGGCCATCCCGAGGTCTACATCGTGGCGCTGCCGTTCTTCGGCGTGATCACCGAGATCGTGCCGGTCTTCAGCCGCAAACCGGTCTTCGGCTACGTCGGCATGGTCGGCGCGACCATCGCCATCACGATGCTCTCGGCGACCGTCTGGGCGCACCACATGTTCGCCACCGGCATGGTGCTGCTGCCGTTCTTCTCGCTGATGTCCTTCCTGATCGCCGCGCCCACCGGAGTGAAGTTCTTCAACTGGATCGGCACGATGTGGCGTGGCTCGCTGTCGTTCGAGACGCCGATGCTGTGGGCCGGCGGCTTCCTGGTGACCTTCCTGCTCGGCGGGCTGAGCGGGGTCCTGATCGCCTCCCCGCCGCTGGACTTCCACGTCACCGACACCTACTTCATCGTCGCCCACCTGCACTACGTCCTGTTCGGGACGGTGGTCTTCGCGATGTTCGGCGGCTTCTACTTCTGGTGGCCCAAGCTGACCGGCCGGATGCTCGACGAACGGCTGGGGAAGATCCACTTCTGGACGCTGTTCGTGGGCTTCCAGCTCACCTTCCTCGTCCAGCACTGGCTGGGGTCCAACGGCATGCCCCGGCGGTACGCCGACTACTTCGCGGCCGACGGCTTCACCGCCCTCAACACGGTCTCCTCCCTCGGCTCCTTCCTCCTCGGGCTGTCCACGCTGCCGTTCCTCTACAACGTCTGGAAGACCACCAAGTACGCGGCGAAGGTCGGCGTGGACGACCCCTGGGGCTGGGGCCGGTCACTGGAATGGGCCACCTCCTGCCCGCCGCCCCGGCACAACTTCCACGCACTGCCCCGCATCCGCTCCGATTCGCCCGCCTTCGACCTGCACCACCCCGAGGCGTACCGGCTGCCGGCCGGGGAGCACGGGACCGTGGAGCCGACCCCCGACACGCACGGAGAGCAGGGCCGATGAAGGCCGAGGCATACCTTTTCGGCGGCGTCGCGGGGTTCTTCTTCGTCGTGGACGTCATCTACGCGCTGGCCTCCCTGGAGCCGGCGGGCGTGGCGGCGCTGACCGTCTCCTGCCTGATGGCCGCGGTGGTGTCCTTCTTCTGCGCGATGAACCACCGGCGCAAAGGGGCCCGGCCGGAGGACGACCGGCAGGGGGAGGTCATGCAGCGGGCCGGCCGGCTGGACTTCTTCCCGCCGAAGAGCGGATACCCGCCGCTGACCGCGCTGGGCGCCGCGGTCGCGGGCCTGGGCATCGTCTTCGGGCTGTGGCTGTTCCTCATCGGCTTCGGCGTGCTGGTGGCGGGCGCCTACGGGATGGTCTTCGAGTTCAACGACCGCTAGCGCGGTCCGGGCCGGCGGTGCGTTCGCTGATCTCCAGCCGCTGCTCCGGTTCGGCCGGCAGCGGGACGTGATCGCGGTAGTACCAGCCGCTCAGCGCGATCCGCAGCCGTTGGCCGCGCGAGGTGCGCCCGGCCGCCGGGCGGGGCAGCGGCTCGGGTACGTCGCGGACGAGGATGACGTACTTCCGCTCCGCGGAGATGCCGGTGTGCCCCTCGCCCAGCGCGCCGTAGACGCTCTGGGTCACCTCGCCGGTCTCCTCGCCCTCGGTCAGCAGCTCGCGGTCCGCCGCCTGCAGGGCGAGGCAGAGCCGCTTGGTGAGCCAGAAGGCGATCACCGGCCCGAGGACGAGGGCGGTCCGCAGCACCCACGTGAGCGCGTTGACCGAGATCCGGAAGGAGTAGGCGGTGACGTCGTTGCCGCCCGCCAGCAGCAGTACGGCGTAGAAGACGAGCGCGGCCACGCCGAGCGCCGTACGGGTGGGGCGGTTCCGCGGCCGGTCGCAAAGATGGTGCTCCCCGCGGTCCCCGGTCACCCACCGCTCGAAGAAGGGATAGAGGTACAGCGACATGAAGAGCAGGCCCGGGAGCACCAGTGTGGGAATGAAGACGTTCCACATGACCGTATGGCCCCACAGATTCGTCTCGAAAGGCGGCATGAGCCGCAGACCGCCCTCCAGGAATCCCACGTACCAGTCGGGCTGGACGCCGGTGGACACCTGATCCGGGACGTACGGGCCGTAATCCCAGACCGGATTGATCTGGGCCAGCGCGCCGAGGCAGGAAAGTACGCCGAAAATCATCAGCAGGAAGCCGGTGGTCTTCACCGTGAAGTGCGGGACCATCGGCTGTCCGACGACGTTCCTGTTGGTGTGGCCGGGCTTGTTCCAGTGCGTGTGCTTCAGGGTCACCACGAGCAGCAGGTGCAGGCTGATCAGCGCGATGATGATTCCCGGGATGAGCAGGATGTGCAGCACGTAGAGGCGCGGAATGATGGCCGTTCCGGGATAAGCGCCCTGCCAGAGGAAGAAATTGAGATAGCTGCCGACCAGGGGAATGGAGGTCACGATGGCATTCGCGGTGCGCAGCCCCGTGCCGGAGAGCGAATCGTCCGGGAGGGAGTAACCGGCAAAGCCCTCCAGCATGGACAGCATGAAAAGCGTGACGCCGACCATCCAGTTCAGCTCGCGCGGCCGCCGGAAGGCCCCGGTGAAAAAGACCCGGAACAGATGGGTGCCGATCGCGGCCAGGAAGACCAGGGACGACCAGTGATGCATCTGCCGGATGAGCAGCCCGCCGCGCACTTCGAAACTGATGTCGAGGGTGGAGGCGTACGCGTGCGACATCCGCGTGCCGTCCAGCGGAATGTGCCGGCCGTGGTAAACGGTCTCCGCCATGCTCGGGTCGAAGAACAGCGTCAGATAGGTGCCGGTGATCACCAGCACCACGAAACTGTAGAGCGCGATTTCCCCGAGCAGGAAGGACCAGTGGTCGGGGAATGCCTTGCGGAGCAGTGCCTTGGCCCCCTCGGCGAGGGGAAGCCGCCGGTCAAGGGCGGTGAACGCGGTGCCGGCCGCCCCCTCGGCCCGCTCCTTCAGCCGGGCCCCGCGCCGTCGGAACACCTGTACCGGACTCCCTCCCGGGCCCTCGGCCCGGCCGCCGCTCATGACTTCCTTGCATGGCTAACCGGCAGGGCTCGGAGACAATCCGGAAAGGGCCCGCGCGGCCACCTCACGGCCGGTTGTTCAGCCGTTCGGCGGAGCGGGGCGGCGTGGCGGGGAGGCCGGCCGGAAAGCCGAGCGGGAGGCCGGCCGGAAAAGAGCACGGTCCGGCAGAAAAGGGCATGACGAAGCGCGGCCGGTCGCGTTCTCCGCGCTCGGTCGCTTCACGGGCGGGCGGCGGTCAGGCGCCGCGCGCCCGGCACGTCAGCCGTTACCGAAGGAGCCGCTGTGGCCCTCCTGCCATTTCGGCGGCTTTTTGCCTTCCTCGTCCGGGCGGGTGCCGCGGGTGCCGTCGAACTCGTACGGCGTCCGGCGGTGGCCGTCCTGGGTGACCTCATCGCCCGTGCGCATTCCCGTTTCGTATCCGCGCGGGTCCTTGGGCATCTTCGGCTGTTCTTCGGCGGAGGCCGGCCGCGACCGCTTGCGGCGCAGGCCGAGGGCCACGGCGCCGATGAGCAGGAGCACGACGGCGAGGCCCACGACGAACGGACCGATGCCGACGAGCAGGTCGCGGTTGGGAGCCGCCAGGGACTCATAGCTGGTCATGTCGGCCGGGTACCCGCGAATACCGGAAACGACACGTGTCACGCATTCGGCCGAGCGGGGATTTCCGGACCGTATCGGCGGCCGCGCACGGTGTTGCCAGGACACTTCCGCCGCACCGCCCCCGTGAACGGCCGCCGAAAGCCGCGCCCACGGTGCGCGGGGCGGTGAAGTGAGAAAATGTGGACAGTGCGCAGAGGATTCGCCGCCGGGCGGTGTCCGGATGTCCGGGTACCCGGCCAGCGGTTTGGGAAACGAGTGTTTCAGCCGGAAAGTAAAACTGCCGGCAGCCGGTAACGCGGCGAAAAGCCGCTGTTCCCGGCGCTGCTGCCGGTGCCGGAATCCCGACGGAAGGGAAGGGCCATGGCCGCCACCACCGCGCTCCGCCGCCATCAGGATGCTCCGGACACCGACGCCGCCTTCGCCCAGCTCGCCGAGCTGGCGGACGGACCGGTCAGGAAGAAGGTCCGCGAGGAGATCGTCTGCGGCTGGCTCCCGATGGCCAACCGCCTCGCCCGCCGCTACAGCGGACGCGGCGAGACCGAGGAGGACCTGCGGCAGGTCGCCGCGGTCGGGCTGCTCAAGGCCGTCGACCGGTTCGACCCGGCCTCGGGCACGCCCTTCCCCGCGTACGCCATCCCGACGATCCTCGGTGAGCTGCGGCGGCACTTCCGGGACGACCTGTGGGCCGTCCACGTGCCGCGCCGCACGCAGGAGCTGCGCGCCACCGTCCACCAGGCACGCGAAGCGCTGGAATTCCGCAACGGCTCCGGCTCCCTCACCATCGGCGACCTGGCCGAGCACACCGGCCTGTCCGAGGAGGACGTGGTGCTGGGCCTGGAGGCGCAGGGCGCGTACACGGCGCTGTCGCTGGAGTGCCCCATGAGCACGGACGCCGGCCACTCCTTCCACCTCGCCGACTTCCTGGGGGACGAGGACCCGGAGCTGGAGCTGGTCGAGGAGCGGCTGTGTGCGGCACCGGTGCTGCGGGCCCTGCCGCCGCGCGACCGCGCCATCCTCTACCTGCGGTTCTTCCGCGACATGACGCAGAGCCAGATCGCCGAGGAGATCGGGATCTCGCAGATGCACGTCTCCCGCATCCTGCAGCGGTGCTGCCGCCTGGTGCGCGTCGAGGTGACACCGCAGGCGTGACGGGCACCCGTGGCCCGTGAGTGTCACCGACGACGTCCAGGGGTGGAGAACAGCGATGAGCGACGAGCCGACCGGTCCCGGGCTGCCGCGGGACCGGGGCCCCGTCTCGGCGGCCGTGATCAGCGCGCTGCGCGACGGCGGCCCGCCGGCCGCCGGCGACGCGGCCGCCACCGCCGATCCGTACGGCGACGACCTGCAGCTGGCGCTGTACGTGGCGTACGAACTGCACTACCGCGGCTTCGCCGGAGTCGATCCCGCGCGGGAGTGGGACCCCGACCTGCTGCGCCTGCGCGCCGTACTGGAGCGGCGCTTCCTCGACGCGCTGCGGGCCGACGCCACCCGGCACGAGAACGCGGCGGAAGCGCTGGACGAGCTGCTGGTCGAGCCGGTCGGCGGGGACGGCGTCCCCCATGTGCTGGAGCGCTCCGGCACCCGGGACCAGCTGCGCGAGTACGCCGCCCAGCGCAGCCTGTACCACCTCAAGGAGGCCGATCCGCACGCCTGGGTGCTGCCGCGGCTGTGGGGGCGGGCCAAGGCGGGGATGGCGGCGGTGGAGTTCGACGAGTTCGGCGGCGGGCGCCCCGAGCGCGTGCACGCGCAGCTCTTCGCCGACCTGATGACGGACCTCGGCCTGGACACCACGTACGGGCGCTACCTCGACGCGGGCAGCGCGGAGATGCTGGCCCTGGTCAACCTGATGTCCCTCCTCGGGCTGCACCGGGCGCTGCGCGGAGCGCTCGTCGGGCACTTCGCCGCGGTCGAGGTGACCTCCTCGCCCGCGTCCCGCCGGCTGGCCGCGGCGATGCGGCGCGCGGGCGCGGGACCGGCCGCCGAGTACTTCTACACCGAGCACGTCGAGGCCGACGCGGTGCACGAACAGGTCGTACGGCACGAGGTCGTCGACGGGCTGCTGGCGGCCGAGCCGCACCTGGAGCGGGACGTCGCCTTCGGCGTCGACGCCACCGGCTTCCTGGAGGACCGCTTCGGCGCACGGCTGCTGGCGGCCTGGCGGGCGGGGGAGTCGGCACTGCGGGTGCCGCTGGGGCCGGACCTCGCGCACGTGCCGTGATCCTCTCCCGTACACCGGTCGTTGAAAGAGATTTATCCGGGTACTTCTGCTTTGTGCCTCTGATAACACTTCCCGGGGTCTATGCCCCACAGGACGACACCGCGCTGCTGGCCGAGGCGCTGCGGCACGAGCCGCTGGTGCAGGACGCGCAGGTGCTGGACATCGGTACCGGCACCGGCGCGCTGGCGCTCGCGGCGGCCCGGCGCGGCGGCGAGGTCACCGCCGTCGACATCTCCTGGCGCGCGGTCCTCGCGGCCCGGCTCAACGCCCGGCTGGCCAGGCTGCCGGTACGAGTGCTGCGCGGCAGCCTCTTCGGGCCGGTGGCCGGCCGGCGCTTCGATCTGATCCTGACGAACCCGCCCTACGTCCCCGCGCCCGAGGCGGTGCTGCCCCGGCGGGGCAGCGCGCGGGCCTGGGACGCCGGGCACGACGGGCGGCTGGTACTGGACCGCATCTGCCGGGAGGCGCCGCGGCTGCTGGCGCCCGGCGGCGTCCTGCTGCTCGTGCACTCGGCGCTCAGCGGTACCGGGCCCACGCTGCGGCTGCTGCGGGAGGCGGGGCTGGACGCCGTCGTGGTCGAGCACCGCTGGGTGCCCTTCGGGCCGGTCCTGCGGTCGCGGCATAGCTGGCTGCGCGGCCAGGGCCTGGTGGCGCCCGACGAGGAGAAGGAAGAGCTGGTGGTGATCCGTGCCGAGCGAAGCCTCTGAACCGGCCGACCCCCGCGCCGTACGCCGCCTCACCCTCGAGAAGGACGGGCCGCTCCTGGTGGAGGGCCCGGTCGAGGTGCGGCTGGAGGACGGCACCGTCGTCTCCTCCGACCGCTTCTGCGTGGCCCTGTGCCGGTGCCGGCGCAGCAAGCGCTACCCCTGGTGCGACACCAGCCACCGGCGCCGCACGCAGCGCTGAGGCGCGTGCGGCGCCGGTGGCCTTGCGGGCCGGCGGCCCTGCGTCAGCGACGCAGCGGCGGCCGGTTCCGGTGCCGGTGCGCGGCGACCGCCTCGATGAACGCCTGCGCGAACTGCTCGCTCGCCGGGCCCACCGGGTGGTGCGTGACCACGCCCTCGTCGGAGACCGTGTGCTCGTGCTCGTCGGCGGTCCGCAGCCGGGCCGGCTCCAGCAATTTCAGCACGTCGATGCCGGTGCCCAGCGCGGCGATCGCCTTGCCGTGCCGGTAGGCGTCCCGGACGAACTTCAGCACCGCCGGGTCCTGGGCCGTGCGGGGCACGGAGGACGGGTCACCGGGCAGCACGACCGCGTCGTAGAGGACCGAGGCGACGGTGGGCAGCGCCCGGTCCACGGGGTGGGTGACGCCGTCGGAGCCGGTGAACTCGCCGTCGTGCGGCGCGAGCACCTCGACGTTCGCGCCCTGCGCCGAGAGCGCGGAGCGGATCGTGTCGACCTGGTCGGCGTCCACGCCGTCCGAGACCAGCACGGCGATCTGCCGGGTGGCGATCGAGCCGTCGCCACGGTTGTTCTCGAAGCTCAGCGCGGGGGAGGGCGTCACATCGGGCGTCTCCTGGCGCTCCGGCGGGGCCACGCCGATGCCCTCGGCGACCGCGACGGCCAGGGTGTGGTCGACCCGGGCCAGCTGCTCGACGACCCGCGCGCGGACCTCCTTCGCGTTCACCTTGCCCAGTTCGAAGCGGTACGCCTCGACGATGTGCTGCTGCTCCCACTCGGTCATGCTGTGCCAGAACATCGCGGCCTGGCTGTAGTGGTTCTGGAAGCTGTCGCTGCGCTTGCGGATCTTCTGCCCGTCGACCCGCTCGGTCAGGTGCCGGAAGGCGGACTCGTCGGCGCCGGCCACCGCGGGGCAGCCGCCGGCCAGGGAGTTCTTGGTGTAGCTGGTGTTGCCGCGGTGGATCCTGCTCTGGTGGAAGCCGTCGCGCTGGTTGGTGCGCACCGGCGCCACCGGCGCGTTGACCGGGATCTGCGCGAAGTTCGGGCCGCCCAGCCGGAGCAGCTGGGTGTCCAGGTAGGAGAAGTTACGGGCCTGGAGCAGCGGGTCGTTGGTGAAGTCGATACCGGGGACCACATTGGCCGTGTGGAAGGCGACCTGCTCGGTCTCGGCGAAGAAATTGTCGGGGTTGCGGTTGAGCACCATCCGCCCGATGGGCTGGACCGGCACCTGCTCCTCGGGAATGATCTTCGTGGCGTCGAGCAGGTCGAAGTCGAAGCTGTGCTCGTCCTCCTCCGGCACCAGCTGCACGCCCAGCTCGTACTCCGGGTAGTCACCGGCCTCGATGCAGTCCCACAGGTCGCGGCGGTTGAAGTCCGGGTCGCGGCCCTGGGCCTCCTGCGCCTCGTCCCACACCAGCGAGTGCACGCCGAGCTTCGGCTTCCAGTGGAACTTCACGAACGTGCCCTTGCCCTGGGCGTTCACGAAGCGGAAGGTGTGCACGCCGAAGCCCTGCATCATGCGGTAGCTGCGCGGGATCGCGCGGTCCGACATCAGCCACATGATCGTGTGCAGCGTCTCGGGCTGCAGCGAGACGAAGTCCCACAGCGTGTCGTGGGCCGAGGCCCCGGTGGGCATCTCGTTGTGCGGCTCCATCTTCACCGCGTGCACGAAGTCGGGGAACTTGATCCCGTCCTGGATGAAGAAGACCGGGAAGTTGTTGCCGACCAGGTCGTAGTTGCCCTCGGAGGTGTAGAACTTGGTCGCGAATCCGCGCACGTCCCGGACCGTGTCGGCCGAGCCGCGCGGCCCCTGGACGGTGGAGAAGCGGACGAACACCGGCGTTTTGACGTCCGGGTCCTGGAGGAACGCGGCCCGGGTGAACTCCGCGCAGGACCGGTAGGGCTGGAAGTAGCCGTACGCGCCGGAGCCGCGCGCGTGCACCACGCGCTCCGGAATCCGCTCGTGGTCGAAACGCGTGATCTTCTCGCGGAAGTGGAAGTCCTCCATCAGCGTGGGCCCGCGCTCGCCGGCCTGCAGGGAGTCATCGGTGTGGTCGACCGGCACACCCTGGTCGGTGGTCAGTGGCCCGTCACTCGGGTCGTCCGCGTAGTACCGCTCCCGTTGCTCCTGCTTCTTGTCCGCCATCTCCGACATCTCCGGAGGCTCCTTCCCGCTCCGCGCCGTGCTGGAGTCGCCGACGAGGGCGCCTGGGGGCATGTGTCTCGGCTCGCCAGGTAACCGTTATCCGAGGCCGAGAAACCTCGGCTGGCCCAGAAGGGCGAGCCGCGAAAACCCCGTGATTCCGGGGCTGTGGCGGCCTTGGAGAGGCCCGTCGGGCCGGTACCGGCGCAGCCGAGATGAACTGCATGAACAGTGGCAAAGAGGGCACCCCGAAGAGTGATGGCACCACCGCATCGGCCACCGCTTCAGCCACCGCGGCGACGACGCCCCTGAAGAGCGGAATCACGGCCTGCGAAGCCCTCCTTCGAGGCCCTGTATCTGGTGATCGCCCCATTCCGAGGAGGAAGCGCCATGCGACTCTCGCTCCTGCAACCGCTCATCGAACGACCGGGACCCTGGGCTTCCGTGTACGCCGATGTCTCGCACGGCACGGAGGACGCGGCCAAGCAGCAGGAGCTGTCGGCACAGCACGCGGCCGATCAGCTGTCCGGCCAGGGCGCCGACGCCGCCACCTGCCGCGCCGTGTACGACGCCCTGCTCACGCTGCGCAGGCCGGGCGAATCGCTGGCCCACGCGGGCCGCGCCGTCTTCGCCACCGGCGGCGAGGTCGTCCTGGACACCCCGCTCGCCGGGCCGCCCACGATGCGCGGCGCCACCTGGTCGCCCGTGCCCCGGCTGGCCCCCCTGCTGGACGCGCTGGGCGAGAACCCGGTCTGCCTCGTGGTGTACGTGGACCGGACCGGCGCCGACTTCGAGCTGCGCAGCGACACCGCGCGCGAGAGCGCGGGCCAGGTCAGCGGCGAGGACTACCCGGTGCACCGGACGACCTCCAGCGACTGGTCCGAGCGGCACTTCCAGCTCAAGGTCGAGAACACCTGGGAGCAGAACGCCGGGGAGATCGCCGAGGCCACCCAGGAAGCCTTCGCGCACGCGGGCGCGGACCTCATCCTGCTGGTCGGTGACGCCCGCGAACGCCGCGCGGTGCGCGACCGGCTCCCCGAGCGGCTGCGCGGCGTCGCCTACGAGAGCGAACACGGCGGCCGGGCCTCCGGAGCCGACAGCACCCGGCTGGACCGGGACATCGCCCAGGTGCGCGCCGGGCTCGAACAGGACCACGTCATGGACGCCGTGCAGCGCTTCCAGACCGGCGCGGGCCGCAGCGACGGCCAGTCCTCGGTGACCTCCGGCGTGCCCTCCCTGGTCGAGGCGGCCCGCGAACACCGCATCGACACGCTGCTGATCAGCCCCGACGGCGGCGACGCGGGCCGCGAGGTCTGGGTCGGTCCCGACCCCGACCAGCTGGCCGTGCGCGGCACGGAGATGCAGTACCTGGGCGAGATGCACCCCGCGCCGGCCCGCGCCGACGACGCCCTGCTGCGGTCCGCGGTGGCCAACGGCGCGGAGGCCGTACTGCTGCACCACAGCGACCCGGTGCCGCCCGGCGGCCTCGGCGCGGTGCTGCGCTGGTCCACGCCCGTGACCCACTGAGCGGCCGGATCCGGGCCCGGACGGATCGCCGCCCCGGCGTTACGCACGGGCCCCGGCGGGCACCCGGGGAATGCCGGCGGGTCGGCGGGCAGGCGCACTGCCCCCGCCCCCGCCCAGGCGCCGGCCGCCCGCACCACGCACCCTCCCTGGAGGACCCGTGACCACGCCGCAGCCGCCGGGACGCCCCGGCACCCCGCCCCCCGACCCGGTGCCGCCGACGCCCGGGCCGGGCCCGGGATCGCCCGGTCCCGAACCGGGGCCGGGTCCCGGCCCGGTGCCCGCGCCCGGACCCGACCCGGTGCCCCCGGCGCCGAACCCACGGCCAGAGCCGGATCCGGTACCGCCCAATCCGGCACCCCCGACGCCGGGCCCGGCGCCCGGCCCCGCACCCGACCCCGTAACGCCGCCGCACACCCCCGAGGAGTCCGGCCCGGCCGGCTGACCGG
Organism: Streptomyces sp. NPDC053542; assembly: GCF_044544685.1. Taxonomy (NCBI): domain Bacteria; kingdom Bacillati; phylum Actinomycetota; class Actinomycetes; order Kitasatosporales; family Streptomycetaceae; genus Streptomyces; species Streptomyces sp. NPDC053542. The sequence goes on from NZ_JBITXL010000007.1 coordinate 326,571, forward strand.
CCGGGCGGGTTTCCCCCTCGGGGGACCCGTCCGAGGAGACCGCCGATGAGCCAGACCGTCGTCGTCACCGGAGCGAGCGCGGGCGTCGGCCGCGCCGTCGTCAGGGAATTCGCCCGCCGGGGCGCCAGTATCGGGCTGCTGGCCCGCGGCCAGGCCGGCCTCGACGCGGCCGCCGGCGAGGTGGCGGCGGCCGGCGGCCGGGCCCTGGCGCTGCCCACCGACGTCGCCGACCCGGCCCAGGTCGAGGCCGCGGCCGACGCGGTCGAGGCGCAGTTCGGGCCCATCGACGTCTGGGTCAACTGCGCCTTCGCCGGGGTCTTCGCGCCGTTCACCGAGGTGCGCCCCGCGGAGTTCAAACGGGTGACGGAGGTGACGTACCTCGGCTTCGTGCACGGTACGCAGACGGCGCTGGCCCGGATGGTGCCGCGCGACGCGGGCACGATCGTGCAGGTCGGCTCCGCGCTCGGCGAGCGGTCCATCCCGCTGCAGTCCGCGTACTGCGGTGCCAAGCACGCGATCCTGGGCTTCACCTCGTCGGTGCGCACGGAACTGATGCACGACAAGAGCAACGTACGGATCACCGTCGTCCAGCTGCCGGCCGTCAACACCCCGCAGTTCTCCTGGGTGCTCTCCCGGCTGCCGCGGCGGCCGCAGCCGGTGCCGCCCATCTACCAGCCGGAGGTCGCCGCGCGCGGCATCGTGTACGCCGCCGACCACCCCCGGCGCAAGCAGTACTGCGTGGGCGGCTCCACCACGGCGACGGTGCTCGCCAACCGGCTCGTCCCCGGCCTGCTGGACCGCTATCTGGCGCGTACGGGCTTCGACTCGCAGCAGACGGACGAGGAGGCCGAGCCGCCGGCGCCGGACAACCTCTGGAAGCCGGTCGACGGCATGGACGGCCGGGACCACGGGGCCCACGGCTCCTTCGGTGACGCGTCGCACTGGCGCTCCTGCCAGCTGTGGGCCACCGAGCACGCCCGCGCCCTGGCCGTCGCCGCGGCCGCCGGGGCGCTGGCCGTCGCCGGCCTCGCGCGGCGGACCAGGACCTGATGAGGAGCTTTGATGACGGAGTACGGCTATTTCCTCTCCTGCGAGGAGCACGACCCGCGCGCACTGGTGGAACAGGCACGCATGGCGGAACAGGCCGGATTCACTTCCCTGTGGATCTCCGACCATTTCCATCCGTGGAATGACGAACAGGGCCAGTCGCCCTTCGTCTGGTCGGTGATCGGGGCGCTCGCCGAGGCCACGTCACTGCCCGTCGAGACCGCCGTGACCTGCCCGACCAAGCGGCTGCACCCGGTGATCACGGCACAGGCGGCGGCCACCAGCGCGGTACTCCTCAATGGCCGTTTCCGGCTCGGCGTGGGCAGCGGCGAAGCGCTCAACGAGCAAGTCGTGGGCGGCGAATGGCCGCAGACCTCGGTCCGGCTGGAAATGCTGGAAGAAGCGATACAGGTGATGCGGTCGCTCTTCGAGGGAAAGGAAGTCAGTCACCACGGAAAGCACTACACCGTGCAGAACGCGCGACTGTACACCGTTCCCGAGGAGCCGGTGCGGATCGATGTCTCCGGCTTCGGGCCGACCGCCACGGAACTGGCCGCGCGGATCGGCGACGGATTCATCACCGTCGCGCCGGACGCGGACGCGATCGAGCGGTTCCGGCGGGGCGGCGGCGGGGGCAAGCCGGTGCACGGCGGCCTGAAGGTCTGTTACGGGACCGACCGCGAGGAAGCCGTGCGCACCGCGCACCGGCTGTGGGCCAACGAACAACTGCCGGGCGAACTGGGACAGGTACTGCCGACCCCGCGCCATTTCGAGCAGGCTTCGACCCTTGTCACCCGCGATCAGGTGGCATCCGCCGTGACCTGCGGCGACGACGTGGAGGCACATGTCGCGGCGGTGCAGGAGTACGCGACCGCCGGATTCGACACCGTCTATGTGAACCAGATCGGACAGGACCAGCGCGGTTTCTTCGACTTCTATCGCACAAAGGTATTGCCTCAGCTGAAGGACTGAACACACCGGCCGCCGGGAAGAAAACCCGCGGGGCGAATACGCAGCGAATGCCGTGTGGCGGCGGGCCCTGCGGTGGCGGGGCCTCGGCCCGCCGCCCTACCGTGGAATTTCCCCGAGCCCGAGTGACCGGATATCCGAACGGCACGTCAATGCTGCGGACCACGTGACGGGCACATGAATTCCCCCGCCGGTGCGGCGCGCCGGCCCGGCCGTTCAGGAGATGCGATGTCCAGTCCTCCCCGGAGCCCCTCATGCACTCAGTCGGCCGGCGGAGCCGTGGTGCTCCGCCCGCCGGAGTTCGACTGCGCCCGCGTCACCCAGGCCCGCGAGGAGATGCTCATCCTCCTCAACCGGGGCGCCGCGAGCCTCCTCGTGGACCTCGGGGCCTGCTCCACGGTCTGCGCGTGCTGCGGCGTGCCCGCGCTGGTCCGGGTCTTCCGGCGGGCCCGGGCGCTGGGCACGGCCTTCCACGTCATCGCGCCGCGCAGCGCGCAGGCCCGCCGGCCGCTGGAGGACGCGCAGCGGGTGAGCCGGGAGCCGTTCCCGCTGATACG
>NZ_JBITXL010000007.1:329149-512752 GCF_044544685.1 Streptomyces sp. NPDC053542
GGTTTTGGGGGGGGGGGGGGTTTGGGGGGGGGGGGGGGGGGGGGGGGGGGGGGGGCGGTTTTTTGGGGGGGGGTGGGGGGGGGGGGGGGGGGGGGGGCGCCGGGGGGCGGGCGCGCCCCCCCCCCCCCGCCCCCCCCCCCCCGCCTCACTGCTATGCGCCCAAGGACGGACCAAGGACCGGCCAAAGACCGACCAGGGCGGATCAGGGGCGGCTCAGTACGGCTCCGCCCGCTCCCGGAACTCCTTCGCCGGCCGGGCCGAGCCCGACTCCGGGTAGGAGACGCGATCCGGATCGCCATCGGACGTGTACCGCGCGACCGCCCCGTCGCGCAGCTCGTCCAGCCAGTGCGCGGAGCCGAATTGGGCGTCCTCGTCGTGCGCGCCCGCCGAGCGGATGCGGGGTATGCCGACCGGGTCGAAGGCGGTGGCGTACGGGGAGGGGGCCGGGCCCGCGCCGACGAGGTACGCACCGTCGTACGCGTACCGCTCCCCGTCCGCCGCCCCCTTGACGTCCAGGCCGGGCGGATTGGGCTGGACGCCGAACGGCAGGGCCAGCGAGGTCACCTTCGCGCCCGGCACGCTCTCCTCGATGACCTGCTGGCCGGCGGCTATCTGCTGCTGCGCCGCGCCCGCGGAGATGTCCCGGAGGTTGGCGTGGTCCCGCGTGTGGTTGCCGACCTCGAAGCCGTGGCCGTGCAGCCACCGCAGCGCCTTCTTCGTTCCCGTCTTGGGGAACGCGCCGCCGTTCACGAAGAGGGTGGCGGCGGGCGTGAACCCCGGGTGCCGCCGGGCCACGTCGCGCAGGATGCCGACCGCGGAGTCCGCGGCCGGCCGGCCGTCGTCCCCGAGCGCGAACTGGCTGTCGGTGGAGTCGTCGAAGGTGAGCACGACCGGGTGCCGCCCGGCCGGTATGTCGATCTTCCCCGCGCTGTAGGCGCCGGCGGTCACCGGCACATAGCCCTCCTTCGCCAGCCGCTCCAGCTCGGCGCGGAAGTCGGCGGGCCTGCGGTCGTACGCGCTGCGTGGCTTGTCCACGATCTGGTGGTACATCAGCACCGGTACCGCACCGAGCTCGTTGGCGTGCACCGAGGCCGGTGACTTGGGCCGTGACGGGTGTTCGGGCCGGGCCGAGGGGGAATCCTGCGGACCACTGGCGGTTTTCGGAGCCGAGGGTTCCGGCGGTGGCGCACCACCGCGGGACTCGGCGCAGGAGACGGCCGACGCGGCCAGCGTCAGCAGGGACAGGACGACGAGGCCGGGCCGGCGGAGAGGGACCGGACGCGAGCGACGGAGATGCACGAGACCTCCTGGAAAGGGCGTGCCAATGCGGCTCAACTGGAAGAAGCTTTTCCTGAATCCATCGGATTCCTCCACTTCCTCTACTTCCGCTGATTCCTCCCGTACTCGTTCCCCGCGCAGAGCGCTCGTCATTCTTCTGGCCGGTGTCCTGGCCATGGCCCTGGTGGTCGGCGGCGTGCTCCTCGTACGGCAGTACCGGGCGCCCGCCTTCCGGTTGGCCGGGCTGCCGGCGGGCGGCGTGGTGAACGCCGACGCGCTGCACAAGGGCGGGGTGGCGGTGACCGCGCCGAAGGGGGAGCGGCTGCGCGGCGCCGAGGTCACGCTCGACGGCAAGCACGTGCCGGTCCGTACGTCCGGACGGCAGCTGACGCTGGGTCTGGAAGGCACCCGGGACGGCACGCACGAGCTGAAGGTCGCCACCGAGGGCTCGATGCTCGGCGGCGGCTCCGAGCTCACCCGCGAGCTGACCGTCGACACGACGCCGCCGAAGCTCGCGGTGGCCGACCCCGAGGGCCGGAGTCTGCGCGGGCCGGTCACGGTCAAGGGGCGCGCGCACGGCGCCACCGCCGTGACGGTCGCGGGCCGGAAGGCGGACGTGGGCAAGGACGGCCGCTTCGCCGTCCGGCTCCCGCGGCCGCCCGCCAAGGCCACCGCCGTCGCCACCGACGCGGCCGGGAACACCGCCCGGGAGGACGCGGTGGTGACGGTACGCCGGCCGCTGCTGCGCGCGGTGCACGTCAGCGGCCAGGCATGGGCCTCGGACCAGCTGCGCGAGCCGGTGCTGAAGCTGCTCAAGGAGGGCAAGCTGAACGCCGTCCAGCTCGACATCAAGGACGAGCTGGGCGAGATCGGCTACGACTCGAAGGTGCCGCTCGCGAAGCGGATCGGCGCGGCCAAGGGCTACTACGACGCGAAGAAGGCCATCAAGGAGATCCACGCGGCCGGCGGCGCGGTCGTCGGCCGCATCGTCGCCTTCCGCGACCCGATCCTGGCCTCCGCGTCCTGGAAGGACGGCCACCGTGACCGGGTCGTCCGCACCCCGGACGGCGGCCCGTACGGCGCGGGCTCCAAGTACGGCTCCCTCTCCTTCACCAACTTCGCGAACGAGGACGTCCGCCAGTACCACCTCGACCTCGCCGCCGAGGCCGCGAAGCTCGGCTTCGACGACATCCTCTACGACTACATCCGCCGCCCGGACGGCAAGCTGAGCGGCATGTCCTTCCCCGGCCTCGGCAAGACCTCACCGGAGGACTCGATAACCGGCCTGGTCGCGCGGACCCGCGCGGTCGCCCGCGAGCACGGCGCCTTCCTCGGCGTCTCCGTCTTCGGCATAGCGGTCACCCGCCCGAAGGAGATAGCCCAGGACATCGGCGCGCTCGCGAAGCAGTGCGACTACATCGCGCCGATGATCTACCCCTCGCACTGGGCCCCCGGCGAGTACGGCGTCTCCGACCCGAACTCCGAGCCGTACCCCATCACCAAGAAGTCCCTCGCCGACTTCGCGAAGAAGACCCGCCACACCGACGCCCAGATCGTCCCCTGGATCCAGGACTTCTCCCTCGGCGTCTCCTACGGCGACGCCGAAGTATCCGCCCAGCTCCGCGCGGCGGCCGACGACGGCATCCACTCCTTCCTCCTGTGGAACCCGGGCGTCCGCTATCACGGCGGGGCGCTGAAACCGATGCGGTGACCGACCGGCCCGGCCGGGCCGCCGCGCACCGGCGCGGGGGTCCGGCCGAGCCCGTGTTCTGTCGGTTTGGGGCGCTGTTAGGCTGCGACTGTGTCCCGTGGGGGAAGTCCGGTGAGAGTCCGGCGCTGACCCGCAACGGTGTGCGCGAGCGCGTGCCGCGGCCCTTTCGCAGTGGGCCGTACGCAGTGGTCGCGTGAGTCCGATGACCCGCGGGGTGGCACATCTCCCGACTGCTCGCCGCGGACTGCGAGAGGGATGACGCGACGGAGCCTGCCCGGCGCCGGGTGCGCCGCCCCCTGTACGTACGGACGCGGCCCGAGGCGAAGGACGCCCGCCCGTGCCCGCCATGACCACCGCCCCGGCACCCGCCGCGGCCGGACCGCCCGCGGTTCGCCGCCTCCCGGTCCCCGCTTCCGCAGCCGTGCTCGCCCTGCTCCTGCTCGTCTCCCTGCTGTGCGGGGTCGGGCTGGGCGCGTCCGGCGTGACGTGGGGCGAGACGCTGCGCTTCCTGGGGGCCGGGCTGAGCGGCGGGACGATACGGGGTGACGAGGTCGCCGCGTACACCATCGTCTGGGAGATACGGCTGCCGCGCGCCGTCCTGGCGGCCGTGGTCGGCGCGGGGCTGGCCTCGGTCGGCGTGGCCGTGCAGGCCATGGTGCGCAACGCGCTCGCCGACCCCTTCGTGCTCGGCGTCTCCTCCGGCGCCGCGGTCGGCGCCAACGCGGTACTGCTGTGGGGCGCGTTCGCCGCGCTGGGCGTGTGGGCGCTGTCGGTGTCCGCGTTCCTGTCGGCACTCGTGGCGATGGTGCTCGTCTACATGGCGGCGCGTACGGCATACGGACTGACGCCGCTGCGGCTCGTCCTCGCCGGTACCGCCCTGTCGTACGGCTTCTCCGCCCTCACCACGCTGATGGTCTTCCGGGCCGAGCGCGGCGAGGCGGCCAGGGCCGCGATGATGTGGCTGCTCGGCAGCCTGGGCGGGGCGACCTGGGGCTCGGTGCCGCTCGCCGCGGTCACCGTGCTGGCCGGCATCGGGTACCTCGGCGCCCGGGCCGGGCACCTGAACGCGCTCGCGATGGGGGACGAGACCGCCGCCGCCCTCGGCGTGCGCGCGGGCCGGCTGCGCACCGAGCTGTTCGTGGTGACCGCGGCCGTCACCGCCGCGGTCGTCGCCGTGTCGGGCGCGATCGGGTTCGTCGGGCTGATGGTGCCGCACGTCGTACGGATGCTCGTCGGCGCCGACCACCGGCGGGTGCTGGTCCTCGCGCCGCTCGCCGGCGCCGTGCTGCTGGTCTGGGCGGACCTCGTCTCACGGCTGCTGCTCGCACCCGCCGAGATACCCGTCGGCGTGATCACCGCCGTGCTCGGCGTGCCGTGCTTCCTGCTGCTGATGCGGCGCGGTGGCTACGCGTTCGGGGGCGGCCGGTGATGCGCCTCGACGTCGAAGACGTGACGGTCGAGCTCGCGGGGGCGCGGATCGTCGAGGACATCGCGCTGCGGGCCGACAGCGGGCAGGTCGTCGGGGTGGTCGGGCCGAACGGCAGCGGCAAGTCCACGCTGCTGCGCTGCGTGTACCGGGCGCTGCGGCCCACCGCGGGCACGGTACGGCTGGACGGCGACGACCTGCACGCGATGGACGCGCGCGCCGCCGCCCGCCGGCTGGCCGCGCTGCCCCAGGAGTCCGCCGCCGAATTCGACTTCACCGCCGCCGAGGTGGTGGCGATGGGCCGGCTGCCGCACCACCGGGGCTCCCCGTTCGGCGGGCGCTCCGCCGCCGACGCCGCGCTCTGCGCCGAGGCGCTGGACCGGGTCGGCGCGGCCCACCTCGCCGGGCGCGGCTTCCGCTCGCTCTCCGGCGGCGAGAAGCAGCGCGTCCTGATCGCCCGCGCCCTCGCCCAGCAGCCCCGGGTCCTCGTCCTCGACGAGCCGACCAACCACCTGGACATCGCCCACCAGTTGGAGGTGCTGTCCCTGGTGCGCCGCAGCGGCCTCACCGTGCTCGCCGCGCTGCACGACCTGAACCTCGCCGCGAGCCACTGCGACCTGCTGTACGTGCTCGACGGCGGCCACGTGGTCGCCTCCGGCCCGCCGCACGACGTACTGCGACCCCGGCTGCTGGCCGAGGTGTTCGGCGTACGGGCGCATCGCGTCACGCACCCGGTGACCGGCGCCGTCCAGCTGCTCTTCGACCTGAACGACCAGGAGTGACCATGTCCGTACGACGCCCGGCGACCGCGCTCGCCGCCCTTCTCGCGCTGACCCTTACCGGGTGCGGCGCGCAGGTGGAGAAGGCCGCACCGGATGCCCGCGGGTCCGCGGTCACCATCGAGAACTGCGGCAGGAAGCTCACCTTCGACAAGGTGCCCGAGCGGGTGGTGACCAACGACGTCGGCATCACCGAGATCATGTTCGCGCTGGGCCTGGAGGACCGGATGGCCGGGTTCGTCATGCCGGACGACAAGGGGAAGCTGAGCGGCGTGCCCTGGAAGGACGGGTACGAGAAGGCGAAGTGGCTGTCGAAGGACGAGATCACCGAGGAGCTGGCCGTCGACGCGCGCGCCGACCTGGTCTTCGCGGGCTGGAACTACGGCTTCCGCGAGGGCAGCCTCACCCCGGCGTCCCTGCGCAAGCTCGGCATCGACTCCTACGTCCTCACCGAGTCCTGCCACAACGGACGCGGCTCGGCACGCGGCATCATGCCGCCGCTGGAGGCGCTCTACACCGACCTCACCCAGCTGGGAAAGCTCTTCGGGGTGGAGGACCGGGCACGGAACCTGATCGCGGACTCCAAGGCGCGGGTCGCGGAGGTACGGCGGAAGGCGCCGAAGGGTGCGGACCGGCCGGACGTCTTCCTGTACGACAGCGGACAGGACAAGCCGTTCACGGCGGGCCGCTACGCGGCCCCGGACGACATCATCACCAAGGCGGGCGGCCACAGCATCACCCACGACCTCGCCGACTCCTGGACGACGGTCGGCTGGGAGACCGTCGTCGAGCGCGACCCCAACGTGATCGTCATCAACGACTACGGCGACACGACCGCCGAGCAGAAGAAGCAGTTCCTGCTGCACTACAAGCCGCTGGCGAACGTCTCCGCGATCAAGCACAAGCGCATCGTCACGCTGGACTATGCGGACTTGGTGGAGAGCCCGCGCAACCCGGCAGCGATAGAGCGATTGGGCTCATACCTGCGCCGCTAGGGGCGCGGGGAACTGCGCGACCAGCCACGACGGCGGGTGCGTGAGGGAACAACCGTCACGCACCCCGACCGTCGGTCCGTCGGCTATCCGTCCGCCTCGGCGGACACCGGCTTCGGGATCAAGAAGGACGCCGCAAACGCCCCCGCGATGATCACCACACCCGCGATCATCGCGGCGGTGTAGTCCGACGGCGAGGACGGGTCGGACGGTACGGCCGCGGTCTTCACCGCGTACAAGACCGCAAAGCTCAGCCCCGCCCCCAGATTGAACGCACCCGCGTTCAGCCCCGGCAGGAAGCCCGGGTTCTCGCGCGGGGAGAGCACGATGCCGAGCCCGTTGAGGACGATGTTCGCCACGCCCGCGTACGCGATGCCGACCAGCAGCGACATCGCCAGGAGCAGCACCCGGGAGTGGCTGCCGTTGGTGACGATCATCAGGACGATGGTCACCACCGTGCCGACGAGCCCGAACCGCAGGATGCGGCCGTACCCGAAGGTCGCGGAGAGCCGGCCGGCCAGCGGGCCCATCGCCAGGCCGGCGAGCGCGTACGGCGTCAGCGTCCACCACGCCGACGCCTCGGCCGACATGCCCAGACCCGCGTGCGCGTCCTGTGCGAAGGCCGGGATCAGGCCGTTCATGACGGCGAAGACGCCGGTCATCGTGAGGACCGTGGTCAGCAGCAGGGCCCAGGTCGAGCGCTGCTTGAGGTGGTGGGTGGCGACCAGCGGGTGGCCGCTGCGGCTCTCCGTACGCCAGAACAGCGCGAAGGCGAGCGCGGCGATGACGACGAGCACGGCGATCAGCGGCCAGTTCGCGGCGGCCAGCTTGCCCGCCTCGTTGAACGCGGTCAGCAGGGTGCCGACCGAGATGACGAGGAGGAGGACGCCGGGCCAGTCCATCCGGCTCTTCACGGGCGCGGTGGACTCCCGGGTCATCGTGGCGACCAGCACCGCGGCGAGCGCCGCGACGATCGCCATCGCCCAGAAGACCGCGCCGAAGCCGTACTGGTCGGCGAGGTAGCCGCCCGCGAGCGAGTCCACGCCCGCGATGCCGCCGTTGACCGCGGTGATCACGCCGAGCAGGGTGCCGTACTTCTTCGGCTCGGTGACCTCGACCCGCAGCATGATCAGACACAGCGGTACGGTCGGGCCGCTCACGCCCTGGAGGACGCGGCCCGCGAAGAGCATCGGCACGCTCGTCGCCAGCGCGGCGATGACGCAGCCGACGACCATCACGGCCATCATCCCGGCCAGCACCTTGCGGCGGCCGATCACGTCGCCGAGCCGCGGCAGGAAGAGCGAGAAGAGCGCCGCCGAGGTGAAGAACGCGGTCTGGGTGAGGCCGATCTCCGCCGAGGTGGCGTGCAGGCTGTCCTCGATGCTCTTGAGCGCGGGGCTCAGCATGCTCGCGTTGAGCTGGAAGGCGAAGCACGCCGCCAGCAGCGCCGTGAGCAGGACACCGACCCGGACGCCGGGTCTCTCCGTCAGGCCGCCCGAGGGCTGCCCCGTCGTGGTGGATGCGCTCATGCCAGTACGTCTCCGGGCTTCTGCGGGTTCTCGCCGATCAGCTCGGGGTCGCCGATCCGCTCCAGGGCGTCCACGACCAGGTCCCAGAAGCGGCCGTGGTCCAGCTTCACCGCGACCTGGGTGCGGCAGTCGGCCGGGGCCGGCGCGCGGAAGTCCGTCACGGTCATGCCCTTGGTCAGGGTGCCGGTCAGCTCGATGTCGACCGGGGCCCGGCGCACGGTCATCACGTCCGGGTCGATCACGTACGCGACGGCGCACGGGTCGTGCACCGGCGGCGACTCGAAGCCCTGGTGGTCGCGGTAGGTGGTGCCGAAGAACTCCAGCAGCTCCTCGACGAACTTGCCGGGCTTGGTGCCGAGCGCGGCGATCCGCTCGACGACCTCGGGGGTGGCGAGCGCCTGGTGGGTGAGGTCCAGGCCGACCATGGTGACCTGCCAGCCCGCGTTGAAGACGATGTGCGCGGCCTCGGGGTCGATGACGATGTTGAACTCGGCGACCGCGCTCCAGTTGCCCTCGTGGTAGCCGCCGCCCATCAGGACGACCTCGCGGACCCGCTCGACGATGCGCGGCTCCTTGCGGGCGGCCAGCGCGATGTTGGTGAGGCCCGCGGTCGGGACGATGGTGATCTCGCCCGGCTCGTGGGACATCACGGTGTCGATGATCAGATCGACGGCGTGCCGCTCGTCCAGGACGCAGGTCGGGTCGGGCAGCACGGGGCCGTCCAGCCCGGTCTCGCCGTGGATGTCACCGGCGGTCTCGATGTTGCGTACGAGGGGACGCGGGCAGCCGGCGGCGAAGGGCACGTCGGTGATGCCCGCGATCCGCGCCACGGAGAGCGCGTTGCGGGTGACCTTCTCCAGCGTCTGGTTGCCGACCACGGTCGTCACGGCGACGAGCTCGATGTCGGGGTTCCCGTGGGCCAGGAGCATGGCGATCGCGTCGTCGTGCCCCGGGTCGCAGTCGAGGATGATCTTTCTGGCCAACGGTCGAGCCCCTTTGCCCTGTTGAACGGTGGTGCGGTGACCCCTCCGGGAGAGCGTGGGAAATCGTTCTCCAAAGGGCCGCGAAGAGTTCACCCGTATACCGGGTCGGTTGTCAATGATTCATCCCACAGTGCCCGGCGGCTGCCCGGTGATAACGTTTGCCCGCCGTTGCCGCAGCGTACGCCGCTCGCAGGCGCGCAGCCGAGCCGAGCGAAGGGCGCGACCGTGGCCGAAGTCACCCTCAAGGACGTCGCCCGTGCCTCGGGCTGCTCCGTCGCCACCGTCTCCCGCGTGCTCGCCGGCACCCGCCCGGTCGGTGCCGAGACCGCCCGTACGGTACGCGAGGCCGCCGCGCGGCTGGGATACCGCCCCAACCATGTCGCCCGCGCGCTGCGCCGCCGGGCCACCGGCACCGTCGGCCTGGTCCTGCCGCAGATCACCAACCCCTTCTTCCCCGTGCTCGTGCGCGAGCTGGAGCACGCGCTGCACGCCGCGGGGCGGGCCCTGCTGCTCGCCGACTGCGACGACGACCCGGCGACCGAGGCGGCCCGGATCGCGGAGTTCCTGGACCGGCAGGTGGACGCGCTGGTGCTGATACCGGTCGACGAGCGGCTCAGCCGGGAGGCCGTCACGGACGCCGCGCGGCGGGTGCCGGTGGTGCTGCTGGACCGTGGCTGCGGCCCGGGCGTCGCCGACTCGGTCGCGGTGGACAACGCGGCCGGGATGGCCCTCGTACTGGATCACCTGGCGGCGATGGGCCGCCGCCGGCCCTGGTTCGTGGGGGCGGCCGGCACCACCTCGACGGCGGCCGAGCGGCGCGCCGCGTACGAGGCGGGCGCGGCCGCCCTGGACCCGCAGGCCCCCGGCCGGGTCGAGCTGGGCGACTTCTCCGTGGCGTGGGGGCGGGAGGCCGTCGACCGCATCTGGCCGTCCCGTCCGGACGCGATCGTCTGCGCCAACGACCTGATCGCCGTCGGCGCCCTGCAGCGGCTGCGCCAGCTGGGTGCCGACGTGCCCGGCGAGGTCGCGGTCACCGGCTTCGACGACGTGCCCTTCGCGGGCCTGGCCGACCCGGCGCTGACCACGGTCCGCCAGCCGGTCGGCGAACTGGCGGCGGAGGCCGCCAGGTTGCTGGCGGAGCGGTCGGGGGACCGGACGCCGGGCGGGGGAGCGGGCCCGGCCGTGGGGCCGAGCCGTACGGTCCGGCTCACGCCGGAACTGCTGGTACGGGCCTCCGGCTGATCCCGCGCGCGGGCGCGCCCAAGTGGGGCCTCCCGCGCGTCGTTCAAGAGCGCATGAGGCATACCGGCCGGATAATGTGCATATGACGGACGAAATGCTGGATCCCGTGACATTGGCCGTACGGCCCGTGGTGTGCCCGGTGTGGTGCCGGCGTGTGCACACGGCCGCCGAGGCCGGTGGCCACGACGGGATCATGCATCTGGCGGAACCGGTCGGCTGGAACCTCTCGGCGCAGCCGGAGCGGGGCTTCCCGCAGTTCCACTTCCGCATCATGTGTGAAGAAGGTGCGTCCGGCCGGACGTCGCCGGTGGTCGAGGTCGGCGTGATCGAGGCCGAGGGCCGGCTGCCGTACTCCTGCGACGCACGCACCGCCGGCGAGCTGGACCGGATCGTCGGCGAGCTGGAGCGGGTACTGGAGACGCTGCGCGGCTGGCGCGCGGCGCTGCCCGGCGGGGTTTCGGTGCCCTGACCCCTCGGTCGCGCCGGGCCGGCGCGGATGCCGCCGCGGCCGTGAGGTTGAGCCGCGCAGGCGGGTTTCAAAGAATCTGCACATCGCCCGCGCATCGGCGGCACAGTGTGTGCCGGCCGGCGCGCGGCGGCCCGCGCGCGTCCGGGGCTTGGCGCGGGTATGTCCGGATGGGTCCGGCGTGCGCGCGCCGCCGCCGGCCTGCGGGTAAACGTTCTTGTGAAGGACTCGTCACCAAGCCGTGCATAAAACTGCACGCGATGGTCCGGTGCCGGTGGAATGTGCCGACCGGCCGCCGCAAGCGGGTTGGCCCGGCTAGCAGTTGGCGTGCTTGGATCATTTCGACGCGGGAGTTGTGCGAATGCCTCCCCGGTTTCCATTCGGTAAATGACCGATATGGCCGCCGGGTTATGTTCTGCCGCCGACTTCCGTGTTATTCGAGTATGACCCACAGTAATTGAAGGGAAACGCAAGTCATGGACTTCACCCCCCAGGTCGAGACCGCTGAGATCGCCGACGCCGAGCTGGACGCCATCGCCGGTGGCCTCGGCGTCTCGGGCACCGTCAACCAGGTCGTCGGCACCGTCGACGGTCTGACCGGCGGCACCGTCAGCAGCACCCTCGGCCAGGTCAACGGCACCGTGCAGCAGACCGCCGGCATCAACGCCGTGGGCACCGTCGAGGGCCTGACCCAGGGTCTCTGAGTCGCATCGCCGCTCTCGGCCTCACCGCCGCAGGCGTGACTCGACCTATTGGTACATATCCGTACCCATAGGTTTGCCGTGCGCCCCGGAGCATTTGCTCCGGGGCGCACGGACGCCTTCGGCCGCCGTCATCGCCCGTCAAGTACGGGCTTTTCCGCCTGTGTTACGGTCATGCCTTGGTATGCCCGAACAGCGGGTATTTTCATGGATCATTGGTGCGCCATGTCGCGCGTGTCCCATTGGGTCGCCTTTTCGCCTGCGCTGCCCTTTGGTGTATGCGTCGGCACCGAATGAGACAAAAGCAGTCGAGGGAAAAGTTCCGTGCAGTTCCGGCAAAAGGCGCTGGCCAAGCTCCAGTCGCCTGAAGAGCTCGACCTGCCCGTGCGCTACGCCCGGCCGCAGGGCGGCCTCGTCCTCGCCGTCACCGTCGTCGTGATGGCCGTCGCCGCCTTCTGGGCGGTCACCGGGTCCGTGTCCTCCAAGCTGACCTCACCCGGCATCCTGACCCACCCGCAGGGCAGCTACGTCCTGCAGAGCCCGGTCGCCGGCCAGGTCACCGAGATCTTCGCCAAGGAGGGCCAGCAGCTCCGGGCCGGAGCGCCGGTACTGAAGGTGCGCACCGCACAGGGCGACCGCGCCGTCCGCGCGGTGGCGCCGGGCCGCGTCACCAGCCTGGTCGGCAAGATCGGCTCGGTGGTCACGATGGGTGCCGACGTCGCGAGCGTCGAGCGCGTCCAGAGCGCGCACGAACCGCTGGTGGCGATGGTGTACGTACCCAGCCGCAGCGCCGCCACCGTCCCCGTCGGCGCCGATGTCGACCTCACCGTCCAGTCCGTGCCCACGCAGCAGTACGGCGTGCTCCGCGGCAAGGTCAAGGCCGTCGGCCGGGCGCCGCAGAGCAGCCGCCAGATCGCCGGCTTCCTCGGCGACCGCGAGCTCGGCGAGCAGTTCACGGCGGACGGCCAGCCGATCGCCGTCCTCGTCGAGCTGGAGCGCTCCAAGGACACGAAGTCCGGCTACAAGTGGTCCAACGCCGACGGCCCGCCGAACGCGATCGGCTCCATGACGCCCGTCACCGGCGCGATCCACCTCACCGCGCAGCGCCCGATCGATTGGCTCCTCCCGTGACCGCGCCGTCCGAAGCCCCGGCGCCGCCCCCGCTGCCGCCCGGCGGCCGCGGCCGGCACCGCCCGAACACCAAGCCCGACCGGCGCCGCTCCGGCGGCTCCGGAGCCGCCAAGGGCGCCGGCAAAACGGTCCGTACGCCCACCATCCTCCAGATGGAGGCCGTGGAGTGCGGCGCCGCCTCGCTCGCCATGGTCCTCGGCCACTACGGCCGGCACGTCCCGCTGGAGGAGCTGCGCATCGCGTGCGGCGTCTCCCGCGACGGCTCCCGCGCCTCCAACGTCCTCAAGGCGGCCCGCGCCTACGGCCTGAAGGCCAAGGGCATGCAGATGGAGCCCGCCGCGCTCGCCGAGGTCCGGACCCCGGCCATCCTCTTCTGGGAGTTCAACCACTACGTCGTCTTCGACGGCATGGGGCGCCGCTTCGGCCGCAAGGGCGCGTTCATCAACGACCCCGACCGGGGCCGCCGCTTCGTGCCCGCCGAGGACTTCGACACCAGCTTCACCGGCGTCGTGCTGACCTTCGAGCCCGGTGAGGACTTCCGCAAGGGCGGCCGCAAGCCCGGCGTCCTCGGCGCCCTGCCGCCCCGGCTGCGCGGCACCTCCGGCACCATGCTCGCCGCCGTCCTCGCCAGCTTCCTGCTGGTCGTGGTCGGTGCGACGGTGCCCGCGCTGAGCCGTACGTACATCGACATGTTCCTGATCGGCGACCAGACGTCGCTGCTCGGAGTGCTCTTCGCGTCGATGGGCACCACGCTCGTGCTCACCGCCGCGCTCACCGCGCTGCAACAGGCGAACCTGCTGCGCGGCCGCATCATCTCCTCCACCCTGAGCAGCGCCCGCTTCCTGCGCCATCTGCTCCGGCTGCCGGTCACCTTCTTCGCGCAACGCAACCCCGCCGACCTCGTCCAGCGCCTGCAGACCAACGACACGGTCGCCGAGACCCTCGCCAGGGACCTCGCCGCGGCCGCCGTGGACGCGGTCGTCGTCATCCTCTACGCGTTCCTGCTGTGGTCCTACGATCCGCAGCTCACCCTCATCGGCGTGGCCGTCGCGCTGCTCAACGTCGCCGCGATGCGCATCGTCGTACGGATGCGCGCCACCGGCACCCAGAAGCTGCGCGCCGACACCGCCCGGCTGACCAACACCTCGTACAGCGGTCTGCAGCTCATCGAGACGATGAAGGCCACCGGCGGGGAGAACGGCTACTTCCGCCGCTGGGCCGGACAGCACGCGACCACCCTGGACGGCCAGCAGCGGCTCGGCGTACCCACCTCCTGGCTCGCCGTTGTCGCGCCCACCCTCGCCGCCCTCAACAGCGCCTGCATCCTGCTCATCGGCGGACTGCGCGCGGTCGAAGGCCATATGTCGGTAGGTCTCCTTGTCGCCTTCCAGGCGCTGGTCACCAACTTCACGGCGCCCATCACCCGGCTCAACGGCATGGCCGGCCGCATCCAGGACTTCGCCGCCGACGTCGCCCGCCTGAAGGACGTCGAGTCCTTCCCGGTCGACTCCCTCTACACCCGCCCCGAGCCGGTCGCGTCCACCCGCCGCCTCAAGGGCCACGTGGAGCTGACGCACATCACCTTCGGCTACAGCCCGCTGGACAAGCCGCTGCTCACCGACTTCTCGCTGACCGTCGGGCCCGGGCAGCAGGTCGCCCTCGTCGGCGGCTCCGGCAGCGGCAAGTCCACCGTCTCCCGGCTGATCTCCGGCCTGTACAGCCCCTGGGAGGGCACCATCCACATCGACGGGCAGCGGCTGGAGGACATCTCCCGCGGCGCGCTCGCCTCCTCGGTCTCCTTCGTCGACCAGGACGTCTTCCTCTTCGAGGGCACGGTCCGCGACAACGTCGCGCTGTGGGACCCCTCGATCCCCGACGAGGCCGTCATCGAGGCGCTGAAGAACGCCGCGGCGTACGACATGGTGGCCCGCCGACCCGGCGGCATCCACAGCCGCGTCGAGCAGGACGGCCGGAACTTCTCCGGCGGCCAGCGGCAGCGCCTGGAGATCGCCCGGGCCCTGGTCCGGCGCCCCTCCATCCTCGTCCTGGACGAGGTCACCAGCGCGCTGGACGCGGAGACCGAACAGATCATCATGGACAACCTGCGGCGCCTGGGCTGCGCCTGCGTCGTCATCGCACACCGCCTCAGCACGGTGCGCGACAGCGACGAGATCGTGGTCCTGGACCACGGCACGGTCGTCGAGCGCGGGCGGCACGAGGACCTGGTCGCCGCCCAGGGCGCGTACGCAGAGCTGGTCAAGGAGTCCTGATCAGGTGACAACCCCGCACCCCGCGGCCACCGGCACGGCCGCCGACGACACCGTGCTGCACGCCCTCGGCGGCCTCGGCACCGAAGTCGACTGCACGGGCCTGCGCAGCCTGCCGCTCGAAGGGCCGCACGTGCTGTGGCTGGTCACCGGCGGCGCGATGGACCTCTTCGCGGTCGACGCGGCCCAGCAGGGCCACTGGTACTTCCTCGGCCGGCTCGCCCCGGGCACCCTGCTCCTCGGCCCCGTCGAGGGCCCGCAGCACACCCTCGTCGCCCGGCCGCTCGCGGGCTGCGCGGTCCGCCGCATCCAGCTGCGCGAGCTGTTCCGGGCCGAGTACGGCGGCGCGGAGTACGACGCGTACGGCCGGTACGTCGGCCCGGCCTGGGAGACCGGCGAGTACGCCTACGATCCCGCGCTCAGCCCGCTGGAGGACGCCTTCGCGCGCGGCGTCGGCCGCAGCCAGCGCGTGCTCTTCGAAGCGCCGCTGGACGGCGAGTACGAGGCGGGCGAGAGCGACGGCACCGACGGGGCGGCCGACGAGAACATCCTCTGGATGCCCGTCGAGCCCGGCAGCCTCCAGTACGGCGCCCACTACAGCGCCGAGGCCGCCGCCGACCTGCTCATCGACGCCACGATGTGGCAGCGGATGGTCGACCAGCAGTTCCGGCTGCTGTCCGCGCTGGACCGCTGGATCGAGCGGCTGGAGCGCGCCCACGAGGACCGCACCGCGGCCGGCATCAAGGCCGGCGAGGCGGCCCGCTCGCAGGCCGACCAGACCCTGCTGTCCTCCATCGGCTCCACCGGCCGCGGCGGCACGCAGACCGGCGCCACCGACGACGCCACCCTCGCCGTCTGCCGGAAGGTCGCCGCCGCCGCCCGGATCACGCTGACCTCGCCCAAGGAGGGCGGCACGGCGAACGACCGGCTCAGCCCCGTCGAGCGGATCGCCGTCAGCTCCCGCATCCGCACCCGCGTCGTCAAGCTCGACGGCCGGTGGTGGCGCGAGAACAGCGGCCCGCTCATCGGCCACCGCACCGAGACCGGCGAGCCCGTGGCACTGCTGTGGCGCCGGGGCCGTTACGAAGCGGTCGCGGCCGACGACACCCGCACCCGGCTCGACCAGGAGCAGGCGGCGGCGCTCGAACCGCGCGCCGTCATGCTCTACCCGCCGCTGCCCGACCGCCCCATGGGCGCCCTGCGGCTGATCCGCTTCAGCATGCGCGGCACCCGCCTGGACCTGCGCAACCTCGCCATCGGCGGACTCATCGCCGTGCTGCTCGGCTCGCTCGTGCCGATCGCCACCGGCAAGGTGCTGGGCGAGTACGTGCCCAACGCCGAGCGCGGCCTCATCGTGCAGACGACGATCGCACTGATCGCGACGAGCCTGGTCTCCGCCGCCTTCATGCTGCTGGAGAACACCTCCATCCTGCGCATCGAAGGACGCATCGAGTCCACCCTCCAGCCGGCCATCTGGGACCGGCTGCTGCGGCTGCCCACGAAGTTCTTCAGCGAGCGCTCCACCGGCGAGCTGGCCAGCGCCGCGATGGGCATCAGCGGCATCCGCCGCATCCTGTCCGGCATCGGCTCGGTCGCCGTGCAGGCCGGCACGGTCGGCGCGATGAACCTCGTCCTGCTGCTGGTCTACAGCCCCAAGCTGGCCGTCGTCGCGATCGCCATGCTGCTCTGCATCGCCGCCGTCTTCCTGCTGCTCGGCCTGTGGCAGCTGCGCTCCCAGCGCCGCCTGATCGAGCTGACCAACAAGCTCAACAACCAGGCGTTCCAGACCCTGCGCGGGCTGCCGAAGCTGCGCGTCGCCGCCGCCGAGAGCTTCGCGTACAGCGCGTGGGCCGGGGAGTTCGCCCGCAGCCGGGAACTCCAGCAGAAGGTCGGCCGGATCAAGAACCTCACCACCGTGCTCAACGCGGTCTACCTGCCGCTGTGCACCCTCGTGATGTTCATGCTGCTCGCGGGCCCGGCCCGCGGCGTGCTCTCGGCCGCCGAGTTCCTCACCTTCAACACCGCCGTCACGATGATGCTGAGCTCGGTGACCCAGCTGACCGGCGCGTGCCTCCAGGCGTTCGCCGTGCTGCCGATGTTCGAGCAGATCAAGCCGGTCCTCGACGAGCGCCCCGAAGTACGCGGCGGCTCGACCCAGCCCGGCATCCTCGACGGCGGTATCGAGGCCCGCGGCCTCTCCTTCCGCTACTCCGACGACGGGCCGCTCGTCCTGGACGACGTGTCCTTCGAGGTGCGGCCCGGCGAGTTCGTCGCCGTCGTCGGCGCGAGCGGCTGCGGCAAGTCCACTCTGCTGCGCCTCCTCATCGGCTTCGACCGCCCGGTCTCCGGCAGCGTCCTCTACGACGGCCAGGACCTGGCGGCCCTGGACCAGGCCGCGGTGCGCCGGCAGTGCGGCGTGGTGCTGCAGAACGCCCAGCCCTTCAACGGCTCCATCCTCGACTGCATCTGCGGCGCCGAGATGTTCACGCAGGAGGAGGCGTGGGCGGCCGCGGAGATGGCGGGCCTGGCCGAGGACATCAAGCGGATGCCGATGGGCATGCACACGATGCTCTCCGACGGCGGCGGCTCGATCTCCGGCGGCCAGCGGCAGCGGCTGATGATCGCCCAGGCGCTGATCCGGCGGCCGCGCATCCTCTTCTTCGACGAGGCCACCAGCGCGCTGGACAACGAGACCCAGCGGGTGGTCACCGAGAGCACCCGCACGCTCAACGCCACCCGTGTCGTCATCGCCCACCGGCTCTCCACGATCATGGACGCCGACCGGGTGATCGTCATGTCCGACGGGCGGGTCGCCCAGCAGGGCACCCCCGCCGACCTGCTCGCCGACACCGGCGGCCTCTTCCACGAGCTGGTCCGCCGGCAGATCAGCTGACCGTCCGGCGGCCGCGTCCGGGGAGGCGTGGCCGCCCGCAGTGTGGAACGTCACGCTCCACTACGTCCTCCACACGTAAGAATGCCGTGTGCTCCAGCAACTGTTCACGCCCACCGTCCAGCACACGCTCGAACTCATCGGGATCTTCGTCTTCGCGATCTCCGGTGCGCTGCTTGCCGTACGCAAAAACTTCGACATCTTCGGCATCGCCGTGCTCGCCGAGGTCACCGCGCTCGGCGGCGGGCTGTTCCGCGACCTGATCATCGGTGCCGTGCCGCCGGCCGCCTTCACCGACCTCGGGTACTTCCTCACCCCGCTGGTCGCGGCCGTCCTCGTCTTCTTCCTGCACCCGCAGGTCCAGCGGATCCAGGCCGGGGTCAACGTCTTCGACGCGGCCGGCCTCGGCCTCTTCTGCGTGGCCGGCACCACCAAGGCGTACGAGTACGGGCTCGGCCTCACCGCCTCCGCCACCCTCGGCATGGCCACGGCCGTCGGCGGCGGCGTGCTGCGCGACATCATCGCCAATGAGGTCCCCTCACTGGTGCGCTGGGACCGCGACCTCTATGCCGTGCCGGCCATCGTCGGCTCCGCCATCGTCGTCCTGTGCATCCGCTTCGAGTCCCTCAACCCCGGCACCAGCGCGGCGGCCGCGGTCGTCGCCTTCGCCGTCCGACTGCTCGCCCTGCGCTATCACTGGCGCGCGCCCCGCGCCTGGAACCGCCGCTCCTCGGCGGTGGAGGTACCGGAGGAGGGGTGAGCCCCGCGGTCAGGCAGCCGGGTCCGGCTCCGTGAAGGAGTGCCAGAGGGCCGTGAGGGTGGCGCCGAGCAGCTCGGGCAGCGGGGCGCGCGGCGCCGGATCGTCCGGCGGGGGAGTGCCGGGGTCGACCCGGGCGCGCAGGCAGAAGCCCTCCAGGACGGCGAGGAGGGAGACGACGAAGTCGGCGACGGTGCGGCCGGGGGCCGGCCGGCGTCCCTCGCGGGCCAGCAGGCGTTCCAGCGCGGTCGCGTAGCCGAGGCCCAGCTGGCGGTAGCCGCCCTGGGCGGCCTCGCGGACCTTGGGGTGTTCGCCCAGTACGTAGAAGGTCAGATAGACGTAGGTGAGCGGGTTGGCGCGGGCGCGTTCGAGGTAGCCGGCGGCGACCGTGGTGAGGATGGCCTCGACCGGCGCCGTGGTGTCCGCCAGCGCCAGCAGTTCGGCCACCGCGTCCCGGTCCTCCGGATACGCGTCCGGGCCGAGCAGGTGGAACATCAGCTCCGCCTGGTAGTCGGCCTGGGTGGGCCAAAGGGGATAGATCGCGCCGGTGGTGATCGGCTGCGCGCGCCCGACGCCCGGCTGCCGGTCCGCGGCGATCTCGGTGGCGAGCCGGGCGACCTCGGTGAGCCTGATGTGCGCCAGCGGCCCGGCGAGCGCCTGGTCGGAGGTGTCGGCGGCGTGCCGGCGCACCAGCTCGACGCCCGCCTCCAGCATCAGGGCCCGGGTCTCCGCGGGTGAACGGCGGGTGCGCCGCGTCTTCTTGCTGGTTCCCGGCATCGCGGTCTTTCCCGGCATTGTGCTGCTGCCCCCTCTGTCGGCCCCATTGTCTTCGTAGGCGCCATTGTCTCCGTAGAAGACCTACCGTAACTTTTCTACGAAACCTGGTCGTGGAACGCCCCATGAGCGTAGGGAGACCAGCACGATGACGCAGCCGTTGGACGAAACCCGCGCACGCGCCCTGGACGAACTGATCGCCGAGCAGGAGAAGATCCTCACCGACCGCACCGCCGGCTCCGCCCGGCTGCGCGCCGAGGCACGGGAGTCGCTCGCCGGCGGGGTCGCCTCCGCCTGGCAGGACTCGCCGCCCGTCGCCGTCTGGATCGAGGACGGGCACGGCGCGCACGTCCGCGACGTGGACGGCACCGACTACGTCGACCTGCACGGCGGCTTCGGCGTCGGCCTCGCGGGCCACGCCCACCCGGCGATCGTCGCGGCGGTCACCGAACGCGTGCGGCACGGCACCCACTTCGCCCAGCCCACCCGCGACCTGATCCCGGTCACCCGGCTGCTCGCCGAACGGTTCGGACTGCCCCAGTGGCGGTTCACCAACTCCGGTACGGAAGCCACGATGGACGCCGTCCATCTGATGCGGGCCGCGACCGGGCGCAAGAAGATCCTCAAGGTCGAGGGCAGCTACCACGGCCACCACGACTCGGTACAGGTGTCCGGTTACGCCCGCGTCGCCGAGGACATCGGCCCCGACGACCGGCCGCGCTCCGTACCGTACGGCCCTGCCTACCCCACCGAGATCACCGACCTCACGCTCGTCGTGCCGTTCGGCGACCTCGGCGCGGTCGAACGGGTGCTGGCCGAGCACCCCGGAGAGATCGCCGGCATGATCATCGAGCCGGTCATGATGAACATCGGCCTGATCGTCCCGCCGCCCGGCTACCACGCCGAGCTGAAGGCGCTGCTGCACCGGCACGGCGCCCACCTCGCCTACGACGAGGTCAAGACGGGCTTCGCGATCGCCCCCGGCGGCGCCACCGAACTCTTCGGCACCACCCCGGACATCGTGTGCCTCGCCAAGGCCATGGGCGGCGGCATCCCGTGCGGCGCCGTCGGCGCCACCCGCGAGCTGATGGACCGCATCGCCGACCACACCTACGAACAGGTCGGCACCTTCAACGGCAACCCCATGATGCTCGCCGCGACCCGCGCGATGCTCACCGAGGTACTGACCGAGGACGCCTACCGCGGCTTCGACGCCCTCCGGTCGCGGATGACCGGGGGCGTCGAGGCCGCGCTGCGCCGGTACGGCCTGCCGGGATACGTGGCCGCGCACGGCGCCAAGGGCTCGGTGATCTTCACCGAACGGCTGCGCGACTTCCGGGACTTCCTCGCCTACGACGACCGCTGGGGCCATCTGCACTGGCTGTACCAGCACAACGGCGGCGTCTTCCTGCCGCCCTGGGGCAAGACCGAACAGTGGACGCTCTCCGTGCAGCACACCGCCGAGGACGCCGAGCGCTTCGTCCTCAACTTCGAACGGTTCGCGGCCGCCGTGCACACCGCACTGGAGACCGCTCCCTCATGACCGGCGGCTGCCCGCGTCGGCCGTGTGCTGCGCCGCCAGCCGTACGGTGGCGTTGGCCGCGCCGTATCCCTGATAGCCGCCGCGCCGCTCCACGAGCTCGAAGAAGACCCGGCCGACGGTGACGGTGTAGCAGTGCAGGAACTCCCCGCCGTCCGCGTCCCGTTCGTAGAGGATGCCCAGCGCGCGGAAGGCGTCCAGGGTCTCGGGGTCGAGGCCGTACCGCGCGTCGAGGTCGTCGTAATAGTTGTCGGGGATGGGCAGCAGGCCCGCGCCCGCCTCGCGCACCCGGCGCGCGGTGGCGAGCAGGTCGTCGGTGGCCAGCGCGATGTGCTGCGGCCGGACCTCCTGCTCGCCCGGGACGGGAGCCACGTTCAGCGCGATCCGCAGGCTGCCGGTGGCGTTGGCGACGGCACGGCTGCGGAAGAGGCCGTACGGGTCGGCGAGGTCCAGGCTCTCGTTGGGCTGCAGGCCCAGCACGCTCGCGTAGAAGAGGGCCGCCTCGTCGAAGTGGTGCCAGGGCTGGGCCAGCGCGACATGGTCGATACGGGTGATCCCCGCCGTGCCACGTTGCGGCGCCGGCGCGCCGAAGTCCGCCGTCCAGCTCGGATGGTCCTCCCGGTCCGTACGGCAGAAGAACAGCTCGGTGTCGTCCGGCGCGGCCACCGCGTCCAGCGGTACATCACCGGGCGCCCGGCGGCGGGGCACGACCGGTGCCCGCAGCGACTCGGCGCGGCGCACCGCGGCGGCCGGCTCCGGGCTCTCCAGCCCGAGCGCGACCAGCCCCGGACCCTCGCGGCGCGCACCGCTCACGGTGTTGAGCAGTACCCGCGCCTCGTTCTGCTGCCACAGCTCCACCGGCTTGCCGCCGGTGTGCCGGCCCGCGCGCACGAAGCCGAGCGAGCCGAGCAGGGAGCGCAGCGGCTCGGTGTCGGCGGCGGCGAGCTCGGCGAAGGCGAAGCCGTCCGGGACGACCGGCGCGGGCAGGCTGCTGAGCCCGGCGGCCTCCTCCAGGGCGATCAGCGAGCGCATCGCGTCGACCGCGGTGCGCCCGGCGTCCGCCTGCCGGAAGACATCGTTGAAGATCTCCAGCGAGAGCGGCCCGGAGTAGCCGGCGCGCAGTACGTGGCCGAGCAGCCCGGCGAGGTCGAAGCCGCCCTGGCCGGGGAAGCAGCGGTAGTGCCGGCTCCACTGCAGGACGTCCATCGCGAGCTTCGGCGCGTCGGCCAGCTGGAGGAAGAAGATCTTCTCGCCGGGGATGTCCTCGATGCCCTTGGGGTCCGAGCCGCGCGAGAGGATGTGGAAGCTGTCCAGGCAGGTGCCGAGCGCCGGATGGTCGGCCTGCTCGACGATGCGCCAGGCGTGGTCGTAGGTGTTGACGTGCCGGCCCCAGGCCAGCGCCTCGTAGGCGAGGCGGATGCCGTGTCCGGCCGCGCGCTCGGCGAGGGCGCGCAGCTGCCGGGCCGCCAGCGCGTCGTCGTCGACGGCGTCCGGCGAGACGCTGGAGCACACCAGCATCAGATCGGCGCCGAGCCGCTCCATGACGGCGAACTTCCGCTCCGCGCGCCGCATGTTGCGCGCGAAGACCTCCTCCGGGACCGCCTCGAAGTCGCGGAACGGCTGGTAGAGGTCGATGGACAGGCCGAGGTCGGCGGCGCGCAGCCGGATCTCCTCGGGGCTGAGCGGACTGGCCAGCAGGTCGTTCTCGAAGATCTCGACGCCGTCGAACCCGGCCGCTGCGACGGCGCTGAGCTTCTCGGAGAGCGAGCCGCTCAGCGACACCGTGGCGATGGACTTGCGCATCAGGACCTCCTCAGACCGCGGCCGCGCCGACCAGGTCGGCGAGGTCGGCGAGCATCTCTTCGGCGTGCGGCTCCTGGCCGGTGAAGAGCCGGAACGCGTCGGCGGCCTGGAAGACGGCCATGCCGCCGCCGTCCAGCGTCCGACAGCCCAACTCCCTTGCTGTACGGATGAGTTCGGTCTCCAGCGGGCGGTAGACCACCTCGGCGACCCACAGGTCGGGACGGAGCAGTCCGGCCGGGAGCGGGAGGCCGGGGTGGGCCGCCATGCCGGTGGGCGTGGCGTGCACCAGGCCGTCGGCGCCGGGCAGTACGGCGGCCAGCGCGTCCGGGCCGGCGGTGGTGGCGCGGCCGGCGCCGAAGCGGGCGGTCAGCGCGTCGGCGAGCGCACCGGCCCGTACCGCGTCGGTGTCGACGAGGACGAGCCGGTCGGTGCCGAGCGAGAGCATGGCGTGCGCGACGGCGGAGCCCGCGCCGCCCGCGCCGATCTGGACGACCTCGCGGGTCGCGGCGCCGGGCAGGCCGCGCGCGAAGGACTGGGTGAAGCCGGTGACGTCGGTGTTGTGACCGACCGTGCGGCCGCCCCGGAAGACGACGGTGTTGACCGCGCCCAGCTCGGCGGCGCCGGACGAGAGCTCGTCGAGGTGCTCGATCACCAGCTGCTTGCAGGGGTGCGTGATGTTGAGTCCATCGAAGCCGAGCGTACGCGCGGCGCGGATCAGCTCGCCGACGGACTCGGCCGGTACGCCCAGCGTGTCCAGGTCGAGCCTCCGGTAGAGCAGCCGCAGGCCGTGCCGGTCGGCCTCCCGCTCGTGCAGGGCCGGGCTCAGCGAGGGGCCGATGCCGGAACCGATGAGGCCGGTGAGATACGAGGGCGTGGACAACGCGACTCCCTGGTGGTGCGCTATGAACGTACTTCTATGAACGTACTAGATAGTTAATTATGGCGGCGGAGGACCGCGGGGGAAAGGGGGCCCGCGGCCCTCCGGTACCGGCAGTGGTGCGGCTCTCCGGTCCGGCGCCGGTCAGGCGGAAACCGTGCGGGCGCTCAGGCGGAGGCCGTGCGGGCCAGGCTGCCGCTGTCCTCGGGCACGACCGGCTTCTCGCCGAGCAGCGCGGTCGGCACGCGGTGCGTCTCCCGGCCGGTCAGCACGGCGAGCGAGCAGATCACGCAGGTCGCGGCAGTGAAAGTCGCGACGCCGACCCAGTTGTCGCCGCCGGGCCCCGCGATCCGCTCGGCAAGGCTCACCGCGAAGCCCGCGACGGCGAAGCCGATCTGGGTGCCGATGGCCATGCCGGAGAGGCGGACCCGGGTCGGGAACATCTCGCCGTAGAAGGAGGGCCAGATGCCGTTGGCGGCGCTGTAGACCACGCCGAAGAAGGCGATGCCGGTGACGAAGACCAGCGGGTAGCTGCCGGTCGAGACGGCCCACAGGTACACGAAGATCATGACGGCCGAGCCGAGCGAGCCGATCAGGAAGACCGGCCTGCGGCCGATGCGGTCCGACAGCTTGGCCCACAGCGGGATCGCGAGCAGCGCGACCGCGTTGGAGAGCACGCCGACCCAGAGCATCGCGGACTTGTCCAGGCCGACCGCGTCGCCGGTCGCGTACGCCAGTGCCCAGACCGAGAAGATCGTGCTGACGGTGGCGATCAGGGCGGCCGCGATCACCCGCAGCACGTCGGCCCAGTGGTGGCGGAGCAGGTCCGCGAGCGGCAGCTTGGCCACCGCGTCCTCGGCCGCGGCCCGCTCGAAGACCGGGGTCTCCGAGAGCTTGCGCCGGATGAGGTATCCCGCGACCGTAACGGCCACGCTGACCAGGAACGGGAGCCGCCAGCCCCAGGTGTAGAGCTGCTCCTCGGGGAGCGCGGCGACGGGGATGAAGACCAGGGTCGCGATGATCTGGCCCGCTTGGGTGCCGTTGAGCGCGAAGCTCGTGTAGTACCCGCGGCGGTCCTCGGGCGCGTGCTCCAATGTCATCGAATTGGCGCTGGCCTGCTCGCCGGCGGCGGAGAGGCCCTGAAGGACGCGCATCAGCACCAGCAGCACCGGCGCGGCCGTGCCGACCTGCGCGTAGGTAGGCAGGCAGCCGATCAGGAAGGTCGACAGGCCCATCAGCATCAGGGTGAAGACCATGATCTTGCGGCGGCCGAGCCGGTCGCCGAAGTGACCGAGGAAGAGGGCGCCGATCGGGCGGGCCGCGTAGGCGACACCGAAGGTGGCGAGCGAGATCAGCGTCGCGGTCGCCGGGTCGGACGGGTCGAAGAAGACCTTGGGGAAGACCAGGGCGGCGGCGCTGCCGTAGATGAAGAAGTCGTAGTACTCCAGCGCGCTGCCGATCCAGGCGGCGACGGCGGCCTTGCGGGGCCGGGCGGGGGGCGGGGCCCCGGCCTCGGACGAGAGAGCGGACATGCCTGCTCCACGGGGGACGGCCACCCGCGTCTTCGACGGGTGGCGGCGGGCTGCGGGTTAACTCACTAGGTAGTTAATTGCAGCGATCCTCAATCCCTCGCAGGTCACTGTCAAGACATCTGGAGGAAACAATTTCCGCACGTGGCGGTGGGTGAGGGAGCCGTCACCCGGTCGGCCGCGGGCGGTCAACCGGTGGACCGGGAGCGGCCCCCTGGTCGGCCGCGAGTGGTCGCCCGTCAGCCGGAGTGGTCGCCCGTCAGATAGCCGAGCACCATGTCGCCGAGCATCGTGCGGTAGTGCTCCCGGCGGTCCGCCGCCGTCAGGTCGCGCGCGAAGAGCGCGCCGAAGGTGTGCCGGTTGGCGACCCGGAAGAAGCAGAACGAGCTGATCATCGCGTGCAGGTCCACCGCGTCCACGTCCGCCGTGAACACGCCCTGCGCGCGGCCCTCGTCCAGGATCCGCCCGATCACCTCGATCGCGGGCGAGTTGAGCCGGCCGATCGTCTCCGACGCGGTGATGTGCTCCGCCTCGTGGATGTTCTCGATGCTCACCAGGCGGATGAAGTCCGGGTGCGCCTCGTGGTGATCGAAGGTCAGCTCGGCCAGCCGCCGGATGGCCGCCGCGGGATCCAGGTGCCCGACGTCCAGCTGCTGTTCCTGCTGCCGGATACCCGCGTACGCGTGCTCCAGCACGGCCGTGAACAGCTGCTCCTTGCTGCCGAAGTAGTAGTAGATCATCCGCTTCGTGGTGTGGATGCGGGCCGCGATCTCGTCCACCCGCGCGCCCGTGTACCCCTGCCGCGCGAACTCCTCCGTCGCGACCTTGAGGATCTCCGCCCGCGTCCGCGCCGCGTCGCGCTGCCGGCCTGTGGTACGGGCCGGCGGGTGAACGGCGGTCATACGGCTGGCTCCTCGCGATGGTCCACTGGTCGGCCCAGTCTAGGCAGACCCGCCGGGCGCGTGGCGAGGGCCCCGGAGCGGCGCCCGTGCCCCGTACGGCTGATGCGGCGTCAGCTCGACGTGCACCGGACACGGACGGTGCGTACGGTGTGACGATGAGTGATGTGGCATGGCTGCAGTCCTCCCAGGCGTACCGCCCGGCACACGTGCCCGACCTGCCGGGCGCGGGACCGGACCCGGACCGGCGGCTGGCGTGGCTCGACGCGCTGCGCGGCCTCGGGGCGCTGATGGTCGCGCTGCACCACGCGGGGCCGCGCTATCTGCCCGAGCTGTCCGCCACCGTACTGCGGTACGTCAACCCAGGTACGTACGGCGTCCTCGTCTTCTTCCTGGTCAGCGGCTACATCATCCCCGCCTCCCTGGAACGGCGCGGCTCGCTGCGCCGCTTCTGGGTCGGCCGGATCTGCCGCCTCTACCCACTGCTGTGCGTCGCGCTCGCGGCCACCGCGCTGCTCGTCCTGTGGGGACCGGGCCGGCTCCGGGAGGGGCTGGGGGAGCGCGACCCGCTGAGCGTCCTGCTCGCGCACGGCACGATGCTGCAGGACCTGCTCGGGGTGCCCAGCGCGATCAATGTGCTGTGGACCCTCTCGTACGAGATGGTGTTCTACTTCCTGGTCACGGCGCTCTTCGCACTGCGGCTGCACCGGCGCTCCGCGCCGACGGCCCTGGGCCTGGCCGCGCTCGCCGTCGCGGCAGGCGGGGCGCTGCCCGTCGCAGCGCTGACGCGGGGGCTGGGCGGCACCACGGTGATCGCGGCGACCGCGCTCGGGGCGGCCGTCGCGCTGTGCGCCGTGGCCTCGGGGCGGGCGCCGTGGAACCGCGCCGGTGCGCTGCTCGGGGGCGCGCTGGCGAGCGTTCTGCTCCTCTTCAACGGCCGCATCCCGCCCTGGCAGGGACTCGCGCTGCTCTCCCTGATGTTCACCGGGACCGTGCTGTACCGGATGGAGCGCGGGCAGCTCGGCAGGGCCGCCGGGGTGACCGTGGCGGTCACCGTGCTCGCGGCCTGCGTCCTCTCCGCCGCGCTGCACATCGGCTCCCGCCCGGACGCCGTCACCGGCGGCGGCGACCCGGAGTCCGCGGTGCGGATCTGGGCGGTCACGGCCGGGCTCGCGCTGCTCACCTTCGGCGCGGCGATGGCCCTGCGGCGGCACCGCGTACCGCGCTGGCTCGCCTTCTGCGGCGTCATCAGTTACTCGCTCTACCTCCTGCACCCGCTCGTCCTGGAGGTGTGCGACCTGGCCGTGCCGTGGCAGCAGCACGACACGCCGCTGCTGATGGCCGCCTACCTCGCGCTGCTGCTGCCGCTGGCCATGCTCGCGCACCGGCTGGTCGAACTGCCGGGCCAGCGCGTGGGACGGGTGCTCGCGGGACCGCTGGGCGGCCTTCCGCTGCCCCGCGGCGGCGAGCAGCGCGGGGCGCGGCCGGCCGCGCTCGGGTGACGCACCGTCATGACCCCGCAAGACGCCACGCCCAGGTGATGCCCCGTCAGTGCCCGCGGGTCGCCGCGTCCAGGTGCACGCGCAGCGCCGCGTTCACCGCGTCGGGCCGTTCGATCCCTGCCAGATGGGCGGCGCCCGCGACCTCGACGAGGGCCGCGCCGGGCACCCCGTCGGCGATCTCCCGGGCGTGCGCGGGCGGCGTCGCCGGGTCCTGGCGCCCGGCGACGACGAGCGTGCGCGCGGACACCGACCACAGCTCGGACCGTACGTCGTAGCCGGCCAGCGCGTCGCAGCAGGCGGCGTACCCGGCCCGGTCCGCGGCGGCGAGATCACCCAGCAGGGCGCTGCCGCGCGGACCCGCGGCGGTACCCGGATCGGCGAACCAGCGCCCCGGCGTGGGCTGCAGCACCGCCCCCGTACCGCGGGAGCGCACTGAAGCGGCGCGCTCCCGCCAGCCCGCCGGATCGCCGAAGCGGGCCGAGGAGCAGACCATCGCGAGCGAGGCGAGCCGGTCGGGATGATGCACCGCCAGGTACGCGCCGATCGCGCCGCCGAGCGAGATCCCGGCGTAGTGGAAGGTGCGCCAGCCGTGGTGCTCGGCCACGTCCAGCACGAGCCGGGCCAGGTGGCCGACGGTCGTGCCGCCGGGCGTGGGATCGGGCAGCACGCTCACCGGCGAACCGCCGTGCCCCGGCAGGTCGAAGCGGAGCACCCGGTGAGTGCGGGCGAGCTCGGCGAGCTGCGGCTCCCACACGGCGAGCGAGGTGCCCAGGGACGGGCCGAGGACGAGCGGCGGCGCGTCCTCGGGGCCGTCCAGCACATGATGGGCCAGCACATGAGGGGGCAGCGCCGTCACGAGCCCTCCTGAGCGTGCGTCGCGGGCAGCCGTACGGACGCGTCCGTACGCGCGACGATCTCCTCCGGCGTGACACCCGGCGCGGTCTCCACCAGTACGAGACCGTCCCCGGTGACGTCCAGGACGCCGAGGTCGGTGATGATCCGGTGGACGCAAGCCCGGCCGGTCAGCGGCAATGAGCACCGCTCCACGATCTTCGGGCTGCCGTCCTTGGCGGTGTGGTCCATGACCACGACCACCCGGCGGGCGCCGTGCACGAGGTCCATCGCGCCGCCCATGCCCTTGACCATCTTCCCCGGGATCATCCAGTTCGCCAGGTCACCGCGGGCCGAGACCTGCATGGCGCCGAGGATCGCGGTGTCGATGTGCCCGCCGCGGATCATCCCGAAGGAGAGCGCGGAGTCGAAGAACGCGGCGCCGGGGAGGACCGTGACGGTCTCCTTGCCCGCGTTGATCAGGTCCGGGTCGACCTCGTCCTCGGCCGGGTACGGGCCGACGCCGAGCAGCCCGTTCTCGGACTGCAGGACGACGTCCACGCCCTCGGGCAGATAGCTGGGCACCAGCGTGGGCAGCCCGATGCCGAGGTTCACGTAGTCGCCGTCGCGCAGCTCGCCCGCGGCCCGCGCGGCCATCTCTTCCCTGGTCCAGCCCATCAGGCGCGCACCGTCCCTTCGCCCTTCGGCGGCGCGGCGACCGTCCGCCGCTCCACCTTCTTGTCCGCCGCCTGAGCGGGCGTCAGCTCGACCACCCGCTGGACGAACACGCCCGGCAGATGCACCTCGTCCGGGTCCAGTACGCCCGGCTCGACCAGCTCCTCCACCTCCGCGACGGTGACCTTGCCGGCCATCGCCGCGAGCGGGTTGAAGTTGCGGGCTGCTTTGTTGAAGAAGAGGTTGCCGTGCCGGTCGCCCTTCGCGGCCCGGACGAGCGCGAAGTCGGTGGTGATCCCGCGCTCCATCACGTACGGCACGCCGTCGAACTCGCGTACCTCCTTGGGCGGCGACGCCTTCGCCACGCCACCGTCCGGCGCGTACCGCAGCGGCATCCCGCCGTCCGCGACGTCCGTGCCCACCCCGGCCGGGGTGAAGAACGCCGGGATGCCGCAGCCGCCGGCCCGCAGCCGCTCGGCGAGCGTGCCCTGCGGGGTGAGCTCCAGCTCCAGTTCCCCGGCGAGGTACTGGCGGGCGAACTCCTTGTTGTTGCCGACGTAGGAGCCGGTCACCCGGTCGATCCGGCCGGCGGCGAGCAGGATGCCCAGGCCGCCGCCGTCCACACCGCAGTTGTTGGAGACCACGCCCAGCCCGCCGGCACCCGTCTCGTACAGCGCCTGGATCAGCACGTCCGGGACGCCGCTGAGCCCGAAACCGCCGACGGCGAGCGAGGCGCCGTCCCGTACGTCCGCCACCGCTTCGGCGGCGGTGGCCACGACCTTGTCCATGAACCGCTCCGTCAGGCGTTGATGTCGGAGGGGTGCACGGCCAGCGGCGTCACCTCGAGGGACATGTACGGGAAGAGCGGCAGGCCCCAGAGGATCTCGTGCAGCTCGTCGTTGGACTCCACGTCGAAGACGCTGAGGTTGGAGTACTGACCGACGCACCGCCAGATGTGCCGCCACTTGCCGGACTTCTGGAGCTCCTGGGAGTACGCCTTCTCGCGGGCGATCGTGTCGGCCCGGACGCCGGGATCCAGGTCCGCGGGGATCGCGACGTCCATCTTCACTGCGAACAGCATGCGGTTCAGCTCCGGTCCATGACGAAGTTGTACGTGACCTCGTTGCCCGTGCCGCTCGCGGCGGGCTTCGGGTCGAGGATCAGCTCGGGCTTCACGGCCGAGGCGATGTCGTCCTCGACGTGGCTGCCGCCCTGGAAGTAGAGCTGGGTGGTGATCAGCTGGTGGCCGGGCGCGGACACCTTCAGGTGCAGGTGGGCGGGGCGCCAGGCGTGCCACCCGGCGGCGGCGATCAGCTTGCCGCAGGAGCCGTCGGTGGGGATCTGGTAGGGCGCGGGCTGGATCGTGTGGATCTTGAAGTTGCCCTGGTCGTCGGCGATGACGGTGCCGCGCAGGTTCCACTCCGGCAGACCCGGCGCGTACTGCGAGTACAGGCCGTCGTCGTCGGCGTGCCACATCTCCACGTGCGCGCCGGCCAGCGGCTTGCCCTCGACGTCGGTGACCTGCCCCTGGAAGAGCAGCGGGGTGCCCGCCTCGTTCTCGCGCATCGGCAGGGTCGCCTCCGCCTCGTACTTGGGCGAGTCGGGGACGTAGTAGGGGCCCTCGATGGTGCCCTTGCTGCCCTCGCGGTTCTCGTTGGCGACCTCCTCGACGACGTGCTCGATCCATACGTCGAGGAAGAGCGGCCACTCGCCGTCCTGGCCGACGCCGATCAGCCACGCCTTCAGCGCGTCGTACTCCTCGTAGCTGACCTTGTGGCGGCGGATGACGTCGTGGACCGCCGAGATGACCTCGGTGGCGAGGGTGTTGACGCGTTCCTTGCTGCTGGCCGCGGTGGCCCGCTGCTTCTGCCGGAACGCCTCGGTCGCCGAGGCGCCGGACGCGGCGGCGGTGGCCTGAGTGGTGTCGGTCATGGCTCTGCTCCTCTTGTCGTGCGGATGAGTTGTCGTTCAGGTGTCCTGGCGGTACCGGGCCAGCTTTTCCGGGTCCAGCTCGATGCCGAGCCCGGCGCTCTCGCGGACGCGCAGCGTGCCGTCCTCGATCCGCAGCGGCTCGGCGAGCAGGTCGTCGCTCATGTCGAGGAAGTTGGACAGTTCCCCCGCCCGACGGGACGTCAGTTCGTACGCCGATCCGAAGACCGCCGTGCACAACGTGCCGATCTGACCGTCGATCTGATTGCCCATCACGGCCTCGACGCCCAGCCCCTCGCAGAGGTGGTGCACGCGCTGGGAGTACGTGAAGCCGGTACGGGCGGTCTTGATGCTGATGGCCGTCGCGGAGCCGCCGAGCAGCTCGCGGGTCACCTCGCCGGGGCGGGTGGCGCTCTCGTCCGCGACGAACGGGATGTCGGTGTGCGAGACCAGCCAGCGGCGGCCCAGCACGTCGTCGGCCGGGCACAGCTCCTCGGCGAGGGTGAGGTCCAGGCCGTCCATGGCGCGCAGCGCACGGGCCGACTCCGACGCGGTCCAGCCGCGGTTCCCGTCGATGTACAGCTCGGCCTCGTCGCCCAGCCCCTCGCGCAGCGCCCGGCACGCCTCGACGTCCAGCATGAACGGGCGGCGGCCCACCTTCACCTTGAAGGTGGTGATGCCGTACGTGTCACGGACCCGCTGCGCCTCGGCGACCATCTGCTCCGGCGGCGCGAAACCCACCATGTGCGAGACCCGCAGCCGGTCGGTGAAGCCGCCGAGCAGCTCGGTGACGGGCAGGCCGACCGACTGGCCGATGATGTCCCAAAGTGCCATGTCCACCGCGGACTTGGCGGCCGGATTGGCCACCGTACGGTTCAGCCGGGCGTGCACCGCCTCGCGGGCGGTGGGCGCCAGCCCCAGGATCTGCGGTGCGAAGACCTTCTCGATCACCGCGACGATGGACTCCTGGGTCTCGCCGTAGGTGAAGGGGCGGGGCGGTGCCTCGGCGGTGCCGGTCAGCCCGTCGTCGGTGTGGATCCGTACGAGGACGTGCTCGGCGGCGTGCACCTCGCCGCTCGCGAAGCGGAGCGGTTTGGCGTACGGAATGGCGAACGGTATCGCCTCAACTGCGGTGATTTTCACGTGAGTCCTCAGCATGTCGTGCCGCGACGAAGACGTCGTGCGACTCCAGGACGCCGATCAGCGTCTCCAGCAGGGGAGAGGCGTCGTTCTCACGCCAGGCGAGGGCGAGTCCGACGGTCTCCGCGTCCCGGACGGGCTTGAAGACGACGCCGTCGCGGGAGACCGAGCGGACGGAGTCGGGGAGCAGGGCGATTCCCAGGCCGGCGGCGACGAGCGCCAGCGCGGTCGAGGTCTCGGTGACATCGTGTGCGCAGTGCGGGTAGTAGCCCGCCGCGAGGCAGCTCCTGGTGACCGCGTCATTGACGACGGAGCGGGAGCCGGCCGCGTACATGATGAAGTTCTCGTGGCGCAGCTGGGCGACCTCGGCGCTCTCCGCGTCGCTCAGCCAGTGGTCCTCGGGGACCGCCAGCACCAGCGGCTCCCGGGCGACCTCCCGGCAGACGATGCCCTCCTGGCGGACCGGCGGCCGGAGCATGCCCACGTCGAGACGGTTCTCGGTGAGGGCCAGCTCCTGCGCGGGGGTCAGCAGCTCGGTGTGGATCTCCAGCGCCACCCCCGGCATCTCCTCCTTGACCAGCCGGGCGATCTCGGGGAGCTGCCGGTAGCAGGCGGTCCCGGTCAGGCCCAGTCGCAGGATGCCCTCCGCGCCCTTCGCGAAGCGCCGCACGCGGGCGGTCGCCTCGTCGACGGACTGCAGGATGCGCACCGCGTCGGTACGGAAGACCTCGCCGGCCCCGGTCAGGGCCACCTGGCGGGTGGTCCGGGTGAAGAGCTCGACCCCGAGATCCGCCTCCAGCTGCCGGATCGCCTGGGACAGCGGGGGCTGTGCCATGTGCAGGTTCTCCGCGGCCCGGCCGAAGTGACGGGTCTCGGCGACGGCGACGAAATAGCGCAGGTGGCGCAGTTCCATGAATGCCTCCTTGGCTTCCCGGCCGCCGGATGCGGCTCATCGTAGGCAGCCGTTCTCAGACGAGAGAAATACTCTTTTCCCGCCGATTGATATGCAAGGGATATGGATGAGGCCCTGGGTGAACCCTAGGGAAATGCCCGGGGTGGCGGCGTAACCGCCCTGTCATGGTGCTGAAAAGCGGACGTGAGCCCCAGGACGGGGGCCGCGCACGCAGGTTTGGAGGGACCATGACGCAGACGTCGGCCGGTACCCGGGCGATCCTGGACGACGCCCTGGTGGAGGACGAGGAGAACGGCATCCACCGGGCGCGCCGGAAGATCTTCACGGACGAGGAGATCTTCGAGCTGGAGATGAAGCACATCTTCGAGGGCAACTGGGTGTACCTCGCCCACGAGACGCAGATCCCCGAGGTCGGCGACTACTTCACCACGTACATCGGCCGCCAGCCCGTGGTCATCTCGCGGAGCAAGGACGGCGAGCTCAACGCGCTGATCAACGCCTGCAGCCACCGCGGCGCGATGCTCTGCCGCCGCAAGACGGACAACCGCACCACCTTCACCTGTCCGTTCCACGGCTGGACCTTCAACAACTCCGGCAAGCTGCTGAAGGTCAAGGACGGCCGCGGCGCCGGCTACCCGGAGCAGTTCAACAAGGACGGCTCGCACGACCTGACCAAGGTCGCCCGCTTCGAGAACTACCGCGGCTTCCTCTTCGGCAGCCTCAACCCGGACGTGCTGCCGCTCACCGAGCACCTCGGCGAGGCCACCAAGATCATCGACATGA
This sequence comes from Streptomyces sp. NPDC053542, assembly GCF_044544685.1. NCBI lineage: Bacteria > Bacillati > Actinomycetota > Actinomycetes > Kitasatosporales > Streptomycetaceae > Streptomyces > Streptomyces sp. NPDC053542. Next base: position 362,497 of record NZ_JBITXL010000007.1, read on the forward strand.
TCGTGGACCAGTCCCCGGAGGGCCTGGAGGTGCTGCGCGGCTCCTCCACCTACACCTACGACGGCAACTGGAAGGTGCAGGCGGAGAACGGCGCCGACGGCTACCACGTCTCCGCCACCCACTGGAACTACGCGGCCACCACGGCCCGCCGTTCCTCCGGCGAGTCCGCCAACGACACCAAGAACATGGACGCCGGCAGCTGGGCCCGCCAGAAGGGCGGCTACTACTCCTTCGAACACGGCCACCTGCTGCTGTGGACCCGCTGGGAGGACCCGTCCAACCGCTCGCTGAACGAGCGCCGGGACGAGCTGGTCGCGGAGTTCGGCGAGGACAAGGCCAACTGGATGATCGAGTACTCGCGCAATCTGTGCCTGTACCCGAACGTCTACCTGATGGACCAGTTCAGCTCCCAGATCCGGCACTTCCGCCCGGTCTCCGTGGACAGGACCGAGGTCACCATCTACTGCATCGCCCCCAAGGGCGAGAGCGCCGAGGCCCGCGCCAACCGCATCCGCCAGTACGAGGACTTCTTCAACGCCACCGGCATGGCCACCCCGGACGACCTGGAGGAGTTCCGCTCCTGCCAGAAGACCTACCTGGCCGAGGCCGCGCCCTGGAACGACCTCAGCCGCGGCGTCGCCCACAAGATCGAGGGCCCGGACGAGGACGCCAAGAAGCTCGGCATCCACCCCATCGCCAGTGGCGCGCGCACCGAGGACGAGACCCTCTACCCGATCCAGCACGGCTACTGGCTGGACACCATGCGCCGCGCGGTGGCGGCGGAGGACGCGACGGCCCCGCAGCAGGACCGGTAAGGACGGAGCGAGCCATGACCACCACCACTGATGTCACCACTGATGTCACCCCGGACGTCCCGCTCGAGGACATCCGCCAGTTCCTCTACCGCGAAGCCCGCTACCTCGACGACCGCGAGTTCGAGAAGTGGCTGGAGTGCTACCACCCGGACGTCGAATTCTGGATGCCGGCCTGGGCGGACGACGACGAGCTGACCCGCGACCCGCAGACCGAGATCTCACTGATCTACTACGCCAACCGCGGCGGCCTGGAGGACCGGGTCTTCCGCATCCGCACGGACCGCTCCAGCGCCACCAGCCTCCCCGAGCCGCGCACCGGCCATCACCTCGCCAACGTGGAGGTCGTCGAGCGCCGCGGTGCCGAGATCGACATCCGCTTCAACTGGCACACGCTGTACTACCGCTACCAGAACATCGACCCGTACTTCGGGACGTCGTTCTACACCATCGACTTCTCGGGCGACACCCCACTGATCAAGAAGAAGAAGGTCGTTCTGAAGAACGACTGCATTCATCACGTGGTCGACATCTACCACATCTGATCGCAACACCCTTCCCCCCGAAGCGAGTTCACCATGAGCAGTTATCAGGTCGCCCTGGCCTTCGAAGACGGCATCACGCGGTTCGTCACCTGCGGACCGGACGAAACCGTCGCCGACGCCTCGTACAAGGCACGCATCAACATCCCCCTCGACTGCCGCGACGGCGCCTGCGGCACCTGCAAGTCGCTCTGTGAGAGCGGCAGTTACGACGGCGGCGACTACATCGAGGAGGCGCTGACCGGCGAGGAGGCCGCGCAGGGGTACGCGCTGCCCTGCCAGATGACCCCGCGGAGCGACCTGGTGCTCCGCATCCCCACCACGTCGGACGCCGCGAAGACGGCGGCCGCCAATCACAAGGCCACCCTCGTCGGGCTGGAGCGCCTGTCCGAGACGACCGTCGCCTTCACGCTCGAACTCGATGACCGCGACGCGCTGGCCTTCCTTCCCGGCCAGTACGTCAACGTCGCCGTGCCGGGCACCGACGTCACCCGGTCGTACTCGTTCAGCAACGGACCCGCCGAGGGCCTGGTCTCCTTCCTCGTCCGCCTCACCGAGGACGGCGCGATGTCCAGCTATCTGCGCGACCGTGCCGAGATCGGCGACCGGATCGACTTCACCGGCCCGATGGGCAGCTTCTACTTGCGTGAACTCACCCGGCCCGCCCTGCTGCTGGCGGGCGGCACCGGGCTCGCCCCGCTGCTTTCGATGCTGGAGAAGCTGACCACACAGCCGCCCGGCCATCCCGTCCACCTGGTCTACGGCGTCTCGTCCGAGCGCGACCTGGTCCGCCTGGAGACCCTCGCCGATTACGCGGCAGTGATCCCCGGCTTCACCTACGACACGTGCGTCAAGGAGTACGTGACCGAGCGGCTGGAGCCGAAGCACCTCCACGACGGTGACGTGGACGTGTACGTATGCGGGCCGCCGCCCATGGTCGAAGGCGTACGCGACCACTTCCGGCGACTGGGCGTCACACCCGCCCACTTCCACAACGAGAAGTTCGCTCCCACCGGAGCCGGTGACCTCATCGGCGCCGCCCGATGACGCACTTCCCCGGCCGGTTCGCCGGCAAGAAGGCCGTGGTCACCGGCGCGGCCCAGGGCATCGGCGAGTGCGTGGCGCGCCGGCTGGCCGCCGAGGGCGCCGAGGTCGCGCTCGTGGACCGCGCGGAGCTCGTGCACGAGGTGGCCGCGGAGCTGGCCAAGGACGGCGCCACCGCGTACGGGATCACCGCCGACCTGGAGCAGTACACGGGCGCCGAAGCGGCCGTCACCGAGGCGCACCGAGCGCTCGGCGGCCGGATCGACATCCTGGTCAACAACGTCGGCGGCACCATCTGGGCCAAGCCCTACGAGCACTACACGCCCGACCAGATCCGGGCCGAGGTGCGGCGCTCGCTCTTCCCGACGCTGTGGACCTGCCACGCGGTGCTCCCGCACCTGATCGCGCAGCGCTCCGGCACCATCGTGAACGTCTCCTCGGTGGCCACCCGCGGCGTCAACCGCGTCCCGTACGCCGCGGCCAAGGGCGGCGTCAACGGCATCACCTCCGCGCTGGCCCTGGAGGCGGCCCCGTACGGCATCCGCGTCGTCGCCACCGCGCCCGGCGGCACCGACGCACCGCCCCGCCGGGTCGCCCGCGGCCCCGCGGCGGCCGACGCGCAAGAGCGTGCCTGGTACCAGCAGATCGTCGACCAGACGGTGGAGTCCTCGCTGCTCAAGCGGTACGGAACGCTGGAGGAGCAGGCCGCCGCGATCTGTTTCCTGGCCTCCGACGAGGCGTCCTACATCACCGCGTCCGTGCTGCCCGTGGCCGGTGGCGACCAGGGATGAGGGCGGCGCACGGCCGCTGAAGGGCGGTGTGCGGCCGCTAAGGTGAAAACCGATGGACGATCACGACGGTGTGAGCCCCCTCCCGGACGGCGCCCGCGAGACGGTCCAGCGGGGCCCCGCGGGCCGGCAGGCCGAGCTGGCCGAGCTGGACCGCCTGCTGGCCGCAGCGCGCGCCGGAAACCCCTCGATGATCCTGGTCGAGGGGGCGTCCGGCATGGGCAAGACCGCGCTCGTCGATCATTTCTTGCATGAGCACAGCTTGGCGGCCCAGGAGTCGGTACGGGTTCACCGCGCGAACGGCGTCCGCTGGGAGAACGGCCTGCACCTCGGCGTCGCCGAGCAGCTCGCCAAGGCCGCGGGCGCCACGCTCGCCCCGGAACTCGACCCGGTGGCCGCCGGCCGCCGCCTGCACGAGATCTGGAACGAGCGGCGCGGCCAGGAGACCGTGGTCGTCGTCATCGACGACGCGCACTGGGCCGACGCCGCCTCGCTGCGCGCCGTCGCCTCCGCCGTCCGCCGGATGTCCACCGAGCAGGTCCTGGTCGTCCTGCTCGCCGCCGACGACCGGCTGGGCCAGCTCCCCGTCGACGTACTGGACTTCCTCGCCGCCTACCGGGACAGCGCGCTGCGCCTCGGCCCGCTCACCCCCGAGGACGTGCAGAGCCTCGCCTGGAGCGCCGCCCGGATCGACCTCTCGCTCGCCGCCGCGCGCATCCTGTGCCGCCACACCCGCGGCAACCCCCTGCACATCACCGACCTGCTGCAGGAAGTACCGCCCGGCATCTGGCGGGACTGGCAGCCGGCCCTGCCCGCACCCAGGCGGTACGCCTCCGCCGTACAGCGCCGACTCGACGGCTGCGGCGCCCAGGCCCGTACGCTCATCGAGGCGTGCTCGGCGCTGGGGGAGTCCGTGCCGTTCGCGGAGGCCGCCGAGCTGTCCGGCGTCGCGGACCCGCTCGCCGCCGTCGACGAGGCATGCGCCGCCGGACTGCTGACCCGCACCGACGGCCCCGGACTCACCCTCCTCACCTTCCCGCACCCCCTCGTACGGGCCGCCGTGCACGGCGCGCTCGGCCTCGTCGAACGCGGCGACCTGCACCGGCGCGCCGCCGAGACCGTCGAGGACCACGGCCGCTGCCTGATGCACCGGGTCGCCGCCACCCCCGCCGCCGACGCCGAGCTCGCCGACGACCTGGACCGCTTCGCCGCCGACCGGGCCGCCGAGGGCGCCTGGTCCCAGGCGGCCGGCGCGCTGGTCGCCGCCAGCCGGCTCAGCCCGGCCCGCGCCACCCGCCGGGACCGGCTGCTGCGCGCCGTGGACGCGCTGGTCGGAGCGGGCGACCGGCCGCAGGCCGAGACGTTCGCCGCCGAGCTGGAGAGCTTCCCGCCCAGCGCCCTGCGCGACTCCGTACTCGGCTACCTGGCGATCACCCGCGGCCGCCCCGAAGAGGCCGAGGTGTATCTGACGCACGCCTGGGAACGCTGCGACCCGGCCCGCCGCCCCGAGCTCGCCGCCGCCATCTGCCAGCGCCGCGTCCTGCACTCGCTCGGCCGCGCAGACGCCGCCGAGCTCGTCCACTGGGCCCGCAAGGCCGTCGACCTGGTCGGCCCGATGGAGCCCTCCGCCGTCGAGTCCGAGGCCATCCTCGGCCTCGGCCTCGCCGCCATGGGCCGCCCCGAGGAGGCCGCACACGCCTACGACGACGTCCTCGCACGGATCTCCAGCGGCGCCCAGTCCCAGCGCGTACAGATGGGCCGCGGCTGGATGGACCTGGCCCTGGACGACCCGGAGGCCGCCCGGCGCGAGCTGGAGGGCGCCGTGCCGACCGGCATCCGCGGCGGCTCGCTGCGCATCTCCCTGTGGGCACAGGCATGGCTCGCCCGCACCCAGTTCGCGCTCGGCGCCTGGTCCGACGCGCTGCGCACCGCCGACCGGGCCGCCGCCCAGGTCTCCGAGGCCCGCATGGAACTGCTGCGCCCGCTCGTGCACTGGACCGGCGCCCAGATCCACGCACTGCGCGGCGACTGGCCCACCGCCTACCACCACGCCCGGCAGGCCACGGCCGACATGCAGCACTACGAGACCATGGTGGTGCCCGCCTGCCTGGCCCGCGCCCAGGTCGTCGAGGCCCGCGGCCAGTACGAACGGGTCACCGCCGCGCTGGAGCCCGTCCTGCGGCTGCGGCAGCGCGCGGGCATCGACGAGCCGGGCTTCTGGCCCTGGCAGGACGTCTACGCCAACGCGCTGGTGATGACCAACCGGGTGCCCGAGGCCGATGCCTTCCTGCGGCCCTTCGAGGAGCTCGCCGCCGACCGCGGCCACCGCTCCACCAGGGCCAGGCTCGGCTACGTACGCGGCCGGATCGCCGGCACCGAGGGCGACCTGGACGCGGCGCGCGCCCACTTCGAAGGCGCGCTGGCCCACCTGGAGCACCTGCCGCTGCCGTACGACCGGGCCAGGGTGAGCTACGCGTACGGGCAGACGCTGCGCCGCGCGGGCAAGCGCAAGGAGGCGGACGCGCTGCTGCAGAACGCCCGGGACGCGTACGTACTGCTGGGCGCGCGCACGTATGTCGAGCGCTGCGAGCGGGAGCTCCAGGCCGGCGGGCTGAAGCGGGGCGGCGCGGAGGACTTCTCCCGGCTCACCGCGCAGGAGCGGGCGGTGGCCCGGCTGGTCGCGAGCGGGAAGAGCAATGGGCAGGTCGCGTCGGAGCTGTTCCTGTCGGTGAAGACCGTGCAGTACCACCTCACGCATGTGTACGCGAAGGTCGGGGTGCGGTCGCGGGGGGAGCTGGCGGCGGTGTTCCGCGACACCTGACTCGTAGGTCTCCGTCCTATCTATTCGTACAAAAATTCGAACACGACGTACGCTGGCACCATGGCCACCACGCACCTCCAGAGTTCCCTCTTCGCCGGGACCGACGAGATCGGCCTGCGCCCTCTGGACGGACTCGCACGCACCGACCTCGGGCTCGGCGCCTGGATCGACGTGCTGCCCGGCTGGCTCACCGGCGCCGACGTGGTCTTCGACGCGCTCGTCGGCACCGTCCCCTGGCACGCCGAACGGCGCCAGATGTACGAACGCGTCGTCGACGTGCCCCGGCTGCTGTGCCACTACGGCGAGGACGAGGAACTGCCGCACCCCGTGCTCGCCGAGGCCCGCGACGCGCTCAGCGCCCACTACGCCACCGAGCTCGGCGAACCGTTCCGCACGGCCGGACTCTGCTACTACCGCGACGGCGAGGACAGCGTCGCCTGGCACGGCGACCGCATCGGCCGCGGCCGCACCCACGACACCATGGTCGCGATCCTCTCCGTCGGCGAACCCAGGACGCTGGCCCTGCGCCCCCGGGACGGCGGCGGGGCCACCGTCCGCCGCCCCCTCGGGCACGGCGACCTGATCGTCATGGGCGGCTCCTGCCAGCGCACCTGGGACCACGCCATCCCCAAGACGGCCCGCCCGGTCGGCCCCCGCATCAGCGTCCAGTTCCGCCCCCGCGGCGTGCGCTGAGGGGCCCGCACACATGCTCATCCCGCGCCTTATGGTCCCGCCCCACATCGGTACCGCACCGCGCGCTGCTTAAGGTGGCGGCCATGAGCGCCACCTCCACACCAGGCACCGACGTCGCAGGTCCCGACCTCGGGGGCCGCACCGCACTCGTCACCGGCGCGGCCAGTGGCATCGGCGCCGCCTGCGCGCTGCGGCTGGCCGCGGCCGGCGCCACCGTCCGCGCGCTCGACCGGGACGCCGACGGCCTCACCCGGCTCGCGCAACAGGCCGACGGCCTGCCCGGCACGCTCCAGCAGGTCACCCTCGACCTCACCGACCTCGATGCTGCCGAGGAGGCCGCCGCCGGCGCCGACATCCTCGTCAACAACGCCGGAATCCAGCTCGTCCGCCCCATCGAGGAATTCCCGCCCGACGTCTTCGCGACCGTACTGAAGGTCATGCTGGAAGCACCCTTCCGCCTGGTGCGCGGCGCGCTGCCCCACATGTACGCGCAGGGCTGGGGCCGCATCGTCAACATCTCCTCCGTGCACGGCCTGCGCGCCTCGCCCTACAAGTCCGCCTACGTCGCCGCCAAGCACGGCCTGGAGGGCCTCTCCAAGGTCGCGGCCCTGGAAGGCGCCGCGAACGGCGTCACCTCCAACTGCGTCAACCCCGGCTACGTCCGCACCCCGCTCGTCGAGAAGCAGCTCGCCGACCAGGCCGAGGCCCACGGCATCCCCGCCGAACGCGTCCTCTCCGAGATCCTCCTCGCCGACACCGCCGTGAAGCGGCTGGTCGAGCCGGCCGAGGTCGCCGACGCCGTCGCGTACCTCTGCAGCCCCCAGGCATCGTTCATCACCGGCACCTCGCTGGCCATGGACGGCGGATGGACGGCGCACTGACCTCAGGATCCTCCGGGGACGCCGGCTCCGGCGCTGGCGCAGTGCGGCGTACCGGAGGTATCCCTAGGTCCATGCCACCCCAGCAGCCCGCCGAGCCGTCCGCCGAACCGGCCGAGACCCCCTTCCTCGACCTGCTTGCCACCGGCGCGCCCGCCGAGGACTTCGAACGCGCGGTACTGCGCGCCCGCGCCGCCGGCGCCTCCGCCGAACGGCTGGCCGCCCTGGAGCACGCCAAGCTGCTGGCGCTCCGCGTCCGTACCGAGCTGGAGGGCCGGCGGCGCCGCGAGGCCGAGCTGTCCGCGCTGTACGAGACGGCCCACGACCTCGCGGGCCTGCGCGACCTGGACGCCGTGCTCCGGGCCATCGTCCAGCGGGCCCGCTCCCTCCTCGGCACCGAGACCGCGTACATGACCCTCAACGACCCCGTCGAGGGCGACACGTACATGCGGGTCACCGACGGCTCCGTCTCGGCGCGCTTCCAGCAGCTGCGGCTGGGCATGGGGGAGGGGCTCGGCGGCCTGGTCGCCCAGACCGCCCGCCCGTACGTCACCGACAGCTACTTCGACGACCCGCGCTTCCAGCACACCCGGGCCATCGACACAGGCGTACGGGACGAGGGCCTGGTGGCGATCCTCGGCGTGCCGCTGAAGCTCGGCAACGGCGTCATCGGCGTACTCTTCGCCGCCGACCGCCGGGTCCGCGTCTTCGACCACGCCGAGATCGCCCTGCTCTCCGCGCACGCCGCGCACGCGGCCGTCGCCATCGACACCGCCAACCTGCTCGCCGAGACCCGCAAGGCGATGACCGAGCTGGAGGCCGCCAACGAGATCATCCGCGACCGCAGCGGCGTCATCGAGCGCGCCTCCGACATCCACGACCGGCTCGCCGAACTGGTGCTGCGCGGCGGCGGAGTACAGGACGTGACCGCCGCCGTCGCCGAAGTCCTCGACGGAACAGTGGAGTTCGCCGACGCCGACCGGGTCCCGGCCGAGGCCCTGGAACGCTGCTCACGCGCCGACGGCCACGCCGTACGCGACGGCGACGACTGGGTCGCCGCCGTCCGCTCCGGCAGCGAGGTGCTCGGCGCACTCGTACTGCGCGGCCACCCCCGCCTCGACCCGGTCGACCAGCGCACCCTGGAACGCGCCGCCATGGTCACCTCCCTGCTGCTGCTCGCCCGCCGCACCGCGGGCGAGGCCGAGCAGCGGGTACGCGGCGAACTCCTCGACGACCTGCTGGAGGCCCCGGACCGCGACCCGCGGCTGCTGCGCGAGCGCGCGGCACGGGTCGCCGCGGATCTGGACGTACCGCATGTGGTGCTCGCGGCGCGGATGGAGGACGCTGCCGGGGAGGGACCGTCGGGGGCGGGCTTGGCCGGGTCGGGACCGGTCCCGGCCGATGGCGCCGCTCGGCCCGGTGGTCCCGGCGGCTCCACGGGCCCCGAAGGCGCCGGGGCCACCGGGCGGCAGCGGCTCTGGTCCGCCGCCTCCCACCTGGCCGCCACCCGCCAGGGGCTGGCCGCCGCCCGGGACGCCGGCGTCGTCCTGCTGCTCCCGCTGGGCCGGGACGACGACCCGGGCGAGGCGGCCCGGCGCGCCGCCCGCCAGCTCGGCGCCGCCGTCCAGGCGCCGGTCACGGTCGGCGCCTCCGCACCCGTACCGGCCCCGGCGGCGGAGCCCGCCGCCGTCGCCGCCGCCTACGCGCAGGCCCGCCGCTGCCGCGAGGCCCTACGGGTCCTCGGCCGCGCCGGACAGGGTGCCGCCGCCGAGGACTTCGGCTTCCTCGGGTTGCTGCTGGCCGACGGCCGGGACGTGGACGGCTTCGTCCGCCGCACACTCGGCGAGGTCGCCGACTACGACGCCCGCCGCGGCACGGACCTGCTGCGCACGCTGCACGCGTACTTCGACAGCGGCATGAGCCCGGCCCGTACGAAGGACGCCCTCCACGTACACGTCAACACCGTCGCCCAACGCCTGGACCGCATCGGGCGACTGCTCGGCCCGGACTGGCAGTCGCCGTCGCGGGCCCTGGAGATCCAACTGGCTTTGCGGCTGCATTTGTTGGCTTCGGCTTTGGGGGAATGAGGTGGCTGGGGGAGGGGCCGCCGCCCATGTTCCCTGGGAGGGGAGGGAGGGGCCGCCGATTACGTTCCCTGGGAGGGCCCGCTGCCCACGTTCCCTGGCAGGGCCCCTCCCTCTCCCCATCCGCTGGGAGAGCTTCCCCACCGGTGGCAAGGCCCCTCCCCCACCTCCACCACACACCCGCACCCGCGAAACTACCGCGCCCCACTGACAGCCGACGAGTTGTCCACAGCCTCCGGTTCGATCGCCGACAGGTCCCGCTGCCGCGTCTCCTTGGCCGCGTACAGCGCGATCAGCGTCAGCACCGCCGCGCCCATGACGTACAGGGAGATGGGCGTGGAGCTGCCGTAGTCCGCCAGCAGCGCGGTGGCGATCAGCGGCGCCGGCGCACCCGCCGCGACCGACGAGAACTGCGCGCCGATCGACGCGCCCGAGTACCGCATCCGCGTCGCGAACATCTCCGCGAAGAAGGCCGCCTGCGGCGCGTACATCGCCCCGTGGAAGACCAGCCCGACACTCACCGCGAGCAGCAGCAGTCCGAAGTTCCGGCTGTCGACCAGGGCGAAGAAGGGGAACGCCCAGGCCGCCACGCCCAGCGCCCCGATGAGGTACACCGGGCGCCGCCCGATCCGGTCCGACAGCGCGCCCCACGCCGGGATCACCGCGAAGTGCAGTACGGACGCGAGCAGTACGGCATTGAGCGCGGTCTGCTGGGACACCCCGGAGTGGGTCGTGGCGTAGACCAGGACGAACGCCGTGATCACGTAGTACGAGATGTTCTCGGCCATCCGCGCGCCCATCGCGATCAGTACGTCCCGCCAGTGGTGCCGCAGGACGGCGACGAGCGGCAGCTTCTCCGCCGCGCGCTGCTCGCCCTTGCGCGCCGCCGCCTGCGCCAGCGCCGCCTTGAACACCGGCGACTCGTCCACCGACAGCCGGATCCACAGCCCGAGCAGCACCAGCACACCCGACAGCAGGAACGGCACCCGCCAGCCCCACGCCACGAACGCCGCGTCCGGGAGCAGCGCGGTCAGCGCCGCCAGTACCCCGGTCGCCAGCAGCTGCCCGGCCGGCGCGCCGGTCTGCGGCCAGGACGCCCAGAAGCCGCGCCGCCGCGCGTCCCCGTGCTCGCTGACCAGCAGCACGGCGCCGCCCCATTCGCCGCCCAGTGCGAAGCCCTGGATCAGCCGCAGCAGTGTCAGCAGCAGCGGTGCCGCCGAGCCGACCGTGGCGTGCGTGGGCAGCAGCCCGATCGCGAACGTCGCCCCGCCCATCATCAGCAGGCTCAGCACCAGCAGCTTCTTGCGGCCGAGCTTGTCGCCGTAGTGGCCGAAGACCAGCGCGCCGATGGGCCGCGCGGCGAACCCGACCGCGTACGTCAGGAACGACAGCAGCGTCCCCACCAGCGGATCGGATTCCGGGAAGAACAGCTTGTTGAAGACCAGCGCGGCGGCCGACCCGTAGAGGAAGAAGTCGTACCACTCGACGGTGGTGCCGATCAGGCTGGCGGCGACGATGCGCCGCAGGCCGGCGGGGGTGGGTGGAACGTGGGCTGTGGCGGACATGGCTCACTCCGGACCGGGAAGGGGGGACGGGAAGGCGGTGCGATGTCGCCACACGGTAGGAAGCCCTGCCCACGCCGCGTATGTGGTCGCGCCCCACACTTCCCGGGCGGGGTGTGCGCCCCGGGGCCATGCCGGGCAGCACGCCGGGTACACGGGGTGTTCGCCCCCGTACCGCTGGGCGAGTGACAATGCGACGGAGACCCGCCCCTTCCGGTCGCACAGGCGATGCCGTGGGGTGAGCCTGGAAGGGGACGGTATCCGCGTACGGCTCAACAGGAAGGTTGCACAGTGGACAGCGCGCACCAGGAGACGCAGGCGGAACACGCGGCGGAGGTCACGGTCGAGTGCAGCGGATGCAGGCCGGAGGACGCAGCGGCCATCTTCGGCGCGCTGCGGACGTCCTTCGTCTCCGACCGCGAGGCCGATGACGTGCCCCACGAGACGGCCGGGGCGGGACCGAGTGTGTGGACCGCGACCTTCGAGGTGAAGAAGCCCCGCGACATGCCGGGTCCCACGCAGCTCTCCGCTCCCTGCACGATCTCGCTGCAGGGCGGCTACCAGGCGGTGGACGAGCTGCGGAAGGCCCTGTTGCCCGCGTTCGTCGTGTCGGTCGCCGGCACGGCGGCCGGCGACCAGGAGGAGGAGGTCACGCTGCGCCTGGAAAGCCGCTAGGCGGTTAGGGCCGGTCCGGCCGGCGGGCGAAGAAGTTCATCGCCGTCATCGTCAGCACCGGTTCGCCCCGCTGGTTGAGCACCTCGATTCCCGTCCGCACGATGCCCCGGTCCGGCTTGGACCGGGACACTCGCGCGTCCAGGATCGTCGTACGGATCGACAGCGCGTCCCCCGGCCGCACCGGCTGTACCCAGCGCAGTTCGTCCACCCCGGGCGACGCCAGGCTCGCCACCTTGCTCACGTAGTGATCGGCGTAGAGCCGCATCATCACGGCACTCGTGTGCCAGCCACTGGCGATCAGCCCCTTGAACGGCCCGTCCGCCGCCGCCTCGGGGTCCGTGTGAAAGCTCTGCGGATCGAACCGCCGCGCGAAGTCGAGGATCTCCTCCTCGCTGAGCACGATGCTTCCGTACGTATACACAGCGCCCGGCACGTAGTCCTCGAAGTACCGCTCCGTGCTCGGCGCAGCGAAGTCCGTCCCACCCGTCACCGTCGTTGTCATGCGAGCACGGTATGACGCTCCTGACGGCCCTGTCAGGCGAGTCACGTGACAGGGCCGTCAGGTCTCAGCTGTCGCTCTTACTCCTTCGCCGCTCTCACTCCTTGCGGTAGGAGTACGCCTCTCCGGCGGCCGCGGCCACCGCGTCCAGGTCCGCGCCGGCCGACGCGGTGACCACGGCGGCCACCGCGCCCTCCACGAACGGCGCGTCCACCAGGCGGGATCCTTCGGGCAGTTCGTCGCCCTCCGCGAGCAGCGCCTTGACCGTCAGGACGGCGCTGCCGAGGTCCACCAGGACGGCCACGCCCGCGCCGCGGTCGACCGTGCGGGCCGCCTTGGTGATCAGCTCGGCGCTCGTCCCGAGCCCGCCGTCGGGCGTGCCGCCCGCCGCCGTGACCGGCGCCTTCGCGCCGCCTCCCGCGAGCCCCGCGGCCAGCTCCGCGACCGACTCGGCCACGGCCTTGCTGTGCGAGACCAGCACGATGCCCACCAGCGCCTTGGGACCGTCGCCCCGGCCGTTCCCGGCCGCCGTTTCCGCGCTCACGACGTCACCTCGGCGAGGGCCGCGAACAACAGCGCAGAGGACGTCGCCCCCGGGTCCTGGTGCCCCTTGCTGCGCTCGCCCAGGTAACTCGCCCGGCCCTTGCGCGCCTGCAGTGGTGTGGTGTCCACCGCGCCCTTCTCGGCGGCCTCGGCGGCGGCCGCGAACGACGTGGCCAGCGCCTCGACCGCCGGGTCCAGCGCGTCCAGCATCGTCTTGTCGCCCACCGCCGAGCCGCCCAGCTGGGCCACCGCGTCGACCCCGCCGCGCAGCGCGGCGCGCAGCTCCTCGGCGGTCACGCCGGGCGCGTCGCCCAGCGTCTTGCCCGTACGGCGCAGCAGCGTCCCGTACAGCGGCCCCGAGGCGCCGCCCACGGTGGAGATCAACTGCCGTCCCGCCGTGGTCAGTACGGCGCCGGGCGTCACCGGCGGCTCGGTTTCCAGGGCCTTGGCGACGGCGGTGAAGCCGCGCTGCAGATTGCTGCCGTGGTCGGCGTCGCCGATGGGGGAGTCCAGCTCGGTGAGGCGCTCGGCCTCCCGGTCCACCAGGGCGGCGGCAGCCTGCATCCAGCGGACGAAGAGCGCGGCGTCAAGGGCCGTTTCGGTCACGTGCTGCTCCTGAGATCGCGGTACGGGTACGAGTGCGGGTGAGAGTACGAGTACGGGTGCGGCGTTACGGGAATTCTTCGGTCGTCCGGGCCTCATCGATATCGATACGGGCAGGTCAGCGCCCCCACCGTAGCCCGGGCGTCTGCACCGGCGCGTCCCACAGGCGCAGCACTTCTTCGTCCGCCTGGCACAGCGTCACCGAGGCGCCCGCCATGTCCAGCGACGTGACGTAGTTGCCGACGAGGGTACGGGCCACCGGCACGCCGCGCTCGCCGAGCACCCGGTGCACCTCCGCGTTGAATCCGTACAGTTCCAGCAGCGGCGTCGCGCCCATCCCGTTGACCAGTGCCAGCACCGGTCCCACCGGCCGCCAGTCGTCCAGGATCGCGCCCACCGCAGCGTCCGCGATCTCGCCGGAGGTCATCATCGGCCGCCGCTCCCGGCCCGGCTCGCCGTGGATGCCGATCCCCAACTCCAGCTCGCCGGCGGGCAGGTCGAACGTCGGGCTGCCCTTCGACGGCGTCGTGCAGGCGCTCAGCGCGACCCCGAAGCTCCGCGAGGTCTCCACGACCTGGCGGGCGATCGCCTCGACCCGCTCCAGCGGCTGGCCCTCCTCGGCCGCCGCGCCGGCCACCTTCTCCACGAACAGCGTCGCTCCGGTTCCGCGCCGCCCCGCCGTGAACGTCGAGTCCGTCACCGCGACGTCGTCGTTGACGAGCACGGTGGCGACCTGTACGCCCTCGTCCTCCGCCAGCTCGGCCGCCATCTGGAAGTTGAGCACGTCACCGGTGTAGTTCTTCACGATGAACAGCACGCCCTGGCCGCTGTCCACGGCCGCCGCGGCGCGCACCATCTGATCCGGTACGGGAGAGGTGAACACCTCGCCGGGACACGCCGCGTCCAGCATCCCGGGCCCGACGAACCCGCCGTGCAGCGGCTCGTGCCCGCTCCCGCCGCCGGAGATCAGCGCGACCTTCCCGGCCACCGGCGCGTCCCGCCGCACGACCACCCGGCCCTCGACATCCACCACCAGCTCCGGATGCGCAGCCCCCATCCCCCACAAAGCGTCCGCAACCACACTCTCCGGCACGTTCATCAGCATCTTCACGGGTACCTCCTGGTGAGACTAACAGCGTGGCCTCTGAGCAGTGTTTCCGCTGGTCGCGGTGGGTATGCCCAGCTCTCGATCTTGGCGGTTCCTGGCGGTCCTGAGCGGCTTCCAGCGGGTCTGACGCTGACTCGACGCTGCCTTTCCTGACTGGGTGTCAGGCCGGATGGCTGCCCAGAGGGACCCCCGCTGGAAGGCCCTGCCCCAGTATCGGCCGAGCGGCGATCGAGGTCACGGACACGACGAAAGGTGTTCAGCAACGGGACCGGAGTCCCCGACGCCTGATCGGCGTGGCTGCTGAAGGCCGCACGGGCCACAGGGCTCGTGCGGCCCCGCCCACCCGCTCCCGCCCACGCATGTCGGGGCATCAAAGGCTGCTGAAGAGACGTCATCCGGTCCGCCAGTGTCCACGATGTGGCACTTCATGGCTCTTTGTTGTCAACGGTTACGGAGCGTGGCGCGCTGGTGGAGGCTGGCTCCAGCACACGCAGTGGGCGTGGGACGGGCAAGGAGAGCATTTCAACGTGGCGGCGGAGGAGCGGCGGGTGGGGAATCTGCCCCGGCCGCGGACGGGGACGGTGGATCGCCGGGCGGAGCTGGCGGAGATAAAGCGGCTGTTCGAAGGTATTCCGGGCGAGCAGCCGGTGCGGCTGGTGACGTTGACCGGGGTCGGTGGGGTGGGGAAGACCCGGGTGGCGCTGGATGCGGCCGCCGCGCTGCAGTCCCGCTTCCGTGACGGGGCGTGGCTGGTGGAGCTCTCGCCGCTGCGTCAGGGGGACCTGCTGGCGCACACCATCGGCGAGGCGCTGCCGCTGGCCGATCAGACCACCCGCCCGATGATCGATGTGCTGGCGGAGTACCTGGCCGAGCGGGAGCTGCTGCTGGTGCTGGACACCTGCGAGCATCTGACCGATGCCTGCGCCATGGCCGCCGAAGCGTTGCTGCGGGCCGCGCCGGGGCTGCGGGTCCTGGCCACCAGCCGCCGCGTCCTGGGCGTGGTGGGCGAACGGGTCCTCGCGGTCGAGCCGCTGCCCGTGCTCGAGGACGGCGATGCGCGGGCGGGTGCGGCGGATGCGGTGGTGCTGCTGATCCTGCGTGCCCAGGAGGCGGTGCCGGGATTCACGGTCACCGATGCCGAGCGGGCGGAGTTGGCGCGGCTGTGCCGGCGGCTGGACGGGCTGCCGCTGGCGATCGAGCTGGCCGCGGCCCGGCTGCGGGATCTGCCGGTGCGGGAGCTGACCGCGCGGCTGGACGACCGCTTCGCCGTGCTGGGCGATACCGACGATGTGGCCACCGATGCCGACCCTCCCTGGCACCGGGCCCTGCGCACCGCCATCGGCTGGAGCCACCAGCTGTGCACCCCGGCCGAGCGGCTCCTGTGGGCGCGGCTGTCGGTCTTCGCCGGCAGCTTCGACGCCGAGACGGCCCGGCAGGTCTGCGCCGATGACCACCTCCCGGCCGGGCAGGTCCCGGCGGTGCTGGGCTCGCTGGTGGAGAAGTCGATCCTGATCTGGGAGCCCACCGGGGGCGGCGAGCGGTACCGGATGCTGGACACCCTTCGCGAGTACGGGGCGCACTGGCTGCGCGAGCTGGGTGAGGAGGAGGTGCTGCGCCGCCGCCACCGGGATCACTACCTGGCCCTGGCCCGCCGGGGCGACGCCGCGTGGATCGGGCCGGACCAGTTCGCCTGGTACGACCGGATGACCGCCGAGCACGACAACCTCCGCGCCGCGCTGGAGTACACCCTGGCCGGATCCGAGGGGCGGATCGCGCTGGAGATGGCCGGAGCGCTGTGGTTCTTCTGGCACGGCTGCGGGTTCGTGAAGGAGGGCCGGCACTACCTGGACCAGGCCCTTGCCGCCGACACCGCCCCCTCGCCGGCCCGAGTGAAGGTCCTGTACGCCAGCGGTCAAGTGCTGGTCTACCTGGGCGATCTGGCAGCGCTGGAGGAACGGGCCGCCGAATGCACCGCCCTGGCCGCACACTTCGGCGACACGGAGCGGAGCTACGCGGCCGCCACCGACCTACGGGTGTCGACACTGCGCGGCGACCTGGAGCAGACGGTCGCCCGGGCCGAGGCGTACCTCGCCACGGATTGGCGCGAGAAACCACTCACCTTGGTTCCCCTGACGACCCTGGTCTTCGTCACCCACACGCTCGTCGCCGCGGGCCGCTTCGAGGAAGCCATCGCCTGGCTGGACGAGCTGAGCGCCGCCTGCGACCAAAACGGCGAGCGCAGCATGCGCGCCTGGGGCGACTTCATCCGCTCCCAGGCGGAGCTGGGGCTGGGCCGGTTCCAGGAGGCCCAGGAGCGCGCCCGGGCCGCGCTGCTGGTCAAACACCGGCTGCGCGAAGGCATGGGCAGCGGCCTTGCCCTGGAATCGCTGGCCCGTGCCGCCACCGCCACGGGCCGGCACCGGGACGCCGCGTGGCTGCTCGGCCTGGCCACGCAACTGTGGGAGACGCTCGGCCGGCCACAGGCGGGCATCCCCGCGATGGTGGCCGCCCGCCAGGACTGCGAACGCCAGACCCGCGAAGCCCTCGGCGAGGACGCCTACCGGAGCGCCTTTGACGCCGGCCGCGCCACCGACCTGGACACCGGCATCGCCCACGCCCTCGACTCCACAGCGGTGCGGCTGTTGTGATCCCACAACGGGCGTCCATGCCGGGATGGGCGAACGGACCACGTCACCGTGGGCGTGTGCCGTACACCTTCTTGGCCTGCTCGGGTCCGTACTGGGTCAGGCCCCAGATCACCAGCACGTCCAGGCCCACGATGATCGCCGACCAGACGCCGGAGTAGGGCGCGAAGAAGAAGTTCTTCACCACGCTCAGCACGGCCACGACGATGCCGATGACACGGGCCGAGTGGCGTGCGCTGAACAGGTTCACCGCGGCCACTATCGCGGCGACGCCGAAAGCGAGATGGAGCCATCCCCATCCGTGCGTGCCCCATGAGATGAGGTAGCTGTCCGGTGGGGACAACAGGTCCTCGTCGATGAGGACGGCCATCCCCACGATGGCGTGGAAGAGGCCGATCAGGAGCAGCATGCAGACTGCGAACACAACGCTTCCCAGCGCGAGGTAGGTGACTCGCGGATCCGAAGCCGGTGCGTCTGCCGGCGGGTCTTCCGGATGACGCCGCCCGGTCGGGGAATCTTCAGCCATGTCCGACACCCCCTGGCTCGAGCAACAAGCATCCCACGGCGTGCGGCCTCCTCGTCATCCCTCGGTGGGCGTTGGGCCAGGGCGACCGCCGGGTGCAGGATGACCGCAGCGACCGGGACCGGCGCCACGCCGCCGGTCTTCTCGGCACTCTCCTCGTGGGGGGCTCATGCGCCGAAAGGGAACGGGCACGCCAGGAAACACCGTGCGCGCGCCGCGGTCGATGCGTACGGGCACGGCCGTGGGAATCACCGTCGCCGTGCTGGCGATCACCAACCTGGCCAACAATCGATGGTGGCCATCGCTCGGGGTACTGACCGCCGTTGTGGTCAGTGCGCTGTTGCTGGCGGTGCACCGCCGGGCAGGAGGCACGTGGGCGGATGCGGGGCTGGACCCCGCGACGTTCGGGCGCGGTGCGCGTTGGGCAGCGGTACTGATCGGCCTGGTCGGCGTGGGGTGTGCGGCGGCGGCGCTGCTGCCGGCGGCCCGGGGCCTGTTCGCGGACGAGCGGTACAGCGGGCTGACAGGCGGTCAGGTGGCGTTGCGTGTGCTGGTGACGGTGCCGGTCGGCACGGTGCTGCTGGAGGAGGTGGCCTTCCGGGGTGTGCTGTACGGTCTGGTGCGCCGGGCTCGGGGTGCGGTGTGGGCGACGGCCGTGTCGAGTGTGTTGTTCGGGCTGTGGCATGTCCTGCCGTCGCTGCACCTGGCGAGCGCGAAGCCCGTGCTGACGCCGGTGTTCGGCGGTTCCGCGCTCGGTGCGGCGGCTGCGGTCGTGGGCGCGGTGCTGTTCACGGGGGCCGCGGGCGTACTGTTCTGTGAGCTGCGCCGGCGCAGCGGGAGCCTGCTGGCACCCATGGGTCTGCATTGGGCGGTCAACGCGTTCGGCTACGTGGTCGGCCATCTGCTGGCGTGACCGGGCCGTACAGCGGATGTGTAGTACGTCGACCGCGTACGGCGGCATGCAGCGTAGGTGGTCACTGCTCCGTCGCGATGATGTCCTTGAGGCGGTCGAGGTCCCGGGTGGTGACGTCCGGGGGCCGCATGACGGCGTTCCACGCGTCGACGTATTCGGTGGTGTACGTGTGGCCGTGGCCGGGCGGTACGTCGGTGGAGAAGGGAAGGTCCGCGGTGACCTGCCAGAAGGTGACGAGGGGCAGCCACACCATTTGCCTGAGCACGTCGTCGCCCGGGTGCTGGCCGAGCCAGTCCGGCTTGCTGTGAACGAGGTGCGGGCTCCACCAGACGATCGGGTCGGAGGAGTGCATGAGGTAGAGCACGCGGTTGCCGTTCCAGGGCCGGTCCGCCGGCGGAATCTCCGCGGCCGGATCACTGGCGAACCGCACGGTCCGCCCGTCCTTGTAAACGGGCTGGATCTCGGGGCTGCCGGCGTCCCGGTGGTCGCTGAACTCCCGGAACAGTGTGTTGAACGCGGGCGGGCCGGCGAACAGCGTGCCCGCGGTGCGGTTGCGCAGGTCGTACTCCCCGCTGAACGCGGTCTCGCCGCCGAACGACCCCAGACTCTCCCCGCTGACGAACAGCCGGGGGCGTTGCCCCTGCGGCAGCTTCGACCAGTCGTCGTAGACGGCGTCGAAGAGGGCGCGCCCCGCCTCGCGGGCCTTCGTCTGGTCGACCAGGTAGGAGAGCCAGGACGGCAGGTAGGAGTACTGGGTCGCGACGGTGGCCGAGTCGCCGCCGCTGAGGTACTCGAAGGTGTCCACCGAGGCCGGATCGACCCAGCCGCTTCCGGTCGTCGTCACGACGAGCAGGTTCGCGCGCCGGAAACCGCCCTGGCGGGACAGGTCGTCGACGGCCTTCGCGGCCCGGGACTCCGCGCTGTCGGCCGACTCCAGCCCGGCGTACGACCGGATCGGCTCCTGCGCCGGGCGGCCGGTGAACCGCTCGATGTCGCCCGCTGAAGGGCCGGTGCCGGTGAAGTTGCGCCCCTGCCGGCCCAGTGAGTCCCATGGCACGAGTGAGCCGGGGCCGCCCGAGCGCAAGGTCGTCGTGGGCCGGTGCGCCCCCTCCTCGGTCGTCGTGTCGCGGACCGAGAACGCGTCGTTGGCGAGGCCGACGAGGCCGTTGAGCAGCAGGCCGGTGACGATCGTCCAGACGAGCGCGGCGACCGCGGTCCAGCCGACGGCGGTCGCGGCACGCGGCCCGATCCAGCGCTTGAGCAGGCGTACGAGCCTGCGGAACAGGCCGCGGATACCGCGCGCGGTCAGCAGGAGAAGGCAGAAGACCAGCGCCGCGATGAGGGGCGAGACCACGGCGAGCGGGACGTTGTAGTGGGTCACGCCCATCAGTCGGCGTATCTCGTGCTGCCAGTACTGCCCGAAGCCGAAGAAGAGGCCGAACAGGACGGCCGCGCTCGCCAGAAAGACGATCCAGGACCGGTGACGCGCGGGCCGCGGCCCGCGGTCGGCGAACGCACGCCATACCCACGCGGCGAGTACACCGGCCCCGTACCCGAGGGCCGCGTTGATGCCGCAGATCAGGCCCTGCAGGATGCCGCCGCGCGGGAGCAGCGACGGGGTGAAGGAGAGGCACGCGAACAGCAGCGCTCCCCAGCACCCGGGGAGGGTGAGGGACAGCCACCGCCGGTGCTTCCGGCGCCTCGGTGCCGGCCGGCCCTCGGCCACTGCCGCGGTGTCCGCGCCCGGCGACGGGCCGGCCGACGGCTCCGATGCGTCCCCCACCACGGCCACCTCCGTCCGGAAGCCCCCGTCAGGACAGCACAACGACCCGTGCCACCACTGGAGTCAGTGCAGGATCCGGTTCTTCGCCTGCCGGAACTCCTCGTCCGAGATGTCGCCGCGCTCCTTGATCCGGGACAGCTTCGCCAACTCGTCGGCCTGACTGGTGCGGTACGGGCTCGTCGCCGCGGTCCGGCGGACGTATTCGTCGAACGCCTCCTGCTGGGCCTGTGCCCTGCTCACTTCGCGTCGTCCCATGCCGCGGCCCCGGGCGAGGACATAGACGAGGACACCGATCAGCGGCAGCACGAGTACGAAGAGGATCCAGCCCGTCTTGGCCCATCCGTTCAGCCGGTCGTCACGGAAGACATCACCGATGACGCGGAACAGCAGGAAGAACCACAGCACCCACATGAAGAGCCACAGCGTGGTCCAGAAAACGCCGAGCAGCGGATAGTCGTACGCGAGGGTGACGGAACCGCTCATGGTCTTCTCCCTTCTCATCACCGACCCCCCCGTGTGGCCGAGGGGCGGCGGTGACTCCCTGAGCGGGGCATGCGGTGCGGAAGAGCGTGCGTGGGCTCGTTCCGATGGCAGCGGCGGGAATGAGGATCTCCACAACCGCGGTCCTGGGTCCGTCTGTTGCTGACAGTAGGGCGACCGCGCGGAGGGGGCCATAGCCGGGCGGGCAAAAAGGCGGCGGTACCGGGAATCGCGGAGGGTGCCGCGCCGCGGGCTCCGTGCCACGCTGGGCGCAGCAGGGGGGAGGCGCTGATGAGTGCTCGGCACCGAGTCGGCCGGCAAGGGCTCACTGCCCGGTCACCACGACGCACCGTGGCACGGGGAGGGCGGCCGGTGCGGCCCCGGGTTCGCCCAGTGGCGGGGGAGCGGTGGTGGGCACGCATGTCGCTGCTGACGGCCGCGGCGGCCGTGACCGTGCTGCTCCTGTTCGCGGGACTGCGGGCAGTTGCCCTGGTCGGGGTGGGGGCCAGCGGCTTGGTGGTGATGGTGGCCGCCGTGTGGTGGGCCCTCACCCACCACGGTGCACCGCGGATCATCGCCCTGGTACTGGCCGTTGCCGCGCCGGTCCTGGTGCTGGTGCAGTACGTGCGGTACCACGTGACGTGGATCGCCGCGCTGTCCGTTGCGTTGTGGCTGTCCGCCGTCGTCGCCGGCCGGGCCGCCCTCGTACGCGTCGACCGGCCGGCGGCGATGCCGGAGTTCCCGGCCTTTCCGCCTCGGCAGCCTTTCCTGATCATGAATCCGCGTTCCGGTGGCGGCAAGGTCGAGCGCTATGGACTGCGTGAGAAGGCCGAGGCGCTGGGAGCCGACGTCGCGCTCCTGGAAGGCCCGGGCCCGGTCGACGTGGCCGGACTGGCGCGGGCGGCGGTCGCCAAGGGCGCCGACCTCCTGGGCGTGGCCGGTGGGGACGGTACCCAGGCCGTCGTCGCCGAAGTGGCCTCCTCGCACGGCATACCGCTGCTGGTCATCCCGGCGGGAACCCGTAACCACTTCGCCCTCGATCTGGGCCTGGACCGCGACGATCCCGCCAAGGCCCTCGACGCGCTGCGGGACGGCGTGGAACTCCACGTCGACCTCGGCCGGGCGGGCGGCCGGCCCTTCGTGAACAACGTGTCGTTCGGCGCCTACGCCGAAGTGGTGCAGAGCCCGTCCTACCGGGACGGGAAGACCCGCACCGTCGCGGACCTGCTCCCGGACTTCCTGGCCGGGCACCGCGGCGCCCACCTGACGGCTCGGGCGGCCGGTGTCACCATCGCGGGGCCCCAGGCCGTGCTCGTCAGCAACAATCCGTACGGCATGGGGGACGCCACCGGCCTGGGCCGCCGGCCGTACCTGAACGGCGGCACGCTCGGCGTGATCGGTGTGAAGGTCACCAGTGCGGCACAGGCAGCCGCTCTGCTGCGAGGGCAGCGCTCGGCAGGACTGACGCGGTTCACGGCGAAGACCGTGACGGTCGATGCCGACCGCCCGCGCATACCGGTGGGCATCGATGGCGAAGCACTGCTGCTGCCCGTCCCCCTCACCTGCGAGGTGCGGCCCCTGGCGCTTCGCGTGACCGTGCCCCGTACGCGGCCCGGTGTGCCCAAGCCCCGTCCGCCGCTGGACTGGAGGCGGGTCTGCCGGCTCGCCTTCCGGCCGGCCCGCGGAGCGGCGTAGCGGCGGCAACGGCCGGCCGACGGGCGGGGCGGCTGCCTTTCGCCGGCGACCAGGGCCCGCCGGTCACCGCGTTACTTCCCCCGCGCGACCGCTGCCTGCGCGTCGACGATTCCCAGCCCCAGCTTGGACAACTGGTCGGGGTTGCGGGCGGTTTCCTTCACATCGGCGATGATCTGGTCGGGGGTACGGCCCTGCTGGTGCAGGAGGGCCGCCACGGCGGAGACGTAGGGCGTGGCCATGGACGTGCCGTCCAGCTCGCCGTACCCGGAGGTGTTGTCGCGCGTCAGCGGCGTGGTGTACGTGGGCAGGGTGGACAGGATGGCAACGCCCGGAGCGGAGACGGCCCCCTGGGCGCCGAAGTTGGAGAAGCTCGCGGGCTTGCCGTGCTGATCGCTGGCGCCGACGACGAGTACGGGGGTGCTCAGCCGGTACGGCTGTGTCTCGGCCCCCTCGTTGCCCGCCGCGGCGACCACCACCGCACCTTCGTCGTGGGCGGTGGTGATGGCCCGGTTGAGGGTTCCGCCGCGCAGCAGCTTCGCCATGAGCCCGGACTCGCCGAGCGAGAGGTTGATGACATCGGCGCCGTGCTCCGCCGCCCATACGACGCCGCGGATGATGTCCTCCTTGGCGCCGGATCCGGCCGCCGTCAGGACCCGCACCGGCATGATCTTGGCGCCCGGTGCTCCGCCCGCGATGCCCACGCCGTTGTCGGTGGCCGCGGCCGCGATCCCGGCGACGTGGGTGCCGTGGCCGTTGTGATCCATCGGGTCGCCGTCACCGTCGACGACGTCGGTACCGGACACCAGTCGGCTCTTGAGGTCCGGGTGGTCGAGGTCGACACCGGTGTCCACCACGGCGATCACCGTGTCGTCCCCGCGCGCGGTCTGCCACGCCGCCGGCAGCTTCAGGGCGTCCAGTGCCCATTGCTGCCCGCGCTCGGGGTCGGGCTCGTGGTCGTCACCGCAGCCCGCGACCAGGACCGAGGCGAGCGCCGCGCAGGCCAGTACGGCGGTGGGACGGGACAACGACCCGCTCATGGGCACCTCCGGCAACGTGCGGGCTCTGTCCGGTGACGCGAGGCTGTGCGGGCGTCGGGAGCCCGCCCGCACCTGCCAGGTCTCCGGTCACACGCCGTGGAGAGCGGCGATGAGTTCGTCCTCGCGTTCCTTGGTGAGCGAGGTGTGCAGCACCGTGGGGTGGAAGGGGCGCAGCGCTTCCCGTACCCGGTCGGGAGTGGACCGCCGTACGAGCGCGAAAACCGCGGCGCGGCCCGGCTCCAGTGCGCCGGCCGTCTCCTTGATGAACGCGTCGTTCAAGCCGACGTCCCTGAGCTTGCCGGCGACGGCGCCCGTCGCGGCACCCGCAGCGGCGCCGAAGACCGGCATCAGGAAGAGCATGCCGAACAGCGTCCCCCACAGGGCACCCGTGGCGGCTCCGGTGGCGGTGGTGTTGTGGGCCTGCTGCACGTGCACCTTGCCGTCCTGGGTACGCCAGGCCAGCGCGGCGTCCTCCAGGTCCAGCAGCTCCTCGCGGGAGAGCTGACTGCTGAGCCGCATCACGGCTTCGGCCTGCTCCTTGTCGGAGAAACCGAGCACCACGAGTCCGGTCATGGATTCCTCCTGGGCGTCGGGCCGGTCGCCGGCCCCGCGTGACGTGCCTGTCGTTTCGTTGCGCGTGTCGTCGGTGGTTTCTTCGGCGACCCGTCCCGCTGTCTCTGCTGTCTCCGGTGCCGCAGCTGTTTCTGCTGTCTCCTCGTCGATTCGTGCGGCTACCGCGAGCAGCTCCGTGGCGATGGGGGCGAGCGCTTCTTCGGTGAGGAATCCCTCTGCCAGCGGCACGCCTCCCTGCTCACGGACCGCGCCCCTCAGCTTCCTCGCCCACCGGTGCTCGAGCAGCAGGAAACCCGCGGTGGTGCCTGGTTCCAAGGAGTCCGCGAGCTGCCGGATGTCGTCGGTGGCCAGGCCGAAGGCGTGTCCCGGTGCCAGGGAGGGGAACACCTCTTCCGCTCCCCGCATGCTGCCCGGGCGCAGTCCGAGCAGCGCGCTGATCGTGTCGCCCATGCCTTCTGCCTGGTAACCGACGGCGGCGAGCTCACCGCCGGCTTGTTTCTGCACGACCAGCAGGTCGAGGACCAGTATCTGGCCCGCGGCGGACAGCTCGTCCAACTCCTCGACGATCCTCCCCTCGAACGTCGCGTCCGGACCGAAGGCGATCGCCAACAGCTGTATGGGCCCGGTCTCGGTCATCGTGTCGCCTCCCTCTGTAGGCGCTGCACGTCATTCAGCAACGGATCGGGTCGGGCGGCAACCCCGTCGGAGTGACAGCACGGCGAGAGCGGCGGCATCGCGCGGCGAACCGGCCGATGTCCGAAAGACGCGAGGACTTTCCCCTGACGGATCGACGCGCCTGGACCGCGCGTACGGTTTACTTCACCCACACGCGCTCGAACACGCTCCTGATGCAAGCGGTCTGTGCCTTCACGCGCCGGCCCACGCCGGGACGCGTCCCAGCAAAACTACGGAACTCACGACGCGACGGGTCTCAGTGTGACGACCTCACCTCTACGACGATTGCTGCTGCTGCGGCACGCCAAAGCGGCCCGTCCGCCCGGGACGGCGGACCACGAGCGGCCACTGTCCGCGCGTGGCCGCCGCGATGCGCAAGCCGCTGGGCGCCTGCTGGCGAAGACGGACCGGCTTCCGGATCTGGTGTTGTGTTCCACGGCCCGCCGTACGAGGGAGACGTGGGAGCTGGCCGCGGCGGAACTGGCGGGACTGCCACCGGTGCGTCATGAGCCGCGGCTCTATCACCCGCCCGTGCCGGAACTCCTGGCAGTGGTGCATGCGGTGCCCGCGTACGTGTCGACGCTGCTCGTGGTCGGCCACAATCCGAGCCTGCGGGACACCATCCTGACGGTTGCCGCCGACGGCATCGGCGAAGAGATCCCACAAGTCCAGGAGAAGTTCCCCACCGCCGCGATCGCCGAGCTGACCTGGCACGGGACGTGGGGGCAGCTCGGTCCCCGTACGGCGCTGCTGACGGGGCTGGCCGTCGCTCGGGGAGACCGGCGGAGGCCCTCGTGAACAGTGGTGTGGGTGCCTGCGGACGGGCTGTCAGCGCTCGGTGGTGCCGAGGTCGTCGGAGCGGCCACCGGCCTTCAGACGTGACCACTGGGCGAGGGGGCGGCCGCCGGAACGCAGCCGGCCGTCCGTGCCCGTCCACCCCTGCGGCCAGCCGGCGGGGGAGTCCTCCCAGGGCTCCTGCCGTCCGTAGACCGTCCTGTCCAGCAACGCGTAGGCGTTGTCCATGGCCTCGACGCCGCGCCCGGTCGTCCAGTACGTCTCGAACACCCGGTCGCCCTGCCGCAGATAGCACGCCAGCACGAAGGGCCCCCGTCCGGCCAGCAGCGCGTCCAGGGACTCCTGGGCCGAGTACCAGGGCATGTCCCAGCCCATGAAGTCGCGGTAGCGGACGCTCTCCTCGTACGGGCCCTGGCAGAACGTGGCGTAGGTGACGTCGCGGGAATGCACCGCGGACAGATCGCGGACCTGCGTGGTGAAGAACGTGCAGCCCTCGCACTGCTCGGCGGCGGGCCGGCCGGTGTGCCACATGAAGTAGTAGGCGATCAGCTGCCGGCGGCCCTCGAACGTCTCCAGCAGCGTGACCGGCCCGTGGGGGCCCGTCAGCGTGAGGGCCGGGTCCACCTCCACCATGGGCAGCCGCCGGCGGGCGGCGGCGATCGCGTCGCCCTCGCGGGTGTGTGCCTTTTCCCGGGTCCGCAGTGCATCCACTTCGGCTTGCCAGGTGGCCCGGTCGACGACCTCGGGTGCGGCCGCGTTCGGATCGATGATCATGAGAGTCTCCTTCGTCCCTGTGGAGCGTCGTCTCTGTGGACTGTCGTCCCGGTGGACCGTGGTCCTGATGGCTTTCACCCCACCGACGAACGGCGCCGCGCGGAATCGACATCGGCGGCACAGAAATTTCCGGAGTCTTTCAGAGGGCGCGGAGGCGGTTGGCCAGATAGCGGCGCTCGGGCGCGGTCGGCGCCAGCTTCAGGGCCTCCTCGTACGCCGCCCTGGCCTCGGCGACCCGGCCGGCCCGGCGGAGCAGGTCGGCCCGGGCCGCGGGCAGCAGGTGGTACCGGCCGAGGCGGCCCGACGCCGTCAGCTCGTCGAGCAGCGCCAGGCCGGCCGGAATCCCGTACGCCATCGCGACCGCGACGGCACGGTTGAGGTCCACGACCGGCGACGGTGCCAGTCGGCTGAGCTGCGTGTACAGCGTCGCGATCTGCCGCCAGTCCGTGCTCGCTGCGTCCGGTGCGGTGGCGTGACAGGCGGCGATCGCGGCCTGCACCTGGTACGGCCCGGCACGCCGCATCGCCAGCGCCTCGTCGAGCGTCGCCACTCCCTCGGCGATCAGCGCCCGGTCCCACCGGGAACGGTCCTGGTCCTCCAGCGTGACCAGCACGCCGTCGGCCGTACGCGTCGCGCGCCGGGCCTCGTGCAGCAGCATCAGCGCGAGCAGCCCGCGCGGCTCGGGTTCGGCCGGCATCAGCCGGACCAGGACCCGGGCCGGCCGGATGGCCTCGGCCGCCAACCCCCGGCGTACGCCGTCCGCGTCGCGGCCTTGGTCACCGCCCGCGTCGAGGTCCTCGTCGTAGCCCTGGTTGAAGATCAGGTAGAGCACCGCGAGGACGGCGGCGAGCCGTTCCGGGAGGAGCTCGGCGGGCGGTACCCGGTAAGGGATCCCGGCCTCCCGGATCTTGCGCTTGGCGCGGACCAGGCGCTGCGCCATCGTGCGCTCGGTGGTCAGGAAGGCCCGGGCGATCTCGGCGGTGCTCAGGCCGGCCAGCGTACGCAGGGTGAGCGCGACCCGGGCCGGGAACGGCAGCGCCGGATGGCAACACGTGAAGATCAACCGCAGCCGCTCGTCCGGGATGTCCTCCGTCGGATCCCCCAACGGATCCCCCATTGACGCCCCGATCGGTGGCTCCTCCGGCTCGCGGTCGCGTGCCGGCCCGGCGAGTTGGCGCAGCTTGGCCGCGCCCGCGGCGTCGCGGCGCAGCCGGTCGAGCGCGCGGTTGCGGGCCGTCGTGGTGAGCCAGGCGCCCGGCCGGCGCGGCACGCCGTCGCGCGGCCAGCTCCCCAACGCGGCGGCGAACGCGTCCTGCGCGCAGTCCTCGGCCAGATCCCAGTCCCCCGTCAGCCCGATCAGGGTGGCGACGACCTGGCCCCACTCCTCCCGGTAGGCCGCCTCGACCGCCGCGCGTACCGGGTCGCCGGGCGCGGTCATTCCCAGACGGGGCGGACCTCGACCCCGCCCCGCCGCGCGTACGGATGACCGGCGGCGATCTCGATCGCCTCGTCCAGGTGCGCGCACTCGACGATCACCACACCGCCGACGAAGTCCTTGGTCTCGGCGAACGGGCCGTCGGAGACCAGGGTTTCGCCCGCGCGGACGCGGACCGTGGTCGCGTCCACCACCGGACGCAACCGGGCACCGAAGAGCGCGCCACCACGCCGTTCCAGGTCGGCCAGCCACGCCTGGTGCGCAGGGTCCGCCGCGAGCTCCTCGTTGGTCGGTGCGGCCCTCTCGTCGTCGCAGATCAGCAACACGTACTTCATGCGTGGATTCTGCCCGACCGGCTGGCTGCCCGGTGGGAGAGTCAGCCCCCGGACAGGCGGAAGCGCAGGCGGCAGATGGCCGCGTCGGTGTCGCGGCGGACCGCGTGGGCGACCACCGCGCCGCGCTGGTTCTGCAGCATCCGCTGCCACAGGCGGGCCGGTTCGACCTCCGGGATCAGCACCGTGACCCGCGTGCCGGGTTCGGCGGCCGTGACGTCGCGTACGTACGCGGCGATCGGGCGGCCCAGCGTCCGGTGCGGGTGACGGAGGCGTACCAAGGGGACACCCGGGCTCCACAGGGCCCAGTCCCGCGCCAGCGCGTCGGCCCCGGCGCGGTCCTCCGGGGCCGCGTGGCAGACGGTCACCGCACGGACCTCGTCGCCGAGGGAGACCGCGGCGGTCAGTGCCTCGCTGGTCAGCTTCGACAGGCTCGCCACGGGCACGATCACCAACGAGCGGTCCCGGCGCGGGCACTCGGGGACCCGGCCGAGTCCGAGCCGCTCGCCGATCGCCGCGTACGTACGGTGCACGGTCTCGAACGCCGCGACCAGCAGCGGCAGGGCGAGCGCGACGAGCCACGCGCCGTCGGCGAACTTGGTGGCGGTGACCACCAGCGCGGAGACGCCGGTGAGGACCGCGCCGGAACCGTTCAGTACCGCCTTGGCGCGCCACCGCGGGCCGCGCACCGCGTACCAGTGGCGGACCATGCCGGCCTGGGCGAGGGTGAAGCCGGTGAAGACGCCGATCGCGAAGAGCGGGACGAGGGCGTTGGTGTCGCCTCCGGAGACGGCGAGCAGCACCGCCGAGACCGCGGCCAGTGCCAGGACACCGTGCCGGTGGACCTGGCGGTCGGCCTCGAGCGCGAAGACGTGCGGCAGGTGGTGGTCGCGGGCCAGCAGTTTCAGCAGTACGGGCAGGCCGCCGAAGGAGGTGTTCGCGGACAGTGCGAGCAGGGTCGTCGTGGCGAACTGGACTACGTAGAAAGCCCAGTTGTGGCCCAGCGCGGCGTCCGCCAGCTGGGCGAGGACCGTGACTCCTTCGACCGGCCGCAGCCCGAACCGCGAGATCAGTACGGCGAGGCCGATCAGCATGACGCCGAGGAGCGCGCCGAGGGCGGTCTCCGCGTGCTGGGCGCGCCGGGTCCGCGGGGCGCGGAAGGACGGTACGGCGTTGGCGATGGCCTCGACGCCGGTGAGTGCGGAGCAGCCGGAGGCGAACGCCTTGAGCAGCAGCAGGGCGCCGACGGTGGTCGCGTTGTCCGCCAGTACCGAGGCGTGTCCGGCGGCGGCCGCGGTGCTCACCGGCGCCGGGCGGAACAGTCCCACCGTGATCAGCGTGAGGACCGAGACCACGAAGACCGCGGTCGGCAGGACGAAGATCCGGGCCGAGTCGGCGATGCCGCGCAGGTTGACGGCCGTGATCAGGGCGAGGACGGCCAGGCACAGCCCGAGCCGGTCGGCGTAGAGGGCGGGGAAGGCGGAGGTCAGCGCCGCGATGCCGGCCGTGACGGCCACCGCGACGTTCAGTACGTAGTCCAGGACCAGGGAGGCGGCGGCGACCAGGCCGGTGCGGCGGCCCAGGTAGGCGGTGGCCACGGCGTACGAGCCGCCGCCGGCCGGGAACGCGGCGATCACCTGCCGGTAGGAGGCGACCAGCACCGCCAGCAGTGCGGCGATCGCCAGCGTCACCGGCAGCGTGAAGCCGAGGCCGTAGCCGCCCGCGGCGGCCAGGACGAGGACGATCGCCTCGGGCCCGTACGCCACCGACGCCATCGCGTCCAGCGACAGCGCGGCCAGCCCGGTCACCGCCGTGAGCCGGTGCCGGTCACCGGGGTCGGGCGGGTCGGCGGGCTCTTTCCGCGAGGGGGCGCTGCCGGGCCCGGGCCGTGCGGGCGTACTGCCGGGCCCGGGCTCGGGCTCCGTGGTCAGGACGGACATGCGGTTGACTCCTTACATGCGCAGGTCCGCCCAGGTTCCAGCCGTTCTCGACCGGCCGGATGCCGTCCTTACGCGGTCTTCGCGCCGACGGTCCCGGTCTTCACGAGATGTTGACGGATGGCGATCGCGTGCAGTGCCGTTTCCATGTCCGAGCGCGTCGGCAGCGTCGCGGCCACCTGCGGGCGCCTCCGGGCGCCGCCGCGCCGGATGGTGAGGGGGAGCCGTGGGGCCGTGGCGAGTACGCCCGGTGCCGCGGTGGAGGCCGCGAGCGAGGGATTCAGCAGGAGACGCGTGATGCCCAGCGGGGTGGTCAGGGCCCGCAGGGCCGGCTCCGAGAGCTTGATCCACGCCTGGCCGGGGCCGAGCGTGCTGACCAGCTGGGGCAGGGTCGTGAAGCCGACGGCGGTACGTTCGCCGAGGGGAGTGCGGAACAGGCGGGCCGCGTATCCGGCAGGCCCGGGCCGGACGGGTACGTACAGTGCTCCCGTCCGGCCCTGGCCACGCGCAGCGGGCTCTTCGGCCGGTGTGACGTCTGACATGGCATTTCCTCCTTGAGGAGCTGGGGTCCTCCGGGGCGCGCCAGAAACCATGTGCCCGCTGGAGCGGAAAAACGTACGCATCCTGACGTGTTGCTGACGGAATTCCGTTTTTGGTGACGGAATGCCGAGGAATCGCAGCGGTGCGTGAAGCCAAGGGGAGTGCTTGAGGGCTCTTCTGAGCGGCCCCGGGCACGGGCGCGTACGGTGGGAGTGCGGCAGTCCGTTCGCGGCCCGGCGCTGTCAACCCCCGGCGCTCGGCCAGAATTCGGGCGGAATGAGCCCTGCCGTTATTGTCCAGTTCATGACATGACGCGCTCGTGATCTCCTCGCGGCATGAGACCAGCCGGAAGCATCAGGATCACCGTCGCTGCCATGGCCGCCTCAGCCTTACTGGCCGCCCTCGGCAGCACCGCACACGCCGCCGGGCCCGGTGCCGGCGAGGGCGCCCGCCTTCCCGGAGTACGGGTCGACCGCGACACCGCGAAGTCCGGTACCGTACGCGCCTACTGGACACCCGAGCGCAGAGCCGAGGCCATGGCCCACCCCGCCGACGCGGGCACCGCCCACACGTCCCCCGCGCGGCAGCAGAGAACCCCGACTGACGGCGCTCACCTGCCCGATGTGTCGATGTCCGCCGGCCCGACGCCCCCGAAGGACGCCCCGAGGAGCGGTGACCACACCGCGCGGCCGGCCGCCGACCCCGAACTGTCCCGGTCCCTGCGCACGCCGTTCCCGCACCGGTGGCCGTGGCGGCAGACCGGACTCCTCCTGTTCCAGCAGGCCAACGGCAAGCCCGCACAGTGCACGGCCTCCGTCATCACGCACGAGAACCGCTCCACGCTGTGGACCGCCGCGCACTGCCTCTACGACAAGAAGAGCGGCGGCTGGACCAAGAACAGCATCTTCCTGCCCGGTTCCCGGGGCGGTGACGACCCGTACGGCGGCTGGGTGAAGGACTACTCCGTCGTCCCCCAGCAGTGGATCGACGAACCGGACTACCGCTACGCGGACATGGGCGCCATGGTCGTCAAGAAGGACGCACAGCGCGGCCACCTCCAGGACGAGGTCGGCGCTTACGGGTACGAGTTCCGCTCCAACTCCCCGGACAACGACCTCGTCTTCTCCCTCGGCTACCCCGGCCGCGGCTACAACCGGCCGGACAGCGACTTCAGCGGCGAGGACCAGATGTACTGCGCCGGGGACACCGTGGACGCCTCGGAGTGGAACCCGCTGGACGAGCGGCTCCAGATGGACTGCGACATGGGCGGCGGCGCCTCCGGCGGCCCGATGGTCAAGAACCTGGTCAGCGCGCCGCAGATCGTCGGCACCAACAGCCACCGCAACGTGGACCCGTCCGGCAACTACACGGACAACCACCTGTTCTCCTCCGAACACGGCGCCCAGGCCGCCGCCGTGTACCGGGCCGTCGAGTGACTACTTGAACTCCCTGGGCCCGTCGTCGCGCAGGACCTCCCGCAGCTCCCGCTCCGTCATCCACGACTCCCGCTCGGCCTGCGTCGGCCGCTTCACCACGGCCCCGCCGCCGTCCCCGGAAGAACGGTGAAAACCGGCGAGGACCGCGACCCCGGCGGACGCGGCCAGGGCCCCCGCGAGGAGCCGCCGCGTACCCGGTTTCCAGTGGCGCATCGCATCTCCTGTGCGTCGGATGCGTCCAGGATGCCGTCCCACGGCGGCGCCCGTGAAGGGCAGGACGTACTCGGCCTCCTCAACGCGCCGTCAAGTCCCGCAGAGCGACGTTGAGTTGGAGGACATTGACCCGCGGCTCGCCCATGAAGCCCGCGACGCGGCCCTCGGTGTGGTCCTCGACCAGCCGGGCCACCCGGGCGACCGGGAGGTGGTTGCGTTCCGCGACGCGGTGGACCTGGAGCCGGGCGTACTGCGGGGAGATGTCCGGGTCCAGGCCGGAGCCGGAGGAGGTGACCGCGTCGGCGGGGACCTGGGAGGGGTGTACGCGGTAACCGGGCACGCTGTTGTCCTTGACGACAGCGGCCTTGGCGTCCTTGACCCAGGTCAGCAGCTCCGGGTTGTCGGCTGCGCGGTTGGTCGCGCCGGAGACGAGGAGCTTGTACTGCGTGTTGACGGTGTTGGTGGCGAGGCCGTTGGCGGGGCGGGGCTGGAACCACTTGAGGTCCGGCCGTGGGGTCCGCTCGCCCTTCTTCGGCGGCAGGTCGTAACGCTGGCCGATGAGCGCGGAGCCGACGACCCTGCCGTCGGCCCTGATCTCCGAGCCGTTGGCCTGGTGGGGGAAGAGGCCCTGGGCGATGCCGGTGACCGCGAGCGGGTAGAGCACGCCGCACACGACGGTCAGGAGCAGGAGGGCGCGCAGGCCCGCGCCGACGAGCCGGGCGGTGTGGGTGACCGAGTTGTTCATGACCGTGATCAGCCGATTCCGGGGATGAGGGAGAGAAGCAGGTCGATGAGTTTGATGCCGAGGAAGGGGGCGATCAGGCCGCCGAGCCCGTAGATGCCGAGGTTGCGGCGGAGCATCCTGTCCGCGCTGGTCGGCCGGTACTGAACGCCCTTCAGGGCCAGCGGTACCAACGCGATGATGACCAGCGCGTTGAAGATGACCGCGGCGAGGATCGCGGAGTCCGGCGAGGACAGCCGCATGATGTTGAGCTTGTCCAGGCCCGGGTAGACCGCGGCGAACAGCGCCGGGATGATCGCGAAGTACTTCGCCACGTCGTTGGCGATGGAGAAGGTCGTCAACGCGCCGCGGGTGATGAGGAGTTGCTTGCCGATCTCGACGATCTCGATGAGCTTGGTCGGGTTGGAGTCGAGGTCGACCATGTTGCCGGCCTCCTTGGCGGCGGAGGTGCCGGTGTTCATGGCCACGCCGACGTCGGCCTGGGCGAGCGCGGGGGCGTCGTTGGTGCCGTCGCCCGTCATCGCCACGAGCTTGCCGCCGGCCTGCTCCCGCTTGATCAGCGCCATCTTGTCCTCGGGCGTGGCCTCGGCGAGGAAGTCGTCCACGCCGGCCTCGTCCGCGATGGCCTTCGCGGTCAGCGGGTTGTCGCCCGTGATCATGACGGTCTTGATGCCCATCCGGCGCAGCTCGGTGAACCGCTCCCGCATCCCCTCCTTGACCACGTCCTTGAGGTGGATGACGCCCAGGACCCGCGCGCCGTCCGCGTCCTCGACGGCGACCAGCAGGGGCGTGCCGCCCGCCTCGGAGATGGTGTTCGCGATCCCGTCGGCGTCCTCGGGGACCGTGCCGCCCTGTTCCCGGACCCAGCTGAGTACGGAACCGGCCGCGCCCTTGCGTACCCTGCGGCCGTCGACGTCCACGCCCGACATGCGGGTCTGGGCCGTGAAGGCGATCCACTCCGCGTGTTCCAACTCCCCCTGAGTACGCTCGCGCAGCCCGTACTTCTCCTTGGCCAGTACGACGATGGAGCGGCCTTCGGGCGTCTCGTCGGCCAGCGAGGAGAGCTGGGCGGCGTTGGCGACCTCGGCGGCGGTGGTGCCGCGTACGGGCACGAACTCGGCGGCCTGGCGGTTGCCGAGGGTGATCGTCCCCGTCTTGTCCAGCAGGAGGGTGGAGACGTCGCCCGCGGCCTCGACGGCCCGCCCGGACATCGCCAGGACGTTGCGCTGGACGAGGCGGTCCATGCCGGCGATGCCGATCGCGGAGAGCAGCGCGCCGATCGTGGTCGGGATGAGGCAGACCAGCAGGGCCACCAGGACGACCATGGTCAGGTGCTTGCCGGCGTACGAGGCGAACGGCGGCAGGGTGGTCACCGCGAGCAGGAAGACGATGGTGAGGGACGCGAGCAGGATGTTCAGCGCGATCTCGTTGGGTGTCTTCTGCCGGGCCGCGCCCTCGACCAGGCTGATCATCCGGTCGATGAAGGTCTCGCCGGGTTTCGCCGTGATCCTGATGACGATCCGGTCGGACAGTACCTTCGTACCGCCGGTGACCGCGGACCGGTCGCCGCCGGACTCCCGGATGACCGGCGCCGATTCGCCCGTGATCGCGGATTCGTCGACCGAGGCCACGCCCTCGACGACGTCGCCGTCCCCGGGGATGATGTCGCCCGCCTCGCAGACGACGAGGTCGCCCACGCGCAGTTCCGTGCCGGGCACCCGCTCCTCGGCGGAGCCGGCCAGCCGGCGCGCCACGGTGTCGGTCTTGGCCTTGCGCAGGGTGTCCGCCTGCGCCTTGCCGCGGCCCTCGGCCACGGCCTCCGCCAGGTTCGCGAAGAGGACGGTCAGCCAGAGCCAGGCGCTGATCGTCCAGCCGAACCAGTCACCGGGGTCCGTGAAGGAGAACACGGTGGTCAGCACCGAGCCGATGAGCACCACGAACATCACGGGCGACTTCACTATGATGCGCGGGTCGAGCTTGCGTATCGCGTCCGGCAGCGACTCCACCAGCTGCCGCGGGGCGAAGAGGCCCGCGCCGATGCGCCCCTCGTCCTTGTGGCCGCTGGGCACATCGATGTGCGGGGCCCGGGTGGGAGCGGTTGTGGACCTCACGTCCACGTGCTTCTGGGTGTCGAGGGTCATGACGCCAGTCCTTCGGCGAGCGGGCCCAGCGCGAGGGCGGGGAAGTAGGTCAGGCCGGTGATGATCAGGATCGAGCCGACCAACAGGCCGCTGAACAGCGGCTTTTCGGTACGGAGGGTGCCCGCGGTCGCGGGGACGGGTTGCTGCTCGGCGAGCGAGCCGGCCAGCGCGAGGACGAACACCATGGGCAGGAAGCGGCCGAGGAGCATGGCCAGCCCGATGGTGGTGTTGAACCACGGGGTGTCGGCGTTGAGTCCGGCGAAGGCCGAACCGTTGTTGTTGGCGCCGGAGGTGTACGCGTACAGGATCTCCGAGAAGCCGTGCGCGCCGGGGTTGGCCATGGAGTGCGGCGGGGTGGGCAGGGCCATCGCGGCGGCGGTGAAGCACAGCACCAGCGCCGGGGTGATCAGGATGTAGCAGGCGGCGAGCTTGATCTGCCGCGTGCCGATCTTCTTGCCCAGGTACTCGGGCGTGCGGCCGACCATCAGCCCGGCGAGGAACACCGCGATCACCGCCATGATCAGCATCCCGTACAGGCCCGAGCCCACGCCGCCGGGCGCGATCTCGCCCAGTTGCATGCCCAGCAGGGTGAGGCCGCCGCCGAAGCCGGTGAGGGAGGAGTGGAAGGCGTCCACGGCACCGGTCGAGGTCAGCGTGGTGGAGACCGCGAAGATCGAGGAACCGCCGATGCCGAACCGGGTCTCCTTGCCCTCCATCGCCCCGCCCGCGGCCTGCAGCGCCGGGCCGCCGTGGTGGAACTCCGTCCACATCATCAGCGCCACGAAGCCCACCCAGATGACGCCCATCGTGGCGAGCAGCGCGTAGCCCTGCCTGAGCGAGCCGACCAGCCGCCCGAAGGTGCGCGTCAGCGCGAAGGGAATCAGGAGGATCAGGAAGACCTCGAACAGGTTGGTGAAGCCGTTGGGGTTCTCGAAGGGGTGGGCGCTGTTGGCGTTGGCGAGGCCGCCGCCATTGGTGCCCAGCTCCTTGATGACCTCCTGCGAGGCATACGCGCCGCCCTGCCACTGCTGATGACCGCCCAGGAACTGGCCGACCTCGTGGATGCCGGCGAAGTTCTGGATCGCGCCGCAGGCGACCAGGACGACCGCGCCGAGCACGGAGATCGGCAGCAGGATGCGGACGGTGCCGCGGACCAGGTCGGCCCAGAAGTTGCCCAGTTCGCCGGTGCGGGACCGCGCGAAGGCGCGTACGAGGGCCACCGCGACGGCCATGCCGACCGCCGCCGAGACGAAGTTCTGCACCGCCAGGCCGCCGGTCTGCACGACATGGCCCATGGCCTGCTCGCCGGCGTACGACTGCCAGTTGGTGTTGGAGACGAAGGAGGCGGCGGTGTTGAACGCCTGGTCCGGGTCGATCGAGGCGAAGCCGAGCGAGCCGGGCAGTGAGCCCTGGAGCCGCTGCAGCAGGTAGAGGAAGAGGACGCCCGCGGCCGAGAAGGCCAGGACTCCGCGCAGATACGCGGGCCAGCGCATCTCCGTGTCCGGGTGGGCGCCGATGCCCTTGTAGATCCACTTCTCCACCCGCAGGTGGCGGGGCGAGGAGTAGACCCGGGCCATGTAGTCACCGAGCGGGCGGTACGCGAGCGCCAGCGCGGCCGTCAGTGCCAGCAGCTGGAGCACGCCGGCAAGTACGGGGCTCATGTCTGTGCTCAGAACCTCTCGGGATCGATGAGGGCGAGGACGAGATAGCCCAGCAGGGCGACGGCCACGATGAGGCCGACGATGTTTTCGGTGGTCACAGCTGTGCGACCCCCTTGGCGACGAGGGCCACCAGCGCGAAGACCGCGAGCGTGGTGACGACGAAGGCCACGTCGGCCATCGAGAGCTCCTGAACGAGTGGGAGGGAGGAACGGACAGAGAGAGCAAACCGCCGTTCCGAGCCCCCGCACGCGCCGTTGACGGCTCCCATACGGGAGCGGGCCCGCGCTTGACGGCTTTCTAACGGGTCCCTTGCGACCTGCGGAAACGCCGACGGCCGGGTCGAGACCGACCCGGCCGTGCGCACTGGGGGCGTCAGCCCTCCGCGAGTGCCTTGAGGCCCTTCAGCGTCGCCTCCATACCCGTGCGCAGCTCGGCGAGGCGGGCCTCGATCAGCTGCTCCTCCCGGTCGGGCATCCGGGCGATGACGGCGCTGAGCCCGGAGGCGCCGGGGCCGACGCGTACCGAATGCCGTACGAGGACGTGCCGGGATCCGGGCTCCAGGAGGAAACGCCAGGTCGCGAGGGACTGCGCGGGGTCCGCCACCGGCGCGCCGAACCGGCCTCCGGTGTCCAGGACGGCCCACCCGAACTCACGCTCGGCGGTGACCGTCACGATCTGCGAGACGGTCTGCCACTCGCCGATCTTGGGGTGGCGGTTGTGTCCCGCGAAGCGTGCGCCCGGCGCGGGCGCGGTGGCGCCGTCGAGCCATTCCACGCGGTGCAGTTCGGGGCTCAGCCGGGCGGGCAGGCCGATGTCGCTGACCAGCTCCCAGACCCGCGGCGCGGCCGCCGCGATCCGTATCTCGCACTCGGCCACCGGGCCGTCGGCATAACGCATCGTGTGTCCTCGTCTCCCTCGGTCGGGGAGAAGCTACTGGCCGCCGGATCC
Organism: Streptomyces sp. NPDC053542; assembly: GCF_044544685.1. Taxonomy (NCBI): domain Bacteria; kingdom Bacillati; phylum Actinomycetota; class Actinomycetes; order Kitasatosporales; family Streptomycetaceae; genus Streptomyces; species Streptomyces sp. NPDC053542. The sequence continues at coordinate 400,427 of NZ_JBITXL010000007.1, forward strand.
GGAGGCGGCGGCGGGGTGGCCTCGGGCCGGGCCAGGGGCGTCCGGGGGCGGGAATCCGGACCCGCCGGGCGCGCGGCGGGCCGCCGCGACGCGGCCCCGCGGGCCCGTCGCGAGCGTTGCGGGACGCCTCCGGGCGCGTGATGATGGCTGCCTGGAAGCGGGCCGCGCCGGGCGCGGCGCGCCGGCCACAAGGGAGCGAGCCATGGCCGAACCGGGTGACCTGCGGCAGACGTACGCATTCAGCTGCACGGGATGCGGACACGCCTGGAAGCAGAGCTACGAGATCATGATCGTTACCGATGCCGAGGGCCGGCGTTCCCAGGAGTACCGCATCGACGGACGCAGGGTGCGCTCCCCGCTGACCTCGCCGGTCTGCCCGCACTGCGAGAGCCGGCACGTGCACGCGGTGCCGGTCGGGCTGGCCGAGCGCGCCCTCCAGGCGGAGACCGCGCCGCAGTCCCGTCCCGAGCGCCATGAGCACACCCCGCACCTGCCGCACGGCCCCCATTTCCACCTGCGCCGCCACTCGGACCGGACGCGCAACGAGGACGGCTGAGGACGGCTAGGGGCGCACGGCCAGGGGCGCCAGGGGCTGCGGGCCCGCCTCCGCGGAGATCCTGCAAGGCCCCTAGGGGCTGACCGCCAGCACCAGGTACGCCGCCAGCAGGGCCAGGTGGACGCCGCCCTGGAGGGGCGTGGCGCGCCCCGGGATGACCGTCAGGGTGCCGACGACCACGGTGAGGGCGAGCAGCACCATGTGCGTCGCGCCGAGACCGAGGACGAGCGGGCCGCTCAGCCAGATGGACGCGGCGGCGACCGCGGGAATGGTCAGGCCGATGCTCGCCATGGCCGAGCCGAGCCCGAGGTTCAGGCTCGTCTGCACGCGGTCGCGGGTGGCGGCCCGTACCGCCGCGATGGTCTCCGGCAGCAGGACCAGCAGCGCGATCACCACGCCGACCACGGCGGACGGCAGCCCCGCCGCGGCCACCCCCGCCTCGATCGTCGGCGACACCGCCTTGGCCAGCCCGACCACGCCGACCAGTGCCAGGGCCAGCATGCCCAGGCTGGTCAGGGCCGTGCGCCGGGTGGGCGGATCGGCGTGGTCGTCCTCGTCGATCACCGTGCCGGACGCGGTCACCGGGAGGAAGTAGTCCCGGTGCCGCACGGTCTGGGTGGTGACGAAGAGCCCGTAGAGCACCACGGCCGCGAGCGCGGCGAAGATCAGCTGCGCGGGTGCGAACTCCGGCCCCGGCTTGCTCGTGGTGAACGTCGGCAGGACGAGGCTGAGCCCGGCCAGCGTGGCCACGGTCGCGAACGCCGCGCCCGTGCCCTCCGGGTTGAACACCGCGACCCGCCGCCGCAACGCGCCCACCAGCAGGCACAGCCCGACGATGCCGTTGCAGGTGATCATCACGGCGGCGAAGACGGTGTCCCGGGCGAGCGAGGCGGACTTGCCTCCGCCGTCGGTCATCAGAGTGAGGATGAGCGCGACCTCGATGACGGTCACCGCGACGGCGAGCACGAGCGACCCGAACGGCTCGCCCACCCGGTGGGCCACCACCTCCGCGTGGTGCACCGCCGCGAGCACCGCGCCGGCCAGGAAGCACGCCACGAGGGCCACGGCCGGGCCGGGCAGCGAACGGCCCCAGGAGAGCGCGAGCAGGACGACGGCGAGTACGGGAAGGGCGGCGGTCCAGTGGCCGGCGACCGCCCGGACGGTACGCAGCATGGCTCGACCTTCTCAGAAGGCCCGGCGGGCTGCGCGCGGAAGATCCGGTGAGCTGACCGCGGAGACCCGGCGGGCTGTGTGCGGAGGACCCGGCGGGCTCCGCGCGAAGAGGGGCGCGTCCGCCCCTTCCGTATTACTGGAACACGTTCTACCGTGCGGGCGACCCCACGGGCCGTCAGTCCACGGCAGCGACGGGCCGTCAGACCGGGACAGGAGGGGCCGTGCACCTCGAATACACGCCCGAACAGCAGCGGCTGCGCGCCGAACTGCGGACCTACTTCGCCCAACTGGTGCCGGACAACGCGTACGCGCGGTACGCGGCGCCCGCCGAACGGAAACGGTTCTACCGCGAGACGGTCCGCCGCCTGGGCGCCGACGGCTGGCTCGGCGTCGGCTGGCCCGAGGAGTACGGCGGCCGCGGCCTCACGCCGATGGAGCAGTTCGTCTTCTTCGACGAGGCGGCCCAGGCAGGCGTGCCGCTGCCCCTGATGGCGCTGAACACCGTCGGCCCGACGATCATGAAGTACGGCACGGACGAGCAGAAGGCGTACTTCCTGCCGAAGATCCTCTCCGGCGAGATCGACTTCGCGATCGGATACAGCGAACCGGAGGCGGGCACCGACCTGGCGGCCCTGAAGACCCGCGCCGTACGGGAGGGGGATCAGTACGTCGTCAACGGGCAGAAGATCTGGACCACCAACGGGGACACCGCCGACTGGGTGTGGCTGGCCGTCCGCACCGACCCCGAAGCGCCGCCCCACAAGGGCATCAGCATGCTCCTCGTCCCCACCAGTGACCCCGGCTACTCCTGCACCCTCATCAACACCCTCGCAGGCCACGACACCACCGCGAGCTACTACGAGAACGTCCGCGTCCCCGTGAGCCGCCGGGTCGGCGCGGAGAACGAGGGCTGGCGGATCATCACCAACCAGCTCAACCACGAACGCGTCACCCTCGCCGCGCACGGCACGATGGCCATCCGCGCGCTGCACGATGTCCAGCGCTGGGCCATGGAGACCAAGCTCGCCGACGGCCGGCGCGTCATCGACCTGGGCTGGGTCCGCACCCGGCTGGCCCGCACGCACACGAAACTGGACGCCCTGAAGCTGCTCAACTGGCGGATGGTCGACGCCCTCCAGCGCGCCGCCCTCACCCCGCAGGACGCCTCCGCCGTCAAGGTGTACGGCTCCGAGGCGCGCCGGGACGCCTACGCCTGGCTGCTGGAGGTGGTCGGCGCCGCCGGGCCGCTGAAGGAGGGCTCGGCGGGCGCGGTGCTCCACGGCGAGCTGGAGCGCGGTTACCGCTCGGCCGTCATCTTCACGTTCGGCGGCGGGAACAATGAGATCCAGCGGGAGATCATCTCCTGGATCGGCCTGGGGATGCCCCGCGTACGCAGATGATCCCGTACGGGTGAAGGGGGTACCGCGGTGAGGGCGGACGAACCGGGCCGGCGGACCGGAGCGGACCCCGGCCTCTACGGCCCGGACTCGGTGACCTGGCAGCTGCACGGCGATCCCATGATGTGGATAGCGGGCGTCCGGGCGCTGTACCTGCAGGCGCTGCACCCGAGGGCGGTGCGCGGCGTCATGCAGAACAGCGACTTCCGCAAGGACGCCTGGGGACGGCTGATGCGCACCGCGGGCTTCGTCGGCACCACCACCTACGGGACCGCCGAGGCCGCCGAGCGGGCCGGTGCCGCCGTCCGCCGCATCCACCGCCGGCTGACCGCCACCGACCCCGTCACTGGGGAGCGGTACCCCGTCGACGAGCCGGGGCTGCTTCTGTGGGTGCACTGCGCCGAGATCGAGTCGTACCTGGAGGTCGTCCGCCGTTCCGGCCATCCCGCGGCCGACGCGCTTCAGGGGGCCGTGGGCGACGCGTACATACGGGAGAACCGCACGGCCGCCCGTCTCGTGGGCCTCGACCCGGCCACCGTGCCCGCCGACCGGGCGGAGCTCGCCGCGTACTTCGAGGAGGTGCGGCCCGAGCTGGCCGCCACCCCGGAGGCGGCGGCCGTCGACGACTTCCTGCGGCGGCCGCCCGTGCCCCTCCCGCTGGTCCCCGTACGCGCGCTGCTGTGGCGGCGGTGGCCTCGCTGGCGTACGAAGCGCTCCCTCCGTACGCGCACGAGCTGTACGGCAGGCCGGTGCCGCCCCCTGCGGCCGTCGACCGGCGGCTGCGCGCCGCGGGACGCGTACTGCGGGCGGTCCCGCCGACCGTCCGCTGGCAGCTGCCGCCGAAACACATCCTGCGCGCGGTGGCCGGACTCGGACCCGGCACCCGCCCGTCGGCCTACAAGCTGTGCCGCCCGGCCGCCATACTGAGGGCTCACGGTGCTCAGGGGGAGCCACAGGAGTGACGACGGCGACGGGGGGCGCAGCAGGCGATGGGGGAGAGCAGGCTGATCCACGGCCGTTACCGGCTGATCGATCTGATCGGGCGCGGGGGGATGGGCGAGGTGTGGCGGGCCCGGGACGAGTCCCTGGGCCGCCAGGTCGCGGTGAAGTGCCTCAAGCCGCTGGGGCAGCAGCAGGACCCGTCGTTCATGCGGGTGCTGCGCGAGCGGTTCCGGCGTGAGGCACGGGTGGCCGCGGGGCTGCAGCACCGCGGCATCACCGTCGTGCACGACTTCGGCGAGGACGACGGCATTCTGTACATCGTCATGGAGCTGCTGGACGGGCGGAATCTCAGCCAGCTTCTGGAGGACAACCGCCGGGACCCGCTGCCCGTGCCGGACTTCGTCGACATCGCCGACCAGGTGTCGGCGGCGCTCGCGTACACGCACGAGCAAGCGGTCGTGCACCGGGACCTGAAGCCGGCGAACATCGTCCGGACGGTGGACGGCACGGTGAAGATCTGCGACTTCGGCATCGCCCGGCTCGGCCACGACATCGGCTTCACCGCCCGCCTCACCGGCACCGGCGTCGCCATGGGCACCCCGCACTACATGTCGCCCGAGCAGATCGCGGGCGGCACCATCGACCACCGCAGCGACCTGTACTCGCTGGGCTGTGTGCTGTACGAACTGGCGACGGGCGTCCCGCCGTTCGAATTCGACGACGCCTGGGCCGTGCTCGTCGGCCACCGCGACACCGCGCCCGAACCGCTCCGCAAGCGCCGCCCCGACCTCCCCGAGCCGTACGAGCGCATCGTCCTGGACCTGCTCGCCAAGGACCCGGACGACCGCCCGCGCGACGCCGCCGAGCTGGGCAAGCGCATCGCCACCGCCCGCGCCCCGCAGGCGACCGCCGCCGCGCTGCCCACCTGGGCCACCGGCATGCGGATCGGGGCCGGCGCGCGGACGGCCCGCGCGCCCCGCACGTCCTCCCGGGGCGCCGTCGGCGAGCTCACCGGCTCCTGGACCGCGGGCTTCGAGCCGCGCGGCCCCGAGGGCGCCCCGCCCGCCCAGGAACGCCCCACCCCGTCGCCCGCGACGCTCGCCGCGCTCGCCGGGCGGCACAACGCCGGGCTGAGCCTGGGCCGGCTCGGGCGCTGGGAGGAGGCGGGCGAGGTGCACCGCGCTGTCGCCGTCGAACGGGAACACCTGCTCGGGCCCGACCACCGCGACACCCTCGCGAGCCGCTTCGAAGTGGCCTTCACCCTCTCGCGCTCGGGCCGCTTCGCCGACGCGCTGCGCGAGTACGAGGCGGTCGCGGAGGGCCGCGAGCGGACGCTCGGCCCCGAGCACGCCGACACGCTCGCGGCGCGCCAGGAGACCGCGTACGTACTCGGCAGGCTGGGCCGCCACTTCGAGGCGCACCAGGTCTACACGGCGGTACTGGCGGCCCGCGACCGCACCATGGGCGCCGACCACCCCGACACCCTGCGCTGCCGGCACAACCTCGCCTGCAACCTCAGCCGCCTCGGCCGCCTGGAGGACTCCTACGAGACGGCGCGGGAGGTCGCGGCGGCGCGTGCCCGGGTGCTCGGCGAACGCCACCCCGAAACCCTCGTCACGCGCTGCGAGGTGGCCTACACGCTCGGCCGGCTGGGCCGCTGGCCCGAAGCGCTGCGCACGTACCAGGAGGTGGCCGCGGCGCGCACTGAGGCGCTCGGCCCGCAGCACCCCGATACGCTCGCCGCGACCTATGAGGTCGGGATAAGCCTCGGCCGGCTCGGCCGCAGCGCGGAGGCCCTGGCGCTCTACCGGGACCTGGTGGCGGCCCGTACGGAGGCGCAGGGGGCGGAGGACCCGGAGACGCTGCGCGCCCGGCACGGCCTCGGCGTCAACCTCGGGCGGCTCGGCCGCTGGGAGGAGGCGCTGGCGGAGGCCCGTGAGGTGTGCGCGCTGCGCGAGAAGGTGCTCGGCGCCGACCACCCGGACACGCTCGTCAGCCGCCGTGAGGTCGCGGTGGCGCTGGGCTGGCTGACCCGCTGGGCCGAGGCACTCTCGGTCTACAGGGGGGTCGCCGAGGCCCGCGAGCGGGTGCTCGGGCCGGACCACCCCGACGCGCTGGCCAGCCGCACCGACGAGGCGCACTGCCTGGAACAGCTCGGCCGCGCCGCCGAGGCGGTCGGCCTGTACCGCCGGGTGGCGGCACTGCGGCAGCAGCGGGGGACGCAGGGGCGCTGAGGCGTACGGGTGACAGCCGGCGCCGAGGTGCTGCGGTGGCGGTCGGTGCGGAGGGGGAGTTGACCGAACGGGCTCGGAAGTGACCGTTCCCGTTCGCCGCCGACCGGAGGTGTACCGACCTCTGGCCGGTACTGATCGCTCCGTGCTACCAAGAGACATGCCGGAACGGACGTCCTATGACGTGATCATTGTCGGCGGCGGGCACAACGGCCTCGTCGCCGCCGCCTATCTAGCCCGCGCCGGGCGCAGCGTGCTCGTACTGGAACGGCTGGACCACACCGGTGGCGCCGCCGTCTCCACCAGGGCATTCGCCGGGATCGACGCCCGGCTCTCCCGCTACTCCTACCTCGTCAGCCTGCTGCCCCCGAAGATCGTGCAGGACCTGGGGCTGCGCTTCGCCGTCCGCAAACGCACCGTCTCCTCCTACACGCCCGCCGACCGCGACGGCCGCCCCGGCGGGCTCCTCGTGGGCGGCGGCCCGGCCCGCACCCGTGCCGCGTTCGAAGCACTGACCGGCTCGAACCGCGAGTACGAGGCGTGGGAACGCTTCTACGGGACCACCGCCCGGCTCGCCGAGCGCGTCTTCCCCACCCTCACCGAACCGCTCCCGACCCGCGCCGAACTGCGCGCCCGGATCGACGACGAGGACGCCTGGCAGGCGCTGTTCGAGCGGCCGGTCGGCGAGACGATCGAGAAGACCTTCGCCGACGACCTCGTACGCGGCGTCGTCCTGACCGACGGCCTGATCGGCACGTTCGCCTCCGCACACGATCCGTCCCTGCGGCAGAACCGCTGCTTCCTGTACCACGTCATCGGCGGCGGCACCGGCGACTGGGACGTGCCGCTCGGCGGCATGGGCGCGCTCACCGACTCGCTGGCCCGCGCCGCCCTGCAGGCGGGCGCCGAGATCGCCACCGGACACGAGGTGACCGGCCTGGCCACTGACGGAAAGACGGCCGAAGTAACGTGCCCGCAGGGCACGTTCGCCGCCCGGCACGTCCTGGTGAACGCCGCACCCCAGGAGCTGGCCGCGCTCCTCGGAGAGCAGCCGCCCGAACAGGGGCGCGGCGCTCGCCCCGAAGGCGCCCAGCTCAAGGTCAACATGCTGCTGACGCGGCTGCCCCGGCTGCGGGACGAGACCGTCGACCCGCGCGAGGCGTTCTCCGGCACCTTCCACGTCGCCGAGGGCTACGAGCAGCTGGAGACCGCGTACCAGCAGGCCGCGGCCGGCCAACTGCCCACCGCACCCCCCAGCGAGATCTACTGCCACTCCCTCACCGACCCCTCCATCCTCGCCCCCGACCTGGTGCGCCAGGGCTACCAGACCCTCACCCTTTTCGGCCTGCACACCCCGGCGCGGCTCTTCACGGCAGACAACGATGCGATCCGGGAACGCCTCCTGCGGGCCACCGTCGAACAGCTCGACGCGCACCTCGCAGAGCCGCTGGCCGACTGCCTGGCCCACGACGCCGACGGCCGCCCCTGCATCGAGGCCAAGTCCCCCCTGGACCTGGAACGCGACCTGCGCCTCCCGGGCGGCAACATCTTCCACGGCGACCTGACGTTCCCGTACGCGGAGGACGCCACGAAGGGCGTTGCGGAGGGCGTTGCGGAGGGCACGCCCGCCGCCCGCTGGGGCGTCGCCACCGCGCACCCGAATGTCCTGCTGTGCGGCGCGGGCGCCCTCCGGGGCGGCGGCGTCAGCGGCATCCCGGGACACAATGCGGCGATGGCCGTACTGGAGGGCTGACGGCACTACTGGAGAGCTGAGGGCACTACTGGAGAGCTCCGGGCCAGCTGCTCTCTAGGGGCTGGGCGCGCATACGAGGCGCAGCACCGCGTCCAGCCCGCGCACCGCCCCCGGGGCGGCGCCGGCGGGCAGTACGTAGGACCGCAGTCCGCTGCCGGCCGCGCCGCCGTCCTTGGCGGGGTGGTCGCCCACCATCAGCGTCTCGGCGGGCGCGACGCCCAACTGTCCGCAGGCGTGCGCGAACAGGGCCGGGTCGGGCTTCTCCGTGTCGTGCTCGAAGGAGTGCACCCACGCCGCGAAGTACCGGTCGAGCCCGTGGTGCGCGAAGGTCGGGCGCAGGTCCCAGCCCACGTCGCTGACCACGCCGAGCGCGATGCCGCGCCCCGCGAGGGCGTCCAGCGTCTCCGCCGCGTCCGCGTACGGGCGCCAGTGCTCCGGCGACCGCAGCTGCTCGTACAGCGCCTCCGCGACCGGCGCCAGGGCCGGCACGGACGCGTACCACGTCGTGAAGGCATGCCTGTGGGCCGCCGCGGAGACGTCGCGACCGCGCTGGGCGGCGACGACCTCCGGCTGCGTCAGACCGGCCTCCAGGCCCGTCAGCAGGGCGTCCATCGCCGCCTCGCTCACGGGGGAGCCGAGCGCCGCACGTATGCGGTCGGCGTACGAGGCGATCTGGAACAGCGTGCCGGAGAAGTCGAAGAGCACGGCGCGTACATGGGGCGGGTGCGGCGCACTGTCCGGGGAGCGCAACGGGCCCTCGGGGCCGCAGACGGGAAGAGGTCTCATGGCGGGGATCTTCCCCCGGCAGCCGTAAAGCCGACGCAGGAACTGACGTAAGAAGCGACACGGAAACTGACGTGACGTCAGAAAATCTCTTCCCTCGTGCGGCGGGCTGCGGCATCCTGCGCGCATGCAGACGGAGTTGAGCAGCACACTGGGTGTCGAGCACGCCGTCTTCGGGTTCACGCCGTTCCCCGCCGTGGCCGCGGCGATCTCCCGGGCCGGCGGGTTCGGCGTGCTCGGCGCGGTACGGTACGCCGCCGCCGACGACCTCGCGCGCGACCTGGACTGGATGCAGGAGCACACCGGCGGCCTGCCGTACGGACTGGACGTCGTGATGCCCGCGAAGAAGGTCGAGGGCGTCACCGAGGCGGACATCGAGGCGATGATCCCGCAGGAGCACCGGGCGTTTGTCGAGCGGACGCTCGAGAAACACGGGGTGCCGCCGCTGCCCGAAGGCGCGGCGCCCGGCTGGCGGATCACCGGCTGGATGGAGCAGGTCGCCCGCTCCCAGCTGGACGTCGCCTTCGACTACCCGATCAAACTGCTGGCCAACGCCCTGGGTTCGCCGCCCGGCGACATCGTTCAACGAGCCCACGATCACGGCATTCTCGTCGCCGCGCTGGCCGGCAGCCCCCGGCACGCCCGGCACCACCAGGAAGCCGGCATCGACATCATCGTCGCCCAGGGCTACGAGGCGGGCGGGCACACCGGTGAGATCGCCACGATGGTGCTGACCCCCGAAGTCGTGCGCGCCGTCGACCCGCTCCCCGTACTGGCCGCGGGCGGCATCGGCACCGGCGAACAGATCGCCGCCGGCCTCGCCCTCGGGGCGCAGGGCGTCTGGCTCGGCTCGGTCTGGCTGACCACCGAGGAGGCCGAGCTGCACTCGCCGCGGCTGACCCGGAAACTGCTCGCGGCCGGCCCCGGTGACACCGTCCGCTCGCGCGCCCTCACGGGCAAGCCCGCGCGCCAGCTCCGTACCGAGTGGACAGACGCCTGGGACGACCCGGCGGGCCCGGGGCCGCTGCCCATGCCCCTCCAGGGCCTGCTGGTCGCCGACGCGCTCTCGCGCATCCAGAAGTACGAGACCGAGCCGCTGCTCGGCACCCCCGTCGGCCAGATCGTCGGACAAATGAACGACACCCGCAGCGTGCAGGCTGTCTTCGACGACCTCACCCGCGGCTTCGAACGCGCCATTGACCGCATCAACCGCATAGCGGGTCGCGCCTGATCCGCCCGAAGGGAGCTCGGCCATGTCGCAACCCCCCAGCGGCTTCTGGGCCCAGGCAGCCGCGGACCCGGACCGCACCGTGCTGGTCGCGCCGGACGGCGAGGAGTGGACCGCAGGGCGGCTGCACGCCGCCTGCAACCGGCTCGTCCACGGGCTGCGCGCCGCGGGCCTCGAACGCGGCGACGCGTTCGCCGCCGTGCTGCCCAACGGCGTCGAGTTCTTCACCGCCTACCTGGCCGCCTCGCAGGCGGGCTTCTACCTCGTACCCGTCAACCACCACCTCGTCGGCCCGGAGATCGCCTGGATCGTGGCCGACTCCGGGGCCAAGGTGCTGATCGCCCACGAGCGGTTCGCCGAGGCGGCCCGGGACGCGGCCGACGAGGCGAAGGTGCCCGCGGAGCGCCGGTACGCGGTCGGCACGGTCGACGGCTTCCGCCCGTACGCCGGACTCCTGGCCGGACAGCCGGAAACGCCGCCCGCCGGACGCACGCTCGGCTGGGTCATGAACTACACCTCGGGCACCACCGGACGCCCGCGCGGCATCCGCCGCCCGCTGCCCGGCAAGCTCCCCGAAGAGACCCATCTCGGCGGCTTCCTCGGCATCTTCGGCATCCAGCCGTTCGACGACAACGTGCACCTGGTGTGCTCGCCGCTGTACCACACCGCCGTCCTGCAGTTCTCCGCCGCCGCCCTGCACATCGGCCACCGGCTCGTCCTGATGGACAGCTGGACACCCGAAGAGATGCTGCGCCTCATCGACACCTACAGGTGCACGCACACCCACATGGTCCCCACCCAGTTCCACCGGCTGCTCGCCCTCCCGGAGGAGACCAGGAACCGGTACGACGTCTCCTCGATGCGGCACGCCATCCACGGCGCCGCTCCCTGCCCCGACCACGTCAAACGCGCCATGATCGACTGGTGGGGGAGGTGCGTGGAGGAGTACTACGCGGCCAGCGAGGGCGGCGGCGCGTTCGCCACCGCCGAGGACTGGCTCAAGAAGCCCGGCACGGTCGGCAGGCCCTGGCCCATCAGCGAGCTGGCCGTCTTTGACGACGACGGCCGCCGCCTCCCGGCCGGCGAGCTGGGCACCGTCTACATGAAGATGGCCACCGGCGGCTTCCGCTACCACAAGGACGACGGCAAGACCGAGCAGAACCGTATCGGCGACTTCTTCACCGTCGGCGACCTCGGCCACCTCGACGAGGACGGCTACCTCTTCCTCCGCGACCGCAAGATCGACATGATCATCTCCGGTGGCGTCAACATCTACCCCGCCGAGATCGAGGCCGCGCTGCTCGCCCACCCCGCCGTCGCCGACGCCGCCGTCTTCGGCATCCCGCACGACGACTGGGGCGAGGAGGTCAAGGCCGTCGTGGAGCCCACGGACGGCCGCGTGCCGGACGAGACGCTGGCCGCCGACATCCTGGCCCACTGCGCCACCCGGCTGGCCGGCTACAAGCGCCCCAAGACCGTCGACTTCATCGCCACCATGCCGCGCGACCCGAACGGCAAGCTCTACAAGAGGCGACTGCGCGCGCCGTACTGGGAGGGCCGGGAACGCGCGCTCTGAGGCGCGTGGCCGTCCGGTGTGCAGGCGTCCCCTGAAGCGCGGCGCGGACAGTCCCGGCCGGTCGCTCTGAGGCGCGGCGCGGACAGTCCCGGCCGGTCGCTCTGAGGCGCGGCGCGGCGGCTGTGGTTCCAGAGGCTGCCGCGTCCCGGTGCCGTCTCCCTTGACCCGGGCGGAGGCTGGGCACAGGATCGCGCCATGGCAGGAGTGCGGAGCAGTACGGTCGACGGAATGCTGCGGCGGAGCGCGCGGCGGGTGCCCGAGCGCACGGCGGTGCGGTACGCCGAACGGTCCTGGACCTACCGGCAACTGGACGACGCGGTCACCGCCGCGGCCCGGCTGCTCCTCGGGGAGGGACTGCACCCCGGCGACCGGGTCGGCTCGTACGGGCACAACTCCGACGCGTACCTGATCGGATTCCTCGCCTGCGCCCGCGCCGGCCTCGTCCACGTCCCCATCAACCACCACCTCACCGGCGACGACCTCCAGTACATCGTCGAACAATCCGGCAGTGCGCTGGTCCTCACCGACCCCGCACTCGCGCATGAACTCCCGGGCGGCGTACGGGCCCTGCCGCTCCGCGACGCCGACGACGCGCTGCTCGCCCGGCTGGCACGGCTGCGCAAGGACCCCGCGGCGCTCGCCGCCCTCCCGCCGCTCGCCGACGTCGACGCCGAAACCCTCGTCCAGCTGCTCTACACCTCCGGCACTACCGCGCTCCCCAAGGGCGCGATGATGACCCACCGCGCGCTCGTCCACGAGTACGTCAGCGCCATCACCGCGCTCGACCTGGCCGAAACCGACCGGCCGCTGCACTCCCTCCCGCTCTACCACTCCGCCCAGATGCACGTCTTCCTGCTGCCCTACCTGGCCGTGGGCGCGCAGAACACCATCCTGGACGCGCCCGTGGCCGAGACCATCTTCGAACTGGTGGGCGCAGGGCGCGCGGACAGCCTCTTCGCGCCGCCCACGGTGTGGATCGGCCTGTCCCACCACCCCGACTTCACCGCGCGCGACCTGACAGGGCTGCGCAAGGCGTACTACGGCGCGTCGATCATGCCGGTCCCGGTACTGGAACGGCTCCGCGGCCGCCTCCCCGGCCTCGCCTTCTACAACTGCTTCGGGCAGAGCGAGATCGGCCCGCTGGCGACCGTGCTGGGGCCGGGCGAGCACGCGGGGCGGATGGACTCCTGCGGGCGGCCCGTGCTCTTCGTGGAGGCGCGGGTCGTCGACGAGGAGGGCCGCGACGTGCCGGACGGCACGGCGGGGGAGGTCGTCTACCGCTCGCCGCAGCTGTGCGAGGGGTACTGGGAGAAGCCGGAGGAGACCGCCGCGGCCTTCAGGGACGGCTGGTTCCGCTCCGGCGACCTCGCCGTACGGGACTCCGAGGGGTACCTCACGGTCGTCGACCGGGTGAAGGACGTCATCAACTCCGGCGGCGTGCTGGTCGCTTCGCGGCAGGTCGAGGACGTGCTGTACGAGCACCCGAAGGTCGCCGAGGTCGCGGTGATCGGACTGCCGGACGACCGGTGGATCGAGGCGGTGACCGCGGTGGTCGTACGGACGGAGGACGCGGGCGACCTCACCGAGCAGGAACTGATCGACGCCGCCCGCACCCGGCTGCCCGCCTTCAAGACGCCCAAGCGGGTCGTCTTCGTCCCCGAGCTGCCGCGCAACGCCAGCGGCAAGATCCTCAAGCGGGAACTGCGGGAGCGGTTCGGCCGACGCTGAGCGACGGGCCGACGCTGAGCGACGGGCCGGTGCCCGGTCGGCCCGGCACCCGCCCGCGCCGCGGCGGCATGCCGCCTGACCTGCGGTGACGTGTCGCTGCGGGGCGACTGTCAGTGGTGCCTGCCATGCTGAGAACCGCTCAGAAAAATGGGCGGTGCGGTCCGTACCCGGCCGGCGGGCGCACACCGTCATGACAGCAGTTCATACGCTTCGCCACACACCGAAGGATCTGCTCATGCTCTCGACCGATTACGAACCGGGCACGCCGAACTGGCTGGACCTCGGCGTCCCCGACGTGGACGCGGCCGTCGCCTTCTACAGCGAGGTGTTCGGCTGGACCTTCGAGTCCGCCGGACCGGACGCCGGCGGCTACGGCTTCTTCCGGCTGGACGGCAGGATCGTCGCCGCGATCGGCCCGCTGGTCGAGGAGGGCGCCCGCCCCTCCTGGACGGTGTACTTCCACACGCCGGACGCGGACGGCACGGCCAAGGCGGTGGAGACGGCCGGCGGCACGGTCCGCGCCGCGCCGATGGACGTCTTCACGGCGGGCCGGCTGGCGGCGTTCACCGACCCCGACGGCGCTCAGTTCGCGGTCTGGCAGCCCGGCGACACGAAGGGGCTGGAGGTCGTGATGGAGTCCAACGCCCTGTGCTGGACGGAGCTGTACACGACGGACAGCGCCAGGGTGAAGGACTTCTACAGCTCGGTCTTCTCCTGGCAGTACCAGGACCTGCCGATGGGCGAGGCGGGTGCGTACACCATCGTCGTACCGGCGGGCGTCGCGGCCTCGCCCGCGTTCGGCCAGGGCGGCATCATGCAGCTGCCCCAGGAGAACCTCGACCGCGGCTCCACGTCCGAGTGGCACCCGTACTTCGGCGTGGACGACTGCGACGCGACGGCAGCGGCGGCGACCGAGCGCGGCGCGGTCGCCCTCATCGCCCCGGTGGACGCGGAGGGAGTCGGCCGCCTGGCAATGTTCCGCGACCCGTTCGGCGCCACCTTCGCCATCATCAAGGGAGAACCGCCGACGAGCTGACGGGAACACCGCCCACGAGCTGAGGGGAACACCGCCCACGAGCTGACGGGAACGGTGAGGGGAACGGGGGGCAGGGGACGAGAACAGGCATGCCGTCGGTGAGGGCGAGGGGTGGGGAGGGGGTGGGGGGGGGAGGCCCCCAGGGGAGAGGCTCGGGTCAGGAGAGGCTCGGGTCAGGAGAGGCTCGGGTCAAGAGAAGCTCCGGTCACACGTCCCTGAGGTCCACGATGCGCTTGATCTTGCCCACCGAGCGCTCCAGCGTCTCCGGGGCGACGATCTCGACCGCCACGGTGACCCCGATGCCGTCCTTCACGGCGCGGGCGATCCGGTCCACCGCGGCCGTGCGCTGCTCGGGGGTCGCGTCGGGGCGGGCCTCGGCACGTACGGTCAGCTCGTCCAGCCGGGCCTCACGGGTCAGCCGCAGCTGGAAGTGCGGCGCGATCCCCGGGGTACGCAGCACGATCTCCTCGATCTGGGCGGGGAAGAGGTTCACCCCGCGCAGGATGATCATGTCGTCGCAGCGCCCGGTGACCTTGGCCATCCGGCGGAAGGCGGGGCGCGCGGTGCCCGGCAGCAGCCGGGTGAGGTCGCGCGTCCGGTAGCGGACGACCGGCATGGCCTCCTTGGTGAGGGAGGTGAACACCAGCTCGCCCTCCTCGCCGTCCGGGAGCACCTCTCCGGTGACCGGGTCGACGACCTCGGGGAAGAAGTGGTCTTCCCAGATGTGCAGCCCGTCCTTGGTCTCCACGCACTCCTGCGCGACGCCCGGCCCCATCACCTCGGACAGGCCGTAGATGTCGACCGCGTGGATGGCCGTCCGCTCCTCGATCTCGCGGCGCATCTCCTCGGTCCACGGCTCGGCACCGAAGACGCCGACCCGGAGGGAGGTCGTCCGCGGATCGATGCCCTGGCGCTCGAACTCGTCCAGAAGGGTGAGCATGTAGGACGGCGTGACCATGATGATCTCGGGCCGGAAGTCCTGGATCAGCTGCACCTGACGGGCGGTCATGCCACCGGACGCCGGGATGACCGTACAGCCCAGCCGCTCGGCACCGTAGTGCGCGCCGAGCCCGCCGGTGAACAGCCCGTATCCGTACGCCACGTGCACCTTGTGGCCGGGACGGGCGCCGGCGGCACGCAGCGACCGGGCCACCACATCGGCCCAGACGGACAGGTCGTGCTCGGTGTAACCGACGACGGTCGGGCGGCCCGTGGTCCCGCTGGACGCGTGGATGCGCCGTACGGCCGACTCCGGCACCGCGAACATCCCGAAGGGGTAGCCGGCGCGCAGGTCGTCCTTGCAGGTGAAGGGGAAGCGTGCGAGGTCGGCGAGGGTACGGCAGTCCTCGGGGCGCACGCCCGCCTTCTCGAACGAGGCGCGGTGGAACGGCACGTGGTCGTACGCGTGCCGCAGCGTGGCCCGCAGCCGCTCGAGCTGGAGCGCCCGCAGCTCCTCGCGCGTCAGCCGCTCCGCGTCGTCGTACGCCTCCGTGGCCATGGAGGCGTACGTCCCCGGAGCCTTCGGCCCGTCCGGTGTTCCTGCCATCCGTATGCACCGCCCGTGTCCCGTACCGGTCGCCCGGACGCCGACCGATCATTCGGTGGCCGGTGTCGGAATCAAGTAATCAGCGGGCGGCGAACACGTCAAGGGTCTTGAACCGTGCCGCCGCGGGTACCTTCGGCCCATGGCGGACGTACAGAAGGTGCAGGTGGACGGGGTCGAACTGGCGTACAGGGCGTGGGGCGAGGCGGACGCGCCCCCGGCCGTACTGCTGCACTGTCTCGGCGAGGACGGTGAGGACTGGCGCGGGGTGGTCGGCCAGCTGGCGACCACCCACCGGGTGTACGCGCTGGACCAGCGCGGGCACGGGCAGAGCGACTGGCCCGGCGAGTACGGCTTCGAGCGGTGGCGGGACGACGCGATCGGCTTCCTCCGCGAGCTGCGGCTCGACGAGGTCACCCTCATCGGCCACTCCCTGGGCGCGGTGGCCGCGCTGCTGGTGGCCGCCGAGCGGCCCGAACTGGTGGCGCGGCTGGTCCTGGAGGAGGCGGCGCCCCCGCTGCCCGCCGAGCCGCCGCAGGAGGTACCGGAAGCGCCGCCCGGCCCGGCCGCGTTCGACTGGGCGGCGAAGACCGCGGTGGTGGCGGAGCGGAACGCGCCGGATCCGCGCTGGTGGGACGGCCTCCCGCGGATCACCGCGCCGACGCTGGTGATCGGCGGCGGCGCCGACAGCCACATCCCGCAGGAGCACCTGGCCCGCATGACGGAGCTGATCCCGCACGCCGAACTGGTCACCATCGACGGCGCGGGCCACCTCGTCCACGAGGAGCGGCCGCGCGAATTCCTCGACGCGGTACAGGGGTTCCTGGCGCGGGAGGGGTGAGGCCGCGGAGCCGGCCCCGGTAGCCGTAACGGTCGTTGATCGAGTAGAACAAGGCGGTACGCCGACATCGCACGGCATCTCGTACGACCGACCGAGAAGGGCGACCCGTGCCTCTCCGCAGCCCTGACCGCCGTGGTGCACCGCGGCGCGTCCTCATCCGCCGCGCGCTGGTCACCGCCGCTGCCGCGACCGTGCTGTGCACCGGAGCGCCCGGCGCGGTCGCGGCCCCGGCGGCCCAGGCCGCTCCGTCGGCCGCGCAACCGGGCCAGTACGCCCCACACACAGGTCAGTACGCCGCACATCCGGGCCAGTACGGTGCGCTCCGCCCGATCGCCGCGCTGTCCGCCGAGCGGCTGGTCACCGCCGACCTCGTCGCGGCGGCGAAGTGGGGCACCGGCAGCCCCATCGACGACCCGGCGCGGGAGCGGCAGGTGCTCGAAGCGGTGGCCCAACGGGCCCGCGAACTGGGGGCCGACCCCGACGGCACGGTGGCCGTCTTCCGCGACCAGATCGAGGTGAACAAGATCGTGCAGCGCGGTCTGCACCGCCGCTGGGCCGCCGATCCCGCCCAGGCCCCCACCACGCGCCCGGACCTCAACGAGGTCCGCAAGGAGATCAACCGCATCAACGAGGGCCTCGTGCGCGCCCTCGCCGACTCCGCGCCCGCGCGCCGGTCCCCGTCCTGCACCCCCGTCCTGACCGTTGCCTCGGCCCATGCCGTACGGGACGATCACCTGGATCCGCTGCACACGATCGCCCTGGCACGCGCCGTGCGCTCCGTCTGCGGCCAGGCTTCCGCAGCGGAATCCGGCGTCACGGAATGAGGCCGGTTTCGGGCGTCGGAATGCGCAGTTGGGCGGCCTGGACCGCGGCGGCGTAGCGGGGGTCGGGACGCAGGCCGTTCTCGCGCAGGCACGCCTCGGTGAACTTGATGACGTGCTCGTCCTTGTGTTCCACGGCGCGCGCGATCAGTTCGCCGAAGGGCGGGACCTCGGTTTCCAGCGCGGTCTCGCGCGCCGTGTCCTCGCCGCGGCGACCACCGGTGAAGGAGAGGAGCAGCGCCACATGGAGCTGCCAGACGGCGGCAACCGTCGGCAGCCGCATTTCCGGCGGAAGGTGGGGCAGGACGATCCGGACGGCGGCGGGCAGCGTCACGCCGTGGAGCAGCGGAATGGGATAGATCTCGGTGTGGACGAGATAGAGACCGGCGAACTCGGCCGTCATCTCGCTCAGTAGCAGCTCGGGGTCCTTCGGAGCGACGGCGTGCAGCGCTTCGGTGTATCCGGGGATCTCGGAGATACGGTTGAGCCTGTCCCGTGAGATCACCCTCGCCTTCGGCGGGGCCAGAAACTCCGCCAGTTGCTCGCGCGGAATTTCCGCCACGGCCTGAGCCAGGGCGGCCTTTCCCCGGAAGTCTGCCTCCCCGGGAAGGGTGCGGTAACGGGCCGCCCAATAGGCGAGGCCACGCGCGAGTTCGGTCAGCTGTGCCCGGCTCGGCTGCGGAGTGCCGGACAGGCTGCGTACGGCGTGCGCCGTGCGGATCGCGCCGTGCGTAATGCCCGCCAGAAGGCCGGATATCAGGCGCGGCCACCACCGGACGAGTACCTCGCGCCAGGGCGCTTCGGTCAGTTCCCGGAAGAACAGCTGCTCCCAGTCCCCGGCCCGGTCGAAATCGCCCAGCGCGGAGCGCCAGGAGCCTTCGTCCGACGCATCGAGGGGAAGGAAAGGCGCGGGCCTGTCGTGATGCGGTTTGGCGCGGTAGACCTCGACCCAGGTGCCGATCTGATCACCGTGCCCGAGTGTGGCCAGCACCTCGGACGCCATGGGGCCGTGGTTGACCAGTTCGTTGCGTTCGCCGCGCTCGTATCCCAGATCGTCCAGGCGCTCCAGCGCTTCGTTGACGGCATCGAAATAGGTCACCACGGGGATCTCCTCTGCTGGTTTTCTCTTCGGGTCTTCTCTTCCGGCCTTCGCGGACATCGATGACGTGCGGGGCGTGTCAGGAGATCAGGGGAGCGAGTTCTCCGGTGAGGAGTTCCAGGTGGCGAAGGACCAGGTCGTCGGGCATTCCGGCGATGCTCGCCCAGAAGATGAGGTGCTCCACGGGCAGCCCCTCCGCCATCGCCCCGATCCGCTGCGCGGCCTGGTCCGGAGTAAGGACATCGAGCAGCTCGCGCAGTTCGCCGGAGGCCGGATCCGGCTCCAGCCACGGCAGCTGCGGCCGGCCGCTGCCCTCCGACCAGCCCTGCCGATAGGTATTTTTCTGATGGGCCAGATGCGGCGCGATCCGTATCCACGCGGCTTCGGGATCGTCCGCCAGCACAATGGGCACGAGGTCACCGACCCGCGCTGTGCTCACATCATGTCCGCCTTCTTCGAGCCCGGCCGTGTAATGCGCGAACATGGGGCGGGAGATGTGGAGATACCCCATACCGAGTCGGCCTGCCATCCGCGCGCCGCGTGGACCGTAGAACCCACCCCATATTGGTACGGGGTCCTGCAGCGGCAGCGGTGTCACGACCTTTTCGCGCCACAGTCGGCGTACTTCCGCGACGGCCTCCCCGGCACGCGTGGTCCGGCGCTCGTGCGGGACATCGAAAAGCTGGAATTCCGGTACTCGGTATCCGGCGCCGATGCCGAGTTCGAGACGGCCGCCGCTGATCAGGTCGACGATTGCCGCTTCCTCGGCCAGATGGGCGGGTGCGCGCAGCGCCGGTATGACCACCGAAGTGCCGATCCGTGCATGCTTCGTGCGCGCCGCGGCGGCCGCGGCGAAGGTGAGCGGCTGCGGCAGATAACCGTCCTCGAAGCGATGATGCTCGGTGAACCAAAGGCCCCCGATGCCGCGTCGGTCGGCTTCCTCGCAGAATTCCAGCGTACGCGCGTAGTGGTCGGCCCACGGCCGCTGCCATTGCGCGGGATTGCGCAGATCGAAGAGGAGCCCGATCCTCATTGTCGTTCTCACCTTCCGTGGCACACGGCGTGCGTGAACAGCGCTCGAAACAGCTTCTGTTGATCACGATGCGGGGGTCAAGGTTTCCCGTGTCAGGTCTGTGTCAGGTCTGTGTCAGATCTGCGTGAGGGAAGGTCATGTCGATGTCATTCCCCCCTCCGGAAGGGAATCCAGCTGTCCATCGGAAGGCGCACCGAGCGCTGCCGGTCACCTTGCTACTCTCAACTTGCGCGATGTGCGCAACTTCGAGCGGATGACGGTGACGGAGGGCAGTTGATGAACGGGGAGCGGGCGGGGACACGGGAGCGGCGCCGGCGGATGGTGGAGCTGCTGGGGGAGGGCGATGTCAGCGTGCACCGGCTGGCCGCCGAGTTCGGCGTCTCGCTGTCGACCGTACGGCGGGACCTGGCCAGCCTCGCGGACCGGGGGCGCATCACGCGTACGTACGGCGGGGCCGTCGACCACCGCCTCCCGGAGCGGTCCTGGCGCGACAAGGAGGGCGTGCAGCGCGCCGAGAAGGCCGCGATCGCGCGGGCGGCGGCGGAGCTGGTGCGGCCGGGCGACGTCGTGCTGCTGGACGCGGGGACGACCGTCGCGGGGGTCGCGCACGAGCTGCGCGACCGCACCGACGTCACGCTGGTCACCAACGGGCTCTCCACGCTGCTCGAGCTGGCCGACGCGGACGTGGAGCTGGTCGTCCTGGGCGGGCGGCTGCGGCGGCCCAACGAGGCGCTGCTGGGCGCCCGTACGCTGCGTGAGCTGCGCGGCATCACGCCGGATCTGGTCTTCCTCGGCGTCGACGGGCTGGACGCGCGGCGCGGCATCAACTGCCCCGACCACGAACAGGCCGCGCTCAAGGAGGCGATGGCGGAGTGCGCGCGGGCCTCCTGGGTGCTCGCCGACCACTCCAAGCTCGGCGGCGCGCCTTCGAAGGACGAAGGCGCCGCCCTCAGGCCCGCCTTCCCCTACTGGGCGGCGATGCCTCCCGGTACCGGACTCATGACCACAGCCGATACTGCGACGCTCGCGGCATACGAAGACGAGCGCTGGAACGTCTCGGCGGTGCACACGTATTGACGCGCCCGCGTCCGGTGGCCAAGGCTGAAGTGACGCAAACGCGCATCTTGGGATGCGCGGTTCGCTCGTTTCGGGAGGTGCCGTGCCGCAGGTCCTCGTCGTCGGAGACGATCTCACCGGGAGCAATGCCACCGGCGCGCTGTACGCCAGGCTGGGACTGCGCGCGGTCACCGTCAGCACGCTGGACCAGGTACGCCGCTTCGCCGGCCGCGCCGACGTCCTCGTCGTCAACACCGGGTCCCGGCACTGGCCGGCGGGGCGCGCGTACGACGCGGTACGGGCGGTGGTCGCGGCCGCCGGGCCCGTCCCGCTCGTCGCCAAGCGCGTGGACACCACGCTGCGCGGCAACCCGGGCCGGGAGCTGGACGCGGTACTCGACGCCCTGGCGGCGGCCGCCGCCGAGCAGCCGGCACCCGTACCCACCACTGCCCCCACTGCCCGAACCGCCCCCACCCGTGTCCTCGCCGTCCCCGCCTTCCCCGACGCCGGCCGGACCACCGTCGGCGGGCTGCACCTCGTCGACGGCGTGCCCCTCACCCGTACCGCCGTGGCAAAGGACCCCTTCGACCCGGTACGGCACTCCCGCGTGGCCGCGCTGCTCGGCGAGCAGACGAGCCGGTCCACGGCCGAACTTCCGCTGGACGTCGTGGAGGCGGGCACCGAGCAGGTCGTCGCGGCGCTGCGCGCGGCCACCGCCGACATCGTGATCGGCGACGCCACGGAGAACGCCCATCTGCACACGATCGCCGCGGCCGCCGCCCGGGTCGCTGCCGAGGACGGAGTGCGGTGGGTCGTACTGGACTCGGGCCCGTTCGGCGCCGCGTACAGTGCCGCGCTCGGCATCCGGCCGCGGGAGGCCGAGCCGCCGCGCGTCCTCGCCGTGGTCGGCAGCATCACCGAGCGCACCGGTGAGCAGCTCGACCGCGCCGCGGTGGAACTGGGCGCCGTCTGGGCCGAGCTCGACCCCGAACATCCCGAACCCGAGGCGGTACTGCGTACATTGCGGGCCGCGGCCGACGAAGGCGCGACTGTACTCGGGGTACGGGTCGCGACCGGCCCCACGCGCCCCCTACCGAACGCACGCGCTGCCGAACGCATCCTCCACGCCCTGTCCGAGACCGCCCGACGCGCGGTCACCGAACTGCGGCCGGGCGGACTGTACGCGTCGGGCGGCGACGTGGCGGCAGCCGTGACCGCGGCACTGGGCGCGGAGGGGTTCGCCATCGAGACCGAGGTGCTGCCGCTCGCCGTCGCCGGGCACCTCGTCGGCGGGCCGCACGACGGCCTGCACTTCGCCACGAAGGGCGGCCTGATCGGCGGCCCGGACGCGGCCCGCGACTGCCTGGACCACCTCCGGGTGGCCTGCATGCGCGATGCGCTGCGGGGGTGGGAGCGGGGGGTGGGGCGGGGGAGGGAATCGAACGGAACGCTGCGCCCGATTGCGCGCGGCGGCAGCTCCCCATCCCGGACATACCCGGAAGCGGCCGCGCCGTAACTGTCCGTGGCCGGGCGCTCGCCAGTCAGCGGTTCGCCGGCCGCTTGTAGGCATCCGTCAGGCACCCGTCAGCCATCCGTCAGCCATCCATGAGGCATCCGTACTCAACTGTCGTACTCACCTGTGAGGTCACCTTCATGAGCGCATCCGTCACCTCCGAAACCTCTTCCTCCCTCCCCCTTCTCGCCGTCACCCTCGGCGATCCCGCCGGTATCGGGCCCGAGATCGTTGCCCGTACGCTCGCCGATCCGGAGACCGCGGGCGTGGGGCGCGGGATCGCGGTCGGGGACGCCGCGGTGCTGCGGCGGGCCGTCGCCGTCTGCGGGCTGGACGGCGTGCGGGTCAACGCGATCGGCGCGCCCGGCGAGGCCCGCTTCGAGCCGGGGTGCATCGACGTGCTCGACCTCGGGATCGTCACCGGGGACCTGGCGTGGGGCCAGGTCAGCGCCGAGGCCGGGCGGTCGGCCGTCGCGGCGATCGAGACGGCGACCCGCATCGCGCTCGACGGCGAGGTCGACGGGATCGTCACCGCGCCGATCAACAAGGAGGCCATCTGGGCGGCGGGTTCGCAGCACCTCGGGCACACCGAGATGCTCGGCGAGCTGACCGGCGCGGCGCACTTCGACACCATGTTCGTGGTGCGCGGGCTGAAGATCTTCTTCACCACCCGGCACGTCGCGCTGCGCAAGGCGCTGGACCAGATCACCGAGGAGCGGGTCGCGGACAGCATCCGGCACGCCGTCACCGCGCTGCGCGTCTTCGGCCATGACGAGCCCCGGCTCGCCGTCGCCGCGATCAACCCGCACGGCGGCGAGGGCGGACACTTCGGGGACGAGGAGATCACCGCCCTGCGCCCCGCCGTGGAGAAGGCCGCCGCCGAGGGACTCGGCGTGTACGGGCCGGTCCCCGCCGACTCGGTCTTCCACCAGGGGCTGGCAGGGCGGTACGACGGCGTGCTGTCGCACTTCCACGATCAGGGGCACATCCCCGCCAAGACCGTCGACTTCGACGGCACGGTGTCCGTGACGGTCGGGCTGCCGATCCTGCGCACCTCCGTCGACCACGGGACCGCCTTCGACATCGCCGGTACCGGCAAGGCGTCGCCCGGCACCATGGCCGCCGCCTTCCGCGCCGCCGCGGACTTCAGCCGCTTCACCGACCGGATCCGCGCCGCATACGGGACGGGGGTCCGCCCATGACGGCCCCGATGCCGGCTCCGGCCCCGGATCACGCGCCCGCCAAGCGCTGGGTGTACGTGATCCCCGTCGCCGCGTTCATGTACATGCTGGCCTACCTGGACCGGAACAACGTCTCCGTCGTGCTGCCGTACATGCACGGCGATCTGGAGCTCTCCCATGCTGACCAGGGCCTGGTCAGCGGGATCTTCTTCGTCGGATACGTGTTCCTGCAGATCCCGGCGGCGGTGCTGGCGCAGCGCTGGAGCGCGCGGAAGACCGTGCTGATCCTGATGGTCGCCTGGGGGCTGGCGGCGATGGTCTGCGCCTTCGTCCAGACCAAGGAGCAGTTCTACGTGGCGCGGTTCGCCCTCGGCTTCTTCGAGGGCGGCGTGTGGCCCGCCGTACTGATCCTGCTCGCCTCCTGGTTCCCGCTGCGCGAGCGGGCCCGCGCCAACGCCCTCTGGATGGCCTGTCTGCCGCTGTCGTCGATCATCATGGCCCCGCTGTCCGGACTGATGCTCGACCACGCGAGCTGGCGGTGGGTGCTCTTCCTCCAGGGCGTGCCGCCGCTGGTGTGGGCCGTGGTGTGGTGGTTCGCCGTCGCGGACCGGCCCGCGCAGGCCCGCTGGATCTCCCGGGCCGAGGCAGCCCACCTGGAGAGCGCGCTGGCCGCCGACGAGGCAGCCAAGCCCGCGCCGGCGGGCGGCGGTTCGTATCTGAAGGCGGTCCGGAAGCCGCAGGTCCTGCTGCTGATCGGGGTGTACTTCTGCTGGATGACCGGCTTCTACGGGTTCAGCCTCTGGCTGCCGTCGGTCGTCAAGGAGCTGACGCACGGGGGCTCGTCGACGGAGGTCGGGCTGCTCACGGCGATCCCGTTCGTCCTCGCGCTCGCCGCGATGATCGGCAACGCCGCCTGGTCGGACCGCACGCGGCGGCGGCGTGCCGCGGTCGCCGGGCCCCTGGTGGTCGGCATCGCCGCGCTGCTGCTCGGCCAGGTGGTGGACGGCGGGTTCCCGCAGATGGTGCTGCTGTGCGTGACGGCGGTCGCGGTGTACGCGCCCTACGGGCCGTTCTGGGCGATCCCCGGCGAGCTGCTGCGCTTCGAAGTGGTCGCGGTGGCCATGGGGCTGGTCAACGCGCTCGGCAACCTGGGCGGCTTCGCCGGGCCGTACCTGGTCGGCTGGCTGACCGATGTGACGGGCACGCAGCTCACCGGGTTCGCGGTGCTCGCGGGCTTCCTGGCGGTGGCCGCCGCACTGGTGACCTTCGGGCTGCGCCCGGCGGCCACGGCGCCCCGAGGGGCTCAGCCCTCCGCCGCCACCCGCTTCGCCCAGCGGTAGTCCGCCTTGCCGCTGGGGGAGCGCTGGATGCGGTCGGTGACCACGACCGTGCGGGGGATCTTGTAACCGGCCAGCCGGGTGCGGCAGTGGGCCTGGACGGCGGCCAGGTCCACCGGGCCCGCGCCCGCCCGCAGCTGCACCACGGCCGCCACCCGGCTGCCCCAGCGGTCGTCCGGCACGCCCGCGACCAGCGCGTCGTACACGTCCGGGTGGGCCTTCAGGGCCTGCTCGACCTCCTCCGGGTACACCTTCTCGCCCCCGGAGTTGATGCACTGCGAGCCGCGCCCCAGGACCGTGACGACGCCCTCCTCGTCGACCGTCGCCATGTCGCCCAGCAGCACCCACCGCTCGCCGTCCGCCTCGAAGAACGTCTCGGCGGTCTTCGCGGGGTCGTTGTAGTAGCCCAGCGGTACGTGGCCGCGCTGCGCCAGCCGGCCGGGCTCGCCGGGCGGTACGGGGGCGTGCGTGACCGGGTCGACCACCGCCGTACGGCCGTTGACGCGCAGCCGGAAGCCGGTGTCCGGGCCCGCGTCCTCGGTGGCGGTGCCGTTGAAGCCGGACTCCGAGGAGCCGAAGTTGTTCAGCAGCATCGCGTGCGGGAGCAGGGCGCTGAACTGGGCGCGTACGGTGTCGGAGAGGATCGCGCCGGAGCTGGAGACGGCGAACAGTGAGGAACAGTCGGTACCTTTCAGGGGGCCGGCCAGGGCATCCGTCAGCGGGCGCAGCATCGCGTCGCCTACGAGGGAGACGCTGGTGACCCGCTCGCGTTCGATCGTTCGCAGTACCTCTTCGGGCACGTACTTGCGGTGCAGGACCACCTTCTGGCCGAAGTGGAAGCCGATGAACGCGGTGAGCGTCGACGTGCCGTGCATGAGCGGGGGAGTGGGGAAGAAGACCAGGCCCTCGCCGCTCGCGGCGGCCCGCTCGGCCAGCTCCTCGGGGCGGGAGACCGGTTCGCCGGTGGGGGCGCCGCCGCCCGTTCCGGAGAAGAACAGGTCCTCGTGGCGCCAGACCACGCCCTTGGGCATGCCGGTGGTGCCGCCGGTGTAGATGATGACGCGGTCGTCGGCGCTGCGCGGCCCGAAGCCGCGGCCGGGTGAGCCGGCGGCCTCCGCGTCCGTGAACCGCACTACGGGGAGCGCCGGTTCGCTTGCCCCCGGGGGCGGCGTGCCGACGCGTACGAGGTGCCGCAGACGCGGCGCTTCGGGGGCGGCGGCCGCCACCCGCTCGGTGAACTCCGCATCGAAGACCAGCGCCACCAGGTCCGCGTCCCGGTAGAGGTAGACCAGCTCGTCCTCCACGTACCGGTAGTTGACGTTGACGGGGACGGCACGGATCTTCAGGCAGGCGTAGAGGGTCTGGAGGTACTCGACGCCGTTGTAGAGGTGCAGGCCGACGTGGTCGCCGGGGCGTACGCCGGAGTCCGCGAGGTGGTGGGCGAGGCGGTTGGCCGCCCGGTCCAGCTGCGCGTAGGTGAGGCGGCGTTCGGCGCCGGTGCCCGGGATGTCGGCGTACACCAGCGCCTCGCGGCCCGGTACCGCGTCGACGATCGACTCGAAGAGGTCGGCAAGGTTGTACTCCACGTCTCCTCCTGATCGCGCGGCCGCTGATCCGGCGCTCATTAGAGCGTCCGGGGAGGAAAGGGGGAAGAGCCGTGGCCAAGAAAACTGACTGAGTGTCAGAAAAGCCTTGAAGTCGCGAGGGCGCTACTGCAACCTGTTCTCGTTCCGGAGACGGGAGGACGTCCATGGGCGGCACCGAACACGTGCTCACCGAGCGCGTCGGGGCAACGCTGGTACTCACGCTCAACCGGCCCGAGGCGAAGAACGCGTTCTCGCCCGCCATGCTCGTGGGCCTCTACGACGGCTGGCTGGCCGCCGATGACGACGACGGCATCCGGTCCGTCGTCCTCACCGGCGCGGGCGGCGTCTTCTGCGCGGGCATGGACCTCAAGGCGCTGGCCGGCGACGGCATGGCCGACGACGCGCACCGCGCCCGGATGAAAGCCGACCCCGACCTGCACTGGAAGGCGCTGCTGCGGCACCACCGGCCGCGCAAGCCCGTCATCGCCGCCGTCGAGGGCCACTGCGTCGCGGGCGGCACCGAGATCCTGCAGGGCACCGACATCCGGGTCGCGGGCGAGAGCGCCGTCTTCGGCCTCTTCGAAGTGCGGCGCGGACTCTTCCCCCTGGGCGGCTCGACCGTCCGGCTGCCGCGCCAGATCCCGCGCACCCACGCCCTGGAGATGCTGCTCACCGGACGCCCGTACAGCGCGCACGAAGCCGAGCGCATCGGACTGATCGGCCACGTCGTGCCCGATGGCGGAGCCCGCGCCAGAGCCCTGGAGATCGCCGAGCAGATCAACGCCTGCGGGCCGCTGGCCATAGAGGCGGTCAAGGCATCGGTGTACGAAGGTGCCGAGCTGACCGAGAGCGACGGGCTCGCACACGAACTCGACCTCGGCTGGCCCGTCTTCGGCACCGACGACGCCAAGGAAGGCGCCAAAGCCTTCGCCGAGAAGCGCCCGCCCGTCTACCGGCGCGCCTGACCGCCCACCGGCGCACCTGATGAGGAGCAGCCCGTGACCACCGAGACCCTCTCCGCCCCGCTCGTCGTCGAATTCCCCTTCACCCGCTCCCTCGGTCCCGTACAGAGCGCCTTCCTCACCGGGCTCCGCGAACGCACCGTCCTCGGGGTGCGCGCCGCCGACGGCACGGTGCTGGTGCCGCCCGTCGAGTACGACCCGGCCACCGCTGAAGAGCTGCGCGAGCTGGTCCAGGTGGCGGAGACCGGCACGGTCACCACCTGGGCCTGGAACCCGCACCCCACCGCCAAGCACCCCCTCGACAGGCCCTTCGCCTGGGTGCTCGTCCGGCTGGACGGCGCCGGCAGCTCCCTGCTGCACGTGCTGGACGCGCCCTCGGCGGCGGCCGTCAGCACCGGGATGCGGGTCCGCGTCCGGTGGGCGGCGGAACGTACCGGAGCCATCACCGACATCGCCTGCTTCGAACCGTACGACGGCGCCCCAGGGGACGAACCTCACGACCACAGCGGCGACTTCGCCGACGCCGTCTCCCTCGTCGCCCTCCCCGCCCGCCTCGACTACACGTACAGCCCCGGCCGTGCCCAGACCGCGTACCTACGGGCGCTCGCCGAGCGGCGCATCGTGGGCGAGCGCTGCCCCGAGTGCCGCAAGGTGTACGTGCCACCGCGCGGCGCCTGCCCCACGTGCGGCGTGCCTACCGGGGAACGCGTCGAGGTGGGCCCGAAGGGCACCGTCACCACCTACTGCGTCGTCAACATCAAGGCCAAAGGGCTGGACATCGAAGTGCCCTACGTCTACGCCCACATCGCCCTGGACGGTGCCGGGCTCGCCCTCCACGGCCGCCTCGCCGGCATCCCGTACGACCAGGTCCGCATGGGGATGCGGGTCGAGCCCGTCTGGAAGGAAGGGCAGCGCTGGCCCGACCACTACCGCCCCACCGGAGAACCGGACGCCGACTACGACACGTACAAGGAGCTGGTCTGATGCGAGAGGTGGCGATCGTCGCCTTCGGACAGTCCGACCACGTACCCGACAGCGCCGCGGTCTCCGAGGTGGAGATGCTGATGCCGGTGCTGAACGACGTGCTCGGCCGGGCCGCCCTGAAGGCCGGCGAGATCGACTTCGTCTGCTCCGGCTCCAGCGACTACCTCGCCGGGCGCGCCTTCTCCTTCACGATGGCGCTGGACGGCGTGGGAGCCTGGCCCCCGGTCGCCGAGTCGCACGTCGAGACGGACGGCGCCTGGGCGCTGTACGAGGCGTGGGTGAAGCTCCTCACCGGCGAGGCCGACACCGCGCTCGTGTACTCCTACGGCAAGTCCTCGCCCGGCGATCTCCGCGAGGTCCTCACCCGCCAGCTCGACCCGTACTACCTGGCGCCGCTGTGGCCCGACCCCGTGGCGCTCGCCGCCCTCCAGGCGCAGGCCCTCTTCGACGCAGGCGTCACCGATGAGCGTGCGCTGGCAGGAGTCGCGGCCCGCAGCCGTACCGATGCCGCCGCCAATCCCCACGCCCAGTTGCGCGGCGAGCGCCCCATGGGCGAGCACGTCGTGGCGCCCCTGAGGCGCGGCGACTGCCCGCCCATCGGGGACGGCGCGGCCGCCGTCGTCCTCGCCGCCGGGGACACCGCCCGCAGGCTGTGCGACCGGCCCGCCTGGATACGCGGCATCGACCACCGCATCGAAGCGCACGCCCTCGGAGTCCGCGACCTCACCGACTCCCCGTCCACCCGGCTCGCCGCCGAACGCGCCGGAGCCTTCGCAGGCCCCGTGGACACCGCCGAACTGCACGCGCCCTTCACCTCCCAGGAGATCGTGCTCCGCCGCGCCCTGCGGCTCGGCGACGAAGTGACGGTCAACCCCTCGGGCGGCGCGCTCGCCGCCAACCCGATGATGGCCGCGGGCCTCATCCGGCTCGGCGAGGCGGCCGCCCGCATCCAGCGCGGCGAGTCCCGGCGCGCCCTCGCACACGCCACCTCCGGCCCGTGCCTGCAGCAGAACCTGGTCGCCGTCCTGGAAGGGGAGTGAGGCCATCATGAGCGCCGTCACGAGCACCGCCACGGGCAAGGAGCCCGTGGCCGTCGTCGGCATCGGCCAGACCCGGCACGCAGCGGCCCGCAAGGACGTCTCGATCGCCGGACTCGTCCGCGAGGCCGCCCTGCGCGCCCTGGAGGACGCCCAGCTCACCTGGGCCAACATCGACGCGGTCGTCATCGGCAAGGCGCCGGACTTCTTCGAGGGCGTGATGATGCCGGAGCTGTACCTCGCCGACGCGCTCGGCGCCGTCGGCAAACCCATGCTCCGGGTGCACACCGCAGGCTCCGTAGGCGGATCCACCGCCCTTGTAGCGGCCAACCTCGTCGCCGCACGAGTGCACGGCACCGTTCTCACCGTCGCCTTCGAGAAGCAGTCCGAGTCCAACGCGATGTGGGGCCTGTCCCTGCCCGTCCCCTTCCAGCAGCCGCTGCTCGCCGGGGCCGGCGGCTTCTTCGCCCCGCACGTCCGCGCGTACATCCGGCGCACCGGCGCCCCCGACACGGTCGGCTCCCTCGTCGCCTACAAGGACCGCCGCAACGCGCTCAAGAACCCGTACGCGCATCTGCACGAGCACGACCTCACCCTGGAGAAGGTGCAGGCGTCCCCGATGCTGTGGGACCCCGTCCGGTACTCCGAGACCTGCCCCTCCTCCGACGGCGCCTGCGCGATGGTCCTCACCGGGCGCGCCGGTGCCGGGCGCGCGCCGCATCCGCCGGCGTGGGTGCACGGCGGCGCGATGCGCAGCGAACCAACTCTCTTCGCCGGCAAGGACGCCGTCTCGCCGCGCGCGGGCCGCGACTGCGCCGCCGACGTCTACCGGCAGGCCGGCGTCACCGACCCGCGCCGGGAGATCGACGTGGTCGAGATGTACGTGCCGTTCAGCTGGTACGAGCCGATGTGGCTGGAGAACCTGGGCTTCGCGGAGGAGGGCGGGGGCTGGAAGCTCACCGAGTCCGGCGTGACGGAACTGGACGGTGACCTCCCGGTGAATCCTTCGGGCGGGGTCCTCTCCACCAACCCGATCGGCGCCTCGGGGATGCTCCGCTTCGCGGAGGCGGCACTCCAGGTGCGCGGACAGGCGGGCGAGCACCAAGTGCCGGGAGCACGGCGGGCGTTGGGGCACGCGTACGGGGGCGGCTCGCAGTTCTTCTCGATGTGGCTGGTCGGCGCGGAGCCGCCCGACGCCTGACCGGTCCCGTACGGGCCGCGGCGCGGGGCGCCGGCGGGGGCCTGTCGGTCGCCGGGTGCGGTGGCTAGGCTGGCACGGACCGACTGAGCCGACCGGGTGAGGAGCGGGAAACGTGGCCGAAAGTACCACCACCGAGCAGCGGACAGCCGGCGAGAAGCAGCCCGAACTGGATCTCACGCACGCCCAGTGGCAGCCCAGCGGGCAGGGCATGGGCGACGTCCAGATCGCCTTCGTCGACGGCTTCATCGCCATGCGGGACCGGCGCAGCCCCAACGGCCCGGCCGTCGTTTTCGGCCCCGGAGAGTGGCGCGGATTTGTACGCCGCGCCCGTGACGGCGAGTTCGATCTGACCTGAGGGCGGCGGCCCGCAGGCCCGGCAGCCCGCGGCACGGCCCGGCGGCACGGCGTGGCTCGATGCGGTGCCTGCCCGGCCGGCCGCCGGTCAGGTGAGGACCACGCACCCGCGAGCCCGCAGCGCGCGCAGCGGCGGCGCGTCGTCCTCGACGGCGTTCCAGCGCAGGTCCAGCTTCTCCAGCGTCGGCCATTCCGGCAGCCAGTGGGGGACCGTGCGCAGCCGGTTGCCGCGCAGGTCCAGCCGGCGCAGCAGCGGCAGCCCGCGCAGCGCCGCGGGGACGTCGCACAGCGCGTTCTCGCGCAGTTCCAGTTCGCGCAGCTCCCGGAGGCCGGCGAAGGTGCCGGGCAGCGCGGTGAGCTGATTGCCGCGCAGCCACAGCTCCCGCAGCCGGGCGAGCCGGCCGAGCGCGGGCGGCAGGGCGGTCAGCGCGCACCGCTGGGCCCGCAGCTCGTGCAGGCCCGCCAGCCCGCCCAGCGCGTCCGGCAGCCGGCGCAGCGGATTGTCGCCGACGTTGAGATAGCCGAGACGGGCCAGCCGCCCGAGCGCGTCGGGCAGTTCGGTGAGCCGGTTGTCGTGGACGTACAGGCAGCGGGACAGCCCGGTCAGTTCGCCGAGCGCGGCGGGCAGCCGGGTGAGTGCGTTGTGCCCGAGGTCGAGGGCGTGCAGCGTGGTGAGCTCGCCGATGCGGTCGGGGAGTTCGGTGAGGGCGTTGTCGGCGAGGATCAGCACCCGCGGCCCCGGCGACGCCTCCCACACCTCCTCCGGCACGGAACCCAGCCCCGCCTTCCAGTAGTTGTACTCGTCGGACACAGGGGGTGGACCAATCGTTTGTGCGCCGGAACCGGCGTGCGATTTCAGGACTCGGCAGGCGTCCGGGGCCCCGGTACTTCTTGCCCTGCGGCCGGCGCGCCCTGTCCCGCGGCCGGCACTCCCGGGTCGGCCGCCGCGAAGAGGTCGGCCCACGGGCGGCTGCGGACCGCGGCGGTGCCGCTGTCGTCGTAGCGCGGGGTCTCCCGCGACCACACGAGATTGCCGCTGATCAGATGCCGCATGCTCGCGACATAGTGCGCCACGTGGTCGTGCACGTCGGCGGGCATCCCCAGCTCCCTGAGCGTCGCGGGCAGCACCGCGGTGAGCTCCTGGAACTGCTCCACGCGCGCGCTCGCCGTACGGGCGATCCGGCGCACCGCCTGGTCCAGCGTGCAGCCCGTCGAACGGTGCAGGATGATCACGCTGTTGTTGACGTCGCCGGCCGCCAGCTCCTTGTCCACGGACACGATGTCATTGACGAAGATGACCGCTTCGGCGGTGAGCCGGCGCAGCTCCGCCAGGGGTGGTCGGCCGTGCAGCTCACGTGGCAGGACATAACCGCCGCAGCGCTCCGCGAAGTCCAGGCAGGGCTGCACCCCTATGGAGTCGCGCCGCCCCTTGAGGTACTGCTCCAGCGGCAGTACCCCCTTTCGGGTACGGTTCTGGGCCTCCCAGTGATACGCGGAGAGGTACCGCTCCCAGTGCCCCTTGAAGCGCAACTGCCAGGCGCGCGGCGTGCCCTCGGTGATCCGCTGCCAGATGTCCCGGTACCCGGCCACCAACGGGCTGTCGGGCTCTTCGGGCAGCAGGTCCGGCGCGTCGTCCATCGTGCGCACCACCCGGTCCACGAAGTGCGCCACCGCCTCCGGGCACTGACCCAGCGGACCGTCGAACTGGTCGTCGAAGAGGAAGAACCAGGCGTTGAAGTCCGTGGCCAGGGCCAACTCGGTGGCGTCGGCGTCGGGGTAGAAGTACGCCATGAGCCGGTCCAGCCGCAGCGCGTCGTACTCGGCGGTCGCCGCCTCACCGCAGAGCATGCCGTACCCGTGCAGCCAGCCGAGGGTGTGCCGGCGGGCCGTCTCCACCCCGGGGTTGAGCCGGGCCGGGAAGGGGAC
The DNA here is from genome assembly GCF_044544685.1 of Streptomyces sp. NPDC053542. Classification (NCBI taxonomy): domain Bacteria; kingdom Bacillati; phylum Actinomycetota; class Actinomycetes; order Kitasatosporales; family Streptomycetaceae; genus Streptomyces; species Streptomyces sp. NPDC053542. Next base: position 433,304 of record NZ_JBITXL010000007.1, read on the forward strand.
GCTGAGGGGCGCGGCGCGCCGGGGGACGGGCGACAGCCGGGCCGCCTCCGCGATGATCGGGTCGTTCATGGTCCGCCTCCTTCGCGCTGCGCCCCGTGACGCAGCCAGGGGAGCCTGGGGCTCCTGCTACTACGAGTCAAGAAGGGAGCAGGTTTATCGGTCAATGAATTTCGCCACGACGCCCGCTCGCGCCACCCGCGCAGGCAGGAGGCCGCGCGCCGCGTGCCGCCGCGGACGGCGCGGAGCCGGGCGGCGCGCTCCAGCGGTCCATGGTCGAAAGTCGTTGAGGACGGCTCCGTGAGTCGCCGTCAGCGCTAGGCTCATCGCTGTATGCAGGAGGGAAGGTCAAGGTCATGGCGGAGATGATCGGGCGATCGGGCCGGGTGCGCAGGCCGATGCTCGAGCGCGAGACGGAACTGAGCGCGCTGGACGGCATGTTGACCGACCTGTGCGGCTCCGGTGACGGCGCCCAGGGCGTGCGTACGGGCGGCCTCATCGCCTTCGCCGGGCCGCCGGGCATGGGCAAGACCGCGCTGATCACCGAGACCCGCCGACGTGCCATCGCGCGCGGCTGCACGGTGCTGCTCGCCCGCGGCGGCGAGCAGGAGCAGGAGGTGGCCTTCCACGTCGTACGCCAGCTGGTGCAGCCGGTGTTCGCCGCCGAGTCCCCCGAGGAGCACCGCCGCATCCTCGGCACCTGGTACGACATCGTCGCGCCCGCCGTCGGGCTGGTCGCCGTCGACGGCGACGCCTCGCCCGACCCCCAGGGCGTCCGGGACGGCCTGGACTGGGTCGTCACGCGCTTCGCCGTGCACTTCTCGCCCGTCGTCCTCATCGTCGACGACGCGCACTGGGCGGACCCCGAATCCCTCGCCTGGCTCACGGCGTTCGCCGCCCGCGCCGAAGAGCTGCCCATACTGATCGTCGTCGGGTACCGCCCCGACGAGCTGCCGGCCGGCGCGGGACCGCTGCGCCGGATCGCCGAGCGCAGCGGCTCCCGCCCCTTCGAGCTGACCCCGCTCACCCCCACCGCCGTCCAGCGCGTGGTGAACCACATGGTCGGGGAGGGCGCCGACGAGGCGTTCTGCCGCGAGTGCTGGGCCGTCACGGGCGGCAATCCCTACGAGGTCGTCGAGCTCAGCGCCAAGATCCGCGAGCGGGGCATCAAGCCCCAGCAGGCCAACGTCTCCCAGCTGCGCGAGCTGATCACCGCCATCAAGGACAGCGGCCTCGTCGAGCGCCTGGAACGGCTCGGGACCGCCGCCGTCCGCTTCGCCTGGGCCGCCTCCGTGCTCGGTACGGAGGTCTCGCCGACGCTCGCCGCCAACGTCGCGGGCCTCGGCGCCGTCCAGGCCGCCGACGTCCTCGACCAGCTGCGCGCCGCGCGTATCCTCGCCCCCGCCCGCAAGTCCGACAACGGCAACATCCGCTTCTTCCACCCCCTCGTCGCCAGCGCCGTCTACCAGGCCATCCCCGGCGCGCTGCGGGTCGCCCTGCACGGCCAGGCGGCCGCCGCGGTCGTCGACGCGGGCCAGGGCGCGACCGCCGCGGCCCGCCACCTGCTGGAGATGCACCCCGAGCACGACGACTGGGTCGTGCAGCGCCTGCGGGAGGCCGCGGCCGAGTACTTCCGGGCCGGGGCGCCGGACGCCGCCCGCCGCTGCCTGGCCCGTGCGCTGCGCGAACCGCCCTCGCTCCAGGACCGCGCCCGGGTCCTGTTCGAGCTGGGCTGCTCCTCCCTGCTCAGCGAGCCCGCCACCACCGTGAACCACCTCCGTGCGGCCCTGGAGGAGCACGAGCTGGAGCCGGCGCTGCGGGAGACGATCACGTACAAACTGGCGCAGGCGCTGGCCCACAGTGACCGCCTGGGGGAGGCCGCCCAGGTCGTCACCGCCGAGGTCCAGCGCGCGACGAACGCGCGCACGCGGCTGCGCATGCAGGCCGAGCAGTTCATGTACAACGCGTTCCGCGCCGACGAGCAGGACTCGCCCGCCCGCTCCCGGCTGCTTGCCAAGCTCGCCGACCACGTCACCGGCCGTGACATGGCCGAGCGGTACATCCTCGGGCTGCGCGCCTGGGACGCCATGGTGCGCGGCGAGAGCGCGCAGACGGCGCTGCACTACGCCGAGCGGGCGCTGGACGGCGGGCTGCCGTGGACCGACGAGGAGTGGGGATTCGAGGTACCCGTGCTCGTCGCGCTCACCTTCATGTACTGCGACCAGCCCGGCCGCGCCGAGGAGCTGTTCCACCAGGGCATCGCCGAGTGCGAGCGCAAGGGCTGGCGCGGCGCACACCTCTCCTTCGGGTACACCCTCCTCGGCTACATCCGCTACCGCCGCGGCCGGCTCGCCGAAGCGGAGGACCTGGTCCACGGGGGCCTGCGGATCGCGCACCGGGTGGGCCAGCGGGTGCCCGCCCAGTGGTTCGCCATCGGCATCCTCATCGAGATCCTGCTGGCGCGCGGCCGCGTGGACGAGGCCCAGGAGCTGGCCGACACGTACAGCTACGGCGAGGTCGTCCCGAACGCCGTGGTGTACCCCGACTCGCAGACCGTCCACAGCGAGCTGCTGCTCGCCCGCGGCCTGCACCGCGACGCGGAGCACCAGCTCACGGCCGTCGGCAAGCGCCTGGAGCCGCGCGGCATGCGCAACCCCGCCTGGTGCCCCTGGCAGCTCCACCTCGCCCGCGCCATCTCCCTCACCGACCGGCCCAGGGCGATCGCCCTCGCCGACGAAGCGCTGCAGCGCGCCCAGGACTTCGGTACCGAGTCCGCCATCGGGCAGGCGCTGTTCTGCAAGGCCGAGGTGGTCGGCGGCGCGGAGGGCATGAAGCTGCACGCCGAGGCGGTACGCCACTTCGAGCGCTCCCCGGCCGCCTACGAGCTGGCCCTGGCGCTCGTCGAGCACGGCGCCGCGCTGCGCCGCGCCGGCCTGCCGCAGGACGCCGCCGACCGGCTCTACCGCGGCCTGGACAGCGCCCTGCACTGCGGCGCCGAGGCGCTGGTGGCCCGCGCCCGCGACGAGCTGTCCGCCGCCGGGCTGCGCCCCCTCCAGCTGCGCAGCGCCGGCACGGACACGCTCACCGCCCAGGAGCGGGCGGTGGCCGAGTGGGTCGTGCAGGGCTGGACCAAGGACCGCATCGCCGTGGAGCTGGGCACCCAGCCCCCGGACGTCAGCCGGCTGCTGTCCGGGGTGTACCGCAAGATGGGCACGGACCGTAACGGCCTGGCCCGGCTGCTGGGGAGCGAGGGCGTGGCCGCTGTCCTGCCGCCGCCCGCCGCGCCGGAAGGGTGACCGCGGGTCCCTGCGGCGGCGGCCCGGGTTTCCGGCCCGTCGGCGGCGCGGTACCGCAGGAAGGTGACCGGGCGGGCCACGTACGATGGCTGTATGTCGTTCCTCCGCCGCCGTAGCGCCGCGCCCGCAGGGCCCGATTTCGATGTGCTCGCCATGGATCCCGGTGACTGGCCGGGCAATCTCGGCGCCGGTCTGCTGCCCGCCCCCGACGGCAGCTGCCAGGGCGTCTTCCTGCGGTACGACCTCTTCGGCGGCCGCGGCCCCGCGATGATCATCGGTAACCTCCCGGAGGGCTCCCCGGCGCGCGAGCTCGGGGAGGACGAGGTGCCCTTCGAGGTGGCGCAGCTGCTGGACGCGCTGGACCACGACGAGGAGGTCACGGTCGTGGAGACCGAGGACCTCCCGGTCATGCACGACGGCAACCTGCTGATCGTCAAGCGCATCAAGTGCTCCGAGGGCCGCGTCTCCTGTGTGCAGTTCGACCGGAGCGACGGCGTGCTGGTCACGATCGCGAGCTGGGACCGCCCGATCACCGACGACCTGTACGCACTGCTGAAGCCGCTGCCGGCGGAGATGTTCCAGCAGGGCTGAGCGCCGCTGCCCCCGCCCCGGCCGGCTGTGCCCGCACCCGGCCGGCCCGGGCCTCCAGGTAGCGCCGCTCGGCAAGGCCGGCGGTGGCCTTCGCGGCGCTCCGGTAGAGCTCGTACGCCCCGGCCGTGTCTCCGGTCTTCTCCAGCAGATGCGCCCGTACGGACAGCAGCCGGTGATGCCCGGCCAGCCGCTGATCACCGTCCAAGGTGGCCAGCAGGGCCAGCCCGGCCGCCGGGCCCTCGGTCTCGGCGAGCGCGACGGCCCGGTTGAGGGTGACCATCGGGTTGGGCGCGATCCGTTCCAGGATCAGGTAGAGGGCGTGCACCTGCGGCCAGTTGGTCTCCTTCGCCGTGGCCGCGTCGGCGTGCGTGGCGGCGATGGCGGCCTGCAGCTGGTACGGACCGAGGGACGGACCGGCCAGCGACGCCTTGACCAGGTCGAGGCCCTCGTCGATCAGCTCGCGGTCCCACGTCGTACGGTCCTGCTCGTCCAGCGGCACCAGGTCGCCTTCCGCCGTCGTACGTGCCTCCCTGCGGGCATGGGTCAGCAGCATCAGCGCGAGCAGCCCGGTCACCTCACCGTCCTCGGGCAGCTGCGCGTGCACCGTCCTGGTCAGCCGGATCGCCTCGTGCGCAAGGTCGGCGCGGTGCAAGGTGCGGCCCGAGGAGGCGGTGTACCCCTCGTTGAAGATCAGGTAGAGCACGTGCAGGACGACCCGCAGCCGCTCCTCGCGCTCCGCGCCCGCCGGCAGGCTGAACGCGCTGCCGGACGCCTTGATGCGCTGCTTGGCCCGGCTGATCCTGGCCGCCATCGTCGCCTCCGGCACCAGGAACGCGCGGGCGATCTCGGCCGTGGTCAGGCCGCCGACCGCGCGCAGCGTCAGCGCGGTCTGGGAGGCCGCGGTCAGCGACGGATGACAGCACAGGAACAGCAGGACGAGCGTGTCATCGGTGTCCGGCACGTCCTCGGGCACCACCTCGGCGGCCGCCGCCGACTCCCGCTCGCGGCGCGCGTGATCGCTGCGCAGCTGGTCGATGAACCGCCGGGACGCGACCGTCATCAGCCAGCCGCGCGGATTGTCCGGCACGCCCTCGGCCGGCCACTGCACCGTGGCGGCGAGGACGGCCTCCTGCACGGCGTCCTCGCACCCTTCGAACTGACCGTGCCGGCGTACCAACGCGCCGAGGACCTGCGGCGTGAGCGCACGCAGCAGGTCCTCGAAGTCCGGTGTGCTCATGCCTCCAATTGTCCGCCGGCGCACATCACTTGACGCACCTCGACCCCCAGCCCCTCGATCGCGCTGTCCGGAATCCGCGCCGCCAGCTCGATCGCCCGCTCCTTGTTCTCGCAGTCGATCAGGTAGAAGCCGCCCAGATACTCCTTGGACTCCAGGAAGGGCCCGTCGGTGACCACCGTCCGGCCGCCTCGTACGGAGACCACGGCCGCCTGTGACGGGTCGACCAGCGGCTGTGTGCTGACCAGCTCGCCGGACTCCTTCAGCGCCTCGATGAACTTGCGGTGGCCGTCGCCCAGCGCCGCCTTCTCCTCGTCCGTCAGCGCGTCCAGTACGGCCGGGTTGATGTGCAGGCCGATCAGGAACTGCATCTCGTGCTCCTCGTGATTCGCGGGCCCCGGACGGGCCCTTCGCTCCTTGGTCGGAGCCGCCGCCCGCGTCTTGACATCCGCCGCCGGAAATTTCGCAGGAGTTTTCCGCCCCTCCGGTCGGGGCGCGGAACCGACGGCCGTTACGAGGAGTGGTCCGGCCCCGCCGGCGGTGGGGCCGTGGTCGCGCGCGGGATCAGCCGGGTCGGCAGGACGACGTGCCGGGCCTGGTCCGCTTCCGGGTCGTTGATCAGGTCGCGGGCCAGTTCGCCCGCCGCCCGCCCGATCTCCGCCGGCGACTGGGCGATCGTGGTCAGGTCCGACCACTCGGCCATCTGATGGTCGTCGAAGCCCAGGACGGAGACCCTCTCGGGCACCTCGACTCGGGCCCTGCGCAGCGTCGAGAGCACCGAGACGGCGACCTCGTCCTGCTCGGCGAAGACCGCGGTGGGCGGCTCGCGCAGGCTCAGCAGCCGTCCGACCGCCTCGGCGGTGCGGCGCTTGTGGCCGACCGGTGTGGCGACCACCAGGTCGCTGTCCAGGGGGAGGCCCGCTTCGGTGAGCGCCTGCTGGTAACCGAGCAGCCGTTCGTGGGAGCTGAAGGTGAACCCGCTGGCGCCGATCGTCTGGACGAAGCCGATGCGGCGGTGGCCCAGGTTGAGCAGATGCCGGGTGCCGCTGAGCGCACCGGCCACATCGTCGACGTACACGCTCGGCCGGCACTCGGCGCGCTGGCTGACGTAGATGACCGGCATCTGGAGGTCGTCCAGGCGGGCGGTCTCCTCGTCGGTGAGGTTGAAGGAGAAGACCATCAGCGCGTCGGCGTTCCGCCGGGCGGGCAGCCGCTCGAAGAAGGCGGCGCGCTCGGTCATGTCGGGCGTCACGTAGACGAGCAACTCCATGCCCGCGGCGCGCAGTACGGGCCCCAGACTCGACAGGGCCGAGCCGATGAACCACGAGTTGAGCGTGGGCGCGAGCACCGCTACGACCCCGGTCCTGCCGGTCACGAGGCTGGACGCCTGCCGGGAGATCACGAAGTTCAGTTCGCGGGCGGCCTTTTCGACCCGGGCGCGGACTTCCGGCGAGACGGTCGACATACCGCGCAGGGTGCGCGAGACGGTGGATGCGGAGACCCCGGCCCGTTCGGCGACGTCGGCCATCGTGGGGTGCCGTTGAGCTGGTGGCATGGGCGGACGGTAGCACAGCGTGCACGGGCTCGCGGGGGATCGTGACAGCGCTGTCACGAGTGGCGGGTCGACGGCTGCGGCAGGGCGGTTCGCGGCCTTCCTGGTGGGCCCGCCCCAGGATTCCGGCGGTAAAGGCTGCATGATGCAGCTTTGCTGGCCTGCGGATTACTGGGACGTAACGCATTGACTTCCGTTGGGTGAGCTCCTAGCTTGCTTGAAAGCGTTGTCTCATCGAGGTTGAAGCGAGCCGCTCGGAGTGAACCTCCAGAGCTTTGACCTGGTAATTCGTTAAGCGCGATAGCTGTGACAGCGCAACCACGGCTTGATTTTTCGATATCGCCGCCATCTCCCCAACCCGTGCCTCCCGGCCTCCCGCCGGTGAAGGGATAAGATCCCGCGTGACTACCGTAAGTTTCGAGAAAGTTACTCGGCGCTACCCGGGTGGCGACCGCCCGGCGGTCGACGCACTCCACCTGGACATCGCCGACGGCGAGTTCCTGGTCCTGGTCGGCCCGTCCGGCTGTGGCAAGTCCACGTCCCTGCGGATGCTCGCCGGTCTGGAGGACGTCGACGACGGCGTCATCCGCATCGGCGACCGCGACGTGACGCACCTGCCGCCCAAGGACCGGGACATCGCCATGGTGTTCCAGAACTACGCGCTCTACCCGCACATGAGCGTCGGCGACAACATGGGCTTCGCCCTCAAGGTCGCAGGCGCCCCGAAGGACGAGATCCGCCGCCGCGTACAGGAAGCGGCGAAGATCCTCGACCTGGAGCCGTACCTGGAGCGCAAGCCCAAGGCCCTCTCCGGCGGCCAGCGCCAGCGCGTCGCCATGGGCCGCGCCATCGTCCGCGAGCCGCAGGTCTTCCTGATGGACGAGCCGCTGTCCAACCTCGACGCCAAGCTGCGCACTCAGACACGTACGCAGATCGCGGCCCTGCAGCGCCGCCTCGGCACGACGACCGTGTACGTCACCCACGACCAGGTCGAGGCCATGACCATGGGCGACCGGGTCGCCGTCCTGAAGGACGGACTCCTCCAGCAGTGCGCGGCCCCGCGCGCCCTCTACGACGAGCCCGCCAATGTCTTCGTCGCGGGCTTCATCGGCTCGCCCACCATGAATCTCACCGAAGCCCGCATCGAGGGCGACGGCGTCCGGCTCGGCGGGACGCAGCTGCCGGTACCCCGCAGCGTCATCGCCGCGGTGGCCGACGAGGCGAGCGGCACCGTCACGGTGGGCTTCCGGCCCGAGGCGCTGGAGCGTGTCGCGCCCGGCGAGCCGGGCCTGGGGATGTCCGTGGCCATGGTGGAGGAGCTCGGCTCCGAGGCGTACGCGTACGGGACGCTCTTGGGCGAGAACGCCGCCGGAACCGGCGCCGATGTCGTCGCCCGCGTCAACCCGCGCACGCCGCCCGCCAAGGGGCAGCAGATCACCCTGCGCATCCGGCCGGGTGGTGCGTACTTCTTCTCGGCCAGGACCGGCGAGCGCCTCACCACCGGGTGAGCGGTGTTCGCAGCGGTTCCGTACGACCAGGAGAGACAGTGAAGACGACAATCACCAGAGCGCTGCGGGGCGCGGGTGCGGCCACCGCGGCACTCGCGGTCCTCGCCGCCTGCGGGCCCGGCCGCGGCGCGGACACCCCCGCCGGGCAGCCCACTTCCTTCGAGGGGCGCGGCCCCATCACGTACGTCGCGGGCAAGGACGCCAGCGGCTCCGTCCAGCCGGTGCTCGACCGCTGGAACAAGCTGCACCCGAAGGAGAAGGTCACCTTCGTCCAGCTGCCCACGGACCCCGACGCCCAGCGTCAGCAGATGATCCAGAATGCGCAGACGAAATCCGATGCCTATACGGTGCTGTCCCTCGACGCCGTGTGGACCTCGGAGTTCGCGGCCCATCGCTGGGTCGACCGGCTGCCGCAGGACCGTTTCCCGCTGCATCGGATGCTCGCGCCGATCGTGGAGACGGTGAAGTACCGCGGTGGCGTGTACGGCGTCCCGGACAGCTCGGACGGCGGGCTGCTGTACTACCGGTCCGACCTGCTCAAGCAGGCCGGCATCGCGAAGCCGCCCGCGACGTGGTCGCAGCTGAAGGCCGACTGCGCCAAGGTGAAGAAGCTGCCCCGGGCCAAGGGCATGTCCTGCTACGCCGGGCAGTTCCAGAAGTACGAGGGACTGACGGTCAACTTCGCCGAGGCGGTGAACTCCGCGGGCGGCATCATCACCGACGCCAAGGGCCGCCCGCATGTCGACACCCCGCAGGCCAAGAAGGGCCTGGACTTCCTCGCCGGCTCGGTCAAGGACGGCACGATCCCGAAGGAAGCCGTCACCTACCAGGAGGAGGACGGCCGCCGGGCATTCCAGTCCGGCAAACTGATCTTCGAGCGGAACTGGCCTTACATGTACCCGCTGCTGGACAAGAAGGACGGCTCCAGCAAGGTCGCGGGCAAGTTCGCCGTCGCGCCGTTGCCCGGTCTGGACGGCCCCGGCGCCTCCAGCCTCGGCGGCCACAATCTGGCCCTGTCGGCCTCGGCCACGAACAAGGCCACCGCGATCGACTTCATGAAGTTCTACTCCAGCGAGGAGACGCAGCGCTCCCGGCTGGCCGCCGCGCCGGCCGCGCCGACCTACGACGCGCTCTACAAGGACGCGAAGCTCGTCGAGAAGTACCCGTACCTCCCCACGCTCAAGGCGTCGATCCTGCACGCCGTACCCCGCCCCCGCGTCTTCCAGTACGGCGACATCACCGCGGCGATCCAGCAGGAGGCGTACGCCGCCCTGACCGGCAGCAAGAGCAGCGAGCAGGCACTGAAGGACCTCCAGAAGGACCTTCAGCGGCAGCCGGCGGCGGATTAAGGAGAACCGTCATGGTGAAGACACACAACCCGCCTGGATCCGCCGAGGGCCGGCACGACGACACCGCGGGCCGCGTGTACGGCGCCCCGCGCGAGAGTGCGCGCGGCGGCTCCTCCGCCCTGCCGCCCGCCTCGGCCGCGCGCCGGCGGCGCAAGCCCAGGGCGACCGCCGGCTCGGGCCGGCTCGCGGCCCTGCTGGTCTCCCCGACGCTGCTGGTGCTGACCGTCGTCGTCCTCTACCCGACGATCGTGGCACTGAAGGACTCGCTGTTCGGCACACCCGGCCTCGACCCGAAGACCGGCTTCGTCGAGGAGACCGACCCGTTCGTGGGGGCACAGAACTACACCGACATCTTCGGAGCGGCCGGCGAGCGCTTCTGGAACGCCTTCTGGAACACCTCGTTCCTCACCGTCACCACGGTCGCCATGGAAACGGTGATCGGCGTGGCCATGGCGCTCATCATGAACCGCGCGTTCCAGGGCCGCGCACTCGTACGGGCCTCCATCCTGGTCCCATGGGCCATCCCCACCGCCGTGACCGGTCTGCTGTGGCGCTGGATCTTCAACAGCAACGGCATCGCCAACGCCCTCATCGGGCAGCAGGTCCTGTGGACCACCGAGGGGTTCCACGCCAAGGCCGCGGTCATCATCGCCGACGTATGGAAGACCGCGCCCTTCATTGGCCTGCTCGTCCTCGCCGGCCTCCAGGTGATCAACAAAGAGGTCTACGAGGCGGCCAGGATCGACGGGGCCGGCGCGGTACGCCAGTTCTGGAGCATCACCCTGCCGCTGGTCAAGCCCGCCCTGATGGTGGCCGTGCTCTTCCGGACGCTGGACGCGCTGCGGATGTTCGACCTGCCGTACATCCTCATCGGCGCGCAGAAGGAGTCGGTGGAGACGCTGTCCATGCTCGCCCAGGACCAGGCCGCGAATGTGCGGTTCGGCCCGGCAGCCGCCTACGCGGTGATCCTCTTCCTCTACGTGTTCCTCATCGCGCTGGCCTTTGTCCGGCTGCTGGGCGCCAACGTCGTCGGCGACGACGACGCGGCACCCAAGCGCCGCCGCCGGTGGCTGCCCGTGCGTCGTCCCGCGGAGGTGGCGGCATGAACCTCGCACTGAACTGGCGCAAGTGGCTGCTGTACGCGGGAGTCGCCGCGGTCGTCGCCTACTGCCTGGCACCGTTCTACTGGATGCTGGTCTCCAGCCTGCGGCGTACCTCGGACATCTTCGAGAACTCGCCCTTCCCCACACACCTCTCCTTCGAGAACTACCTCGCGGTGCTCGACCCGTCGCAGTCCTTCACCCGGGCCCTGCTCAACAGCATCGTCGTGGCCGGCATCACCACCTTCCTGGCGCTGATCCTGGCGACCTTCACGGCGTACGCGATGGCCCGGCTGGAGTTCCGGCTCAAGCGGCTGGTGCTCACCGTGATCATCGCCACCTCGATGTTCCCCGTGGTCTCGATCGTGGTTCCGCTGCTGAAGATGTTCGTCGGCTTCGGCTGGATCAACACCTACCAGGCGATGATCGTGCCGAGCATGTCCTTCACGCTGCCGCTCGCGGTCTGGAACCTCACCGCCTTCTTCCGGCAGCTGCCGCAGGAGCTGGAGCAGGCGGCGATGGTCGACGGCTGTACGCGGGGCCAGGCGTTCCGCAAGATCATCATTCCGCTGGCCGCACCCGGCATGTTCACCACCGCGATCATCACCTTCATCGCGGCCTGGAACGAATTCCTCATCGCCCTGACGATGACGAACAAGCCGGAGATGCAGACCGCGCCCGTGGCCATCTCCAAGTTCTCCGGGGCGAGCCAGTTCGAGACGCCGTTCGGCAGCCAGATGGCGGCCGGCGTCCTCGTCACCGTCCCGCTCGTAATCATGGTGCTGTTCTTCCAGCGCCGGATCGTCGCCGGCCTGACCGCCGGTGCTGCCAAGTAACCGTAAAGACGTACCTTTTGACGAGGAGTCAGTAACGCATGTCCAGCACCGCACCCTGGTGGCGCGACGCCGTCATCTACCAGGTCTACATCCGCAGCTTCGCCGACGCGAACGGCGACGGCATCGGCGACATCGCCGGCATCCGCTCCCGGCTGCCGTACCTGAAGTCGCTCGGCGTGGACGCGATCTGGATCAACCCCTGGTACAAGTCGCCGCAGGCAGACCACGGGTACGACGTGGCGGACTTCCGGGAGATCGACCCCCGGTTCGGCACCGTCGAGGAGGCCGAGGCCCTCATCGAGGAGGCGCACGCGGCCGGCATCCGCGTCATCCCCGACATCGTGCCCAACCACGTCTCCGACCAGCACGTCTGGTTCCGGGCCGCGCTGGCCGCCGGGCCGGGCAGCCCCGAGCGGGACCGTTTCATCTTCCGGCCGGGGCGTGGCGCGGACGGCGCCGAGCCGCCCAACAACTGGAAGTCCTGCTTCGGCGGCCCGGCCTGGACCCGGCTGCCCGACGGGCAGTGGTACCTGCATCTGTTCGCCCCCGAGCAGCCCGACCTCAACTGGGAACACCCGGACGTGCGCGCGGAGTTCGAGGACATCCTGCGGTTCTGGTTCCGCCGCGGCGTGGACGGCTTCCGCATCGATGTGGCGCACGGCCTGATCAAGCACCCCGAGCTGCCCGACCTGCCGGCCCGCGAGGGCCCGGACCCACTGGCCCCGCACGGCGGGCTCGACCACCCCCACTGGGACCGCGACGGCGTGCACGAGGTCTTCCGCGCCTGGCGCCGGGTGGCCGACGAATTCCCCGGCGACCGGAAGTTCGTCGCCGAAGCCTGGACGCAGGCCCCCGACCGGCTCGCCAACTACGTACGCCCGGACGGCCTGCACACGGCGTTCAACTTCGACTACCTGATGACCCCTTGGGACGCCAAGGAGCTGCGCGAGGTCATCGACACCTCGCTCGCCACCCTCGGCTCGGTCGGCGCGCCGGCGACCTGGGTGCTCTCCAACCACGACGTGGTCCGCCACCCCAGCCGCTTCGGCCGCAAGGTGGTGAAGAAGTGGGTGGCCAACGAGGTCTACCGGCCCGAAGGCCCGCTCGATTTGGAACTGGGTACGCGTCGGGCCCGTGCCGCCGCGCTGCTGATGCTCTCGCTGCCCGGCGGCGCCTACATCTACCAGGGGGAGGAACTGGGCCTGCCCGAGGTCGAGGACCTGCCCGAGGAGGTGCTCCAGGACCCGACGTGGGAGCGGTCCGGGCACACCGACCGGGGCCGGGACGGCTGCCGCGTGCCGATCCCGTGGTCCGGTGAGCGGGCGCCGTACGGCTTCAGCCCGGACGGCGCGGCCGGCGAGCCCTGGCTGCCGCAGCCCCCGGAGTGGCGCGAGCTGAGCGTCGCCGCGCAAGAAGGCGACGAGGACTCCATGCTGGCGCTGTACCGCCGCGCCCTGCGGCTGCGCCGCGACCACCCGGCGCTCGGCGACGGGACGCTGACCTGGCTCGACGCCCCGGAGGGCGTACTCGCCCTGCGCCGCGAGCCGGGCTTCCTCTGCGTGGTCAACCTCTCGGCCGAGCCGTACGCCCTGCCCGCACACAAGGACGTACTGCTGGCCAGCGGCCCGCTCGCGGACGGCCGGCTGGCACCGGACCAGGCGGCGTGGCTCGCGCTGTGACCACCTCCTGCCCCGAAGGAGTTACCGACATGGAGTACCGCACCCTCGGACCCAGCGGCTGCGGCGTCTCGGCGCTGGCCCTGGGCACCATGACCTTCGGTCATGAGACCGACGAGGCGGGCGCGCACGCCCAGCTGGACCGCTTCGTCGAAGCCGGTGGCACCCTCGTGGACACCGCCGACGTCTACACCGCGGGCGCGTCCGAAGAGATCATCGGGCGCTGGCTCGCCGCCCGCCCCGCTGACGTCACGGACCGCGTCGTCCTCGCCACCAAGGGCCGCTTTCCCATGGCCGAGGAGCCGAACGGCGCCGGGCTCTCCCGCCGCCACCTGCACCGCGCGCTGGACGCCTCGCTGCGCCGGCTCGGCGTAGAGACGGTCGACCTGTACCAGGTGCACGCCTGGGACCCGCTCACGCCCATCGAGGAGACGCTCCGCTTCCTCGACGACGCGGTACGCCAGGGGAAGATCCACTACATCGGGCTGTCCAACTTCACCGGCTGGCAGATCCAGAAGACCGTCGACGTCGCCGACTTCCGGGGCCTGGCCCGCCCGGTCACCCTCCAGCCGCAGTACAGCCTGCTCTCCCGCGAGATCGAATGGGAGATCACGCTGGCCTGCGCCTCCGAAGGGCTCGGGCTGCTCCCGTGGAGCCCGCTCGGCGGCGGCTGGCTGACCGGCAAGTACCGCCGGGACGCCCGGCCCGCCGGCGCCACCCGGCTCGGCGAGAACCCGGAGCGCGGCGTCGAGGCGTACGACCGGCGCGGCGGCGTCGCGCGCACCTGGGCCGTCGTCGACGAGGTGCGCGCGGTGGCCGAGGAGCGCGGCGTCTCCATGGCGCAGATCGCGCTGGCCTGGGTACGCGACCGCCCGGCCGTCACCTCGGTGATCCTCGGCGCGCGGACCGTTGAACAATTGGACGACAACCTCGCGGCGGCCGGCCTGCGCCTGTCGGACGAAGAACGGGACCGGCTGGACAAGGTGAGCGACCCGGGCGCCGCCGACTACCCGTACGGCGGCCCGGGCCAGGAACAGCGCAGCCGGAAGGTGGCCGGCGGGCGCTGACGCGCGGACACGGCACGGCGGCCGGCGGGCCCCAGGGACCCGCCGGCCGCCGCATCGTCGTCTAGCGCCCCGACCTGCGGATGTCGACATCCGCCGCGCGGACGTAGCCGACCCGGTGGCCGACCTGGATCTCGTAGTACGCGTCCTTGCCGCGCACGACCACGTGCTTGCTCGTGTCGAACGTCGGTGCGTAGAAGTACTCGCCGAGCGTCCAGTCGCCGACCGCGTAACGCTGGCCGGCCTTCAGGGTGTACGGGAGCGGCGAGACCGACTGGACCGGGACGCCGGCCGGGTAGGCGGCCTTCTCCGGGTAGGCCCGGCCGTAGACCGGGACCTCGGTCCTGCCCGCCTTCGGGACGGCCACCCAGCCCCTGGCGTCCACCGCCGTCGGCTCCGCCTCAGGGTTGTGGAACCACGCCTTCTGGCCGAGGTACCAGATCGCCGTCCAGTCGCCCTTCCGCTCCGCGACCGCGAACTGCTGGCCCGTGCTGGCGCGGGCGCCGGTGTCGTTCACCCCGGTGGTCGAGTCAGCGCCTCCCGGGTGCAGTCCCTCGTCCTTGATCAGCGGAGCGTCCTCGCTGGGCGCCGAGTACAGGCGTACCGCGCCCGAGCCGTGCGGGGCGCACGGTTGGCCCGCCTTCTCGCAGCCGGTGTACGCGGGCTGGTTCTCCTCGTACTCCGGGCGGATGGTGACCAGGCCGCCGTGCGGCCCCGCGGTCGGCGCCAGCGGCCTGCCCAGCAGGATGAAGTAGTGGTCCCAGTCCCAGTACGGGCCCGGGTCGGTGTGCATGCCCTTGATCGAGGCGGTGGTCGTCCCCGGCACGTTGTCGTGCCCGAGGACGTGCTGCCGGTCCAGCGGGATGTCGTACTTGCGCGCCAGATACCGCACCAGGCGCGCGGAGGTGCGGTACATCGCCTCCGTGTACCAGGCGTCCGGCGCCGCCAGGAAGCCCTCGTGCTCCAGGCCGATGGAGCGGGAGTTGATGTACCAGTTGCCCGCGTGCCAGCCGACGTCCTTGGTCGGGACGTGCTGGGCGATCAGCCCGTCGGAGGACCGGAGGCTGTAGTGCCAGGACACGTACGTCGGGTCCTGCACCAGCTTCAGGGTCGTCTCCCACGTCGCTTCCGTGTCGTGGATGACGATGTAGTCGACGGACTGGTCCTCGGGGCGGTCCGCCAGGTCGTGGTTGCCGTAGTCGTCGTCGCCCAGCTCCTGATACGGCGCGGGCACCGACTCGCACGCCACCTCCGGCGGGCACTCGGTCTTCCCGGAATCCGCCTCGCGCAGGCCCAGTACGCGGGTCTGGGCGCGGTCGGGGGTCAGGCCCGGGGACTTGGCGAGGGTGACGCGCTGGCCGGCGTCGGTCGTCCGGGACGCGCCGTCACGCAGCACGTCGTACACCTGGTCGGCGAAGACGGTGGCGCCCTTCGCCTCGCTCGCGCCCGAGTAGCGGGCCACCGCCGCGTACCAGTCGGCGGGGTCGGCGCTCGCCTTCAGGCCGAGCCTGCGCTGCTGGTCGGCGAGGAGGGCCGCGCCGCCGCTGATGTTCGCCGCGGCGTTCTCGCGCAGCTCGCGCGCGGACAGGCCGGTGAGCGCCGCGGCCTTCGGCAGCGTCCGCAGCCGCGCGGGCAGCTCCGAGGTCTTCGGCAGCGCCGCCTCGGGGGCCTTGCGGGGGCGTGCGTCGTCGCCGCGGGCGTCCTCGGTGCCCTCGCTGTGGTGCGGTGCCTCCCGGGCGAGCGCGGTCCGCGCGTCGGTGAGGTGCATCGGGCCGTAGCCGCCGGCCACGCTGGGCGCGCCCTGGTGCCCGTCCCAGCGGGACTCCAGGTAGGCGACGCCCAGCAGTACGCTCTGCGGCACGTCGTACCGGGCGGACGCGTCGGCGAAGGCACGCTGGAGAGAACCGGCGTCCGAGCCCGCGGTGGCGGTGGGCGCGGCCGAGACCAGTGGCAGAAGGAGGGCGGCCACCGCGACGGCGGTACCGGCCCTCCTCGTCGTTCTGCGGGGGGTGCGGAGAGCGTCGCGTCTGGCGACGCCGACAGGGGCGGATCCTCGCAATGCAGCCTCCTCGGGCCGGCCCGTACCGGGCGGTGTGGCGGATGGTGCGCCGTTGGGCGTGCGGGAACCTGTCAAGAGGTATCGGTTCACCGACGATCCGTCAATCACCCCGCAACCGGCCGATTTCGCAGGTCGGCGCGGGGCCCGAGAAGTTTTCGCGCCCCGGGCGCCGGGCCTGGGACGCGTCAGTGGAATGGACCAATGCCGGAGGGGACAACGGGCCGTGCACCGCTCGGAATCCGTACCGTCACGGGGTGCGTGAGGGTGATGCCCCGGAGCGCGCCACCGTACGCCACCCCACGCATACGGGAGCGGCGCGCCTCGGCCTCGAAGCACGCATACGGGAGCGGCGCGCCCCAGCACAGGCGCGCCGCTCCGTTTCCCCCCGTCGGCGGATCAGCGGGTACCGACCGCCGCCCGTACCGCACGCCGCGCCATCTGGGCGTCGTCGTGCAGCCGCCGCAGCAGCAGGCGTTGTTCCTCGCCCGCCGCGGGCGCCCCCGGCTGTCCCTGACCGGTGGAACCGGGCGGTACTTCCTCCCGCATGGTCCGCTGTACCGCGGTCTCGTAGCGCCGGATCTCCCGGGTCAGCACCAGCATCAGATTGACCAGGAAGGAGTCCCGGGCGGCGGGACCCGCGGCCTGCGCGAGCTGGCTGATCTGGCGGCGGGCGACCGGCGCGTCACCCAGCACCGACCACAGGGTCGCCAGGTCGTAGCCCGGCAAGTACCAGCCGGCGTGCTCCCAGTCCAGCAGGACCGGGCCGGCGGGCGAGAGCAGGACGTTGTTCAGCAGCGCGTCGCCGTGGCAGAACTGGCCGGGGGAGTGCGCGATGCCGTGCATCAGCTTCTGCAGGTCACCCAGGTCCCGGTCGGTCAGCAGGCCGAGGTCGTGGTACCGCCCGATGCGGTTCGCGTAGTCCAGGGGGGCGTCGAACATTCCGGCCGGCGGGCGCCAGAGGTTGATCCGGCAGATCGCCCCGAGGGCGGCCCGGACGTCCGCGCGCGGCGGCCCGTCCGTGGGATGCCGCTGCACGGCGGCGACCCGGCCGGGCATGCGTTCGACGACCAGCGTGCAGTTGTCAGGGTCCGCGGCGACCAACCTCGGCACGCGCACCGGTGGACGGTGGCGTACGAAGGCGCGATACGCAGCTATTTCGTGCCGGAACCGCTCGACCCACGCCGGCGAGTGGTCCAGTAAACACTTCGCCACCGCGGTCGTGCGCCCGGTGGTACCGACGAGAAGGACGGACTTCCCGCCCCGTCGCAGCACCTGGACGGGGTTGAACTCCGGACAGATGCGCTGCACCGAGGCGACCGCCGCGCGCAGTTGCGCGCCCTGGGGGCCGGACAAATCGAGTCTCCCGCTGAGCGGTTGCGGTGCTGCTCCCTGGGGGCGCCGGAGGCGGCCGCCCGGAGGCCCGGCGGCCATTCCCGAGGAGTGAGCGGGATCGAGGTACGGACCGCTGCCCGTGGGCTGCGGGCGGTACGGCCGGGGCGGGGCGGTCGCGGCGGACGATGCTGCGTACATGGGTGGATGAGGTCCCTTCGTGCGCCGACGAGTGGCGTTGCGCCACCGGCCCGGTGAGGGTCGACACCCTGGGGAATGCGTTTCCGCCACCGGGCCGGGGGCTGCGTCTCTACAGAACACGCGACTACGGGTGGCAGACCATCTGGCGGACCCTGGCGAACCCTGGCGAATGCTCGCCCGGCACATGACGGCCGGTTACTGTCAACTCAGTCGAGGAACCTGGGGGCTTGACGTGAACAGGGAGCCGAACACCCGTCTCGCGGACCTTTTCCAGCTCGCCGGCTGGTCGAAGGGCGAGCTGGCGAGGTTGGTCAACCGGCAGGCGGCGGCCATGGGCCACCCGCAGCTGGCGACCGACACGTCCCGAGTCCGGCGCTGGATCGACATGGGGGAGACCCCGCGGGATCCGGTGCCGAAGGTCCTGGCATCCCTGTTCACCGAGCGCCTCGGCCGTGTCGTAACCACCGAGGATCTCGGCTTCGCACGTTCAGGGCGCGCGGGGAAGCGGCAGGGCGCCGACGGCCTGCCGTGGCCGCCCGACCGTACGGCTGCGGTCCTCACGGAATTCACGGGAATGGACCTCATGCTCAACCGACGCGGCTTGGTGGGCGCGGGCGCGGCGCTCGCCGCCGGTTCCGCGCTCAGCAGCGCCATGTACGACTGGCTGCACGCCGACCCGGCCCTGGCAGCCGACGCACCCCGTACCGACAACCCCCTCGGCCACACCCTCGACCAGGCCGGCCTGGATCGCTACGAAGCGGCCCCCGTGGGCTCGCAGGAGATCGACGCGCTGGAACGCTCGGTGGAGGTCTTCCGCGCCTGGGACGCGTCCCGCGGCGGCGGGCTGCAGCGCAAGGCCGTGGTGGGCCAGCTCAACGAGGTGGGCGGAATGCTCGCCTACCGCCATCCCGAGCACCTCCAGCGGCGGCTGTGGGGCGTGGCGGCCAATCTCGCCGTCCTGGCCGGCTGGATGTCCCACGACGTGGGCCTGGAGCCCACGGCGCAGAAGTACTTCGTCATCGCCGCGCACGCGGCCCGTGAGGGCGGCGACCGCCCCCGGGCCGGCGAGGCGCTGTCCCGGGCGGCGCGCCAGATGGTCCATCTGGGCCGCCCGGACGACGCCTTGGACCTGATGAAGCTCGCCCAGTCCGGCTCCGGTGAGGAGACCCTGCCGCGCACGCGTGCGATGCTGCACACGATCGAGGCGTGGGCGCAGGCGTCGAAGGGCCACGGGCAGGCGATGCGGCGCACTCTCGGCGAGGCCGAGGAGCTGTTCGTCTCGGACAAGCGGGACGTGCCGCCGCCCAGTTGGATGCAGAGCTTCGACGAGGCCGATCTGCACGGCATGGAGGCCCTGGCGTACCGCACGCTCGCCGAGCACGACCCCAAGGCCGCCAAGGTCGCCCAGGGGCACGCGCGGCAGGCGCTGGCGCTGCGCAGGGAGGGCTACCAGCGCTCGCAGATCTTCGACTATCTGTCGATGGCCTCCGCCCTGTTCATCGCCAACGATCCCGAGCAGGCGGACCGGTACGCGCGGCTGGCCCTGGTGTCGATCGGGGAGAACTCCTCGCACCGCACCTGGGACCGGCTGCGCGAGATGTACCGGCTCACCGGGCAGTACACCGACTACGCCAAGGTCCAGGACCTGCGCGAGGAGATCAGGCTCGCCCTGCCGAAGCAGAAGAAGCCGAAGGACCGCAACGGGCAGGCGTGAACGGCCACTGGAGCTGCCCCCAAGACCTCGGGGCGGTTTCCCGTGTGCCGTCTGTCCTGTTGGTCAGTCACCGATCCTGGCGATCAACACACACGCGTCGTCCTCCCGTTCGGCGCTGCCGAACTCCTCGACGACGATACGGACGCTCTCCTGCGCGCTCCGTGCCGCCGCGAACCGGGGGGCGAGGGCGAGCAGCCGCTCCGCGCCCTCGTGCGTGCTGTCCGCGTCGGGCGTACGGCGCCGGGGCACCAGCCCGTCGGTGTACAGCACCAGCAGGTCTCCGGGCTCCAGTTGCACGCTGCGCTGCGTGTACACCGCCCCGGAGGTCGCGCCCAGCAGCACGCCCTCGGGCGGCTGCAGCGCCCGTCCCTGCCCGTCCCGGAACAGCAGCGGGGCGGGGTGTCCGGCCTGCGCCCAGTCCAGTTTGCGGGTGGCCGGGTCGAAGAGGCAGCACACCGCGCTGCCCAGGGCGGGCTGCGCGGAGGTGTCCAGGAGCTGGTTGAGGTAGCCCATCAGGGGGCCCGGCTCCTGGCCCGAGACGGCCATGCCGCGCAGCGCGCCGAGCAGCATCGCCATGCCCGACGTGGCGGTCACACCGTGCCCGGTGAGGTCGCCGGCGCTCAGCAGCGTGCGCCCGTCGGGCAGCTGCAGCGCGTCGTACCAGTCGCCGCCGACGAGGGCGCTGGAGCCGGAGGGGAGGTAGCGCGCGGCGAGGTCCAGGGCGACCGGGCCGCCGTGCGGGAACCGCAGGGAGCCGCGCCACGGCGGCAGCACGGCTTCCTGCAGCTCGACCGCAAGCCGGTGTTCGGTCTGCGCGATGTGCCGTTGGCGCTGCAGCGAGTCACGGGTCTCGCGCACCGCCCTCTGGCTGCGGCGCAGCTCGCTGACGTCGCGCAGCACGGCCCACATGCAGGCCGTGCTGCCGTCGGCGTCGAGCACCGGCTCGCCCACCATGTGCACCGTGCGCACGCTCGTGTCGGGGCGCACGATGCGGAATTCGCCGTCGATCGGCTTGCCGTCCACCAGGCAGTCCGTGACCATCGCGGTCACCAGAGGCTGGTCGTCGGCGAAGATCAGGGAGGGCAGCTCGTCCAGGGTGAGCGGCCCGTCGGCGGGCTCCCGGCCGAAGATCCCGAACAGCTCTTCGGACCAGCTGGCCTCGTCCGTCAGGAGATTCCACTCGGCGCTGCCCACACGGGTCAGCAGCGAGCCGCGGGCCTGCGCCTCGGGGTCGGGGCCGAGCGGGGCCGCGGGATGCGGCAGGGACTCGTCCAGGCCGTCCAGGGGCCCCGACGGCAGACCCTCTCTGAGCTGGTCCAGATGGCCACCGAGGTCGTCGAGGTGGTGGACCGCGAGGTCGCACAGCGCCCGCTGCCAGCGCAGCCGGGCGTCCTCGTCCGGGTGGCCCTCGGCCGCGGCCTCGCGGCGCACGGCGTCCAGACTGCCTCGGAGCCGGCGTGCCTGAGAGATGAGTGCGTCGACGGCGCCGCGCTCGGGCGGCTGCGCGTGATGATGGTCCGCGAAGAGATGGGACGGCATGACGTACTCCGATATCAGGCGGCGCGCGGCCATGTCTGTGGCCTCGTCGGCCATGTCTGATGGAAGGGCCGGTAACGACTGTTGCACAGGCTGCGACCGCGCGTAAGGGATTTGGCATGACCCGATACGGTGGTGCGCATGGCATATGCCCCCGGCTGTGCCCCGGTAACCCGCCCGGGCGCTGCGGAATCCGTCGCTCCGGGCTAGGCTTCGGCCGCCGTACGGCAGTCGTTCCGCCGATCCACCCTGGGGAACGACGCATACGGCCCGCGGACACCGGCAAGAATGCCGGTCAGCGGAAATCCCGTTGCCAGCCAGTCCCCCGCACCGGATGCTGACCTCATGTTCGATCCAGACATAGCGCCCAGTGGCACCCTGCTCGGCCTCCTCCAGCGAGGCCGCGGCGACGGGACCCTGCATGCCTTGGCGGCGCCCCGGGCCGAGGCCCTGGCCGCCCTCAACGACAGCGTGCTGCGCGACCCCCGGCGCGACTGGCAGCTGGAGAACCGCTCGCTGTACTACGCACGCCTTTACCTGCAGCTCGACGGCGGTCTCGAAGAGATCGAACGGCACCTCTTCCACCCCGACGACCGCACCGACACCCGTGAGGAGCGCACCGGCCTCGCGCTCTCCGTCCTGGGCCACCTCGCCTCCTACGGGCGCGACGCCGCGCTGCTCCTGTTGCGCAGCTACGCCGCGGTCGGCGGCAACTGGCGCTGGGCCCTGGACGAGCTCGCCCTGCGCGACGACGACGAGGGCCTGGCCTCCCTGGCGCCCGCCGTGCTGGCCCGGTTCCCGGAGACCCCGGAGGGCGAGGCCGAGCTGGCCGCTGCCGTACGGGACGCGTTCGAGCCCCGTCCCTGGCGGCTGTGGGCCGAGGACGCCCGGTACGGCGCCCGCGTGCGCGCCGCGGGGGAGCAGGGCTCCTTCGACCGCTGGCAGCGCCAGCTCACGCCGAGCGGCCCGCGCCCCGGCTGGAGCGTCCGTGAGGTACTGCAGTGGGCCGAGGACGGCAGTGCCGAGCGGCCCGCCGAGTGGCGGACCGGCGCGGCGGCGCGCTGCCTGGGCGCGGTGGCCGGCCCCGAGGACCGCCCCGAGCTGCTGGCGGCCGCCCGCAGCGGTCCGGACGCCGCGCGCGCGGCCGCGCTGCGCCACCTCGCCGAACGGGACGACCCCGAAGCGCTCGACCTGATCGAGGCCGCCGCCTCCGACCCGCTCGCCTGCACGGAGCTCGTCGAGGCAGCGACCGGCGCGTTCTGCCGCATGCGCTCCGTGGCGGCCGTCGAACGCGCCCGGGTCTGGGCCCGCCGCCCGGACCGGCTGGGCGCCGTGGCCGCCGCGCTCCTGGCCCGCCGCGGCGGCGCCAGGGACGCCGACACGGTGCTCGCCGCGCTCCGCAGGACCGTGCAGGCCGAGGGCCCGGACGCGGCCGGCCTGTGGGAGCTGGCCGACGGCGTCGGACGGCTCGGCGTCGAGTGCGCCGCGCCCGTACTGCGCCACATCTACCGCGAAACCTCCTCCTCCCACCTGCGCGGCCGGGCCGCCGCCGCGCTCGCGGCCACCGACCCCGGCTTCGCCGCGGGCTTCGCCGTCGAGTGCCTGTGGGACTGCGAGGAGACCACCCGGGAGCTCGCCGCCCGTACGGCCGCGACCGGCGACGCCCGCGTCGTCGAACAGCTCCGCCGGCTCGCCGCCGATCCGGCCGAGGAGACCGAGGTCCAGACCGCCGTACGGGGCCGGATCGGGCCGGACGCGGCGGAGGTCTGAGGAGGCCCGAGGGGCACGCCGCGCTTATGGGGGCGGGCGCTGTCCTATGGGGGCCGGGTGCCGCCTTCGGGGCCCGTGCGCCGTTCTCCTTCATGTGGCGCGTCGTCGCTCTCCGTACGACGCGCTGCCGATCCCACTCGGGCGTGGCCGACCGCCGCACGGAGTACGTGGCCGTGGACGCGCCTACGGGATAGGGCGCAGCCGATACGGGCAGAGAACTGCCGTACGGAAGCGGTGGCGAGCCGGCCGAGGTCCCGCCGCACCGCCTTCGTGCCGAGCGCGGTACGTCCGCGGCCGCACGAGGTCCCGCGTCGTCGCGTCCCAGGAGGCAGCAGGAGATGACCCCGCAGAGCGCGCACCTCCCCGCGGTGTCCGACGAGGTGCGCCGGGCGCTCGGCGCAGGGCGCCCAGTGGTCGCCCTGGAGTCGACGATCTTCACGCACGGGCTGCCCCGGCCGCGCAACCTCGCCATCGCACGCGAGGCCGAGGAGATCCTGCGCGCCGCCGGCGTGGTGCCGGCGACGACCGGCGTGGTGGCGGGGGTCCCCACCGTGGGCCTCTCCGACGCTGGGATCGAGCGGCTGTGCACCGCGGACGGCGTGGCCAAGGCGAGCGTCCGCGACCTGCCGGCCGCGATCGCCACCGGCCGGGACGCCGGGACGACGGTGGCCGCGACCGCGCACCTCGCCCACCTCGCGGGCATCCAGGTGTTCGCGACCGGGGGCCTGGGCGGGGTGCACCACGGGGCGCGCACCAGTTTCGACGAGTCGGCGGACCTGGTGACCCTGGCCCGCACTCCGGTGACCGTGGTCAGTGCCGGGGTGAAGTCCGTGCTGGACATCGGGGCGACCCTGGAGCGCCTGGAGACCCTGAGCATCCCGGTCGTCGGCTACCGCACGCGCAGCTTCCCCGGCTTCTACGTCGCCGACTCGGGCCACGGGATCGACACCTCGGCGGAGTCGCCCGAGGAGATCGCCGCGATGATCCGGGCCCGGGACGCGCTCGGCCTCCGCTCCGCGCTGCTGGTCGCCAATCCGGTACCACGTGACCGCCAGCTCGATCCGGAGCTGCACGAGCGGGTGCTGGCCGAGGCGTGGGACGCGGCGGCGCGAGCGGGCGTCTCAGGGGCCGCCACGACGCCGTTCCTGCTGGACCACATCCGCCGCGCGACCGGCGGCCGCAGCCTGGACGTCAACGCCGAGATCTACCGCAACAACGTCACCGTCGGCGCCGAGATCGCGCGGGCCCTGCGCACACCGGGGGCGCCGGCCTGACACCGAGGGCCTCAAGGGGCCGACGACGGAACGCTCATGGGACGTTCCCCCGCTGGAAAGATCCCCGTGGCCCGGTCCACGCCCGGCCCGCCGACAACACGGGTATGCGTGTCGCCATCGTCACCGAATCCTTCCCGCCCGACGTCAACGGCGTCGCACACTGCACCCTGGAAACCGCCCGGCACCTGGTGCGGCGCGGCCACGAACCGCTGGTCGTCGCCCCGGCGGCGGCCCAGGACCCGGCGGCCGGGCGGACCCCGCCGTGCCCGGTCGTCCGCGTGCCGTCGCTGCCGCTGCCCGGATACCCGCAGGTACGGGTGGCGCTGCCGGGCCGCCGGCTGGCCGCCGCGCTCGCCGCGCACCGGCCCGACCTGGTCCACCTCGCGAGCCCCTTCGTGCTCGGCGTGCGCGGCATGGCGGCCGCGACCCGGCTGGGCGTGCCGGCCGTCGCCGTGTACCAGACCGACCTGGGCCGCTACGCCCGCACGTACCTGGGTGCCGGCACCGGGGCGGCCTGGCGGCGGCTGCGCGCCGTGCACACCGCCGCGGACCGCACTCTCGCCCCCTCCACCGCCGCCGCCCGGGAGCTGGCCGAGCACGGCGTGCCCCGGGTGCGTCTGTGGCCGCGCGGGGTGGACTCCATGCGCTTCCACCCGGCCCGCCGCGACGAGGTGCTGCGCAGTTCGCTGGCTGCCGGGCGCGAGGTGCTGATCGGGTACATCGGGCGGCTCGCCCCGGAGAAGGAGGTCGGGCTGCTCCGGGAGGCGGCGCGGCTCCCCGGGGTGCGGACCGTCGTGATCGGGGACGGGCCGAGCGCCCCGGGGCTGCGCGCCGCGCTCCCCGAAGCGCGCTTCCTCGGCCGCCGTACCGGGGACGAACTGGCGCGGCTCTTCGCCACCCTGGATGTCTTCGTGCACACCGGGCCGTACGAGACCTTCGGACAGACCGTGCAGGAGGCGATGGCCAGCGGAGTGCCGGTCGTGGCGCCGGCGGCGGGCGGACCGCTGGACCTGGTGACCCACGGGCGCACCGGGCTGCTCGTACCGCCCGGTGACGCCACCGCGGTCCGCGACGCCGTACAAGTGCTCGCCGGCAATCCGAAGCTGCGCGCCGCCTACGGGGCGGCGGCCCGGGCGGCGGTCGCGGACCGCACCTGGGAGGCGGTCGGCGACCGGCTGCTGGCGCACTACGAGGACGTACTGGGACACCGGGAGGCGGTGGCGGCGTGAGCGGCACGAGGCGTGACGGTACGGAGGACAGCGGTACGGAGCACGGTATGGCGTATGCGGATACGGCGTACGCGGGGACAGGGCACCACGGGGGCACGGGCCGCGAGGGTCTCCGGATCGTCCGGCTCGCCAACTTCGTCACCCCGGCGTCGGGCGGGCTGCGCACAGCGCTGCGCGAACTGGGCGAGGGCTACCGGGCGGCCGGCCACGACCCGGTACTCGTCGTGCCGGGCCCGGCCGCGAGCGACGAACACACCGCACAGGGGCGGGTGATCACCCTTCCGGGCCCGGTACTGCCCGGCACCGGCGGCTACCGCGTCCTCACCGGCCGGGCGCGCCTGGAACGCCTGCTGCGCACCCTCGCGCCGGACCGTCTGGAGGTCTCCGACCGCACCACGCTCCGCTGGACCGGCGAGTGGGCCCGGCGCGCCCGGGTGCCGGCGGTGATGGTCTCCCACGAGAGCGTCGACGGGGTGCTGCACACCTGGGGCGTGCCCCGCCTCGCCGCCCGTTGGGCCGGTGACCGGCTCAACTCCCGTACGGCCCACGCGTACAGCCGCGTCGTCTGCACGACCGAGTGGGCGGCCGCGGAGTTCACCCGGACCGGCGCGCGCAACGTGGTCACCGCGCCGCTCGGCGTCGACCTGTCCCGCGCCCACCCCGGCTGCCGCAGCCAGGAGCTGCGCCGGCGGATCGGCGGCGGCGCGTCCGCCGTGCTCCTGCTGTGCTCCCGGCTGTCGGTGGAGAAGCGCCCGGCAAGGGCCCTGGAGGCCCTCGCGCGGCTCCGCGCCGACGGGGTGGACGCCGCCCTGGCCGTGGCCGGTGACGGTCCGCTGCGGGCCCGTCTGGAGACCCGGGCCCGCGCCGAACGCCTGCCGGTGGCCTTCCTCGGCCACGTCGCCGATCCCGGCGCGCTCGCCGCGCTCCAGGCCAGTGCCGACGTCCTCGTGGCGCCCGGTCCCGCCGAGACCTTCGGCCTCGCCGCTCTGGAGGCGCTGGCCTGCGGCACCCCGGTCGTGGCCAACGCGGGCTCCGCCCTCGCCGGGCTGATCGGCCCCGCGGGCGAGACCGCACTCGACGACGGTGACAGCATCGCCGCCGCCGTACGGGGGGTCCTGGCGCGCCCCGAAGGGCCGCGCCGTACCGCGGCCCGCCGCCGCGCCGAGCACTTCGGCTGGCACACCGCGGTCAACGCCTTCCTCGCGGCTCACGACGCGGCTCTGCTCGCCGTTCCGCAGGCGCAGGGCGTCCGGGGCTGACGACCGGTCGGCGTGGCCGCGCGGCGGGCTCAGCCAGGAGCCGCGCGCGCACCGCACGGTCCCGCCGTGCGCGCCGGTCCGTTGTCACAATGGCCGCATGACGGGACGCTGGGAGTTCTGGATCGACCGGGGCGGGACCTTCACCGATGTGGTGGCGCGGCGGCCGGACGGCGCGCTGGTCACCCGGAAGCTGCTCTCGCACCACCCCGAGCGGTACGACGACGCTGCCGTGGCCGGGGTCCGTGAGGTGCTGGGGCTGGGCCCCGGGGAGCCGGTGCCCGCCGAGCGGGTGGCCGTCGTCAAGATGGGCACCACCGTGGCCACCAACGCCCTCCTGGAGCGCAAGGGCGAGCCCACCGTGCTCGTCACCACGCGCGGTTTCAAGGACGCGCTGCGCATCGCGTACCAGAACCGGCCCCGGCTGTTCGACCGGCACATCGTGCTGCCGGACGCGCTGTACGACCGGGTGATCGAGGTACCGGAGCGTGTGGACGCGCACGGGGAGACGGTCACGCCCCTCGACGCGGACGCGGCCCGGGAAGCGCTGGCCGCCGCGCACGAAGCGGGCCTCCGCAGCGCCGCCATCGTGCTGCTGCACGGCTACCGCCACCCCGCCCATGAGAAGCAGCTCGCCGAGCTGGCCACGGACGCGGGGTTCACGCAGGTCAGCTGCTCGCACGAGGTGAGCCCGCTGATGAAGCTCGTACCGCGCGGTGACACCACCGTGGTGGACGCCTACCTGTCACCGATCCTGCGGCGCTACGTGGAGGAGGTCGCCGCACAACTCCCCGGCATCCGGCTGATGTTCATGCAGTCCAATGGGGGACTGCGGCAGGCGGAGCACTTCAGGGGCAAGGACGCGGTGCTCTCCGGGCCGGCCGGCGGCGTCGTGGGCATGGTCCGGTCCGCCGCCGAGGCCGGGCACGACAAGGTGATCGGCTTCGACATGGGCGGCACGTCCACCGACGTGTCGCACTACGCGGGCGAGTTCGAGCGCGTCTTCGGCAGCGAGGTCGCGGGCGTCCGTATGCGCGCCCCCATGATGAACATCCACACGGTCGCGGCCGGCGGCGGCTCCGTCCTGCACTTCGACGGCCGCCGCTACCGGGTGGGGCCCGACTCGGCGGGCGCTGTCCCAGGGCCCGCCTGTTACCGCCGCGGCGGCCCGCTCACCGTCACCGACGCCAACGTCATGCTCGGCCGCATCCAGCCCGCGCACTTCCCCGCGGTGTTCGGGCCGCACGGTGATCAGCCGCTGGACCCGGAGGAGGTGCGCGAGCGCTTCGAAGCGCTCGCGCGGGAGGCGGAGCGGGCGGTGGGCGACCGGCGCGGCCCGGAGGAGGTCGCCGCCGGGTTCCTGGACATCGCCGTGCTGAACATGGCCAACGCGGTCAAGAAGATCTCGGTCCAGCGCGGCCACGACGTCACCCGGTACGCGCTCACCAGCTTCGGCGGCGCGGGCGGCCAGCACGCCTGCGCGGTCGCCGACGCGCTCGGCATCGGCACCGTGATCGTCCCGCCGCTGGCCGGCGTGCTCTCCGCGTACGGGATCGGGGTCGCCGACGCCACCGCGATGCGCGAGCAGTCCATCGAGACCGAGCTGACGGCCGGCGCCATGGACCGCGTCCGCGCGACCTGTGACGACCTTGCGGCGCGCACCCGTGAGGAGCTCCGCGCCGACGGCGTGCCCGAGGAGAGCATCACCACCCGGGCCCGCGTCGTGCTCCGGTACGCGGGCACCGACGCGGGCATCCCCGTACCGCTGGCCGACGCCGACGACATGGCGGCCGAGTTCGCGCGCGTCCACCGTGCCCGGTACGCCTTCACCATGGACAAGCCGCTGATCGCCGAGGCGGCCTCTGTGGAGGCCGTGGGGGCGGCCGGTGGCACCTCGGGGCACCGCAGCCTCGCCGCGGAGCGAGAGGGCGAGCTGCGGCCGCTGGACACGGTGCGGATGTTCGTGGGCGGACGGTGGCAGGAGACCCGGCTGTACCGCCGGGCGGACCTGCGGCCCGGTGACGCCGTGACCGGGCCGGCGATCGTCGTCGAGGACGACGCGACGACCGTCGTCGACCCCGGCTGGCGGGCGGCCGCGGGCGACCAGGGGCATCTGCTGCTCACCCGGGTCGAGGCGCGTCCGGAGCGCACGGCTGTCGGCACCGCCGCCGACCCGGTCATGCTGGAGGTCTTCAACAGCCTCTTCATGGCCATCGCCGAGCAGATGGGCGTACGCCTCGAAAACACCGCGCACTCCGTGAACATCAAGGAGCGGCTGGACTTCTCCTGCGCGCTCTTCGACGCCGCCGGCAATCTGATCGCCAACGCGCCGCACATCCCCGTCCACCTGGGCTCGATGGGCGAGTCCATCAAGGAGGTGCTGCGCCGCCGCCGGGACGACATGCGCCCCGGTGACGTGTACGCGATCAACGACCCGTACCACGGAGGAACGCACCTCCCCGATGTCACGGTCGTCACCCCCGTGTTCGACGAGCGGGACGAAGAGCTGCTCTTCCTGGTGGCCTCCCGCGGTCACCACGCCGAGATCGGCGGCATCACGCCGGGCTCCATGCCCGCCTTCAGCCGCACGATCCAGGAGGAGGGCGTCCTCTTCGACAACTGGCTGCTCGTACGGGACGGGAGGCTGCGCGAGGAGGAGACGCGGCGGCTGCTCACCGAGGGGCCGTACCCCTCGCGCTCCCCGGATGCCAACATCGCCGACCTCCGGGCGCAGATCGCCGCCAACGAGAAGGGCATCAGGGAACTGCACAAGATGATCGGGCAGTTCGGCCTCGACGTAGTGCGTGCCTACATGGGCCACGTGCAGGACAACGCCGAGGAGTCGGTGCGCCGGATCATCGCCGGGCTCGCCGACGGCTCCTTCCGGTACGAGACCGACAGCGGTGCGGAGATCCGGGTCGCGCTCACCGTGGACCGGGAGGCGCGCAGCGCGGTGCTCGACTTCGCCGGTACCTCGCCGCAGCAGCCCGGCAACGCCAACGCGCCCAGCTCCGTGGTGATGGCCGCCGTCCTGTACGTCTTCCGCACCCTGGTCGCCGAGGACATCCCGCTCAACAGCGGCTGCCTCAAGCCCATCGAAGTGCGCATCCCGGAGGGCTCGATGCTCGCGCCGGTCTTCCCGGCCGCCACCGTCGCCGGGAACGTGGAGACCTCCCAGGCGGTCACCGGCGCGCTCTACGGGGCGCTGGGCGTACAGGCCGAGGGAGCCGGCACGATGAACAACGTCACCTTCGGGAACGACCGCGTGCAGTACTACGAGACGGTCGCCAGCGGCTCGGGCGCGGGCGACGGCTTCCATGGGGCCGACGCCGTGCAGACGCACATGACCAACTCCCGCCTCACCGACCCCGAAGTGCTGGAGTGGCGCTATCCGGTACGGGTGGAGGACTTCTCCGTACGGGAGGGCAGCGGCGGCCGCGGGCGGTGGCACGGCGGCTGCGGCGTCA
This sequence comes from Streptomyces sp. NPDC053542, assembly GCF_044544685.1. NCBI lineage: Bacteria > Bacillati > Actinomycetota > Actinomycetes > Kitasatosporales > Streptomycetaceae > Streptomyces > Streptomyces sp. NPDC053542. Next base: position 463,342 of record NZ_JBITXL010000007.1, read on the forward strand.
CCCGCCGCATCCGGTTCCTGGAGCCGATGACGGTGGCGCTGCTGACCGGGCACCGCAGGGTGCCGCCGTACGGCATGGCGGGCGGCGGACCGGGCGCACGGGGCGAGAACCGCGTGGAGCGCGCGGAGGGCGGCACGGAGCGGCTGGAGGGCTGCGATGTGGCCGAGGTGGGCGCGGGCGACGTGCTGGTGCTCCGCACGCCGGGCGGGGGCGGGTACGGGCCGCCGCAGGGCTCGTAAGCCCCCGCGCGGCACGGCAGTTCCCGCGCAGCCCGCCAGTTAAGTTTTCTGAGTTCCTGTGTAAGAAGTCTTGTCCCGTGGGCCGGTGGGTCTTAGGTTCCCGGGCATGGCACACGAGACCGCCGACGAGCGGCACGAGCCCGACGACGTTCCTGTGGGCCACCGGCTCCGCGCCCTGAGGCGCGCCCGGCGGCGCACGTTGCGGGCCGTCGCCGACGCCGCCGGGATCAGCGAGGGGTACCTCAGCCAGGTCGAACGCGGCATCGCCAACCCGAGCATCGCCACGCTCCAGCAGATCGCCGCCGCGCTGGGCCTGAAGATGGGCGACCTCTTCGCCGCGGACTACACGACGGGGCCGCGCGTCCTGAAGGCGGCCGCGGCGCCGAGCCTGACCTTCGGGGTGCTGGGGCGCAAGTTCCGGCTCACCCCGGGCCCGCAGCACCATCTGGAGGCGTTCCTCGGCGAGTTCGAGCCCGGCGGGTCGACCGGCGACCGGCCCTACACGCACGGCGACTCCGAGGAGTTCCTCTACGTGCTGGAGGGCGAGGTCGAACTGCACCTGGAGGGCGAGCGCTTCGCCCTCGGGCCCGGCGACAGCATCCGGCACAGCAGTGCCGTCCCCCACAAGCTCGTGGAGACCGGCGGCGACGGCGCCAGGGTCCTGTGGGTGATCAGCCCGCCCAGCTACTGAGCGACGGAGGTCGCGATGACGTTGAACGGCAACATCTCCTTCTGGTACCGCCAGACCGGCGTCCCCAGCCGGCGCGACCCCCTGGACGGCCCGGCCGACGCGGACGTGTGCATCGTCGGCGCGGGCTTCACCGGGCTGTGGACCGCGTACTACCTCAAGAAGGCCGACCCGGGACTCCGCATCGTCGTACTGGAGCGGGAGTTCGCGGGCTTCGGGGCCTCCGGGCGCAACGCCGGCTGGCTCAGCGGCAAGATCGCCGGTTCCCCCGCGGTGTACGCACGGGAGCGCGGGCCGCAGTCCGTACGGGACCTGCAACGGGCCATGAACGCCACGGTGGACGAGGTCATCGCGGTGGCCGCGGCCGAGGGCATCGACGCCGACATCGTCAAGAACGGCTACCTGACCGTGGCCCACCGGCCCGCCCAGCTGCCGCGATTGCGCGCCGCACACGAGAAGTCCGTGCACTGGGGCAACGCGGACGAGGTCCTGCTCTCGGGGCGCGAGGTGCGCGACCGGGTGGACGTGGCCGGCGCGCTGGGCGGCGTGCACAACCCGCACTGCGCCCGTGTCCACCCGGCCAAGCTGGTGCAGGGCCTCGCCCGGACGGTCGCCGCCCTCGGGGTGACGATCCACGAGTCCACGCCCGTCACCCGCATCGCACCGGGGCGCGCCGAGACGCCCTTCGGGACGGTGCGGGCCCGCCGCGTCCTCCGGGCCACCGAGGGGTTCACCAGCGACCTGTACGGCGAGCGCCGCACCTGGCTGCCGATGAACTCCTCCATGGTGGTCACCGAACCGCTGCCAGAAGAGGCGTGGAAGACCATCGGCTGGGACGGCCACGAACTGCTCAGCGACCTCACGCACGCCTACACGTATGCGCAGCGCACCGCCGACGGGCGCATCGCGATCGGCGGACGCGGCGTCCCGTACCGCTTCGGGTCCCGCGTGGACCGGGACGGCCGGACCAGCCCGAAGACCGTACGGGCGCTGCGCGTCACCCTGGCAAGGCTGCTGCCCGCGACCGCCGGCGTGCGGATCGACCACGCCTGGTCGGGCGTGCTGGCCGTGCCGCGCGACTGGTGCGCGTCGGTGTCCTTCGACCGGCGTACGGGGCTGGGCTGGGCCGGCGGCTACGTCGGGCACGGCGTCGCCGCGACCAACCTGGCCGGCCGCACCCTGCGCGACCTCGTACTGGACCGGGACACCGAGCTGACCCGGCTCCCGTGGACGGGCCACCGCACGCGCGCCTGGGAGCCGGAGCCCGCCCGCTGGCTCGGCGTGCACGGCATGTACGCCGCGTACCGAGCAGCGGACCGCAGCGAAGCCACGCGCCGCACCACCACCGCCCCCATAGCCAAGATCGCCGACCGCATCTCGGGACGCTGACATGGACGCCACCACTTCGCAGTCCGCCAGATCCGCCGTCCACGAGGGCGACAGCCGTACCGCGCGCCGCGCGGGTCTCGCCTCGTTCATCGGCACCACCATCGAGTGGTACGACTTCTACATCTACAGCACCGCGTCCGCGCTGGTCCTGGGGAAGCTGTTCTTCCCGGCGACCTCCTCGGGCACCGGGATGCTGGCCTCCTTCGGGACGCTGTGGCTGGGCTTCCTGGCGCGCCCCATCGGGGGCATCGTCTTCGGGCACCTCGGGGACCGCATCGGCCGCAAGAAGACCCTCGTGACGACGCTGCTCATGATGGGCGTCGCCACCACCCTCATAGGGCTGCTGCCCACATACGGAAGCGTCGGGATGCTGGCCCCCGTACTGCTCATCGTGCTGCGCATGGTGCAGGGCGTGGCGGTCGGCGGGGAATGGGGCGGCGCGGTGCTCATCGCGTCCGAACACGCCCCCAAGGGCCGCGGACTGTCCTTCGGGGCCTTCGCCCAGCAGGGCTCGCCGGCCGGGTCCATCCTGGCCACGCTGAGCTTCGCGCTGCTCACCCAGCTGCCGGACGCGTCGTTCGACGCGTGGGGCTGGCGGCTCCCGTTCGTCTTCTCGGCGCTGCTGGTGATCGTCGGGCTGGTGATCCGGCTGCGGGTGGCGGAGTCCCCGGAGTTCACCCGGCTGCGCACGAAGCGGGAGGTGGCCCGCGTACCGCTCGGCGAGGTGCTGCGCCGGCACCCGGGCACGCTGGTACTGGGCGTGCTCGCCAGCTCCATCGGGATCGCGGCGACCTACTTCATCACCACGTTCATCCTCTCCTGGGCCACCGGCGACCTCGGCTTCGACCGCTCCACCATGCTGAACGTGCTGCTGGTCTACAGCGTGGTGCAGTTCCTGGCACAGCCGCTGGGCGTGGTCCTGGCGGAACGGTTCGGCACCGCCCGTACGGTCGGCACCCTGCTGACGCTCAACTTCCTGCTGGTACCGGTCATGTACGCCCTGGTCGCCACGGAGAACGCGGTCGCCGCCGGCTTCGGCATCTCGCTGCTCGGGGTGACCGGCGCGATGAACTACGCGATCCTGGCGGGCCTGCTCGCCCAGGCGTTCCCCGCCCGCGTCCGGTACACCGGCATCTCGCTGTCGTACCAGCTGTGTTCGGCGCTGATCGGCGGCACGGCCCCGCTGGTGGGCGAGTGGCTGTTCACGTCCAGTGGCGGCTCCATCGTGCCGGTAGCGGTCTACCAGATGGCGCTCGTCGTGGTGTCGCTGGTCTGCTCCCTGGTCGTGCTGGCCCGCAGCGCGCGCCCGGCCGACGCGTAGGGCGGCCGGGCGGAGAAAAGGCCCTCAGCCGGGCGGAGAAAGGCCCTCAGGAGGCGCTGTGTGCCCGTACGAAGCGCACCGGGGTCCCCGGCGTGGCCTGGGCGGCGGTGGAGAGCGCGGACTCCCGGACGACGCCGATGACCGGGTAGCCGCCGGTTGTGGGGTGGTCGGCGAGGAAGAGGACCGGGAGGCCGTTCGGGGGGACCTGGACGGCGCCCAGGGCCATGCCCTCGCTGGGGAGTTCGCCGTCCCGGGCGCGCTCCAGGGACGGGCCCTCGGTGCGCAGGCCGATGCGGTTGCTCGCGGACGACACCCGCCAGACGCCGGTCAGGAGGGTGCGCACGCCCGCCCCCGTGAACCAGTCGTCGCGCGGCCCGAGGCGGACGGGCAGGACCAGTTCGCGTGCCGGGCCGGCGTGCGGGACCGCGTCGGCCGCGGGCACCGGCGCGCCCGGTGTGCCCAGCGGCAGCACGGCGCCGTCGGTGAGCGGGTCGGGGCCGAGCCCCGAGAGGAGGTCGGTGGCGCGGCTGCCGAGCACCGGCTCGGCCTCGATGCCGCCCGCGAAGGCCAGGTAACTGCGCAGCCCGTAGGTGGCGGTGCCCACCTCCAGGACGGCGTCGGCCGGTACGTGCACCGGGGCGCCCCAGGCGACGGGGCGGCCGTCGACGGTCACCGGGCAGGGCGCGCCCGTGACGGCCACGGTGCCGGCGCTGCGCATACGTATCGCGCACCCGGTGACGGTGGTCTCCAGGGTGGCCGCCCCGGGGCCGTTGCCGACGAGGCGGTTGGCCAGGCGGTGGGCGTCGGCGTCGAGCGCGCCGGAGCGCGGGACGCCCAGGTGGGCGTGGCCGGCGCGGCCGAGGTCCTGGACGGTGGTCAGTGCTCCGGCGCGTACGACGGCGAATGCGCGGTCGGTCACTGGGCCGCCTCCGGGTGCGGGTCGAGCGGTTGCGGGACGAAGCGTACGAGGGTCCCCGGTGCGAACAGCGCCGCCGGCTCCCGGGACGCGTCCCACAGCACGGCGTCCGTGGTGCCCAGCAGCTGCCAGCCCCCGGGAGAGGAGCGCGGATACACGCCCGTGTACGGGCCGGCGAGGGCGACCGAGCCCACGGGGAGGCGGGTCCTCGGGGTGGCGCGCCGCGGCACGTGGTAGCGCTCGGGCAGCCCCGTGAGGTAGCCGAAGCCGGGCGCGAAACCGCAGAAGGCCACGCGGAATTCGGTACCGGAGTGGATCCGTACGACCTCCTCCGGAGTGACGCCCCACAGCTCGGCGACGTCGGCCAGGTCGGGGCCGTCGTACCGGACGGGCACTTCGAGGGTCCGCGCCCCGGAGCGGGTGGCCGGGGGGATGTCCCAGCCGGTCAGCTCGGCCGCGAACCGCTCCGGTTCGGCGAGCCCGTCGATCAGTACGGTGCGCGCCGCGGGGACGATCTCGCGGGTGGCGGGCAGCCGGCCGGCCGCGGCGCGGCGCAGCAGTTCGGCGTGGAGCGCCTCGACGGCCGCGCCGCTGTCGAGCTCGACGAGCAGGCCGTGGTCGCCCACGGGCAGGGTGCGCATACGGAGGCCGCGGTCCTCGGCGCTCCGGGTGCGGTCCTCGGTGGGGGCCGGGAGCGCGGTCATGCGAACGCCGCCACACGGACGCCGGCCGCCGTCAGTTCGTCGCGTACGCGCCGTGCGAGGGCCGCGGCGCCCGGGGTGTCACCGTGCAGGCACAGCGACTGCACGTCGACCTCCACGCGCTCGCCGTCGAGGGAGGTGACGGCGTGGTCGCGGGCGAGGCCGAGGGAGCGTTTGACGACGGCGTCCGGGTCGTGGACGACCGCGCCGGGCTCCCGGCGCGGGACCAGGGTGCCGGCGGCCGTGTAGGCGCGGTCGGCGAACGCCTCCGTGACGGCGGGCAGCCCGGCGGCGTGCGCCGCCGCGTGCAACTGCGAGCCGGGGAGCCCGAGTACGGGAAGCCGACCGGCCGCGCGCCGGATGCCGGCCACGATCGCGCCGGCCTGCTCGGTGTCGTGGACCGCACGGTTGTACAGCGCGCCGTGCGGCTTCACATAGGAGACGCGGGAACCCGCGGCGCGCGCGAAGACCTCCAGCGCGCCGATCTGGTACGCGATCTCATCGGCGAGCTCGTCCGGGGGCACGTCCATGGCGCGGCGCCCGAAGCCGGCGAGGTCGCGGTAGGACACCTGGGCGCCGATGCGGACGCCGCGCTCGGCGGCCGTCTCGCAGACCCTGCGCATCGTCGACGGGTCGCCCGCGTGGAAGCCGCACGCGACATTGGCGCTGGTGACCACGGAGAGCAGACTGTCGTCGTCGGTGAGGTGCCACCGCCCGAACCCTTCACCGAGGTCGGCGTTGAGGTCGATCACCGGGTCCGTCATGTGCGTCCGTTCCAACAGTGCCGGCGGGGCCGGACAAGGGGCAGGGCAAGGCAGAGCCGGCCGGCCCGTTTCCGTAGCGGCTGTCCTCCTGGGGCGCTCGGGCCGACCGGCTTACCGCTTCAAGCTAGAGGATTGTTGAACGATAGGACAAGAGGGTTGTTGTCTTGTTCGTCGATCTGGGATTGACTGCGTGCCCTTGCGGGCGGCCGCGCGGCCGCCGTACGCGGTCACGGTGACCAGGGGGACGAGAGTGAGGCGCGAGGTGGCGAAGGGGATGGACCGGCGGATCGAGGAGCCCGGCGGGCTGGCGATGGATCGGGCGCTGCTGGGGCGGACGAGTACCGCCGAGCGGGTCGCGGACATACTGCGCGACCGTATCGCTGAGGGCTTCTTCCCGCCCGGGGCGCGGCTGTCGGAGGACTCCATCGGCGGGGCGCTGGGCGTGTCGCGGAACACGCTGCGGGAGGCGTTCCGGCTGCTCACGCACGAGCGGCTGCTGGTGCACGAGCTGAACCGGGGCGTCTTCGTGCGGGTGGTCGCGGTGGACGACCTCGGCGACATCTACCGGGTGCGCGGGATGATCGAATGCGCTGTGATCCGCGGCCTGGGCGAGCCGCCGTACGCGCTGGACCAGGTCGAGGCGGCCGTGGTGGCGGGGGAGCGGGCCGCGCTGGAGCGGTCCTGGCAGGACCTCTCGACGGCCAATATCCGCTTCCACCAGGCGCTGGTCGCGCTGGCCGGCAGCCCCCGCACGGACGAGCTGATGCGCGGTGTCCTCGCGGAGCTGCGGCTGGTGTTCCACGTCATGGACGACCCGCGCCGCTTCCACGAGCCGTACCTCACGCGGAACCGCCAGATCCTCGAAGCGCTGCAGGGTGGCGACGTGGTCCAGGCGGAACGGCTGCTGGCGTCCTACCTGGAGGATTCCCGGGCCCAGCTGTCCAGCGCGTACGCCCAGCAGGTCGCCGGACAGGCTTCCCGCAGGTGACAAGAAGCCGGTTTCCGGCGGGTAACGAGAATCACCCACCTATTGTCGGATCGTAGAACGATCCTCTACCGTCCTGGCACATCCCCACGAGACCCGTGGGCTTCTGCGTGCGAAAGGCGGTCCCGTGATCGTTCTTCTCGGCGTTCTCGTGGTGATCATCGGATTTGCCACGCGTCGCAATCCCTTGCTGGTGGTGGGGGTGGCGGGCATCGCCACCGGATTCCTCGGCGGGCTGTCACCGCAGAAGGTCCTCGCGGCCTTCGGTGACGGCTTCGCCTCCAGCCGGGCAGTGACGATCTTCGTCATCACGCTGCCGGTGATCGGCCTCCTGGAGCGCCACGGCCTCCAGGAGCAGGCCCGCAACCTCATCGCACGCTTCGCGAAGCTGACCACCGGACGCTTCCTCACGCTCTACCTGGTGCTGCGGCAGTGCTTCGCCGCGCTCGGCCTGAAGGACCTCTTCGGGCCCGCGCAGACGGTGCGCCCGCTCGCCGCCCCGATGGCCGAGGGCGCGGCCGAACGCCGCTACGGAGCGCTGCCCGACAGGACCCGCGAGAAGATCCGGTCCTTCACCGCCAGCGCGGACAACGTCGGGCTCTTCTTCGGCGAGGACGTCTTCCTCGCCGTCGGCTCGATCCTCCTGATCACCGGCTTCGCCAACTCGACGTACCAGACCCACCTCGAACCGCTCGAGCTCGCCCTCTGGGCCATCCCGACCGGGATCTGCGCGCTGCTGATCCACGGCGGCCGGCTGCTCCGCATGGACCGCACGCTGGAGCGCGAACTGCTCGGCGCCCAGGCCGAACTCGCCACCCAGGAGGCCGCGAAGTGATCAAGGCAGAGTGGTTCTACTGGCTCGTCGGCGCGCTCTTCCTGGTGATGGCCGCCCAGATGGCCGCCGACCGCAGCAACCCGAAGCGCTTCGGTACGGCAGCCTTCTGGGGCCTGCTCGGCGCCGGCTTCGTCTACAGCTCCTGGGTCGTCGACAAGTCGGCACCCGCCGAGCCCCTCGGTGCCGCGGTCCTCGTGATGATCTGCCTGGCCGGCTTCGGGTTCACCGGCCGCGGCAAGCCCCGGACGACCACCACGGAGGAGCGGCGGGCGAGCGCCCGTAAGCACGGCAGCAAGCTGTTCATCCCCGCCCTGACCATCCCCGCCGTCGCCCTGGTCTGCGCCGCCCTCGTCCCCAAGCTCTCCTTCGGGGGCACGCCGCTCCTCCAGGAGGGCAGCGAGACCATCCTCGGGCTCGGCATCGGCGCCATCGTGGCGCTCGTCCTCGCCATGGTCATGCTGCGCGAGAAGGAGGCCGCGGCGCCCCTGCACGCGGGCCGCTCGATGCTGGAGTCCATGGGCTGGGCGATGCTGCTGCCGCAGCTGCTCGCCACGCTCGGCACGATCTTCGCGGTCTCCGGTGTCGGCAAGCAGGTGGGCATCCTCACCAAGGCGGTGCTGCCGCACGGCTCGGTGATCACCGCGGTCGTCGTCTACTGCGTCGGGATGTTCCTGTTCACGGTGATCATGGGCAACGGCTTCGCGGCGTTCCCCGTCATGACCGCCGCCGTCGGCTGGCCCGTCCTCATCGAGCAGTCGCACGGCAACGCGCCGGCGATCCTCGCGATCGGCATGCTCTGCGGCTTCTGCGGCACGCTCGTCACGCCGATGGCCGCCAACTTCAACGTGGTGCCCGCCGCGCTGCTGGAGCTGAAGGACCAGTACGGTCCGATCAAGGCCCAGCTGCCCACCGCGTTCGCGCTGCTCGGCTGCAACATCGTCATCATGGCCGCCTTCGCCTTCTGACCCCACCGCACACGTCCGACGACGCCGAGGAACAGCGCATGACACGGGTACTTCTGACGGGTTTCGCCCCCTTCGACGGGGAGCGCGTCAACCCCTCCTGGCAGGCCGTCCAGGCCGTCGCGGCCGACCCGCCGCCCGGCTACGAGATCGCGACCGCCGAACTGCCCTGCGTCTTCGGTGCGGCGAACGACGCGCTCCGTAAGGCCGTCGCGGACGCCGACCCCGAGATCGTGCTCTGCGTCGGCCAGGCCGGCGGCCGCCCGGACGTCACCGTCGAGCGGGTGGCCATCAACATCGATGACGCGCGCATTCCCGACAATTCGGGTGCGCAGCCCATTGATGTACCGATCGTCGAGGACGGCCCCGCCGCGTATTTCGCCACGCTCCCGGTCAAGGCGTGCGTCGCCGCCGTGCGGGAGGCCGGGCTCCCCGCCTCGGTCTCGCAGACCGCGGGCACCTTCGTCTGCAACCACGTCTTCTACGGGCTGATGCACCTCGTCGCCACCGAACGCCCCGCCGTGCGCGGCGGCTTCGTGCACGTCCCGTACGCTCCTGGGCAGGTCACCGACCAGGGCAAGCCGTCACTGCCGGTCACCTCCGTCGCCGAGGCGCTGCGCGTGATCATGATCACGGCGGCGGGGCGCGAAGAGGACATCAAGGCCGTGGGCGGCGCCACGCACTGACCTGCGAGGCCGTGCCGTTTCGTCCGTTGTCAGTGCGACGGCCTAATCTGTTCACCGTGACTTCTCCATCCCCCCAGAGCGCTGCGTCCCAGTTCAGCGGGGTGACGCGGCCCGCGCCGGGCCCGGCGGCCGACGAGGGCCTGGCCCGGCGGCTGCGCGCGCTCGCGTGCACGGCCCCGCTGCACGACCTCGACGCGCGCAAGGCCAACCTCGCGGGGGAGTACGGCGTCTACGCCATGGCCGAGGTCGCCCTCGCCGCCATCGATCTCGTCACGCTCCACATGGACTTCGACACGGGCGCCGACCACGAACAGATAGTGGCCAGGCTGCTGCCCCGCATCGCGGCCCAGGCCCCGCGCCGCCCCGCGGCGGAGCACGAGCGCGTCGCCCGCTGGGTCCTGGAGAACCTGATCAACGTCGGCAGCGTGGACCGCGGCTTCCGCGCCGTCTACGGCACGTTCTCCGCCGAGGGCGACTACGTCCGCAGGGACTACGACTTCAAGCTCATCGAGGAGGTCCCGGGCCCCGGCGGCACGGTCTACCTCCGTACCACCGACGAAGCGGTCAACGTCCTGGTGGGCGCGCTGGACACGGACGTCACCAGCGCCCAGATCGCCGCCGAGGTCAAGCTCGAGGTGCTCATCAGCCGCGGCCGCCTCGCCGACGCCCAGCTCGCCGCCGAGCAGGCCCGGTACCGCACGGTGCAGTACGCCGAAACGCTCCGCAAGACCCTCGACGCCACCCGGCGCAACGTCCGCGCGGTCGACTGGCTGCGCGCCGTCCCCGACATGATCACCGAGGCGCTCGACCACGTGGCGGACCGGTACCGCCACGAGAACGCCATCCTGACCAACATCCGCCGCGCCCGCGACGAGGCCGAGGGACCCGAGCACAAGAGGCGCGCCGCCGAGCTCGTCGACATCGTCAAGGACTGCATCCGCCGCCACACCCAGCTGCAGTCCCGCCTCCTGGAAGCGGGCCCGCTCTTCCGCGCCGAGCAGGACCGCCAGGCGTTCGCGCCGCCCGCCGCGCACGCCGGACTCGACCTGTACGGCCAGCTCGTCGCCCCCGTACTGCCGCTCCCCGTCGAGCAGTCCACCCGGGTCACCGACGCCTTCTTCGCCAAGGGCACCGGCCTGCGCACGCCCACCGCCGTCCGGGTCGGCGACCTGGTCGAGATGCTGCTCAGCCCGCCCCAGGAGCGCGCACATCTGGGCGCCGAGATGCCCGAGCCCGACCTGATCGCCACGCCCGACGACAGCCGGTTCAGCGAGGAGCAGCTGGACGCCGCGACCGCGCTGCTCACGCTGCCCCCGGACGCGCCGCGCCGGCTCTCCGGACTGCTCGCCGAAGCGCGCCGCCAGGACCCCGAACTGCCGTACCTGGTCGCGCTGATGGCCGTGCACGCCGCCAGCCCGCCGGTCGGCACGGCCTACCGCCAGGGCGAGGAGAATCTGCTGTTCGCCGTGGACGACGGTACGGAGCTGGTCGACCCGGAGTTCGGCGGCGCCGACCTGATCGTGGGCACCGCCCTGCTGGACGCGGCCGGCATGGCCGCCGAGCGGTCGGAGGTGGCGTGATGCCGGGAGCCGTGGACGCCGCGCGCGTCGGAGCGCCGGCCGGGACCACGACGGCGGCCCGCCCCGTGGCGCAGCCCGCAGCCGTGCACGCCACCCGCCCCAAAGCGCCCGCCGCAGCGGGGCTTGTGCAGGGGCGCAGCAGAGTTGAGACCGTGAGCCGCAAGGAGCCAGATTCGTGACCGAGTACGACGCCGACGACGCCGCGCGGCCGGACCCGACGGCCGCCGCGGGCGACGGCTGGGGTGTGCCCGCACCCGAGGCGGAGCCGCCCGCCAAGGGTCCCGCGCCGGTCACCCCCGCCGACGCGGCGGACGCCGCCCGCCTGGTCTCCTTCGGCCTCCAGCCCAAGCTGCTGCCGGCCCGCGACGTCGAGTACGGCGAGCTGCTGCGGCGCTATCGGGACGAGCCCGCCTTCGCGCGGCTCACCGACGCCGTCGCCTCCGGGCTCGGCCTGGTCGTCCTGGAGGTCTCCACCCGCGCCGGAATGGCCGTCACCGCCGCCGAGGACTCCGTCTTCGCGGTCCGCATGGGCGACTACGCGCGCCGCGCCTCCACGGACTCGGGCGACCGCTTCCTGCACGGCCTCGCGCATCTGGCCGTCGCCGCGATGGCCTTCCCGCGCCCCGAGGACCTCGCCGACGACGGCTACATCGGCCGCATCACCGTCAACGGAGTGGACGCCTTCGTCCGCCAGGCGTGCCGCCGCCTGGAGGAGCGCGCCGCCGAGGCCGGCGAGAACACCGACCCCACCAGCGGCGCGCCCGGCCTGGAGGCGTCCTGGCGGGTCTACGCCCGGCGCAGCTCGACGGGCGCCACGAAGGACGCGCGCCGGCTGGCGGGTTCGACTACCGGCATCATCGCCAAGGCCGTCTCCTTCCTCGTCGACTCCGGCTTCCTGCAGCGCACCGGGGACGACGCCGGAGGCGCGTACCGCACCACCGCCCGGTATCAGCTCCAGGTGCGCGACATGGCGGGTACGGCCGCCATGGCCGAGCTGCTGGAGCTGGGCGTCGTCCCGATAGCGGACGGCAGCGCCTCGCTGCTGCCCGCGGAGGACACCGACGACCTGGACCTGGTCGCCGACGCGGGACTGCCCTTCCACTCGGGCTGACCCCGCCTCCGTACTCCTGAATCCACGGCCGGCCCGCCGGCCGGCCACCACCGATCACCATCACCACAACGAGAGTCCGCCGCTATGTACGAGCTGTCCCGGGTTCGCCTCTACTCCATCGGGCCCGCCGGTGCGCGCTACGCCGACACGGTCCTGGACCTGCGCGGAGTCGGTGAGCCGGTGCCCCGGCCGGCCCCGGCGCAGGCGGACTTCTTCGAGGAGGAGCCGGTCGGCCCGCCGCGCCGCCCGGCCCCCGCCGGCGTGCTCTTCCTGGAGAACGGCGGCGGCAAGTCCGTACTGCTCAAGCTGATCTTCTCGGTCATGCTGCCCGGCCACCGCAACACCCTCGGCGGCGCCAGCTCCGGTGTGCTGCGCAAGTTCCTGCTCGCCGACGACTGCGGTCACGTCGCGCTGGAGTGGCAGCACACGCTGACCGGCGAGACCGTCGTGGTCGGCAAGGTCAGCGAGTGGCGCGGCCGCCAGGTCTCCAACGACCCGCGGAAGTTCGCCGAGGCGTGGTACAGCTTCCGCCCGGGCCCCGGGATGAGCCTGGACTCGCTCCCCGTGGCCGAGTCCACCGCCGTCCGCCCGATCGTCGAGGGCGCGTCCGGTGCGCAGGGCCGCCGCCGCACGATGAAGGGCTTCCGCGACGCCCTCACCGAGGCCGGCAAGAACTACCCCAACCTCGACGTGGCCTGGGTCGAGATCCACGAGCGCTGGAACGAACACCTGGGCGAGCTGGGCCTGGACCCCGAACTGTTCCGGTACCAGCGCGAGATGAACGCCGACGAGGGCGAGGCGGCCGGCCTCTTCGCCGTCAAGAACGACTCCGACTTCACCGACCTGCTGCTGCGCGCGGTCACCGACACCCGCGATACCGACGGCCTCGCCGACCTCGTGCACGGCTTCGCGCACAAGCTCGGCCGGCGCGCCGAGCTGACGGCCGAGCGCGACTTCACCGCCGGTTCCCTCGACCTCCTCTCGAAGATCGCCGAGAACGCCGAACACCGGGAGCGCGCACGGGAGGTGCACGCCGGGGCCGAGCGCCGCACGCGCCACCTCGCGCAGCGGCTGCACGCCCGCGCCACCGAGGAGCGCGGCCGCGCCGCCGAACTGGCCGAGCAGGTCGCCGCCGCCTCCCGCACCGTCACCGAGGCCGAGGCCACCCGCGAGCGCCGCTCGCTCATCTCCGCCGAGATCGCCTACCGGCACGCCTCCCTCGCGCTGGCCGCCGCCGAGAAGGGCGCCGCGGCCCAGCGCCGCGAGCTGAACGACGCCCGTACGTTGCACGCCGCCTGGCAGGCCGCCGAGACCGTCCTGCGGCACCGCGCGGCCGCCGACCGCTCGGCGCGCGTCGCCGCCGCGATCCAGGAGGCCGAGCGGGACGCCGCGCCCGCGCTCGCCGCCCGCAGCAAGGCCGCCGCCGACCTCGTACGGGCGCTGCACGCCGCCGCTACGGAGGCCGAGACCTGGGCCAACCAGGAGGAGGAGCGGTCCGCCGCCCTCCAGGAGACGGGCGAGTCGGCGCATCGTGACGCGACCGCCGCCGCGACCGCCGCTCAGCGCGCCCGCAGCGAGACCGAGCACCTCAAGCAGCGGCTGGCCGAGGTCGAGCAGGAGACGGCGGAGGCGGTACGGGCCGGCTGGCTGGACGACACCGCCCCGGACGCCGACCCGGCACGCGCCGCGCTCGCCGCCACGGACGCGGAGAAGGCCGCGGTCGAGTCCTGGGACACCGCCCGGGAGGCGGCCCGGCAGACCGCCGACCGCGCCAAGGAGGCCGCGGCCCGCCAGTCCCGCGCCGAACTGGCCGCGGCCCGCGCGGAGGACGCCGCGCTCGCGGCGGAGCGCGCGTACGACGCGGAGCGCCGCGCCGCCGAGTCCATCGGCGCGGAACCGCGGCTCGCGGAGCTGCTGGGCATGGAGTCGGCCCCGGACGCGGTCGCGCCGGGCCTTCCGGGGCAGCGCGGCGGCGGCCGCCCGCTCGCCGCGGAGGCCCAGCAGCCGCTGCGGGTGACGGTCCGGCTGGACGACGAGGAGGCGGCGCTCGCGGACGACGGCGAGCCGGACGACGGGTACTTCGCCGGGCCCGTCACAGGCGGCGGCGTGCCCGTAGAGGCGCGCCCCGCGGCCCCTGAAGAGACCACCGCCGCCACCGGGGACGCGATGTCCGTACGGGGCGAGTCGTGGGCGTCGGGCGTCGTGGGGCCCGGCGCGTCCGAGGAGGCGGATGTTCCTGAGGCCGACTCCCGGCCGGCAGGCGGACGTGGCACGTACGCGGCCGAGTCCGGCTCCCGGGACGAGGTCTCGGCACGGATCGACTCGGCCCCGGAGGGCGGTGACGCCCCGGCGGACCCGTCCGAGAGCGCGCGGTCCGAGGCCGCCGACGAGGCGCCGACGACCGAGGCCCCCGATGAGGCGCCGGATGCCGGTGCCCCGGACGCCGCGGTGTCCGCGGCGGACGAAGCCTGTCCCGATGACGACGGTGACGGCGGGACATCCGGTGCGGCCCCCGCCCGCCCCCGGCTCACCGGCGCCCGCGGCCCCCTCTCCGCCGAAGAGGTCGACCGGAACGCCGACGCGCTGCAGCAGCTGCTCGACGACAGCGTCAGCTCCGCCGAGCGCCAGCTCTTCGAGATGCGCACCGCCGCGGCCGACGACTCGCGCATTCTCGGCGCGCTCGGCGACGGCGGCCTGCTGCCGCCCGGCCCCGATGTCCTCGCGGCCGTCGAGTACTTGGGCGAGCACGGCGTCCCGGCCCTGCCCGGCTGGCGCTACCTCGCCCAGGCAGTCGACCCCGTCGACCACGCCCGCGTGCTCGCCGCCCGGCCCGAGCTGGTCGACGGCGTGATCATCACCGACCCCGACACCCACGCGCGCGCCCGCGACGTGCTGGCGCAGGCGGCCCTGCTGCCGCGCTCCGCCGTCGCCGTCGGCACGGCGGCGGCCCTGCTCGCGCCCACCCCGTCGCCGGACGCCCAGGACACCGGCGTCTTCCTCGTCCCGCCGAACCCGGCGATGCACGACGAGTCGGCCGCCGACGAGGAGCGGCAGGCGCTGCGTGCCCGCGCCGCGGCCCGCGACGAGGAGATCCGCCGGCTCGCGGCCCGGCTCTCCGCCGACCGCGCGCTCGCCGCCCGGCTGTCCTCCTGGCGTACGGGCTGCCCGGCCGGCCGGCTCGCCGAGCTGGCGGCCGCGGCCGAGGAGACGCGTACGACGGCCGACGCCGCCGCCGAGGAGCTGGCGGAGTCCCGTACGGCACGCGCCGAGGCGGACGAGGCGGCGGCCGAGGCCGCGCGCGTCCGGGACGAGCGGGGCGAGGCCGCGCAGCGCGCCCGCCGGGTCGCCGACGCGCTGGCCGGCCTCGCCTACCGGCTGCGTGAGCGCGCCGCCTGGCAGACCAAGCTGCGTGAACTGGCCGACGAGAGCGCGGAGTACGAGGCGCGCGCCGAGGAGTGCGTCGACCGGGCCCGCGCCGCCGACGAGGACCGCCGCGCGGCCCAGCGCGCCGCCGACGACGCCCGCCGCACCGCCCGCGCGCTGCGTGCCGAGCGCGCCGAGATCGCCGGTGTGCCGGACGACCTGGGCGAGGAGGAGGCCCCGCCGGAGTCCTCGCTGCCCACCCTGCGCGAGGCGTACCGTGCGGCGTCCCAGCTGTACGAGAAGGTCGGCGTCGGCGCCGATCTGCGGGCCGAGCAGGCCCGCGCCGAGGGCGACGAGAGCAACGCGCGCAACGAACTGGACCGGCTCACCAACAAGGTCCGTACCCGCGCCGAGACGCTGCTGCAGAGCCCGGACGCGGCCGACGGCCCGTCCCGGCAGGCCGCCGCGGCCCGCGCCGAGGAGCTGGTCGCGATGCTGGAGTCGCGCGCCTCCGCGGCCAGTGAGCAGCTGGGCCGGCTGCGCGGTGAGACGGAGCGGCTGGCGCCGCCCGAGGGCGTCGAGGCCCACACCGAGCTGCCCGAGGAGCTGGTCCCGGCCGACGCCGAGCGCGCCAAGGAGCTGCTCCGCAGCGCCAACGCCGAACTGGCCACCGCCACCGACGCGCTGGAGACCGCCCGCGCCACCCACGCCGAGCTGCTGCGCAGCCACCGCGCCGCCGAGGACGCGGCCGGCGGCTTCGACGAGACCGCCGCGATGCTGCGTGACATCCTCCGCGACAACGGCGCGGAGGAGGAGCAGGAGGCGCCCGAGCCGTACCGCGGCCGCCTGGAGGAGGCCCGGCAGGCCGCCGCCGAGGCCCGCCGCTCACTGCGCGGCTGCGCGAGCGATCTGTCGGCAGCCGATGCGGCGGTCCGCGAGGCGAGCGACGTCCTCGTACGGCACGCCAACTCCACGCGGTACGAGATGGTCAAGACCCCGGCCCGGCAGCAGATCCGCGAGCTGCCCGCCGCGGCGCTGCCGGACCACGCCGCGAAGTGGGCCGAGGCGTTCGCGCCCCGGCTGCGGGTGCTCACCGACGAGCTGGCGCAGCTGGAGCGCAACCGCGACAGCATCGTCGACCGGCTGCGCGGCCTGGTGGAGTCCTCGCTGGCCACGCTGCGTTCGGCACAGCGGCTCTCCCGGCTGCCCGAGGGGCTGGGGGAGTGGTCGGGCCAGGAGTTCCTGCGCATCCGCTTCGACGACCCGGACCAGGCCACGCTCACCGAGCGGCTCGGTGAGGTCATCGACGAGGCGACCCGCGCGGCCGTCAAGCGCAACAGCGACCTGCGCCGCGACGGCATGTCCCTGCTGCTGCGCGGCGTCGCGGCGGGGCTCCAGCCGCGCGGCGTGGCCGTGGAGATCCTCAAGCCGGACGCGGTACTGCGCGCCGAGCGCGTCCCCGTCGGGCAGATGGGCGACGTCTTCTCCGGCGGCCAGCTGCTCACGGCAGCCATCGCCCTGTACTGCACGATGGCGGCGCTGCGCAGCAACGACCGCGGCCGCGACAAGCAGCGGCACGCCGGCACGCTGTTCCTGGACAACCCCATCGGCCGCGCCAACGCCACGTATCTGCTGGAGCTCCAGCGGGCCGTCGCCGACGCGCTCGGCGTCCAGCTGCTCTACACCACCGGCCTGTTCGACACCACGGCTCTCGCCGAGTTCCCGCTGGTCATCCGCCTGCGCAACGACGCGGACCTGCGCGCGGGCCTGAAGTACATCAGCGTCGAGGAACACCTCCGCCCCGGCCTCCCGCAGCAGCGGCCCGACTCGGAGACGATCCACGGCGAGATCACGGCGACGCGGATGTTCAAGCGGCCGGAGGAACAGGAGACCCCACGCGTGCCGCAGGCCGACCGGACGTCGAAGAACGGCCCGGCGACGCCGGATCCGGGGGAGACGGAGCAGTAACGCGCGGCGCCCTTCGTATGGTGGTGCTCCGAGTCGGGCGAGCACTGGGGTGGGGCCGTGGCGACGGAAGAGACGGGGGCCGCGGGGGGCCGGTGGGTCCCCGAGCCGGGGCAGCTGCTGCTCGCGGGCGCCGTGGCAGCGGCCGGCCTGGGCGTCGTGAGCCTGTGGTGGGCGCTGCCGGCCGCGGTCTGCGCGTTTCTGGCGGGGGGTCGGCCCGGCCGGACGCGCCCCGTGGCGACGGTCCTGGTCGCGGCGCTGGCGGCCGGGGTACTGGCCGTTTCGGTGGAGCCCACGTGGATCTCGCGGGGGAGCCGGTACGTGGCCGTCGTGGCCGGTGCCGTCATGCTGCCCTGGTTCGTGGGCCGGTTCCGACGGCAGTACCGCGACCTCGTGCGGGCCGGATGGGAGCGCGCCGCGCAACTGGAGCGCGAACAGCAGCTCGTCGCGGAGCAGGCCAGGTTGCGTGAACGGGCCCGCATCGCGCAGGACATGCACGACGTGCTCGGCCACGATCTCAGCCTGATCGCGCTCTCGGCCGGCGCGCTGAAGCTCGCACCCGGTCTGACGGACACCCACCGGGCGGCCGCCCAGGACATCAGGGCCAGGGCGGCGACCGCCGTCGAGCGGCTCGGCGAGGTGGTCGGCGTCCTGCGGCAGGAGGCCGGGGAGGCACCGGCGAGGCCCGGCGACGCGGGCGTCGCGGACCTCGTCGACCAGGCGTCGGCGTCCGGCCTGGCGGTCGAACTGCATACCGTCGGCGCCGCGGACGGCCTGCCGGCGATGGCCGAGCGGGCCGTGCACCGCGTCGTACAGGAAGCACTGACCAACATCGCCAAGCACGCGCCGCACTCGACGGCGACCGTCCGCCTCCGGCACCTGGCCACGGAGACCGAGGTGCGGGTGGAGAACGGCCCGGTACCCGCCGCCGCCCAGGACCGGCCCCAGGGCGCGGGCTCCGGGCTCATCGGGCTGGACGAACGGGTGAGGCTGGCCGGGGGCACCTTCACGTACGGCCCCACAGAGCACGGCTTCGCCGTTCTCGCCAGGTTCCCGCACGCCGCGCCGGCCCGGCCGCTCCGGGACGACACACCCGCCGCCGGTGCTTCGTACGGCGCCGTTCCGGAGGAACACCGGCGCGCGCACCGCCGATTGGGCCGCACGCTGGCCGCCGCGGTCATGGTTCCGCTGGTCACGGCCGCCCTGCTGATGGGTTCGCTGCGCGTGTGGGACATGCTGACGGCCCGCGAATCGGTACTGGCCGCCGACGACTTCGCCCGGCTGCGGCCCGGGCAGTCCCGTGCCGACGTGGCGCGGTACCTGCCCGCCCGCGAGACGGCCCACCGGCCGGCCGCCGCCGAATCCGGGGGCCGGGGCACGGCGTGCGAGTATTACGCGATGACCGCTGATCCCTTCGACGACCGGTCGGGCGACGTCTACCGACTGTGCTTCCGGGCGGACACCCTGGTCTCCGCCGACGCCTTCACCGGGGCGGCCGTCCGATGATCCGGATTCTGGTCGCCGACGACGAGCCGATGATCCGCGCGGGCGTCCGGGCCGTGCTGTCCCACGCCCCCGACATCGCCGTCGTCGCCGAGGCCGGCGACGGGCACCAGGCGATCGATCTGGTCCAGCGCCACCGCCCCCAGGTGGCCGTGCTCGACATCCGCATGCCGGGCCTGGGCGGCATCGAGGCCGCCGCGGAGATCCGCAGGACGGTACCGGACACCGGCATCGTGATGCTGACGACCTTCGGCGAGGACGACTACATCCTCCAGGCACTGGGCGGCGGGGCCACGGGCTTCCTCCTCAAGTCCGGGGAGCCCGAGGAGTTGATCGCGGGCGTCCGGGCGGTGGCCGACGGCGCCGCCTACCTGTCACCGAAGGTCGCGGCGCGGGTCGTCGCCCATCTCGCGGCCGGCGGCGCGGGCGCCCTGGCCGGTCGCCGCCGTGCTGTCCGCGCGCGGATCGACGCGCTCACCGCCCGGGAGCGGGAGGTACTGGCGTTTCTCGGCAGCGGGCTGTCCAACGGTCAGATCGCCCGCCGGCTGCGCATCGCGGAGGGCACCGTCAAGGCCCACGTCAGCTCGATACTGGCCGGCCTGGGGGTCGACAACCGAGCGGCGGCGGCCGTCGCCGCCCATGAAGCCGGACTGGCCCGGCCGCCGATGCCCGAACAGCAGTGACGCCGCGCGTGCCGCCGGGCCCATGACGAGGAGCGGCAGCACCACGGCGGCGGTGGCGCCGAGGAGCGCGCCGGCGAGTACGTCGTGCGGGTAGTGGACCCCCACCGCCACCCGGAGCAGCGCCGCTGCCCCGGCCAGCGGCAGCGTGACCGCGGCGAGCCGGGGCCGCAGCAGCGCCAGCCCGACGGCCAGCGCGGTGGCCAGGGTGGCGTGGTTGCTCGGGAAGGACCAGTCACCGACCTCGGGGCACCGCGCGAGTGCCACGGCTCCCCGTAGCGCCCGGCAGGGCCGTTCCTCGTCCACGGCCAGCTTCACCGCCTCACTGAGCGCATAGGCGGCCACGGTGCCGGCGCCGATCAGGGCGGCTCCTGCGACCCCGCGGGCATCCCTGCGCCGGAGGGCGGCCCAGCACACCCCGATGAGCAGCAGGCCGAGCACCAGCAGCGTTCCCTCGGTGGCCAGTTCGAGAGCGGAGGCCGCCCACGGGGGCGCTGCCGCCACCGTCTGCGTCACCGAGCGGTACGCCGACGCCGAGGCGCCGCCGGTGACGTGTACCGGGGCGGCCTCGCCCAGTCCGCCCGGAGACAGCAGGCCGATGCCGCCCGCACCCGCAGCGGTCAGCACCAACGCGATCAGTGAACGGCGGCCGAAGGAGCAGGAAAGAAAGGGGTAGGAAAGAGATGGTGTCATGGCCACTGACCGTAGGAACGGTCACGGTTGGTGGCCCGAGCCGAACGTCAGAGGCGGTGTACGACCATCGTCAGGGTTGACACCGGGCCCCCGGCCCCGGAACAGGGGCTCACAGCACCGCCACCGACCGCAGCACTTCCCCTCGTTGCAGCCGGGCGAAGGCGTGTTCCACGTCGTCCAGCGGGATCGTTTCGGAGACGAAGGCTTCCAGGTTGAGCTTCCCGCGCAGGTGGAGGTCGATCAGGACGGGGAAGTCGCGGGTGGGCAGGCAGTCGCCGTACCAGGAGGTCTTCAGCGCCCCGCCGCGGGAGAAGAGGTCGTGCAGCGGGAGGTCGACGTGCTGGTCGCGGTCGGGGATGCCGGCCTGGACCAGGACGCCTGCCAAGTCCCGCATGTCGAGGGCCTGGCGGAAGGTCTCCGGGGTGCCGACCGCGTCGATCGTGACGTCCGCGCCGTGGCCGCCGGTCAGCGTGCGGACCGCCGCGACGGCGTCGGTCCAGCGGGAGTTGACGGTGTCGGTGGCGCCGAAGCGTTCGGCGGCGTCCAGCTTGCGGGCGTCCACGTCCACCGCGATCACCCGGCGGGCGCCGGCCAGCGAGGCGCCGGCGATCGCGGCGTTGCCCACCCCGCCGCAGCCGATGACGGCCACGGTGTCGCCGTTGCCCACCCGGCCGGTGTACACCGCGGCGCCGTACCCGGCCATCACCCCGCAGCCGATCAGCCCGGCGGCCTCGGGGCGGGCCGACGGGTCGACCTTCACCGCCTGGCGCGCGTGGACCAGCGCCTTTTCGGCGAACGCGCCGATGCCGAGGGCGGGGGTGAGCGGGGTGCCGTCGAGCAGGGTCGGCGTGCGCCGCGCGGTACGGGAGTCGAAGCAGTACCAGGGGCGGCCGCGGCGACAGGAGCGGCAGGTGCCGCAGGGGGCCCGCCAGGCGAGCACCACGTAGTCGCCGGGGGCGAGTTCGCCGCAGCCCGGGCCGGTGGCCTCGACGACGCCGGCCGCCTCGTGGCCGAGCAGGTAGGGAAACTCCTCACCGGCCGCGCCGTCACGGGTGCGCAGGTCGGTGGGGCACACGCCGCACGCCTGGATCTGTACGAGCACTTCCCCCGGGCCCGGGTCGGGCACCAGGACCGGCAGGACCTCGACCGGCGCCCCCTTCTTCACGGCGATGGCGGCGCGGGCTTCGTGCGGCATGTCGTCACTCCTCGACAGCGCCTGCGGCGGAGGCTGGGGTGCCCGGTGCTTGTTGCCTATTGTGCGGCCTGTTGCACCATAGGAGACATGCTGGGATTTGCGCCGCGATCCGTCAAGGGGGTTCGACGCCCGCGCGCGGACCGATTTCGCGGCCGATTCCCCGGCCGCTGCTCAGCCCGCTTCGCCGTCGCTTTTCCGCTCGTTCCTCAGGCCGCGAAGCCCATGGCGCGGGTCTCAGGCCGCGAAGCCCATGGCGCGGGAGAGGTCGGCCGCCGCCTTCACGGCCCGCTCGGCGAGCTCCGGCAGCAGCTCCTGCTCCATTCGGTACGCCGGGCCGGACACGCCGATCGCGCCGATCACCGCGCCGTCGTGCGCCCGTACCGGCGCGGCCACGGCGTTCAGGCCGATCTCCAACTCCTCGGCCGTGCAGGCGTAACCAAGCTCCAGCGCGTCGGCCAGCTGTGCGCGCAGGGGCGCGGCGGTGAGGGTGTTCTCGGTGAAGCGGGGCAGCGAGCGGGCCAGCAGGCCGTCGCGGCGCTCCCG
Source organism: Streptomyces sp. NPDC053542 (assembly GCF_044544685.1). Classification (NCBI taxonomy): domain Bacteria; kingdom Bacillati; phylum Actinomycetota; class Actinomycetes; order Kitasatosporales; family Streptomycetaceae; genus Streptomyces; species Streptomyces sp. NPDC053542. Next base: position 485,461 of record NZ_JBITXL010000007.1, read on the forward strand.
CGGCAGATGCGCGAGCAGCACCTTGCCGCTCGCGGTGGCGTGCAGCGGGGTGCGCCGGCCCAGCCAGTTGTACGCGGTGACCGCTGCCCCGCCGCGTGCCTGCATGATGTTGACTGCCGCGTCGCCGTCCAGTACCGCGATGTTGGCGGTCTCGCCGGTGTCCTCGGCCAGCGCGCGGCACACGGGGGCGCCCTCCTGCGAGATGTCCAGCCGGATCGCGGCGGCGCCCGCCAGCCGGAGCACGCCGGCGCCCAGGAAGTACTTGCCGCGCTCGCCTTCCTGTTCCACCAGTCCGCGGTTCTCCAGGACGCCGAGGATGCGGAAGGCGGTGGACTTGTGGACGCCCAGCTCCTCGGCCAGCTCGGTCACTTTGGCCTCGCCCAGCCGGGCCAGGCTCTCCAGCACACTCACCGCCCGGTCCACGGACTGGACGGAGCCGTTACCGCCGCGTGTGCTGTCGTCGGCTTCCTCGGTGGTCTCGTTGGCGCTCGTGTCGGTCGTTTTCGGCATGGGTCTCTGCGTCACCGCCCGTCGGCCCGGGGGCCAGTCGCCGGGAGCCCGTCCTGATCCGCTCCCGGATCTCGGTCTGTTGCGCTCTGCTGTTGCGCATCGCGCGGTGCGATGCGTGATAGGCAACGCCATCATACCGATCGGCGCCAAGGGAACCAGATGGTGAGCGCAACTTTTCGGAGTCCGGGCCTCCGGAAGGGGTTCCCGAAGGGTCTCAGGAAGAGGCTCGGCGCTACCCCGGGGAACCGGTCACGCGGCGGCCGAGCGCCGTTCCTGCCGGCGTGCGCGCCGCCGCTCCCGGCGCAGCGCCCTGGCCGTGCTGCTGGGTTGCGACTCCACGCCGTGCCGCTGGATCCACACCTGCCGGGTCACCCAGACATCCAGTACGCCCCAGGTCGCGACCACGGTCGAGGCGACCGTGCTGAGCACCGCGGGGAAGGCGAGCCAGGACCCGGCGAGCGTGCTGAGGAAGGCCACCATGGCCTGGACGAGCGTCAACGCCACGATGATGAGGGCCCGCACCGCGGCGGTACGCACCGGATCGGGCATACGGGGGCGGGCCGACGGCTCTTCCTGCCACAGCGTGCCGTCTCTGCCGAGGTCCATGAAGCCGTCACTCTCCCCGTACTTTCCCCGCCTGCCCGGCTGTTCGGTGACTGCCCGGATTTCCTCCGGTACATGCCGCCGTGCACCGTCACCGGGACTCATGGTCGCCCACCGCCGGCGCGGCGCGGACGGCGGGGGCCGGTTCTTTCCGGCCAACAGTCGTGGCCCGGAAGGGGGTGCGAGTGAGGTGGTGGAGACCACACGGGCGGGCGGGTTGTCCGGGAATCACCGGACAAGGGTGGCCATCCGGTCCTGACCTGCGGGCCGGTCCGTCGGACAGCTCTTAGAGTTGACCCCCCGACAGTAGTAGGCTCGCGCCGTTTGTTGACGGAACACCACCCCCGCGAGCCGGGGTTGACGTAGGGGAGGCCATGCGCTTTCGCGGGAAGTCCATCCGCCGGAAGATCGTGGCGTTGCTGCTCGTACCTCTGGTGTCCCTGACCGCCATGTGGGCCTTCGCCACGTACGTCACCGGCACCGAGGCCCGCCAGTTGCTGAAGGTCGCGGTCGTCGTCGACAAGGTCGGATACCCGACCGAGGACGCGGTACAGGCCCTGCAGAAGGAACGTCGCGCCACTCTCGTCTACCTCGCCGATCCGCGGATCGCGGGCTCGCTGACCGAGCTGCGCCGGCAGACCCTCGCCACCGACCGGGCCGTGGCCCGGCTGCGCGCCAACGCCAAGGGCTCCGACGTGCGCGAGGACCTCCTCGGGGGCGCGGGCTCGCGCCTGGAGACCGCCGTCAAGGGGTTCTCGCGCCTGGACGAGGTGCGCGACCAGGTGGAGAACAACACCCTCACCCGCCGCGAGGCGTTCGAGAAGTACAACGCCCTGGTCGACCCCTGCTACGTCTTCCTGGGCAGCATGCACTTCCTGCCCGACGCGAACATCTCCAAGCAGGGTGCCGCGCTGGTGGCGCTCACCCGCGGGCGCGAGGCGCTCTCGCGCGAGGACGCGCTGCTCAGCTCCGCGCTGGTGTCCGGCTCGATGTCCCGGCGTGAACTGCGGGACTTCTCCGACCGGGTGGCCGAGCGCAAGGTCCTGTACAAGACCAGCCTCACCGCGCTGCCCGCCGCCGAACGTGCCGTGTTCGAGGACTACTGGAACGACGCCAAGCCGCGCGAACTGGAAGCCTTCGAGGACGCGGTGATCGCGGCGGGGCCGTCCGGCGCCACCGGAGCCATCAACGCCGAGCGCTGGCACGCCACCGCGCAAAAGGTCCTCGGCGACCTGGACCGGATGGACAAGGAGGCGGGCGACCGCCTCGGGGACCGGGTCCAGCCCGCCGCGATGACCGTGCTCGCCAAGGCCGCGTTCGCCGGCGTCCTCGGCTTCGTCGCCCTGCTCGCCTCGATCATCGTCTCCTTCCGGCTCGGCCGCCGGCACGTGAAGGACCTCGGCCGGCTCCGCAAGGACGCGCACGAGGTGTCCGGTGTACGGCTGCCCAGCGTCATGCGCCGCCTCGCGGCAGGCGAACAGGTCGATGTGGAGACCGAGGCGCCGCGCCTGGAGTTCACCCAGGACGAGATGGGCCAGGTCGCGCAGGCGCTGCACACCCTCCAGCGGGCCGCGGTCGAGGCCGCCGTCAAGCAGGCCGACATGCGCCGCGGCGTCTCCGAGGTCTTCGTCAACCTGGCCCGCCGCAGCCAGGTCCTGCTGCACCGTCAGCTCACCCTCCTGGACGCCATGGAGCGCCGTACGGAGGACGCCGACGAGCTGGCCGACCTCTTCCGCCTGGACCACCTCACCACCCGTATGCGGCGGCACGCCGAGGGCCTGGTCATCTTGTCCGGCGCCGCGCCGTCCCGGCAGTGGCGCAAGCCCGTCCAGCTCATGGACGTCGTACGGGCCGCGGTCTCCGAGGTCGAGGACTACGAGCGCATCGAGGTGCGCAGGCTGCCGCGGCTCGCGGTGGACGGCCCGGCCGTCTCCGACCTCACCCACCTCATCGCCGAACTACTGGAGAACGCCACCGTCTTCTCGCCGCCGCACACCGCGGTGCAGGTGGTCGGCGAGCGGGTCGCCAACGGCTTCACCCTGGAGATCCACGACCGCGGCCTGGGCATGGCGTCCGACGCGCTCCTGGACGCCAACCTCCGGCTCGCCGAGACCCCCGAGTTCGAGCTGTCCGACACCGACCGGCTCGGCCTGTTCGTGGTCAGCCGGCTGGCCCAGCGGCAGGGCGTACGCGTCTCGCTGCAGCCCTCGCCGTTCGGCGGGACCACCGCGGTCGTCTTCATCCCCGGCACGCTGCTGACCGAGAGCCCCGACGGGCGCACGGAGGGCGGCCGCGACGAGGACACCGGCTCGATGCTGCGTCGCGCGGCGGCCGACGCGGCGCGTGGCGGGTCGCTGTCCGCGCTCGCCCAGGTGCCGGTGCCGCTGCCGCAGCGCGGCGCACCGGACGCGGCGGAGCGGGCCGCCGAGGAGGACGAGAGCGTCTACCGCGGCCCCCGCAGACAGCGGCGTACCGAGGACGGCCGCCCCGCGCTGCCGACCGGTCCGGTGCCCGCCGAGCGCGTGGAGCACGAGCCGGCCGCCGAACCGCCCCCGGGCGGCGGCCCCGCGCCGCTGCCGCGCCGCCGCCGCTCCCCGGTCCTGGTCAGGGACCACGGGCGGCCGGTGGAGGGCGCGGAGGCACGTGGCGAGGAGCGGCCTGCCGCGGAGGTACGTGGTCAGGAGCGGCCCGTAGAGCGCGCAGAGCCCGTGGAAACCGGAGAAGCGGCCCCGCCCGCCGGGAAGAGGCCGTCCGCCGCGGCGACCCCGCCCGCCCAAGAGGCGCAGCCCGCGCGGACCATGCCCGGTCTGCCCCGGCGGGTGCGACAGGCCAGCCTCGCACCCCAGCTCAAGACGTCGTCCGGCCGGCCGTCCGGCGCGGCGAACGAGGCCGCGGGCCCCGCGGCCGACCGCGACGCCGAGGACGTACGGTCCCGCATGGCATCGCTCCAGCGCGGCTGGCAGCGCGGCCGGCGTGAAGCCGGCGAAGACGGCAGCGCCACAGCACCGAGAAAGAACATGGGAGGGGACGGTCGATGACCGCACCGAAGGCAACAGCAGCCGGGACCGCAGGAAAGGGCTCGGGCGAACTGGGCTGGCTGCTCGACGAGCTGGTCGGCCGGGTGGGCTCCATCCGTGAGGCGCTCATCCTCTCCAGCGACGGCCTGGCCACCGGGGCCTCCGCCGACCTGCCCCGGGAGGACGCCGAGCACCTCGCCGCGGTCGCCTCCGGGTTCCACAGCCTGGCCAAGGGCGTCGGCCGGCACTTCGACGCGGGCCAGGTGCGGCAGACCATGGTCGAGCTGGACGAGGCGTTCCTCTTCGTGAGCGCCGCCGGCGACGGCAGCTGCCTGGCCGTGCTCGCCGACGCCGACGCCGATGTCGGTCTGATCGCGTACGAGATGACGCTGCTGGTCAAGCGCGTGGGTACGCACCTGGGTACGGCTCCCAGGACCGGTGGGCCCAGTTGAGGATGACGACGGTGACCGCATGAACCGAAAAGATCAGGCCGGGTCCGCAGCGGGCCCGGCCCGGTGGTTCGACGACGAGGCGGGCCCTGTCGTCCGTCCGTATGCCATGACCCGCGGCCGCACCGCCAGCGGCGCCGTCGCCCGGCTCGACCTGATCGCGCAGGTGATCGCGGAGAGCCGCGCCGACGAACCGGTCACCGATCAGTCCCTGTCGCCCGAACACCTCGACATCGTCGACCTCACCCGGGAGGCCCCGCTCTCCGTGGCCGAACTGGCCGCGGAGCTGGACCTGCCGGTCGGCGTGGTCCGGGTGTTCATCGGCGACCTGCTCGACGCGGAACTGGTCCGGGTCACCCGTCCCGTACCGCCCGCCGAACTCCCGGACGAGGACATCCTGCGCGAGGTCATCAATGGCCTGCGCGCTCTGTAAGAGCGCTTCGAGAGCCTGCGCCGCGGCGGCCCCCCGGGGCAGGCTCAGCCCCCTGTAGAGGCGCAGGCCCCCTACAGGGCCCGCGGTCTCAGCCCCCGTACAGCGCCAAGTACGGCGCCAGTGTGAACAGGGCCAGTACGAGGCACGCCTTGAGGGTGCGCGCGGGGAGCGCGCGGGCGAGGCGCCAGCCGATCAGTACGCCCGCGAGCTCCGGTGCGCCGACGAGCGCCGCCAGCGGCCAGTCCACCGCGCCGTGCGCCACATAGCCGAGCGTCCCCGCGGTCGCGATCACCACGGACTGGACCTGCGCGACGGCCAGCGCGGCCAGTACCGGCATCCGCAGCGCCACCAGCAGCGGCACGGTCAGCATCGGCCCGCCGACCCCGAACACCCCGCTCGCCACCGCGACACCGAAGCCGAGCGGTGCCGTCACCCGGGCCGAGGGGTACACCGCGTCCGTAGGCGCGGCGCGTCGCTCGCGGTACCACACCAGTGCCCCGACGAGCGCCACGAAGGCGCCCAGCAGCAGCCCGAAGGCGCGCCCGGAGACCAGGGTGTTGGCCAGGACGCCGAGCGGTGTGCCGAGCACCGCGGCGCCCGCCAGCACCCATGCCGTGCGCCGCGTGCGCGGCTCCCGCAGCTCACCGGAGCGCACGTACGCGGCCGTGCCCAGCATCCCGGTGGCGAGGTGCGTGACGATGGCGGTGCCCGCGACCTGGGCGGGGGAGAGGTCCGTCAGGACGAACAGGCCGACGGTCGCGAGCACTCCGCCCGGGCCCACGGCCGTGATGCCGACCCCGGCCGCCAGCCCGAAGAGCGCCAGGAGGAGCAGCGTCGTGGTGTCGGGCGCGAGGCCGGTCAACGCGCCTCCTTCGGGGCGGGCCCGCGGTGCAGCGTGGCATACAGGGCCAGCCGGTCGGCCCTGATGTGCAGCGACTCGGCGTCCACGGGGCGGCCGTCGGCGAGATGCGTGAGCCGTTCGATGGCGAAGACCGCGGCCCCCGCCTCCACGCCCAGCAGCGCCGCGGTGTCCGGCCCCGCGTTGACCGCGTGCACCGACACCTCGGCCCGGCCCAGCCGCTGCCCGGAGGTCTCCTCGATGAGCGCGAACAGGTCGCGGTGCGCGAGGTCGCAGCGGAGCAGCGGCATCCCGATGTCGGCCGTGAGGTAGGTGGTGTCCAGGGACAGCGGGAGGCCGCCCAGCCGGCGCAGCCGCTCGACGTGCACCGCGCTCTCCCCGGGGCGCAGCCCCAGCCGCTCCGCGATGGCCGCCGGGGGAGCGGGGACGGGGCGGGCGGCGCGTACCTCGTTGGTGACCGCGCCGTGTCCGGTCAGTGTCTCCGCCAGGCCCGCCAGCCGGTCCAGCCCGTGGCCGTACTTGGGCAGCACGACCGTCGTGCCCACGCCCTGTTTGCGGGTGATCAGCCCCTCGTTGCGCAGCAGCGCGAGCGCCTCCCGTACGGCGTTGCGCGACGCCCCGAGGTGCGCGCCCAACTCGCGTTCGCCGGGCAGCACGCCGTCCTCGTACGCGCCGCTGGTGATCCGCTGCCGGAGCACGTCGGCCAGCTGCCGGGCCCGCTCGGCGCGGGGCCGGGAGGACACCCAGGGCCCGCCGTCCCCGCCCTCCGCGCCCGGTGGTGCCGTCTCCCGCATCGCTGACTCCCTTCCGCGCCGCCCCGTCGTGCGCTGCCGCATCACCGGAGTCGCGCCCTCCGAAGCCGCCGACGGTACTCCCCGGGCGTTACGCCGGAGTTACGCCACCCAAGCTGACCTGCGTAAACGCTGGACCAGCGGGTTTCGTGGGAATACCGGGCCGTTCCGCCGGGCAGGCGCGCCCGTAAGCGGCGCCCCGTACGCTCAGTGATCATGAGCACATCAGCCGGGGGCGGTGCCGGACCCGAGTCTTGCCGTCGGTACAGTCGGTGCGGAACGATCCACTCCTACCCGGGAGTTGTCGTACTCCCCCCACTTGTCGTCAGCCGCGGTGTGCCGGTCCGTCGCTGACGCGGCAGCACCGAAAACGGAGGAAGCGGTCAATGGTCTTCGGGCGCGCTGAGCGACGCCGCAAGAAAGCCGTCGAGCCGGTCACGCTCAAGATCCTGGTCGCGGGAGGCTTCGGCGTCGGCAAGACGACGCTGGTCGGCGCGGTGAGCGAGATCAAGCCGCTGCGCACGGAAGAGCAGCTGAGCGAGGCGGGCCGGCCCGTCGACGACACCGCGGGCGTCGAGGGCAAGCACACCACCACCGTCGCCATGGACTTCGGGCGGATCACCCTCCGCGAGGACCTGGTGCTCTACCTCTTCGGCACACCGGGCCAGGACCGCTTCTGGTTCCTGTGGGACGAGCTCGCCACCGGCGCGCTGGGCGCCGTGGTGCTCGCCGACACCCGCCGCCTGGAGGACTCCTTCGCCGCGATCGACTACTTCGAGCGCCGCGGCATCCCCTTCACCGTCGCGGTCAACTGCTTCGAGGGCGCCGAGCAGTACCCCGCCGAGACCGTCCGCGACGCGCTGGACCTGGACCCGGACGTCAGCGTCGTGTACTGCGACGCACGCGAGAAGGGCTCGGCGCGTGACGTCCTCGTCGAGGTCGTGCAGCACGCGCTGCGCATGAGCGAGGAGCAGCGCGAGCCGGCGCTGTCCTGATCCGTGCGGCGGCCCGGCGCGGCCCGCTGAGCCCCGCCGGGACACGCCGCGCGGCCCGTACCCCGCCGTCCGGAGTACGGGCCGCGACGGCCCTGCACACGGGCCTGTACCGCGTGTTCACGGCCCCCGCAGGACGTCCTGCGCGCGTTCCTGCGCGGCTTCCTGCGCGCCGTCCTACTCGCCGTTCTCGTCCAGCCAGCCGAAGCTGCGTTCCACCGCCTTCCGCCACTGCGCGTACTCCCGCTCCCGGACCTCGCCCGGCATCCGCGGCGACCACTCGGCGTCCCGCTTCCAGTGCGCCTTCAGCTCGTCCAGGTCCCGCCACACGCCGGTGGCCAGCCCGGCCGCGTACGCCGCGCCCAGGCAGGTGGTCTCCGCGACCACCGGGCGGATCACCGGCACGCCCAGCACGTCCGCCTGGTGCTGCATCAGCAGGTTGTTGGCGGTCATCCCGCCGTCCACCTTCAGCGTCGTGATCTGCACACCGGAGTCCTGGTACATCGCGTCCACGACCTCGCGCGTCTGCCAGCTCGTCGCCTCCAGCACGGCACGCGCCAGGTGCGCCTTGGTGACGTAGCGGGTCAGGCCGGTGATCACACCGCGCGCGTCGGAGCGCCAGTACGGCGCGTACAGCCCGGAGAACGCCGGGACGATGTACGCGCCGCCGTTGTCGTCCACGCTCGCCGCCAGCGTCTCGATCTCGTCGGCCGAGCTGATGATGCCCAGCTGGTCGCGGAACCACTGCACCAGCGCGCCGGTGATGGCGATGGACCCCTCCAGGCAGTACACGGGGGCCTCGCCGCCCAGCTGGTACCCCATCGTGGTCAGCAGCCCGCTCTTGGAGGGCACGGGCCGGTTCCCGGTGTTCAGCAGCAGGAACGATCCGGTGCCGTAGGTGTTCTTGGCCTCGCCGACGCCGTAGCAGGTCTGGCCGAACACCGCGGCCTGTTGGTCGCCCAGCGCCGAGGCCACCGGCACGCCCGCCAGCTGGCCCACGGCCGTGCCGTACACCTCCGCCGAGGATTTGATCTCCGGCAGCACCGCCTCGGGGATGCCCATCGCCGAGAGGATCGCGGGATCCCACTGGAGGGTGGCCAGATTCATCAGCATCGTCCGGCCGGCGTTGGTCACGTCCGTGACGTGCACGCCGCCGTCCGTGCCGCCGGTGAGGTTCCAGATCAGCCAGGAGTCGATGGTGCCGAACGCGATCTCGCCGGCCTCCGCGCGCGACCGCAGCCCGGGCACGTTGTCCAGCAGCCAGGCCGCCTTCGGTCCCGAGAAGTAGCTGGCCAGCGGCAGGCCCGTGGCCTCACGGAACCGGTCCTGGCCGTCCGCGCCGCCCAGTTCGTTGCAGAGCGCCGCCGTCCTGGTGTCCTGCCAGACGATCGCGTTGTGCACGGGCTTGCCCGTCCTGCGGTCCCACAGGACCGTGGTCTCCCGCTGGTTGGTGATGCCGAGCGCGCTGAGCTGGTCGGCGCGCAGCCCGGCGCCCGCGAGCGCGCCCGCCACGACGGCCTGCACTTTGGACCAGATCTCGGTCGCGTCGTGCTCCACCCAGCCGGGCTTGGGGAAGATCTGCCGGTGCTCACGCTGGTCGACGGAGACGATCGCGCCGTCCTGGTCGAAGATGATGCAGCGGCTGGAGGTGGTGCCCTGGTCGATCGCGGCGACGTACTTCTGCGTGCTGTCCGTGCTGTCCGTCATGGCGTCTCCTCAGTCGGATGACCGCAGTCGGCGAGCGGTGGTGCCCGCAGCGCAAGGCTGCGGGCGGAACGGCGCGGTCGGAAGCCCGCGCACAGGGGCAGTCATGAACGATGCGCGCGCGGGAATGCGTTGAGGGCGCATGGACCCACCCGCGTGAGGCGTCAGAAGGCCGCGTTGTACACCAGGGCGGCGAGCACCGCGCCGATCAGCGGGCCCGCGACCGGCACCCACGCGTAACTCCAGTCGGAGGTGCCCTTGTTCGGGATGGGCAGCAGCGCGTGCGCGATACGGGGCCCGAGGTCGCGGGCCGGATTGATGGCGTACCCGGTGGGGCCACCGAGCGACAGACCGATGCCGACGACCAGCAGGGCGACGAGCAGCACGTTGATGCCGGAGCCGTAGACCCCGCCGTCGGTGCCGGGGATCGGGCCGATGCCGATGCCCTTGTTCTCGCCGAAGAACAGGATGGGCAGCACCAGGCCGACGGTCGCGATGATCTCGGTGACGAGGTTCGCCACCGGCTTGCGGATCTCGGGCCCGGTGGAGAAGATCCCCAGCGTCGGCTGGGCCTTGTCCTCCTGCGAGTTGGCCGCGAACTGCGCGTAGTACACGCCCCACGTCAGCGCCGCGCCGATGAGCGCACCGATGAGCTGCGCCGCCATGTACAGCGGCACCTTGGACCACGGCGTGCCGCCCGCGATGGCGGAGCCGAGGGTGACGGCCGGGTTGAGGTGGCCGCCGGACAGCGGTGCCGAGGTGTAGGCCCCGGCGAGTACGCCGAGGCCCCAGCCGAAGGCGATGGCCACCCAGCCGGCCGACTTCGCCTTGGAGTAGTGCAGCGTGACGGCGGCGCAGACGCCCGCGCCGAAGAGAATCAGGATCGCCGTGCCGATGACTTCGCCGACGAATATGTCCCCATTGGAATACATCTGCGGCTCCTTGGGCCCTTGCCCGGGGAACGGACCCCGGTCCTCCGTGCAGGGTGCGTACTTCTCCCATGGCCCGGCCACAGATTTCCGGACGCGCCACGGCAGCCGTACGGGGCGGAGCGGACGGCCGTTTTGTCCCGCATCCCGCCCGGCCTCCGCGACGAGCGTGTCAGTACGGCAAGGTGCCGGTGGGGCACAGAAACGCGCGGCGTCACCGCGCGGTCGGGGGGAGCCTGCGTACGGCACGCCGACTGACACCCGGAAGTGTTCACCGGCCGTGATGGAGCGTCAAGGACATGGACGGCAACGACTGACACCACTCAGTGCTCCGCACTTCTCAGGCGCCCCTGCTGCCCCTCCCCGTTCGCCCACTGTGCGCACGTGGAGGTCACCGGCAGATGCCCGGGGTGCGAGGGCGCGGGGCCCCAGGTGGCTGGGGTTCGACGGCGTGGGCTTCGACGGCGTGGGGCTCGGGACCGCCGGCGTAGGCCCTGGGGGCCGGTCCGGGCGCTGGGCCGGTCGCCGGGCCGGGCGCGGGGCTGGGCGTCCGGCTGGGCGTGGGGATGGTCGCCGGGCCGGGCATCCGGCCCCGGCGCACCTCGTGGTGGGGCGTACCGTACCGGCGCAGCACCCAGCTCCCGCCGGCCAGCCCCTTCGCCGCCTTCTTGAGCGGGGCGAGCGCGGCGGCCGCTTCCGCGTGCCCGGCGACCGCGCCGGCCGGGCACACCACCGTCGCCAGCGACAGCGTCACGGGACGCCCGCCCGCCGACCACGGCACGTCCAGTACGGCGGCCGCGACCGCCTCCAGACCCTCCGGATCGGTCAGCACCAGGAAGTCGTCGCCCCCGATGTGCCCCACCCGGCAGGCCGCGTCGCCGCGCGCCGCCCGGGCCAGCGCCGCGCCCACCGCCCGGATCAGCTCGTCCCCCGCCGCGAACCCGGCGCCGTCGTTGACCTGCTTGAACCCGTCCACGTCCAGCCAGCTCAGGGCCACGGCGCGGCCCTGCCCGAGCCGCCGGTCCACCTCGCCGTTGACCGCGTCGGAACCCGGCAGCCGGGTCAGCGGATTGAGCCGCGCGGCCTCCTCCACCCGGCTCTCCGCCAACGCCCGCAGGATGTCCGCCAGATGCACCACCCCGATGCACCGCCCCTGCTCGTCCACCACCGCCACGTCGTCACCCGTACGGTCCCGGTCGCCGTCCGCGATGACGTCCAGCACCTCCCAGGCGGTCGCGCCCGCGCCGACCGTACGCGGCCGGTCGCCCAGCCGCAGCGCCGGCCGGTCCGCGTACAGCGCGTGCCCGTACCGCCCGGACAGCGACAGCAGGAACCGGTCCCGGTCCACCGCCCGTACGGGAACGCCGCCCGCGTCCACCAACAGCACCCCGGAGACGTCCGGCAGCCCCGTGAGCCGCCGCCGCACCTCCTCCGCCGAAGCGGTCACCGGCAGCAACGCGGCCGGCTGCAGGAACTGCGCGACGGACGGCCCGTCTTGGCCGCCGGCGGGCATGGCGGGCGCGGGGTCCTGGGCGGAGCCGGGCCCCTGCGCGGACGCGGCCCGGGCCGGGCTCGGCACGGGCGCCGACGGCGCGGGTGCCGGGACGAAGACCTCGGCCGTGGGCCTCCGCGCGGGCGGCGCGAAGAGATGCCCCTGGGCAAGCTGCGCGCCCGCCCGCAGCACCGCCGCGTAACTCCGCTCGGTCTCCACCCCCTCCACCGACAACAGCCCGCCCAGCTCGTCGCAGAGCTGCCGCACCATCCGCACCACCGCCGCGCGCCCCGGCCGGGCGTCCAGGTCCGTGCAGAGCGAGGCGTCCAGCTTGATCACGTCCGGCGCCACATCCCCCAGCAGCCGCAGCGGAATGTCCCCGTCGCCCACCCCGTCCACGCAGATCCGGAAGCCGTCGGCGCGCAGCCCCGCCACCGCCTCCAGCAGCGCGCGGGCCGGCACATGCGTGTACGGCCCGGTGATATCCAGGGTGATCTCGCACGGCCGCCGCCCCACCGCACGTACCGCGGCGCGGAGCGCGGTCAGCTCCGGCAGCTCCGCCGCGGTCGTCGCGAAGAGGTTCACCTGCAGCGGCAGCAGCGTCTCGCGCTGCGTGGCGTGCCGCACCGCGAGCGCGGCCAGTTCGACGTCGATGCCGGGGGAACGGCGGGCCTGCGTGAGCACGTCCCCGTGCTCGGGGCGGGCGAGTATCTCCAGCGCGGCGACGGAACCGGTCGTGAGGTTCACGACGGGCTGGTAGGCGAATCGGAGCTGGTCCGTCCAGGCAGGCACGCGGACAGCATGCCCCCCTCCCGCCCCTCGCGCAGCAGGGTTCACGCGGTGTTCACGCACCCTTCGACGGCGTCGCGAGAATGCGGCGGGCGGTCCCCGCGCCCGTGACGCGGCCCGTACCGCCCCGGTACAGTCACCCGGCGCGATCAAGCCGCCCACCGGGGAGGAGACCGCATGGCCGAGGACAACGTGCCGGACACCAGGCCCGCACCGCCCGCAACCGCGGTCCGTCTGACCGCACTCACCAAGGACTTCGGCGCCGTACGCGCCGTCGACCACGCCGAACTCGCCATCCACGAAGGTGAGTTCTTCTCCCTCCTCGGCCCCTCGGGCTCGGGCAAGTCGACCCTCCTGCGCCTCATCGCCGGCTTCGAACGCCCCACCTCCGGCCGCGTCGAACTGGCCGGCCGCGACGTCACCGCCCTGCCCCCGCACCGCCGCGACGTGCACACCGTCTTCCAGGACTACGCCCTCTTCCCGCACATGACGGTCGAGCAGAACGTCGGCTACGCGCTGCGCGTCGCCGGCGTCCGCAAGGACGAACGCCGGGCCCGGGCCCGCGAGGCGCTCGCCACCGTACGGCTCGAGGACTACGGCGACCGGCGCCCGGCACAGCTCTCCGGCGGTCAGCGGCAGCGCGTCGCCCTCGCCCGCGCCCTCGTCGACCGCCCCGGACTGCTCCTCCTGGACGAGCCGCTCGGCGCCCTGGACCTCAAGCTCCGCCAGGAGATGCAGACCGAGCTCAAACAGATCCAGCGCACCACCGGCATCACCTTCCTCCTGGTCACCCACGACCAGGAGGAGGCGCTGACGATGAGCGACCGGGTCGCCGTACTCGACGGCGGCCGCATCGCGCAGACCGGCCCGCCGCTGGAGATCTACGACCGCCCGGCCACCGCCTTCGTCGCCGGATTCGTGGGTGTGACGAACCTGGTGTGCGGCGCGGCGGCACAGCGGCTGACGGGCCGCCCGGGCACGTACAGCATCCGGCCCGAGCGCATACGAATCACGCCACTCGACGCGCTGTACGGCGCCGGGCCGGGGAGCCCGGGGGAGCGGTCCGTGACCGGCCGGATCACCGACATTGCCCACGCCGGCCCGCACACCCGCTTCCGCGTCCGGCTCGACGAGGGCGGCGACCGGCTGACCGTCCTCCGCCTGAACACCTCCGGGTCCGTCCTGCCGGCCCGCGCCGACACCCCCGTACGCCTCGCCTGGGACGCCGACGACGCGTATCCCGTACCGGGCTGAGGCCCCGCGCTGCCCCGGCGGCCCGACGCGCCGGCCCGAAGTCCGGGCTCTGCCTACCGACTTGACCCGATCGTGTCCCGACGCGCACTGGTGGAGCACCGTCTTGATCCGGATACTGGCTCCGCTCGGAGCCTGTGTCTGACGCCGTGTGCGACGGGAGAGAACCGGATGCGCAACACGTACGTGTGGAAGGCCGCCGCGGCGGCCACGGTCCTGCTGCTGGCCGTAGGGTGCGGCTCCGGCGGAAGCGGCGGAGGCGGCGGTGACCGGGGCGGCGGCTTCCGCGCGCCGGACGTCCCCATGAAGAAGACGCTCGGCAAGGGCGAGGGCCAGGTCAACGTCATCGCCTGGGCCGGCTACGCCGAGGACGGCTCCAACGACCCGAAGGTCGACTGGGTCCACCCCTTCGAGAAGCAGACCGGCTGCAAGGTCAACACCAAGATCGCGGGGACCTCCGACGAGATGGTCTCGCTGATGAAGACCGGCCAGTACGACACGGTCTCCGCCTCCGGCGACGCCACCCTCCGCCTGATCGCCTCCGGCGACGCCGCTCCCGTCAACACCGACCTCGTCCCGAATTACAAGGACATCTTCGCGGGCCTCAAGAAGCAGCCGTTCAACTCCGTCGACGGGCAGATGTACGGCATCCCGCACGGCCGCGGCGCCAACCTCCTCATGTACCGCACCGACAAGGTCAAGCCGGCCCCCGACTCCTGGCGGGCCGTCTTCGAGGACGCCCCGAAGCACGCCGGCAAGGTCACCGCCTATGACTCGCCCATCTACATCGCCGACGCCGCGCTGTACCTGATGAAGACCGAGCCGCAGCTGGGCATCAAGAACCCCTACGCGCTGGACCAGAAGCAGCTGGACGCCGCCGTTGCGCTCCTGAAGAAGCAGCACGGCAACATCGGCGAGTACTGGAGCGACTACCAGAAGGAAGTCACCGCCTTCAAGGGCGGCGACAGCGTCGTCGGCACCACCTGGCAGGTCATCGCCAACCTCACCCAGGCCGAGAAGGCCCCGGTCAAGGCCGTCCTGCCCAAGGAGGGCGCCACCGGATGGTCGGACACCTGGATGGTCGCCGCCAAGGCCGAGCACCCCAACTGCGCCTACAAGTGGCTCGACTGGATCGTCTCGCCGAAGGTGAACGCCCAGGTCGCCGAGTACTTCGGCGAAGCACCGGCGAACGCCGAGGCGTGCAAGGAGACCGCCGACCCCAAGCACTGCGCCACCTACCACGCCGATGACGAGAGCTACTACAAGCGCGTGCATTTCTGGACCACCCCCGTGAAGCAGTGCCTGGACGGCAGGACGAACGTGCAGTGCACCGACTACGCCCAGTGGACACGCGCCTGGACGGAGATCAAGGGCTGAGAGCGAGCCGGTGACCTCGGTGCCTTCGACTCCGGGTACTCCGGGTACTCCGGGTACTTCGGATACTTCGACTGCGGAGACTGCTGCTTCGATGCCTTCCGGGCCTTCAGGGACTTCGGTGCCTTCCGGAACCTCCCGCACGGGAGCGCGGCTGAGGCTGGCGGCGCTGCTCACGCCACCCCTGCTGTGGCTGGGCCTCGCCTACCTCGGCTCGCTCGCCGTCCTGCTCCTGTCCGCCTTCTGGACCACCGACAGCTTCACCTCCGACGTCGTCCATATCTGGAACACCGACAACTTCCGCACCCTCCTCACCGATCCCGTCTACCGCACCATCACCTTGCGCACCCTCGGCGTCGCCGTCGCCGTCACCCTCATCGACGCCCTCCTCGCCCTGCCCATGGCCTTCTTCATGGCGCGGGTGGCTTCGGGATGGTGGCGGCGCGCCCTGCTCGTGGCCGTGCTCACGCCCCTGTGGGCCGGCTACCTCGTCAAGGCGTACGCCTGGCGCGTCATGCTCGGCGAACACGGCCTGGTCAATGCGGTACTCGCCCCGCTCGGCCTGACCGGCCCCGGCTACGGCCTGCCCGCCGCCGTCCTCGTCCTCGCCTACCTCTGGCTCCCGTACATGATCCTCCCCGTCTTCGCCGCTCTGGAGCGGCTGCCCACCCCGCACCTGGAGGCATCCGCGGACCTCGGTGCCGGCGCCTGGCGCACCCTGCGCCTCGTCGTCCTGCCCGCCGTGCGTCCCGCCCTGCTCGCCGGCTCCGTCTTCACCTTCTCCCTCAGCCTCGGCGACTACCTCACGGTCCAGATCGTCGGCGGCCGCACTCAATTGCTCGGCAATGTGATCGCGTCACAGGTGACCCTCGACCTCCCCCTGGCCGCCGCGCTCTCGGCCGTCCCCGTCGTCCTGATCGTCTGCTACCTGGCAGCGGTCCGGCGGGCCGGAGCCCTGGACTCGTTGTGACAGCATCTCAACTCACAGTGACAACGGGCGTCGCGCCGGCCGCGTTCCCGATCCCGCAGACGAATTCCGAGGAGGTCGCGAGGTGCACCTGACCCGCACCGCCCGCACCGTGCTCGGCGTACTGACGGCCGCGGGCCTGGCGGTCGTCCACATCCCGCTGCTCCTGGTCGTCCTCAACTCCTTCAACGCCGACCGCTCCTTCGCCTGGCCGCCCAGCGGGCTGACCGGCGAATGGTGGGTCCGTGCCGCACACAGCCAGGGCGTACGGGACGCCCTGTGGACCTCCCTGCGGGCCGGCCTCGCCGCCACCGCCATCGCGCTCGTCCTCGGCGTACTGGCCGCCTTCGCCGTCCACCGGCACCGCTTCTTCGGCCGGCAGACGGTCTCGTTCCTGGTCGTGCTGCCCATCGCGCTGCCGGGCATCGTCACCGGCATCGCGCTCAACGCGGCCTTCCGCACCGTCCTGGACCCGCTCGGCATCGGCTTCGGCCTGTTCACCGTGATCGTCGGCCACACGACCTTCTGCGTCGTCATCGTCTTCAACAACGTCGCCGCCCGGCTGCGCCGTATCGCGCCCTCGCTCGCCGAGGCATCCGCCGACCTGGGCGCCCGCCCCGCCCAGACCTTCCGCCTCGTCACGCTGCCCGCGCTGCGCTCGGCCCTCTTCGCGGGCGCCCTGCTCGCCTTCGCGCTCTCCTTCGACGAGATCGTGGTCACCACGTTCACCGCGGGACCGGGCACGAAGACGCTGCCCATCTGGATCTACGAGAACCTGGCCCGCCCGAACCAGGCCCCCGTCATCAACGTCGTCGCCGCCCTGCTCATCGCCCTGTCCGTGATCCCGGTGTACGTGGCCCAGCGGCTGTCGTCGGACTCGGCCGGCGGGCGGCTCTGAACCGGGGAGGGAGACGGCGGCGTTGGCCTACTGGGCGTTCTCCGCGAGCCACTTGCGGGCGATCTCGTCCAGCTCGGCGTCCCGGCCCGCCAGCATCATGCGGATCATCTGCGCGTCACCGCGCAGCGACCAGGCGGGGTGCCCGAAGGTGGCCGGGTTGTTGCCCTCGATGAGGAAGTGCGCGGGCCAGGCCGTCCCGTAACCGATCAGCGGCAGCCCGAGGAGCAGCTTCCGGCGCCGCCGTATCAGCCCGTACGCCGAGACCGCGAGCCCGGTGAGCGTGCCCGTCAGGTGCACCCACCGGGTCGCGGCCTTGGAGTGCATCGCGACGTAGTACGGCCAGAAGTCCTCGTAGGTGGCGAATTCCCGTGTCGTCATGGGCGCACGGTAGCGCCGGTGCGCGGCGGCTGTCAGCGACGTCCGCCGTGGTCACTGAAGCCCGCGATGGTCAGTGGCGTCCGGCGAGCGACTTCCGCGCGACGGGGAAGTCGAAGTAGGTGTCGGGGAACGTCTCCGGCTGGAAGGTGTAGTGCCACCACTCGTTCTCGTAGTTCACAAAACCGGTCTTCTCCAGCCCGTCCTTCAGAAGCAGCCGGTTCTTCCGCTGCTCTCCCTTGATGCGCGGGTCCAGGGTGTGCGCCAAGGTGTCGAAGCAGTCGAAACCGGTGCCCATGTCGAGCGAGTTGTCGGGGAACCGCTCGTCCTGCGGGCCGTAGCAGGGACGCAGCGGCTCACCGGGCACGTACGGGCGGGTCGGCAGCGCCGGCAGCTTCGCCAGGGTCAGATCCACCGTGCTGCCCCGGCTGTGCCCGGACTTCTCCGCGATGTACCCGTCCGCGAAGAGCGTCGACTTGTCGACCTGTGGATAGAACTCACCCTTCATGCGCTGGTCGTCCAGGTCCTTGGCCCAGTCCACGAAGTGGTTCACCGCCCGCTGCGGCCGGTAGCAGTCGTACACCTTCAGCGTGTAGCCCTCCTTGAGGAAGGACACCTGCGCACGGTGCAGCGCCTCCGCCGCGTCCCGCGTCAGGAGGCACATCGGCTTCTCGTAACCGGTGACCGGCACGCCCATGAAGTTGTGCGGCGTGTAGTACCGCATCTCCTGCCGGATCGTCGGATCCACGTCCCGCAGCGCCACGAACTCCTTCGGCGCCTTGGGGTCCTTGGCGCCCTTCGCCGGTACGGCCGGTGCGGAGGACGGCGTTCCGTGCGGCTGCTGGGCCTCGGCCCCCGAGGGCAGGGCGGCGACGGAGACCAGGGTGGCGGCGGTGACGGCGAGGCCGCGCAGCGCGGCAGCAAGTCTTGGCATGCCCATCGTCTACCAGGCCCGGCCCGGCCGGCGGAAGACCACCACGCGCCGCCGAAGGGTCGCGCCCCGCCCGGGCACCGCGTCGTCCGACCCGCCCCGTCAGACCCCCGTCCCGGCCCCGCCGCCGCGGATCCGCACCCCGTACTGCACGGGCTCCCCGTCCGCCCGGCTCACCACTACACGTCCCGCCTCCCACCGCGACTCGATCCGTTCAACGCGCGGGCGCTCCCAACCGTCCCCGGAATCCGGCACGACGATTCCGCCGCCCCTGCGCCCCGGAGCCGGCGCCCAGACCTCCAGCTCGATACCGCCGTCCGCACCCGTCACCGGCAGCACCGCGCCCGCCCGTGCCAGCACCGGAATCCGCGCGAGCGGCGCCTCCACCACCACCTGCCCCGGCCCGTCGTACGCCTGGCCGGTCGCCGTGTCGTACCACCGCCCGCGCGGCAGCCGCACGGTCCGCCGCCGCGTCCCCGCCTCCAGCACCGGCGCCACCAACAGCGCGTCACCCAGCAGGAATGCGTCCTCGCAGTCGCGCAGCGCCCGGTCGCGCGGCGCGCTCCACCACACGGGGCGCACATACGGAGCACCGGTCAGCCGTGCCAGGTGGCCCAGCGTGTACACGTAGGGAAGCAGCCGCTCGCGTTCGAGAGCCGCCGCACGCGCGTGCTCCAGGACCTCGTCCCCGAACTCCCACGGCTCCCGGCGCCCCGCGTCGTGCGCACAGTGCGTACGGAACAGCGGCAGGTACGCGCCCAGCTGGAACCACCGCAGATACAGCTCGCCCGACGGCACCCCCGAATAGCCCCCGATGTCCGGGCCGCTGTACGGAACACCGCACAGCCCCAGGCCCAGCACCAGCGACAACGAAGCCCGCAGCCCCGGCCATCCGGACGCCACGTCCCCCGACCACGTGCCCCCGTAGCGCTGCAGTCCGGCCCACCCGGAGCGCGAGAAGAGGAACGGCCGCTCCTCGGGGCGCAGCTCGCCCAGCCCCTCATAGCCGGCGCGCGCCATCGCCAGCCCGTAGACGTTGTGCGCCTCCCGGTGGTCCCCGCCCCGGCCCTCCAGAGCATGCCGCGCGGACCGGGGGAGCGTCGGATCCCCGAACGCCACGAAGGAGGACGGCTCGTTCATGTCGTGCCACACGCCCGCGAACCCCTGCGCCAGCCGCTCCGCGTACAGCCCGCCCCACCACTTGCGCACCCGGGCGTCCGTGAAGTCGGGGAAGACCGCCTCGCCCGGCCACACCGCGCCGCGCACCTCGCGCCCGCTCGCCTCCCGCACGAACACGTCGGCCGCCGCCCCGCTCTCGTACACCGCGTTCCCCGGCTCCGCCTTCACCCCGGGATCGACGATCGACACCAGCCGCACCCCGTCCTGGCGCAGCTCCGAGGCGAGCCCCGGCAGGTCGGGAAAGCGGGCCCGGTCCACCGTGAACACCCGGTGGCCGTCAAAGTGGTCGATGTCCAGGTGGAGCGCCGTCAGCGGCACACCGCGCGCACGGTAACCGGCGGCCACCCGCCGCACCTCCGTGGCATCACCGAAGCCGAACCGGGCGTGCTGGTGCCCGAGCGCCCAGCGCGGCGGCAGCGCGGGCGCCCCCGTGAGCGACGCCCACCCGTACAGCACCCGGGCCGGCGTCCCCGTCAGCACCCAGTACCGCAGCGGGCCACCGTCCATCCGGAGCTCGCAGGCACCGGCCCGGTCGTGCCCCGAACCCCGGCCCTCCTCACCCTCGTGCAGCGTGACCCGCCCGTCCCAGGAGTTGTCGTGGAACACCAGGTGCGTACCCGCGTCCGCGACGACCAGCTGCACCGGCATGGTCAGCGACAGCGGATCGTCGCCGGGCCCGAACGCGCCCCCGGGGTCGGTGTTCCACAGCCGGTACGTGCCGTCCCGGAGCCGCGGCCCGCCGGAGCGGCCGCCCAGCCCGAAGAACCGCGCGTCCGCCGCCACCTCGGAGCGCTGCACCCACCGCGACTCTCCGTACGCCTCGACCCGCGCGCCTTCCTCGGGCGCGGCCCCCTCTTCCGGACCGTCCTCGGACGCGGCAGCGCGCCCCGACGCCCCCTCCGGTACCCGGCCCCACCACCGCGGCGGCAGCTCCCGACGCAGCACCACCCCGCCGGGCGTACGGATCTCCACCGCGCCGTGCCGGGACACCGCGACCATCACCCGCTCCGACACGACCCGCCAGCCGCCCTCGGTGTCCGGCTCCAGCTCCGCCCGGCCGTCCGCCTCAGGGCCCGTCCCCACCAGCGCGTACGAGGGCTCCGGCGTCGCCCCGTCCCAGCCGCAGAAGACCGCGCCGCCCGCCGTCACCCGGATGCGCAGCGAGGACCGCGCGAACCGCACCACGCCGCCACCGGGCTGCGGCTCCGCCCCCATCGCCGTACCCGGTACCCGTGCCCGCTCCGCTCCTCGTGGCGGCAGCCCGGCCGCGTCCGCCCGCCTCCGGCGCAGCGCCGACCGAACCGACAACCACCCCTGCGCGACGCCCACCGCCCTGACCATCCGTGCCGACCGCACCAGATCCCGCCCGTCCATACCGTCAGCCTGCCATCGACGCACGCCGAGGAAGACATCGTTCAGTCTCCGTTCACCTGCGTTGACCTGCTGTGTCCGTAAAAGAGACACCGCGCTCCAGGAGCCGCGGCCCGCCTCCGTACACGCCCTTCACACCGTGGTCGCGCCACACACTCCTCCCCCCGAATGTGGGGTGCCCACCCTGGTGCGGAAGTCGATCACGTGGCATCGTCCTGACCAATCGTGTCCTGCGCACCCCTACGGACGCGTCGGGCACCACCGGACCGGGACGGCCGGCGGCACCGCCCACCGCAGCGCACGGACCGGCACACCAACCGTGTACAGCCCGGGAGCCGCATGATGACCACCGCACCGCAGCCCGCACCCCACCCGGAGCCCCTGTGGCAGCCCGGCGCGGACCGTATCGCCGGAGCACAGGTCACCCGCTTCCAGGAGTGGGCCGCCACCCACTACGGCGCGCCCGCCGCCACCCCCGGTGACCCCGCCGCGAGCTACGCCGCACTGCACCGCTGGTCCGTCGAAGAGCTGAGCACCTTCTGGCGCGCCACCGCCGAATGGTTCGACGTCCGCTTCAGCACCCCGTACGAGACCGTGCTCGCCGACGCCACGATGCCCGGCGCCCGCTGGTTCCCCGGCGCCACCCTCAACTACGCCGAGCACGCCCTGCGCGCCGGCGAGGACCCCGCCAGGGCCGCCGACCCCGCCCTCCTGCACGTCGACGAGAGCCACGAACCCACCCCCCTCACCTGGGCCGAGCTCCGCGCCCAGGTCGGCTCGCTGGCCGCCGAACTCCGCCGCCTCGGCGTCCGCCCCGGCGACCGCGTCAGCGGCTACGTACCCAACATCCCGCAGGCCGTCGTCGCCCTCCTCGCCTCCGCCGCCGTCGGCGCCGTCTGGACCTCCTGCGCCCCCGACTTCGGCGCCCGCAGCGTTCTGGACCGCTTCCAGCAGGTCGAACCGGTCGTCCTGTTCACCGTCGACGGCTACCGCTACGGCGGCAAGGAACACGACCGCCGCGCCACAGTGGCCGAGCTGCGCGCCGAACTCCCCAGCCTCACCGCCGTCGTGCACATCCCGCTCCTCGGTACCGAAGCCCCCGAAGGCGCGCTCCAGTGGGACGACGTCGTCTCCCGGGACGAAGAGCCGGTCTTCGAACAGGTCCCGTTCGACCACCCCCTGTGGGTCCTGTACTCCTCCGGCACCACCGGCCTCCCCAAGGCCATCGTCCAGTCCCAGGGCGGCATCCTCCTCGAACACCTCAAGCAGGCCGGCCTCCACTGCGACCTCGGTCCTGAGGACCGCTTCTTCTGGTACACCTCCACCGGCTGGATGATGTGGAACTTCCTCGCCGCCGGCCTCCTCGTGGGCTCCACGATCGTCCTGTACGACGGCAGTCCCGGCTTCCCCGACACCGGCGCCCAGTGGGGCATCGCCGAACGCACCGGCGCCACCCTCTTCGGCACCTCCGCCGCCTACGTCATGGCCTGCGCCAAGGCCGGCGTCCACCCCGGACGCGACTACGACCTCTCCCGCGTCAAGTGCGTCGCCACCACGGGCTCCCCGCTGCCCCCCGACGGCTTCCGCTGGCTCCACGACGAAGTCGCCGAAGACCTCTGGATCGCCTCCGTCAGCGGCGGCACCGACGTCTGCAGCTGCTTCGCCGGTGCCGTCCCCACCCTCCCGGTCTACATCGGCGAACTCCAGGCCCCCTGCCTCGGCACCGACGTCCAGGCATGGGACCCCCAGGGCAAGCCCCTCACCGACGAGGTCGGCGAGCTCGTCGTCACCAACCCGCTGCCCTCCATGCCGATCCGCTTCTGGAACGACCCCGACGGCAGCCGCTACCGGGACAGCTACTTCGAGATGTACCCCGGCGTCTGGCGGCACGGCGACTGGATCACCCGCACCGCACGCGGCACCGTCGTCATCCACGGCCGCTCCGACTCCACCCTCAACCGCCAGGGCGTCCGCATGGGCTCCGCCGACATCTACGAGGCCGTCGAACGTCTCCCCGAAATCCGCGAGTCCCTCGTCATCGGCCTCGAACTCCCCGACGGCGGCTACTGGATGCCCCTCTTCGTCCACCTCGCCGAAGGCGCCACCCTCGACGACGACCTGCGCGGCCGCATCAAGCAGACCATCCGCACCCAGCTCTCGCCGCGCCACGTCCCCGACGACATCATCGAAGCCCCCGGCGTGCCGCACACCCTCACCGGCAAGCGCATCGAAGTCCCGGTCAAGCGCCTCCTCCAGGGCACCCCGCTGGAAAAGGCCGTCAACCCCGGCTCCGTCGACAACCTCGAACTCCTCCGGTTCTACGAGCGGATCGCCGCCGACCGCGCCAAGTGATCAATGAGCCGCCGGAAAAGCCTGGTCACAGGCGGTTCCGGCGGCTCACGCACGCGATTGTCAGACCCCTCGCTTACGCTCAGTGAGCAATGAGTCGCCGGCGATGACGACTCACGAGCCCGGGCCGGCCGGCCCGAGCCCGCTCACCAGCAACGCCACGGGGGAAAACATGACCAGCACCGCACGCCGCACCGGGCCCGCCACCGAGCCCGCCACCGAGCCCGCCGCCGGACACCGCCGCACCACCCGCCGCGCCCGCGGACCCGCAGGCCACGCCCGCCGCAGGACCGCTGCCGCCCGGCGCCGGATCGGCCGCGAAATCCCCGGCACCCTCGCCGTCCTGCCGACCCCCGACGACCTCGCGGCAATGAGCCGCTACCGCACCTTCCCCTTCACCGGCCAGGACCACCCCGGCTACCTCCGCCGGCTCGACGGCCTGCTCCGCACCCTCGCGGCCCAGAGCCGGCACACCACCCTCACCCTCTTCGACCCCGCCGAATACGCCGCCTACTGCACCGACAACGGACTGCACCCCGACCGCCCCGAAAGCCGCGCCCGCTACACCACCGAGATGGCCGCGGCCGGCGCCGCCGTTCCGTACACCGGACGACGGCTCACCGACACCCTGCCCGCACTCCTCGAAGAGGCCGACCGCCAGGACACCTGGGACCGCGCCGGCACCCTCCTCACCACCGCGGGCCGCTGCCCCACCTGCGACGGTGACACCGCCCACGACGCCTTCGAAAACGCCTCCCAGGCCATGCTCCGGCTCCTCGACGCCCTGGGCCCCGGCAGACACCACCTCGTCTGCAGCGTCCCCGCCGGCGACGGCAGCCCACTGCTCGCGGCGCTGCACGCCACGGCCCACCCCGACGGCCGCCTCCACCTCGCCGAAGCGGAAGCACTGATCTTCTGCACGGTGCTCGCCGCCGGCATGGCCCTGCGCCGCCCGGGCGGCGTCGTCGCCCGCACCCTCGACGACGAGCACGGCGACGAAGTACGCGGCTGGTCCCTGCGCGGCACCTGGCTGCGCGCCCTCACCGCCGCCGAGGTCTTCTCCGCGTACTGCACCGACGCCAGGACCGGCGACCCCGTCTCACCCGAGCCGGGCGTCGACTACCTCCCCGGCATCCCCGTACCGCCGCCCCCATACCCCCACGAGCACTGCGGGGACACGTAACGGTCCGGCGGGCGGCCCCTCGAAACGCCGATGGCCGCCCCGCCACAAGGGCGGGACGGCCATCGGACCCACGGCATCACCACACGGCACCGCGCCGTGGAGGAGAACCTGCGGTCACTCCCCGGAGAGCACCGCCTGCGCCGCCAGACGGGCCTCCTCGGCGGTGTCCGCAGCACGCGCCGCCGACGCGGCACGCTCGCACTGCGCCAGCGTGTGCTTCGCCAGTGTCGCGCGCACGTAAGGAAGCGACGCCGCACCCATGGAAAGGCTGGTGACGCCCAGTCCGGTCAGCACACACGCGAGCAGCGGGTCGGAAGCCGCCTCGCCGCACACACCACAGCTCTTGCCCTCGGCCTTGGCGGCCTCCGCGGAGATCGCCACCAGGTCGAGCAGCGCGGGTTGCCACGGGTCCTGCAGCCGGGACACCGCACCGACCTGACGGTCGGCGGCGAAGGTGTACTGCGCCAGGTCATTCGTGCCCAGCGACAGGAACTCCACCTCCTGCAGGACCGAACGCGCCCGCAGCGCGGCGGAGGGAATCTCCACCATCGCGCCGAACTTCGCCTGGAGCCCCGCCTCACGGCACGCGTCGGCGAATGCCTTGGCGTCCGTACGGTCCGCCACCATCGGCGCCATGACCTCGAGATAGACCGGCAGCCCCTCCGCCGCCTTGGCCAGCGCGGTGAGCTGGGTCCGCAGCACGTCGGGGTGGTCGAGCAGGGTACGCAGCCCCCGCACGCCCAGCGCCGGGTTCGGCTCGTCCGACGGCGTCAGGAAGTCCAGCGGCTTGTCCGCGCCCGCGTCCAGCACGCGCACGACCACCCGGCCCTCCGGGAACGCCTCCAGCACCTGGCGGTACGCCTCGACCTGCTTCTCCTCCGACGGCGCGTTCTTGCTGTCGTCGAGGAAAAGGAACTCCGTACGGAACAGCCCGACACCCTCGGCACCGGCCTCGACCGCCGCCGGAACGTCCGCCGGACCGCCGACGTTCGCCAGCAGCGGCACCTTGTGACCGTCGGACGTCGCACCCGGCCCGGTCGCGGCGGCCAGCGCGGCCTTCCGCTCCGCGGCCGCCCGCTCCAGCTCGGCGCGCTTCTCGTCGCTCGGGTTCACGAAGATCTCCCCGGTGGAGCCGTCCACGGCCACCACCGTGCCCTCGACCAGCTCATGCGCACCCGGCAGCGCGACCACGGCCGGCACACCCAGCGCCCGCGCCAGAATCGCGCTGTGGCTCGTCGGCCCGCCCTCCTCGGTCACGAAGCCGAGGACCAGCGACGGGTCCAGCAGCGCCGTGTCGGCCGGCGCGAGGTCCCGCGCGATCAGCACGTACGGCTCGTCGCTGTCCGGCACACCCGGCATCGGCAC
The DNA here is from genome assembly GCF_044544685.1 of Streptomyces sp. NPDC053542. NCBI lineage: Bacteria > Bacillati > Actinomycetota > Actinomycetes > Kitasatosporales > Streptomycetaceae > Streptomyces > Streptomyces sp. NPDC053542. The sequence goes on from NZ_JBITXL010000007.1 coordinate 511,272, forward strand.
GCCCAGCAGCCGCGCCACGATCCGGTTCCGCACGTCGTCCAGGTCCGCGACCCGGCCCGCCAGGTACTCCCCGGCACCGGCCAGCAGCGCCCGGTAGGCGGCGAACGCGTCGTACACACCGCGCTCGGCCGTGCTGCCCACCGCGATCCGGCGGTCGACGTCGGCCATCAGCTCGGGGTCCTGGGCCATCATGGCCTGGGCCTCCAGCACTGCCTGCGCCTCACCGCCCGCGAGGTTGCCGCGGGCGATCAGGTCGGCGGCCACGGCTTCCACGGCCTGGCGGGCGCGCCCCTGCTCGCGCTCCGCTTCCTCGGCGGGGATCTGCTTGGCCGGCGGTTCCAGCACCGCCGTCCCCATGTGCCGCACCTCGCCTATGGCGACACCGTGGCTCACGCCGACGCCTCGCAGCGTTGTTTCCATTGCACCCGTCTCCGTGTGATGCGACGGTCACTGCCGTCGCGTTGAACTGTTGTACGTGCGGCCCGATACGGCCGCTCGGTCCACGCTGCCGGTCCGCGCGCGCCACGCGCGCGTGCCCTACGGAACGGCGCCGCGCATCACTGCCAGCTGAAGAGCTGATCCCCGGCCTTCACGTCGCCGTCCTCGCGCACGTCGCCGAGCGCGTCGGCGGTGGCCTCCAGCGCGACGACGGGGCAGACCGGCGACTTACCGGCCTCTTCGACGGCGGCGGGGTTCCACCGGACGACGCCCTGACCGCGCGCCACGGTGTCCCCCTTGTTGACGAGCAGCTCGAAGCCCTCGCCATTGAGCTGAACGGTGTCGATGCCGAGGTGCGTCAGCACTCCGTGCCCGTCGCCGTCGACGACGACGAACGCGTGCGGGTGCAGAGAGACGACGACGCCGTCCACGGGCGCGAGCGCCACGGAAGGCTCACGCTCCGGGTCGATCGCGGTACCGGGCCCCACCATCGCGCCGGAGAAGACGGGATCAGGAACTGCACTGAGCCCGATGGCGCGTCCGGCGAGCGGGGACGTCACGGTGGTCATGGGAAGCCTCCCAGGGGTGGAGATCTATCAGGTCGCCGTCACTACCTGTCCCGGACGGCGCACCGGTCAGAGCGTAAGTCATAAGAAGTGGACACTCCGCATGACAGACGCGAGACGCGATCACGCGTCTGAGGGGGTACCCCTGGACGCTGCCCTTCCCCCGATTTGCCTCGCCCCAACCCCGCCTGTACTGTCTAACACCTGCCCCGGAAACGAGGACGCAGTCACTGCGGCCCGAGACCGGGACAGCACCCCATCAGAACTTCTGATCCGAGAATCTCGGTCGTTTCTGTATGCCTGCATTGCCTTGCAATGCGTGCAATGGCTACAGAAAAGAGCGTGGTTCGGAAGGCCAGAAAGACCTGATAGAGTGTGAAACACCGAAGGGAAGCGCCCGGAGGAAAGCCTGAGAGAGTCTCTCGGGTGAGTACAAAGGAAGCGTCCGTTCCTTGAGAACTCAACAGCGTGCCAAAA